>CP040556.1:0-1200000 GCA_013378335.1 Streptococcus sanguinis
ATGACCAAAGAACAGGACTTTTGGAATCGTATTTTAGAATTGGCTCATGCTCAGCTAAAACAGACAACTTATGATTTCTTTGTTGCTGAAGCCAAGCTTGTCAAAGTTGAAGAAAAACAAGCTATTATTTTCCTGGATAGTCCAGTAAAACAACTATTTTGGGAGCAAAACTTAGTAGGAGTTATTCTTACTGCAGGATTTGAGATTTTTAATGATCAGATTGCTGGAAAGTATATTTTTGAAGAAGAAACTAACATTGATACACCGAAATCTGCAGTAACCAGTCCTCAAATCAGCACTGTTCAGCCAAGCTTGCCACCTATTGATACTGGATTAAAGTCAAAATATACCTTTGACAATTTTGTTCAGGGAGACGGAAATATCTGGGCTAAAGCTGCTGCCTTAGCAGTATCTGAGAATCTAGCCACAACCTATAATCCTCTTTTTATCTATGGAGGACCTGGCCTGGGCAAAACTCATTTATTAAACGCTATTGGCAATCAGATTTTAGAAAATATTCCAGATGCGCGTGTTAAGTACATACCTGCTGAAACCTTTATTAACGACTTTCTAGAACATTTAAGATTGGGAGAGATGGATAGCTTTAAAAAAATCTATCGCAGTCTAGATCTTCTGCTGATTGATGACATTCAATCTTTAGGAGGAAAAAAGGTTTCAACTCAGGAAGAATTTTTCAACACTTTCAATGCTCTTCATGGTGAAAATAAACAGATTGTTTTAACTAGTGACCGCAGTCCTGATCATCTGGACAATTTGGAAGAACGCTTGGTGACACGTTTCAAATGGGGATTAACTCAGAATATTACACCGCCAGATTTTGAAACACGAATTGCAATTCTGCGAAACAAAATTGAAGATTTGGATTATATTTTCCCGAATGATACCTTAGAATATCTTGCGGGTCAGTTCGACTCCAATGTTCGCGACTTGGAAGGTGCTTTGAATGACATCAGCCTCATCGCTAGAGTTCGTCATCTGAAAGAAATCACTATTGATATCGCTGCGGAAGCTATTCGAGCACGCAAGCAGGATTCAAGTCAGGTAACAGTTATCCCGATTGATAAGATTCAGTCTGAAGTTGGGAAATTCTATGGTGTTAGTGTCAAAGAGATGAAAGGCAGTCGTCGAGTGCAAAATATCGTTTTAGCTAGACAGGTAGCTATGTATCTGACTCGTGAGCTAACTGACAACAGTCTGCCTAAAATTGGTCGTGAATTTGGCGGGAAAGACCATACGACTGTTATCCATGCACATGGAAAAATCAAAACCATGATTGAATCAGACGACAATTTGCGTTTAGAAATTGAAAGCATCAAAAATAAAATTAAATAGCGTGTGGAAAACTACAGATTTTTTTCAAAACTTATCCACACTTTGTGAACAAGTCTCAAAACTTGTTAGAATAAGAACCAAGCTATTTTTCCACAGAATTCACATAAACTACTATTACTATTAATCTTATAATCATAAATAAATAAAAAGGAGATCCTATGATTCATTTTTCTATTAATAAAAATCTCTTCTTACAAGCGTTAAATACTACTAAAAGGGCTATCAGTCATAAAAATGCAATTCCTATCCTTTCTACTGTGAAAATCGATGTAACCAAAGAAGGAATCACCTTAATCGGTTCAAATGGCCAAGTGTCGATTGAAAACTTTATTTCTACTCAAAATGAAAATGCAGGCTTGCTTGTCAACTCAACCGGTTCAATTTTATTAGAAGCTACTTTCTTTATTAATGTTGTTTCCAGCCTGCCAGATATTATTTTGGATTTTAAAGAAATTGAACAAAAACAAATCGTTTTGACTAGCGGCAAATCAGAGATTACCCTGAAAGGAAAAGACGCTGACCAGTATCCACGCATCCAGGAAATTTCTGCCAGCAATCCCTTGGTTCTTGAAACAAAAATTCTTAAAGATGTCATTAACGAAACAGCTTTTGCAGCTAGTGTTCAAGAAAGCCGTCCAATTTTAACTGGTGTTCACTTTGTTTTGACAGATAACCGTTCTTTGAAGACTGTTGCGACAGACTCCCACAGAATGAGTCAAAAGAAAATTACTCTGGAGAAAAACGGAGATAATTTCGACGTAGTTATTCCAAGTCGCTCTTTACGGGAATTTACTGCTGTTTTTACCGATGAAATTGAAACGGTAGAGGTTTTCTTTGCTAACAATCAAATTCTTTTCAGAAGCGAAAATATTAGCTTCTATACCCGCCTCTTGGAAGGAAATTATCCAGATACAGATCGTTTGATTCCGACTGAATTTACAAGTGTCCTTACTTTTAATACATCTGATTTGCGTGCAGCTATGGAACGCGCTCGTCTCTTGTCTAATGCCACACAGAATGGAACAGTTAAACTGGAGATTGCAGGCGGTATTGTCAGTGCCCATGTAAATTCACCAGAGGTCGGCCGTGTTAACGAAGAAATTGATACAGAAAGTGTAACTGGAGAAGATTTGACCATTAGCTTTAATCCAACTTATTTGATTGATGCTTTGAAGGCCATTGACAGTGAAAAAGTAACGATTAGCTTTATCTCATCTGTCCGCCCGTTCACCTTGGTACCGAGTGAAGACACAGAAAACTTTATTCAGTTGATTACACCTGTCAGAACTAATTAAGATGAAAAGCAGTGGGCCAAGTTACAGATTTTTAATTCTTGGTCCTAAGCTCTTTTCATTTACAAAGTATGATAGATTCTTAATATTTCTTCCTGGACTATGATAGTTCCTTGAAAGGAGAAAAAAATGTATGAAATTGGTCATTTTGTAGAAATGAAAAAGCCCCATGCCTGCACCATAAAAGCGACTGGGAAAAAGGCGAATCGCTGGGAAATCACAAGGGTTGGTGCAGATATCAAAATCCGTTGCACCAATTGTGAACATCTTGTGATGATGAGTCGTCACGATTTTGAAAGAAAAATGAAGAAAATAATTGATTAGACGAAAACTCATTGTAAATGCTATTGTGGAAAACTAATTTGCATTGCTGAAGATCAGATTTAGATTTTTTTCTTATTTTCAATCAAAAAGAGTTTGGGACAAAAGGATTTCAATTTTTAAAAATCTTAATTATTAAGCCCTTCAAATCTATAATTAAATGCGAAAAGCGAACGAAGCAGAATTCTGATTACCAGAAAACTAGTTTTGTTCGCTTTTTATATTTGAGGTTGGACTTTTGTCCCAGACTCTTTTACTTTTATTTAAGATCTTCAAATTTACCGTCTTTAACTTCTTTATAGCCTTTTTTCTCAAGTGTTTTAGCACTTTCTTTATAACTTATGTAACTTAATTTTTGATTACCTGATATTTGAAGAAGATGTTTTCTTTGTAGCTCTTCGATGTCAGCTTTTCTAAAATCAATTGTAATTTTTTCGGTCAAATATTCATCTTTGTAATCAATTTCATGAGTCAACCCTTTGACATCTTTGATAGATTTAGCATAGGCTTCTGTCTGCTCTTTAGCAGTGTCTTTTGTCAAGCCAATTGGTTCATAGTAGAAAGTATTGTTTATTTGTTGTATAAGAAGTTCATCATTGTTGTATTCATAAATGATGCGACTATTTTTCTTAGTATTTTGGTCAATTAATTGGAAATAAGCCTTTTTAGGACTGCTGCAGGCAGTTAAAATAAACAAAGCAGTAAACGCAAGGAAGTAAAGAAAAAGTGTTTTAGAAGTATTCTTTTTCATGTGGAACTCCTTTAGTAAGAATAATATCTATATTATATCATTTTTATCTTCAGTTTATTTTACACTTCTGTAAAGAAAGCTAGAAAAAATAACTCAAATCCGCTGTTTAGGATAAGGATTTATGGTATAATGGTTTGGATTGAAAAGATGAATGGAGAAGATAAGAATGGCTTTGACAGCAGGAATCGTTGGTTTACCCAATGTTGGTAAGTCAACTTTATTTAATGCAATTACAAAAGCAGGTGCAGAAGCAGCTAATTACCCTTTTGCGACAATTGATCCAAATGTCGGGCGGGTAGAAGTTCCGGATGCACGTTTGGATAAATTAACAGAACTCATCAAACCACAGAAGAAAGTTCCAACAACCTTCGAATTTACCGACATTGCTGGAATTGTGAAAGGTGCTTCAAAAGGAGAAGGGCTAGGGAATAAATTTTTGGCCAATATCCGTGAAGTAGATGCTATCGTCCACGTAGTACGTGCCTTTGATGATGAAAATGTCATGCGGGAACAGGGCCGTGAGTCTGAATTTGTAGATCCAATGGCAGATATTGAGACCATTAATCTAGAATTGATTTTAGCAGACTTAGAAAGTATTAATAAACGTTATGCGCGTGTAGAGAAGATGGCTCGTACTCAAAAAGATAAGGATTCAGTGGCAGAATTTAATGTTTTACAGAAAATTAAGCCTGTCCTGGAAGATGGTCTGTCAGCTCGTACAATTAACTTCACAGAAGAAGAGCAAAAAATCGTCAAAGGACTCTTTCTTTTAACGACTAAGCCAGTTCTCTATGTGGCCAATGTCAGTGAAGATGAGGTGGCTGATCCAGATAATATTGACTATGTGAAGCAGATTCGTGAATTTGCAGCAACAGAAAATGCTGAAGTTGTTGTCATTTCAGCGCGTGCAGAGGAAGAGATTTCTGAATTGGATGATGATGATAAGTCAGAATTTCTGGAAGCTATCGGCTTGACAGAATCAGGTGTGGATAAACTGACCAGAGCAGCTTATCATCTGTTGGGACTTGGAACCTACTTTACAGCTGGTGAAAAGGAAGTGCGTGCTTGGACCTTTAAGCGTGGAATGAAAGCTCCGCAAGCAGCTGGCATTATTCACTCAGACTTTGAAAAAGGCTTTATTCGAGCAGTCACTATGTCTTATGATGACCTAGTGAACTATGGTAGCGAAAAAGCAGTTAAAGAGGCTGGACGTCTGCGCGAAGAAGGAAAAGAATATATCGTTCAAGATGGCGATATTATGGAATTTAGATTTAATGTGTAAAGTATTTGTAAAGTCTAAAAATTCTAGGTTGGAAATTTTTTTCCAGCCCTTTTGGCTTTTATAAAGGAGAAAAATGGTAAAGTTAATAGTCGGTCTGGGAAATCCAGGAGAAAAATATATTGAAACCAAACATAATGTTGGTTTTATGCTAGTTGACAAGATTTGTAAAGATCTTGATTTAAAATTTACAGCTGATAAAATCTTTCAAGCAGATATCGCCTCTACTTTTCTGAATGGTGAAAAAGTCTATTTTGTCAAACCAACTACATTTATGAATGAGAGTGGAAAGGCTGTTCAAGCATTACTGGCATACTATGGTTTAGATATAGAGGATTTATTGGTCATCTATGATGATTTAGATATGGAAGTTGGTAAGATTCGTTTGCGCAGCAAGGGTTCAGCTGGTGGTCATAACGGTATTAAATCTATTATCAAACACATTGGAAGTCAAGAGTTCAAACGGATAAAGATAGGTATCGGCCGTCCAAAAGAAGGCATGACAGTGGTCCACCACGTTCTAGGAAAATTTGATAAAGATGATTATATAATGATTCTGAATACTCTTGATAAAGTTGACAACGCTGTAAATTATTATTTACAGTCAGGCAATTTTGAACAAACAATGCAGAAATACAATGGATAATAAAATGAACCTGATTGACTTATTTTGTCAAAACCAGCAAATTTCAGATTGGAAGAAAAATCTCCATAAAAGCAGCAGACAGTTGATAATGGGATTGTCTGCATCAACAAAAGCGATTACTATAGCGGCTGGATTAGAAGAAGCGGATAAAATCCTTGTGCTGACTTCTAGTCAAAATGAAGCAGATCGTTTGGCTAGTGATTTGATTTCTTTGTTGGGAGAAGACAAGGTCTATACTTTCTTAGCAGATGATACTCCTATAGCAGAATTTGTTTTTGCGTCACAGGAAAAAATATTTTCGAGATTAGATGCTCTGAACTTTTTAATAGACCATCAAAAGTCTGGAATTCTAGTTACTAATGTCGCAGCTAGCAAATTACTCTTGCCTGATCCCATTGATTTCAAAAAGACCAACATAAATTTGACAGTTGGACAAGAATATGACCTAAATAGTCTTGTAAAGATGTTGTCAAGATCAGGATACAAGAAAGTGTCTCAAGTTTTAAGTCAGGGAGAATATAGTCTAAGAGGAGATATCTTAGACATTTTTGAGCGCTCAGCAGAGTCCCCTTATCGACTGGAGTTTTTTGGAGATGAAATTGACGGTATTCGGATTTTCAATCCAGAAAATCAAACTTCAATTGAGAACATAGAAAGTATTTTGATTAAACCTGCTTCTGATATCCTGCTTTCTGAGAAAGATTATGCTAGAGGACGAGAAAATCTGGAAGTAATTTTAGAAAAAGCTGTTGATCCTGCTTTGAAATCTTACTTAGAAGAGTTACTAATCAGTGCCAAAGAGGGGTTTCATCATGCAGATATTCGTAAATTCCTTTCTTATTTTTATCAGAAAGAATGGACTATTTTAGACTATTTACCTGTTCATAGCCCTGTGTTTTTTGATGATTTTCAAAAAATAGTGGATCGGCATGCTCAATTTGAACTGGAAACAGCTGGATTATTGACAGATGATTTACAAAATTGTAAAGCTTTATCAAGTCAGAAATATTTTGCAGATAAGTACCAAGATTATCGTCAATATAAACCAGCGACCTTCTTTTCAAGCTTTCAAAAAGGTTTAGGAAATCTGAAATTTGATGCTTTGTATCAATTCAATCAGTACCCAATGCAAGAATTTTTCAGTCAGTTTCCCTTGCTTAAGGAAGAAATTAATCGTTATAAAAAATCTGGCTATACAATAATTTTACAAGCAAATTCTTCGACATGTTTACAAAGTTTACATAAAAATTTACAGGAATATGATATTCATTTAGACTATATAAAAGAGGATGACATTCACAAAAATGCAGTTCAGCTTATAGAAGGAAATCTTGTTCAGGGCTTTAATTTCGTAGATGAGAAAATTGTGCTTATTACAGAGCACGAAATTATTCATAAGAAAATAAAACGAAAAATCCGGCGTCAGAATATCTCCAATGCTGAACGACTGAAAGATTATAATGAGCTAGAAAAAGGGGATTATGTTGTCCATAATATTCATGGGATAGGACGTTATCTGGGAATAGAAACGATTGAAATCTCTGGTGTCCACCGTGATTATCTGACGATTCAATATCAAAATTCTGATCGTATTTCGATTCCAGTTGACCAGATTGATCTCCTATCAAAGTATGTTGCCAGCGATGGAAAAACACCTAAGGTAAATAAGCTAAATGACGGTCGTTTCCAGAAGAGTAAGCAAAAAGTTCAGCATCAGGTTCAGGATATTGCTGATGATTTGATTAAACTATATGCTGAACGCAGCCAGCTAAAAGGCTTTGCTTTCTCAGCAGATGATTCCAATCAAGAGGAATTTGATAATGATTTTCCTTATGTTGAAACAGAGGACCAGCTAAGAAGTGTTCAGGAAGTGAAGAAGGATATGGAAAGCAGCCGTCCGATGGACCGCCTCTTAGTTGGTGATGTAGGCTTTGGGAAAACAGAAGTAGCTATGCGGGCTGCTTTTAAGGCTGTCAATAATCATAAACAAGTAGCTGTATTAGTGCCAACAACGGTTTTAGCCCAGCAGCACTATACTAACTTTAAAGAACGCTTTAATGATTTTGCGGTCAATGTTGAGGTACTCAGCCGTTTCAGGAGTAAGGCAGAACAAAAACAGACTCTGGAGAAGCTGCAGAAGGGACAAGTTGACATTATCATTGGAACCCACCGACTCTTATCCAAAGATGTAGCATTTGCGGATTTAGGTTTGATCATCATTGATGAAGAGCAGCGTTTTGGAGTTAAGCATAAGGAAACATTAAAGGAATTGAAAAAGAAAGTTGATGTCCTGACCTTGACAGCAACTCCTATTCCTCGAACTCTTCATATGTCTATGCTAGGGATTCGCGATTTGTCAGTCATTGAGACCCCACCAACCAATCGCTATCCTGTTCAGACCTATGTTTTAGAAAGCAATCCTACAGTGATTCGAGAAGCTGTCTTACGTGAAATAGACCGAGGTGGACAGGTTTACTACCTTTACAACAAGGTTGACACAATCGAACAGAAAGTTTCAGAGTTAAGAGAGTTAATCCCAGAAGCTTCTATAGGCTATGTTCATGGCCAAATGAGTGAGATTCGTATAGAAAATACTTTACTGGATTTCATTAATAGAGAATACGATATTTTGGTGACCACTACCATTATTGAAACTGGAGTTGATATCCCCAATGCCAATACTTTGTTTGTAGAAAATGCTGATCATATGGGGCTGTCAACCTTGTATCAACTTCGTGGACGGGTTGGCCGCAGCAATCGGATTGCCTACGCTTATCTAATGTACAGACCAGATAAGATCTTAACAGAAGTTTCTGAAAAGCGTCTAGAGGCTATTAAAGGATTTACAGAGTTAGGTTCTGGATTTAAGATTGCTATGCGAGATTTGTCTATTCGAGGAGCTGGCAATATTCTAGGAAGTATGCAATCTGGCTTTATTGATTCTGTTGGTTTTGAGATGTACTCACAGCTTCTAGAAGAGGCCATTGCTAAAAAGCAGGGCAGAGAAAACAAGCGCAAAAAAAGCAATGCAGAGCTTAATCTGCAGATTGATGCCTATCTGCCTAGTGACTATATTTCTGATGAAAGACAGAAGATTGAAATTTACAAGAGAATTCGTGAGATTGACAGCCGTGTAAACTATAAAAATCTACAGGATGAATTGATTGATCGCTTTGGGGAGTATCCTGATGTTGTAGCCTATCTGTTGGAGATTGGACTTGCTAAGTCTTATTTAGATCAGGCTTTTGTAAAGTCAGTGGAACGCCAGCAGAATGCAGTAATTATTCATTTTGAGAAAATTTCGCAGCAGCTTTATCTGACGCAGGACTATTTTGAAGCACTTTCGATGACGAATTTAAAGGCTCGAATTGGCGAAAAAAATGGCTTGATTGAAGTGATTTTTGATGTAAAGAATAAAAAAGATTATGAGATTTTAGAAGGTCTGGTTAATTTTGGAGAAAAGATGCTGGAAATTAAACAGCGCAAGGCAGAATAAAGGTTACAATTCAGTGAAGTTTGGCTTTTTAAGCTCTATTTTTCTCAAAAAATGGTAGAATAATAAATTAAGAGAAAATGAGGTAATAGGATGAGATTAGATAAATTTTTGAAAGTGTCACGGATTATCAAGCGACGTCCAGTGGCTAAAGAAGTAGCTGACAAGGGTCGGATAAAGGTGAATGGTATCTTGGCCAAGAGCTCAACAGATTTGAAAGTGGATGACTTGGTTGAAGTACGCTTTGGTAATAAACTCTTGACTGTAAAGGTTCTGGAGATGAAAGACAGTACTAAAAAAGAAGATGCAGCTAAGATGTATGAAATCGTCAGGGAAACAAGGATAGAAGAAAATGCCTAAAAATATCGTCCAACTCAATAATCGTTTTATTCAAGATGAAAATCAACGCCGCAGATATGTGGATCAGGAACGGCGGAAACGCAACCGTTTTATGGGCTGGGTTCTGATTTTGGTTATCCTCTTATTTATTCTACCTACCTATAATTTATACCAGAGCTATCAAACCTTGCTGCAGCGTCGTGAACAGTATTCTAAACTTCAGGAGAAATACCAGACGCTCAGTGAAGAAAAGGTCTATCAATCTGATATAGCAGCCAAATTAAAAGATGATAGCTATGCGGCTAAGTATGCACGCGCTAAATACTCTTTTTCAAAAGAGGGGGAGTACATTTATACTATCCCAGATTTATTACCACAGTAGTTATGGAAGATTTACTAAAAACCATTGAGCAGTTCTTGGCCTTTTCAGATGAGAAATTAGAAGAACTGTCTGAAAAAAATCAAGCTTTGAAACTTCAAGAAAATCAAGAGGAAAGGGGAAAACATGCGTAAGTTTTTGTTACTGATATTTTTGCTGCCAGCTTTATTTAGCAGTATCACAGTTATTAGTACCGAAAAAGATTTCGTATTAGACGAGGAAGAAAAATATCATTTTACGAGCACTACGTATGGACGCTATTATGATAGCATCCCGACAAATCCTAATGTTTATGAAGAAACTCCTACATTTACAGATTCTACTCTGAGTAAGACTGCTGGAAAACTGGTTCCAGACCAGCCAATCCAGATAACAGGATTTTATGTAAATGAAGAAGGAGTTCCGATTTTCAAGCTGAAAAATGGGCAGTTTGTGATAGCGGACAAAAACACAATTTACGAAGATACTGTCCAGTCAATTCAAGATATCCATCAAGAAATGTGGCTGAAACCCGGCTTCATTCTCTATGATAAAGCCAATATCAACGGAGCTAAAAAAGTCAATACAACATTAGCTCCATATACAAAAGTGACGATTGTTCAAATTGTCCAGACTGTCAAAGGAACTTATGCCCAGATTGAAGGACAGGGCTGGGTTTCTATGGAATTTCTGGATGAGACTGATAATCGAATGGACAAGATTCAAGAAATTCTGAGCAGTAAGTACAACAAAGCGGACTACTCTATCTATGTCAAACAGCTGGACACTGGCAAAGAAGCAGGTATCAACCAAGATCAAGAGATGTATTCGGCCAGTGTGACCAAACTGCCTTATCTTTACTATGTACAGGAACAGCTGGATCAGAAAAAACTTTCCTTAGATCAGAAGTTCAAGTATATTGGAGCAGTTAATGATTTTGCAGGTGCTTATGAACCAGAAGGAAGTGGCAGCATTGCTAAGTCAGCTGATGACAAGGAATATTCAGTTCAGGATTTGATTAATCGAGTGGCCAAAGAATCAGATAATGTCGCCCACAATATTTTAGGCTATTATGCGACCAATCAATCTGATAAAAATTTTCAGCAAACTATCAACAAAATTGCTGGAAAGAAATGGGATGTGGAAGAAAGACAGGCTTCTTCACGTATGGCTGGAAATGTTTTGGAAGCTATCTATGAGCAAAATGGCATGATTATCGATGCCTTGTCTCAGACAAATTATGATAATCAGCGGATTTCTAAAAATATTGATGCTAAAGTAGCTCATAAAATTGGCGACGCCTATGATTTTAAGCACGATGCTGCGATTGTCTATGCAGATTCCCCTTTTATCATTGTCATTTTTACTAATAATGCAACCTACGATAACATTTCCCAGATAGCAGACGATGTCTATGGAGTCCTGAAATGATTAAGCAAGAATTTCTTAAAAAAATGCAGGAGAAAAAGTATTTCCAAGACCATCGAAAAGTTTTGGTTGCTGTATCAGGTGGACTGGATTCTATGACACTGCTGCAGCTGTTGATTGATTCTCAAAAAGAACTGGCTATCGAGCTTGCGATTGCTCATGTCAATCACAAACAGCGGCCAGAGTCAGATCAAGAAGAAAAGGCATTAGTAAAGATTGCGGAACAGCTTGGTGTAAAGATTTTTACATCAAGTTTTTCTGGTAATTTTTCAGAAAATGCTGCTCGGCAGTTTCGTTATGATTTTTTTGGGAAAGTGATGCAGGAGGAGCACTATACTGCTTTGATAACTGCCCACCACTCAGATGATCAAGCTGAGACTGTTTTTATGCGGGTGCTGCGTGGAGCTAGACTTCGCCATCTGTCTGGTATGAAAGCTGTCCAGTCTTTTGCTTGCGGGGAGCTGATTCGTCCTTTGCTTACTTTTCATAAGTCAGACTTTCCAGATATTCAGCATTTTGAAGATAGTAGTAATTTTCAAAATGACTATCTCAGAAATAGAATTCGTAATCTTTATCTGCCGGAGCTAGAAAAAGAAAATCCACAATTTAAGGATTCTTTGCGGTATCTGGGCAAGGAAATTGAAGATTGGCAGATCGCTTTGTCTCACTTGACCAGTGATTTAGATATAAGAAATCTACAAGTCTTTCATCAGCAAATCCCCCAGGTTCAACGTTTTCTATTGCAGAACTATCTTGAAAACTTTTCTGGTCTGAATCTGAGTAAGCAGCAGTTTGAGGAGGTTTTAAACATCCTGCGGACTAAGGCTAATTATCAGCACATTTTGAAAAAAGACTATGAGCTTGTTAAAGATTACCAGCGTTTTGAAATTAGAAAAATCAGTCGTAAGCCCGATTTAAAAATGGATTCAATTTTGTTAGAATTTGAGAATCTGATTGAGTTTGGGTATTATCGATTTTCATTCGGGATTCCTTTGAGTGGTGAAAATATCCAGAAAATTTTTGTTTCGCGTGAAACTTCGCTGACACTCCGCTTCCGAAAAGAGGGAGACAGTATTTTGCTGAATGGTCATCACAAGAAACTTCGTCGTCTTTTTATTGATAAGAAGGTTTCCTTTGAAGAACGGAATTCATCTGTAGTAGTTGAACAAAATCATCAAATTTTAGCAATCTTAAATATTGCTATCAGTGATTTGAGTAAGGCATTAAAAAGTGATATAATGAGTACTGTACTTTATATTCAGAAAATAGATGGGTAAAATTATGCTAGAACAAGATATCAAAAAAATATTGATTTCCCATGAAGAAATCGTGGATGCTGCAAAAAAACTTGGCCAGCAATTAACCAAAGACTACCAAGGTAAAAATCCAATTTTTGTTGGAATTTTAAAGGGTTCTGTGCCTTTTATGGCTGAGCTGATCAAGCATGTTGATACACATATTGAGCTTGATTTTATGTTGGTTTCCAGCTACCATGGTGGTACTACCAGCTCAGGTGTTATTAATGTTATTAAAGACATTGATCAAGACATTACAGGACGTGATATCCTATTTGTTGAGGATATCATTGATACTGGTAAGACTTTGAAAAGCCTGTGCGATTTGTTTAGAGAAAGAAATGCTGCATCAGTGAAAATTGCTACACTTTTGGATAAGCCAGAAGGGCGTATTGTTGAAATCAATGCAGATTATACATGTTTCACAATTCCAAATGAATTTGTTGTTGGATATGGGCTAGATTACAATGAGAACTATCGTAATACTCCATATATTGGTATTTTAAAAGAAGAAGTTTATACAAAATAAAGGTTTACTATTAATAGATGAAAAATAAGCAAAATAATGGTTTTATAAAAAATCCATTTCTCTATATTCTGATTATTGTTGTCCTAGTGACAGGATTTCAGTATTTCTTTTCAGGAGATACTGGCGGTCGTAGTCAGCAAATCAATTACACAGAATTAGTGAAGGAAATTAAGGAAAATAATGTCACAGAGATGAGCTACCAGCCAAATGGCAGCGTCATTGAGATTTCAGGTACTTACAAAACACCTCAGGAATCGAAAGAAGATACAGGGATTTTATTTTTCACTCCAAACGTTTCTAAAGTAGAGAGATTTACAAGTATTATTTTACCGTCAGATATTACAATTTCTGATTTACAAAATTTAGCTTCTGAGCATAACACTGAAATCAGCATAAAGCGCGAAAGTTCAAGCGGAATGTGGATTACAATCCTCACTTCCATCGTTCCTTTTGTAATTGTCATCTTCTTCTTTATGTCCATGATGAATCAAGGTGGCGGCGGTGGTGCTCGCGGTGCCATGAATTTTGGCCGCAATAAGGCGCGTGCTGCTAACAAAGAAGATATTAGGGTTCGTTTCTCGGATGTAGCTGGTGCCGAGGAAGAGAAACAAGAACTTGTAGAAGTCGTTGAGTTTTTGAAAGATCGGAAACGCTACACCAAGTTAGGTGCTCGTATTCCTGCCGGTGTCCTTCTAGAAGGCCCTCCAGGAACTGGTAAAACCTTGCTTGCCAAGGCTGTTGCTGGAGAAGCAGGAGTTCCTTTCTTCAGTATCTCAGGTTCTGATTTTGTAGAAATGTTTGTTGGGGTCGGAGCAAGCCGTGTCCGTTCTTTGTTTGAAGATGCGAAAAAAGCAGCCCCTGCCATTATCTTCATCGATGAAATCGATGCAGTCGGTCGTCAGCGTGGTGTTGGCCTTGGCGGTGGTAACGATGAGCGTGAGCAAACCCTCAATCAGCTCTTGATTGAAATGGATGGTTTTGAAGGCAATGAAGGAATCATTATCATTGCGGCTACTAACCGTTCGGATGTATTAGATCCAGCCTTGCTGCGTGCTGGCCGTTTTGACAGAAAAGTCTTGGTCGGCCGTCCTGATGTTAAAGGTCGGGAAGCCATTCTTCGCGTCCATGCTAAGAATAAGCCGCTAGCTAAAAATGTTGATTTGAAACTAGTTGCTCAGCAGACACCAGGTTTTGTTGGTGCTGATTTGGAAAATGTCTTGAATGAGGCTGCTTTGGTTGCTGCCCGCCGTAATAAGAAAGTCATCGATGCTGATGATATTGATGAAGCAGAAGACCGAGTGATCGCAGGACCTTCTAAGAAAAATAAAACGGTGTCTGAACGCGATCGTCAACTAGTTGCTTATCATGAAGCTGGACATACTATTGTTGGTTTGGTATTGTCAAATGCGCGTGTAGTACATAAGGTAACCATCGTACCTCGTGGACGTGCTGGTGGCTATATGATTGCCCTGCCTAAGGAAGACCAAATGCTTCTATCTAAAGAAGACATGAAAGAGCAATTAGCTGGTCTTATGGGTGGCCGTGTGGCTGAAGAGATTATCTTTAATGTTCAAACAACAGGTGCTTCTAATGACTTTGAACAGGCAACTCAGATGGCCCGCAGTATGGTAACGGAATATGGAATGAGCGAAAAACTTGGTCCAGTTCAATACGAAGGCAATCATGCTATGTTTGGTGCAGCCAGTCCTCAAAAATCAATTTCAGAACAGACTGCATATGAGATTGATGAAGAAGTAAGAGAACTTCTCAATGAAGCTCGTAACAAAGCTGCAGAGATTATCCAGTCTCATCGCGAAACTCATAAATTGATTGCTGAAGCGCTTCTTAAATATGAAACTTTGGATAGCAATCAAATTAAATCATTGTATGAAACTGGCAAAATGCCAGAAGAGTCTGAACTTGAATTAGACAAAGAAGCCCATGCACTTTCTTATGATGAAATTAAAACGAAAATGGAAGAAAAATCTTCCGAGTAGAAGAGAACCTGAGACAAAATAATTCTCAGCCACAAAAAAGCTAGAGATTCCCAATTGCGGACCTCTAGCTTTTTAATTTTGACTCCTTCTCTTATTGTATTTAAGGAGGTTATTAGCCATGAGTACCAATCCCATGTCAATTTTAACCTGCCGTCTGCCTCTTAGGTTACACCGTTTGTAACCCAAACAAGCCTTTATCTGACCAAAGACAGGTTCCACATCAATCTTACGTTGAGCGAAAATCCGTCTACCTTCGGGAGATAAAAGCGCTTGGCATTCTTTAGCTTTCAAGTGTTGATAACGTTCGTTCATATACAGTCCCTTTTGAGGGGCTGATTCAGGTTCATCAGCGTAGTAAACCTTGATTTCCTGTTGAAAGTCCGTCTGTGTTTTCTGATGGTTGATATGGTGAAAACGATAGCACCAGCCGTCAGGATGTGTGTAGCTATCCTCCTTGTCATCATAGTGCCAATTCGCTAAATTTCTAACCGACTGTTTATACCCTCTTTTCTGTTCCTTATCAAACATGGCATATTTAATCAGATGGTTGACCTCCTTTTCATCTAAACGAAGGAGGTTCTCTTCACTTCCGTATCCCGCATCGGCGACAACTCTTTTTAACTCATGTGGATAGCTTTCTAAAAAAGGCAACAGCGTTCTGGTATCTGTCGGATTTGAGAAGACATCATAGTGAAGAACAAATTGATTTTCCGTAGCGATTTGTAAGTTGTAAGCAGGTTTGAGTTGACCATTTCTCATATGATCCTCCTTCATCCGCATAAAAGTGGCATCTGGATCTGTTTTGGAAAAGCTGTTACGTCCTTCAAATGTCTCCTGATAGCTCTCATATTTCTCAGCACGCACTGAAAAGTCATCCTTGACTTTACGCAAGACTTTCTTGAGTTTACGACGCTGGTTTTTACGTTCATCCTTTCCTTTAACGGGTGCCTCCTCAATGTCTTGGCTCAGTTTTTCCAATTCTTCTTCCAGGACTTGAGCGAATTCAAGCAACTGCTCTGAAGAAATAGGCTCTTCTTCATCCAGCCTAATAGCCTGATGGATAAGGGGTGTGATTTCTTCTTGAAAATAGACCTGTATCTGTTCTTGAAGTTTGACGGAAAACTTGTCTGTCGCTTTCTTCCACACGAAACTATACTTGTTGGCATTGGCTTCAATCTTAGTCCCATCAATAAACAGACAATCTAAAGTTACTAACTCTTCCATTTTTAAACGAAGATTGAGGTCGATGAAAAGATCACGAATAAGGTCTTCCATCCCTTCAGCGACTCGAAAGCGATTGATGGTGCGGTAGCTGACAAGCAACTGTCCTGTTAGGTATTGCATAGCGAGATTTTCAATCATCATTTTTTCAATTTTTCGTCCAGAGAAAATTCCTTGTGAATAGGCAAACAGAAGAGTAGCTACAAGCATTTTAGGATGATAAGACGGGCGACCGAAGGCATGATAGAAGGCGTGGAAGTGACGTTCCTCCAAGGCATTGACCACTTTTTCAATAGTAAAGACGAGATGGTCTTGTGGTAAGAAAGAACTGATTTCTAGTGGTAAAGTTGTTTGATTTGTGTTATAGTGAATATGCATGGGATAGCCTTTCTAAATGGTTTATTGGGTAATTCTATTTTACCAAGGCTATCGCAACCATGCAAAAAGCAACGGATTTGCCGTTGCTTTTTTGTAGCAAAGAGACTATTGTCCCAGACTCTTTTCTCTTTTTCTGAAATAATTATTGACAAAGGAAGAAAAGCTGATATAATGAAATATGTTCTGCAGAAGGACAAGAAATGGTCCGTTGGTCAAGGGGTTAAGACACCGCCTTTTCACGGCGGTAACACGGGTTCGAATCCCGTACGGACTATATTATCCGGCATAGCTCAGTTGGTAGTAGCGCATGACTGTTAATCATGATGTCGTAGGTTCGAGTCCTACTGGCGGAGCTAGGTTTAAAAAGAGGCTGGGACAAAAGTCCAACCTCAAATATAAAAAGCGAACAAAACTAGTTTTCTGGTAATCAGAATTCTGCTTTGTTCGCTTTTCGCATTTAATTATAGATTTGAAAGGCTTAATAATTAAGATTTTTAAAAATTGAAATCTTTTTGTCCCAAACTCTTTTTTCTTGATTTCATACTTCGAACAATCCTCCCAAATGACTAAATATGTGCCTGAAATGACTTAAAAATAGTTATTCGAGTCAGAAGAGCTCCTGAAAGTTGCTTTTTAGAAGAAAGAGTCCACCTTGCTTTCTATTTACAGTAGAATTAAGTCAAGTAAATTTTAAGGAGGAACTATGGATTTTAGAGCTACTTATGAGAAGGTGAAATGGATAGTTTGGAAGTGTAAGAAAGATTACTATATACACTTGTGGGAACATAGTGATTGGGAGCAAGAAGGAATGTTAGTTTTATACGAACTTCTGCTTAAAGAGAAAGGAATTGAAAACGATGAGGAAAAACTCTATCGTTATTTCAAAACAAAATTCAGAAATCATATACATGATAAAATTCGTAAACAAGAAAGCCAAAAGCGCAAATTGGACCGCCAGCCTTATGAAGAAGTGAGTGAGATTGGACATCGACTAAAATCAAAAGAGTTGTTTCTAGATGAGTTAGTCGCCTTCAGAGAAGCGATTGACAATTATAAAAGAACTCTTGATGATGTTGGATTGGATAATTATCAGAGACTGATGAGCAATGAGCGCTTTAAAGGAAGAAGAGCTATGCTCAAAGATTTGAAAAATCATTTAAAAGATTTTCAAGACAATACGATTTTATAATGAATAAACTTGATGACTCTCAATCTGTTTTACTAGAACAGGTTCGAGCATCAAGTTTTTTATTAATTAAAAAATTGAAAAAATATTAGAAAAGGTATTGACAGGGTGGAGGTATAGGTGATATACTAATATAGTTGTCGCGAAAGACAAAGCCCTTTGAAAACTGAACAAGACGAACCAAGTGCAGGGTGACATAGAGATATGTAACCTGTCAAAAACGAGAAAATAAATCTGTCAGTGGACAGTAATGAGTGCGAACTCAAACTTTTTAATGAGAGTTTGATCCTGGCTCAGGACGAACGCTGGCGGCGTGCCTAATACATGCAAGTAGAACGCTGAAGAGAGGAGCTTGCTCTTCTTGGATGAGTTGCGAACGGGTGAGTAACGCGTAGGTAACCTGCCTGGTAGCGGGGGATAACTATTGGAAACGATAGCTAATACCGCATGAAATTGAATATCGCATGATAATTGATTGAAAGGTGCAATTGCATCACTACCAGATGGACCTGCGTTGTATTAGCTAGTTGGTGAGGTAACGGCTCACCAAGGCGACGATACATAGCCGACCTGAGAGGGTGATCGGCCACACTGGGACTGAGACACGGCCCAGACTCCTACGGGAGGCAGCAGTAGGGAATCTTCGGCAATGGGGGGAACCCTGACCGAGCAACGCCGCGTGAGTGAAGAAGGTTTTCGGATCGTAAAGCTCTGTTGTAAGAGAAGAACGGGTGTGAGAGTGGAAAGTTCACACTGTGACGGTATCTTACCAGAAAGGGACGGCTAACTACGTGCCAGCAGCCGCGGTAATACGTAGGTCCCGAGCGTTGTCCGGATTTATTGGGCGTAAAGCGAGCGCAGGCGGTTAGATAAGTCTGAAGTTAAAGGCTGTGGCTTAACCATAGTATGCTTTGGAAACTGTTTAACTTGAGTGCAGAAGGGGAGAGTGGAATTCCATGTGTAGCGGTGAAATGCGTAGATATATGGAGGAACACCGGTGGCGAAAGCGGCTCTCTGGTCTGTAACTGACGCTGAGGCTCGAAAGCGTGGGGAGCAAACAGGATTAGATACCCTGGTAGTCCACGCCGTAAACGATGAGTGCTAGGTGTTAGGCCCTTTCCGGGGCTTAGTGCCGCAGCTAACGCATTAAGCACTCCGCCTGGGGAGTACGACCGCAAGGTTGAAACTCAAAGGAATTGACGGGGGCCCGCACAAGCGGTGGAGCATGTGGTTTAATTCGAAGCAACGCGAAGAACCTTACCAGGTCTTGACATCCCTCTGACCGCTCTAGAGATAGAGTTTTCCTTCGGGACAGAGGTGACAGGTGGTGCATGGTTGTCGTCAGCTCGTGTCGTGAGATGTTGGGTTAAGTCCCGCAACGAGCGCAACCCCTATTGTTAGTTGCCATCATTGAGTTGGGCACTCTAGCGAGACTGCCGGTAATAAACCGGAGGAAGGTGGGGATGACGTCAAATCATCATGCCCCTTATGACCTGGGCTACACACGTGCTACAATGGCTGGTACAACGAGTCGCAAGCCGGTGACGGCAAGCTAATCTCTGAAAGCCAGTCTCAGTTCGGATTGTAGGCTGCAACTCGCCTACATGAAGTCGGAATCGCTAGTAATCGCGGATCAGCACGCCGCGGTGAATACGTTCCCGGGCCTTGTACACACCGCCCGTCACACCACGAGAGTTTGTAACACCCGAAGTCGGTGAGGTAACCGTAAGGAGCCAGCCGCCTAAGGTGGGATAGATGATTGGGGTGAAGTCGTAACAAGGTAGCCGTATCGGAAGGTGCGGCTGGATCACCTCCTTTCTAAGGAGTCCGTAAGGACACACGGAATGCACTTGGGTCTTGTTTAGTTTTGAGAGGGCTATGTGGGGCCTTAGCTCAGCTGGGAGAGCGCCTGCTTTGCACGCAGGAGGTCAGCGGTTCGATTCCGCTAGGCTCCATTAGGATATGGAAGACGTTCCGCTTGCGGGAACTTCTGTAGAAAAATAGAGAACTGACATTGTGTTCGATGAACACAAGGAAGTTAGTCTTTTTTCCTAAGAAGTTAGTCTGGAATTCAACTTTGGTTGATAGCTATCCTACTTGTCCATTGAAAATTGAATACTGATATCAAATAGTAACAAGAAAATAAACCGAAAACGCTGTGAATATTAATGAGTTTAAGACTGAAAGGTCAAAAATAAGGTTAAGTTAGTAAGGGCGCACGGTGGATGCCTTGGCACTAGGAGCCGAAGAAGGACGTGACAAACGACGAAATGCCTCGGGGAGCTGTAAGTAAGCTTCGATCCGGGGGTGTCCGAATGGGGGAACCCAACAGGTTGATGCCTGTTACCCATTTCTGTTAAGGAAATGAGGAGGAAGACGCAGTGAACTGAAACATCTAAGTAGCTGCAGGAAGAGAAAGCAAAAGCGATTGCCTTAGTAGCGGCGAGCGAAGAGGCAGGAGGGCAAACCGAAGAGTTTACTCTTCGGGGTTGTAGGACTGCGCTGTGGACTCAGAATTTATAGAAGAATGACTTGGGAAAGTTGGCCAGAGAGAGTAAGAGCCTCGTATTTTAAATAGATTCTGTACCTAGCAGTATCCTGAGTACGGCGGGACACGTGAAATCCCGTCGGAATCTGGGAGGACCATCTCCCAACCCTAAATACTCCCTAGTGACCGATAGTGAACCAGTACCGTGAGGGAAAGGTGAAAAGCACCCCGGGAGGGGAGTGAAATAGAACCTGAAACCGTGTGCCTACAACAAGTTCGAGCCCGTTCATGGGTGAGAGCGTGCCTTTTGTAGAATGAACCGGCGAGTTACGTTATGATGCGAGGTTAAGTTGAAGAGACGGAGCCGTAGGGAAACCGAGTCTGAATAGGGCGCCTTAGTATCATGATGTAGACCCGAAACCATGTGACCTACCCATGAGCAGGTTGAAGGTGCGGTAAAACGCACTGGAGGACCGAACCAGGGCACGTTGAAAAGTGCTTGGATGACTTGTGGGTAGCGGAGAAATTCCAAACGAACTTGGAGATAGCTGGTTCTCTCCGAAATAGCTTTAGGGCTAGCGTCGACATAAAGATTCTTGGAGGTAGAGCACTGTTTGGGTGAGGGGTCCATCCCGGATTACCAATCTCAGATAAACTCCGAATGCCAATGAATTATGGTCGGCAGTCAGACTGCGAGTGCTAAGATCCGTAGTCGAAAGGGAAACAGCCCAGACCACCAGCTAAGGTCCCAAAATAATTGTTAAGTGGAAAAGGATGTGGGGTTGCACAGACAACTAGGATGTTAGCTTAGAAGCAGCTATTCATTCAAAGAGTGCGTAATAGCTCACTAGTCGAGTGACCCTGCGCCGAAAATGTACCGGGGCTAAAACAATTTACCGAAGCTGTGGATACCTTTTATAGGTATGGTAGGAGAGCGTTCTATGTGTGGTGAAGGTGTACCGTGAGGAGCGCTGGAACGCATAGAAGTGAGAATGCCGGTATGAGTAGCGCAAGACAGGTGAGAATCCTGTCCACCGTAAGACTAAGGTTTCCAGGGGAAGGCTCGTCCGCCCTGGGTTAGTCGGGACCTAAGGAGAGACCGAAAGGTGTATCCGATGGCCAACAGGTTGAGATTCCTGTACTAGAGTATGAAGTGATGGAGGGACGCAGTAGGCTAACTCGTGCGTACGAATGGATGTACGTCTAAGCAGTGAGGCGTGGTATGAGTCAAATGCTTATACCTCTAACGTTGAGCTGTGATGGGGAGCGAAGTTTAGTAGCGAGTGAGTGATGTCACACTGCCAAGAAAAGCTTCTAGCGTTGTATCATACTCTACCCGTACCGCAAACCGACACAGGTAGTCGAGGCGAGTAGCCTCAGGTGAGCGAGAGAACTCTCGTTAAGGAACTCGGCAAAATGACCCCGTAACTTCGGGAGAAGGGGTGCTGACTGAAGTCAGCCGCAGTGAATAGGCCCAAGCAACTGTTTATCAAAAACACAGCTCTCTGCTAAATCGTAAGATGATGTATAGGGGGTGACGCCTGCCCGGTGCTGGAAGGTTAAGAGGAGTGCTTAGCGGTAACGCGAAGGTATGAATTGAAGCCCCAGTAAACGGCGGCCGTAACTATAACGGTCCTAAGGTAGCGAAATTCCTTGTCGGGTAAGTTCCGACCCGCACGAAAGGCGTAATGATTTGGGCACTGTCTCAACGAGAGACTCGGTGAAATTTTAGTACCTGTGAAGATGCAGGTTACCCGCGACAGGACGGAAAGACCCCATGGAGCTTTACTGCAGTTTGATATTGAGTGTCTGTGCCACATGTACAGGATAGGTAGGAGCCTACGAGATCGGGACGCCAGTTTCGATGGAGGCGTTGTTGGGATACTACCCTTGTGTTATGGCCACTCTAACCCGGTAGGTTAATCATCTACGGAGACAGTGTCTGACGGGCAGTTTGACTGGGGCGGTCGCCTCCTAAAAGGTAACGGAGGCGCCCAAAGGTTCCCTCAGACTGGTTGGAAATCAGTCGCAGAGTGTAAAGGTATAAGGGAGCTTGACTGCGAGAGCTACAACTCGAGCAGGGACGAAAGTCGGGCTTAGTGATCCGGTGGTTCCGAATGGAAGGGCCATCGCTCAACGGATAAAAGCTACCCTGGGGATAACAGGCTTATCTCCCCCAAGAGTTCACATCGACGGGGAGGTTTGGCACCTCGATGTCGGCTCGTCGCATCCTGGGGCTGTAGTCGGTCCCAAGGGTTGGGCTGTTCGCCCATTAAAGCGGCACGCGAGCTGGGTTCAGAACGTCGTGAGACAGTTCGGTCCCTATCCGTCGCGGGCGTAGGAAATTTGAGAGGATCTGCTCCTAGTACGAGAGGACCAGAGTGGACTTACCGCTGGTGTACCAGTTGTTCTGCCAAGAGCATCGCTGGGTAGCTATGTAGGGAAGGGATAAACGCTGAAAGCATCTAAGTGTGAAACCCACCTCAAGATGAGATTTCCCATAACGCAAGTTAGTAAGAGCCCTGAGAGAAGATCAGGTTGATAGGTTGGGAGTGGAAGTTGTGTGAGCAATGGAGCGGACCAATACTAATCGCTCGAGGACTTATCCTAGAAATAAGAACTTCATCAGAGTGCAGCGAATGGTTTAGAAAATTGTGAGATTTGATATTGTATTCAATTTTGAGTTGACAAGGCTTGTCTGAGAGGACAGGAAAGTTAATTCAATAGTTAAGTGACGATAGCCTAGGAGATACACCTGTACCCATGCCGAACACAGCAGTTAAGCCCTAGAACGCCGGAAGTAGTTGGGGGTTGCCCCCTGTGAGATATGGAAGTCGCTTAGCGAAGGGAGTTTAGCTTAGTTGTAATTGAGAGGAAATCGAAATTACAATCGGCGGATGAGAGAAACGAAGTTTCTCACTGTTGGCTGAGCTAGACTCCACCCTTTGGGAGTTTAGCTCAGCTGGGAGAGCATCTGCCTTACAAGCAGAGGGTCAGCGGTTCGATCCCGTTAACTCCCATATTCTGAAAAGAATAGGTCCCGTAGTGTAGCGGTTATCACGTCGCCCTGTCACGGCGAAGATCGCGGGTTCGATTCCCGTCGGGACCGTTGAAGTCAAGAAGATTTCAAGAAAAGCAAGAGACTCGTTAGCTCAGTTGGTAGAGCATTTGACTTTTAATCAAAGGGTCACTGGTTCGAGCCCAGTACGGGTCATAAGAGCGGGTTTGGCGGAATTGGCAGACGCACCAGATTTAGGATCTGGCGCTTTAGGGCGTGGGGGTTCAAGTCCCTTAACCCGCATATAAGATAATAATGAGCCGGCTTAGCTCAGTTGGTAGAGCATCTGATTTGTAATCAGAGGGTCGCGTGTTCAAGTCATGTAGCCGGCATTTTTGAATAGGATGCGAACGTAGTTCAGTGGTAGAACATCACCTTGCCAAGGTGGGGGTCGCGGGTTCGAATCCCGTCGTTCGCTTGAGGCGGCCGGGGTGGCGGAACTGGCAGACGCACAGGACTTAAAATCCTGCGATTGGTAACGATCGTACCGGTTCGATTCCGGTCCTCGGCATAGACTTGTAAGAGGCAGTAGAAGAAGATGAGCACCCTTAGCTCAACTGGATAGAGTACCTGACTACGAATCAGGCGGTTAGAGGTTCGACTCCTCTAGGGTGCATTAAGTGAATAACTTAAGTTCGGGAAGTAGCTCAGCTTGGTAGAGTACTTGGTTTGGGACCAAGGTGTCGCAGGTTCGAATCCTGTCTTCCCGATAGATGGCGGTGTAGCTCAGCTGGCTAGAGCGTCCGGTTCATACCCGGGAGGTCGGGGGTTCGATCCCCTTCGCCGCTATAATGATCTTGTCGGACCTTTAGCTCAGCTGGTTAGAGCTCTCGGCTCATAACCGAGTGGTCGTAGGTTCAAGTCCTACAAGGTCCATAGTATTATCTTGGAGGATTACCCAAGTCCGGCTGAAGGGAACGGTCTTGAAAACCGTCAGGCGTGTAAAAGCGTGCGTGGGTTCGAATCCCACATCCTCCTTAGGGACGAATAGTAATAACGCGGGATGGAGCAGCTAGGTAGCTCGTCGGGCTCATAACCCGAAGGTCGTAGGTTCAAATCCTGCTCCCGCAATAGTTGGCTCGGTAGCTCAGTTGGTAGAGCAATGGATTGAAGCTCCATGTGTCGGCGGTTCGATTCCGTCTCGCGCCATACATCATCGTATTGGAAATGCGGGTGTAGTTTAGTGGTAAAACTACAGCCTTCCAAGCTGTTGTCGCGAGTTCGATTCTCGTCACCCGCTTTGAACGAATGTTCATACCAAGTTTTCGAACTTGGGCGCGTAGCTCAGGTGGTTAGAGCGCACGCCTGATAAGCGTGAGGTCGGTGGTTCGAGTCCACTCGTGCCCATAAAATATTGGAGAATTACTCAAGAGGCTGAAGAGGACGGTTTGCTAAATCGTTAGGTCGGGTAACCGGCGCGGGGGTTCGAATCCCCCATTCTCCGTATGAATAAGGAGTTTAGCATTTGCTATCTCCTTTTCTTATACTTTCTTGTCTTGTTTAGTGAGGTTTTTCTGATGAATCGATTTAAAAAGTCTAAATTTCTGCTTTCTTTTTTTGTATTAGTTGTTGCAATGACGATACTCATCTTATCTACTTCTTCTAGTTGGTTTGTATCAACTACTTCAAATATTATTTCATTGGTAGATAGACTTGTCAGCTCTCCTTTTACTTTTGTAGCTGATAAAAAAGAAGAAATGTCAGATTTGATGTCTACTTACAGAGAGAATCAGCAGCTCAAGAAAAATCTTTATGAGGTTGAGGAAAAGGCTGGGAAGGCAGATTCCTTAGAAGATGAAAATGAGCAGTTGCGAAAACTTTTGGAATTTAAAGAGACTGATAAAAATCAAGTTCAAATTGCTAGCGAAGTGATTGCCCGTACGCCAGCATCTTGGAAAAATGAGCTGACTATTGACAAGGGAGAATCTGATAATGTGACTGATGCTATGCTAGTGGTCGCTAATGGTGGTCTAGTAGGAAGTGTTTCTGAAACTAGTAGTCAGTCTAGCTTAGTATCTCTACTGACTAACGAGGAAAACTCAACTAAAATTTCTGTTAGAATTCAAACTAAGTCTGGTCCAGTTTATGGGATTATTACTGGTTATGATGAAAAAAACTCTGCTTATATCATCAGTCAGTTAAATAGTGCTGAAGATATAAAAGAGGGAGATGAGGTGGCAACCAGTGGCTTGGGTGCTTATAATGCAGAAAATATTCCTGTCGGTAAGGTGCTTACCGTGTCTGAGGCTAAGGATCAGTTAAATAAGGTTGTCCTGGTTAAGCCGGCTGCTGATTTGTCGGATATCCGTGCTGTAATGTTGGTAGGGAACTGATATGAGAAATATTAAAGAACATCTTTTGACTCCTATTATTTTATTTTTTGTTTTACTGATTGATGGGCAGATTTCGACTTTTCTGGCTAATATTCTGCCTTTACAATGGCATTTAGTCAGTCATTTTATCTTTATTTTCATGCTTTTTGTGTCCATCAACCTCTCTAGAAACTACAATATTCTCTTATTTTGCTGTCTGGGGCTAATTTACGATGTTTACTATTTTCATACCATCGGTATTGCTCTTATTCTTTTTCCTCTTTTAAGTCTCTTGGTTTGTCAGTCTAGTTCGACTATGCTTTTAAATAAATTTACTCGCTTTCTATCTGTTCTGATTCTTGTATTTTTATTTGAATTAACTAGTTTTGCTTTTGCAGTTTTTTTGAATCTTTCTAGTCTGAATTTACAAGATTTTGTCCTTAGGAGTCTAGTACCGACTATGCTCCTCAATAGCTTGATATTCCTCATTTTTCAGCCTATTTTCGAAAAAATATATTTATGATAAACAAGAAATAAAAATGTAACAAATGCGTAACATATGATACGGTATTTTCTGGTATACTAGATAATGTCTTATAAGAAGGAGTGTATTATTTTTATGAAGAAAAAACTACTCACATCAATTTTATTGAGTACAGTTATCCTTTCACAAGGAGCTGCACTTGTGAGCGTTAAAGCGGAGACAACTGATGAAAAGATTGCTGCACAAGACAGCAAGATTAATAGTTTGACAGAGCAACAACAATCAGCTCAGGCACAAGTCAACGAGATTCAAGGCCAAGTATCTGCTATTCAAAAGCAACAAGAAGAGCTTAAAGCAGAAAATGAAAAATTGTCTGCGGAATCTGCAAGACTTTCTGCTGAGATTGACGAACTGTCTAAAAACATCGTAGCTCGTAATGAGTCACTTGCTAATCAAGCGCGCAGTGCCCAAACAAACGGAACTGCTACTAGCTACATTAATACAGTTGTAAATTCTAGCTCTATCACAGAAGCTATCTCTCGTGTAGCAGCTATGAGCGAAATCGTTTCAGCAAATAACAAAATGCTGGAACAACAAAAGAAAGATAAAGAAGCAATTGCTGAAAAGCAAGTTGCAAATAACGAAGCTATTAATACTGTTATTGCCAACCAAGAAAAGTTAGCTGATGATGAGCAAACTTTGGCAACAAAACAAGCAGAACTGAAAGCAGCTCAAGCAAGCCTTGCGGCTGAAAAAGCAACTGCTGAAAATGAAAAGAATTCTCTTCTTGAAGAGAAAGCAGCAGCTGAAAAAGCAGCAGCTGAAGCAGCAGCTCGTGAAGCAGCTTATAAAGCAGAACAAGAAGCACAACGTCAAGCAGTTGAAGCTTCAGGTAACACTACTCTGCAAGCTCAGGTCCAAGCAGTTGTTAATTCACCTTCATCTTCTGAAGCACCAGCTGCGGCAGCACCTGCAGTGACTCAATCTGTTGTCCGTGCAAATAGACCAGTTTATAGCTCATCTGCCTCTTCTTATCCAGTAGGTCAATGTACTTGGGGTGCTAAGACATTAGCTCCTTGGGCTGGCGATTACTGGGGTAATGGTGGACAATGGTCAGCAAGCGCAGCAGCAGCAGGCTTCCGTGTTGGTTCACAGCCAGAAGTTGGCGCAATTGCATGTTGGACTGACGGTGGATACGGACACGTTGCAGTAGTAACAGCTGTTCAATCTACTACAAGCATCCAAGTATCAGAAGCAAACTACCTTGGACAACAATCAATCGGTAACTACCGTGGATGGTTTAACCCAACAACTGCACAAGGTACAGTTTCATATATCTATCCGAACTAATCAGTAAAAAGCGCCTCTGGCGTTTTTTATTTTTAATTGAAAAATCAACTGAAAAACGTTACAATGGTAGTTGGGAAAAGTTGTAATTGGACAATGAAAGACGATTTAGAATCTGGAGGGAATCATGTCTTTTTCTGATTTAAAACTCTTTGCTCTTTCTTCTAATAAAGAATTAGCGCAGCGTGTTGCTCAAGAGATTGGATTGCCACTTGGGAAATCAACTGTCCGTCAGTTTTCTGATGGAGAGATTCAAGTGAATATTGAAGAATCTATTCGCGGGAAACACGTCTTTATTTTGCAGTCTACCAGTTCGCCGGTCAATGATAATTTGATGGAAATCTTGATTATGGTAGATGCTTTGAAACGGGCTAGTGCTGAATCAATCAATGTTGTCATGCCTTACTATGGCTATGCTCGACAGGATCGCAAGGCTAGAGCTCGTGAGCCAATTACATCTAAATTAGTTGCTAATATGTTGGAAATTGCTGGTGTGGATCGGATGCTGACTATTGACTTGCACGCAGCGCAAATCCAGGGCTTCTTTGACATTCCAGTAGATCACTTGATGGGTGCACCTTTGATTGCTGATTACTTTGAGCGCCGTAATATGACAGGGGCCGACTATGTGGTAGTCAGTCCTGACCATGGTGGTGTGAGTCGGGCCCGTAAGTTAGCAGAGTTTCTGAAAACTCCGATTGCGATTATTGATAAGCGCCGCAGTGTGGACAAGATGAATAGCAGTGAAGTCATGAACATCATTGGTAAGGTGGAAGGAAAAACTTGTATCCTAATTGATGATATGATTGATACTGCGGGAACTATCTGCCATGCGGCTGATGCTCTCGCTGAGGCGGGGGCTGTAGAGGTCTATGCTAGCTGTACGCATCCAGTCTTGTCTGGTCCGGCTATGGATAATATCCAAAAGTCGGCGATTAAAAAATTGGTTGTGTTGGATACGATTTATCTCCCTCAAGAGCGCTTGATTGATAAGATTGATCAGATTTCCATTGCGCATCTTCTAGGGGAAGCCATTGTCCGTATTCATGAGAAACGGCCGCTATCACCCTTATTTGAAATAGGGAAAAAATAATATGATATATATGGCTGGGAAGTTTGATTCCTAGCTTCTTTTTATTTCATTCCTACTTTTTTTAAAAAAATCTAACATCAACTTTGGAAGAAGAATCAAACTACTTGATTTTTCAAATATAAATAAATGACCATTTAAATAGTTGGTAAATTGACAATTTGTCTCATCCCTTGGTATTCTTTGATTTTAGAAATTTTTATGTAGTAAAATTCTTGACTTTTTTCGGAGTTCGAACTATACTTAATAGTAGGTAATATTAGGTAACGGGGAGTTACAATTATTTTTGAAAAGTAAAGAGGAGATGAGATAATGAAAAAGGTTTTGCTTTCAAGTGCTGTGGCCCTTTCACTTTTCGCGGCTGCTGCACCAGTATTTGCTGAGGGTACAGCCAGTCTTTGGGTTAATGACATTGATAATAATGAAGTTCCCCAAGGCAGTACGGACTCAGAATCTAATAAAGTTATGGATGAACTGCAGGCCTATAGAGATGCACAATCAGCTCTGGATCAGCAAGTTGCTGAAGCTAAGAAAGCTCCGGTTGGTAAAAGTGCTGTGATGGAGGATCAAGCTGGTAACAAAGTTCTTGTTATTGGTGAGGGAGAGTCGGCTAATGCGGATCAGCCTTCAGTGGCACCATCTACTACAGATCCATCTACACCTGCTTATTCAGCAGCACCTTACTCCACAGCCTCTTCATCAGTTCCGACTTTTCCGGTACCGTCTCAATCTTCAGCGGCATCCTCTTCAGCAGCAGGTAAAAAGAGGACTAAAAAATCAGAAAATAAAGCAAAAAAAGCTCCGGAAGTGAAAGAAGAAAACAAGGAAAATGAGGAAAACTCTGAAGACAAGTCACTTCCTAAAACAAGTGCAGTTAAATAACCTTGTTTTTAATTTGTGCTAATGCCTAAATATCACTGAGCCTTCGTTCGGTGATATTTTTTATCAAAAATGAAAAATAAAGGATTTTTAAATTATGCAAGAAAAAGATAGGAGTCAAGCTTCGAATAAGAAACAGTTCCTTGTTGTTGGCATCTGTCTCCTGTTGATTGTTCTGGTTATTTTTTCTGTTTTTTATGCTTTCCGTTCTTCAGGAACAGGCAATAAGCCTCGAGTTTCGCCTCCCAGCAGGATTGAAACGTCAAGCTCTTCTACAGCAGATTCCAGTCAGACAGAAAAGGATTATTTAGCAGAGCGTTTTGCTAAACTGAAGGCTGTGAATTCAGAAACGATAGGCTATGTCTATGCTCCTGGTACACAGCTGGATGAGCCAGTGGTGCAAACGAAAGATAATGCGACTTATCTGCTGAAGACTTTTGAAGGAAAGCAAGAACCCTATATGGGTGCGGTCTTCATGGATAAAGATAATCATAAAGATTTCAGCGATCGTCTTACTTGGCTTTTCGGGCATGCTCGGGGCAGCAAGGCAGGAGACCATCGCATGTTTAATGATGTCAACTACTATGATCGTCAGGATTATTTTGACAAACATAGATATGTCGTGATTGAGACTCCTGAGCGTAAGTATTATTATCAAGCTATGGGACTGGTCATCGTGCCGGAAGAGACGGCATTTTATCGGACGGAGTTTAAGGACGACGAGGACTTTACAACTCAGCTCAGAAATATCTATGAGGCTGCTCGTACTAAGGATCCTAAGATCCAGATTAAGGCGAGCGACCGGTATTTGGTTCTCTCAACCTGTCGTGAGGAAGATGACACGATTCGTTCCAACCTTTATTTGCGGCAGATTCCTGATTCAGAACTACCAGATTTTCTGGCCAAGCATGGTAAGGAATTGACCTATACTCCGACTCGTTGATTGGCCAGTCACATGAGATGTGGCTATATCGATTATCTGCTAGAGAAGAATTTTAAGGCAAGGAAAAAGGGATTGAGTGCAAGCTTAGTCCTTTTTCTGCATAAGAAATCATGTAATAGCTTTTGCTATGCTTCTGCATTTATAGTATAATAGTTCTATTGAGCGGCTGGAGGTATGTATGGATTTAAGTAAGAAATTTAATAAAAACTTAGGAAAAATAGAAATTTCGCTGATTCGTCAGTTTGACCAATCGATTTCTGCTATTCCTGGGGTTCTTCGGCTGACCTTAGGAGAGCCGGATTTTACGACACCGGATCATATCAAAGCAGCAGCCAAGGCAGCGATTGATGCTAATCAAAGCCACTACACTGGTATGAGCGGTCTCTTGGAGCTACGTCAGGCGGCCAGCAGCTTTGTGAAAGAAAAGTACAATCTGAACTATCGCCCAGAAGATGAGGTTTTGGTAACTATTGGTGCGACGGAGGCCTTGTCGGCTACACTGACAGCTATTCTAGAAGAAGGAGACAAGGTCTTGCTGCCAGCTCCTGCTTATCCAGGCTATGAGCCCATTGTCAATCTAGTAGGGGCGGAGATTGTCGAGATTGATACAACGGCCAATAATTTTGTCCTCACTCCAGAGATGCTGGAAGCGGCTATTTTAGAACAGGGCGAGCAGCTAAAAGCAGTTATTCTCAATTATCCAGCTAATCCGACTGGCGTGACTTATTCGCGGGAGCAGATAAAAGCTCTGGCGGATGTCTTAGGAAAATACCAAGTCTTTGTGGTCTGCGATGAGGTCTATTCTGAGCTAACCTATACAGAAGAGGGGCATGTCTCCATCGCGGAGTATCTGCCAGACCAAACCATTGTCATCAACGGCCTGTCTAAGTCTCATGCCATGACTGGCTGGCGGTTGGGCTTTATCTTTGCTCCAGCAGTTTTCACTGCCCAGCTGATTAAGAGCCATCAGTATCTCGTAACAGCGGCCAATACTATGGCTCAGTTTGCAGGCATTGAAGCTCTGACAGTTGGGAAAGATGATGCGGAACCAATGAAGGCTGAGTATATCCAGCGTCGCGATTATATCATAGAGAAAATGGCAGAGTTAGGCTTTAAGATCATCAAACCAGACGGGGCTTTTTATATTTTTGCTAAGATACCAGATGGTTATAATCAAGATTCTTTCGCCTTTCTGCAGGATTTTGCAGAGAAGAAGGCTGTGGCCTTTATCCCGGGGGCGGCTTTTGGTCAATACGGGGAAGGCTATATCCGCCTGTCCTACGCGGCTAGTATGGAGACGATTCAAGAAGCTCTGAAACGCCTCAAGGACTACATGGAGGACTATGCTTAAATCTCTAACAAGTCAAGGTCTGGTTCTCTATAACCGCAATTTCCGTGAGGATGATAAGCTGGTCAAGATCTTTACGGAACAGGCTGGCAAGCGTATGTTTTTCGTCAAGCATGCTGGTAAATCTAAGCTAGCACCCGTTATTCAGCCTTTGACTGCGGCGAACTTGCTGATGAAAATCAATGATGATGGCCTTAGCTATATCGAGGATTATCAGGATGTAGTCACCTACCATCGCATCAATGAAGACTTATTCATCATGGCCTATGCCAGCTATGTGGCAGCCTTGGCAGATGCCAGCCTTCAAGACAATCAGCCGGATCCAGCGCTCTTTGCTTTTCTGCAGAAAACCCTGGAACTGATGAATAATGGTCTGGACTATGAAGTGCTGACCAATATCTTTGAGATTCAGATTTTGTCACGCTTTGGAGTTTCGCTGAACTTCCATGACTGTGCTTTTTGTCATCGGACAGGTTTGCCTTTTGACTTCTCTTTCAAATATAGCGGAGTCCTTTGCCCTGATCATTACCATCAGGATGAACGCCGCTGTCATCTGAATCCCAACCTTCCTTTTCTGCTGGACCAATTTCAGGCAGTCCGCTTTAGCGAATTGGAGACCATTTCTTTGAAGCCAGATATTAAAAAACAGTTGCGGTATTTTATCGACCTGCTCTATGATGAATATGTCGGCATCCATCTCAAATCCAAAAAATTTATAGATTCTCTGGGAGACTGGGGAAGCATTTTAAAAGATAAGAACGAGGAATAAATCGAATGAAAAAAATAGCTGTTGATGCTATGGGGGGGACAATGCCCCTCAAGCTCTGGTGGAAGGAGCCAATCGAGCGGTACAGGAGTTTTCGGATATTGAAATTCTCCTTTATGGCGATGAAGCGAAAATCAAGCCTTATCTGACTGCTGGTGAGCGGGTCCGCATCATCCACACGGAGGAAAAGATTGACTCGGACGACGAGCCAACCAAGGCCATTCGTCAGAAGAAAGAGGCTAGTATGGTGCTGGCAGCCAAGGCTGTCAAGGCAGGGGAAGCAGATGCCATGCTGTCTGCCGGGAATACTGGAGCGCTTTTGGCAGCAGGCTTCTTTATCGTGGGGCGTATCAAGAATATTGATCGGCCTGGGCTCTTATCTACTATGCCAACGGTTGGCGGTCAGGGATTTGATATGCTGGATCTGGGAGCTAATGCTGAAAACACAGCCCATCATTTACACCAGTATGCGACTTTGGGTTCTTTCTATGCTGAAAATGTCCGAGGAATTAAAAAACCGCGGGTGGGTCTCTTGAATAACGGAACGGAAAGCAGCAAGGGCGACCCTCTGCGCAAGGAAGCCTATGAGCTTTTAGCTGGGGATTCAACACTGAACTTTATCGGTAATGTAGAAGCGCGCGATTTGATGGATGATGTAGCGGATGTTGTCGTTGCAGATGGTTTTACTGGCAATGCCGTTCTAAAATCAATCGAAGGAACTGCTATCAGTATCATGGGTCAGCTGAAGAAGTCTATTTTAGGCGGTGGTTTTAAGGCTAAATTGGGAGCTTGGCTGCTCAAGGACAGCCTGAGAGGGCTCAAGAATAATCTGGACTATTCTAGTGCAGGCGGTGCAGTTCTATTCGGCTTGAAAGCGCCTGTTGTCAAAACGCATGGCTCTAGCGATGCTAAGGCTGTTTATAGCACGATTCGTCAAATTCGTACCATGCTGGAAACGGATGTTGTTGGTAAATCGGTCATTGAATTTTCAGATGCAAAGGAGTAACCATGAGCGAAAAAGAAATTTATGCAAAAATTGTCGAAATCATTCAAGAACATGACAGCAGTAAGCTGCATATCACTCCAGAACTGAGCTTGAAAGAGGAGCTGGGAGTGGACTCTGTTGATTTGATGGAATTTATCATCAATCTGGAAGAAGCTTTTGATATTGAGATTCCTGATGAGGATATGGATAACTTCAAAACAATTTCCGATGTGGTGGCTTATATCCATGAGAAACTGAAGAAGCAAGATTAAAAATCAAAGATCGGTATCTTCCGGTCTTTTTTTCGTATCTTGGAAAGGAAACGATTTCTTTAACTGGACACAGAAAGTTTATACGGAATTTCTTGTAAAATGTATTCAAAGATGATAAAATGAGGGTATAAAACCACGAAAGGCGAATATTAAAATGTCTAATAAGTTATTATATTCGGGAAAAGCTAAGGATATTTTCTCTACAGATGATGAGCAAGTCATTCTGGCGCGCTACAAGGATCAAGCAACGGCCTTTAATGGAGTCAAGAAGGAGCAGATTGCTGGTAAAGGAGTGCTCAATAACCAGATTTCATCTTTTATTTTTGAGAAACTCAATGCAGCTGGTGTGGCGACGCATTTTATTGAGAAGGTTTCGGATACGGACCAGCTCAATAAAAAAGTGGAGATTATTCCTTTGGAAGTGGTGCTGCGCAACTACACAGCGGGTTCTTTTTCCAAACGTTTTGGAGTAGAAGAGGGTATCGCGCTTGAAACTCCGATTGTGGAATTTTACTATAAAAATGATGATTTGGACGATCCTTTCATCAATGACGAACATGTGAAATTCTTGAAGATTGCCAGCAATCAAGAAATTGCCTTTTTGAAAGAGGAGACTCGCCGGATCAATGAGCTCTTGTCAGACTGGTTCCGCCAAATTGGATTGAAATTGATTGATTTCAAGTTAGAGTTCGGCTTTGACAAAGATGGCAAGATTATTCTGGCAGACGAATTTTCACCAGATAACTGCCGCCTCTGGGATGCGGAAGGCCATCACATGGACAAGGATGTTTTCCGGCGTGGCCTTGGTGAATTGACAGATGTCTATCAGGTTGTTTGGGAAAAATTGCAGGCGATTAAGTAAGGACAGGGTGTGAAAAATCATGGACAAGCGTATTTTTGTAGAGAAGAAGAGCAACTTCGGTGTCAAGTCACAGAGCTTGGTGAGAGAGCTGACACACAATCTTCAGTTGAAAACATTGTCAGATCTTCGGATGATTCAAGTTTATGATGTCTTTCATCTGGCAGAAGATTTGGTTGATCGTGCTGAAAAGCATATTTTCTCCGAGCAGGTGACAGATAGATTGCTGGCGGAAGAGGAAGTAGAGGGTGCACTTGCAGAGACAGCGTTTTTTGCCATCGAAGCGCTGCCGGGTCAGTTTGACCAGCGGGCAGCCAGCTCTCAGGAGGCCCTCTTTTTGCTCGGCGCTGGGACAGATGTTCTGGTGAGGACCGCTCAGCTTTATTTGGTCAATAAAGACATCTCAGACACCGAGTTGGCAGCAATCAAGAAATACTTGCTGAATCCAGTTGATTCACGCTTTAAAGATATTGAGCAGTCTATCCAGCTGGAGCAATTCTCCGAGTCTGACAAGACCATTCCGGTTCTGGATTTCTTTAAGGACTATACAGAAGCGGACTTTAAAGCCTACAAGCAGGAGCACGGTCTAGCTATGGAAGTAGCAGATTTGCTCTTTATTCAGGACTATTTCAAGTCGATTGGCCGTTTTCCGACAGAGACCGAGCTCAAGGTTCTGGACACTTACTGGTCCGACCACTGTCGACATACGACCTTTGAGACGGAGTTGAAGAAGATTGATTTTTCAGCTTCTAAGTTTGAAAAGCAGCTGCAGGCTACTTATGATAAATACTTGGCTATGCGCGATGAGCTGGGGCGTGGGGACAAACCGCGGACCCTCATGGATATGGCGACTATTTTTGGTCGCTACGAGCGAGCCAATGGCCGTCTGGATGACATGGAAGTGTCTGATGAAATCAATGCCTGCTCAGTAGAGATTGAAGTGGATGTGGATGGTGTCAAAGAGCCTTGGCTGCTGATGTTTAAAAATGAAACTCACAACCACCCAACAGAAATTGAGCCCTTTGGTGGGGCTGCGACTTGTATCGGAGGAGCCATTCGTGATCCGCTTTCTGGCCGTTCTTATGTTTATCAGGCTATGCGGATTTCTGGTGCGGGCGATATTACTCAGCCGATTGCTGAAACGCGGGCTGGCAAGCTTCCTCAGCAGGTCATTTCAAAAACTGCAGCGCACGGTTATTCTTCTTACGGGAATCAAATTGGTCTAGCAACAACCTATGTCCGTGAGTATTTCCATCCAGGATTTGTAGCCAAGCGGATGGAACTTGGTGCGGTTGTAGGTGCGGCTCCTAAGGAAAACGTCGTCCGTGAAAAACCAGCAGCAGGTGATGTGGTCATCTTGCTGGGAGGCAAGACGGGCCGTGATGGTGTCGGTGGAGCAACTGGCTCATCCAAGGTGCAGACAGCTGCGTCTGTGGAGACGGCTGGCGCAGAAGTACAAAAAGGAAATGCTATTGAGGAGCGCAAGATTCAGCGTCTCTTCCGCGATGGCAATGTGACTCGTCTCATCAAGAAATCCAATGACTTTGGGGCCGGCGGTGTCTGTGTGGCTATTGGCGAGTTGGCAGATGGGCTGGAAATTGACCTTGACAAGGTACCTCTCAAATACCAAGGACTTAACGGTACAGAAATCGCGATTTCTGAATCGCAGGAGCGGATGGCTGTGGTGGTCCGCCCAGAAGATGTCGAACAATTTATCGTTGCAGCAGCTAAGGAAAATCTGTTGGCAGTCGTTGTGGCCAAAGTGACAGAAAAGCCAAATCTGGTCATGCACTGGAACGGGGAAACCATCGTCGATATTGAGCGGAATTTTCTGGACACCAATGGTGTGCGTGTGGTTGTGGATGCCAAGGTTGTGGATGCCCAAGCAGCATTGCCGGGGCAAGCTGTGACTTCTGAAGCGACTTTGGAGCAGAACCTCAAGAGCTTGCTCAGCGACCTCAATCATACCAGTCAAAAGGGGCTGCAGACCATCTTTGACAGCTCTGTTGGCCGCTCTACTGTCAATCATCCTATCGGCGGACGCTACCAAATCACGCCTACTGAGGCTTCTGTTCAGAAACTGCCAGTGGAGCATGGCAAGACAGAGACAGTCTCTGTGATGGCGCAGGGCTACAATCCTTATGTGGCAGCTTGGTCACCTTATCATGGAGCAGCTTATGCAGTGATTGAAGCGACAGCTCGCTTGGTTGCTGCTGGTTCGGACTGGTCCAAGGCTCGCTTCTCTTATCAGGAATACTTCGAGCGGATGGACAAGCAGGCTGAGCGTTTTGGACAGCCGGTTTCTGCTCTGCTTGGTTCGATTGAAGCCCAGATTCAGCTCGGTTTGCCGTCTATTGGTGGCAAGGATTCCATGAGCGGAACCTTTGAAGAATTGACCGTACCGCCGACCTTGGTAGCTTTTGGAGTGACTACTTCAACTGCTGGGCGCATCCTGTCTCCAGAGTTTAAGGCAGCAGGAGAGTCTATCTACTATCTGCCAGGACAGGTCCTATCTCAGGATATTGACTTTGACTTAATCAAGAATAACTTTGAAAATTTTGCGGCCATTCAGGCCAAGTATCAGATTACAGCCGCTGCTGCTGTCAAATACGGTGGTCTAGCAGAGAGTCTGGCCTTGATGAGCTTTGGTAATCGTATTGGTGCCCAAGTGGATATTGCTAATTTGCCTTCCGTTTTGCAGGCGCAGCTGGGCGGATTTGTCTTTACCAGTCCGGAGCAGGATATTCCAGGCGCAGTGAAGATCGGTCAGACCAAGCCAGACTTTACACTGATTGTCAATGGTGTCCAGCTTGAGGGAGCAGAGCTTTTGGCAAGCTTTGAAGGCCGACTAGAGCCTATCTACCCGACAGAATTTAAACAGGAAACAGTTATTGAGGAAGTGCCAGCTCTTGTCGCTGATACAGTTATTAAAGCCAAAGAGACAGTAGAGGAGCCGCTGGTTTATATTCCAGTATTCCCTGGAACTAACTCAGAATACGACTCAGCCAAAGCCTTTGAAGCAGTTGGAGCCAAGGTCAATCTAGTTCCCTTTGTTACTTTGGATGAAGCAGCCATTGTCAAGTCCGTTGACAGTATGGTTGACAACATTGACAAGGCAAATATCATCTTCTTTGCAGGTGGCTTCTCTGCTGCAGATGAGCCAGATGGCTCAGCTAAGTTTATCGTCAACATCTTGCTCAACGAGAAGGTCAAGAAAGCCATTGATGTTTTCATCGCTCGCGGCGGTCTCATCATTGGTATCTGTAATGGCTTCCAAGCTCTGGTTAAATCTGGTCTTCTTCCTTACGGAAATTTCGAAGAAGCAGGGGCTAGCAGTCCAACTCTCTTTTACAATGATGCCAACCAGCACGTGGCCAAGATGGTGGAGACTCGCATTGCCAATACCAACTCGCCTTGGCTGGCTGGTGTGCAAGTGGGAGATATCCATGCCATTCCGGTTTCACATGGTGAAGGGAAATTTGTCGTGACGGCTGAGGAGTTTGCTGATCTGCGTGACAATGGTCAGATTTGGAGTCAGTACGTAGACTTCGATGGTAAGCCAAGCATGGATAGTAAGTATAATCCAAACGGCTCGCTTTACGCTATCGAAGGGATTATGAGCAAGAACGGTCAAATCATTGGGAAGATGGGCCACTCAGAGCGTTATGAAGACGGTCTTTTCCAAAATATTCCAGGTCAGAAAGACCAGAAATTGTTTGAAAGCGCCGTTCGTTATTTCCAAGCGAGTCATGAATAAAGTTGGCTTGCAAGAGCGAGCAATCAAAAAAGGAGTCTGCTTGGCCTGTTAGGCCAGGTTTTCTCCCTTTTACAAGATAAAAGAATTTAGGTAAAACAATGACATACGAAGTAAAGTCACTGAATGAAGAGTGCGGTATTTTTGGAATCTGGGGTCATCCACAGGCGGCTCAGGTCACCTATTTCGGACTCCATAGTCTGCAGCACCGCGGTCAGGAAGGAGCAGGCATCCTGTCAAACGACCATGGAAAGCTCAAACGCCACCGCGATTTGGGACTGGTTGCAGAGGTCTTTAAGAACCCGGCAGATTTGGATAATCTGACAGGAGAAGCAGCCATCGGCCATGTCCGCTATGCAACGTCTGGCGGAGCCTCCATCAATAATGTTCAGCCTTTCTTCTTCAGTTTCTATGATATGCAGATGGGCTTGGCACATAATGGTAATCTGACCAATGCCCATTCACTGAGACAGGAGTTGGAAAAGAGGGGTTCCATCTTTGCTAGCTCGTCTGATACGGAAATTCTCATGCACTTGATTCGCCATAGTAAGCAGGAAAATTTCTTAGACAAGCTCAAGGAATCCTTGAGACGAGTTCAGGGCGGCTTTGCCTATCTCATCATGAGAGAGGACAAGCTCTACGCTGCGCTGGATCCTAACGGCTTTCGTCCTTTGTCCATTGGCCGCATGAAAAATGGGGCCTGGGTCGTTTCTAGTGAGACCTGTGCTTTTGAAGTGGTGGGTGCTGAATGGGTGCGTGACCTTGAGCCAGGGGAAATCGTGATTATTGATGATGAAGGCGTGACCTATGACAGCTATACGACAGATACTCAGCTGGCTATTTGCTCAATGGAATATGTCTATTTTGCTCGGCCGGATAGCGTTATTCATGGGGTCAATGTCCATGCAGCTCGCAAACGAATGGGGCGCAAGCTGGCTCAGGAATTTCAACATGAGGCGGATATCGTTGTCGGCGTGCCTAATTCTTCCTTGTCAGCGGCCTCTGGCTTTTCCGAAGAGTCTGGCCTGCCAAATGAAATGGGTCTGATTAAAAATCAATACATCCAACGGACTTTTATCCAACCGACGCAGGAGTTGCGAGAGCAAGGAGTTCGTATGAAATTATCTGCTGTTTCCAGTATTGTCAAGGGCAAGCGCGTGGTTATGGTGGATGACTCTATCGTGCGGGGAACGACTAGCCGACGCATCGTCCAGCTCCTACGAGATGCAGGTGCTGCTGAAGTCCATGTGGCTATCGGTAGTCCAGAACTTAAATATCCTTGTTTCTACGGCATTGATATTCAGAATCGGCGCGAGCTCATCTCGGCCAATCATACGGTTGATGAGGTCTGTGAGATTATCGGGGCGGACAGCCTGACCTATCTGTCGCTGGAAGGATTGATTGAATCAGTTGGTATTGAGACGGATGCTCCGAATGGCGGGCTTTGTGTGGCTTACTTTGACGGTCAGTACCCAACTCCGCTCTATGATTATGAAGAGCGCTATCTGGAAAGCCTGAAGGAGAAGACAAGTTTTTATTGAAACAAGGCCAACGGTAGTTGTCGCAATCTTTTTCAAAAATAAGAGTAAGGAAGAAAATTATGACAAATAAAAATGCATACGCTCAATCTGGTGTAGATGTTGAAGCAGGTTATGAAGTTGTTGAGCGAATCAAAAAGCATGTGGCACGTACAGAGCGGGCTGGTGTCATGGGAGCACTGGGTGGCTTTGGCGGCATGTTTGACCTGTCTCAGACTGGGGTCAAGGAGCCAGTGCTGATTTCTGGTACGGATGGGGTCGGAACCAAGCTCATGCTGGCCATTCAGTATGACAAGCACGATACCATTGGGCAGGACTGTGTGGCTATGTGTGTCAATGACATCATCGCTGCAGGTGCGGAGCCCCTTTACTTCCTGGACTATATTGCCACTGGGAAAAATGAGCCAGCAAAGCTAGAGCAAGTTGTTGCCGGTGTGGCTGAAGGCTGCGTCCAGTCTGGAGCTGCTTTGATTGGTGGAGAAACCGCTGAAATGCCTGGTATGTATGGTGAAGATGATTATGACCTGGCTGGTTTTGCAGTTGGGGTTGCTGAAAAGTCAGAGATTATTGACGGCTCTAAAGTCACTGAGGGCGATGTCCTTCTGGGGCTGGCTTCCAGCGGTATTCACTCAAATGGTTATTCTCTCGTTCGTCGTGTTTTTGCGGACTATACGGGTGAAGAAGTCTTACCAGAATTGGAAGGTAAGAAACTTAAGGAAGTGTTGCTTGAGCCGACTCGTATCTACGTCAAGGCTTTGCTACCGCTGATTAAGGAAAAGCTGGTTCATGGGATTGCCCATATTACTGGTGGTGGTTTTATTGAAAATGTGCCCCGCATGTTTGCCAATGACTTGGCTGCTGAGATTGAAGAAGACAAGATTCCAGTCTTGCCGATTTTTAAAGCCCTAGAAAAATATGGTCACATCAAGCACCAAGAAATGTTTGAAATCTTCAATATGGGACTGGGGATGATTTTGGCTGTAGCTCCTGAAAATGTGAATCGTGTCAGAGAACTCCTTGACGAGCCTGTTTATAAAGTTGGCCGGATTGTCAAAAAAGAAAGTGAAAGTGTCCTTATCAAATGAAAAAAATTGCCGTTTTTGCTTCGGGCAATGGATCAAATTTCCAAGTGATTGCTGAGCAGTTTCCTGTTGAATTTGTCTTTTCAGACCATCGCGATGCCTATGTGCTCGAGCGGGCGGATAAGCTAAGTGTCAAAAGCTATGCCTTTGAGCTTAGAGAGTTTGACAGTAAGGCGGCTTACGAGCAAGCTATTGTAGACCTGCTAGAAGAGCACCAGATTGACTTGGTTTGCCTAGCAGGCTATATGAAAATTGTCGGGTCGACCTTGCTTGGCGCCTATGAAGGTCGTATTATCAATATTCACCCAGCCTATCTGCCCGAATTTCCAGGGGCTCATGGCATCGAGGATGCTTGGCAAGCTGGTGTTACTGAAAGTGGTGTGACCATTCATTGGGTGGATTCGGGTGTCGACACTGGTAAGATTATCCAGCAAGTGCGCGTGCCGCGTTTAGCTGAAGACACGCTGGAAAGTTTTGAAGAGCGCATCCATGCCGCCGAGTATCAGCTTTATCCTCAAGTGCTGAAAGAGTTGGGAGTAGGGCAGTAGTGATGGAGAATGTTGTTGATAGCTGGTCAAAGCTAAAAAAAGTTACTGAAGAATATACTAGGATACCGATAAATTATATATTGTTCATAGTACTAAATGTATTAATTTATTTAAATAAAGATCAACTACTTTCAGATCTTGTTATTAGTAATTCTGTACTGAAGAATATTTTCATATTGCTATTAGAGATTTTATCTATATTTTACGATAGAATTTTAACAATATATATTTTCGTGATTATAGTAATGGTTCTCATTTTATTCTTGTTTGAGAAAACTCCTGTTTTTAATCTACTTCCAAAAGATATAGAGTATGTAAATGGATATACTGAATCCTGGAATCCAGTAAGTGCAGTAAATAGATTATTTAATTTATTAATTAAGTTGTCAACAAGTTGGTATGTTGTTTACGTTTTTATTCTTTTTATTATTAAACCGGGAAATTTTTCCATAGAGAATAACTATGTGCTAATAAGAAAAGTTAGTGAAGAAAGTTTGATAAATTTTCTTTGGAATATAAATTATTTAGTTCTTTGTCTTATCGTAGTACGATCTTTGTTTGTCATAAAATATAAAGATATTGAATCGCATTTAAAATTTTCAAATTTGCGATATAATGTAGTCTCTGAATTTGATAGTTCAAATGATGATGAGACAATAAAGTATCTAATTGTAAAGGACACTTATAATTTCAAGCAATATTATTTATTGAAATGTGAAACACATAAACGAGAGTTGAAGAAAATTAAAGATTTATCTTTTAACGGACAAGAAGTAACACGTACATATTGGGAAAAAGGAGCAATTCCTATTTCAAAAAGGAATTATAAAATTTTAGATAAGTCTGAAAATCTTTCTGATCTAATTTATTACTATGAAGAATTAAAAAAGCAATTTTATAATAAGTAGTTTTAACCAATAAATATTGAAGAATAAAGGAGAAAACATGACTAAACGCGCCTTGATCAGTGTCTCAGACAAGACAGGCATTGTAGAATTTGCGAAAGAGCTGAAAGCTCTGGGCTGGGATATCATCTCAACCGGTGGTACCAAGGTGGCCCTTGATAGTGCTGGAGTGGGCACCATTGCCATTGATGATGTAACTGGTTTTCCAGAGATGATGGATGGCCGTGTCAAGACCCTCCATCCCAACATTCACGGCGGTCTCTTGGCTCGTCGGGATTTAGATAGCCACCTACAAGCGGCCAAGGACAATCAGATTGAGCTCATTGACCTGGTCGTGGTGAATCTCTATCCTTTTAAGGAAACCATTCTCAAGCCGGGTGTGGAGTATGCGGACGCGGTGGAAAATATTGACATCGGTGGGCCCTCTATGCTGCGCTCTGCGGCTAAAAATCATGCCAGCGTGACGGTTGTTGTAGATCCGGCTGATTATGCTCTTGTTCTGGAAGAGTTGGCAGCAAATGGCCAAACGACCTATGAAACGCGGCAACGCTTAGCAGCCAAGGTTTTCCGTCACACAGCCGCTTACGATGCTTTAATTGCAGACTACTTCACGGCTCAGGTGGGCGAAAGTAAGCCTGAAAAGCTGACCTTGACCTATGAACTCAAGCAGCCCATGCGCTACGGGGAAAATCCCCAGCAGGATGCTGATTTCTATCAGACTGCTTTGCCACTGGACTATTCCATCGCTTCCGCTAAGCAGTTGAATGGAAAAGAGTTGTCTTTCAATAACATTCGTGATGCGGATGCGGCCATTCGGATTATTCGAGATTTTAAGGATCGGCCAACTGTTGTGGCACTAAAACACATGAATCCTTGTGGCATTGGTCAGGCGGACGATATTGAGACTGCCTGGGACTATGCTTATGAGTCTGATCCGGTTTCTATTTTTGGTGGGATTGTCGTCCTCAACCGTCAGGTGGATGCTGCGACGGCTGAGAAGATGCACGGTGTTTTTCTGGAAATCATCATCGCACCGAGCTACACGGCAGAAGCGCTAGCGATTTTGACCAATAAAAAGAAAAATCTGCGGATTTTGGAGTTGGCTTTTGATGCGCAGGCAGCTTCTGGAGCTGAGAAGGAAGTGACTGGTGTTCTGGGTGGTCTCCTTGTGCAAAATCAAGATGTTATCGAGGAAAATCCAGCTGATTGGCAGGTCGTGACCAAGCGCCAGCCGAACGAGCAGGAGCGTGTGGCTTTGGAATTTGCTTGGAAGTCCGTCAAATATGTCAAATCCAACGGTATCATCATTACCAATGACCGTCAGGTGCTGGGAGTCGGTCCCGGTCAAACCAACCGCGTGGCTTCTGTCAAGATTGCTATTGAGCAAGCCAAAGATCGCCTTGACGGTGCCGCTCTGGCTTCTGATGCTTTCTTCCCATTTGCGGACAATATCGAAGAAATCGCAGCGGCTGGTATCAAAGCCATCATCCAGCCGGGTGGATCTGTCCGTGATGAGGAGTCTATTATCGCAGCTGACAAGCATGGCCTGACTATGATATTCACTGGCGTACGGCATTTTAGGCATTAAGAAATATAAAAAATCCTCGGGTTGAGCCGAGGATTTTTGAGTAGACTTATACTCAATGAAATTCATGAATAAACTAAGCAGGAGTAGTCTGCTCAAAGCACTGGTTTGAAGTGGTTTTGAGGAATGCGAAAGCGGCTTATTTAGGGTAGATATAGGTCAGGCGGCCCCAGTAGGAAGCAGTTGGGTCAAACCAGCCACGGAAGTTGCTGATGTACTGCTTGCCGAGGTAGTTAGACTCTTGGATCTGGATGCGGGTATTGGATTCGACATGAGTCACGACACCAACGTGGCCGTAGCCACCGTCATCCCAGCAGGCGATGGCGCCAACCTCAGGCCTACTGCCGGTACGGAATCCAGCTCTTCTGGCACTAGCTGCCCATTGACCGCCGTTGCCCCAGTAATTTCCTGCCCAAGGAGCTAGAGCTTTAGCTCCCCAAGTGCATTGGCCGACAGGATAAGTTGTCGCATTAGCAGCGGCATAGTTAGGCTGAATATTAGCTGATTGAACGCTTGATTTCTCAACCTGATAGCTAGTTCCAGTCAGACCAGTCAGTTGCCCCGCTTTTTTACGATAGACATGGGTGTTAAATAGACCGCTCCCCTTGTGATTCTGAGTATCCACGGTAAATTTGTAAGTTCCATTGCCGGCCTTATTGGCGGTATACCATTTGATATCATCTTGCCCATTGACTTCTGACCAAGTTGGCAGAACAATATCGCCATCTCCGTAGGCGTCTGTCACGGTCACCTCATAGCGATTAGCCTCAGTTTTCCTAACTGCAACCTTGGCTTGAATTTGGTCGGTAGACATTGAGACAGAATCTGCTGCGTAGTTGTGTTCGCTACCATCATTGTAAGTGATATAGATGTGATTATTATAGGTCCCAGACAAAGCCTGATGATTGCGGATATCAAAGGTCGCACTGAAGGTTCCGTCTCCGTTAGGCGTTGCCTTATACCATTTAAGATTACTCTGATTGCTAGTGCTCCAAATGGGAACTTGGACAGACTTTATAGGTTTAGATAAGCTAGTTTCGGTAGTTTTCACGGTGTAGGTCCCTTGTTTGGGGTTGATATTTTCCACCGTAAAAAGAGGTTTCTGTTCCTCGTCCGAAGGTAATTTTAAGCTGTCAATTTCAACTGTCGTTCCTGTTATACCAGTTGATTCCGGTTGAACATAGCTTTGGCCGTAAAGGTGGATATTGTAAGTCCCAGTGTCGTAGTTATGCTTTCTGAGTTCCACCCGAGCGCTGTAGCTGCCATCCGGATTTTTGCTTGCTTCGTACCATTGTAGATCATCTTGCCCTTTCTTATCAGACCAAGTTGGAAGAACAATTCGATGCATGGTATCAGGTACGTTTTTGACCGTAATTTCCATGATACCGGTTTGAGGGAAGCTGGTTTCGATTATCGGTTTCGGATTTTCAAGATGGAACGTAGTACCAGATAGGAAAATCATTTTTCCGTTTACATTTTCGTAAGTGTCAACGAAGTATCGTCCATAACTACGATGTTTGGATAGATTAAACTCAGTTGATTCTTCTCCTGCGTCATACCACTGAAGGTCGTCGCTGCCTTTTTCCTCTGACCAGACAGCATGGACAATCTTTGAGTGAGTTTGGTCTTTGTTGCGGGAAAAACTAATGCGCCCTGTACCTCCTGAGACGGATGCATTCGTTTTACTAGCTGGTTTATCTACATGAAAGGTAGTGGCATTTAGAGCTACCAAGCGCTCTCCTATCCGTATATAGGTATGAACATGAAACGTACCATATCCTGGATGGTTGCTTAAGTCAATGTCAGTGATGGGCGTTTGTGGTGTATCATACCATTTCAAATCATCTTGTCCGTTTTCTTCAGACCAAACAGCATGAGCAATAAGATAAGGTTCTTGAGCTTGGGAACGGGTATAACTAATAGAGGCTGTACGATCGTTCACAGTCACATCGACATTGCTGGCACGATCAGTGGGGCCTAGAATTTTGACTTCAGATTCAGGCGATTCAACCGCATGAACTGTTGAGTGGTTCGCAAAGAGACCTAGGACAGCTCCAGATAATAAAAACAGTTTTTGATATTTCTTCATAAAACTCCTTTGTGAGAATGGTTTTGGATGGGCCCACCTGTATTATTCGGAAAACTTGTTTGAAAATGATAGTAAATTTGACAAGCCCTGAATATTTTTTTCTAAATTAGGTACAATCCATTCTAAAAGGGGAAGGCTGAAGACAACAATAACTACGGCAATCATATAGAAGAGATATTCTTTTTCTCATTAGAATGGAATAAAACGAACGATTGTGATATAATTTAGATAAATAATTCGTAAAAATAGAATGATTTTTACGTGATGTGTTAGTTTGGTGCGTAAGCGCCTGTGATATTGGATATTGAGGTATCTTGGCTATGAAGCTTTTAGTTGTTGGTTCAGGCGGTCGTGAGCATGCGATTGCCAAGAAATTGTTAGAGTCTCAGGGTGTGGAGCAGGTGTTTGTCGCTCCTGGAAATGATGGCATGACCTTGGATGGGTTGGATTTAGTAAATATTGGAATTTCCGAACATTCTAAACTAATCGAATTTGCCAAGGAGAATGATGTTGCTTGGTCCTTTATCGGTCCGGATGATGCCCTGGCAGCTGGGATTGTAGATGATTTTAACCAAGCTGGGCTCAAGGCTTTCGGTCCATCTCGTTTAGCAGCGGAGCTGGAGTGGTCCAAGGATTTTGCCAAGGAAATTATGGTTAAATACGGTGTTCCGACAGCAACCTATGGCACATTTTCCGACTTTGAGGAAGCCAAATCCTACATCGAAAAGCAAGGGGCGCCTATCGTGGTCAAGGCGGACGGCCTAGCTCTGGGCAAGGGTGTGGTCGTAGCGGAGACTGTGGAGCAGGCGGTCGAAGCAGCTCACGATATGCTCTTGGATAATAAGTTCGGCGACAGCGGTGCGCGCGTGGTCATCGAGGAATTTCTTGAAGGTGAGGAGTTCTCTCTCTTTGCCTTTGTCAATGGCGATAAGTTTTACATCCTGCCGACGGCCCAGGACCATAAGCGGGCCTACGATGGGGACAAGGGTCCCAATACAGGTGGTATGGGAGCTTATGCGCCAGTGCCTCACCTGCCACAAAGCGTGGTGGTTCAGTCGGTTGAGACGATTATCAAGCCGGTTCTCAAAGGCATGATTGCTGAGGGCCGACCTTATCTTGGCGTGCTCTACGCTGGGCTGATTTTGACAGCCGATGGCCCCAAGGTTATCGAGTTCAACTCGCGCTTTGGCGACCCAGAGACCCAGATTATCCTGCCGCGCCTTACGTCTGATTTTGCGCAGAACATCACGGACATTTTGGACAAGAAAGAGCCTGCTATCACTTGGCTGGCTGAGGGCGTGACCCTTGGCGTGGTTGTCGCATCAAATGGCTACCCGCTAGATTATGAAAAGGGTGTCGAATTGCCAGCAAAAACCGAAGGCGACATCATCACCTACTATGCTGGGGCTAAGTTTGCGGAAAATAGTAGAGCACTGCTGTCGAATGGTGGCCGAGTGTACATGCTGGTCACCACAGCAGATACCGTCTCAGCTGCGCAGAAAAAAATCTACGACCAACTTAAAAAACAAGACACCACAGGCCTCTTTTACCGAACAGACATCGGAAGCAAGGCTTTGTAAATCAAATGTATTAAACTTTGAGCCGTGAGGCTTGAATATAGAATTCTGGTGTTTGAAAAATGAAAAACAGACTGCTATTTTTAGAAGGTTCTAGCTTAACTTCAAGAGAGACTCTAACAGTATTGCTAAAAGAGAGCTACAAAGTTGATGTCCTGTCTCCTGATAAGTTTTCTATTGCAACATTCAGTCGACTCACTCATAGAATTCCGACAGTTGATATAAATCGTTTTCCTTTAGATTACTTGAAACAAGTTAATCAGCTGCTTCATCAAAAAAATTATGCAGCTATTTTGCCGACACATGAGGAAGGCTGGTTATTGGCAAATGGGGGAAATTTTTTACCAACTCGTTTGCCAGTAGCGCTTGCTGATAAAGAACAAATTGAAAAGCTGGCTGGGAAGATTGCGTTTGCTGAAATTTCGGATCAGTTAAATCTGCCAATTCCTAAATGGGAGCGTGTGGAAAATTTAGAATCTGTTTCTCTTCCTTATCCTTATTGGCTAAAGGCAGACTATGGTACTGCCGGTCGTTTGGTTTATAAAATCACAAGTAAGGAAGATTTGGCGAGAGCTGCGGACGTTTTATTAGCCAATGATGAAAAATGGATGGTTCAGCAAGACATAGTCGGAGATTATGGTCAGGTTCAAGCAGTATTTCATCATGGTCAGTTACTTGCAGTTCATTCTAGTGTTAAAGTGGGTTCTGGTGCCGGTGGTTCAGCTGCTGCTAGATTAAGTATAGAATCTGAGAAAACGAGAGAGCATGTCGAAAAATTAGGTCAATTTTTACAATGGCATGGTGCTTTAACTTTAGATTTTATACGTACCGACGGTCATTTTTATTACATAGAATGCAATCCTAGAATGGTTGAACCTGCTAATGCCTACAAAGCAGGAGTTAACTTCCCAAAAATCATGATAGAGTTAGCCAATGGCTGCTATTCCAAATCTGATGTTAGTGTTGGGCAAGCAGGGGTAGGGACGCATAGCCTGATGGCTTTGCTTATCGGCACTGCAGAAAGAACCAAGAGCAGAAAAAAGATATTGCAGACAATAGGGCAGTGGCTTTTTAAAAGTGACAGCGAGGAGGTTTTAACTCCAGTTTGGAAAGATTTCCTAAGTTTTATCCCTCTTGCCACTATTACAATCCGATTATTGATAAATCCTAAAAGTGTCACAAAACTGGTCAATAATACTGTTAAAGATTACAGTGTGGAAGCAGCCACCCTAAAAAATATTTGAGTAAAAGATTCCATTTATTCAAAGGGTAAAGGAACATTCCCTTAGTTTACTTATTCTTTTCTAAGGGATTTTCGCAAATAACAAAAAATGCTATAACATAAAAATGAAAGGAATTGAACACGGGACTAAATCCCTAGGAAAAATGATAAAACTGCCTAGACGTAACGTCGTCGTTAGTTTTCCTATTTTTCTACGGGATTTTTCGCAAGCGAAACGTCCCTTTGTATCTTAATATGAAACCAATTATTTCCATCATCATGGGCTCCAAATCTGACTGGGCTACCATGCAAAAAACAGCCCAAGTCCTAGATCGCTTCGGTGTAACCTACGAAAAAAAGGTCGTCTCTGCCCACCGCACGCCTGACCTCATGTTTCAGCATGCAGAAGAAGCTCGCAGCCATGGCATCAAGGTCATCATCGCTGGTGCTGGCGGTGCAGCCCATTTGCCAGGAATGGTAGCAGCTAAGACCACTCTGCCTGTCATCGGTGTACCAGTCAAATCTCGTGCTCTCAGCGGTCTGGACTCACTTTATTCTATTGTGCAGATGCCAGGCGGTGTACCTGTTGCAACTATGGCTATTGGGGAAGCAGGAGCGACCAACGCTGCCCTGACTGCCCTTCGGATCTTGGCCATTGAAGACCAAGACCTAGCAGCAGCGCTAGCGGATTTTGCTGAAGAACAAGGAAAAATCGCTGAGGAGTCTAGCAATGAGCTCATCTAAAACAATCGGAATTATCGGTGGCGGTCAGCTGGGGCAGATGATGGCCATTTCTGCTATCTACATGGGGCATAAGGTTATCGCGCTAGATCCTGCTACAGATTGCCCTGCCTCTCGTGTGGCAGAAATCATCGTGGCACCTTATAACGATGTGGACGCTCTCCGTCAGCTGGCGGAGCGTTGCGATGTCCTCACCTATGAGTTTGAAAATGTTGATGCCGACGGTTTGGATGCCGTTATCAAGGAGGGACAACTCCCTCAAGGAACGAACTTGCTCCGCATTTCTCAAAATCGGATTTTTGAAAAGGACTTTCTCGTAAATAAGGCCCAAGTCACCGTGGCACCCTACAAGGTCGTGGCTTCTAGCCAAGACTTGGCGGATATAGACCTGTCAAAAAACTATGTCCTTAAGACTGCGACTGGTGGCTATGACGGGCATGGACAAAAGGTTATTCGTTCAGCAGAAGATTTAGAAGCAGCCTATGCGCTGGCTGATTCGGCAGACTGCGTCTTGGAAGAGTTTGTCAACTTTGACCTTGAAATTTCTGTCATTGTATCAGGAAATGGCAAGGACGTGACGGTTTTCCCAGTTCAGGAAAATATCCACCGTAACAACATCCTGTCTAAGACCACTGTGCCAGCCCGCATTCCAGCAAGCTTAGCTGACAAGGCAAAAGCAATGGCAGTGCGAATCGCAGAACAGCTTAACTTGTCTGGAACGCTCTGCGTGGAAATGTTTGCGACGGCTGATGACATCATTGTCAATGAAATTGCGCCACGGCCACACAACTCTGGGCACTACTCTATCGAAGCCTGCGACTTCTCGCAGTTTGACACCCATATTCTCGGTGTTCTCGGAGCACCATTGCCAGCCATCAAACTGCATGCGCCAGCCGTCATGCTCAATGTTCTCGGCCAGCACGTCGAGGCCGCTGAAAAATATATCACAGAAAATCCAAGCGCCCACCTCCACCTGTATGGTAAAATAGAAGCGAAGCACAATCGCAAGATGGGGCATGTGACTTTATTTAGTGATGCGCCGGATAGCGTGGTTGAATTTGGGGAGTAAGACAGGATTCCAGTTATAAGGTCCGTCATCTTACCCCTGCAAGGTTGACTAGGCTTGTCGTAGCTGATAAAGTCAGCAAGAGAAGTCGGTCAACTACCGCTAGAAGGAATTGATTTTTAAGAAAACTCTGCGGAGGAAATGTTATAGATGAAACCAATTATCCCGAAAAGTCCAGAAGTTCCGAAAGAGTTATCTGATAAAGAAATCTCTTTTTTGACTAAGAGTGTTTTTGGGGAAATAATCGAACCTCAGCCGTGTGATGTTTTATTTGTTTTCAGTGGGACTCACCCAGGCCACTGGGAAAAAGCTATTGAGGCTTATCAAAAAAGCTATGTAAGACGAATTATTGTGACCGGCGGTCGAAGTTTGACAGGAACGCCTCATCCAGATTGGAATGGACATACAGAGGCAGAGGTTATTATCCAGCATCTGCTGGCTGCGGGCATTCCTGAAGAAGCGATTAAATCTGAAAACTCCTCTAGCAATACTTTAGAAAACGTACTGTTTGCCAAAGAAATTTTTGATTTTAACACTGTTGAGACCGTTATGTTCATTTGCAAAAGCCACGCGACTGGTAGGCAATGGCGGACCTTGGCTCAGCACTTACCGGAGCATCTTCGCTATATCCCATATACCTTCAATGCCTTTTACAAGGATGTTGAGATTGGTCGGGATAGCTGGATGAGTACAGAAATTGGCAAGTCCAGAGTTTGGGGAGAATATCTGCGGCTTCTCCATTATGGAGAAAAGGGAGATATTTTAAAATTAGATGTTGAATTATGATATAGGAGGTTTCTATGATTCAAATCATCGTCAATGCTTTTGTGGAAGAAGGCAAGACTGGAGCTGTTGTGGAAGTGCTCTTTGCCAGTGCCGACCATGAAAAAGTAAAAGCCAAATATCAGGAATTAAAGATTCAATATCCAAACAATTATCTGGCTATCTATGATTTGCCATTGGATACTGATTTGAACATACTAGATCACTATCCATCTGTGTTTATTGGAAAAGAAGAGTTTGAATAGGAGACATCATATTGAAAGAGGAAACAAAGAAATTAATTTCGATTATTTTTGGCTATTTAGCAGCTATATTGTTTGTAAATGAGAATGTTTTCTATAAATTGATAGCGCTGTGTATCTTGGGGGGATTAGTATTCTCTTGGAAATCAAAATTAGTTGTTTGGTTAAAAAATAAATATAATCTTTTAAAAGATATTCGAAAAAGAAAGTATTTTTATGTTACCGAAAAAGGTTATAAAACGGATTTAAAGAAACGTCGTGAATTAGGTAGTGCTATTTATGCATTTTCTAATATTGGTTTTATAGTGTTGATTATGATTATTTCAGCTGTAACCTCTTTGATTAACTATCCGTTAGCAACAGGATTATTTGGTATTATTATATATGGAGCAATGATTATTGCTTTTATTGGTATAATATTGTCAGTTCGAAATTATGTAACCGGAATGTATTATTATATTTTGCCATGGTTAGTTGTTCTTATCACTGTTGATTATGTTGGTTCATATTCAAGCATAAATTCGATTATAATCTTTATAGTCTCGATATTAATTTCATATATTTTTTTGACACTTTTATTACCCTTGCACTCATTAAGAAAAATAACTAGTAGTACTTGGTTGTTTGGAGTGCTAACCACATTGCTAGTTCCTTTATTTTTGGAGTATTTCTTTAAGTACTATATGGTGGAAGCAATTCAGAAAGAGTTTTATAGTAATCCTATAACGTTAGATTTATTGAATAAACAAGGTTTAACCCCAGATGTCCTTTCGTTCATTAAGGCAAATCCATATATTATTGATTTGATGAATAGATTTCGAGAGATGTCTATAGCTCATGATTTGAATTCTTTTACTTCTGATTTATCTACTTTAAGATTTTTATTACTCACTTCTTATTCTATTGGAACAATCATTATTACTCTTAAAATAAAGTTAGGTAAGTCAAAAGCTGAAGATATTTATTCACATATTAAGTCATCAGACGATGTGAAATATGATTCTCTCAGAGACTGTATTTTTTATGGTGGTGATGAATATGAGAGCAAGATAATGGCAAATAGTGATTTTGAAGCAATAATTATATCTGAGGAACAGCAGTTAGAGAAATATGTTGAACAAACGTGGTGGATAAAATATCCTTCTAAATTCGTTGAATTTATTGGTACAAAATTGAAGAAATTGATTTAATTTTTAAGGAGCAAACAAACAATGATTGAACGTTACTCTCGCCCTGAAATGGCGAACATTTGGACTGAGGAAAATAAGTACAAGGCTTGGCTGGAGGTTGAAATTCTGGCTGACGAGGCTTGGGCTGAGCTGGGTGAGATTCCCAAGGAAGATGTGGCCTTGATTCGTGAGAAGGCTGGCTTTGACATTGACCGCATTTTGGAGATTGAGCAGGAGACGCGCCACGATGTAGTGGCTTTCACGCGGGCAGTTTCTGAGACACTTGGTGAAGAGCGCAAGTGGGTGCACTATGGCCTGACCTCAACTGATGTGGTAGATACTGCCTACGGCTACCTCTACAAGCAGGCCAATGACATTATTCGTGAGGATCTGCGTCGCTTCACTGACATCATTGCAGAGCGGGCGCGGGAGCACAAGTTCACCATCATGATGGGACGGACCCATGGGGTGCATGCGGAGCCGACGACTTTCGGACTTAAGCTCGCGACTTGGTACAGCGAAATGAAGCGCAATATCGAGCGTTTCGAGATTGCGGCTGCGGGTGTGGAAGCCGGGAAAATCTCTGGTGCGGTTGGGAACTTCGCCAACATTCCGCCATTTGTGGAAAGCTATGTCTGTGAGAAATTAGGCATCCGTCCGCAGGAGATTTCGACTCAAGTCCTGCCACGTGACCTCCACGCTGAATACTTCTCAGCTCTAGCCTTGATTGCGACATCTATTGAGCGCATGGCGACGGAAATCCGTGGTCTGCAAAAATCTGAGCAACGCGAAGTGGAAGAATTCTTTGCTAAGGGGCAAAAGGGTTCATCTGCTATGCCCCACAAACGCAATCCAATCGGTTCTGAAAATATGACTGGTCTGGCGCGTGTCATTCGTGGCCACATGGTAACAGCCTTTGAGAATGTCTCTCTCTGGCATGAGCGCGACATTTCCCACTCATCAGCTGAGCGGATTATCGCACCAGACACGACCATTCTCATCGACTACATGCTCAACCGCTTTGGTAATATCGTCAAGAACTTGACCGTCTTTCCAGAAAACATGAAGCGGAACATGAACTCGACCTTTGGTCTTATCTTCAGCCAGCGGGCTATGTTGACCTTGATTGAAAAGGGCATGACACGGGAGCAGGCTTATGACTTGGTGCAGCCAAAGACTGCCCAGTCTTGGGACAATCAAGTGGACTTCAAGCCTCTGCTCGAAGCGGATCCAGAAGTCACTTCCCGCCTGACTCAGGAAGAGATTGATGAAATCTTCAACCCAGTTTACTATACCAAGCGCGTGGATGAAATCTTCAAGCGCGTGGGGCTGGATTAAACATAAAAACGAGCCTGGGCAAAAAGTCCAGGCTTTTGAATCTAAATTAGGAAAAATAGATGGCGCAGTGGTTGATTGGCATCTTCCTTCGCTTTTTAAGCTCCAAAGATGACCTAATCAACTGTGCGGGGGTGGGAAGACGAACTTTTTTTACTTGTTTGAAGTTCTTTCCCATTCCCGTTTTCTTTATCTTAAATTTGACTGGCTAGTTGCCCGACTTTCTTGAGCATTTCTTGGCGTTGTTGGTCTGTTTTGCGTTCTACTCCGTTGAGCTCTGTCAGTTTGACGGGAGAAATACCACAAAGTTTCAGGACTTGATTTTTAAGTACCTTGCCGTAGTCTTGGACAAAAGGCAGGGCAAAACCTGGTGTATTATGGCTGACGATAATCCAGCCGGACTTGCCTTGCAGGTGGCCTTGGAGGCCAACTTTTTTATAAGAGTAAGCAAAGTCAGCCACAAAGACGCGGTCGATAAAGCCTTTGAGAATGGCCGGCATGCCGCTCCACCAGATAGGGAAAATGAAAATCAGGTGGTCTGCCCAAGTAATCAAATCGCGGTATTTTGCCATTTCAGGGTCTTTGTGCAGGTCACGGCGTCTATGTTCTTGGTCAAAGCGCAAAATCGGATCAAAATTTTCAGCATACAAGTCCAAGGTTTTCACCTCGTGCTTTTTAGAAAGGTTGCTTTGAACTTCTTTGAGAATAGCAGCATTGAAGCCAGTTGGGCTGGGGTGGGTGTAAATAATCAAGGTTTTCATGATCGTTCTCCTTTGATATAAATGTCAAGCATGTGCTCGATTGTGCTTTGGATGGCTTGAGGATCAAGGTCTTGCCCGATAGGACTGTTGGCTAGAACGGCTAGGCCTGTGATAAAGCTCCAAAAGTGAAAAAGGCTTTCCGCTTCGCTATTGCTAAAATTTTCCTCCTCGCGAAGCTTTAAAACAAGCTCCTTAAATTTATCAAATCCAGGCAAGTCAGACTCCAAGAGAATGGTGTCCTGAGTCACCTTCATATATTTAAAAGGAAATTTGATAAAGAGAGCTTCGAAAAAATGAGGATAGGTCTTAGCAAAAATAATGAAATTAAGTCCAAGCCGGGTCAGCTGATCACGCGCAGAACCTGTCGCATCAATATTTTCATTGATTTCCTGATTGAGAAACAGCGAAAGCTGGGTCAAAACTACCTTAAGGTAGCCTTCCTTGCTCTCAAAATGGCGGTAAGGGCTGCTGTGAGTTACACCGCAGGCCTTGGCAACAGTCCTGAGCGAAAGCTGTTCAATTCCGTGTTTTCCGATTTCGTCAATCCCTGTTTGGATGAGTTGTTCTTTCAGCTGGGCAGTATTGCGTTTCATGTATGTCCTCCAAAAGTATACACTGTCTACTTATCTATCTTTAGTATACGCTGTCTACTTTCTCTTGTCAACTAATTTGATGCTTTCTTCTAGTCTAAGATGTGGCAGAATTTGCTTTCGGTAAGATAAAATGTTAAAATAACATTAAAATGATAGCGCTTTCTTTTTAGGGGAAATTGCTCAATTATAAAGAAGCGCTGAGAAACGGAGGACACCTATGAAGAAAATTATCAACGATCCAACAGCAGTTGTGGACGAAATGCTGGACGGCTTAGCCTATATTCACAGCGATTTGGTTTATCGGGTGGAGGGCTTTGATATCATTGCCCGCAAGAGTGAGAAGACAGGCAAGGTTGGCCTGATTTCTGGCGGTGGCAGTGGTCATGAGCCTTCCCATGCTGGCTTTGTCGGAGAGGGTATGCTGTCGGCTGCTATCTGCGGTGCGGTCTTTACTTCACCAACACCTGACCAGGTCTTGCAGGCTATCAAGGAAGCAGATGAGGGAGCTGGGGTCTTCATGGTAATCAAGAATTACTCCGGTGACATCATGAACTTTGAAATGGCTCAGGAAATGGCTGAGATGGAAGGGATTGAGGTGGCTAGTGTCGTCGTAGATGACGATATCGCAGTAGAAGACAGCCTCTATACTCAAGGTCGCCGCGGAGTGGCTGGTACGATTCTTGTCCATAAGATTCTAGGGGATGTGGCGCGTGCAGGCAAATCTCTGACTGAAATCAAGGCTCTGGCTGATGAGCTAGTCAAACATATTCACACAGTCGGCTTGGCTCTGAGTGGGGCAACCGTTCCGGAAGTCGGCAAGCCTGGTTTTGTTTTGGCTGATGATGAGATAGAGTTCGGCATTGGCATCCATGGTGAGCCAGGCTATCGCAAGGAAAAGATGCAGCCGTCTAAGGACTTAGCTAAAGAATTAGTCGAAAAGCTAAGTCAGTCTGTTGAGCTCAAATCTGGCAAGAAAATCGGCATCCTCATCAATGGTATGGGTGCAACACCGCTCATGGAGCAGTATGTCTTTGCGGCCGATGTAGCAAATCTCCTGGCAGATGCTGGAGTCGAAGTTGTCTATAAAAAGCTGGGTAATTACATGACTTCTATTGACATGGCAGGGATTTCTCTGACCTTTATCGAGCTGGATCAGCCAGAATGGCTGGAGGCTCTCAGTAGCCCAGTCACGACAGCCGCTTGGTAAGGAGGTGCTTATGGACGCAGCAAGAGCAAAAAAATGGATGCAGTTGTTCAATGAGAAAATTCAGGAGCAAAAGGCCTATCTATCTGACCTTGATACACCCATCGGTGATGGCGATCACGGTGCCAATATGGCCAGAGGGATGGCAGCAGCGGTAGAGAGTTTAGCTGCTAAAGACTTTGCTAGTGCGGCCGAGGTTTTTCAGGCTGTTTCCATGCAGCTGATTAGCAAGGTCGGCGGTGCTTCAGGCCCTCTTTATGGCTCGGCCTTCATGGGCATGGCCAAGGCTGAAAAAGACGGCAAAGACTTGTCAGAAGTCATCCAAGCTGGGCTGGACATGATTCAGAAGCGGGGCAAGGCTGTGCCCGGTGAGAAAACCATGGTGGATGTTTGGTCGGGGATTCCTGTTTCTCTGCAGTCTGGAGACTTGACGCATGAAAAGATTGGATCCCTAGTGGAAGCGACCAAAGATCTGAAAGCGACTAAGGGGCGGGCTTCCTATGTCGGGGAGCGCTCTATTGGTCATCTCGATCCCGGTTCTGCTTCATCCGGTCTCCTCTTTGAGGCTCTTCTAGAAACGGAGGCAGACTGATGGCAGATACTGGTATTCTTATCATTTCTCATTCCAAAAACCTGGCCCAAGGTTTGTTTGACCTCATTTCGCAGGTAGCGGCAGATGTGGCCATCAGCTATGTAGGCGGGCTAGAAGACGGCAGCATCGGGACCAGCTTTGAAGGGATTCAGGCAGCTTTAGATGCCAATGACAAGGACATTATTTTGGCCTTTTTCGATCTGGGCTCGGCTCGGATGAATCTAGAAATGGTCGCAGACTTTTCTGACAAGGAAATCATCATCAACAATGTTCCCTTGGTAGAGGGTGCTTATACGGCAGCTGCCCTTCTTCAGGCTGGGGCAGATTTACCTAACGTTTTGCTTCAGGTCCGTGAATTAGAAATAAAGAAATAGCTGATTTTCTAGAGACTTAATAAACGACTTCATTTGCAAAATAAGGAACATTTTATATCAAAAAACTGGGATTCAGTCCCAGTTTTTTGCTTTATCATTGTACCAATTTTCAGGGAAACAGCCAGTGTTTCTTATTTTTTCTTCTTTAGAATAATTGAAAAATAGAACAAAACAATAAACTGTGCTTACTTTTTGACAGAATTCACTTTTTAATGAACAAAAGTTCTTAGAATGGATTGCAAATTGGTATAGATAGACTTATTATAGATATAAATACACAAGATGAAACAAAAAACGACAGCCGATTAGAAGCCATCGTTTTCAATCTTAGTGGTCCCGATTGCAGGAAATGAACTTGATCTTGAAGAAGTCACCGCGTTTGTAAGTTTCGCTGTATTCTAAGATCTGCCCAGTGCTTTCCAGTTGGGTAATCTTCACCTGATGAACGGTCGGGAAGTTGGTATCAACTTCCAGTACTTTCGCAACATCTTTTGGTGTTGGGAAGACAATTTCATTGGTCTCTTCAAAATGCTCATCATTCATGTGAATGTGGTAGTCAGTTTTGAAGCGGTTGTAGATAGAGCTGTAGTAGTCCATATCTGGATAGTTAGGATTGATGTACTGCTCAGGGATATAGGTTTGGTGATAGATATAGATTTTATCGCCAGTCCGTCTGATCCGGTCGATCTTATAGTAGAACTGCGTTGGTGCTAGTTCTAGCTTATCCAAGATTTTCAGGTCATTCCCACGCTTGATGGAGAGAACAGTCACCTTATCTTTTTGGATAGGGAAGGTCTCAACGTCAGAAAATTCCACCAGCTTGTGCTTTCTTGCACGTGAAACGAAGGTTCCCTTGCCTTGCTGGCGGATGATGTAACCATCGTTGGCCAGTTCATTCAAAGCGCGGACAACGGTAATGGAGCTGACATTAAACATCTGAATCAGCTCAGCCTCTGTGTAAAACTTATCGCCATTTTCAAATTTGCCAGAAATGATTTGCTGCTTGAGCTCATCTTTGATTTGTTGGTATTTTGGAATAGCCATTTTGTTCACCTCTCTTTTTTTACTTTTCTTACTTAAGATTTTAACATATTTTAAAAAAAAATGTTGACATTTATGCAAAAATTTATTATATTAATGTTAATAAGAGATGAAAGCGGTTTTAAACTGAAGGGAACATCAGATGGCAAGATTCAAAATTGGTCATTCCTTCTGTTTGGATGATCGGGAGTTTAAGATTTTATCGGGAGCCATTCACTATTTTCGGGTACAGCCTGAGGATTGGTACCATTCCCTTTATAATCTCAAAGCTCTGGGCTTTAACACAGTGGAAACCTATCTTCCCTGGAATATGCACGAACCCCAAAAAGGTGTCTTTAACTTCCAAGGGATTTTAGATATTGAAGCATTTTTACAGACAGCTCAGGATTTGGGACTTTATGCCATTATCCGCCCTTCGCCTTTTATCTGCGCGGAGTGGGAGTTCGGTGGTCTGCCGGCCTGGCTGCTCAATGAGAACATGCGCATCCGCTCATCAGATGAGGCCTTTCTGCAGGCTGTAGCCAGCTATTATGACGAGCTGCTGCCGCGACTGACTCCAAGGCTGCTGGACAATGGGGGAAACATCCTCATGATGCAGGTGGAAAATGAGTACGGTTCTTATGGGGAAGACAAGGCCTACCTGAGAGCAATCAGACAGCTCATGGAAGAACGAGGTGTAACCTGTCCGCTCTTTACTTCAGACGGACCTTGGCGAGCCACACTGAAAGCCGGTACATTGATTGACGATGATGTCTTTGTGACAGGAAATTTCGGCTCCAAGGCAGATTACAATTTTGCCCAGATGCAGGAATTCTTTGACGAGCATGGCAAAAAGTGGCCGCTCATGTGTATGGAGTTCTGGGATGGCTGGTTCAATCGCTGGAAAGAGCCTGTCATCAAGCGAGATCCAGACGAACTGGCTCAAGCTGTTCACGAAGTGCTCCAGCAGGGTTCAATCAATCTCTATATGTTTCATGGTGGTACCAACTTTGGCTTTATGAATGGCTGTTCGGCCAGAGGTGTTATTGACCTGCCACAGGTAACTTCCTATGACTATGATGCTCTACTCGATGAGCGAGGCAATCCGACGGATAAGTACTATGCAGTTCAGAGGATGCTGAAAGAGCATTATCCAGAGTATCCGCAGATGGAGCCGCTGGTGAAAGAGTCTTTTGAACTCAGGAATATCCCGCTCAGTCAGAAAGTCAGTCTCTTTGAGACATTGCCTGACTTGGCTCAGCCTATCGAAAGTCTCTATCCGATGAAGATGGAAGAGCTGGGGCAAAATGTCGGCTACCTGCTCTATCGGACTTGGGCTAGTTGGGATGCTGATCAGGAAAGGCTCCGTGTCATTGACGGCCGCGACCGTATGCAGCTCTATGTGGACGGTCAGCACATTGCAACCCAGTACCAGACAGAAATCGGTCAGGATATCATGGTGGACGGCCAGAAAAAGTCAGAGCACCAGCTTGACATTCTGATGGAGAATATGGGCCGGGTCAATTATGGCCACAAGCTCTTGGCAGATACCCAGCAAAAAGGCATCCGTACCGGTGTCTGCAAGGACCTGCACTTCCTGCTTGACTGGCAGCATTATCCATTGCCGCTGGACCATCCAGAAAAGATCGACTTTTCAAAAGGGTGGCAGGAAAAGCAACCAGCTTTCTACGCTTTTGACTTTAAAATGAAAGCGCTTAAAGATGCTTACCTGGATCTGTCCGACTTTGGCAAGGGCGTCGTCTTTGTCAACGGTGTCAGCATTGGCCGCTTCTGGAATGTCGGACCGACCTTATCGCTCTATATCCCACACAGCCTGCTCAGAGAAGGCGACAATCGCATCATTATCTTTGAGACAGAAGGGGTATACAGCGAAACTATTCACTTAGTTAACAAACCTACATTTAAAACAATAAAGGGGGAAAATCTATGACAATAGTAGGTGCACGTATCGATGGACGTTTGATCCATGGACAGGTAGCCAATCTTTGGACTACCAAGCTCAACATTTCACGCATTATGGTGATTGACGATGAGGTAGCTGAAAATGCTATCGAAAAGAGCGGACTCAAGCTCGCAACGCCAGCTGGTGTGAAACTAAGTGTCTTGCCAATCGCTAAGGCAGCAGAAAATATCTTGGCCGGCAAGTATGATTCACAGCGACTCTTGATTGTCGCTCGCAAGCCAGACCGCTTCTTGCGGTTGGTCGAAGCTGGTGTTCCGCTGGAAACGCTGAATGTCGGCAATATGTCTCAGTCAGATGAAACTCGCTCCATTACCCGCTCTATCAACGTGGTAGATGCAGATGTTGAAGCCTTTCACAAGCTGCACGAAAAAGGAGTCAAGCTGACAGCGCAAATGGTTCCCAACGATCCTGTTGAGGACTTCATGAAGTTATTAAAATAAGACAAAATTTTAGGAGGACATTGTTATGATACAATGGTGGCAAATTTTACTACTCACTTTGTACTCAGCTTATCAAATCTGTGATGAGTTGACCATCGTTTCGTCAGCAGGATCCCCTGTATTTGCTGGTTTCATTACTGGCTTGATTATGGGCGATTTGACGACCGGTTTGTTTATCGGTGGTAGCCTGCAATTGTTCGTTCTTGGTGTCGGAACATTTGGTGGAGCTTCTCGTATTGATGCGACATCAGGTGCCGTTCTTGCGACAGCTTTCTCCGTAGCACAAGGCATTAAGCCAGAGTTGGCTATTGCGACAATCGCAGTACCGGTAGCAACTTTGTTGACTTACTTTGATATCTTAGGCCGTATGACAACGACTTATTTCGCACACCGTGTGGATGCAGCAGTTGAGCGTTTCGACTATAAAGGTATTGAACGCAACTATCTCTTAGGTGCTATTCCTTGGGCCCTGTCTCGTGCCCTTCCAGTCTTTCTGGCTCTGGCATTTGGTGGAACATTTGTTCAAGCGATAGTAGATGGTGTTGCTGGTGTGAAATGGCTGGCTGCAGGTTTGACACTGGCTGGTCGTATGCTTCCAGGGCTCGGGTTTGCTATCTTGCTTCGTTACCTTCCAGTTAAACGCAATCTTCACTACCTAGCTCTTGGTTTTGGCTTGACTGCTATGCTGACTGTGCTTTACTCAAACATTCAAACTTTGGGTGGGGCTGTATCTAGTATTGTTGGAACTCTTCCAAAAGATGCTGCGATCACATTTGCCAACAACTTCAAAGGCTTGTCTATGATTGGTGTAGCTATCTTTGGTATCTTCCTTGCAGTACAGCATTTCAAATACAGCCAAAGAACAGTAGTTGCTGCTCCAGCTGCTAGCACAAAATCAGAAAGTGAGGAAATTGAAGATGACGAACTCTAATTATAAATTAACAAAAGAAGATTTTAAACAAATCAATAAACGCAGCTTGTTCACTTTCCAATTAGGCTGGAACTACGAGCGGATGCAAGGTTCAGGTTATCTCTACATGCTCTTGCCTCAGCTGCGTAAAATGTATGGTGATGGCACTCCAGAATTGCAAGAAATGATGAAATTGCATACGCAATTCTTCAATACTTCACCTTTCTTCCATACTATTATTGCAGGTTTTGACCTAGCTATGGAAGAAAAAGACGGGGTTAAATCAAAAGATGCGGTCAATGGTATCAAGACAGGTCTTATGGGACCATTTGCTCCTCTTGGAGACTCTATCTTTGGCTCTCTTGTGCCAGCTATCATGGGATCTATCGCTGCTACCATGGCTATTGCAGGCCAGCCTTGGGGAATTTTCCTTTGGATTGCTGTAGCAGTTGCTTATGACATTTTCCGTTGGAAACAGTTAGAATTTGCCTACAAAGAAGGGGTCAATCTCATTACCAACATGCAAAGTACTTTGACAGCTCTTGTTGAAGCGGCTTCTGTACTGGGGATCTTCATGGTGGGTGGTTTGATTGCTACTATGATCAACTTTGAAGTATCATGGGTGTTGAAGATTGGTGAAAAAGCTATTGATTTCCAAGATATGCTCAACCTTATCTTCCCACGTTTGATTCCAGCAGTCTTTACAGGCTTTATCTTCTGGCTCTTGGGCAAGAAAGGAATGAACTCTACTAAGGCTATCTTCATTATCATTATCATGGCAGTGAGCTTCTCTGCTATCGGCTACTTCCTGCTGGGACAAGTACCAGAGTAATGGAGTGATTTATGGGTAAGAAATTAGTTTTAGTCAGCCATGGTCGCTTTTGTGAAGAACTGAAAACAACTACGGAAATGATTATGGGGCCTCAGGAAGACATCCATGCAGTAGCCCTGCTTCCGGAGGAAGGTCCAGAAGACTTCGCAGCTAAATTCTTAGAAACGGTCAAAGATTTTGAGGATTACTTGGTTTTTGCGGATCTCTTGGGGGGCACTCCTTGTAATGTAGTCAGCCGCTTCATTATGGAAGGACAGGATATCGAGCTTTATGCGGGGGTCAATCTGCCCATGGTCATTGAGTTTATCAATGCATCTTTGACAGGAGCAGAAGTCAGCTATCCATCCAAGGCAGCAGAGAATATTGTTAAGGTCAATGATGTTCTAGCTGGCCTAATGGATGATGAAGATGAATAAAAGCTTGAACAATCACTTCTAGTTGGGTGAAGTCCTTGCGCTGTCAGCAGATGGGAGACTGCTGATAGGTAAGGCCAAGCCACAGTGGATGATTCAAGCATATTGGTCTAAGAGGAATTTGGGAGATGCCTCTTGGGCTAGGGAAATGGATGGTTCAGCATTGCTAAATGCAGTCGCTGTCTGGTTTGAAAAAGCTTGTTAAAAGTATATTTCAAGTCTAGCCATCGTTGCGGGGGTGGGACAGCGAGCCGAAAATCTTTGATTTTCTGGGTTCTGTCTCGCTCCCCCTTTTTTCAAATGATGGAAAGGAATGAGAAAGAGAATGTTAGATTATTCACAGGAAGAATTGCAGCGTCTGGGGGCTGACATCACAACGAGAGAAATCTATCAGCAGCCTGAGGTTTGGCAGGAAGCCTTTGACAGTTACAAGGCTCAGGCCGCAGACATCGCTGCTTTTCTGAAAAAAATCGAGGACAAACATGACTACATCAAGGTCATTTTTGCCGGAGCCGGCTCATCAGCCTATGTCGGAGATACTTTGACGCCTTATTTCAGGCAGATTTATGATGAGCGCAAATGGAATTTTAACGCTATTGCGACGACAGATATCGTGGCCAACCCCTTGGTACATCTGAAGAGAGAAGTACCGACAGTGCTGGTTTCCTTTGCCCGCAGCGGCAATTCACCAGAAAGTGTAGCGACTGTGGACTTGGCTAAGCAGCTGGTGGATGACTTGTACCAGATTACCATTACTTGTGCTGCCCAAGGCAAGCTGGCCCAGCAGGCCCAAGGTGATGAAAAGAATCTTTTGCTCCTGCAGCCGGAAGCTTCTAATGATGCTGGCTTTGCCATGACCTCTAGCTTCAGCTCCATGATGCTGACAGCCCTTTTGGTCTTTGACCGGGCTGATCTAACTCAGAAAGAAGCCAAGGTTGCGGCTCTGCTTCAGCTCAGTCAGGATGTTTTAGAACGCGTTGCAGATGTGCAGCAGCTGGTTGATTTGGATTTCAGTCGGGTCATTTATCTGGGGGCAGGGCCTTTCTTTGGTCTGGCGCATGAAGCCCAGCTTAAGATTTTAGAGCTGACAGCCGGTCAGATTGCGACTATGTACGAAAGCCCAGTCGGCTTCCGACATGGACCAAAGTCCCTAATCAACGAAGACACAATTGTTCTGGTCTTTGGCTCGACAGATGCTTATACCAAGTCTTACGATTTAGACTTGGTGCGGGAAGTGGCTGGTGACGGGATTGTCCTCAGACTGGTCTTGCTGACTGACCGGGAGGAGCAGTTGGAAGGAGTCGAGCAAGTAGTGCTAAGTACCCAAGAGCCTCTGGGAGATAGCTATCGCATCTTCCCTTACATCGTTTACGCTCAGCTATTTGCCCTCTTGTCCTCGCTCAAGGTCAAGAACCGTCCTGACACACCGTCTCCGACAGGAACAGTCAATCGCGTAGTACAGGGAGTTATTATTCACCCTCTTGGGCAGTAAGAAAAGGAAAAGTTATGCAGAAATTACAAATCAGCCACAAAAAAGTGAATCATTTGAAAAAACTATCAGACGAGCAGGGGATTATCGGGGCTTTGGCTATTGACCAGCGTGGATCACTCAAGAAAATGCTGGCCAGCGGAGAAGATGTGCCATCTGGTGATCAAGCTCTGGTTCAGTTTAAAGAATTAATCTCTAGTCAGCTGACGCCCTATGCCAGCTCCATCCTGTTGGATCCGGAGTTCGGTCTGCCGGCAGCCGAGCTGCGGGATGCTTCCTGCGGGCTGATAGTAGCCTATGAAAAGACTGGCTATGATGCGACTGCCGAGGGCCGCCTGCCGGACTTGCTGCCAAACTGGTCAGCTAGCCGTATCCGAGACATGGGCGCAGATGCCGTCAAGGTCTTGATTTACTATGATGTGGACGACAAGCCAGAAATCAACGACATCAAGCAGGCCTGGGTTGAGCGCGTGGGCAGTGAATGCTTAGCTGAGGACATTCCCTATTTTCTGGAGATTCTGACCTATGATGCTAAGAGTGACAGTGTCTTGGACGATAACTATGCCAAGCTTAAGCCGCATAAGGTCAACGAGGCAGTCAAGCTCTTTTCAGATCCCCGTTACCATGTAGATGTCTTAAAAGTTGAAGTGCCGGTCAATATGAACTTTGTCGAGGGCTTCACCAAAGAAGGAGTTGAGCCAGTCTACAGCGTGACAGAAGCCCGAGCTTTCTTTAAAGAACAGTCAGATGCGACGCACTTACCCTTCATCTTCCTCAGCGCTGGTGTCAGTGCCGAGCTTTTCCAAGAAACGCTGCGGCTAGCCCATGAAGCGGGCTCACGGTTTAACGGTGTTCTGTGCGGACGGGCTACCTGGAAGGATGCAGTTTCTGTCTTTGCCCAAGAGGGAGCTGCAGTAGCTCGAGCGTGGCTGGACGAGACAGGCCGTCAGAATATCGAGGATCTTAATCAAGTCTTGCGCCAAACAGCAGTGTCTTGGCTGGACAAGCTTGACCTGCCTTTTGAAGACAGGTCTTGGCAAGTTCGTGATTTTTAACAGGATAGATAAAAGAGGTTTTGTATGAAATCTTACCAAGAATCCATTTTTGGCAGGCTGGGAAGTCAGGAGATTCTGGCTTATACCTTTGAAAACGATCAAGGCTATCGTCTGACAGTCATGAACTACGGAGCAACTGTCGTCCAGTATGTTACTCCTGATAAGGATAATCACTTTGACAATATCGTCGTCGGGTTTGATCGGTTTGAGGATTATATTGGAAACAGCCCTAAGCATGGAGCCAGTATTGGTCCGGTGGCTGGGCGTATTGCTAGAGCGGCTTTTGAGCTGAATGGTCAGACCTTTCAGCTAGAGGCCAATAATGGCCTAAACTGCAATCATAGTGGATCAAGCGGCTGGGATAGTGCGGTTTTTGAAGTAGAGGAAGTCAGCAATGACGGGCTCACCTTTTATACAGAGCGGACTGACAGAACTGGCGGCTTTCCTGGTAATCTGAAAATCTGGGTTTCCTATACCCTGACAGAGAAGGGCGAGCTAGAAATATCCTATCAGGTCCAGACAGATCAGGATACCTTGGTCAATCCTACTAACCACAGCTATTTCAACCTGTCTGGTCGTTTCAATCAGCCCATTGATGACCATATCCTTCAGCTCAATACTGATGGTGTCTATCCTATCGCAGCTGACGGTCTTCCCGAAAAAAAGGCTGATGCAGAGCGTGACTTTGTCAAGAAGCTGACCAAGGGCGCTGCCCTTAAGGAAATTTTCGATGCGACCGATGAGCAAATTCGGCTGGTATCTGGTTTGGATCATCCTTTTGTGCTAAGCCCAAGCCGAGACCAGGCAGGGACGCTCTATCATCCAGTATCTGGCCGCCGCCTGACCATTCAGACTCAGGCGCCCTGCCTAGTGATTTATTCAGCGAATTGCGTAGATGATTCGGTTCAATTTGATGGCCAGCCTATGATTCAGCATAATGGCTTGGCTCTGGAAGCTCAGGCCCTGCCGGATGCCATTCACAGTAGCCAGCAGTCAGATGTCATTCTCAAGGCCGGTCAGATTTTCACTAGCAGGACAGTGTACTACGCTGATGTAAAAGCAACTTTATAAAGAAACAATCGCGAAAGAGCACAGAAAACGGCAGTACCTCCTTCTGTCGTTTTTCTTTGTACAGATTTCAGCGACTATGTTTTCAGTAGCTAATCTTGAGCAAGGAAAACGCCTCCACAATCAAAAACAAAATCTTTTTTGCTAACTGAATTTTACTTTAAGTTTTTCTTAAGCTAAGGCTGCTATACTTATTTTTATCAAATGAAGCCCCCTAACTTTGTTTGATAATCCTAAACTTTTTCATAATAATCTCCCATAAAGGCCACCCAATTCGGTGGTCTTTTTTTGCTCAAATTTTAGAATAAGACAGGAAGTTTATCGGATTGTAACTCAAATGTTAAATTTTAAAGGATACGTTATACAAAGTTAAGGTTTCTTTAAGTTAGGGGCAGTATACTATGAATATCAAATGAAGACCTCCTAACTTTATTTGATAGAAATCCTAAACTTTTTCATAATAATCTCCCATAAAGGCCACCCAATCCGGTGGTCTTTTTTTGTGTTCAGACGTGGATTAGATTTGCTTCCTCTGCTTTATTTTCTGCTATAATAGTTCTATGAGTAGAATTTTAGATAATGAGTTAATGGGTGATGAGGAACTGGTAGAGCGCACCTTGCGCCCCCAGTATTTACAGGAGTATATTGGTCAGGATAAGGTCAAGGATCAGCTGAAGATTTTTATTGAAGCTGCTAAGCTAAGGGATGAGGCGCTGGATCACACTCTGCTTTTTGGTCCTCCAGGTCTGGGGAAGACGACCATGGCCTTTGTCATTGCCAATGAACTAGGCGTTAATCTCAAGCAGACTTCAGGTCCGGTGATTGAGAAATCTGGTGATTTGGTTGCAATCTTAAATGACCTTGAACCGGGTGATGTCCTCTTTATAGATGAGATTCACCGCTTGCCAATGGCAGTAGAGGAAGTGCTGTACAGCGCTATGGAAGACTTTTACATTGACATTATGATTGGCTCAGGCGAGGCCAGTCGCAGTGTCCATCTGGATTTGCCACCTTTCACTCTGATTGGGGCGACCACTCGGGCAGGTATGCTGTCCAATCCTCTGCGGGCTCGCTTTGGGATTACTGGTCACATGGAGTATTATGAAGCGGACGACCTGGCGGAAATCGTTGAGCGGACGGCAGAGATTTTTGAGATGGATATTACTCACGAGGCTGCGAAGGAGCTGGCTCTGCGTAGCCGAGGTACACCGCGGATTGCCAACCGTTTGCTCAAGCGGGTCCGGGACTATGCGCAGATTATGGGCAATGGCCTGATTGATGATAAAATAACCGACCAGGCTCTCTCCATGCTGGATGTGGATCAGGAAGGGCTGGACTATGTGGACCAGAAGATTTTGAAGACCATGATTGAGGTCTACGGTGGCGGTCCGGTGGGGCTGGGAACCCTCTCGGTCAATATTGCTGAGGAGCGTGAAACAGTGGAGGACATGTATGAGCCTTACCTGATTCAGAAAGGGTTTGTCATGCGAACTCGGACTGGGCGCGTGGCTACCCGTAAAGCCTATGAGCATCTAGGATATGAGTATATGAAGGAATGATGACAGAAAAGGAGATTTTAGACCGACTAGGTCAAGCTCCAGACATCCGAGCGATTTTGGAAATTATTCGCAGTCTGGAGCTCAAGGATTCTTGGTTAGCGGCTGGATGTGTGAGGAATTTTATCTGGAATATGCTGTCAGAGCGATCAGGTTTTGATTCTGACACGGATGTAGATGTCATTTTTTTTGATCCGAGTTATGCTGAGACGGAGACGGTAGAGCTGGAAGCCAAGCTCAAGGCAGACTGGCCACAGTATCGATGGGAGCTGAGAAATCAAGCCTATATGCACCGCTATAGTCCTGGAACGGCGCCTTATAAAAATGCTTGCGAAGCCATGAGTAAGTATCCTGAGCGCTGCACGGCTATCGGCCTGCGCTTACTGGAAAATGACAAACTGGAACTTTTTGCTCCCTATGGTTTGGAGGATATCTTAAACTTTCAGGTCAGACCGACTCCTCATTTTCTTGAAAATAAGGAGCGCCAGCTTGTCTATGCTGAACGTTTGGCTAAGAAGAATTGGCAGAAACGCTGGCCGCAGCTGGAATACCACTATCCTGATAAATAGGTATAAGCTAAGAGTAAAATTTTTAAGTTATTTTAAGGAAGTTTTAAGGAATGGATATTATACTATAACTAAGTTAAGAAATTAACTTAACTCCTAAAACTTTTTTCTTTTTAAAAAATAATCTCCCTACAAAAAGCCACCAAATAGGTGGTTTTTTTGCTATTTATAGACATGAGAGGGGCAGGGCTTGTCAGTTTTCAACGAGAATCAGGAAACTGTAAACGATTCAGGGCTAGTTTTTGCCATTATTTTGTTATAATAGATAGTGAGGTATTGTATGAAGAAAATTGTATTTGTATGTTTGGGCAATATCTGCCGCAGTCCGATGGCAGAATTTGTCATGAAGAGTTTAACAGACCAACTGAAAATCGAGAGCCGGGCAACCTCAAGCTGGGAGCACGGCAATCCCATTCATCGGGGAACACAGGCTATTTTTAAGAAATATGCCATTTCTTATGATAGGAACAAGACTTCTCAGCAGATTTCGGCAGCGGATTTTGCGGATTTTGACTACATCATCGGTATGGATGAAAGCAATGTCCGAGATTTGAAGCGGATGGCGCCTGAGGATTTTCAGCATAAAATTTATCAGTTTGAAGAAGAAAGTGTGCCAGATCCTTGGTACACAGGAGATTTTGACCAAACCTATGATTTGGTCTTGGCTGGCTGCAAGAAGTGGCTAGAGCGTTTGGATGGATAGGAATATGGATAAAGTAAAAGAATTTTACGATAAATACAAGGTCTATCTGACCCGGCAGAATTTAGAACTCTTGGCTGTAACGGTCATTGTACTGTCAGCTATTCTGGTCTTTACTTCGGGGATTCCTGGTAAGGGCGTTTTAACGCTGGATCAGGGCAAGATCAAGTATGACGGGACCTTGGTTCGCGGGAAGATGAACGGTCAGGGGACTATGACTTTTCAAAATGGGGACAGTTATAGCGGTCAATTTCGCAATGGCATCTTTGACGGCAAAGGGACCTTTACCTCGCAGGCTGGCTGGAAATATGAAGGGGACTTCAGCAAGGGTCAGGCTGATGGACAAGGGAAGCTAACGACAGAAGGCAATGTCGTTTATGAAGGAACGTTTAAACAAGGAATTTATCAAAATGCGCATTAAATGGTTTTCGCTCGTCAGAATCACGGGGCTGCTTCTAGTTCTGCTTTACCATTACTTCCAGGGCGTTTTCCCTGGGGGTTTTATTGGCGTGGATATCTTCTTTACCTTTTCTGGCTTCTTGATTACTTCTCTGCTTATTGACGAGTTTGCCAAGAAGAAAGAAATCGATATCCAAGGCTTTTTCAAACGGCGTTTTTATCGGATTGTACCGCCTCTGGTCTTTATGATTTTGGTCGTTATGCCCTTTACCCTCTTGATTCGTAAGGATTTTGTGGCTGGGATTGGGACGCAGATTGCGGCTGCCTTGGGCTTTGTGACCAACTTTTACGAAATGCTATCTGGCGGCAATTATGAGAGTCAGTTTGTACCGCACATCTTGATCCATACTTGGAGTCTGGCTTTAGAAGTGCACTATTATGTTCTTTGGGGCTTGGCTGCTTGGGGCTTGGGCAAGGTTGCTAAGTCAACGGCCCGCTATCGCGGTATGATTGCGCTGGTTTCTGTAGGTCTCTTTTTGGTCAGCTTTGTATCAATGTTTGTTGGCGCTTTGACCACTAAGAATTACTCTGACATTTATTTTTCAAGTTTGACCCACGTCTTTCCTTTCTTTGCAGGAAGCATCCTAGCAACCTTGTCTGGTGTCGGCCATGTCAGCAGTCGCTTTAAGATGCTGGAGGAAAAGCTGGCTCTCAAGCAAGTACTAGGAATTATGGGGGGCAGCGCAGCTATTTTGCTTTTGCTCAGCTTCCTGCTCAAGTTTGACAATCTTTGGACCTACCTGATAGGATTCTTGATTTCGACTATTTTGGCCTGTCTGATGATTTTGGCAGCTAGGATGCTGCATGACAAGCTCCCTGATGTGAAGGAGCCTAGTGTTATCAACTTTATCGCAGATACCAGCTATGGAGTTTATCTCTTCCACTGGCCTTTCTATATTATCTTTACCCAGCTGATGAGTAATGGTTTGGCTGTTCTTTTGGCCACGCTGCTGTCTCTTACTTTTGCAGCCTTGTCTTTCTATATCTTGGAGCCAACTCTTGCTGGTCGTCAGCCAGTTATCATGGGAACCAAGATGGACCTATCGTCTCTTACTAGACCAATTTTTTACAGTATGATTCCACTGACTTTAATCATGTTCTTTATCTCGGTGACAGCACCAAAGGTAGGAGCTTTTGAGGAAAGTTTGATTGTCAACGCTCTGAATCAAGCAGACACTAAGATGCAGACAACTCGAAGTCAGGTTGATCAGTCCAAGGCGACTGAGTACAATGTGGCGGACGGAATTACCTTGATTGGCGACTCGGTTGCCCTGCGCTCTAGCGATCAATTGCAGCAGATTTTGCCAGGAATCGAGCTAGACGCTGTCGTTAGCCGCAGTCTGAGTACAGGCTTGGAGGTCTATAAGACAGCTATTGCTAATAGGGTGCTGAAGAAGCAGGTTGTTCTGGCTCTTGGAACCAATTCGTCCGGTTACTCGAATGAGCTTTTAGACGAGTATGTTTCCAGCCTGCCTAAGGGGCATCAACTGATTCTCGTGACTCCTTATGACGGTCGCTCAGAGGGTGGTGTCTTGGCTCAGCAGAGGGAGCATATGCTGGAATTAGCCAAGAAGTACGACTATGTCTTTGTGGCTGACTGGCATCAAACTGCTATTGACAATCCGCAGATTTGGGAAGGGACAGACTATGTCCACTTTGGATCGACCCCAGAGTCCATCATTGAGGGGGCAACTCTCTATGCCAATACCATTAAGCAAGCCATAGAAGAAGCAAATTCAGGTAATGTGAAACCATAAATTCCAAAAGGAGAAGAAATAATGGGACAAATTAAATCGAGCGCTATTTCAGCTGGCTCTGCTATCAGCGAGCTAGTTGGAGTTGATACTAGCAATGCACAAAATCAACAAGTCGAATTTTCCTATACAACAGGGATTGCTGGGATGGAAGCTGGCCGTCAGGCCTGCAATCAAATGCTGCAGGCTGTCAGTGACTTCAGCTCAGCTGTTCTTACTCAGGCCAATAAATTTCCAGAAATTGCTGCAAAAATTGAGAAACGCGATATAGAGGAAGCCAAGCGCTGGGAGAGTTGAGATGAAGGCAGATAAAAGCGAAAAAGAACGCCAGGCACTTTACGAAAAAATTCTCAAAGTTGACCAAAAAGAAGACGAATTTATGACAATGAAACGTCAATACGAGATTTCTCTGGCGAATTTTGCGACGGATTTCCAGTATTTGGCGACCCGAATGGAACATCTACTTTATGAGCATCCGCAAAATACTGCTGCCCTCAGTCGAGATTTAGCAGAAACTCAGTATCTTAACCGACAGGTTAAGAACTATGTGGATGTTCAGATGGATGAACTGGGAAAGATTAGTCATCAAGCAAGAAAGACTATGGAAAAAGAGCGAGAAGAACTGACCAAAGAAAGGAATAGTCTGCCATGGGAGTAAAATATAGTGCAGCGGATTCAGCCCAGCTTATCCAAGCGATGACTAGCAACCTGCAAGTAGCCAATCAAGTGACCGATCGTCTATCTAGTGGCTGCGACCATCTGATTGCCTCTTTGGAGTCGGGTGAGTTGCTGGGAGCGGCTTACACAGCGGGGAAAGGCTTATTTACCGAAGTGATCATCCCCTCCATCAAGAAGCTGCAAGAGGCTATTGATGATATTCAGGGGGAGCTTGCCTCTTATAAAAGTGCCGATACCGAGGTGGCCAAATACGGCGAGTTAGATTTGGAGTTATTGAAAGAACAGCTGAAAATAAAACAGGAGATGTTGGAGAAAACCCAAGCTCAGTTGGCGGAGTATCAGTCTCTGTCTCGCCGGATTAGCGATGGATTTACAGGGAAATTAGCTGACAATTTGTCCAAGACGATTGCTCTGACTGAGGTGGAAAACCAGCTAAATATCGGTATTCAGGAAATTCAGGAAAAAATTGACAAACTGGAATGGTTTGTGGCTCAGGTGTCCCAGTATTTCACAGATAGTCTGCAGGTTTTGAACTTAGCTATTCAAGGAGCGACGCAGCTTAGTCAGGTATTGGTAGACAGTGAGGGTAATTACTCTACTGATGGCATAGATATGAGTTGGTCTGCTAAGATGAAGGCTCAGAAGATTCAGACTGTTTCAAAGAGTGATTATCGAACACCACAAGAACAGGCTATAGACAAGGCTGTCAAAGATATGAAGTTATCTGGTGCTGCTGAAATCTATTACCGAAGTAAGCTCGCAGAGAAGCTGCAGGGCAAACCACGTTCTGAATGGAAGAAGATTATTGCTAACTTTAATAAAAATCTTAAGACAGATAAAGGGGAGAATCTACTGGATATTTTTAATATGACCCGAGCTGAGCTTGAGGAAAAGTATGGTGACAAGATTCAGGCCTATGAACATTTTTTAAACACGGGATATACTGATGTATCTATTGCAACTATGAGTCAGGATGCTCTTAAATTGATTATGGCGAGATATGACCAAGTAAAAAGTGATCATCTAGGCTTGAGTCCCACAGAATTAGCTAAGGTTGATCCAGCTTTTAAGAAAAAAATAGATGGTATGAGCCAAGAGGAGATAGAAAAAGAATTTCCTGAGCTCAAAAATGCAATTTCTCAGGCACATATAAATACATATAGCGGTATATTCATGTCAGAGACTGAGAGGGCTAATCGCAACTATGCAATTGATCGTTACTTCCTAATGGACAGTCAGAAATTACTTAGCTGGCGTGATCCTAATTACACGGCGAAGTTCAATCATTACATCCTTGAAGAAGGGATTAATCCAATTACACTTGAGCCTGCGACAGCCGAAGAAATCCAAACAGCTGAATGGTATAATCGCATCCATCCTATCACTGAAACACTTAGCTGGGGAACTGCCTTGTATTCTGCTTATGTGGGGTATAACCAGTACTACAATAAACCATATACAACAATCCCCGAAGCTTTTGGCAAAGGGAAAGGTTGGATTAAAGGGAAAATTCCAAGTATGGGGAGTCAGCCGGTGGTCTCGGACGTTAATCCAGAAGGAGGTATTAATAACAACATTGCAAAAGAGCCAATTAGCAGACCTACTTGGAGACAATCTGAATTGGATGTCGGAAAAGATTACGAGGGATATGACGCTCAAAAATCATTTATTAATGGAGAAGAAGTTCCTTATGGTACTAAAGGAAGTGTTAGACCGGAATTTTATAAAAACGGTCATAGCGTAGAAGTTAAAAATTATGATATAGAAACTTCTTCAGGTAGAAACAGTTTAATAAATAACGTGAGTAGTCAGATTAAAAAAAGACTCACAAATTTACCAGAAGGTACCGAACAAACAGTTGTTATTGATGTAAGAGGTCAAGAGTATAATTTAGAAATACTCCGAGATATTAAAAATAAAATTATAGAAAAATCAGGCTATAATGCTGAAATTCTATTCAAGAGAGAGTGAGGAACTTATGACAGTCGGTTTAAAAGTAGATTTATATTGGTATTCTATTGGAACAGGAGATTTTCTCCACTCGTTTTTTTCAACAATTTGTGTTCGTTTAGAAAATAATGTTTGGGGAAGTAGATTTCCTGTTTTGATGAATGAGTTATATAGTGGAAAGCTAGATCCACAACAGTTGGAGGAGGCTTTACGTGAATTGGAAACCATCCAAAAGGAATTAGAAAGAATTAATCCTGATCAAGTTGTTTGGGATAAGGAAGATAGAAGTAAAATGCCTCCTTGGGGTGACAATATCAGTCCAGATATCAAAGCGCTATCAGATTATTTTGTGACAAGCAGTGGAAAGAATCTAATTTCTGTGATAAAAAGAGCTTTGTTAGATGCTATAGATGAACAAGTTGAACTTGAAATAAAGAGTTTATGAAATGTCATGACTGATTAGAATTAAATATTTTATGAAGAAACCAATATAGATCCATAAAACTATTACACGGCTTGGGATTGATCAGGTCGTGTAATTATTCAAAAGAAATCTCTGTATCAAAAAAATAGCTAAGGTTGATCCAGCTTTTAAGAAAAAAATAGATGGTATGAGCCAAGAGGAGATAGAAAAAGAATTTCCTGAGCTCAAAAACGCCATTTCCCAGGCTCATGTGAAACCATTTGGCAGTTTAGGCATGTCAGAGACTGAATGGGCCAATCATCGCTATGTGACAGACCGTTATTTTTTAATGGACAGTCAGAAATTACTTAGCTGGCGTGATCCTAATTACACGGCGAAGTTCAATCATTACATCCTTGAAGAAGGGATCAATCCAATTACACTTGAGCCTGCGACAGCCGAAGAAATCCAAACAGCTGAATGGTATAATCACATCCATCCAATCACTGAAACACTTAGCTGGGGAACTGCCTTGTATTCTGCTTATGTGGGGTATAACCAGTATTACAATAAACCCTATACAACAATCCCCGAAGCCATCGGCAAAGGAAAAGATTGGATCAAAGGGAAAATTCCAAGTGTGGGGAGTCAGCCGGTGGTTGAGGTTAAAACCTACACTATGGATGATTTGGCGAATCTTAAACATACAGAGAACTTTACAGAGAAGTCTAAGATTCACATTTTTGAAGGTGATTTAAATAGGAGAGGACAAGCAGGTGGCTATCATTATGATATGGTAGAAGGGACTTCTGGAAATGTCATAGAAGGTACTAAAGGCGTTTTAAATGATACTGGGGTTTATGAAGCAAAGGTAGAAGTTGATGGGATTCCTAAAAAAGCAAATGGAGGTTATTCAACCTTTTTCCCAGATAATATGAGCCCACAGGAGGTTGTGGATGCCATTAATGAGGCATATGAAATAAGGCAATTTAAAGTAAAAACAAGGAATACTTACGAAGGATTTAGCAAAAACGGAATGAAGATTACGATGTATTTGGACTCTGATGAAAAGATTATTTCAGCTTTTCCTAGCAAAGAATAGTTAAAACATTGAATTATAAAATGAGAAAGAGGAGAAAAATGGTAAAAAGAGAATACGATATATTCAAATATCAAAATAATAGTATTAGCTTAATGATAAGTTTTTTTGATCCCTATTATCAAACCTTATGTGAATTTTTTGATACAGAAGTCCATAATTTTTACCCCCATATTCAAAAAGAATTAGAGGCGGTTGTTACTGGTCAAAAAGAAGAGTCAGACTTTGGCGGTAATATGCTGAATATCGATATAGGCAAAGAAGAAACAGAAGTATACTATCAAATGGATGATGAAAGTCTTGGGGAACCTTGCTTTATTTCAACTAATGAACTATATAAATTAGTTATTGAGTGGAAAGAAATGGAAGAAAAAATGCACAGAGGGGAAGATATTTTTCCTGTGATTTTAGAAGATTAATCTAGTATAAAGAATTTTAGGGTAGGATGCTTTCCTTGCCCTTTTCGTCTTGTAGATTTGTTGAGCAACAAGGTCCTAACTTTGAGCAAAAGCTTTTTGAATATATCTCTAGAACAGGAAAATATTAGTATGTTAGAAACAGTTTTAAAAGCAATTGATAATTTGTTATCAATAATTGACCGATATAAGATTAAAAACATTCATCCGCAAGTAGAGGATTTAAAGTATTCCTAAATTGTCAAATTAAGTTAGACTTTTCAAGTAACTCAGAAAAACTTGGTATGGTGTTTGATAATTTAAAGATTTCCTAGGAATTCTATTTCTTTTATCAGCGATAGCTGATAAATAATTTTGAGAAATAGCAGTAAAATCCATTTGTTTCGGTAATCCATTTCGTCTTAATAAGCCATTAGAATGTTCATTGAGGCCTCTTTGACCAGGACAGCCTGGATCCGCAAAGAAAATATCAATGTCATGCGCATTCGAAATAGACTTCCAATTAGAAAATTCTTTCCCACAATCAAAAGTTATCGACTTAAAGAGATGGCTGGGGACTTGAGACAACCATTGATTGATGGAAACCTCAATATCACTTGCTTTCCGTCCATTAGTTTTCAGTGTGATGATGGCTTTTGAGAGGCGTTCTACCAAAGTAATAACCGCACTTTTGTGTTTCTCGCCAACAATGGTATCCCCTTCTAGATGACCAAATTCTGTCTTAAAATTAGGATAAATGGCTGCTCTCTCACGTAAATCTCTGCGAAACGCTTGTTTTCCTCGTTTTTCGCTATGACCATTTGGTTTTCTTTTGCCTTTCCAAGGGAGATCCTCTTTCTTTAGAATACCACGGTCTGCTAGTCGATAGAGAGTTCTCATAGAACAAGAAATCCTATCTGGATAAGCTCCCTTAATGACATCAAGGCTCCAGCTTAGATTTAAATGAGTTTGGATAAAATCTTTTTCTGCTTGTGTAAGCCTTGTTTTATTCCTGCCACAGCGTTTCTTATTGATTTTATATCGGTTATAGTAATCATAAGCAGAGTGCTCCTCTTTCAGATAGTTGATGACATTGTAGATGGTCTGTTTTGATCTTCCAAGAGCTTTTAGAATATCTGTAACTTTTATACCTTCTTTGTAGTAAGCCTCTATCATTACAAGCTCGTTTGTGGTAAGATGTGTATAGGTCATTTATGTTAGTTCCTTTCAGACAAATGTGGTGTTTATCTGAGCCTAACATAGATGGCTTTTTCTGTCTAGCTTAATTTTACAAATTGGGATTTAAAAAATTTTTTGAATACCAATGACGAGCTAAGTACAAGGGAAAAATTTACTCTTTATCAAGAACTTTTTCCACCACGCGGTGGTTTATCAGATATTCATTATTGGCATAACGACTTTGGAACAAGAAAAACAGTTAATGAAGTCATATCAGATTCAACGAAAACAATTGCTGATTATTTGCTGGAACGGTAACAAAATAATTTAATGGTGACGATGAATTCAAGAATTGACATTTATATCGTAAAAAATATTTGGATGATGAACAGATTCCCATCAGAAAAGAAGTAGAGATCACGATGTATCTAGACTCTAGTGAAATAATGATTAGCAAAACAGAAAGAATCAAATATGTTGAAATTAAGTCAATCAATTAATGCCACTTATAACGTTGAGGTGGATTACTATACTCCTCTTACGATTGAGGTTTCAGGAATTCCTTCGTATGCAGAAAAGAATTATTTTCGTTTAGTAAAGGAAAATAGTTTACTCGAAATAGGCATTGATATAGAGTCTCACCAATTAATGAATATTATTTTAGTCCAAATTTCATGTGCAAGTTTAGTTAATCAAATAGTAGTAAAGGAAATAGCTGATAAACAAGGTTGTCCTGTTTTCCAAAGTGATATTTCATTCACAAATGGCCTGCATGATATAAATCAGTCTTTTGATGTATTTTTATCAAGAGAAATTTTGAAGATTCAGTTAATTGATGTGGAAGAAACATCTTATCTAACGAATGGTCGAGTAAAATTAAGTTTTTCTCAAGATGGAAGACTGGTGAGTATTTTATTGTTGGATTTAACAGATAAAGAATACTCAGATCTAAAAGATAGTTTTAAACTATACTAAATATTTCTATTTGTAAAAAAATTAATTGTTTATCCACGGCGAACGTGTTTATGACGATGAGGAAGATGAGTGAGATTATATATTAAAGGCGATTATACAAAAAAGATACCTTATGGTTATCTAGAGCTTGCTGGTAAAATGTGGTTTCCAGAAGAAAAGCCAGTATCGTACTCAAATGCTGGGAATAATGATGCATTACAAGAAGATTTTTTCTCAAATTTATCATTGAGGAAAAGCGCTGCGGATAAGAGATGGTCTAGTGTCCCCCTAAAGGAAGGGGTACGAAGTCTCTTTTCACATATTGAGGAATGTATTGAAATCAATTTTGAAGATGCATTTGCTACGGATTATAACGAAAAGGGAGACTATCTCCGTATTTTAACCACCCATCTAGAAGTTTTGACAGTTGATAAACGAGCCATGTACATTATGGCGCTTGAGATTGCAAAGGTTATTGACGGGCAAATTAGCGAGGATGATAAGGCTAGCTGGTTGACAATAGAGGAGTTTAAAAGAAAACATGAGGCTATTCTATCTCTAACGTTTGAAGAAGCAAATGAGCTGAGCTTGGAGGAAATTCAAACGATTAATGCTATTGACGATCCTATCTGGGAAGAATTGGATAGAAAACGCGAAGAATACATCAAAATACACGGTGAACGTGTTTATGACGACGATTGAGATTATCATTAAAAATAGAAATGAAGGCTCATCTTTTAGATGTTTATAAAGTAAAGATCAGCTCGGTCCATCCGAGCTTTTTCGCTCAATCAAAGGAAAGCGCTTTCGTATATTATGTGAAAACAAAAGTATGTGAAATCTCTAAAAAATAAAAAAAGTTTTTCACAAAATAGACAAAAATAATCTGGCAAATCAGCGCTTATTGTATAACATTCACAAAATAACAGGAAAAAGTTTGTGAATGTCAAGTGAAAGTGTTTACAAAAATCATTAAATAGGTTATAATTAAATTGTGAAATATTTAACAAAGGTTAGAGTTCTTCGTCTAACCTAAGGCAAAACCATTGGAGGAATAGAATGGCTGAAAAGAAGAAAACGGTAGAACAAGAAGACAAGGCTTTGGCAGCGCAAAAGCATGTCGATGAATTGGTGCAAAAAGGTCTGGCTGCACTAGAGGAAATGAGAAAGCTGAATCAGGAACAGGTGGACTACATCGTAGCCAAGGCCTCTGTAGCAGCTTTGGATGCTCACGGTGAGTTGGCCCTGCACGCTTATGAAGAAACAGGCCGCGGAGTTTTTGAAGATAAGGCAACGAAAAACCTTTTCGCCTGTGAGCACGTTGTGAATAACATGCGTCATACGAAGACAGTTGGCGTTATTGATGAAGATGATGTGACTGGATTGACCTTGATTGCAGAGCCAGTGGGTGTTGTCTGCGGTATCACACCGACTACCAACCCGACTTCAACAGCGATTTTCAAATCTTTGATTTCCTTGAAGACTCGTAATCCGATCATCTTTGCTTTCCACCCATCTGCTCAAGAATCCTCTGCTCATGCGGCACAAATCGTGCGTGATGCAGCGATTGCAGCAGGTGCGCCTGAAAACTGTGTGCAATGGATTACACAACCATCTATGGAAGCAACTTCTGCACTCATGAACCACGAAGGGATTGCGACTATCCTTGCGACAGGTGGTAATGCAATGGTGAAGGCAGCTTACTCATGTGGTAAGCCAGCTCTGGGAGTTGGTGCCGGAAACGTACCAGCTTATGTGGAAAAATCCGCTAATATCCGTCAAGCAGCGCATGATATCGTTATGTCCAAGTCCTTTGACAATGGTATGGTCTGTGCCTCTGAGCAAGCCGTTATCATTGACAAGGAAGTTTATGATGAATTTGTAGAAGAATTCAAATCTTATCATACTTACTTTGTAAATAAGAAAGAAAAAGCTCTCTTGGAAGAATTCTGCTTCGGTGCTAAGGCAAACAGCAAGAACTGTGCTGGTGCTAAGCTCAATCCGGATATCGTTGGTAAGCCAGCTACTTGGATTGCAGAGCAAGCAGGCTTCAGCGTGCCAGAAGATACGAATATCTTGGCTGCAGAGTGTAAAGAAGTTGGTGAAAAAGAGCCATTGACACGTGAAAAACTGTCACCTGTCATTGCTGTGCTCAAATCTGAATCTCGTGAAGACGGTGTTGAAAAAGCCCGTCAAATGGTAGAATTCCATGGTCTTGGTCACTCAGCCGCTATCCATACAGCGGATGAAGAATTGACCAAGGAATTTGGTAAGGCTGTTCGTGCCATCCGTGTTATTTGCAACTCACCTTCTACTTTCGGCGGTATCGGGGATGTTTATAATGCCTTCCTGCCATCACTGACTCTGGGCTGTGGATCTTATGGTCGCAACTCAGTTGGTGATAACGTTAGTGCTGTGAATCTCTTGAACATCAAAAAAGTAGGAAGACGTAGAAATAATATGCAATGGATGAAACTCCCTTCAAAAACTTACTTCGAGCGTGACTCTATCCAATACCTGCAAAAATGTCGCGATGTGGAACGTGTCATGATCGTAACAGACCATGCTATGGTAGAGCTTGGTTTCCTAGATCGTATCATCGAACAACTCGATCTTCGTCGTAATAAGGTTGTTTACCAAATCTTTGCAGACGTAGAGCCAGATCCAGATATCACAACCGTTGAACGCGGTACAGAGATTATGCGTACCTTCAAACCTGATACAATTATTGCACTTGGTGGTGGTTCGCCAATGGACGCAGCTAAAGTAATGTGGCTCTTCTATGAGCAACCAGAAGTGGATTTCCGTGACCTTGTTCAAAAATTCATGGATATCCGTAAACGAGCCTTCAAATTCCCATTGCTTGGTAAGAAGACTAAGTTTATCGCAATCCCTACAACGTCTGGTACAGGTTCAGAAGTAACACCGTTTGCCGTTATCTCTGATAAGGCGAACAACCGTAAATACCCAATCGCTGACTACTCATTGACTCCTACTGTAGCCATCGTAGACCCAGCTTTGGTATTAACAGTTCCAGGATTTGTCGCTGCTGATACTGGTATGGACGTATTGACTCACGCAACTGAAGCGTACGTATCTCAAATGGCCAGCGACTACACTGATGGTCTTGCTCTTCAAGCAATCAAACTTGTCTTTGAAAACCTGGAAAGCTCTGTTAAGAATGCTGATTTCCACTCTCGCGAAAAGATGCATAACGCTTCGACTATTGCTGGTATGGCCTTCGCCAATGCCTTCCTGGGAATTTCCCACTCTATGGCCCATAAGATTGGTGCTCAGTTCCATACGATCCACGGTCGTACCAATGCGATCTTGCTACCATACGTAATCCGCTACAACGGTACACGTCCAGCTAAGACAGCGACATGGCCTAAGTACAACTACTACCGTGCGGATGAGAAATACCAAGATATCGCACGCATGCTTGGACTCCCAGCGTCTACTCCGGAAGAAGGGGTTGAATCTTACGCAAAAGCTGTTTACGAACTTGGTGAGCGCGTAGGTATCCAAATGAACTTCAAAGCACAAGGAATCGATGAAAAAGAATGGAAAGAACATTCACGCGAATTGGCCTTCCTTGCCTATGAAGACCAATGTTCTCCAGCCAATCCACGCCTTCCAATGGTTGACCACATGCAGGAAATTATCGAAGACGCTTACTATGGCTACAAGGAACGCCCAGGACGCCGCAAATAAACGAGCAGCTTCCTCAATAAAAAATAAGACAGTTTGTTGGTCATCCCCTGCCCTTTGGTGGGGGATTTTTCTAGGTCTCTTAGCCAGGCAAGACCTCTGGTCGAAGCCGAGTTTAGAGACATTGATGCTGAGGAGTGGAGCGACGGGGGTGCTAGGCCTCTTGACGAAAGGACCTTGCTGGGGTACAAAGACGTAAACCTTCTGACTACTTGTGATTGAGTGAGCTTTTGTGCTAAGATAAGGGGACAATGGAAAAAAGGAGACCAATGTGATTTTTTTATCTTTATGGGCTGGGCTGTTGAGTGGTCTTTGCTGGTTATTGGGGATATTCTGTTGGTTGGCTTTGAGGTAGACAAGGAAAGCTATGCCTCTTTTACGGAGCAGAGTCGGATTGGCAATAAGAATCTGGCTATGCTGATGCTTTCTGGCTCTGTCGGTCGGCTGCGTCTGGGCGCTCTGGTGGCTAACTTCTCAATCCCTCTTATGTTAGTCTCGCTTTATGCTCTCTTTGGTTTGACAAATAAGGGCTTGTGGGCCTATCTGTCAATAGCCTTGTTAGGAATTGGATTTGCCCTGTCGCCGGTGGCACACGTGGCCTTTTACTACGTTGGAATCATCAGCAAAAAGGCTTATAAACGAAGCAAAGGACAGGTCTGCTCAGACGAAGATAGCGGGCTTATCAATGAAGCAGTACTTTTTCTGGATCTGACCTGGAGGACAGCTATCGCTCTGACCGGTCTAGGCTGGCTCGTTTACTCACTGCTAATAGTTACCGGTCAGACAATATTACCTGCTTATCTGGGGCTGCTGACGCCTTTACCTCTCAGTCTGTTGACTATCTTACTAGTAGAAAAGCTGAGAATCGGGCGCCCCTACCTTAACGGAGCTGGCCTAAACATAGGATTTAGTTTGTTCTATTTACTGCTTCTGCTTCATATAGGTTCTTAGGCAGTGAATCGGTAAAATTTCAGAAAAACAGAAAATCTATATATTAACCTATTGAAAATTTCTTCTTTCTATGGTATGATGAAAGAGGTTTCAAGAATCGTTGGGAGGATAAGACATGAAAAACCCTACTTTACTTAAAGAAATGTTACATTATCGCGGAAGAGATGAAATGCCTGACGATTTTGATACCTTTTGGAATAGACAAGTGGCGGAGGTGGAAGTGCCTCAGGACTACCAGTTGCTGGAAAAAGATTTTCGAATTGCATATGCAGCTTGTTACGAGCTAACTTTCAAGACTGGAAATGGTGGACTAATCTATGCTAAGCTAGTTGTGCCTAAGTTATCAGAAAAAGTTCCGGTATTGTTTCATTTTCATGGTTATATGGGGCAGGGCTGGGATTGGGCTGATATGCTGGCCTATACGGCAGCAGGCTGGGGTGTGGTGTCGATGGATGTCCGTGGTCAGTCAGGCTATTCACTGGATGGCAATAGAGAAGTTCGCGGGAATACTGTTAAAGGACATATTATACGCGGGGCTCTAGATGGACCGGATCAACTTTTTTTCAAGGATGTCTATCTGGATGTTTACACCTTGATCGAGCTAGTGGCTGGTTTGGACTTTGTGGATGAAAACCGTTTGTCTAGTTTTGGAGGTTCACAGGGTGGGGCCTTGGCCTTGGTAGCAGCTGCTTTAAATTCTCGGATTAAGCAGACTGTAGCCATCTATCCCTTCCTTGCTGACTTTAGACGGGTTTTGGAGATTGGCAATACCAGTGAAGCCTATGATGAGCTCTTTCGTTATTTCAAATTCCATGATCCTTTTCATGAGACAGAAGAACAGTTGTTGCAGACACTTGCTTATATTGACGTGAAAAATCTGGCCCATCGTATTAGCTGTCCTGTTCAAATGATTATTGGTCTGGAGGATGATGTTTGCTATCCTATCACGCAGTTTGCCATTTATAACTGCTTGGCTGGACAAAAGGAGTATCATCTCCTGCCTGAGTATGGGCATGAGACTATGAATGTCCGTGTCAGTGATACTGTCTTTAACTGGCTCTGCGGAACCAAAATAAAAAGACCTTGTCTCATTTCGGACTTTAAATCCGAGAGATAATATTCGTCCCCCCTTTGGGGCTAGGTAATGGCCTAGCCCTTTTTACTTGCCTGAGGGAGTATAGATAGAAATGAGAATCTTTTTTAGAAGTTCGCTTGCTCCTTAATTGGCTTTTCTACAAAATGAAATCCTGAAAGTACTTTCAGGAATTTCTGTTTTTCTGGAAAATTCGGAAACTAAAATCTAAATCTCAAACAATATTGAAAGCGCTTTAAAAATTATTTATAATAACATTATGAAATACTCGAGTTAAAAAAAGGAGTCTAGGATAAGGAAGTAAAAATATTTGTTTACGGCCTTCTTCTCTGCTCCGCCTGAGATCCTAGATAGTTGTTAGACTATCTGATCAGACAGATGTCTTACGAAAGGAAATTGTATATTCATGTCACAGATTCTAAAAGATGATTTGATAGCCAAGATTAAAGACGGCATCATTGTTTCTTGTCAAGCCTTGCCCCAGGAGCCGCTTTATACTGAAGCTGGAGGAGTCATCCCTCTCTTGGTCAAGGCTGCTGAGCAGGGTGGTGCTGTCGGTATTCGAGCTAATAGCGTTCGCGATATTCGGGAGATCAAGGAAGTAACTTCTCTGCCCATCATCGGAATTATCAAACGCGACTATCCGCCACAAGAGCCTTTTATCACGGCTACCATGCGGGAAGTGGATGAGTTGGCTGCTCTGGATATTGAAGTGATAGCTTTGGACTGTACTAAGCGGGAACGCCATGATGGCTTGACAGTTGCAGATTTCATCAAGCAGGTCAAGGCCAAATATCCTCATCAGCTATTGATGGCAGATATCAGTACCTATGAGGAAGCTGCTGCTGCAGTAGAAGCTGGTGTAGACTTTGTCGGCACGACCTTATCGGGCTACACTTCCTATAGCCCCAAGGTTGACGGACCGGACATTGAGCTAATCCGCCGCTTGTGTCAAGCAGGCTTTGATGTCATCGCTGAAGGAAAGATTCACTATCCGAGTCAAGCCAAGCAGATACATGATTTGGGTGTAAGAGGCATCGTTGTCGGCGGAGCCATTACTCGGCCTAAAGAAATTACAGAGCGCTTTGTTGCAGGATTAAAATAAGTGAGGTAGATGAATGACAACCTTAACATTAAATAAACTATATAAAAAATATCCTAATAGTGATTTTTACTCTGTTGAAAATTTTGATTTGGATATTAAGGATAAGGAGTTTATCGTTTTTGTAGGACCTTCCGGTTGCGGGAAATCAACAACCTTGCGGATGATTGCAGGCCTTGAGGATATCACAGAAGGGGAGCTCTATATTGATCAAAATCTTGTCAATGACATTGCTCCTAAAGATCGGGATATCGCTATGGTTTTCCAAAATTATGCCCTTTATCCTCACATGACTGTTTATGACAATATGGCATTCGGGCTCAAGCTTCGCAAGTATGACAAGGCTGATATTGACAAAAGAGTTCAGGAAGCGGCGGAAATCCTTGGGCTGAAAGAGCTACTGGATCGTAAACCAGCCGACCTGTCTGGTGGTCAGCGCCAGCGGGTAGCTATGGGGCGGGCGATTGTCCGTGATGCCAAAGTCTTCCTTATGGATGAACCCTTGTCCAACTTGGATGCCAAACTGCGCGTGTCCATGCGGGCAGAAATCGCAAAAATTCACCGTCGTATTGGAGCGACGACTATCTATGTAACCCACGACCAGACCGAGGCCATGACCTTGGCTGACCGCATCGTTATCATGTCAGCTACTAAGAACGAAGCAGGAACAGGTACTATCGGTCGAATCGAGCAAATCGGTACGCCGCAGGAACTTTATAACGAACCAGCTAATAAATTTGTGGCAGGCTTTATCGGCAGTCCAGCTATGAATTTCTTTGAAGTGAACTTAGAGGGCAATCAGCTTACAGATGGACAAGGGTTTGCTGTAGGACTTCCAGACGGTCAACGTAAAATCCTAGAAGAAAAAGGCTATGAAGGAAAGAAAGTGATACTGGGCATTCGACCAGAGGATATCTCGGCTGAGTTGATAGTAGAAGATACTTTTCCAGATAGCACTGTAGATGCTGAAGTCACCGTTTCTGAGTTGCTAGGCAGTGAGTCTGTTCTCTATTGTAAGGCTGGCGTACAAGAATTTTCAGCCAAAGTGGAAGCTTCTAACTATTTGGAGCCTGGCTCTAAGATTCGCTTTACCTTTAAGATGCCTAAGGCTCATATATTTGACTTTGATAGTCAAGAACGAATCGAAATTTAAGAATTTTAAACAAAAATGAAAACGCTATCTATAAAAAGAGATTTATTAAAAAGGAGTGAATTTATCGAGTTAAGATTCTAAAATAGTTATTTACTGTTCTGAAGAAGCAGTAAAACAAGAAGGGCTAACAGGTCCATGTCTATCGCCAAGCCCAATTCTTGCTTGAAGCTGGAAAAACAAAGACAAATAAGTCTTTCAGTTTTTGTAAAGAAAAGGGCCATATTCAAGAGAAATTCATTTTTAAGGAGAAAAGGATATGAAATTCGGAAAATTATTCGCATCGTTATTGACAGGTGCTGCAATTGTTTCTTTAGCAGCCTGTGGAAACAATGGCGGATCAGATAAAACAGCTAGCTCTGGCAGTAATTCTGGCAAAACAGAGATTACTTGGTGGGCTTTCCCAGTCTTCACACAGGAAAATGCCAACGATGGTGTTGGAACTTATGAAAAATCAATTATCGAAGCTTTTGAAAAAGCGAATCCAGATATTCATGTCAATCTAGAAACTATTGACTTTAAATCTGGTCCTGAAAAGATTACGACAGCTATCGAAGCAGGCACAGCACCAGATGTTTTGTTTGATGCACCAGGTCGGATTATTCAGTATGGAAAAAATGGTAAATTAGCTGATTTGAACGATCTCTTTACTGATGACTTTGTCAAAGACGTCAATAATGATAACATTATCCAAGCTAGCAAGGCAGGAGATAAAGCTTACATGTATCCTATCAGCTCTGCTCCATTCTATATGGCTTTCAATAAGAAAATGTTGGAAGATGCCGGTGTAGCAAATCTTGTAAAGGAAGGCTGGACAACATCTGATTTTGAAAAAGTGCTGAAAGCTCTGAAAGATAAAGGCTACACTCCAGGTTCCCTCTTTAGTAATGGTCAAGGTGGTGACCAAGGAACTCGTGCCTTCATCGCTAATCTTTATGGCGGATCTATTACAGATGAAAAAGTTACCAAATACACAACTGATGATCCTAAGTTTGTCAAAGGACTGGAAAAAGCAGTTGGCTGGATTAATGACGGTTTGATGATGAACGGCTCTCAATATGATGGTGGAGCAGATATTCAAAACTTTGCTAACGGCCAAACATCCTACACTCTTCTTTGGGCTCCTTCTCAAAATGGTATTCAAGCGCAACTTTTAGAAGCCAGCAAAGTCGATGTAGTGGAAGTACCGTTCCCATCAGAATCTGGCAAACCAGCACTTGAGTATCTTGTAAACGGATTTGCAGTCTTTAACAATAAAGATGAAAAGAAAGTAGCAGCTTCTAAGAAATTCGTCCAATTTATCGCTGATGACAAGGAATGGGGACCTAAGAATGTAGTTCGTACAGGTGCTTTCCCAGTTCGTACTTCATTTGGAAAACTCTATGATGATAAACGTATGGAAACCATCAGTGGATGGACTCAGTACTATTCACCATATTACAACACTATTGATGGCTTTGCGGAAATGAGAACACTTTGGTTCCCAATGCTCCAATCTGTATCCAATGGTGATGAAAAGGTTGAACCTGCTTTGAAGACATTTACAGAAAAAGCAAACGAAACAATTACTAAAAAATAAGCAAATGTGAAATCCTCCCCTTTTTCTGTTGACAGTTTCTAGAAGTAGAAAAAGGGGGATTTTGTTAGAAAATCTTGAAAGAGGGGTACCTCATTGTGAAAGTCAATAAAATCAGAATGAAAGAAACCCTAGTATCATACGCGTTTTTAGCTCCAATTCTGATATTTTTCACGGTATTTGTCTTGGCACCTATGATTATGGGTTTTGTTACTAGTTTTTTTAACTATACGATGACCTCCTTTACTTTTGTCGGATTTGATAATTATATTCGGATGTTTAAAGATCCGGTCTTTATGAAATCTCTGATTAATACGGTCATTATCGTGGTCGGCTCTGTGCCGATTGTAGTTCTCTTCTCTTTGTTTGTGGCTTCGCAGACTTATGAGATGAATGCTGTCTCTCGTTCCTTTTACCGTTTTGTATTCTTCCTGCCAGTTGTTACAGGGAGCGTAGCTGTGACGGTTGTATGGAAATGGATCTACGATCCGCTGTCTGGTATTTTGAACTTTGTTTTGAAGTCAGGCCATGTCATCAATCAAAATATTTCTTGGCTTGGCGATAAACATTGGGCATTGCTAGCGATTATCATTATTCTCTTAACAACTTCTGTGGGTCAACCTATCATTCTCTATATCGCAGCTATGGGAAATATTGACAATTCTCTAGTTGAGGCTGCGCGAGTGGATGGTGCGACAGAAATGCAAGTCTTCTGGAAGATCAAATGGCCTAGCCTGCTTCCAACAACCCTTTACATTGCTATCATTACTACAATTAACTCATTCCAGTGTTTTGCCTTGATTCAGCTCTTGACATCAGGCGGACCTAATTACTCAACCAGTACGCTCATGTACTATCTGTATGAAAAAGCCTTCAAGTTATCTGAATACGGCTACGCTAATACCATGGGAGTCTTTCTAGCAGTCATGATTGCCATCATCAGCTTCGCCCAATTCAAGATTCTTGGAAACGATGTAGAATACTAGAGAAAGGAGAAAGAAGATGCAAACTAAAAAAATGAATGTTTTTAAGGTAGTATCAGGATTTGTTCTGGCCATACTAACCATCCTCTTTGTCTTTCCTTTCTATTGGATTTTGACAGGAGCTTTCAAATCTCAACCAGCAACGATTGTCATTCCGCCAGAATGGTGGCCAAAAATGCCAACAGTTGAAAACTTCCAGCAATTGATGGTGCAAAATCCAGCCATGCAATGGATGTGGAATAGTGTTTTCATTTCGCTTGCGACCATGTTTCTGGTCTGCGCCACTTCTTCTTTGGCAGGATATGTTTTGGCCAAGAAGCGGTTCTATGGTCAACGGATTCTTTTTGCAATCTTCATTGCGGCCATGGCTTTGCCTAAGCAAGTAGTGCTGGTACCACTAGTGCGTATTGTGAATTTCATGGGAATTCACGATACCTTGGCTGCGGTAATCTTACCGTTGGTTGGCTGGCCTTTCGGAGTTTTTCTAATGAAGCAGTTCAGTGAAAACATTCCGACAGAACTTCTTGAGTCTGCTAAAATCGACGGTTGTGGCGAAATTCGGACTTTCTGGAGTGTTGCTTTCCCGATTGTCAAACCGGGCTTTGCGGCTCTAGCTATTTTTACCTTTATCAATACTTGGAACGACTACTTTATGCAGTTGGTTATGTTGACATCTAGACAAAATCTGACAATATCTCTCGGGGTTGCGACCATGCAGGCTGAAATGGCAACCAACTATGGCCTAATCATGGCTGGAGCTGCTTTGGCTGCAGTGCCAATTGTGGCAGTCTTCCTCATCTTCCAAAAATCCTTCACACAAGGAATCACTATGGGAGCTGTTAAAGGATAGAAATATGATTTTTGATCAATTAGAGAATCTCGTTCGCTATCGAGGGATTCACAAAAATATCGATACAGCCATTGATTATCTCCTGAGTCACGATGTATCTAATCTAAACTCAGGGCGCTATGAAGTAGATGGTGATAGGGTCTTCTTCTTTTTGCAGGAAAATACTCTCAGTCAGCAGCAAGAGGAAAGCTTTGAATTTCACCAGAAATACTTGGACTTGCACTTTCTTTTGGAAGGGCATGAACTGATCCAATATGGCTGTCAGATTAGAGAAGTTCAGGAAGCCTATGATGAAGGTCGAGATATTGGTTTTGTTGTTTGCGAACAGACTTATCCGCTCTTATTAGACGGTTTCAATTTTGCTGCTTTTTTGCCAGAAGAAGCCCACCAGCCCAATCAATTTGCTGGCAGAGAAGAGACAGTTAAAAAGTGTGTATTTAAAGTTTTGTTGGATTAATATTTGAAAAGGAGGCTAGCAATGGATAAAAGAGGTAGCCGATTGATAGAGACTATTTTTGATACGGATAATTTCTTTATGCAGATTTGTGAGAAAATCCTTGATTTAGCGACTGTAAACTTGCTTTTTCTGCTGACATCTCTGCCTCTTCTAACCATTGGTATTGCGAAGCTAAGCCTCTATCAAACTCTTTTTGAGATCAAAGGCGGTCGTCGTGTAAAAGTAACGGCTGTCTATATCAAGGCCTTCCGAGAAAATTGGCAGTTGGGCTTCAAATTGGGTCTGCTGGAGCTGATGCTGTCTGCTATCAGTATTTTTGACCTCCTTCTTATCTGGGGGCAGGAGGCTCTGCCTTTTCAAATACTGAAAGTTGCCTGCTTTGCTCTTCTTATCTTTACAACAGCACTCTTTTTGTGTGTTTATCCACTGGCTGGCCGATTTGAGCAGTCTCTCATAGGTGGGTTACAGACTAGTCTAGTTTTGCTCAGTCTTAACTTTCCTTGGTTTTTCCTGATGATAGCAATTCTAGTAGCTATTTTGACAGTGCTTCTTAGTTCAGGACTTTTGCTTTTACTAGGGCTGTCGCTCCTTATTTTAATCGGTTTTGCTGGATTGGCCTTCATGCAGATTACTGTTTTAGAGAAGATTTTTGCCAAATACGAAAGGCCTTAATTTATAGAAATTTTAGATTTGGAGATAAAAGAAAATGAAAAATATGACCAAATACCAAGGTGTCATTCCTGCTTTCTATGCCTGCTATGACGAGGAAGGTGAAATCAGCCCGGAGCGGACTCGCGCTTTAGTGGAATATTTCATCGCCAAGGGCGTGCAAGGTCTTTATGTCAACGGTTCTTCGGGCGAGTGTATCTATCTGAGCGTGGAAGACCGAAAACGGGTTCTAGAAGAAGTGATGAAAGTTGCTAAGGGGCGTCTGACTATCATTGCTCATGTGGCTTGCAACAATACTAAAGACAGCGTGGAACTGGCTCGTCATGCGGAAAGTTTGGGTGTCGATGCTATTGCAGCTATTCCGCCGATTTATTTCCGTTTGCCAGAGTATTCGGTTGCCCAGTATTGGAATGACATCAGTGCGGCGGCGCCTAATACTGATTTCGTGATTTACAATATCCCTCAGCTGGCTGGTGTAGCCTTGACTCCTGGCCTTTACAAGGAAATGCTCAAGAATGAGCGCGTGATTGGTGTGAAGAACTCTTCAATGCCGGTGCAGGATATTCAGACCTTTGTATCTCTTGGGGAAGAAGATCATGTAGTCTTTAATGGTCCAGATGAGCAATTCTTAGGTGGCCGTCTTATGGGTGCTGCAGCCGGTATCGGTGGTACATACGGAGCTATGCCAGAACTCTTTCTCAAACTCAATCAACTGATTGCTGACAAGGAATTGGAACGGGCTAAAGAATTGCAATATGCGATTAATGCCATCATCGGAAAATTAACCAGCGCCCACGGCAATATGTACGCTGTTATTAAGGGTGTTTTGGAAATTAACGAAGACTTGGCCATCGGATCTGTCCGCTCTCCTCTGACACCGCTACAGGAAAGTGATCGGCCAATTGTGGAAGAAGCTGCTCAGTTGATTAGACAAACCAAGGAGCAATTTTTATAAGCAACAGGATAAACACTAGAGAGAAGGTGTGCTATGAAACACTATTTTGCTATTGATATTGGCGGTACCAATATCAAGTATGGCTTAATTGACGAGGCGGAAACCTTGGTGGAAGCACATGAAATGCCAACAGAGGCCCACAAAGGCGGTCCGGGAATTATGCAGAAAGTTGAAGGCATTGTTGCAGCCTATTTAGAAAAAGGAGCTCTGGCTGGGATTTGTATTTCTTCAGCTGGTATGGTAGATCCAGACAAGGGTGAAATTTTCTATGCCGGGCCGCAGATTCCGAATTACGCTGGGACCCAGTTCAAAAAAGTGCTGGAAGAAAAATTCTCCCTGCCTTGTGAGATTGAAAATGATGTCAACTGTGCTGGCTTGGCGGAGGCTATGTCGGGCAGTGGCAAGGGAGCCAAGATTGCCCTTTGTTTGACAATCGGTACAGGTATCGGAGGCTGTCTGGTCGTAGATGGTCAGGTCTTCCATGGCTTTAGTAACTCTGCTTGTGAGGTCGGTTACCTGCATCTACCAGACGGAGCCTTTCAGGATGTGGCATCTACAACAGCTCTGGTCAATTATGTGGCTGAGCTACATGGAGAAGACGCAGAGCATTGGAATGGCCGTCGGATTTTCAAAGAAGCAACTGAGGGCAATAAACTCTGTATCGAGGGCATCGATCGCATGGTTGGCTATCTAGGTCAAGGAATTGCCAATATCTGCTATGTCGTTAATCCGGAAGTTGTTATCCTAGGAGGCGGCATCATGGGACAAGAAGCTATCCTTAGACCGCGGATTCAGGCGACTTTGCAGGATGCTTTAGTCCCAAGCATTGCTGACAAAACCAAACTGGCCTTTGCTCATCATCAAAATACTGCGGGTATGTTTGGAGCCTACTATCATTTCAAAAATAGACAAGCTTAACCTGAGATTTTTCTCAGGTTCCTTGTCTTTCAAGAGGAAAATCAAATGACAGAAAGAAGTTTCATTCAGGAAGCTGCTCAGCTTCTAGATTCTTTGATGGAAGATTTTCAAAAGAAGACAATTCAATCAAGTGATGAAATCCGCTTTTACGAGTGCTTAGCAGAAGTTTTAAGGAGCTTGGAGAAAGCCAAAGCCCCGGATAACCGCCTCCTCATTGCTCTTGAAAGATTCCATAAACGTGCTAGTTTTTTAATTGGTCTTAGTAGCCTCAAAATGGATCAGTCTACTTATCAAAAGTGGCGTGCCTACGATGCTTTTCATATGGAAAAAGTTCAGCCTCAATTAGAAATCTACGGGCCAATCCTTCCCTTGTGAAAGAAAGAGAAAAAAGTTAGACCGAAAAAGAAAAACGAGTCAGAAAATCCTGAATCGTTTTTATCTTTTGTGGGTATTGCGACGGTAGTAGCCATTCAATTTCTGGTTTTCCCAATAGCTGTTAAAGATTTTTTCTTTCTTCTCGCGGTTAATCTCGAGGAAAAAGGCATAGATAAGATCGATCATGAGAAGCATGGGGAATTGTGCTGAAATTCGCAGGATAAACTCAGGCTTGCTTTGAAGGGCAACAGGAACGACTTCAGTGAAGTCTTCTTGAATCTTTTCAGGTTGTCCTGTCACCAAGATGGTTTTTGCTCCCATATTTTTAGCGTCAATCAAGCTGTCAATGATGGACTGGGTTTGTCCGGATAGAGAAAATCCAATAACGAGGCAGTTCTTGTCCAGAATACTAGTTGTCCAAGCGAAGCCATCTTGGTCGGTTAGGGCTTCACAAACGACTCCCAGTCTCATGAAGCGCAGCTTCATATCACGTGCTACTAAGCCCGAGCTCCCTGTTCCAAAGAAATAAACTCGGTCCGCCTCTTCTATGATTTGAGCCACTCGCTCCAGCTTTTCCTCATCTATCAGTTCTTTTGTTTGCTGGTGGATTTGATTGTAGTTGTACAAGACATGACGAGATAAGCTGCTTTGCATATTATCCGCCTCGGTTTGTGCCTTTGGTAGATCCTGTAGATATTGAAAGCTAAATTCTCGATAACCTTTAAAGCCACATTTTTTGGCGAAACGGGTCAAGGCTGCTTGAGAAATGTGCAAGGTTTGAGCGACTTGCAAAGAGGATAAATCCTCTTGAATACTATTTGGATTCAAAAAATAGTGACCAATCCTCTGTTCCAAGTCGGTCATCTTGTCAAGATGGCTCTCAATGATGGCCAAGATATTCTGCTGACTCATAAAATCACTTTCTTCATGGGATAATGTTTATTAAAAGTTTAAGGGCTGTTCTGGCTGGAAGGTACATTGAAGCCACTTTTACTTTTCTGCTATTCTATATTTGTCTTAGAATTTGTTTATATTATAACATAGTTATAGACAAATAAACCGTTTGCAAGACTGAAACTTATCAAGAGTGCACAGCTGAGCCTGATTTGTAAGTATTGAAATGAATCAAATCTATATCGGCTTTTCCTATTAGTTTGAGATGCCTGTTTAGTAATCTCTGACAGTTTTTCTGAAAATATGTTATAATTTATGCAAGTACGAAGCTGTATTCCAGAAGATAACTTGCCAGATGGTTGGACAGTCAGCTAGGAATGCAGATTTTAAAATCCGTTTTCGAAGGTTTTTGAAAACGAGGGGGTGAATAGATGGCCAATGAAACACTTGAAAAAATGCAGGAAATTGAGACTGCTGCAGAAGAAGTTTTGATGGGCTACAGGAAGCAGGCTCAGGAGCTACGGCAGCAGGTAGATGAAAATCTCAGGCAGCTGGGTCTGACCTATGACGCTGAAACGCAGAAGCTGGCAGAGGAATTAACCGCGACTTCCCAGCAAAAGTTGGTGCACCTGCAGCAAGACTTGGAGCAGACAACCCAGCAAAATGAGGACAAGGTTGCGGCTGCGCTGACGGACAAAAAAGCAGACTTGGCGCGAGCCATTGTAGAGAAGGTGGTAGAAGCCTATGGCCATTAGTCAAATGCAGCAGTTGTCTCTGCTTTTGCCCAAGGAACTGCTGGACCAGCTTCTCTTTTACCTACAGGGCTTAGAGTCGGTTCAGATTCATGACCTGCGGCAGGAAGAGGACTGGCAGGCAGCCTTTGAGCAGGCTTTAGTCGGCCGGCCAGATCGGCAGCTATCTCAGCAGGATTTGCTCAGTCGTCAGGAAAAGCTCGAGAGGCTGATTGCAGAGCTGGAGCCCTTTATGCCCAAAAAGAAGCTGCTAGAGTCCTTAAAAGAAGATCCTTTGGAATTATCCTTTGCGGCTTTAGAGCAGGCAGGTAAGGATCGAGATGAGGCAGCGCTATTAGAAGGAATCAGCAAGCAGCTTAAGGTCTTACAAGATGCTAAGGAACAGATAGAAGCTGACCGCTTGGAAGTGGCTGCACTGGAGAAGTGGGAGCCACTGGAGCTAACACCGCAAGCAGCTGCGACTTTCAGTCATCTGGGAGCTTTGATTGGGACGATTCCCAATACAGACGACGATGCTCTGCGTCTGACTCTGGGAGCATATCCTGATCTGAAGTTTCAGGAAGTCTTTACCGATGATACGGAGCATGGGGTTCTTATTTTTTATAAGACAGGCTCTCTGGAAGATGTTCGCAAAATCATGAAAGAGTATGGCTTTAAGCCCTTTGAGTTTGACCATGCGGAACTGCCTGCTGAGAGGGTAGCCCAGCTCAAGGCCAATATTCGACAGCAGGAGGCTGTGGCGGAAGCTCTGACAAATAGTCTGGCAGCTTCCAAGAATGAACTGGACCAGCTTAAGGTTCAACTGGACTATCTCTGCAATCTCTCCTCCCGTCAAGAAAGTAAGAACCAGTTAGCCAGCACGCAAAATCTGGCAGCCTTGGAAGGCTGGATCGAAAGCAATCAAGTTCAAGCTCTTGAGGCTTGCTTGACAGAGCAGTTTGGCCAGAGCATTCTCATCCAGACCAGAGAGATTCGACAGGACGAGGAAGATAAGGTTCCGACCAAGCTAAAAAACAATGCCTTGGTGGAGCCCTTCGAGCTAGTGACGGAGATGTATTCCCTGCCTAAGTATGGTGACAAGGATCCAACCCCCGTCGTTTCCCTATTTTATTTTGTATTCTTTGGCATGATGGTTGCCGACATTGGCTACGGGTTCTTGCTCTTTGTGGGCACCAGTCTGGCGCTGCACTTCTTGCATGTCAAGCCGGGACTGGCTAAGAATCTGCGATTCTTCCGCCTGCTGGGTGTGGCAGTCATCATCTGGGGACTGGTTTATGGCTCTTTCTTTGGATTTGAACTGCCCTTCGCTCTGATTAGCACCAGCTCCGACGCCATGACGATTCTGGTTATTTCGGTCGTCTTTGGCTTTGTTACAGTGCTGGCAGGTCTCTTCCTCAGCGGTCTGAAAAATATCCGCCTTAAGGATTATGCAGAAGCTTATAATGCAGGCTTTGCTTGGGTGCTTATTTTGCTGGGGCTGCTACTCTTGGCCTTGGGGAATTTCTTTCCATCCTTGGCCTTTGCAGCAACGATTGGTCAGTGGCTGGCCATCATCAATGCTCTGGGCATATTGGCAGTATCCATTGTCAGTGCTAAGAGCTTGTCAGGACTGGGGTCAGGTCTCTTTAATCTCTACAATGTCAGCGGCTATGTAGGAGATCTTGTCAGCTTTACGCGGCTGATGGCTTTGGGGCTTTCGGGAGCCAGCATTGGCTCGGCCTTTAACCTGATTGTCAGCCTCTTTCCACCTGTCGCTCGCTTTAGCATTGGCATTCTACTCTTTATTGCCCTGCATTTGGTCAATATGTTTCTATCTTTTCTGTCCGGTTATGTACACGGAGCACGTTTGATTTTCGTGGAATTCTTTGGAAAATTCTACGACGGAGGCGGCAAGCCTTTCACTCCGCTCAAGCCTAGCGAAAAATACGTTCAGCAAAGCAAGAAATAAAGATTAGGAACTATGGTAAGAGATGAGAAGCTCATCTTTATAAAAACACTTTCTAAAACATCAAAACAAGTATTATTCATTCAACTAGCTGTTGGTTTTATGACGATTACAGCATTTTCATAGGAGTAAATCATGGAACATTTAGCATCATATTTTGGAACTTACGGCGGCGCCTTTTTTGCAGGTCTGGGAGTAGCTTTGGCGGTTTTTCTCAGCGGAATGGGCTCAGCTTTAGGTGTTGGAAGCACAGGTCAGGCAGCGGCAGCCCTCTTGAAAGAGCAGCCGGAAAAATTCGCTCAAGCTCTGATTCTGCAGCTTTTGCCGGGTACCCAAGGTCTCTACGGCTTTGTTATCGGGATTACCGTTTTCTTTAATATCAAGCCAGAATTGGCTCTGCAATCAGGCGTGGCTTATTTCCTAGCAGCTCTGCCGGTTGCCATCGTAGGCTACTTTTCAGCCAAGCACCAAGGGCGAGTGGCGACAGCTGGTATTCAGATTTTGGCCAAGCGCCCGGAAGAGGTCATGAAAGGAGTTATCCTTGCGGCCATGGTTGAAACCTACGCCATCTTGGCTTTCGTTGTATCCTTCATCATGGTTCTGAATGTGAAGTAAGGAGGCTTTTATGTCTGACATATCAGATCTCAAAGCTTCTGTCTTGGAGCAGGCTCACGAGAAGGGGCGTTTGCTTTTGGCCGAGGCTACTGAGAAAATAGAGCAGGAAGCCAAGGAGCGTGAGGCCCAGCTGGTTCGGCAAAAGCTTGGACAGCGGGAGCAGCAGCTCAAAGAAATCAGCCGGCGCAGTCAACGTGAAATCCAGCAGTTGGAAAATCAAAAGCGCCAGTCTACTTTGGTCATCAAGCAGCGGGTTCTCAGAGAGCTTTTTGAGGAATCCTATGCTCAGATGGTGGCTTGGTCACAGATTGAGGAAGAGCAATTTCTGAAGAGTGTCCTTGCTAAATATCCAGAGGAAGAGTTGACACTGGTTTTCGGTGCCCTATCAGCTGAGAAATTCAGCTCCAGCCAGTTAGAAGGCTTGAAAAAGGCCTTTCCGCAAGTACACTTTTCAGACCAGTCTATAGCCGGTCAGGCAGGTTTTGTACTAAGCCAGGGACGGGTGGATGACAGTTATCTCTATCGTGACTTGCTGGACTTTGTCTGGCAGGAGGAAAGCTACCGTCTGGCTCAGGATATTTTCAAAGACCAGGCAGAATAGGAGGCGGACCATGAGTGAAACAAGCTTCTCTCAAGTCAATACAGCCATTAGTGTGCAGGAGGCTTCCTTTTTGACGCCCCAGCAATATGAACAGTTGCTGCAGGCTGACGATCCTGCCAGCTGTTCGGCTCTTCTGCAGGGAACGGTCTATGCCATGGATGCTGAAGCTATCAAGGATCTCAATGCCATTGAGCAAGTACTGATGAAGCATTTGTATTCCGTTTATAATTGGGCGCTTGAGATTAGTCCAAGTAAGGAGCTGGTGGAGATTTTCACGCTCCGCTACACCTACCACAATCTCAAAGTTTTTCTAAAGGGTCGGGCGACAGGTCAGTCCTTGGAGCATTTGCTGATGCCGGTGGGGACCTATTCGCTGGAGGTTTTGGAGCACTTGGTCATGGCCTTTTCGGCTGAGTATTGTCCAGATTTCATGCTGGACGAGGTGCTTGCGACCTGGCAGGAATACCAGGATTATCAGGATGTGCGCGTGCTGGAGATTGGCATGGACATGGCTTATTTCCAGCATCTCAAGCGTCTGACACAGGAGTTGGAAGATGAGAGCCTGCTGCAGCTGGTGAATCTGACTATTGATTTTTACAATGCCATCACCGTCAAGCGGGCTGTTGGCTTGGGAAAACCGCGCAGCTTTATGAGGCAGCTCCTGTCTGATGAAGGAAGCCTTTCTGCTGCCAACTGGATTGCTATGGCAGAGCAGGGGGATTTCTTGACTTGGTTTAGCCAGGTCAATCCCTGTGGTTACGATCTGGATCTGCGCTCCTATGAGGAAAAAATGCGGAACCAGACCTTGACGACAGTAGAGTTAGAATATCTAGCGGACCTCTTGCAGGCTAAGTTGCTGGCGGCTGGTCAGTTTGAGACAGATGGACCACTACCTCTGGCCCGCTATCTGCTGGGCAAGGAGTTGGAAGTCAAGAATCTGCGGTTGATTTTGACCGGAATGGACAATCAGCTGCCCGTAGAGCTTATCAGAGAAAGGATGCGACCGATTTATGGACAAGACTAGCTACAAGATTGCGGTCGTGGGGAATCGCGATACCATTCTCCCTTTTAAGCTGATTGGTTTTCAGACCTTTCCAGTGAAGGAAGCTCAGGAGACGGTCAATACCCTGCGTCGGCTCGCCCGCGAAGATTTCGGCATTATCTATCTGACGGAGGATATAGCTGCGGATATTCCAGAAACCCTGGCCTACTATGACCAGCTGGAGATTCCTGCTCTTGTGCTTATCCCTACCCATAAGGGGAGCACGGGTCTGGCTCTTTCGCGGATCCATGAAAATGTCGAAAAGGCTGTTGGACAGGATATATTGTGAGGTTTTTATGCGAATCAATCAACTAGGTCAGCCCATTGGGGATGCTCTGCCGGATTTTCAGCCGGGAAACTTGCCCAATCTGGAGCGAATCGAAGGCCAGTATGTTATTATCGAGCGTTTGTCCAAGGAAAAGCATGGGGCGGATTTGTATGAAGTGTATGGTCCGGATTCTCCTGCGGATATGTGGACCTATCTTTTTCAAAATCCTGCCCAAAGTCAGGAGGAATGGTCCCAGAAGCTAGATCAGATGCTGGCGGCTCAGGATCGTTTTCACTATGCGATTGTAGACAAGGAGAGCGGTAAGGCTCTAGGAACTTTTGCCTTGATGAGGATTGACCGAAATAACCGTGTCATCGAAGTGGGAGCTGTGACCTATTCGCCCGAGTTGAAGCGCACCAGACTGGCTACTGAAGCCCAATACTTGCTGGCACGCTATGTCTTTGAAGAGCTGGAGTATCGCCGCTATGAATGGAAATGCGATGCCCTCAATCAGCCGTCAAGGCGGGCAGCAGAACGGCTTGGTTTTATCTATGAAGGCAGGTTTCGTCAAGCTCTTGTCTATAAGGGGCGCAACCGAGACACTGACTGGCTGTCTATGATTGACAAGGATTGGCCGGCCGTCAAGAGCCGTCTAGAAAAATGGCTCAGCCCAGACAATTTCGACGAAAAGGGTCAGCAAATAAAAGCCTTATCTTATTTTTAAGATAAAAAGAAACAATCCTTGCTGTAGAGCTAGCTAAGAAGGATATCAAACTCGCGGCAAGGATCAAAAAATACTATTTGGAAATGAAATTCAAACTGTTACTTAGTTTGCTCTTTGATTTTCATGGAGAAGCAAGAAAAATCTCCCAAGAATGGAGGAAGATTGTGAGTCAAGGAAAGATTATCAAAGTTTCTGGCCCTCTGGTGCTGGCATCAGGGATGCAGGAAGCGAATATTCAGGATATCTGCCGGGTTGGCGATTTGGGGCTAATCGGTGAAATTATCGAAATGCGGCGGGACCAAGCCTCTATCCAGGTTTATGAGGAAACTTCTGGCTTGGGTCCGGGAGAGCCGGTCATCACGACTGGAAGCCCTCTGTCCGTTGAACTGGGACCTGGTCTGATTTCCCAGATGTTTGACGGGATTCAGCGGCCTTTGAAACGTTTCCAGACCATCACGGAGAGCGACTTCCTCGTCCGCGGTGTCCAATTGCCAAATCTAGACCGAGAGACTAAGTGGGATTTTGCTCCAAGTCTGTCTGTCGGAGATGTGGTTGAGGCTGGTGATATTCTGGGAACGGTGCAGGAGACTAATCTGGTGGAGCACCGCATCATGGTGCCGGTTGGTATCAGTGGACGCTTGGTCAACATCTCTGCTGGCAGTTTTGCTGTCGAAGAGACTGTTTACGAGATTGAGCAGGCGGATGGGTCTATTTTTAAAGGGACTCTCATGCAAAAATGGCCAGTGCGTCAAGGTCGTCCTTTCGCTCAAAAGCTGATTCCGGTTGAGCCTTTGGTGACAGGTCAGCGGGTTATCGACACCTTCTTCCCAGTGACCAAGGGCGGAGCAGCTGCTGTACCAGGACCATTCGGGGCTGGTAAGACTGTGGTTCAGCACCAGGTGGCCAAGTTTGCCAATGTTGACATCGTTATCTATGTCGGCTGCGGTGAGCGTGGCAATGAAATGACTGACGTACTCAATGAATTTCCAGAACTAATCGACCCATCAACTGGCCAGTCCATCATGCAGCGGACGGTGCTGATTGCCAACACCTCCAATATGCCGGTGGCGGCCCGGGAAGCATCAATTTACACAGGGATTACGATTGCCGAATACTTCCGTGATATGGGTTATTCGGTGGCTATCATGGCGGATTCTACCTCTCGCTGGGCGGAAGCACTGCGGGAAATGTCCGGCCGTCTGGAAGAAATGCCAGGTGACGAAGGCTATCCAGCCTATCTTGGCAGCCGGATTGCGGAGTATTACGAGCGAGCAGGCCGGGTCAAGACGCTCGGTTCGACTGCGCGTGAAGGCTCTATTACTGCTATCGGGGCCGTATCCCCTCCGGGTGGAGATATTTCTGAGCCGGTAACGCAAAATACCCTGCGGATTGTCAAGGTCTTCTGGGGCTTGGATGCTCAACTTGCTCAACGTCGGCACTTCCCTGCTATCAACTGGCTGAGCTCTTATTCGCTCTACCTAGACGAAGTGGGAGCCTATATCGACCAGCATGAGAAGATTGCTTGGGCTGAGAAGGTCACCAAGGCCATGAATATCCTGCAAAAGGAAAGCGAACTGCAGGAAATCGTGCGTTTGGTAGGCTTGGATTCCTTGTCTGAAAAGGACCGCCTGACCATGAATGCTGCTAAGATGATTCGCGAGGACTACCTGCAGCAGAATGCCTTTGATGATGTGGACACCTATACTTCTTTCAAAAAACAGGTGGCTTTATTGAGCAATATCCTGACCTTCGATGCGGAGGCCAATCGTGCCTTGGAGCTGGGAGCTTATTTCCGGGAAATCATGGAAGGAACGGTGGAGCTGCGTGACCGAATTGCCCGCAGCAAGTTTGTCCATGAAGACCAGCTGGAAAAAATCCAGGCCCTCAGTCAGACTATTGAGGAAACCCTGCACCAGATTCTTGCACAAGGAGGACTAGACAATGAGCGTCATTAAAGAATACCGCACCGTCAGTGAAGTTGTCGGCCCTCTGATGATTGTCGACCAAGTCGCTGGTGTGCATTTCAATGAATTGGTAGAAATCCAGCTGCATGACGGCAGCAAGCGTCAGGGCCAGGTTCTGGAAGTCCAAGAAGATAAGGCTATGGTCCAGCTTTTTGAAGGCTCCAGTGGGATTAATCTAGAAAAAGCCAAGGTTCGCTTTACCGGCCGTCCGCTAGAGCTACCAGTGTCAGAAGACATGGTGGGACGGATTTTCAATGGAATGGGCAAGCCAATTGATGGCGGCCCAGCTATCTTGCCAGAAAAATATCTGGATATTGACGGTCAAGCTATCAATCCAGTAGCTCGCGACTATCCGGATGAGTTTATTCAGACTGGAATTTCGGCCATCGACCACCTCAATACCTTGGTTCGGGGGCAAAAACTGCCAGTATTTTCTGGCTCTGGTCTGCCCCACAAGGAATTAGCCGCTCAAATCGCCCGTCAGGCAACCGTGCTTAACTCTGATGAAAACTTCGCCGTGGTCTTTGCGGCCATGGGGATTACCTTTGAAGAAGCCGAGTTCTTCATGAATGACCTCCGGGAGACTGGAGCCATTGACCGCTCGGTGCTCTTTATCAATCTGGCTAATGACCCAGCTATCGAGCGTATTGCGACGCCGCGGATTGCCCTGACAGCAGCCGAGTACCTAGCTTATGAAAAGGATATGCACGTTCTGGTCATCATGACCGACATGACCAACTATTGTGAAGCCCTGCGGGAAGTTTCTGCAGCTCGTCGTGAAGTGCCAGGCCGCCGTGGGTATCCGGGCTACCTCTATACGAACCTGTCAACCCTCTATGAGCGGGCTGGACGTCTGGTTGGCAAGAAAGGCTCAGTGACGCAGATTCCGATTCTGTCCATGCCAGAGGATGACATTACCCATCCGATTCCAGACTTGACAGGTTATATTACGGAAGGCCAGATTATCCTTTCACGCGACCTTTACAACAGCGGCTATCGTCCGCCCATCAATGTCCTGCCTTCTCTGTCTCGTCTCAAGGACAAGGGATCGGGTGAGGGCAAGACCAGAGGTGACCATGCCGCAACTATGAACCAGCTATTTGCCGCCTATGCGCAAGGCAAGCAGGCCAAGGAGTTGGCTGTCGTTCTGGGGGAATCCGCCCTGTCCGAAACGGACAAGCTCTATGTACGTTTTACCGACCGCTTCGAGCAGGAATACATCAATCAAGGTTTCCAGACCAATCGAACCATTGAGGAAAGCTTGGATCTGGGCTGGGAACTCCTGTCCATCTTACCAAGAACGGAGCTCAAGCGGATCAAGGACGGTATGATTGACCAATACCTGCCGCAGACCAAGGAGGAAGAAAGATGACGCGACTCAATGTCAAGCCGACTCGGATGGAGCTGAATAACTTAAAAGCCCGTCTCAAAACGGCTGTCCGTGGGCATAAATTGCTCAAGGATAAGCGGGATGAGCTGATGCGGCGCTTCATTGAGTCTGTCCGTGAGAACAATCAGCTCCGGCAAAAGGTCGAAGCAGCTCTAGTTGGTCACCTACAGGATTTTGTCATGGCCAAGGCATTGGAGAGTGATCTCATGGTCCAGGAAATCTTTGCTGTGCCCATGCGGGAAGTCAATCTGCATGTGGAAACAGAGAATATTATGAGTGTGCGCGTGCCCAAGATGCATGCCCATATTGACAATTCATACAGTGATGACGAGGGAGACGTGGTTTATAGCTATGTGGCGTCTAACAGCCAAATGGATGAAACTATTGAAAGCATGAGCGATCTGCTTCCGGACCTGCTGCGACTGGCTGAGATTGAAAAAAGCTGCCAGCTCATGGCGGATGAAATCGAGAAAACCCGCCGCCGGGTCAACGGGCTAGAGTATGCTACCATCCCTGACCTCAAAGAAACCATCTACTATATCGAAATGAAGCTGGAAGAAGCCGAACGGGCCAGCCTTGTCCGAATGATGAAGGTGAAATAAGATACCAAGACCGTTAAGAGCTCACAGCAAAAATAGGAAAATGGACGAAGAAGCGATAGCTTCTAGGAGATTTTATGATTTTGCCCAGAGCTTAGGTCGGGTTTAGCTTAACAGAATACCAAGAGTTTAAATAAGTCCAAAAGAACCTCTCTAAATGGGGTTCTTTTGCTTGCTGCCAATTTTAATATGTTACAAACAAATCTCCATATTACAGGAGGCAGACAGTTCTGTTAAATAGGTCGAAAAAGGCTTTTTTCTTAGAAGATTTATGGTAAGATGGTTTTCGTATCATGAATGATTAGGAAGGTGCATTATGCAAATGAAAATGAATAAGAAATTACTTTTGGCTTCAACTGTTGCTTTGTCAGCATTGCCTTTGTTTACAACAAAAGCCGAGGAGCAGCCACAAAACTGGACTGCCAGAACAGTTGAGCAAATTAAAGCGGATATTACGAGTAATGAAAACCAACAAACTTACACTGTTCAATATGGAGACACTTTGGGAAATATCGCTCAAGCAATGAATATTGACCTTGTTGAATTGGCAAAAATCAATCAAATTGCCAATGCAGACTTGATTTTTCCAGGTACTGTTTTGACCGTTACAACAAATGGACAAAATGAAATTGCCTCTGTAGAAATCCAAAGCTACCAAGCAGGAAATAACGCAGGATATGTAACAGAAAGTTATACAGCTGACGAGATTTTTGGTACTGAGCAAGCAGCCCCTGCGGCACCGGCTCAAGCAGCAGAAACTCCAGCTCCAGCTGTTGAGGAAGCTGTTGCGGCTCCAGCAGACCAAGCACCAGCGCCTGCTGAAGAAGCTCCTGCCCCAGTAGCAGAAGTTGCAAGTGAAGCAGCGCCAGCTGCGGAAGACAATGCAGCCGCTCCAGTAGAAGCAGCGCCACAGCCAGTAGTTGCTGCAAGTCCAGAAGCACTAGCAGAGGCAGCACCAGAAGTGACTGAATTAGGCCAAGACCAGGTCAGTCAAGCAACTGCCGCTGTTGAGCCAACAACTTACAACGCTCCAGCTGTAACAGATGCAGCTAGCGTGACGACTAACAATCCTGCTAATGAAGGTCTTCAGCCACAAACTGCTGCTCTGAAAGAAGAGATAGCAGCTAAATATGGAATTACAGAATTTAGTCTTTACCGCCCAGGTGATAGTGGTGACCATGGTAAAGGCTTGGCGGCTGACTTTATCGTTGGTGACAATACTGAATTAGGAAACCAGGTCGCAGCCGATGTTACTTCTAACATGACTGAAAGAGGCATCTCTTACGTTATCTGGCAACAACAGTTCTACGCGCCATTTGAAAGCGTTTATGGACCAGCTAATACTTGGAACCAAATGCCAGACCGTGGCAGCGTAACTGAAAACCATTACGACCACGTTCACGTATCTATGAATGAATAAGATGAAAACAAGCCCAGAAATGGGCTTTTTCTTATATTCTCTGTGAAAAAGCGAGAATTTTCTGATAAATTTTGGTATAATAAAGCGAACTACAGATAAAGGATGAGAAAGAATGACCTTAGTTTATCAATCAACACGCGACGAAAAGAATAGAGTAACAGCTAGCCAGGCGATTCTGCAAGGCTTGGCAACAGACGGCGGTCTGTTTACGCCCATTACCTATCCGCAGGTCGATTTAGACTTTTCCAAGCTCAAAGACGCTTCTTATCAGGAAGTAGCTAAGCTGGTTTTGTCTGCTTTTTTGGATGATTTTTCTGAAGAAGAGCTGGACCACTGTATCAACCATGCCTATGACAGCAAGTTTGATGATGCGGCGATTGCTCCCTTGGTCAAGCTGGATGGTCAGTATAATCTAGAGCTTTTCCACGGAGCGACCATTGCCTTCAAGGATATGGCTTTGTCTATCCTGCCTCACTTGATGACAACCGCAGCCAAAAAGCACGGTTTGGAAAACAAAATTGTCATTTTGACGGCGACTTCTGGCGACACAGGTAAGGCGGCTATGGCAGGCTTTGCGGACGTTCCTGGGACTGAAATCATCGTCTTTTATCCCAAAGACGGTGTCAGCAAGGTTCAAGAGCTGCAAATGACGACCCAGACAGGTGCCAATACGCATGTTGTTGCCATTGATGGCAACTTTGACGATGCCCAGACCAATGTCAAGCACATGTTCAATGACACAGACCTACGAGCTCGTCTCTTGGAGCACAAACTGCAGTTTTCATCAGCCAACTCCATGAATATCGGCCGTTTGGTGCCTCAGATTGTCTACTATGTCTATGCCTATGCTCAGTTAGTGAAGACGGGAGAAATCACAGCAGGAGACAAGGTCAACTTTACAGTTCCGACGGGGAACTTTGGTAATATCCTGGCGGCCTACTATGCCAAGCAAATCGGTCTGCCGGTTGGCAAGCTGATTTGTGCCTCTAATGAAAACAATGTCCTGACTGACTTCTTCAAGACTCAGGTTTATGATAAGAAGCGGAGCTTCAAGGTGACGTCTAGTCCGTCCATGGATATTCTGGTTTCCTCTAACTTGGAGCGTTTGATTTTCCATCTGTCTGGCAATAGTGCTGAGAAAACAGCTGGTTTGATGGCGGCTCTGAATAAGCATGGACAGTATGAACTGACAGACTTTGATGCTGAGATTTTAGAGCTCTTTGCAGCTGACTATGCGACAGAAGAAGAAACAGCAGCTGAAATCAAGCGGGTTTATCAAGCATCTAACTACATCGAAGACCCTCATACGGCCGTTGCGTCTGCTGTCTATCAAAAATACTTGGCAGAAACAGCTGATCAGCGCAAGACAGTTATCGCATCTACTGCTAGTCCTTATAAATTCCCAGTCGTGGCCGTTGAGGCTGTGACTGGTCAAACAGGACTCAGTGACTTCGAGGCTTTGGACCAACTGCACGAACTTTCTGGTGTAGCCCTTCCACCAGCCGTGGATGGCTTAGAAACAGCCCCAGTGCGTCATAAAACGACAGTCGCTGCAGATCAAATGCAGGCAGCAGTCGAGGATTATTTGGGGTTGTAAAAAACAAAAACATCAGCTTATTCATTGGCTGATGTTTTACAATCTATTTCAACACAATCAACTGCTTGCCAGCTAGGCTGTAACTGTCAGCTAGCGGCGCGATTGGTTTTTGGGCATCAATGGCTGGGTATTGGAGGTGTAGCTTTTGCTTGTTTTTGTTTTCGTAGACAGCTTCTTGGATGCCAAAGTTGATGACGATGGTCATGCTCTCTTTGCTGTCTTGAATCTTGTACTCCAATAAACTGTCTGTCAGCCAGTTGACCTGACAGGCTTGCTTGATGGCAGTGCTGGTCTTTAGATGGAGCAGCGGATGCGCCTTGCGGAAGGCAATCAGCTTCTTGATAAAAGCAATGTCTTCTGTGTAATGCAGGGAGCGCAGCCAGTCTAGCTTATTGATCTCGTCGGGTATATTATAGGTGTTGTCAATCAGATTTTTAGTCCGGAAAAATTCCTGACCGCTATGGATAAAGGGCACACCTTGAGCCAAAAGGACGAGATGGAGAGCCAGCCGCGAATTGGCCAGCCGATCCCGCAGGGTGATAGCAGGATTGACGATATCAAAGTAATCAAAAACTGTTGCATTGTCATGGCACTCGACATAATTAATGGCCTGCTGGGGCGCTGTGAAATGAGCTTCACCTTTTAGACCGACATTGGCTGTCAGGACATTTTCAAGCTGACTAGCAGGAGTCTTGCTCTCGCTTTGCCGACCTTGGGCGATGGTCTGTTTGAGACTGTCACGGAAATGGTCACTGAAAAATCCATAATCCGGAAGCTGGGTAGCATTATACTGATGAGCCAATCGCTCACTTGCCAGTCCAGTATCCATTTGCCAGCCTTCACCATAGAGATAGATGTTAGGATAGAGCGTCTTGAGTTCGTCAGCTATCTGCTGCATGGTTTGGATATCTAAAATTCCCATTAGATCAAAGCGAAAACCGTCAAAGCCATAGAGACTGACCCATTGCTTGACCGACTGCTTGATATAGCGGCGGACCATGGCTTTTTCGCTGGCTACATCATTGCCGCAGAAGGTTCCGTTGGTTCGGTAGCCCATATCATTGAGCCGGAAAAAATAGCCGGGCACGATTTTTTCAAAAGCATAGCTGTTGGCGTCATAGACATGATTGTAGACCACGTCCATGATGACGCTGATATCAGCATTGTGATAGGCAGTAATGGCCGCCTGCAGCTCTATGATACGGGCATAGGGGTCTCGTGGGTCGCTGGCAAAACTGCCGTCTGGGACATTATACTGGACAGGGTCGTAGCCCCAGTTGTAGACGAGCTCTGGATGCTTTTCATCAACGCTGCCAAAATCGTAGACAGGCATAAGCTGCACGTGGCTGATACCTAGCTCTTTCAGATAGTCCAGACCGAACTTCTGACCGTGGACGACTGGAGATTCGCTCAGCGAGGCAAACTTCCCAGGATAGGAGAAACCAGCTTCTTTCTGCATAGAGAAATCACGGACGCTCATTTCATAAATGACGGCTTCTGTCGGATCCAGCTGTGTTTTCACTCGTTTGATTGGCTTTTTAATCTTGTCTAGATTGATGACATAGCTGTTGCCCGAATTGACATCTGAGGATAGGGCGTAGGGATCATGGACTTCTACCCACTTGCCATTGATCTTATGGAGATAAGAATAGGAGGCACCCTCTAAATCTCCTTCAATCCTTGCATGCCAGACTCCCCTATCCAGACGTTTGAGGTGGTGAACCTGATTTTTCAGATGCAGGAGGACTTTTTCAGAAATAGGTGCCCAGAGTTTGAAATCGGTGGCTTGGGGACTGTATTGAGCTCCCAAATCGTCGCCTGCATAGTCAAAAATCTCATCGAAAATAGGCTTTTTCACGATATGGCGGTACTGCAGGTCGGTATGGTTGCGGTCTTGGTCATAGACCTTGTAGGACTGCGTCAGGTCAATGGGCTCATTAGCCGATACAGTGTAGATAATCCGCTCTTCCTGATTGTTGATGTTTTTGATGGTTAAGGGGCTGGAGCTGTGCTTGTCTTCCAGTGTAAAGTGGATGGAGTAGGCTTCAAAGCTCTTTTCCAGTTCGATGGTGATGATATTTTCGTCATCTAAATAGGCTTGAAAAATACGAAAGGCCATGTTTTTCCTCTTTCTTTGTCAGTTTCTCTTCGGGTAATTGTTTTGAGTTCAGGCTTTTCCCTGGGTTGGGACAAGGCCGTTCTGTGAATTGTTGATAAATGAGCAAAAGCATTCGGATTAGCGAGTGCTGATGCTATGCGGAATCAGCTGGCGATAGCAGATTTGCTTGTCTTCTTTATTGTCCTTGATGATTTGAAAGAGAGTTCGGAAAGACTCTTTCCCAAGCTCGAGGGCATTGATATCGATATAGGCATCCACATCAATGCGTGGTTTGAGAGAGTCAAAGGTGATAATGGGAATCTGGTAGTCCTGATCTTTGAGATAGTGCAGGGCTCCTTCTGCTACCAAGGTATCAGATGTCACGATAGCTTCAATCTCATCCAGCGGCAGCTCCTCCATAATCTTGTAACTGTTGTCTTCCAGAAGGAAACCGAAGGCGAATTTGATAATGCGTTCATCTAAAGCCCGGTCAGCTTCATTCAGGGCTTGCTTGTAGCCTGTGTAACGATCCTGGGAAACGACCAGCTCCTTATTCCCAGCCAGAAAGGCGATTTTTCGATAGCCCTTGTCTAGGAAGTATCTGGTCGCGTCATAGCCAGCCTTGATATTGTCATTGTCCACCAGAGAGATAAAAGGTGAGACAGCTTTCCCTAGGATAAGGAAGGGGAAGTTGTTTCTGACTGCAAAGTCAACCAAAGGATCGTCCTGCTTAGAATATAGGAAGATAAGTCCGTCAACTCGCTTGCCCAAAATCATCTGCTTCATATTTTCCAAGCGATGCCCTTCATCTTGCCCCGTGCTGATCTGGATGGCATAGTCATAGTCAGAAGCAATCTGAGAAATCCCCCGCAATACAGTTGGGAAGAAAGGGTTTTGATAGAAGACATCTGAGTCGTCCGGCAGGACCAAGCCGATGACCTGGCTAGACTGGCTGACCAGACTTCTGGCATTGAGATTGGGATGATAGTCCAGCTCCTTCATAGCAGCACGGACCCGTTTTTTAGTTTCTTCACTGATGGTTGATTTGTTTTGCGCGACGCGGGTCACAGTAGAGGGTGATACGCCTGCTAGTTTTGCGACTTCTTTGATAGTAACTCGCATAAAAACCTCCTAAAGGCCTGCATTTGCTGGAAATCATTTCTATAACATCAATTATTTTAAAGCTAGTAGAGCCACTTGCTTTATATAAGGAATGCAAACCTGTGCCGAAAATAGCTATCGTAACCAGTAATTTTTCCTAACTATTGTGGTCAAAAAAGCAAGTACAAAGCACTTTCTCCGCAAACGCAAACGTTTTCTGTTTGTAAGAACATTTTAACACAAAAAGAGAACGCTTGCAAGAAGAGAAAAATGGTAAACAATTGAGGCAGTAAGAGAGTCCTAAAAGAGCATTATATCCTTTAACCATTAAATTGAAAAAAATCTCAAAAACCCCTTGCACTAAAAAAAAAAATAGGTTATAATCAAGTCGACGCAAACGTTTGCATTAAGTAAAAATGAAAAGGCGTAGAGGAAAAAAATAACGAGGTGACAAAATGAAAAAACGTCAAAGCGGCGTGCTCATGCACATTTCATCCCTTCCGGGCAAGTACGGTATCGGATCTTTTGGCCAAAGTGCTTATGATTTTGTAGACTTCTTGGTTCGCACCAAGCAGCGCTATTGGCAGATTTTGCCACTGGGAACTACCAGTTATGGTGATTCTCCTTATCAGTCTTTCTCTGCTTTTGCGGGGAATACCTACTTTATCGATTTTGATATTCTGATAGAAGAAGGTTTGCTGAACGAGGCAGATGTCAAGGGAGCGGATTTCGGAGATGATCCTAGAAAAGTGGATTATGCAAAGATTTTCGATGCTCGCCGTCCAATTATGGAAAAAGCAGTAGCTCGCTTCTTGAAAGCAGACGATTTGTCTGACTATGAGAGCTTTGTGGAGCAAAATGCAGCTTGGTTAGAAGTTTTCGCTGAGTACATGGCTATCAAAGAGTATTTTGATAATCTAGCTTGGACAGAGTGGCCAGATGAAGCGATCCGTCGCCGTGAAGCTGCTAGTCTCGCTTCTTATCGTGATAAGCTGGCTGATAAGCTGACCTATCATCGTGTGACCCAGTATCTCTTCTTTAAGCAGTGGTTAAGATTAAAAGCCTATGCTAATGAACATCACATCGAGATTGTCGGTGATATGCCAATCTATGTGGCAGCTGATAGTGCTGATGTGTGGGCACAGCCGCACTTCTTTAAGACAGATGCTGTTGGCAAGCCAACTTGTGTGGCAGGCTGTCCGCCAGATGAATTTTCAGAAACTGGCCAGCTTTGGGGCAATCCTATCTATGACTGGGAAGCGATGGACAAAGATGGCTATGCTTGGTGGATTGAGCGTCTGCGTGAAAGCTTCAAGATTTACGACATTGTCCGTATCGACCATTTCCGCGGCTTTGAGTCTTACTGGGAAGTACCTGCTGACTCAGAAACATCTGCTACTGGTAAATGGGTCAAAGGTCCAGACTACAAACTCTTTGCAGCAGTTAAGGAAGCTTTGGGTGATTTGAATATCATCGCAGAAGACCTAGGCTTTATGACGGATGAAGTGATCGAGCTGCGCGAGCGCACTGGTTTCCCAGGAATGAAGATTTTGCAATTCGCCTTCAATCCTGATGATGAAAGCATCGACAGTCCGCATCTAGCGCCAAACAACTCAGTCATGTATACAGGAACCCATGATAACAATACTGTTTTGGGCTGGTACAAGGATGAGATTGACGACGCTACTCGCCAGTACATGGCACAGTACACCAACCGCAAGGAGTACGAAACAGTACCTCATGCAATGCTGCGCACAATCTTTGCTTCAGTCAGCTTTATGGCCATTGCGACCATGCAAGACCTGCTGGAATTAGACAGTGCAGCACGGATGAACTATCCATCCACAATTGGTGGCAACTGGACTTGGCGGATGACAGCTGAAGAGCTGAATCCAATCGTCGAAGGTGAGCTTTATAGCTTGACCAAGACTTATCGTCGTATGAATACCGATTTAATTAACAAATAAAGAATAGCTAACTAGACTTGAAGGGAGTAATCATGTCAAACTTACAAACTTATATCAAAAATACTTATTCAAAAAATCTTGCTGATTGCAGCAATGAAGAACTCTACCTGGCTCTATTGAACTACACTAAATTAGCCAGCGCTCAAAAGCCAGTCAACACTGGTAAGAAAAAACTCTACTATATTTCAGCTGAGTTCCTGATTGGTAAACTTTTGTCTAACAACTTGATCAACCTTGGACTTTACGATGATGTGAAGCAAGAACTGGCAGATGCTGGCAAGGACTTGATCGAAGTAGAAGAAGTTGAGTTGGAGCCGTCTCTGGGTAACGGAGGCTTGGGTCGTTTGGCTGCCTGCTTCCTGGACTCTATTGCGACATTGGGTCTCAATGGTGATGGTGTAGGACTGAACTACCACTTTGGTCTCTTCCAACAGGTTTTGAAAAACAACGAACAGACGACTATTCCTAACTTCTGGCTGACTGAGCAAAACTGGTTGGTTCGCTCTAGCCGCAGCTACCAAGTGCCATTTGCTCACTTCACTCTGACATCTACTCTTTATGATATTGATGTGCCAGGTTACAAGACAGAAACTAAGAACCGTCTTCGTCTCTTTGATTTGGACTCAGTGGATGCAGATATCATCACAGACGGTATTGACTTTGATAAGACAGACATCGCTCGCAACTTGACCCTCTTCCTCTATCCAGATGATAGTGACAAGCAAGGGGAATTGCTCCGTATCTTCCAGCAATACTTCATGGTTTCAAATGGTGCTCAGCTGATTATTGACGAAGCGATTGAAAAAGGCAGCAACCTGCACGACTTGGCAGACTACGCTGTCATCCAAATCAATGATACCCACCCATCTCTGGTTATCCCAGAAATGATTCGTCTCTTGACTGAGCGTGGTTTGGATCTGGACGAAGCAATTGCTATCGTACAGAAGATGACTGCTTATACTAACCACACGATTCTGGCAGAAGCTCTTGAAAAATGGCCTCTGGAATTCTTGAAAGAAGTAGTGCCGCACCTGGTACCAATCATCAAAGAGCTTGACAAGCGCGTGAAAGCTAAATACGCAGATCCAGCAGTGCAAATCATTGATGAGGACGATCGTGTGCACATGGCTCACATGGATATCCACTACGGATACAGTGTCAATGGTGTTGCTGCTCTGCATACAGAAATCCTGAAAAACTCTGAGCTTAAAGCCTTCTACGATATCTACCCTGAAAAATTCAATAACAAGACCAACGGTATTACTTTCCGCCGCTGGCTCATGCATGCCAACCCACGCCTGTCCCATTATTTGGATGAGTTGCTGGGCCGCGACTGGCACCATGATGCAACTAAGCTCGAAGGCTTGTTGGAATTCACTGGCGCTGCAAATGTTAAAGAAAAATTGGAAAGTATCAAGGCTCATAACAAGCGTAAATTGGCTCGTCACTTGAAGGAAGCACAAGGCGTGGAAATCAATCCAGAATCTATCTTTGATATCCAAATCAAGCGTCTGCATGAGTACAAGCGCCAACAAATGAACGCTCTGTACGTTATCCACAAGTATCTGGACATCAAGGCTGGTAACATCCCTGCTCGTCCAATCACTGTCTTCTTCGGTGGTAAGGCTGCTCCTGCTTACACAATTGCACAGGACATCATCCACCTCATCCTTTGCTTGTCAGAAGTGATTGCTAATGATCCTCAAGTGGCTCCACACCTGCAAGTAGTTATGGTAGAAAACTACAATGTTACAGCGTCTAGCTTCTTGATTGCCGCTGGTGATATTTCTGAGCAGATTTCCCTGGCTTCTAAGGAAGCATCTGGTACTGGTAACATGAAGTTCATGCTTAACGGTGCTTTGACTCTTGGTACTATGGACGGAGCGAATGTTGAGATTGCAGAGCTGGTTGGCGAAGACAACATCTACATCTTTGGTGAAGATTCTGAGACTGTTATTGACCTCTATGCAAAATCTGCTTACAAGTCTAGTGAGTACTATGCACGTGAAGCTATCAAGCCATTGGTTGACTTTATCGTCAGTGATGAAGTATTGGCAGTTGGTAAAGCTGAACGCTTGGAACGTCTTTACAATGAACTGATTAGCAAGGACTGGTTCATGACCCTGCTGGATCTAGAAGACTATATCCAAGTCAAAGAGCGCATGCTGGCGGACTATGAAGACCGCGATGCTTGGATGGACAAAGTCATCGTCAATATCGCCAAAGCTGGCTTCTTCTCATCTGACCGTACTATCGCTCAATACGAAGAAGAAGTATGGCACTTGAACAGCTAATATTCTTTGAATCAAAAAAGCCGAGACAGTAGTGTTTCGGCTTTGATTTTTGAATAAAATATATGGATAGGGACTTAGCTATTGTGTGGGCTTCTGAAAAGGCGAGAGCCTCTTGGTCTTGTCAGCTTTTTCTTTTCGGTGTATAATAAGTGAAAATATTTCTTTACAGGAGGCGTTTATGAAAAAGAGACCAATTTATCTTTATGTTTTGCTGGGTTTGTCAACCGTGGGAACCTTGTGGGGACTTTTTAGCAAGTTCACTTCTTCTGATGCTGGAGTGAAAAGCATTCTTAAGCAGATAGAAGAACCAGCAAAATCCCAATATGCAACTTATTTTAGCAAGAGTGCAGAAGTGGCGAATTCGCTAGCCAATAATTTCTTTTTTTACGGGCACATCATTCTCTTAATAGTGGCTCTTTTCTTCCTTTTTAGGAAAGATGTATTTAAGGCCAATCTTATCTACATTGCCGATGTTCTTGTGGGCTTGATTTCGACAGCCTATGCTTATGTGGTATCAAAGGGAATTATAGCTTCTTCTTTTTCAGACTCAACTCTTCTTTCGGCACAGATGACGGGGCTGAATTTCTCCATCCTCCTTTCAGTAGTCATTAGCCTAATCTTCCTTTCCATCGTCATCTTTAAGCTAGTCCAGCAGCAGAAAGAAGCTGAAAAAGCGGAACTAGCTGCAAACGAATAAGATTTGACAAATAACAGATAAGTGCTTACAATTTTAAGAAGCAATATCTGTTATTTTTTAGAATGGAGAATACAATGACAAAGGTTTCCTTGGTTTACATCAGCTTGAGCGGCAATACAGAGAGTTTTGTCCGTCGGCTGACAGACTATTTGCTGGAGCAACATCCAAGCCTAGAGGTGGAGAAGATTCATATCAAAGACCTGGTAAAGGAAGGTCAGCCCTTTTTTGAGATGGACAATCCTTTTATCGCTTTTCTGCCGACTTATCTGGAGGGTGGCAATGGTGTCGACAATGGCGATGTAGAAATTCTGACAACCGATGTGGGGGACTTTATCGCCTATGGTCAGAATGCCAGCAAGTGTCTAGGTGTCATTGGCAGCGGCAATCGTAACTTTAACAACCAATACTGTTTGACTGCCAAGCAATACTCAGAGCGCTTCGGATTTCCGGTTTTGGCCGATTTTGAAATGCGTGGCATGTTGGGAGACATTAAGAAGGTTGCAGGGATTATTGAAGAACTTTATCATATTGAAAAAAACGAAAACCAGTGAGGTTTTCGTTTTTTGATGTTTCTAAATCAAGCTTACATCTTTTCTGGCGCTTCTACTCCCAACAGACGCAGAGCTTCTTTGAGGACAACAGCTGTTGAGTAGCTGAGAGCCAGACGGCTGTCGCGCTCAGGGCTTTCGTCCAGAATCCGAGTGTGTGCATAGTATTTGTTAAAGGCTTGAGCCAGACTGATAGCATATTTGGCAATCAGAGATGGCTCATAGTTATCAGCAGCACGTTTGACAACGCGACCGAAGTCTTGGAGCAGCTTGATAATTTCCCAGCTTTCAGGATCGTTCAGGCTGTATATAGCCTCTGCATCTGGCTGGAAGTTCGCCTTGCGCAGGATAGACTGGATACGAGCATAGGCATACTGGATGTAAGGGCCTGTTTCTCCCTCGAAGGAAACCATAGCTTCCAGGTCAAAGTCGTAACCATTGCGGCGGTCAGTTTTGAGGTCGTAGAACTTAACCGCTCCGACTCCAACTGCGCGAGCAACAGCTTCCTTGTTTTCCAAATCTGGGTTTTTAGCTTCAATCTGACTTTTTGCCCGGCTGATAGCTTCCAGCAGAGTTGGTTCGAGGAGGATGATGTTTCCTTTACGTGTAGACAGTTTTTGACGGTTCTTAGTCACCAGACCGAAGTCAACGTGAATCATGTTATCGCTCCAGTCAAAGCCCATCTTTTTCAGAACAGCCTTAAGCTGTCTGAAGTGGTTGGCCTGCTCTTGACCTACGACATAGACATTTTTAACAAAGTTGTAAGTGCGAGCCCGGTAGATGGCTGTTGCGATATCACGTGTAATGTAGAGAGTAGCACCGTCTGATTTTTTAATCATAGCAGGCGGAAGGTTGAAGTCTTCCAAGTCTACAATGCTAGCTCCTTTGGATTCCTGCAGGAGACCCTTGTCTTCGAGGATTTGAATCCCTTCGTCCATCTTATCGTTGTAGAAGGCTTCACCGTTTAGACTGTCAAATTCGACACCAAGGAGTTCGTAGATACGGTTGAATTCTGTCAGACTTTCGTCGCGGAACCATTGCCAGAGCTCAGTCGCTTCTGGGTCACCGTCTTCTAGCTTCTTGAACCAAAGGCGGCCTTCGTCATCTAGAGACGGATCGTTTTCAATCTCGGCATTGATACGCACATAGAGTTTGAGGAGCTCGTCAATAGGGTTGGCTTCAACAGCTTCCTGGCTTCCCCACTTCTTATAAGCTACCATCAGGAGGCCGAACTGTTTGCCCCAGTCTCCCAAGTGGTTGACTTTAATGGTGTTGTAGCCAATCTTGCGGAAGATGTTGGAAAGAGCATCACCAATAACAGTAGAGCGCAAGTGGCCGACTGAGAAAGGCTTGGCAATGTTTGGGCTGGATAGGTCAATGGTGACATTTTCTCCATTTCCTTCGTTCTGTTGGCCGTAGTCAGCTCCGTCTTTGATGACTTCTTTGATAACTTGGCCAGAAATTTCAGCCTTGCTGAGGAAAAAGTTGACATAAGGGCCAGTCGCAACGACTTTATCAAAATGCGCCGTGTCAATCTTTTCAGCAATGTCAGCAGCGATAGCCTGAGGAGCTTTGCGCTCAGTCTTTGCCAGAGAAAAGGCTGGGAAGGCGATATCACCAAGTTCAGAGCTCTTTGGCTGCTCCAATAAATTTAAAATAGCGTCTTGATCAAGGCTGTCAATAACCTTGGCCAATTCGCCGGCAATCAACTGTTTGTTATCCATATTTGCTCCTTTGTGTCTTTTGTTATTATTTTATCACATTTTTCAAGGAATCTTCAATTTTTTTGGGAATAATTTTTGGGCTAATAGGAATTTTTCTGATATAATAAGAGGGATAAGAACCTGTATTTATAGATGAGCTTTCCATCTGAATGCTTCCTTGCCTGTCACTCTTCGTTAAAGTTTTTTGTTTATTCTCAGTATTCCTGCAAATCTTTGCCTAGATTGATGGAGAAGCAGTCTTTTGTCCGTTGAAGTGCTCTTCATGAATGCAGCTTCTAATTATTCAATAATGAGGTAAAAATGAGAAAGAATGATCGTCATCAGTTAGTCAAAACGATGATTAAGGAAGAAAAGCTAGGAACGCAAAAGGAGATTCAGGATCGTCTGGAAGCGCAAGGGATTTATGTAACGCAGACTACCCTGTCGCGTGACCTCCGTGAAATTGGCCTGACCAAGGTTAAGAAGAAGGGTCTGACTTATTATGTTTTGGCGCATGAGACCGAAGAGATTGACTTGATAGAGTTTTTAGCCAAGCATGTGGAGAGTGTAGCCAGAGCAGAGTTTAGTCTGGTTCTTCGCACTGAGCTGGGCGAGGCAACAGTGCTGGCCAATATCGTAGATAGCTCGCTGGATAGCCGTATTTTGGGAACCGTTGCGGGTGCCAATACTCTTTTAGTGGTTTGCCGGGATCAGGCAGCTGCTCAGGAGATTGAAGAGCAAATACAGGAAGTGATGTAAGAGTCACATTTTTTTCAGGAAAGGTGGAGAGGTTTGAGACGGGAGTCCTGACCTCGTTTGTTTTTAGAAAGGATAGAGATGGCAGTAGACAAGTTATCGCCAGGCATGCAGCAGTATTTGGATATCAAAAAGGACTATCCAGATGCTTTCTTGCTCTTTCGGATGGGGGATTTCTATGAGTTGTTTTATGATGATGCGGTCAATGCCGCCCAGATTTTAGAGATTTCCTTGACCAGCCGTAATAAAAATGCAGAAAATCCCATTCCCATGGCTGGAGTTCCCTATCATTCGGCACAGCAGTATATTGATATTTTGGTCGAGTCAGGCTATAAGGTGGCGATTGCGGAGCAGATGGAAGACCCCAAAGAAGCCAAGGGTGTTGTCAAGCGGGAAGTAGTTCAGGTTATTACGCCGGGAACGGTAGTGGACTCCAGTAAGCCGGATTCTGCTAATAACTTTCTGGTGGCTCTGGATTACTCGGACGGCCTCTATGGTCTGGCTTATATGGACCTGGTGACTGGTGAGTTTCAGGTGACTAGTTTAGAGGACTTTGCCTTGGTCTGCGGGGAAATCCGCAATTTGAAAGCTAGGGAAGTGGTGCTGGGCTATGCCTTGCCAGAAGCTGAGGAGCAGGTCTTGGCTGGACAGATGAACCTCTTACTGTCCTATGTACAGACGGCCTTGGACGATGTCCAGCTGCTGGGCGAGGAGCTGTCTCCTATGGAACGTCAGGCGGCGGGGAAACTGCTGGAGTATGTGCATCGAACCCAGATGAGGGAGCTCAGCCATTTGAAGAAGGCTCAGCATTATGAAATCAAGGACTTTCTGCAAATGGACTATGCCACCAAGGCGAGTCTGGATTTGACGGAAAATGCTCGTTCGGGCAAGAAGCACGGCAGTCTTTATTGGCTGATGGACGAGACCAAGACGGCCATGGGCGGCCGTATGCTGCGCTCTTGGATTCAGCGTCCGCTGATTGATGAAGCGCGAATTAGCCAGCGGCAGAATGTCGTCGAGGTTTTTCTGGATCATTTCTTTGAGCGGAGTGATTTGACGGAGAGCCTCAAGGGAGTCTATGATATCGAGCGGCTGGCTAGTCGAGTGTCTTTTGGCAAGACCAATCCCAAGGATCTGCTGCAGCTGGCAGCGACATTGGGCAATGTGCCTCAGATTAAGGCTATCCTGCAAGGGATTGGCAGCCCGCATCTAGCTCGTTTGATTGAGGGATTGGATCCTATTCCAGAGTTGGCGGGCTTGATTAGCTCAGCTATTTCACCGGATGCACCCCATATCATCACAGAGGGAAATATCATTCGGACCGGTTTTGATGAGACTTTGGATCAGTATCGACTTGTGCTGAGGGAGGGGACTGGATGGATTGCAGAGCTGGAAGTCAAAGAGCGTGCCAACAGCGGCATCAGCAATCTGAAGATTGATTACAACAAAAAAGATGGTTACTATTTCCACGTGACCAATTCTCAGCTGGCTCATGTGCCTAGTCATTTCTTCCGCAAGGCGACCCTGAAAAATTCGGAGCGTTTCGGAACGGAGGAGTTGGCCCGGATTGAGGGAGAGATGTTGGAGGCGCGTGAAAAATCTGCTAATCTGGAATACGAGATTTTCATGCGGATTCGCGAGGAAGCTGGCAAATACATCCAGCGCTTGCAGGCCTTGGCACAAACACTGGCAGCTGTCGATGTTTTGCAGAGCTTTGCTGCGGTGGCAGAACAACTGCATTTGGTACGTCCTGTCTTTACTGCAGAGCGCCGTCTGGAGATTGAAAAAGGTCGGCATGCTGTTGTGGAAAAGGTCATGGGTGCCCAGAGTTACATTCCAAATAGTATTCTGCTGGACCAGCAAACGGACATCCAGCTCATTACCGGGCCTAATATGAGCGGGAAGTCGACTTATATGCGCCAGCTGGCTATCATCGTCATTATGGCACAGATGGGATCTTATGTGCCCGCTCAGTCTGCCAGTCTGCCACTATTCGATGCGATTTTTACTCGCATCGGTGCAGCGGATGATCTGGTGTCTGGCCAGTCCACTTTTATGGTGGAAATGATGGAGGCCAATCGGGCCATTCGGCAGGCCAGCGAGCGTTCGCTCATTCTCTTTGATGAACTGGGCCGTGGGACGGCTACTTATGATGGGATGGCGCTGGCTCAGGCTATTATCGAGCATATTCATCATTATACTGGGGCCAAGACCCTCTTTGCCACCCACTATCATGAGCTGACAGCCTTAGAGGACAGCTTAGAGCATTTGGAAAATGTCCATGTGGCAACCTTGGAAAAGGACGGACAGGTGACTTTCCTGCATAAGATTGAGCCGGGTCCGGCTGACAAGTCTTACGGAATCCATGTGGCGAAGATTGCCGGACTTCCTGAGAAATTACTGGAGCGGGCGGATAGCATTTTGAGTCATTTGGAGAGTCAGAATACGGGACTAGGCTCAGAGCTTCCTGCTGAATCCAGACCGAAGCGGTCACAAGTAGCTGAGCAGATTTCTCTTTTCGCAGAAGGGTCGGAAAATCCAGTCCTGACTGAACTCCGAGACTTGGACATCTACAATATGACTCCCCTGGAAGTCATGGCGGCGGTAGCCGAGCTCAAGAAGAAGTTGTAAAATAGATAAATCAGAGCCTGATACTTAATCAAGCTCTTTTTTATTGTAATTAAAATTTTCTTGTAATCGCTTAGAAGCTTGTTGCTGAGGCGATAATTTATATTTACATGGTAGTGGGAATGCTGTATAATGAGATTAGATAGCTTATGCTACATTGGTGTTAAATAGGAGAACGGAGAAAAAGAAATGGGATTTTGTATAAACTGTGGGCAAACACTTGCTGAGGGAGCTCATTTTTGTAGTAATTGTGGCGTTGCAGTAGGAGAAACAAATACAGGAACGTCACAACGGAAAACAGTATATGATGGGGAATTATATAAATGTCCGAATTGTACTGAGAGGCTAGATTCTTTTATGACCGTTTGTCCCACTTGCGGATATGAATTGAGGGGAGCAAAGGGAGCTTCTGTCGTGAAAGAGTTTGCTAAAAAACTTGAACAAATTGAAAGTGTACGCACAGATACGAATAAAGTATACTCAGTTATAGGGGATATATTTGGCAAATTTAATAAAACTGATGAGCAAAAGATAAACTTGATTCGTAGTTTTTCTATTCCCAATACCAAAGAAGATATTGTTGAGTTTGTGATTTTAGCTGCTTCAAATATTGATTTAAGGTTATATGGCTTCTCGGGGGGAGATCCTAATTCGTCTCAAAGGGCTATATCAGATGCTTGGTTAGCTAAGTTTGAACAAGCTTATGATAAGGCGCGTTTTAGTTTTGCTAATTCACCAGACTTTTTGAATATAAAAGAGATTCATGATCAAAAAATGAAACAACTAAAGAAAGAAAAAAGGAATCAAACACTTATTATTCTGAGCATGGTGTTATTTCTTCTTTTGGGGTTTATTTTGGGATTCATTGCATTAATTTTTGGGGCTAAATGATTGTATTTAGAAGGAGTTATATTATGGGATTGTTTGCTAAAAACAACCGCACAGGCGGTTTCATGGATGAAATTCGTTGCGATGAAGTATCCTATTTGATATGGAAGTGGCATCCTGCAGGAGTGAAACAGGGTGTAGGTAATAGAGAAAATGCCATTCGTTGGGGTTCTTCTCTGCGAGTCAAAGATGGGGAGGTTGCTGTCTTTGTCTATAAACAAAAAGATGGCACACTGCAGGACTTTATTGTAGGTCCATATGATCAGACTATCAAGACTTCTAACTTTCCTGCGCTTGCAAGCATAGTAGGTCTAGCTTATGAAGGTGGCACGCCATTTCCGGCAGAAGTCTATTTCATCAATCTTGCGCAAATTATTCAAGTCAAGTTTGCTGTTCCCTTTTTTGATGTCTATGATCCAAGGTTTTTAGATTTTGGTGTACCTGTTGCAGTTCGTGGTACGATTAATTTTAAAATTACTGATTATAAAGAATTTATCAAGTTACACAGGCTAAATACTTTTAATCTTGATGATTTTCAAAAGCAAATTCGGGATGCTGTAGCCCGATATGCTAAACATATTGTAACAAATGCTCCTACAGAGAATAACATTCCTGTCATTAATCTTGAAAGTAAAATTTCACAAATTAATGAAGCTCTTGAACATGATGTCATGGAAAGATTAAAGGAGAATTTTGGTGTCACTGTTTCAAGTCTTGATATAGCTGCAATAGAGATAGATAAATCAAGTCAAGGTTATCGACAGCTTATGTTGGTTACCAAGGATGTTACCACAGCTAAAATACAAGCGGAAACTACTGACTATGTTGAACGGATACGTATCCAACGTGAAGAAGGACAATATGCGCAACATAAGCAAACACAATCTGCAAACCTAGATGCATTTCAAGTTGAAAAGCAGTCCGAAGTTGGTATTGCTGGCGCTGATGCATTGGGGCAAATGGGCGTTAATGGTTCGGGAACAGTTTCTCTGGGAGGCGATGCAGGCTTCAACCCCGCTGCTATGGTGGCAGGAATGGCAGTAGGAGGTGCTGTAGGCCAAAATATTGCTGGAGCTATGAATAATATGATGTCAGGCAACTCCCAACAACAGTCAGTTGTTTCGCCTCCTCCGATTCCAACAACTGCTTACCATATTGCTGACAATGGACAAGCATCTGGACCTTATGATAGAAATACCCTAACACAAATGTCTCTATCAGGGCAATTCCTCCCTTCGACCTTAGTCTGGAAACCAGGAATGGCAGAATGGATGAGAGCAGATACAGTTGATGATTTGAAAGAGCTGTTTATGCCTCCAATTCCGCCAGTCGAATAAAAACAGTTCGAACTCGAACTGTTTTTATTTATCACGATTTGCTAGACAAGCCGCTATTGATTTTTTGAATTTTACGGTAGGTGTGGTAATAGATGGCGCCTGAAATAATTAGATAGATAAGGGTGAATTCCCCAACGGCAGTCAGTGTCAGGCTGAGTATTTTTTCTCTTGGGAAAAATCCAGCTAGATTTGCCAAAAGTGCAAAGCTCAGAATCATCATACCATAGTGGCTGACGATGGAGCGTAGGATGCTCCAGTCTCTTTGGAAGAAGTTTCCGCTCCATCTGAAAATAGCTCCCATGATAAACCAGATAAGCAGGCAGTAGAGCATGATGAGGGAAACATGGACATGCCGGCTCAAAAAGAAGTGGCCGATAGGAGAGCGAGGGTGAAGCGGTAGATAAGCTGGATTGTAAAAATAAGAAACAATCATGGAGAAGAAGAGACCGATGAAAATGCCTCCAATCCCTCCGAAAAAGAGTTCTTTAAGACGAGTTTTCATAATTGCAACCTTTCTTTGATAGATTTGAGATAACGGCGGGACGAGTAAGTCTGATCGCCGTTTTTTAGAAATATTTGAATCAGACCATTTGGAGTCAGCTTGAGGTGGCTAATTTTTCGGCTGTTGATAATCTCCGACTGAGAAATCTGCAGGAAATAGTCCGGCAGGACCTGCAGCAATTGATAAAGAGCTTGTTGAGCTCGATAGCTGTCTTTTGCCGTTCGGACCCGAACCTGCCGATTTTCTGTATAGATTCGGTGAATTTCCTTAGCATCTAGTAAGTGAATTTCGTCTTCTTTCTTGACATGAATCTTGTCCTCTTTGCCTAGATGTTGAGCAAAGTGGACCAATTCCTGAATGCTTTCTGTCATGAGGCCGGCCTCAATGCTAACGGAGTCCTCGGTGACTTGAGAATCGATTCTTAGCTTAACTTTCATAACTTCCTCCTTTCACCTTTATTAAACCGCAACTTGGCAGAGAAAACAAGCCCTTTTGACCATGTGGTAGCTATTTGTGTCTATCTGGTTTGAATGGTGAGCAGAGTGGTCGAGATAAGGCTCCCTTCTGATAGAAAGAGCCCAATGTGTTATAATAGATAGCAGAACAAATACGGAGAAAATGATGTCAAAAATTATCGAACTTCCAGAAATTCTAGCCAATCAGATTGCAGCCGGTGAAGTCATTGAGCGGCCTAGCAGCGTGGTCAAGGAGTTGGTGGAAAATTCAATTGATGCGGGTGCAAGTCAGATTACTATCGAAATCGAAGAAGCTGGACTCAAGAGCATTCAGGTGACTGATAATGGCGAGGGCATTGACCACCAAGATGTCCCTCTGGCTCTTCGTCGCCATGCTACCAGCAAAATCAAGAAGCAGGCGGATCTCTTTCGGATTCGGACGCTGGGTTTTCGTGGCGAGGCTATTCCTTCTATTGCTTCTGTCTCGCGTTTTACCATTGAAACAGCAACGGAAACTGGCCAGCACGGGACGCTACTGGTTGCCCAAGGCGGTGAGATAGAAGAGCACGAGCCTGCTAGCAGTCCAGTGGGAACGAAAATCAAGATAGAAGATCTCTTCTTTAATACTCCAGCCCGGCTCAAGTATATGAAGAGCCAGCAGGCTGAGCTGTCCCATATCGTTGATGTGATCAATCGGATCAGTCTGGCCCATCCGGAAGTGGCTTTCACCCTTATCAGTGACGGCCGCGAAATGACACGGACTGCCGGCAGTGGCAATTTGCGTCAGGCTATTGCGGGCATCTATGGTCTGGCAACAGCTAAGAAAATGGTGGAAATTTCCGCTTCAGATTTGGACTTTGAGGTGAGCGGCTATGTTAGTTTGCCTGATCTGACTCGTGCCAATCGTAATTATATTACGATCCTTATCAACGGTCGCTATATTAAGAATTTCCTGCTCAATCGTGCTATTCTGGACGGCTACGGCAGCAAGCTTATGGTAGGACGCTTTCCACTCGCGGTCATCAATATTCAGATTGACCCCTATCTGGCCGATGTCAATGTCCATCCGACCAAGCAAGAGGTGCGGATTTCTAAAGAGCGGGAACTCATGGCCTTGATTTCGCAAGCTATTGCGACCAGTCTCAAGGAGCAGGATCTTATCCCTGATGCTTTGGAAAATCTAGCCAAATCAACTGTTAAGCGTGCCAATAAGCCTGAACAGACCAGTCTTCCGCTGAAAGAAAATCGCCTCTACTACGATAAGGAGCAGAATGACTTTTTCCTCAAGCCAGAGGTGGCCGAGCAGCAGCTATCCTTTGAAGAATCAGCGGAGCCTGTTCATGAAGCGACAGATGAAAAAGCAGAGCCGCAACCGACTTCGGTCAAATTCGCAGAGCGAAAGCCGGCCAGCTATGACCAACTAGACCATCCAGAGCTAGATCAAGCCAGTCTGGAGCGAGCTGTGGATAAGTTGGAACAGGAAGAGAAGTCAAGCTTCCCAGAGTTAGAATATTTCGGTCAGATGCATGGTACTTATCTATTTGCTCAGGGCAAGGGCGGTCTTTACATTATTGACCAGCATGCTGCCCAGGAGCGGGTCAAGTATGAGTATTATCGGGAGAAGATTGGAGATGTGGATAATAGCCAGCAGCAGCTCTTAGTGCCCTATATCTTTGAATTTCCAGCGGACGATATGCTGCGAATCAAGCAGCGGATGGAGCTGTTAGAAGATGCTGGCATCTTTTTAGAAGAGTATGGTGCCAACCAGTTTATCCTCCGTGAGCATCCCATTTGGTTCAAGGAAGAGGAGATTGAGGCCGGCATCTATGAGATGTGTGATATGCTTCTCCTGACTAAGGAAGTTTCCATCAAGAAATATCGAGCAGAGCTGGCCATTATGATGAGCTGCAAACGCTCCATCAAGGCCAATCACAGCCTGGATGACTACTCTGCGCGTGACTTGCTCTTTCAACTGTCCCAGTGTGATAATCCTTATAACTGCCCACACGGCCGACCGGTCTTGGTCAACTTTACCAAGTCGGATATGGAAAAAATGTTCCGCCGCATTCAGGAAAATCACACTAGCCTACGGGAGTTAGGGAAATACTAAACTCTATAGAAGATCAAACAGCCCTAGTCATCGAACTAGAGCTGTTTTGAATGTTTGAGCTGAACTTGTGTTCCAGCAAGCAAATCAGCTGGATGGCGTTTGTCCTTACGAAGCAGTCCCATCAGCAGAAAGATCGAGAAGAGAATACCTGCTGAAGTTGACAAGAAAATTGATAGGGTATCTGCTTGATAAGCACTACGGATAGCTCCCAGATGTCCCAGCTGCCAAGGAAAAAACTTAATAGCAGAGCGTAAAAGACTGTGGGCAAGGCTCCTACGCTTGTAAACCAACTGTAAACCTGCCCAACGCTTTCCAAAACTGCCTTTTCTATAGTCTAGCCAAGCAAAGATGATGGTTAGAGGCAGGACTGAGGTAGAAAAAGCCAGAAGCTGGCTCTGGGCTTCAGTGAATACAGGAATGTCTTTTAGAACCAGATTATAAAAGCCCATAGCTAGTAAAAAAAGAGAAATAAGGTAGCTCGAAATGAAGAGCCAGTCTCCAATCAGTTCTTTCAGACGAGTTTTGACAGGTATGGGATTGTCAGTTTTTAGTTTCATCTTGAGCACCTTCTTTCTTAAAATCATCAAGGCCTATAACTTTGTCCAGATACTTTTTCTTGATTTTTAGCGCCTTGTTAATAGCCATTGTTGATGCGATTAAGAGGAAAAAAGTTAACCAGATAAGGGCAGTGAATTTTGCTGGAAAGCTGGAGCCAGCAAAAAAGAGAAAAATAGCCAAGGCAGATATAAAAATATACAGAACCTGCCAGAAGCCATAAGATTTTACTTCCTTGTAGTAGCGATTTTTTTCGTCTTCTGAGAGGACGGGTTTTATTTCCGGCTTATCGCTGTCTTCTAAAAGCAGATAATCTGTCGTCACTTGGAAAATCTTGCTCAGCTCTACAACTTTTTCGAGTTCTGGTAGCGCTTGGCCAGACTCCCACTTGGAAATGCTCTGGCGAGAGACATTGATTTGTTCAGCTAGCTTTTCTTGTGACCAGCCTTTTTCTTTTCTTAGTTCAAATAATTTATCAGCGAGTTTCATGTTCGCAGCCTCCTTTTCTTTGCTAACTCTATCCTAACAGCTTTTAGTTATCTTGAGGATACAGCTTCCTGTACATTTTGTCAACCGCTGGTTGCACTTCTGTTTGCAGTTTCTAGACAGAAAATATGATATACTAGATAGGCAAAATGATACAAAAAGAAGGGAAATTATGTACGAATATTTTAAAGGAATTATCAGCAAAATTACAGCCAAATACATTGTGTTGGAAGCCAACTCTATCGGCTATATTCTTCATGTAGCTAATCCTTATGCTTACTCAGGCCATCTTCATCAGGAAGTCAAGGTCTATGTTCACCAGGTGGTGAGAGAAGACGCTGAACTCCTTTACGGTTTTGCAACCGAGGAGGAGAAGCAACTCTTTCTCAGCCTGATTTCAGTCTCAGGTATCGGCCCAGTGTCTGCTCTGGCAATTATTGCGGCTGATGATAATGCCGGCTTGGTACAAGCCATTGAGCAGAAAAACATCACCTACCTGACCAAGTTTCCTAAGATTGGCAAGAAGACAGCCCAGCAGATGGTGCTGGATTTAGAAGGCAAGGTAGTGGCGGCAGGCAGCCCAGCAGAAAGCAAGGCGCCCGTCCAGACTGTGGATAATCAGGAGCTGGAGGAAGCCATGGAAGCCATGCTGGCTCTGGGCTACAAAGCTGCTGAACTTAAGAAAATCAAGAAATTCTTTGAAGGAACGACGGATACAGCTGAAAACTATATCAAGTCCGCTCTTAAGATGTTGGTAAAATAGGAGAAAGCTATGACCAAACGCTGCGGCTGGGTAAAAATGAATAACCCCTTGTATGTAGCCTATCATGATGAGGAGTGGGGCCAGCCCCTCCATGATGATCAGAAGTTATTTGAATTGCTCTGCATGGAGACCTATCAGGCTGGACTTTCTTGGGAGACCATTCTCAATAAACGCCAGGCTTTTCGGGAAGCTTTTCATTTCTATGATGGCCAGAAAATTGCTCAGATGACGGATGCAGATCTGGATGGTTTGTTAGGCAATCCTGATATTATCCGTAACAAGATGAAAATTTATGCGACCAGGGCTAATGCCCAAGCTTTTTTGGCTGTTCAAAAGCAGTTTGGCTCGTTTAATGACTATATCTGGTCCTTTGTCGGTTTCAAAACGATTGACAATCAAATTACGAACTACAAGGAAGCACCTACTAAAACAGAGCTATCAGAAAGCATGTCTAAAGCGCTGAAAAAGCAAGGCTTCAAATTTGTCGGTCCTGTTTGTGTCTATTCATTCCTAGAAGCAGCTGGACTTATCAACGACCATGAAAAGGATTGTGACTTCAATTTACATAAAAATACCGTTTGAGAAAGACTCTCAACGGTATTTTTCAATTTCTTCTTTTAGCGATTTTACTAGCTCTTTTTCATCGGCAAGTTGTAGTAGACCAATCCCTTTTTTATTAATTCGTTATCATTTTTGCAAATTCCAAGTCGAATCTGTGAAAGCCCGAGGGAATCATAACGTTTTTCTTTTTTTGACAAATCGTAAATGTACTTAGTGATTTCAGCGCATTCTCTCTTTAATCCATTATAAAGATAGATGGTAGAAAGGTTGACTAAGAGTCCGATTTGTAGATTATTCCCATAGCGGAATGATTGGTATTTTTTTATGCTATTTAAAATCTTTTGGGTAAATTGTTTTATATTTTCTAAAGGGAAGAAATAAAGAATAGTAGAAAGAAGTCGAAAATCACTTTCATACCAAGTGTCCTGTTTTTCTAAATACGCCCAAATTTTATTGGTAGTAGCATTAATTTCTTTTGTCTCAGAAATTCCATTTTGTCTCAGATGAATAGTAATATTGATGCTATCTAAAGCATGTTTAATCGGAATATCGGAATGTTTACATAGATATGCCTCGCATTCTCTCTTTAATTGTAACAAACCTTTCGTCCCTACAATAGTCTCACCTTGGTTATAAAAAGAATTTAAAATTTTCTGTCTCTGACTAGGTTGATAATAATCACAAATGTATTTAAATTCTTCTAGTGTCATATCTATCTGGCGAAGTAAAAAAATCATGGTATCGAACTTTGGCACGACTTGTCCGCTTTCAATTCGTGCCAAAGTTGAGCGAGCTAAAAAATCCCCACAAATTTCTTCTTGAGTCAGCCCTTTTGATTTTCTAATTTCTTTATAGATTTTTCCATAATCCCAGCGCATAAGAACTCCTTTTTAAAATGTTACTAAAAGCTACATTTTGAAAAAAATATTTTAAAATAGTATATCATGGAATAAAAAGGAGGGCAAATGTGAAAAAAATAGTGTACAATTTAATTGTACTGGCAGTAACGTCAATAGTTACTACAAGTGTATTTCCATGGTGGTGGCCATGGTGGTAAAGTGAATAGAATAGGAAAGGGGCGAGTCCAATGGACTAAATCATTCAAAAAAGTAGGCAAAGATTAAATATATATATATTTAAAAATTAGAATCTATAAAATTAAAGGAGGTGAGACCAAGGGGTCGTTGATTGTGACTAGCTAAGCTATAAATTGGAAAGGTAAAATATTCTCTAAAAACTATAAAATATTCAATATAGGAGTGTAGTTATGAAAATAAGAATTAAAAATAAAACATTAGCTTTATTAGCTACAGTTTCTTTAGGTTTTGGGCACTAGTATCGTTAGTGCAGAAGTAGTATATCCAGCCCCATATCCGATTATTGATGAATGGAATTATGGTGTGAATGATAACTATGGTTATTCTAATTACTATGTTAAATCTCCGAATAATATTGGTTCAAAATCTTCGATAACTAATCTTTGGGGAACTGTTAAGTCATCTGATTCTCAAAAATATGGATGGGCAATGTCAAGTTCAACAAAAAGTTGGAATGATGTTCGATTAAATGCACATTGGAACTACTTTAAATTTTAACAATAGTTTATGAAAGTTGGAAGACCCAATAATATTATAGGGTCTTTTATAATATAGGTAGGAGCTTATGAAATTAAAATTAGGTGTTATAGGACTCTTTTTTTGCTTAATTGCTGCCATTGGTCTGGTTAGTATTAGTGATACTCAAAAACCAATACCTTTACCAATTGATGGTGCCTTCTCCATTCAAGGGAAAAGCAATCTTTCTAATGAAGAAATATATCAAATGATTAGTGACCTATCAGAAGAGAAAAAAGTTAAAATATACAAGCCAGTGGTTCAGAATTCAGGACAGTTGACTTATATAAATCTTGATGATGCCAGCCATGAACAATTAAAGTCTATACCGATAACAGGGATGTACTATACTCTAGGGGAAATAGATTCAAATGGTTTAAAAAAACTTACGTCTACAGGTCTGCAAGTAGTATATATGGCTTACCCTTGGTATATGGGAGGAATGATACAATTTACTGGCTCTTTAAGATTTTTGTTAATGATTTCAATTTACTTAACCTTATTAGTTGTTTTATTTGTTGTTAGAGCGAGAAAGATTAAAGAAGGGATGATAAGACGTTCTTTAGGATTGCCTGTGTATAACCTAAAAAAGGATTATTTAATTTCTGTTACTTTTGAGCTGATTTTAGTTGCTTTATTGATGGTTTTCTATGGCTCTTTTCTGGGGAGTGGTCTCTTCACCTATAGTTCCAAGTTATTCTTCTCTCTACTTCTAACCAATTTTATAATTTTTCAAATCATTGATCTCATCACCTTTGTTTTATTTTGGCTGACGATTCAGGTTGAAAAGCCTATTGAAATTATAAAAAATAAGGCCAAAAACAGCCTCATTTTTATCGTATGGCTTGCGGTTATTTCTAGCATAATAGTTGTTTCAGGAGTCTTTTTACGGGAAACAAAGGCTAGTCAATCAAAGATAAATATACAGATAAAGCATTTAGAACCATGGAGCGCAGTAAAAGATTGGAAAAGACTAGAGTTTTTGGGTATTGAAAATGAATCTGTTACTAATGGAGAAGAAGCAAATGACTCAGGAGCTAAGTATATAGAGATTGCTAAAGCCTTAAAAAAACTGGATTTTATATATATCAAATCATCTTCAGCCTATGTTCCAGATTTTATGAAAACTTCTCATGTTACAGAAGATTTTTCTAAGCAATTAAAAAGTGATGGGATAACGAATCCAGAGGTTAATAAAGAGCTGGTTTATATCAATCAAACAGGTGCTAAGGTACAAAATAAAGTTAATGGAACAAACTATCGTATTTTAGATAATAAAATAGCAACCATCTATATTCCTAATAAATTTAAAGAGAATAAGGCATCAATCGAGAATACGGTTGTAGCAGAACAATTTACTGGTACAAACTATACAAAAGATGATCTTACGGTGCAAGTCATTCCTGATGGGCAAGAATTTTTCTATTTCAATGAAAATGGCAGTAGTGTCCCTGAAAATAAAGATAATCTACCTTTGGAAAGTGTGACAAATAGTAAGAGTAATATAGTGGTTGTATTAGATACTGATAAAATGGTAGAAACTAACGATTTTATTTTGGCAAGCAATATCATATATAACTCACTTTTTAGTCCAGAAGCAATTAAGGAAATCAACGATTTGAGTGCTAGTTTGAATTTTTCAATCAATCCAGTCGAGGTTTACCAAACTGTGAAACTTAATATTCAATCTTTAGAGCACCAAATTCTCCTTTCAAAAATACTGCAAATAATTATTTGTGGAATTGTATTTCTACTCATTTATCAATATGCTCAAATGTTTGTTGCCTTAAAACAGAATGACTATGTCAAAAAAATCATTTTAGGCCTATCGAAAACAAGTATAGCCATTTCAAGTCTAAAATATTTTATGATAACGATTATAATGGTTATCTTATCGACATTTATCATGACTGGACAAATAGAGTTATTGTATATTGGTCTTGCTTCTTTAACGGTTTTAATGATGTCAATAATAATAAGTTTCAGAAAATTATCTGATAGATACACTCAAATTCTAAAAGGAGATGACTAATGACAATTGAAATTGTGAATGTTACAAAAAAATATGGCTCAAAAGAAATATTTACAGATTTAAATTTAACCTTTGAAGCTGGGAAAAGCTACGCCTTGATTGGCGGTTCGGGTTCAGGTAAAAGTACCTTGCTAAACATTATAGGAAGGCTAGAAAAAATTGACAGTGGAAAAGTGTTAGTTGATAAACAGGATATTTGGAAAACAAAAGAAAGAACCTATTTTAAAAATACTATTGGGTATGTATTCCAAAATTATTCTTTGATAGAAAACAAAACAGTATATGATAATTTAAAACTCCTCAATAAAGACAAAAAGATTATATCTGAGATACTTGAAAAAGTAGGCCTTTCTACGGACTATTTAAAACATAAAATATATGAATTGTCTGGGGGACAGGCTCAGCGTGTAGCTATTGCAAGAATGTTAATGAAACCGCGTAAAATTATTTTAGCGGATGAACCTACAGGAGCCTTGGATAGTGAGATTGGGAATGAAATCATCAACTTATTATTGAGTGAAGCAGCCAAGAATAATTATGTTATTATAGCAACACATGATCCAGCTGTATATAGTAAAGTTGATGTTATCGTTGACATAAAAGATATAGGAAGTAAGGCATGAAAAAGAAAATTTATATTAGTTTGCTACTAGTCATTGGAGTACTCGCAATCGTCTTAATTGGCAAACAAGTGATTAAAAAAGAAAATCCCAATAAACCTTCGGTGGATTTAACAGTCTATACAATCTCTTCGAATGATACCGAAAGATGGGATAAGGTAAGGCAAGTAGAAACAGAAGATGCTGTCTATCTAATATCTGTCAAAGAAGTAGCATCTTCAGAAGAAGTGTTTTCAAATATTATTGCAGATGGCACTGCTATGGGGTTTGGGGTTAGTGAAGAAGAAGTTAAACAATTTAACAATAATTTAGGAACTACTGTAGTAGATGCTAAAAATAATAAATTGATTGGGATAGAATTCTTCACTTTTTCTGATGATGGCAAGGGATTTTCAGTAGCGAATTTTGATTACGGCAAAAAAGAGTTTAATAATCAAAAAAAAGAAAAGAAAGAGTTCTATAAAAAACTATACGAAGCGTTTAAAAAATAATTTATGATGACACGACAAACGCATAAAGACAAAAGTTCCAATAAATTTTTGAAATACAAATGATTATTTAATTTTTTGACAAGCATTTGTCAAAGGTAGCTGCAGTTCTACTTTCCTCTTTTTTCTTTGCTGTCTTATATGTAAAAATCGAACGCAATCTTTGCATGCCTGCTCTCTTTCATATGTTTCATAATAGGGTGATTCTGTTTCTTATTTCATAGGAAAAATTCCTTGGCTTTCTAAAATCCAAGGAATTTTATTTAGTTATCCTTTCTGCATCCAAATCTTTTCCTTGATAAAGATGCGTAATTCATAGAAAAGCATAAAGAGGGTGGAGATGAGGAAGCCAGCCATAAAGATATGATGCAAATAGGCAAAAATAGCAATCTCAACCAAAACGGAGAAGAGATAGAAAATGACTAAATAATGCCATTTCTTAGCCTTACTGTCTTCGATAACCTTTTTCTCCAAGCGCTCATCCTCCTTGATGAGTGTGTCCAGACTGATATCGAACTCCCGACTGATAGCGATGAGATTTCCAATATCAGGGATACCTTTTTCGCTTTCCCAGCGAATGGCAGAGCGGGAAACCTTGAGTCTTTCTGCCAAAGCCTCCTGAGTGAGTTGATTTTGTTGACGAATATCTTTGAGAACTTGTGAAATTTTCATGATGATCTCCTTTCTTCAAATAAAAGTAGTTAGATGATTTCCTTTTTTCTTCTTTATTATAAAAATAATGAAACTATTTGCCAATAGCATTTCCCTAACAATCTAGTTATTCTGCATAACACCAGTCATTCTTAAAAGTTTTCCACAGCATGTTGACAAGTTTGTCAAGGAACTTGACAGCTCTTTTTATTTCCTGAAATGAAAATCAACTTTTTTAAGATTTTTTGTGATAAAATAAAGCCAATTCCGAATAGTAAGGTAGGAGGTTCTATGAAAGCAGAAATTATTGCTGTGGGCACCGAGATTCTGACAGGTCAGATTGTCAATACCAATGCCCAATTTTTATCTGAAAAACTGGCGAGTCTGGGGATTGATGTCTATTTTCAAACAGCAGTAGGGGACAATGAAAATCGTCTCCTCTCTGTTTTGGAAATTGCTCAAGGGCGTAGTAATCTAATTATCCTAACAGGAGGCTTGGGGCCAACAGAGGATGATTTGACCAAGCAGACCTTGGCTAAGTTCTTAGGACGTGAGCTCAATTTTGACTCTCAGGCTGTGGAAAAGCTGGATCGCTTTTTTGCTAGCCGGCCAGATTATGCTCGAACTCCCAACAATGAGCGTCAGGCCCAGCTGGTTGAAGGCTCGACTCCGTTACCAAATGCAACCGGCTTAGCTGTCGGAGGATTGTTAGAAGCAGATGGAGTGACCTATGTAGTCCTGCCTGGCCCGCCTAGTGAGCTCAAGCCCATGGTCAATAACGAGCTGGTTCCCCTCTTATCCACAGGCCAAAAATTGTATTCCCGCGTGCTGCGCTTCTTTGGTATCGGCGAGAGTCAGTTAGTGACTATTTTGTCAGAGATGATTGAGCAGCAGAGTGACCCCACCATTGCTCCTTATGCAAAGACAGGGGAAGTTACCCTGCGACTGTCCACCAAGGCTCTGAGTCAGGCAGAAGCCGACACCAAATTTGAGGCTGTGGAAAAGGAAATTTTGGCACACAAGACTTTTGAGGGACATTCACTGTCAGAGATTTTCTACGGTTATGGCGATGACAATTCCTTGGCACAGGTGGCTTTTGACTTGCTCAAGAATCAGGGGAAGTCGATTTCGGCGGCAGAGAGTCTGACAGCTGGCCTCTTTCAGGCTACCTTGGCAGATTTTGCTGGAGCCTCATCCATTTTTTCAGGTGGCTTTGTCACCTACAGCATGGTGGAAAAGAGCCGGATGCTGGATATTCCGTTGGGAGACCTAGAGAAGCATGGAGTTGTTTCCGCTTTTACAGCTGGGAAAATGGCAGAGCAGGCTAGAAAGCTGACCGAAAGCGACTTAGCTGTCAGTTTGACAGGTGTGGCTGGACCAGAGTCACTGGAAGACCATCCAGCAGGGACTGTTTTTATCGGCTTAGCTAGTGCTGCTGGAACAGAAACTATTAAGGTCAATATTGCTGGACGAAGTCGGCGTGATGTGCGGAAAATTGCTGTTCTGCACGCTTTCAACCTAGTACGAAAAACTTTATTAAATAGCTGATTTTTGGTATAATGACGAAGATGGCCAAAAGACATTTTAGAAAAAACAGGAGAAATAAATGGCAAAGAAACAAAAAAAATTAGACGAAATCTCAAAGAAATTCGGCGATGAGCGCCAAAAAGCCTTGGATAATGCTCTTAAAAACATTGAAAAGGATTTTGGTAAGGGAGCCATTATGCGTCTTGGCGAGCGGGCAGAGCAAAAGGTTCAAGTCATGAGTTCTGGCTCTTTGGCCTTGGATATTGCCCTTGGTGCTGGTGGTTACCCTAAGGGACGGATTATTGAAATCTATGGTCCGGAGTCTTCTGGTAAGACAACTGTTGCTCTTCATGCAGTTGCTCAAGCGCAAAAAGAAGGTGGCATCGCAGCCTTTATCGATGCTGAGCATGCTTTGGATCCGTCATACGCAGCTGCACTGGGTGTCAATATTGATGAGTTGCTGCTGTCTCAACCTGATTCTGGAGAACAGGGACTGGAAATTGCTGGCAAGCTGATTGACTCAGGTGCTGTCGACTTGGTGGTCGTGGACTCAGTTGCAGCCCTGGTACCACGTGCAGAAATCGATGGCGATATCGGTGACAGCCATGTCGGCTTGCAGGCTCGGATGATGAGCCAGGCTATGCGCAAACTGTCTGCTTCTATCAACAAAACGAAGACGATTGCGATTTTCATTAACCAGCTGCGCGAAAAAGTTGGCGTTATGTTTGGGAATCCTGAAACAACACCAGGTGGCCGTGCATTGAAGTTCTATGCTTCTGTCCGTCTGGATGTCCGTGGTAATACTCAAATCAAGGGAACTGGTGATGAGAAGGATACCAATGTTGGTAAAGAAACCAAGATCAAGGTCGTTAAAAATAAGGTGGCTCCGCCATTCAAGGAAGCTTTCGTGGAAATCATGTATGGAGAAGGAATTTCCAAGACTGGTGAGTTGATTAAGATTGCGACTGATTTGGATATCATCAAAAAAGCTGGTGCTTGGTACTCCTACAATGATGAAAAAATCGGTCAAGGCTCTGAAAATGCTAAGAAGTACTTGGCAGATCATCCAGAAGTCTTTGACGAAATTGACCGCCAGGTTCGTGTCCGCTATGGTTTGATTGAAGGCGATGAGTTGGCAGAAGTAGCTGGCAGCAAAGCTGACAGCCCTGTAGAAACGTTGGAAGAAGTGACTCTGGATTTGGACGATGCCATCGAAATTGAAGAGTAATTTTGCAAAATAGGTCGCAAGACCGATGGTTTTTGTGATATAATAGACTACGATATTAGTATCGTGTAGCGAAAGGAGTACTTACATGATCACAATCTATACTGTCTCAAGTTGTACTAGTTGTAAAAAAGCAAAAACCTGGCTAAACGCTCATCAATTAACTTATAAAGAACAAAATTTAGGCAAAGAAGGCATCACCAAAGAGGAACTTCTGGATATTCTAACCAAAACTGAAAATGGTATTGCGAGCATTGTTTCATCGAAAAATCGCTATGCTAAAGGTTTGGGTGTTGACATTGAGGAATTAAGTGTCAACGAAGTTCTTGACATCATCATGGAGACCCCGCGTATTTTGAAAAGTCCTATCTTAGTGGATGATAAACGTCTCCAAGTTGGTTACAAAGAAGATGATATCCGTGCTTTTCTGCCACGTTCTGTCCGTAATGTTGAAAATGCAGAAGCTCGTCTGCGGGCTGCTCTTTAATCTTTGAATATAACTGAAAGAGTCGGGAAGAGAATCTCGGCTCTTCTTTTTGTTCGGGTTGACAGAGGGCTTTGGCGACGGGATGGATTGACAAGGAGCAGAACTGTGATACAATATCTCTGAGGAGGATGGAAGATGAAGAAAATTTTATTAGGACTGGGATTGAGTGTGGCACTGTTAGCAGGCTGTGGACATAAAAAGACAGAGACGAATTCGAATGCGGCTGACAAGAAAGAAATAAGCAATAATCTGCCTATCATTGATAATGCCAAGCAGCAGGAAGTGATTACTCGGACACTTGTTTTTCCAAAGGATGAACGAGGAAACCAGCAGAGTCAGACAGTGACTTATCAGGGAGAGCATTTCAAACGTTTGGTCATCGAAAGGCTGACTGCGACTGATGATGAGATGAAAGAAGCCATCAAGCAAATGGGGCTGGAGGAAGCGCAGAAGTCGCTCAATGAGTCACTGGAGCAGGATGCAGACTATGTGCAGGCTAGTGGACTTCAAGGCTTCAGCGGTTCAGTGACCATTTTGAATGAGAACGAGCTGAAAATGACTTCTAGCTATGATTTTGAGAGTTTAGATATCGAAAAAGCTGCATCTATGCCTTATTTTCAAAATCTCAAGCTCAAAGAAATGATTAAGCTGACGCCAGAAGAATATATCAACAATCTCCTGATGAATGGAGCAGAAGAGCAGAAATAAGCTGCTCTTTTTTATTACATTTTAATGACAGAGTGACAATCAGTTTGACAGCGCCGTTTTTATAATGATATGATAAAATCAGCTCAATATTGAAGGAGATAAGACATGAGAAAATTAATTGTCTTTTTGCTGGCAGCTTTGGCAATCTTAACAGCCTGCAGTCAGCAGTCAAATAACAGTTCATCCTCACAGGGAGGGGCTGGAAAAGGAGATATTGTCACTAAGTCCTATAAAACTGAGAAGCAATTAGAACATGGGAAAGAAACCAGAATCTTAACCGTCAGCTACAGCGGACAGAAGTATGATAAGGTTATCCTGCATGTCAGCAAGGCTATTCCTGACAACATCAAGGAAGCTTTGTCAAAACAGGATGTTTCCACCGTAAAGAAGGAAATGCTGTCTTTGATCGAAGAAGCACTGGGTCTGAAAGAGGCGGTGAATATCACCGGTCTTGACTTGAAAACAGATATGACAGCGGAAGAGATTTCTCTGGAGATGACTATCGATCCTGAGAATCTAGACTACGAAGCAGCCAAAAAGCTTCCAAACTACGCGCAGCTGTTTGAGCAAATCGAGACCCTGAGTCCGGAAGAATTGCTAAACAAGTTTAAGGGAAGCGACGGTGTGGAAGTGCCGTCTTCAAATTAGGAAGTTTCCATCCAGTTCTCTGAAGAGAGCTGGATTTTTGCTGGATTTCAGAGCCAGACTTCGGATAAATATTAGCTAAAGCTTATTGAAAAATTAGGAGAATTCGGGTGAATTAAATTTGTGAAAAGCCTATAATTATGCTATAATAGGGATATTCTAAAGAAAGAGGGTGTAATTGTGGGATTTACAGATGAAACAGTACGTTTTAATCTCGATGATTCAAATAAAAAGGAAATTAGCGAGACTTTGACCGATGTCTACAAGTCGCTCAATGAAAAAGGATACAATCCAATCAATCAAATCGTGGGATACGTACTCAGTGGTGATCCTGCGTACGTACCTCGCTATAACAACGCCCGCAATCAAATCCGCAAATATGAGCGCGATGAGATTGTTGAGGAGTTGGTTCGTTATTATTTGAAAGGACAAGGCGTCGATCTCTAATGAGAATTATGGGATTAGATGTGGGCTCAAAAACGGTTGGGGTTGCTATTAGTGATCCTCTTGGTTTTACGGCTCAAGGACTGGAGATTATTCCGATTCATGAAGATAAGGGCGAATTCGGCCTAGAGCGCTTGGGCGAGCTGGTTAAAGAGTATAAGGTTGATAAGTTTGTTATTGGCCTGCCTAAGAATATGAACAATACCAGCGGGCCTCGAGTGGAGGCTAGTCAGGCTTATGGCCGGCGGGTTGCTGAGCTTTTTGGTCTGCCGGTTGACTATCAGGATGAGCGTCTGACGACGGTGGCTGCTGAGCGCATGCTGGTGGAGCAGGCGGACATTAGCCGCAGTAAGCGTAAGAAAGTCATTGATAAGCTGGCAGCGCAGCTGATTTTGCAGAATTATCTGGATCGAAATTTTTAGAAAAGAAATGAAGGAGACACTAGTATGACACATGATCATAACCATGACCACGAGCATGAAGAGCGTGAATTAATCACCTTGGTTGACGAGCAAGGGAACGAGACTTTATTTGAAATTCTTTTGACCATTGATGGTAAGGAAGAGTTTGGCAAGAATTATGTTCTTTTGATTCCGGCTAATGCGGAAGAAGATGAGAACGGTGAAGTAGAGATTCAAGCTTATTCCTTTACTGAAAATGAAGATGGTACAGAAGGTGACCTGCAGCCGATCCCAGAAGACTCAGATGCTGAATGGGATATGATTGAAGAAGTCTTCAACAGCTTTATGGAAGAGTAAGACTAGCCTAGTCTCATTTCCAGAAATGGACAAGTGTGGGCGAAAAGCTAGCTAAACTTGACAGATGAAGGAAGTAGCTAAGACTTGGCTATTTTCCGTCTTATATCATAAAGATTAGAAAGAGGAGCGAGTTGCAATTCAGATTTGAATTCTGCTTCGCTGCTCTTTTTTGGGTAAGGAAATGAATGAAATTGAAGAATGGCTGAACAGCCGAATTGGGCTAAACTTTCGTTCGGGACTAGGGCGGATGCGGCAGGCAGTGACTCTTTTGGGGAATCCTGAGCGGAGCTATCCAACGATTCATGTAACTGGTACAAATGGCAAAGGTTCTACTATTGCTTTTATGCGTCAGCTGTTTGCGGGGCATGGTCGCAAGACAGGAAGTTTCACCTCGCCTCACATGATTAGTATTCATGATCGGATTTGTATCAACGGTCAACCGATTGCTTCAGCTGATTTTATCCGTCTGGGTCAGCAGGTGCAAAAGATGGAGCAAGAACTGCTCAAAAGCCATGACCAGCTGTCCTATTTTGAAATTCTGACCTTGATTGCTTTTCTCTATTTCAAGGAGCAGGAAGTGGATTTGGCCTTGATTGAGGTAGGGATTGGTGGACTCTTGGACACGACTAATGTCATTACAGGTGATATTGCGGTCATCAGCTCCGTAGGCTTGGACCATCAGGAGACTCTGGGAGGGAGCTTGACGGCGATTGCGGAGCAAAAGGCAGGGATTTTCAAGCCGGGGCGGCCAGCAGTCATCGGACCGATGTCAGAGGAGGCGCGATTGGTTTGTGAGCAGCGAGCACAGGAGCTGGGAATAGAACTCTATCAGTATGGTTGCGATTTTTCTCTGGCAAATCAGACTTTTTCCAATTCGACTATGACCCTATCAAATCTTGAACTGGGTCTCAAGGGGGGCTATCAGGAGGAAAATGCAGCGCTGGCTCTGCAGGCATTCCTGCTCTTCATGCAGCAGCAGGGCTGGGAAATAGATTCTGCTAAGATTCGGACAGCCTTGCAGGAGACTCGATGGGCAGGGCGTTTGGAGGAAACCGGTCCAGGTATTTATCTAGATGGGGCCCATAATCTGCCTGCGCTGGAAAGGTTAGTAGAGTTTATCCAAAGCCAGAATGACAAAGAGTGCCTGCTTCTTTTCGGTGCTCTCAAGCGTAAGGACTATAGCGCTATGCTGGCTTATTTGCGAGAGGCTCTGCCAGATGTTCAGTTGACGGTTACTTCCTTTTCTGATGGAGATTCCCTTGGTCAAGATGAAGCGGAAGGCTTCTTCTACATAGAGGATTATCGGCAGCTTATTCAGAATTTTAAGGAGAGGCAAAACGATAATCAGCTACTTTTCATTACGGGTTCCCTCTATTTTATTGCAGAAGTCAGAGCTTATTTGACAAGTTTATAAATTGACCGCCAGAGTCCTGCTTTGGTAAAATAAAGACAGAAGAAAAAGGAGAATACTATGGCAATTTCTAAAAAGTTAATGATTTCAGGTCTAACTGCTGCGGCTATTTTGGCCTTGGCAGCTTGCGGTTCTAATCAGAACCAGACGGCACCTTCCTCTCAGTCTCAGTCAGTCGCTTCCAGCAAGTCAGCAGAGTCTTCGTCGATAGCTAGCACGTCTAGTGCGGCCAATAGTAGCTCATCTGCTTCTGCATCCTCTTCTGAACAAGCAGCCAATGGCGAGCTGGATGGCAGCTATCAGACAAGTCATGAAGGCGATCAGCTGACCTTACAGATTTCAGGAACTACTGGCCAGCTGACTAAAGTCGAGGCGGATGGTGATCAGGAAATTGAACAGGTTCAGATTGATGTTACCAACCAGACTATGGTCATTGGAGATGATGTCAAGCGCTATCGCATTGAGGGCAATCAGCTGACAATTGAGGACCTTTCTCAAGAGCCTTATGATGATGACACACTGGTCTTTACCAAACAATGATGAAAGAGCCCTGTCTTGAATAGGGCTTTTCCTTTTATCGGTTCTAATCTTTCAGTGAAATTAGAAGGATAGCGGTGTTTAAATGCTGCTCTTGGTTTTTCATCAGCTAGAAATACGATTTACATTGATATAAAGGTTGTTTTAAGGCGCTTTTACTGCTATACTAGAATATATGCAATGAGATAGGAGAGTGTATGACTTTCAGGAAATTCCGCTTATTAATGTCAAAATATGGTTTTAGCATCATTATAATGCTGCTGGAGCTGGCCTTTGTCTTTGTTGCGTTTTTCTATTTAAATGAGATTGCACCTAACTGGCTGTCAGTAGTTATGATTGTGTTTTTGTATATCGGAACCATTTTAGCCATTGTCAACCGCAATATGCCACCAGAGAGCAAGGTGACCTGGCTCTTAATTGCCGTCGTGCCGGTCTTTGGCTTCCTGCTCTATCTGATGTTTGGCGAGCGGCGGCTGTCTAAAAAAGAAATGATTCAGCTGGAAAATATGGACTCCATGAAATTTCGAGAGGACAACAGCTATGATCTTCGTGTCCAGCTGAAAAAAGAAAACAAGTCGGCTTATGGTATTATCAAGTCGCTGCTGAGTATGGACAATAATGCGGATGTCTATGACGGTACAGCTTCTCACTATTTCCCCATCGGAGAGGAGATGTTTGAGGCCATGCTGGCTGATCTGCGGGCTGCTGAGAAATTCATTTTTCTGGAATTTTTTATCATCGATGAAGGGCTGATGTGGGACAGTGTTCTGGAAATCTTGGTCGAAAAAGCTGCTCAGGGCATTGAAGTCAAGCTGCTCTATGATGATATTGGCTGCATGGCCACTTTGCCAGGCGATTATACGCGTAAGCTGCGCAAGATGGGCATCGAGGCTTATAAGTTTAACAAGGTGATTCCGCGAACGACGGTAGCCTATAACAATCGTGACCACCGCAAGATTTTGGTCATTGACGGTCAGGTTGGCTATACTGGCGGCATCAATCTGGCTGACGAGTATATCAATCATATTGTTCGTTTTGGCCACTGGAAAGATGGCGGTGTCCGCTTGGAAGGTCGGGCAGTCAAGGCTCTGACGCGTCTCTTTCTCATGAACTGGTACATCAACCGCGGGGAAATCACTGACTTTGACAAGTACCATCTGGAAAATAAAGCTGTCGAAGGCAGAGGGCTTTACATTCCCTATGGCAGCGGGCCTAAGCCTATTTATAAGGGTCAGGTTGGCAAAATAGTCTATCAAAATATTATCAGTCAGGCTACGGACTATGTCTACATTACCACGCCTTATCTGATTATTGACTATGACCTGACGGAGGATATTAAGAATGCTGCTATGCGGGGAGTGGATGTCCGCATCGTGACTCCTTTCATTCCGGACAAGAAGCTGATTCAGATTGTTACCCGCGGAGCCTATCCGGATCTGATGGAAGCGGGGGTTAAGATCTTTGAGTACACGCCTGGGTTTATCCACAGCAAGCATGTGGTGGCCGATGATGAATTTGCTGTGGTAGGGACGATTAACTTTGACTACCGCAGTTTGGTGCACCACTATGAAAATGCAGTCCTGATGTACCAAACAGAGAGTATCCCAGCTATCAAGGAAGATTTTGAAGCAATTTTTGAAGCTTCTGAGGAAATTCTTCCTGAGAATCTCGATAGCAGCTGGTATCGTCGCTTTATCAAAGAAATTATGCAACTCTTTGCACCCATGCTCTAATGCCAGAGGTGGGCGAGTTCTGCAGCAATATACAGAAAATCTGGCTCTATAATATCTGTAGTTGGTAAATCCGACACAGAGGTTATAGGGCTTTTTGAATGTATACAAAAAGTCCCATACGACCTATAATGAAAAGCGCAAACAACTCATTAGAAAGACTCATATGGAACACATCAAGAATACCACAGAATTGCTGGGAATGAAAGACTTAAATATCAAAATTACCTTCATCTTGCAGCACCAGACCCATCTTGAAATTCGGGCTAGACTGGATTATGCAGCTCCTTCCTGCCCTCACTGCGGCGGTAAGATGATTAAGTACGGTTTTCAGAGGTCCTCTAAAATCCCACTCTTGGATGCACAAGGGTTTCCAACTCTGCTCCGTCTCAAGAAGCGGCGATTTCAGTGTAAATCTTGTCATCGGGTGACCGTAGCTGAGACACCCATCGTAGACAAGAACCACCAGATTTCACACCTGGTCTGGAAGAAGCTCACCCAGCTCTTGACCGAAAATCGAGCCAATACCGATATTGCCAGAACCCTCCACATCTCCGTCTCAACCGTCCAGAGAAAGCTGGCTCAGTTCACTTTCAAAGAGGATTACACCAAACTTCCCGAGGTCATCTCCTGGGATGAATTTTCTAGGAACAAAGGCAAATTAGCCTTCATTGCACAGGATTTCGAGACCAGGAAAATCATCGCCCTCCTCGAAAACAATCGCCAGAATACCATCAAAAATTATTTCTACCGCTACCCGAGAAAGGTCAGAGAACAGGTCAAAGTCGTGACCGTGGACATGTCTGGCACTTACATTCCAATCATCAAGCAACTATTTCCTAAGGCCAGAATTGTGTTGGATAGGTTTCACATCGTCCAACATCTTGGCAAAGCCATGATGACCACTCGAATCGCTATCATGAAGACCTTTGACAAGAAATCTCTGCCTTATCGTGCGCTGAAAAACCACTGGCGACTATTTCAGAGAGAAAGCAGAAAACTGTCTCGTCATCGCTTTTATTCCAAGACCTTTAGGCAGACCCTAAAGCCTAAGGAAATCGTGGACAAGACACTTCAATTCTCAGAAGAACTCCGTTATTACTACGATCTCTACCAGCTCTTGCTCTTCCATTTCCAAGAGAAACGTACTACAGAATTTTTTGAAATCATCGAAGACAACATGAATCTTGTCAATTCGACCTTCAAAAGAGTTTTTGAGAGCTTCCTAAAACTCAAACCTTACATCACAAATGCACTCCAGTTCGACTATTCCAACGCCAAGCTCGAGGCTACCAACAAGCTCATCAAGGATATCAAACGAGCGGCCTTCGGCTTTCGCAATTTTAAGAACTTTAGAACTAAAATCCTCCTCGCTTTGAACATACAAAAAGAGAGAACCAATTTGGTCCTCTCTCGGATTTAAACTTTCTACCAACTACAGTTGACAAAGAGCCGAAAATCTGAGGCGGAAGTTTCAGATTTTTTGCTTGTCTTTTGCTAATCGTGTTGAGATGTGTTCTTGTCATTTTTGCTTTTATAGGGGGATGGATTTTTGCTCTGTTTTTACGAATGTAAAAAATAAAGGAATTTTTTAAGATGACAATGGAGAAAATTTCCAGTCAGCCGCTTGCTTATGAAACGAGAGAATATCGCTGTTTTCGGGAATTGGAGGAGCTGGCTAGAAGCTATAATGCTCAGAAGAAGGGTCAAGAGAAAGCTGACAGGAGGACAGGAATTTGATATACTAGATTGGACTGATATCAAGGAGAATATTTTATATGCATGATACAACGGAAGAAAAAGTTTTAGAGGTTTCAGAGGAGCAGCTTACTAGGGCTGAAAGGTCTGAGCAAAAAATTACCAAGCCAGAGCCGACGCCCTATTTTTTGACGCTCTTGTGCAGTTTGGCTATCAGCCTGCTGAGTGTGGTCAATCCTTTTTTGACCAATCTAGCAACGAATTTACAAAGTCAGAATCTCTATGCCGGTTGGGCCATGACTCAGGGGCAGGTGCCTTATTCGCAAATATATGGGACTAGTGGCCTGCTTTACTATCTGATGGCTTGGACCAGCAGCCTGGCTTTTGGCCAGCTTTTGTGGATGGTCTTTCAGACGCTGGCTCTGTGGCTGGCCGGACTTTTCCTGCACAAGACCTTGGTGCTCTTACAGCCTAAACAGGATCTATCGCGCAGCCTCTTGCTGCTCTTTTACCTGCTAGTCTTTGCTCTTGGATTTGGCGGCCTTTACTCTAGTATTTTTGTTCTGCCCTTTATTTTTTGGAATCTATCTTTTTTGGTGCGCTATCTGCAGGATTCAATCAAGGATGAAAAGTTCATTCTTTATGGAGCTTTTGGAGCTCTTGCTTTTATGATTGATCCGGTTTCCAGCCTAGTCTTCTATTCTTTGACTGCTCTGGTGCTTTTGGTCTACAATATCGCAGCCAAGCGTACGGCTCGAGGTTTTTATCAGCTTTTAGCTGGTCTCTTTGGCTTCTCAGTGATTTTTTATCCTATCGGCTACTTTACTGTTGCTAATCGAACCTTTGGTCAGGCTATCAGCCAGGTGACCTATGCTTGGGATTCCATCAGCTTGATTGGCAGTCATAGTATTTCTAATTTGGTTTATTATGGCTTGTTGACTCTTGGTTTAGGATTTATCTCTGCTTTCGGGGTCAATCTCTTTTCAAGAGAAAAGGGGCAAGCAACCAGCCTGCGCGTCTTGCGCTTTATCGGTCTGCTAGGGCTCTTCATTACTGCCTTTGCGGCTTTTATCCTGCCAGATCAAGGCAGTTATCAACTGCTTCCGGCCCTGCCTTTTGCCATGATTCTTTTTGCTTTGTGGTTCAATAAAGGCAAGCAGCAGGCACCAGGGCGTCACCGCCGGGAGCGCCGTCGCCCTACCATGTGGACTTCTTATCTTTCAGGCCAGTTCTTTTTGCCACTCCTAGCCATCTTTTATCTGATTGGCTATCCTTTGGTCAATGAGTATATCCTTTCCAGCGGTGTATCTGCTGAAAGAAGTGAAGTGGCTCAGTATATTAAGGAAAAGACCAAGGATGGGGATACTATCTATGCTTGGGATACCTCGGCTAGTCTGTATCAAAAGAGCGGTCGCCTATCTGCTGTCTCTCTCTTGACTCCAACTTTGTATGTGGGAACGGCTGAAAATCGTCTAGGTCTTCAGAATGGACTGGAAAACAGTCAACCTAAGTATATCTTGGTTAACAATGATGTCAAACTGCTGTCAGATGTGAAGCAGCTAATTTCCCAAAATTACAAGGAAGCTGACCTCAAACTTGACCATTTCAAGCTTTATCAACTTAAGTAGTAAAAAATCAATATGTTGTGTATAAAAAGAAAAAATGACTTTTTTGCCACAACATATTGATTTTTAATTTTAACGTGCTATAATGAGACTTGTATCGACTTATTAAAAAAATACTGTTCTTTGGATAAACCGCTGTCGGAGATTTCTTGGAAATTTCTTAGCAGGCGGCTAGTCTGAAGAGACTTGATTTGTCCTAAGGGCAGGAAAAGGAAGTGTTCATAATGATTTTAAGGGAAGAGAAGTTTGAAACTGCTCCAGCGATTTATGTGGAGAAGCGGGACGGCCGCAGGGTGGCTTTTGATGTGTCAAAGATCTATAAGGCTATGGTGCGGGCAGCTCAAGAAGTTGGTCCGCTGAATCCGATGCTAGAAGCCAAGATAGAAGCTATCACAGACCGTATTGTGGCAGAAATCAGCAGTCGCTTCGCTAAGTATGTCAAAATCTATGAGATTCAGAACATCGTTGAGCATGAGCTTTTGAATGCCAAGGAATACGCTATTGCGGAGAACTACATCACTTACCGCACCCAACGGGATTTTGAGCGCTCAAAAGCGACTGATATTAACTTTACCATTGACAAGCTTCTCAACAAAGATCGGACGGTAGTCAATGAGAATGCCAATAAGGACAGCGATGTTTTCAATACCCAACGGGATTTGACAGCTGGGATTGTCGGCAAGTCCATTGGGCTTAAGATGCTGCCGCCTCATGTGGCCAATGCCCACCAGAAGGGGGACATCCATTACCATGATTTGGACTACAGCCCTTATACGCCCATGACGAACTGCTGTTTGATCGACTTTGACGGCATGCTGAAAAATGGCTTCAAGATTGGGAATGCAGAAGTAGAGAGTCCCAAGTCTATCCAGACCGCGACAGCTCAAATCTCGCAAATCATTGCCAATGTAGCTTCCAGTCAGTACGGCGGCTGCTCAGCCGATCGGATTGACGAAGTCTTGGCGCCCTATGCTAAACTTAATTACCAAAAGCATCTCAAGGATGCGGAGCAATGGGTTTTGCCGGATAAGCAGGAAGAGTACGCGTGGGCGAAGACCAAGAAGGACATCTACGATGCCATGCAGTCGCTAGAGTATGAGATCAATACTCTCTTTACCTCTAACGGTCAAACTCCTTTTACCTCGCTGGGCTTTGGTCTGGGAACCAATCGTTTTGAGCGAGAAATTCAGAAGGCCATTCTCAATATCCGCATCAAGGGACTGGGAAGCGAGCACCGCACAGCAATTTTCCCTAAGCTGATTTTCACCCTTAAGCGCGGGCTTAATCTCGAGCCGGGAACGCCTAATTACGACATCAAAGAACTGGCTCTGGAGTGTGCCACTAAGCGCATGTATCCCGATGTCCTTTCCTATGACAAGATTATCGACTTGACTGGATCGTTCAAGGTACCGATGGGCTGCCGTTCTTTCCTGCAAGGCTGGAAGGATGAAAATGGTCAGGAAGTCAACTCCGGCCGTATGAATCTAGGAGTCGTTACTGTCAATCTGCCGCGGATTGCGCTTGAATCCGAGGGGGATTTGGATAAATTCTGGGAACTCTTTAACGAGCGGATGAATATCGCTGAGGATGCTTTAGTCTACCGAGTGGAGCGGACCAAGGAAGCCAGTCCAGCCAATGCACCGATTCTTTATCAGTATGGGGCTTTTGGCCAACGTCTGGGCAAGTATGATCAGGTAGACCAGCTCTTTACTCACCGTCGTGCAACGGTTTCCCTAGGCTATATCGGTCTGTATGAAGTGGCAGCAGTCTTTTACGGTGGTGACTGGGAGACCAATCCAGAAGCCAAGGACTTTACGATTGCCATTGTCAAAGATATGAAGCGTCGGGTGGAAGAGTGGTCAGATCAGTATGACTATCATTTCTCTGTCTACTCGACACCATCTGAAAGCCTGACCGACCGTTTCTGCCGTTTGGATACAGAGAAGTTTGGGGTTGTTCCCGATATTACTGATAAGGAGTACTATACTAACTCCTTCCACTACGATGTGCGTAAGAATCCAACGCCTTTTGAAAAGCTGGACTTTGAGAAGATTTATCCTGAAGTGGGTGCTTCTGGTGGCTTTATCCATTATTGTGAATATCCTGTGCTACAGCAAAATCCAAAAGCACTGGAGGCTGTCTGGGACTATGCCTATGATCGGGTCGGCTATCTGGGAACCAATACGCCGATTGATCGCTGTTACAAGTGTAACTTTGAGGGAGACTTCACGCCGACCGAGCGGGGCTTCACCTGTCCAAACTGTGGCAACAGCGATCCCAAGACGGTCGATGTGGTCAAGCGGACCTGCGGTTACCTAGGAAATCCGCAAGCCCGTCCGATGGTTAACGGCCGACACAAGGAAATATCAGCTCGGGTCAAGCACATGAATGGCTCGACTATTAAGTACGAAGGAAATTAAGATGGGAAAGTATCAATTGGACGACAAAGGAAAGGCTCAGGTGCAGTGTTTCCATGAAAAACATTCGCAGGGCGGCAGCGGTAAGAAAGAACGATTGGCCAAACTGCGTTAGCAATTTTTAGAAAAAAACAAGAAGCAATAGAAGTCAGAGTGGGGCGCAAGGCGGTCTCACTCTCTTCGTATCAGGAGGCACTATGGAGCTGAGACGACCGAAACTAGAAGACAAGGAAAAAATTTTAGAGATGCTGGCTGACTTTGAAGCGACTGGTAGCCGGCAGGACGGCTTCTTTGGCGGAGCGGATTTTGTCTACGAGGACTGGCTGGAGACTATTCAGCTAGCTGAGGCAGGTCTAGGCTTGCCGCAAGGTTTTGTGCCTTACATCCAACTAATTTCTTTTGCTGCAGATGGTCAGGCTGTGGGCTTTCTCAATCTGCGCTTGCGGCTTAATGACTATTTGCTCCAAGAAGGAGGGCATATCGGCTATAGTATCCGTCCCTCTGCGCGTGGGAAAGGATTGGCAAAAGAGCAGCTGCGACAAGGCTTGCAAGTAGCCAAAAGTAAAAATATTAAACGAGTCCTAGTGACTTGCGATTGTGATAATGCTGCCAGTCGAGCAGTGATTCTGGCGAATGGCGGAGCTTTAGAGGATATTCGAGGCGGGAAAGAGCGTTACTGGATTGATGTCGATTAAGGAGGGAGTATGGAGCTAAGACGACCAACTTTGGAAGATAAAAACGCGATATTAGAGATGATTGCGGAGTTCGATGCTGCAAAATCCTATATGCACGGTGGCATGGGCTCCGCTTGGAAGCGAGCAAAGGATTATGAGGATTGGTTGAAAATTGTAGAACGGCAGGAAGATGTAGCAAACTTGCCAGCAGGCTGGGTTCCCGCTATCAAATTTTTATCCTTTGATGAGACTGGCCTGCCTCTAGGATTTTTAGCCCTGCGCTTGTCCTTGAATGACAAATTATTTGTGGAGGGTGGGCATATTGGCTATTCTATTCGTCCCAGTCAACGAGGCAAAGGATATGGGAAGGAGCAGTTGAGATTAGGGCTGGCAGAGGCTCGAAAGCAAGGATTGGAACGAGTGCTGATTACCTGCGATGAAGACAACGAAGCCAGCCGACGCACGATTCTCTCTGCTGGCGGTGTTTACGAAAATACAATCGACAGAAGTCAGCGCTACTGGATAGAGCTAGATGGGGAGGTGTCATGAACAATCCCAAACCTCAAGAATGGAAAAGTGAGGAGCTGAGCAAGGGGCGAATCATTGACTATAAGGCCTTTAACTTTGTAGATGGCGAAGGCGTCCGCAACTCCCTCTATGTCAGTGGCTGTATGTTTCACTGTGAGGGCTGCTATAATGCAGCAACTTGGTCTTTCAACGCTGGCATTTCCTATACCCAAGAGTTGGAGGAGCAGATTATGAAAGACTTGGCGGAACCCTATGTGCAGGGGCTGACCCTCCTAGGCGGCGAGCCTTTTCTCAATACAGGCATTCTCCTGCCCTTGGTCAAGCGGATTCGGAGAGAGCTTCCAGACAAGGATATCTGGTCTTGGACGGGCTACACCTGGGAGGAGATGATGCTGGAAACGGAGGATAAGCTGGAGCTGCTTAGTTTGATTGACATTCTAGTGGACGGCCGTTTTGACCTTACCAAGAAGAATCTCATGCTGCAGTTCCGCGGCTCTTCTAATCAGCGCATCATTGATGTGCAGAAGTCCCTTCAGTCAGGCCAGATAGTCATCTGGGACAAGCTGAATGATGGTTTGCAGGCCTATGAGCAGGTTGACAGGGATAAGATGCTTTAAAAACCAAGTAAAATGCTGATATAAAAGAGGTTTTATCTCTTTTTTCTTTTGTCAAAAACAGTATAAAATATCGGTTTTTCGAGAAGAAAGAAAGAATTTACCGAAAATTAATACAGACTGTCCTTTTTTGTCAACAAAATTTGAAAAAAACTAAAATATTTTTAAATATTTTAGTGTATCAGATTGCATTTATGGTATAATAAAATGTATTTATATCTCAGGGGAGAAAAAGGGAGAATTATGAATCATCATAGGAGAAGTGCGCCTGCTTCTAAAAAGGGGAAGAAGCTTAGGCTCTTTAATGTAGCTTTACTGATATTGGTAAGCTTGGTCTCAGTTTTGCTGGTTTTTTCTGTATTTAAAAATAATGTTCTGGCGTTTTATCACCTGAACCTTATTTTGTCTGCTCTTTTGGCGGCTGTTATTTTACTGGCAGCCTTCTTTATATGGAAAAATAAGTTCAAAGTTCTGACCACGGTGCTTTTGTTTGTGACCTTGCTAGTATCTTCAGGAGCTATGTACGGGATCAAGGAGCTGATGGACTTGTCTAGAGGTGTGAACTCCACTTCAAATTACTCTGAAATTGAAATGGCAGTTTATGTCCGGGCAGATAGCGATAAATCAGATGTAACTCAGCTGCAGAAGTTGACAGCTCCGACTGAAAATGGGGACAAGGACAATGTAACGGCTCTTCTGGACCACATCAAGAAGACTAAAAAGACAGAGCTCACTGTAGAAAACAGCTCGTCATATATCTCAGCCTACAATGCCCTCATCAATCAAGAGGCCGAGGCCATTGCCCTCAACAACTCGTTTGGAGATATGCTGGCTTCTCACGATGCTGACTATGCTTCAAAGATAAAGAAAATCTATACTTATAAAATCACCCGTCAAGTAGAGACCGGTAAGCGCAGCGATGATGCCAATGCGGATGTCTTTAATATCTATGTCAGCGGTATTGACACTTATGGGTCTATCTCATCTGTCTCTCGCTCAGATGTCAATATCATCATGACAGTCAATCGCAAGACCAAGAAAGTCCTCTTGACCACAACTCCGCGTGATGCTTATGTAGCTATTGCGGATGGAGGAGCTGGGCAGATGGACAAGCTGACCCATGCAGGGATTTACGGGGTGGACGCCTCTGTTCACACGCTGGAAAATCTTTACGGCATTCGCATTGACTACTATGTTCGTCTGAACTTCACTTCCTTCCTCAAGCTGGTAGACCTGCTGGGAGGGATTGATGTTGAAAATGACCAAGAATTTACCAGCCGACACGGCAACCATCATTTCCCAGTAGGGAAAGTCCATATGAACTCAGATCAGGCACTTGGCTTTGTTCGCGAGCGTTACTCCCTTCAGGGTGGCGACAATGACCGCGGAAAAAATCAAGAAAAGGTTATCGAAGCAGTCATTAAAAAGCTGACTTCAACCAGTGCTTTGAAGAACTACAACGAAATTATTTCCGGCTTGCAGGATTCTATCCAGACCAATATGGAGCTGCCTGTTCTTATGAATCTGGTCAATACCCAGCTGGAATCAGGCGGAAGCTATCAGGTTCAGTCACAAGCCATCAGTGGAAACGGGCGCATGGATTTACCATCCTATGCTATGCCAGACTCCAATCTCTACATGATGGAAATCCAGCCAGAAAGCCTTGACAATGCTAAGGCAGCGATTCAGCAGGTAATGGAAGGAAAAACACCATGATTGATATCCATTCTCATATTATCTTTGATGTGGACGACGGACCTAAGAATTTTGAGGATTCCAAAAAACTGCTGGAAGAAAGCTATCGACAGGGAGTTCGGACCATCATCTCTACTTCTCATCGCAGAAAGGGTATGTTTGAAACGCCTGAGGAGACCATTAGCGCTAACTTTAAAATGGTGAAAGAACTGGCAGAGCTTGTAGCGCCTGACTTGACGGTTCTCCATGGGGCAGAGATTTACTACACCAGTGATGTGGCGGATAAGTTGGAAAAGGGGATTTTCCCCAGTCTAGCTGGTACACGCTATGTGCTGATTGAGTTTAGCATGGCGACGCCTTATAAGGACATTCATAAAGGCTTGGCTCAGATTCTGCGCTTAGGTCTAACCCCAGTCGTGGCTCATATTGAGCGCTATCACTGTCTGGAAAATGATGAAAAGAAGGTGCAGGAACTCATTAATATGGGCTGCTATACTCAAATTAATAGCTCCAGTGTTCTGAAGCCTAAGCTGCTTGGAGACTCGCATAAATTTATGAAAAAACGGGCTCAGTTCTTTTTGGAGAGGGACTTGGTCCACTTTGTTGCCAGCGACATGCACAATCTAAGTCAGAGACCGCCCTTTATGAAGGAGGCCTTTGACATCGTCGCTAAAAAATACGGTTCCCGCCGGGCAGAAGCTCTCTTTGGCGGCAACCAAGCATTATTATTGAAAAATGAATTAATTTAGGGGAAAAATGGAAAAACAAGAAAAGCAAATCGTAGAAATCGATATTCTGTCCTTGCTGAGAGCCTTATGGCTGAAGAAATTCACCATCGTATTGGGAGCTGTGCTCTTTTCTTTGCTGGCTTTTGGCTACAGCGTCTTTATTGCTAAGAAAATGTATCAGAGCACCACGCGCATCTATGTGGTCAGCCGTCAGAACGAAACGCAGGCAGCTTTGACCAATCAGGACCTGCAGGCGGGGGCTTACCTCGTTAAGGACTTTAAGGAAATTATTCTGTCACAGGCGGTTCTGTCACAGGCAATTAGTGAGTTGAAACTGCAAACGTCACCAAGAGAGCTGACGCGTCACATCACCGTTTCCGTTCCGGCGGATACTCGTATCGTTTCGATTACGGTTAAAGATGACAATCCAGAGGAAGCGGCTCGCATTGCCAATGCCTTTCGTAATATCGCCGCTGAGAAAATTATTGAGGTGACAAAAGTTCCTGATGTGACAACTTTGGAAGAAGCGACAGTCGCAGCAGAGCCTTCTTCACCTAATATTCGGCGTAATGTTATCTTAGGATTTTTAGGAGGCAGCGTCCTGATGTCAATCTTTATCATCGCGGTAGAAATCTTGGACGATCGGGTGAAGAAGCCAGAAGACATTGAGGAAGTTATGGGCTTGACGCTGTTGGGCGTTATCCCAGATATGAACAGAATGTAAGGGAGAGAAAATGGCAACCTTAGAATTAGTTAGGAAAAAAAGGAATCTTGTCAAACTAACCGAGGAATACTACAATGCTCTCAGCACTAATGTACAGCTGAGCGGCGCCAATATCAAAATGGTCGAAATAACCTCGGTGACGGCAAATGAAGGAAAGTCTACAACCTCGGTGAATCTTGCGGCGGCCTTTGCCAGAGCTGGTCATAAGACCTTGCTGATTGATGCTGACATCCGCAACTCGGTCATGTCCGGTGTGTTTAGCAGTCAGAAAAAAGTGTCAGGTCTGACGGACTATCTGTCAGGACAGGCTGCCCTGCATGAAGTCATCAACGATACAGATATGGACAACCTGGATGTGATCTTGTCCGGTCCAGTATCGCCTAATCCGACAGGGCTTTTGCAAAGCAAGCAGTTTGACGCACTTTTGACCGACCTGCGTGTTCGTTATGACTACATCATTGTGGATACTTCACCGATTGGTCTGGTCATTGATGCGGCTATCATCGCTCAGAAATGCGACGCTAGCTTCTTGGTGACACAAGCAGGACATATCAAACGAAAAGCAGTCATGAAAGCTAAAGATCAGCTGGAACAAACGGGAACTCCTTTTTTGGGCGTTGTCCTCAATAAATATAACATTGACTTGGAACGCTATGGTGCCTACGGAACTTATGGGGGATATGGCAGCTATGGCTATTATGGGAAATAGGGAATAAAGAGTTTTAGGATAATTGGGAGATTAGGAACATGACAAGAGCGAGAAAAAGAGTCATATTAATTATTGTTGATATTATTTTGCTCAGTATAAGTCAGGGGATTTCAAAATTCTTCTTAGCAAAATATGTCGGGATAACGGATTTGTCTTTTATCTCTATTTTAATGGGGATTATTGTATTGTATTTGACATTTGCAACACTGTCGAATGTCTTTTCTACCATTACAAGGTATACAGATTACAAAACAATGTTTCGAGTAGGGGGCTCAATTTGGGGAGCTTACTCGATTGTATACATTGTAGAGAAAATTTTTTATGAATCCACAAACAGTAGATATATTGTTCTTTCTATGCTGCTATCGTTTTTATTGGTTATTGCTTCAAGGCTGACTTGGCGGGAGATTCATGAATTCGTGCAGCACCCTTCAGCTTTACTGGGTAAGAAAGTAGATGGGACAAAGACCCTTGTTGTTGGTTCAGGGGATGGTGCTAGTCTCTTTATCAAGACGGCCCAGCAAAAATCAAAAGATTTGAAGATAGTCGCGATTGTGGATGATGATAAGAATAAGCAAAATACGTATCTTCATGGAGTAAAAGTTGTAGGAACAACCGATCAGATACCTGAAATTGTAGGGAATTATGAAGTTGAACAAATTGTCATTGCCATTCCTTCGTTGGCTCCGGATGATTACGAGCGAATCGTAGAGTACTGCCAACAGACGGAGGTCAAGGTCAATGCCATGCCTAAGTATGAACAGGTGATTACGGGGAAATTATCTGTCAGCAAACTTCAGGAAATTGATATTGCAGATCTGTTAGGACGTAAAGAAGTTAAGCTGGATCAGCAAAGTTTGAAGTCCAATATTAAATGCAAGACAGTACTAGTTACGGGGGCCGGTGGGTCAATCGGCTCGGAACTTTGCCGTCAGATTGCTCAATTCTGCCCAGCTAGGCTACTGCTTCTAGGTCATGGAGAAAATTCCATTTATTTGATTCATAAGGAGCTGTCAAGCCGTTATAAAGATGATATTGAGTTGATTCCAATCATTGCGGATATTCAAGATAGAGAGAGGATTTTCCATATTATGGAAACCTATCGCCCTGATCGAGTGTATCATGCAGCGGCTCATAAACATGTTCCTTTGATGGAGTACAATCCGACAGAAGCGGTCAAAAACAATATCTATGGTACACGAAATGTAGCAGAAGCAGCAAAGGCAGCTGGTGTCGCGAAATTTGTCATGATTTCTACAGATAAGGCAGTCAACCCGCCTAATGTTATGGGGGCAACTAAGCGTGTGGCCGAAATGGTCGTGACCAGTTTAAATGAAGAAGGAAAGACTCTTTTCTCAGCTGTCCGCTTTGGGAATGTTTTGGGCAGCCGAGGTAGTGTTGTTCCTTTGTTCAAGGAGCAGATTGCCAAGGGAGGTCCTATAACCGTGACGGACTTTCGAATGACACGCTATTTCATGACGATACCAGAAGCCAGCCGCTTGGTGATTCAGGCTGGGGCCTTGATGCAAGGGGGAGAGGTTTTTGTCTTGGATATGGGCGAGCCTGTGAAAATTTTGGACCTAGCTAAAAAGATGATTACGCTTAGTGGCCATACTGAAGAGGAGATTCAGATTCAGGAAGCAGGCATTCGACCGGGTGAAAAGCTTTATGAAGAGCTATTGTCCGCCAAGGAAAAGGTCAATGATCAAGTCTATGAAAAGATTTTTGTAGGAAATGTTCAGTCGTTGCCCAAGACCGAGGTAGATTCCTATGTGAACTCTCTTCTGTCTCTTGGTGCAAATGACCTCAAGGATAGCCTGGTAAAGTTTGCACAGCAATAAGTTTTTAGGATAATCATGTATAAATTTTTTAAACGAACATTAGATATAGTCTTGTCATTCTTAGGAATGATTGCCTTATCACCGTTTTTTCTGCTTCTAGTACTCGCTATTAAATTGGATTCAAAAGGACCAGTTTTGTTCAAACAGAAGCGGATCGGTCTGCATAAGAAACACTTCTATATTTTGAAATTCAGAACGATGCGAATTGACACACCTAAGGATACTCCAACTCATTTGCTGGAAAATCCTGAGCAATGGATTACAAAGGTTGGGAAATTTATAAGGAAGACATCTCTGGATGAGTTACCTCAGATTTGGAATATTTTTGTGGGTGATATGAGTATCATAGGTCCAAGACCGGCTCTTTGGAATCAGTATGATTTGATTGAGGAGCGAGACCGCTATGGAGCAAATGATGTTTTGCCAGGTCTGACGGGATGGGCTCAGATTCACGGGCGAGATGAGTTGCCGATTGCCAAGAAAGCTGAATTGGACGGCTACTACGTCCAGCATTTGTCTTTTGGATTAGATGTCCGCTGTTTCTTTGGCACCATTAAGAGTGTGGCCAAGAGCGAAGGTGTTGTTGAAGGCGGCACGGGAAATATGGGAAAGAAAGATTAAAGGCTGATGAAAAGAATATTAATTACGGGAGAGGGTAGCTATATCGGCCGGAGCTTTAAGAGGTATGTTTCCTCACGGGAGGATGTTCAGGTTGATGAGCTGGACGTCCGCGGAGAGACCTGGAAGGAGAAAGATTTTTCGTCTTTTGATGTAATTTTGCATTTGGCGGCGATTGTCCATATCTCCAACCCATCAAAAGAGATGGAATCAGTATATAATCAAGTCAATACTCAGCTACCTTATGAATTGGCTCAAAAGGCTAAACGCGAAGGTGTCAAACAGTTTGTCTTTATGAGCAGTATGAGCGTCTATGGCGAAGTTTTGGGAGACCGGGTTATCACAAAAGACACGCAAGAAGGTCCTGATTCTTTTTATGGCAAAAGCAAACTAGCTGCTGAGAAACTTCTGAGGGAATTGGAGAGTGAAGATTTCAAATTGGCAGTTTTACGGCCGCCCATGGTTTATGGTCATCAAGCTAAGGGAAACTATAAGCGACTGTCAAAGTTGGCTCAGAAACTACCAGTCTTCCCTTTGGTTCAGAATGAACGTAGTATGATTTATATTGATAACCTTTGTGAGTTTATCAGACTGATTGTTCAGAATCAAGACAGCGGTATCTTCTATCCTCAAAATCAGGACTATGTCAATACCTCTCAGCTAGTCAAAGAAATAAAACGGACTCATGGCCAGAGAGTAGCCTTGCTGCCTGCATTTAACTGGATTTTAAAAAGATTGTCCCGCTATGTTTCGACTCTGAATAAGCTGTTTTCAGACTTAACTTATGAAAAAGAGATGTCTAGCTATCCTCAGTCTTATCAGGTGGCAGATTTTAGGAGATCTATTGAGAGGACGGAGAAGGGAAACTAGTTTAGGATGAATGGGGGGATTGTTAGTGAAGTTTTCGGTATTGATGTCTGTCTATCAGAAGGAGAATCCGGATTTCTTAAGGAAGAGCCTAAATAGCGTTCTTATAGAGCAGAGCCGCAAGCCAGATGAGCTTGTCCTTGTAGAGGATGGGCCGCTGACAGAAGAGCTGTATCAGACGATTCAAGATTTCAAGGAAAAATTTCCAGAGATGAAAGTTCTACCCTTAAAGGAAAATGTCGGATTGGGAGAAGCTTTGCATCGGGGAGTTGAGGCTTGCTCTTATGACTGGATTGCTAGAATGGATACAGATGACATTGCGACACCGGACCGTTTCCAGCAACAAGTGGACTATATTGAGCAGCATCCGCAGTTAGATGTTTTGGGTGGCAATATCATAGAATTTGACACGGAACCAGATCAAATAGTGGCAGAGAAACAAATGCCGCTCTCCCATGAAGAGATTATCAAAAGGTTGCAGCGGAGAAATCCTTTCTGTCACATGACAGTATTTTTCAAGAAATCATCTGTTTTAAAAGCAGGCAATTACAAGCCCTTGCCTTTAGTGGAAGACTATTATCTTTGGGCGAGAATGGCTGCTCAGGGCTGTCGTTTCGCCAATCTTAATCGGGTCTTGGTTTATGCTCGCGTCGGAAACGGCATGCATACGAGAAGAAGCCAGACAGAGCAGATTGCCAGCTGGAAAGTAGTCAATACTTTTTTGCTGGCACATGGTATGTTGAACCGAGGGCAATATTATCAAAATATGTTGATGATTCGCGCTTTTGTGGGAACGCCTATTTGGATAAAAGCCTTTATTTATAAGTATCTGCTTAGAAGAAAGTAATCTTCTTTACAGACAGAGCAGTCTAGCTTAGACAGGGAGAAAGCTAGAAGTTAGGGGGATATAGGATGAAAAGTTTAGGAAGGAGGGAGAAATGATTTCTGTCGTGATGGCGACCTATAATGGGGCGGATTTTATTTTGGAGCAACTAGACTCTATCCGCACTCAAAAGCTGAAGCCTGATCAGGTCATTATCTGTGATGACTGTTCGACAAATCAGACAGTGGCGCTAATCAAGGATTACATCACCAAGCATCAACTGACTGATTGGCAGCTGATTGAAAATCAGGAAAATTTGGGTCATTATCGAACTTTTATAAAATTAGCGAGTTTGGCTGAGCACGATATTGTTTTTTTCGCTGATCAGGATGATAAATGGCTACCTGATAAAACAGCTGCCTTGCAGAAAGTACTGTTAGAAACAGGTGCTGCTATGGTGTATGGCCAGTCTTACTTGATTGATCAAAATGGTCAGGTCATCAAGGAGCCCAAGGTTTCAGGAGAAAGTCGAGAAAGAGATCTAGCTTGGCTTCTGAAAAAATGGCCGTCAGGTTATCAGACAGCTTTTAGAAAGTCGGTACTGACGGATATTTTGCAGCAGCAGTATACGGATTATCCTGGATTTGATTATCATGATGTTTTATTTGGCATGCTGGCTCCATTGTATGGAAAAGTTGTTTGCTTGGACCAGCTTCTAGATCAGCATCGCATTCATCAGGCGAATGTAACCCAGTCTGCGTCGTCGCTCAGTTTTAACAAAACAAGGTTATCTAGGATTAACTATTTACAGAAGGTCATCAGTCGCTATGAGTCTGTGAAAAAAATCGCAGAAGAACGACAGATTTCTGAGGCGGACCATCGCCAGATTGATAGGGCTTTGGCCTTGACCAATCTTAGACTGAAATTATTACAGTCTAGAAATCCATTTTGGGCTTTGGGCCTAATGTTTCAAATAAGGGAGTATCGAACGATAAAAGATTTCATCAGTGATTTGGTATACACCTATTCACTGAATGGACTTGCTAGGAGATTATTGAAAAAGTTTGGGAGGTAAGAAAAATGAGAGGAACCAGTAAGATTGAATGGGAGTTGGCTTTGGGAGAACGCTTCAGCCCCATGTATCAGAAAATTACGGATGATAAATTAAAGGTTTTGCAAAAAGCCTATTTACAAATGTATAAAAAATTTGATGCAGAGTGTCGTCGGCATCATATTCATTCCTATATGGTTGCAGGGACCTTGATTGGTTCTTTGCGACATGGGGGCTATATCCCTTGGGACGATGATATCGACTTAGTGATGTTCCGAGAGGACTACAATCGTCTGCAGGAAATCTTTGCGGACAGCGAGGACTTCGAGCTGATCTCTCCTGCGGATGCGACAGACAGTGTCTTTAAGGTTCTAAAGCTGCAGAGCAAGTCACTGACCTACTATGATGTTTTGGGAGAAGGTTTCAGTAAAAAGAAACATCTTTATCTTGATATGCTGCCAATTGACTTTGTCCCAGAGAATAACATGCTTCGCAAGCTCAAGGGTCTTCTATTCAGAGCCTTGGATTTATCACACAACAGCTCGCGCTGCTATACGAAGTTTACTCCGCATCTGACCTATATGGCTAAAGAATCCAAAGAACTCAGACAAAATCTTTGGATCAGAAGACTGATAGGCTTCCCTTCTTTTATCATGGGGCCGGCTAATATGTATAAGTTGATGGAAAAACTCATCCAGTCTAATAAGAAGACTTCAAAAATAACAATTGCTTATGGTGTAAAAGGCTATTTGGGAGAGACTATTGACTATGAAAGTTTCTATCCAGCTAAGAAGTATTCCTTTGAAGGCTATGAGTTCGATGGACCTAATGATGCGGACAAGTATCTGACTAATCGCTACGGTGATTACATGACACCGCCTGAAAAAAAAGAACAGACAGAACGTCATGTCAGACTGAGAGATAATTGGGTTGAATTAATAGAAGGAAGATAATGGTTTTTTTACTGATTTTGGGTGGCCTTTTCCTATTGTTTTTGACAATCAAAATAGTAGGAAGAGACTATGCTAACCCGGCTTTTATATATCTGGCAATATGGATGATAGCAAGCATTTTTACTGCATTTTATTCATCCAAATGGGGAGAGGGACTTTCTCTGATAACGGTCACTGTTATCTTTGTTGGAAATGCCATTTTTTTAATGGGAGTCCTGTTGTCATCGAATTTGTTTGCTGAGAGGAAGTTGGACGCCAAACCTAGTCAAATAAAGGTGAGTAATTTTTTCATTATTTTAGTTCTCTTATTTTTGGCTTATGCGGTCAGATTTATTTATTCCGATTTGCTTTACTTGGCGGCGCAGAGTAAGCAGGTACCGGGGGGATTGTTTAAAACCATTGAATTGGCTCGGCATATGACTACAAATTATGATTTCTCTCTTAGTCGTCTTAGCCTTAATTTGTTGCGGGTTAACTTTTCCTTAGGAATTGTTTTCTTCTACTTTTTCTGCGAGTCTCTTTTTTCGGGAAAAGATGGCATTTTTTACAAGGGCAAGTTACTGCTGGTTAGTCTGATTTCTTTAGGTATTTCCCTCTTGTCCACCGGACGTACGGAGTTGCTGGGCTTGGTTGCAGGCTATGCTATTGTGTATATGCTGTTTTTCTCGAAGTATTATTCGTGGAGAGACAGCAGGTACGGTGTGAAGCTTTTTCGCTCTTTGCTGATAATTGGCTTTGTATTCCTTGTCTTATTCATGGCGGTTGGAACCTTTGTTCTCAATCGAGTGGATAGTCGGGCAGAGTTCGGAATTTTGGATAATTTGGTTAAATATATGGGTTCACCTATTCAGGCTTTAGACTATTATCTGAAAAATCCTACTCTTTATAGCGATAATCAAGTCTTTGGAGAAAATACTCTTATTGCTATCTATGGAACTTTGAAATCCCTCGGTCTGTCTAGCCATGAGCTGACACCTTTCTTGCCTGTTGTTCATTTCAACGACGATAAAACCAATGTTTACACAATTTATTACTACTTTATCAAGGATTTTGGCTATTTCTCAGTCCTTATCTTTCAGCTTTTATATGGCTTCTTTTACGGAAGTTTCTACTATTCTATCAAAAAACGCTATTTCACCCCGCTAAAGGTTATTGTTTTCGCTTTGTTTGCGTATCCTTTGGTCATTTCATTCTTTCAGGAAACGTTGCTGTCATTGCTGACAACCCATATTAATCGGATTATCTATGCTTTTGTGATTTATATGGCAGCTGATTTACTGAGTAGAGTACGATTTACAACGAGAGGAAGGAAAGTATCGGTATGACGACATCAGCTCTGATATTCGCAGGCGGCACAGGCAGCCGCATGAATACCAAGACCTTACCCAAGCAGTTTTTAGAGTTGCACGGTAAGCCTATTATTATTCATACGATTGAGCACTTTGAAGACCATCCGGCAGTATCGGACATTGTGGTTGTCTGTGTAGACGGCTGGCTGGACTACTGCAGAGATTTATTAGCTCGATTCAATATTAAAAAAGTCAGTCAAGTGGTTCCTGGTGGAGAGACTGGCCAAATGTCTATTTTTAATGGTCTATCTGTCTTACGGGAAAAGTACAAGAACGATGACGACTATGTGTTGATTCATGATGGTGTTCGCCCCTTGATTGACGGGGGAATTATTTCTAAAAATATTGAAGCAGCCAAAAAGTATGGGGCAGCTATTACGGTTAAGCCGGTTATCGAAACAGTTATTCAGGTCGATGAGGCGGATGTTATTAATCAGGTTATCGAGCGTTCCACTTGTCAGACAGCTGTCGCCCCTCAAACTTTTTCGCTTTCGAAGATTCACTCCCTGCATTTAAAAGCTCAGGCAGAGAATCAGTTTGATATGACGGATTCTGCGACACTGGCTCGTTATTTTGGACTCCCTCTGCATACAGTCATGGGGGGCAGCGAAAATATCAAAATTACGACTCCGTCTGATTTTTATATTTTTAGAGCGATTTACGAAGCGCGCGAAAATGCACAAATTTTTGGTTAATATGGGAAATAATACGATTTTACAAAAGGATATGGAAGACCTAGCTGCTGTCAGTCCTATTCTCAGAGAACTGAGAAATGTTACAGTCTTGGTAACTGGAGCAACTGGGCTTATAGGCAGACACTGTATTTCCGCTTTGATGGCTTTAAATGATTTGTACCAAGCTAATGTCAGAGTAGTGGCCTTAGCACGAAATCAGAAAAAAGCGGAAGATCTATTTCAAGATTTTTTACATAGTGAGAATCTGAAGCTAGTGTATGCTGACTTGCTGTCAGATTGGCAGATAGAGGAGGATTTGGACTATATTATCCATGGAGCCAGTGCGACGGACTCCTCTTTTTTCGTTGAGCATCCTGTGGAGACAATTGATCTAGCCGTAAATGGAACGAAAAAACTGCTGGAGCTGGCTAAAAATAAGCAGGTTCACAGTATGGTCTATCTCTCTTCTCTGGAAGTCTATGGGACGACAAATCCTGATGCTTCCAGCATTAGCGAGAAAGATTATGGTTATTTGGATCCAACCAGTGTCCGTAGTAGTTATTCGGAAAGCAAGCGCATGGCAGAGTCCTTGTGTGTAGGTTATTGTCATCAGTATCAGGTGCCAGTGAAAATGGCTCGTTTGTCACAAACCTTTGGCCCAGGTGTGAGCTATGAAGACAACAGAGTTTTTGCGCAGTTTGCGCGTGCTATCCTTGAAAAGAAAGATATTGTTCTCCGGACTAAAGGGGAAACTGTTCGGAACTACTGCTATACCAAAGATGCTATTGAAGCCATTTTTTACATTCTGCTGAAAGGCCAAGCAGGTCAAGCATATAATGTCGCCAATAAAGAGACGGCTATTTCTATCCGTGAGATGGCGGAAATGGTTATTGAACTAAGTGGTAGCAATGAAACGAAGTTGGTCTTTGATTTTGCAGAGGATGTGGAAAAGCTAGGATATAATCCGACAGTTAAGATTCGTCTCAATACGGACAAGCTTGAAAGTTTGGGCTGGCAAGCTCATACTGATTTAGAAACTATGTTTTCACGTTTGATTGAGAGCATGGCAGCAGATAGGAAGAAATAGGAGGGCAAATTTGTCTGGTGGATTTAAAAAAATAGTAGCTAATTTTTCCTATGTCGTTTTGTCCAATTTGCTGACAGTAATAGTTTCTTCTCTGGTTGTCTTGATTTTGCCTAAGATTATGGGTGTAGAGGAGTATGGATACTGGCAACTCTATATTTTCTATTTATCCTATGCCGGTTTTGTTCATCTGGGTTGGGTGGATGGAATCTACCTTCGCTACGGTGGTTTGGAGTATGCGGATCTGGATAAAGAAAAGTTTTTCTCTCAGTTTCTCATGCTTTTGATTTATCTGACAGGGATTGGGATTTTATTTTTATTAGGGATTTCTGCCTTTATTAGAGATGATAGCAGTCGGTTTGTTTTTACACTTTTGGTTTATACCATGTTGGTCACCAATCTGCGCTTTCTCTTTGTTTACGTTTTGCAGATGACTAATCGACTAAAGGAGAGTTCCTATGTTGTCAGTGGAGACCGACTCCTCTATTTACTGCTTTTACTGGTCTTTATTTTCGTGGGTTTTCGAGATTTCAAGATTATGGTCTATGCAGATTTGATTGGTAGAGTTGTTTCTCTTTTTTATGCCATGTATCTGTGCCGAGATATGGCTCTGCAACCTCTCAATCAGTTTAAGCTTGATATACGGGAAACGGTTCGCGATATTGCTGTTGGGATCAATCTGATGCTATCAAATGTAGCCAGTATGCTCATTATCGGGACCGTTCGAATGGGGATTCAAAAGGTATGGAACATTGCTACATTTGGGAAAGTATCCTTGACCCTGAGCATTTCCAATTTGCTTATGACCTTTATAAACGCTATTGGTTTGGTCATCTTTCCGATTTTGAAACGGACGGACGAAAGCAAGTTACCTAAGATTTACAATCAGTTGCGGAATGTCCTTATGGTTCTTATGTTTGGCGTGCTTTTGCTGTATTATCCCCTGAAAATAGTTTTGGACAGCTGGCTACCAGCTTACAGAGAGTCCTTGATATTTATGGCTCTAGTCTTTCCTATGTCTGTCTATGAGGGAAAAATGGCTCTGCTTATCAATACCTACTTAAAAGCTTTGCGAATGGAGAGGCAGATTTTTAAAGTAAATGTTATTGCCATGCTCTTAAGCTTTGCTACTACCTTGATTTTTGCAGTTTTTCTGCGCAATCTGAATGCTACAGTGCTGTCTATCGTACTGCTACTGGCGACTAGGAGTATATTGGCAGAGTTAATCTTAGCCAAGAGGATGCAAATCGAGGTCGTCAAAGATATCTGGGTTGAGTTGCTAATGACACTTGTATTTATTGCTTCGAATTGGTTTTTATCAGTTTATCTTGCTGCGGCAGCCTACGGTTTTGTCTATCTGACCTACAGCATTTACAAATACCAAAATTTAAAAGGCCTGCTCCAGCAATTGCGGACTCGTTGATGCTGAGAGTGGGACAGAAATCGGTAATTCGTTAGAATTCGATTTCGTCGTCCTACCTCCGCATAGTTGAGTAGGGCTGTAAAAGCTGATGAAATCAGCGTAATAGAGCCCACTCAACCACTGCGTCTTGCTCGACAATCCAAAGACAATTGAGAGGCTAGGACTTTTGTCCCAGCCTCATCTAAATGCTAAGCCCTGTCTGGGCTTTTTATATGCACTCCCCTGTCATCAATTGATATGTTTTTTAATGGGCGTGTAATCTGGTCTTGATGAGCTGTAATAATAAACATGCTATAATGTCCGCATGAAGACTGAAAACACAACTTTGCACGCTTTTAAGGCCCTGGCTTGCTTTAGTATTGTTTCCTTACACTTTTTGCTGCCGGGGCAATTTGGCGTTTTTTATCAAATTGTGGCCCGCTTTGCAGTTCCCTTTTTCATGATGCTGTCGGGCTATTTTTCTTTTAATATTTCCAGAGATAAGGTCAAGTATCGTCTCAAGCAGATGCTCCTTTTGACAGCTGCCAGTCTGATGTTTTACACGATTGTGCATTTTGTCAACCTAGTGCTGACCAAAGAGTTAACAGAAAAGATGGCAGCGATAGACCTGTCTGATTTTGCGGACTTTTTCCTCTTTAACAGTCCCAGAGACTTGATTGGCTCGGCTGCTACACCGACCTGGTATTTGCTGGCTATTTCTTATATCTACACGCTTTATCTGGTTTTTTATAAGCATTTTTACCGCTTAACCAGCTTTGGTGTGTCTCTGTTCTTGTTGGTTCTGGCCTTTTGCATTGAGTTCAATATTAGTGGCACCCTGTACTACCGAAATTTCCTGTTTATGGGTCTTCCCTTTTTCATTCTAGGAATGCAGTTTGCTAAGCATCGGGCTCGGATTTTAGCCTACGACTTGTCGTCTGTCAGGAAATGGGCGATCGGTCTAGGAATAGCAGGCTTGATTTTACTTGAGTACTGTTTCATGGGTACGGAATATGACCTCTATCCTAGTACCCTTTTGTCATCTAGTGCAATTTTCCTCTATGCGGTCAGAAATGGGTCCGATATTGATATTCCGATTTTGAATAATATCGCCAAGAGATATGCCACCATGATTTATATCATTCATCCTTTCATTATCTTCATTTTCAGGTCGATAATGCCTCGGAATAGCATTTATAGTTTTGGCTTTTTTATCATTTTCTTACTATCTTACTTGCTAAGCATAGCTTTTCAGAAAGCCATCAAACCCAGGCTTCTCAGTGCGCTTCCAGCTCAGTGATGTAAGCTAGCAGAGCTTATCCTCGCATTCACTCCAAACCAAAAGAGAGTGGGACAGAAATCGGGAATTCGTTAGAATTCGATTTCGTCGTCCCACCTCCGCACAGTTGAGTAGGGCTGTAAAAGCTGATGAAATCAGCGTAGTAGAGCCCACTCAACCACTGCGTCTTGCTCGACGATCCAAAGACAATTGAGAGGCTAGGACTTTTGTCTCAGCCTCTTTTCGTGGTTTATCTAGGATAAGGTTACAGTCTATCTCTCAGAGTAGAGCTTTTATGATTTCAGGCTGCTTAAGACCTTTTCAAAGCTGTCGGAGCGAGCCTCGACAGTGATTTTTCCCAGGGTAAAAGGATGGGTGAAGGTCAGTCGATGGGCGTGGAGCATAAGTCGCCCTTGGGGTTGCGGATGATAGAGGGGGTCGCCGACCAGAGGGTGTCCGTGGTGAGCCAGATGGACACGGATCTGATGGGTGCGGCCAGTCTTGAGTTGGCATTTGACCAAGGCAGCCTGCCCAAACTGCTTGAGCCTAGTCACATGAGTCTCTGCAAAGAGTCCTTTTCGTGGGTCGACCAGCCGTTTCCTACGATCATGGCGGTCGCGGCCAATCTTGTCTTTATAGATAAGCTTTTTGCTTGGGAACTTGCCTTGGACCAGAGCCCAATATTCACGACTGATTTCTCGCTTTTCCAGCAACCGATTGAGGATGGGCAGGACAAAGGGATTCTTGGCGAAGAGGACAGCACCGCTAGTCTCCTTATCCAGCCGGTGGACGACATAGCAGGTCTCACCGACATAAGCCGAAACATGATTGAGCAGGGCTAGCTCAGTCGGCTCATTGGCGTGGGTTTTCATACCCTCGGGTTTATTGACGATAATGAGGTGTTGGTCCTGGTAGAGCTCTTCTACGAGTTCAGGTTGGCCAAGCAAGATTGTCTTTTGAGGATAATCCTCCTCGTCAAATATCAGGCAGATGTCATCTCCGGGTTTGACTACAGTCTGCCAGTTGATAGCTAGACCGTTGACGGACACATGCTTCTTGGTCCGTAGAAAGTGCCGGATTTTTCGTGGAATGAGAAATTGTTCTTCCAGCAGCTTTTTGACTGTCATGGCAGGCAGTCCGTCTGGGATAGTCAGTGTAAATTTCATACATTTATTGTAGCAGAAAGCCAGAACTTTGGAAATAGGCAGTGTCGGATAAGACTTGCTGCAGAGACTTTTAAAAGGCTATTTAATATACTCTTTTTCTTAAAAATAACTAAAAATCAGACGGGAAATAGGGTACTTTCTTGTCTGCACTTAAATAAGGTGATAAAATAAGGTTTATGAAGAATTTAAAAGATTTGTTTGAAAAATTAGTAGATTATTTTACTATACAGAAACCTCAAAAAGAAGCAGCAGAGGAGGTGGAGCTGACAGAAGAGCAGGCCAAGTCTGGTCTCAGCCGTTCGGGCAAGACCAAAAAGAAACCTCTCTCTCAGCATCCTATCCGCCGTTTTTGGCGCAGGTTTCATCTGACTAAGATATTCCTGATTCTCGGTTTGACCTTTGGTCTGGTGGTCGGCGGCTATCTCTTTTATGTGGCTAAGACAACCAATGTCAAGGATTTGCAGAATGCCCTCAAAGCTACCACGTTCATCTTTGACAAGGATGGCAATGAAGCGGGAAGCCTGTCTGGCCAGAAAGGAACTTATGTCGAGCTGACCGAGATTAGCCAAGACTTGCAAAATGCTGTCATCGCGACAGAGGACCGAACTTTCTATGAGAATGGCGGGATTAACTACAGTCGGTTTATTCTGGCTATCCTGACAGCTGGTCGCTCGGGTGGGGTTCTACCATTACCCAGCAGCTGGCAAAAAATGCCTATCTGTCTCAGGACCAGACCATTGAGCGGAAAGCCAAGGAGTTTTTCCTGGCTCTGGAAATCAATAAGAAATACAGCAAGCAGGAAATCCTGACCATGTACCTCAATAACTCTTACTTTGGAAATGGGGTCTGGGGAGTGGAGGATGCCTCTAAGAAATATTTCGGAGTTTCGGCTAGCCAGCTCAGTCTGGACCAGTCGGCTGTTCTAGCTGGTATGCTCAAGGGACCAGAGATCTATAATCCGCTGTATTCGGTTGAAAATGCGACCAATCGCCGCGATACGGTGCTGCAAAACATGGTGGCTGCAGGCTTTATTGATCAGGGGACGGCCGACCAGGCTGCCGCTGTAGGAATTGGTGGTCAGCTGGTTGATGCTTATGCCGGTAAGTCAGAAGACTACCGCTATCCGTCCTATTTCGATGCGGTCATCAATGAAGCGGTCAATGACTACGGCTTGACAGAAGAAGAGATTGTTAATAATGGCTACCGAATTTACACGGAGTTGGATCAGAACTACCAAGCCAGCATGCAGGTTATTTATAGCAATGTCTCTCTCTTTCCTGTAGCAGAAGATGGCACCATGGCTGAATCAGGCAGTGTTGCTTTGGATCCAAAGACTGGCGGTGTGCGAGCGCTGGTTGGGCGAGTAAATAGTGCAGAAGGCTCGAGCTTCAGAAGTTTCAACTATGCAACCCAGTCCTCTCGTAGCCCTGGCTCTACTATCAAGCCTTTGGTTGCTTATAGTCCGGCCGTCGCTGCTGGTTGGCCGACGGATAAGGAGCTGGATAATACCAGAACCACCTTTGGCGACTATACCATCAACAACTACGGCAATATCCAAAGTTCACCTACAGTTCCAATGTATCAAGCCTTGGCAGAATCTCTGAACATTCCGGCTGTTTCAACTGTGGACGAGTTAGGCATTAACAAAGCCTTTGAGTACGGTAAAAAGTTTGGTCTGAATATGGACAAGGTTGATAAGACCTTGGGCGTGGCTCTAGGAAGCGGAGTTACAACCAATCCAATGCAGATGGCTCAGGCCTATTCAGTCTTTGCCAACGGCGGCGTGATGAATGATGCTCATCTCATTACAAAAATTGAAAATGCCAGTGGTCAGGTCGTCAAGACCCATCGCCAAACCTCTACCCGAGTTCTTAATAGCTCAACGACCGACAAGATGAACAGCATGATGCTGGGGACCTTCTCGAACGGTACAGGTATTTATGCGGCTCCGTATGGTTATACTATGGCTGGTAAGACCGGTACGACTGAAACGGACTTTAACCCAGATCTATCAGGCGACCAATGGGTCATTGGTTATACGCCGGATGTGGTTATCAGCCAGTGGCTAGGCTTTCCAAAAACTGACGAAACCCACTATCTGACTGGGACCAGCGCAAATGAAGCCTCGGCGGTTTTCCGAAATGTTGCCAACAGCATCCTGCCATATACAGAAGGAACTTCCTTTGAAGGGCAAAAGAATGCCTATGCTGCCAACGGTATTGCCCCTGTGGACACCTATGGTACCCAGGAAACGGGAACCACAACCGAAAATAAAGACTTCCTGCAGGACGTTCAGGACCGAGCTCAAAATCTAGTGGATGAAGCCAAGAAAGCCATTGATGACACTGGTATTCCTGAGAAAGCGAAAAATCTCTGGGATACTGTTACCAGCTGGTTTCAATAGGATTTAAAAGAACTGAACGACTTGTCAAAAGCATAGAATCCTGCTATAATAAGAAAGATGGAGGCGTTATGGCATTAAAAAAAGCGAGTCTAGCGTGTACAGTCTGCGGTTCTAGGAACTACTCGGTTAAGCTCAGTAGCACTCCAAAACCAACGCGTTTAGAAGTTAATAAATTTTGTAAGCATTGCAGTAAATATACGCTGCATAAAGAAACTAGATAGGAGATTGTTGTGAAATTCTTTAAAGATGTTTTTAAATTATTGAAAGATACAACTTGGCCTACCAGAAAAGAAAGATGGACAGATTTTATCTCTGTCATGGAATACACTGCATTCTTTGTGGTAATCATCTATATCTTTGACAAAGTAGTAGCAAGCGGTCTTTTCCAGATTCTGAATATTTTCTCTTAATAACTGAAGTAGAAATAGAGAAGAATCCTGCGGCAGCCATATTATTCAAATTCCCACCTATTGTGAGTAGGTGGGATTTTTGGTATATATCCTTATTTACTCCTTCCTTTATTTTTAAAAACATGAGGCAGAATTGCAAGGTTTTGATTTGTCTGGGAAATAGTTGATAAATTCCTTTGCATTTGAGGAAATTATGGTATAATAGGGCTAGAAAGAAGCAGAAGCCCACAGGCTTTTTTATTTAGGAAAGGATGAACTCATGGACAGTTTTGACAAAGGCTGGTTTGTATTGCAGACCTACTCAGGCTATGAAAACAAGGTAAAAGAAAATCTTTTGCAGCGCGCTCAGACTTATAATATGCTGGAAAATATCTTGCGCGTGGAAATCCCTACTCAGACCGTGCAAGTAGAGAAAAATGGCAAGACCAAGGAAATCGAAGAAAATCGCTTCCCTGGTTATGTTTTGGTGGAAATGGTAATGACAGACGAAGCCTGGTTTGTCGTGCGGAATACTCCGAATGTAACAGGATTTGTCGGTTCACACGGAAACCGCTCTAAACCAACGCCACTCTTGGAAGAAGAGATTCGCAACATTCTCATCTCCATGGGTCAAACAGTGCAGGAATTTGACTTGGATGTCAAGGTTGGGGATACTGTTCGTATCATAGATGGTGCCTTCACTGACTATACAGGTAAGATTACGGAAATTGATAATAACAAGGTCAAGATGATTATTTCCATGTTTGGCAATGACACGGTAGCTGAAGTTAATCTCAGCCAGATTGCAGAGCTTTAATTGACAAAGCAGGGAAAGCATTCACTGCTCTTGTCCAAAATAAAATCCAAGACGAAACGAGGTCTTGGATTTTTGTGTTTTTGGAACAATTACAAGATTACTTATCCTTAATGACAGAGTCAATAATGTCTTTGGTTTGTTTCATTTGATAAGTCGACATTACTCCAACGATTTGATTGTTCTGAGTAGAGAAACTAAACTGTTCGTCATTGGAATTTTTATAGACATAGGTTGTTTCGCGTTCTGAACGCATAATCATTTCCGAACGATTAGGTTTGTCGACTCCTAGAACTGCTTAGTCTAGTATAGATAAGTGGGTAATTATCGAATAGAATGCTATAAAATCTAACGTTTAAAATAGCAAATTTACATTTTACGGTTCAACGATTTGATAGACTTTATCTTGATCGAACATGACGCTGTAATCTTTGCCATCCTGACCTTCCCATCCAAAAACGGTTGAGTGGCCAAAGACTGCAATTGTTTCTGGCCGTCCATGTTTAGCAACGACCTCCTGTGCAGACATCCCAGGTTCTACATCCTTGAGATTGCTGATTTTCTTAGGATTGGGTAGGCTTGCTGTCTTGGTAGTTGCTGCTCCCTGATCACTAAAACTTATCAAGATGCTGTAATCAGTTCCTCTCCAAAAGCCACCACTTCCCATATCTGAGTCAGCGGGTCCCATTTTGCTGACAACCTCATCTTTGGTGCTGGGAGTAGGACCAGCAGATCCGATAAGTGACTCGACTTTTATGGTTTTAAATTCAGCCCACTTTGGAATTTCGGGGATATCGCCAAGGGCTTCCAGAGCTTCTCCTTGGTCAATTAGGCTGATTTGAGCATTAGGATCCTTGCGAGTATTAGAGCTAGAAGAAGTAGAGTAGTCTTCATCTTCCTCACTGGAAGATGAGATTTTTTTGCTAGATTCCTTTGTTGGGGATGAACTTTTCGAAGCTTTGAGGGAGCTAGGTGTCTTTTTTCTTTGCTGCGTCTGCTTGGCAGGCATGCAGGCTGAGAGAGCTAGCAGAGAGAGAAGGCTGAGGGCATAGAAGCTAACTTTTTTCATAATTAATCTTTTTTCCTTTCGCCGATGATGAATGATACTTTTACAGTCTACATTATATCAGCAAAATTTGCTAGAAACAATAGGAGATGAAATGAAAAAAGCCCTTCGAGGGGCTTTTAGAAATATGTTTATAAAGGCGGTAGACGGATTTGAACCGACGATCAAGCTTTTGCAGAGCCGTGCCTTACCACTTGGCTATACCGCCGCAACTCTTACTATTCTATCGTAAATACTTGCTTTCGTCAAGAGTCTTTCATAGTCAAAGCAGAAAATGTTAGACGCTGCCATTCTGAACGCTTCGGGAACAAATGTTCAGCTGAGAAGTTGAATTCGTACTTAGTGGCAGAAAATCCAGTAAATGCCTTGTCAAAGAGCTGCGCTTTTGTTATAATAGAGGGTGCCGTGTAAATGGCGAAATACTCATTTTAGATGAATTGTGGAACTGTTGCCCTCGGGTGGTCCTGCGAGCTGAAATCTAAAAGAGGAAAAAAACAAAAAGGAGAATTTACTCATGGCAGTAATTTCAATGAAACAACTTCTTGAGGCTGGTGTTCACTTTGGTCACCAAACTCGTCGCTGGAACCCTAAGATGGCTAAGTACATCTTCACTGAGCGTAATGGTATCCACGTAATCGACTTGCAGCAAACTGTAAAATATGCTGATCAAGCTTACGACTTTATGCGTGATGCTGCTGCTAACGATGCAGTTATCCTCTTCGTTGGTACTAAGAAGCAAGCTGCTGACGCTGTCAAAGAAGAAGCAGAACGTTCAGGTCAATACTTCATCAACCACCGTTGGTTGGGTGGGACTCTTACAAACTGGTCTACTATCCAAAAACGTGTAGCTCGTTTGAAAGAAATCAAACGCATGGAAGAAGACGGAACTTTCGAAGTTCTTCCTAAGAAAGAAGTCGCTCTTCTCAACAAACAACGCGCTCGTCTTGAAAAATTCTTGGGCGGTATCGAAGATATGCCTCGCATCCCAGATGTGATGTACGTAGTTGACCCTCATAAAGAGCAAATCGCTGTTAAGGAAGCTAAGAAATTAGGTATCCCAGTGGTTGCTATGGTTGATACTAACACTGATCCTGATGATATCGATGTTATCATCCCAGCTAACGACGATGCAATCCGTGCGGTTAAATTAATTACTGCGAAAATGGCTGATGCTGTTATCGAAGGCCGTCAAGGTGAAGATAGCGTTGAATCAGTAGAAGCAGAATTGGCTGCAACTGAAACTCAAGCAGATTCTATCGAAGAAATCGTTGAAGTTGTTGAAGGTTCAAACGAATAATCAGTAAACTAACCTAAAGGGGCGGGGCTCAGCCCAGCTCCTTTATTTAAATTAAAACATAGGAGAAGAAAAATGGCAGAAATTACAGCTAAGCTTGTCAAAGAATTGCGTGAAAAATCTGGTGCTGGTGTCATGGACGCTAAGAAAGCACTTGTTGAAACTGATGGTGACATCGAAAAAGCGATTGAATTGCTTCGCGAAAAAGGTATGGCAAAAGCAGCTAAGAAAGCTGATCGTGTTGCCGCTGAAGGTCTGACAGGTGTTTACGTAAACGGTAATGTTGCCGCTGTTGTTGAAGTAAATGCTGAAACTGACTTCGTTGCGAAAAATGCTCAATTTGTTGATTTGGTAAATGCTACTGCGAAAGTAATCGCTGAAGGTAAACCAGCTAACAACGAAGAAGCACTTGCTTTGACGATGCCTTCAGGTGAAACTCTTGAAGCTGCATACGTATCTGCAACTGCAACTATCGGAGAAAAGATCTCATTCCGTCGCTTTGCTTTAATTGAAAAGACAGATGCTCAACACTTTGGTGCTTACCAACACAACGGTGGCCGTATCGGAGTTATCTCAGTTATTGACGGTGGAGACGATGCTCTTGCTAAGCAAATCTCTATGCACATCGCTGCGATGAAACCAACTGTTCTTTCATACAAAGAATTGGACGAGCAATTCGTTAAAGATGAATTGGCACAATTGAACCACGTCATCGATCAAGACAACGAAAGCCGTGCAATGGTTGGTAAACCAGCCCTTCCACACTTGAAATACGGTTCTAAAGCTCAATTGACTGATGCAGTTGTTGCGCAAGCTGAAGAAGATATCAAGGCTGAATTGGCTGCAGAAGGCAAACCAGAAAAGATCTGGGACAAGATCATCCCAGGTAAAATGGATCGCTTCATGCTTGACAATACTAAAGTTGACCAAGCATACACACTTCTTGCACAAGTCTACATCATGGATGACAGCAAGACAGTTGAAGCTTACCTTGAATCAGTAAATGCTTCAGTAGTTGAGTTCGCTCGCTTTGAAGTTGGTGAAGGTATCGAAAAAGCTGCTAACGACTTTGAAAACGAAGTAGCTGCAACAATGGCTGCAGCTCTTGGTCAAAACTAATCGTTTTTAGCTTAGAACTAGAATGATAAAAAGGTCTGAGAATTTGCCTCAGGCCTTTTCATTTGTAGCATTTTGAAACATCCAGTTTAGAATGGTGAGCAGCATCACTTAGCTGCTTTTTCTCTTTCTTCCTTATGAGCAATCAAGCCATTGGTAAAAATCAACACCACCAAGAGAAAGAGCAGTGTGGTCGTTTGGGGTAAGTCAGGCTAAACTGGTAGACTTTGGTAATAAACAAAAGGGGCAGAGTAATCACCATCATGATCAGAAAGCTATACCATTTGACTCGGTTGCTGACCAGCTCCTGTTCGAAGAGCAAGGGAGCATAAAGACAGACGATGAGAGCTCCGATAGGAATATCAACATAATCAGCAGAAAAGATGGTGAAAATACTCAGAGCTGCAAAGAGCCATTTGAGTACATGACGAGAATAGTTGAGCCAATCCATTTTCATTGGATTATCCTCCTTGTTTAGATGATAGTTGGCGGGCAGGGGGTTCTGCCTGCCTTTTCCTTGTGGATTTCCACCTATATTATAACGCTTTAAAAGCAAAAAGCAAGCGGTTACACAAGTCTAGCAAAGCTTTTTCACTAGTTTGAATTATCAGACCTTTCAGTCATCCCTTTTTCTTTTAAAATAGAGACTTTTCCGGTATAATATTAGTCAAAGATAGTCAATGTTAGAGAAACAAGGAAAGAAGAGATTTATTCTGAAATTTTCAACTGGAAAGGGAAGTCATGGGTGCAAAAAACACATCGGATAGTATTGAAGCATATATCAAGTCTATTCTGGCTCAGGCAGGGATGGTTGAACTGAAACGCAGTGAGCTGGCTGATGTTTTTCAGGTGGTTCCCAGTCAGATTAACTATGTGATTAAGACACGTTTTACGGAAAGTCGGGGCTATATCGTTGAGAGTAAGCGTGGTGGCGGCGGCTATATTCGAATTGGAAAGATTGAATTTTCCGACCAGCATCAGATGCTTTGTGGCCTGTGCGACAGTGTGGGAGAGCGTGTCAGCCAGCAGGTTTTCACAGATGTTATTCAGCTTCTTTTTGATGAGAAGATTATGACTGAACGTGAGGGCAATCTAATCTTGTCAACAGCATCGGACTCGATTTTAGGTGATGGAGCTGCGGTGATTCGTGCCCGGATATTAAAAAAGATTTTACAACAACTAGACAGAAAAGGAATGGAATCATAAATGAAATACTCAAAAGCCTTAATAGAAAGCTTGGAAGCAGCCCAGCTCTTGGCCGGCCATTTTACGACAGATTATCTGGAATCATGGCATCTGCTGATTGCTCTGGCTAATAATCCCTACAGCGTTGCTGGTTCAGTTCTCAATGAGTTTCCTGTGGAAGTTGATGGATTTGAAGAAGCAGCTTTTCAGATTACTGGTCAGGCTTATCAGAAAGACGGTCACTTCGAGCTGCTGCCTTTTTCTTATCGTTTAGAGGAGCTGTTTGAGGAGGCGGGGCAGATTGCAGAAGCTGTTCGCGCTAAGCATGTAGGTACCGAACATGTGCTGCTGGCCATGTTATTTGATCGAGGGACCTTGGCCTCTCGTATCCTGGAATTTACCGGCTTTAGCTACGAGGACAAGGAGCAGGGGCTGAAAATCAGTGATTTGCGTAAGGTCTTGGAGCAGCGAGCTGGCTGGGGCAAGGAAGATATCAAGGCTATCCGCAGTCTGAATAAGGGAGTAATGGCTGCTAAGCAGACCATGGCTAATATGATGGGCATGCCGGCTTCTACCAGCGGAGGTCTGGAAGACTACACCCGTGATCTGACGGAGCTGGCTAGAGATGGCCGATTGGAGCCAGTCATTGGCCGTGATCAGGAAATTTCACGGATAGTTCAGATTCTCAGTCGCAAGACTAAAAACAATCCAGTGCTGGTTGGAGATGCTGGGGTTGGTAAGACAGCTCTAGCCTTAGGACTGGCTCAGCGTGTAGCAGCTGGTCAGGTTCCGGCTGAACTTGCTAAGATGCGGGTTTTGGAGCTGGACTTGATGAATGTGGTCGCTGGCACTCGCTTTCGCGGAGACTTCGAGGAGCGGATGAACAACATCATCAATGACATTGAAGAAGATGGTCATGTCATTCTCTTCATCGATGAGCTGCATACTATCATGGGCTCTGGCAGCGGTATTGACTCGACCTTGGATGCGGCCAATATCCTGAAACCGGCTCTGGCTCGCGGAACATTGCGGACAGTTGGTGCTACGACGCAGGAAGAGTATCAGAAACATATTGAAAAAGACGCTGCTCTTTCTCGGCGTTTTGCCAAGGTCAGCATAGAAGAGCCGAATGTGGCTGACAGCATTGCTATTTTGCAAGGCTTGAGAAAGAGCTATGAGGACCATCACAAGGTGCAGATCAGTGATCAGGCTATCGAGACAGCGGTCAAATATGCCCATCGCTATCTGACCAGTAAGCACCTGCCTGACTCTGCCATTGATCTTTTGGACGAGGCCAGTGCGACAGTGCAGAATAGAGGACCGCAGAATTATGAGCAGTCGGATTTGACACCAGTGGATCAAGCCTTGATGGCAGTGGATTTCAAAAAAGTCTCGAAGTTGCTTAAGCAAGAGCAGCAACCCAAGCTCTATAAACTGAAAGTGGAAGAAGACGATGTCTTGGCTACTCTTAGTACTTTATCTGGGATTCCTGTGCAGAAGCTGACCCAGACCGATGCCAAGAAATACCTCAACTTGGAAACAGAACTGCATAAACGCGTGATTGGGCAGGACGAGGCGATTTCAGCTATCAGCCGAGCTATCCGACGAAACCAGTCTGGTATCCGCAGCAGCAAGCGGCCGATTGGCTCCTTTATGTTCCTAGGTCCGACAGGAGTCGGGAAGACAGAGCTAGCCAAGGCCTTGGCCGAAAGTCTCTTTGATGACGAGTCTGCTCTCATACGATTTGATATGAGTGAGTACATGGAGAAATTCGCGGCTAGCCGCCTCAACGGAGCGCCTCCAGGCTATGTAGGCTATGAAGAAGGAGGGGAGCTGACGGAGAAGGTGCGCAACCGACCTTATTCTGTCCTGCTCTTTGACGAGGTGGAAAAGGCGCATCCAGATATTTTCAATGTTCTCCTGCAGGTCTTGGATGATGGTCAGCTGACTGACAGCAAGGGCCGCAAGGTGGACTTCTCCAACACGATTATTATCATGACCAGCAATCTGGGAGCAACCAGTTTGCGGGATGATAAAACGGTGGGCTTTGGGGCGCGGGATATTCGCTTGGACCATGCCAATATGGAAAAACGGATGCTGGAAGAACTCAAGAAAGCATATAGACCAGAATTTATCAACCGTATTGACGAGAAGGTAGTCTTCCACAGCTTATCTGCAGAAGATATGCAGGAGGTGGTCAAGGTTATGGTCAAACCGCTCATTGCCAGTCTTGCTGAGAAGGGAATTGAGCTGAAGTTTCAGTCTAGTGCACTTAAGCTGCTGGCTCAGGAAGGCTACGATGTGGAAATGGGAGCACGGCCATTGCGCCGAACTCTGCAGACTCAGGTAGAGGACAAGCTGTCTGAACTCCTCTTGACAGGAGATTTGACGACGGGTCAAACACTTAAGGTCGGAGTTAAGGCTGGCCAACTCAAGTTCGAAGTGGCTTAGAAAGCCAAGTCTGCAATGAAAATTTTCGCCTGCGATTAGCCCTTGATTAGATAGATACTCAACAGTTATTTCATCATTCAATGAAACTGGAAATTGAAGGATTGGAGGCTGATATGTCGTTTTTTAGAGATTTGTTTGCTGGCAAGAGGGCCAGAGTGAAAACACCAGAAGAGCGCAAGGCGGCTAGTATCCAGCGCTTGAAAAAGGAGGGAATTCCTTACATTGAGCATTTGCCGTTTATCGAAAGTGCTGAGCAGGTACGGCCGCGCTCGTTAGAAGAAATTGCGCGACGGGCTATTACCAGCCTCTTGATTATTCAGGCGGCCTTGGATATCGAAAATAATAATTATAATGAGGAGAGCCGCCAGTGGCTGCAGGATAAACTGCAGCAATACGGGGTGCAGGAAGAGCTGACGCCTAAAGAAAGGGCGGTTTTGGAAGATCGTGCCGACCCAGTAGCTATCATCAATATGGTTTGGAAATACGAGGCCTATTAGTCCCTGATTTGGTACTTAGGTCTAGTAGATGCTTTGCCGTTTCCAGATAAAATTTGTGATTGTGATGCTGCTATTGATACAGTCGCTAGTGCGGTTGATTTTCAGGAATTTCTGGGCAAATGCCAACCTCGCAGCTTAGAGGAGGTGCTGGATGAGGATGATTTGATTTATCGTTATCATTGGGCCTGTGTTGATGCTCGGATTCATGACCAGCCAGCGCCGGCAGGACTTGATGAAAGTGTTGTTCTGGAGAGGCGATTTGGCCTTGACTGGCTGTTGGGACTGAATACGGCCCAAGACTGGGATGCTGTTGAGCTGCATACCTAGTCCAACTTCTCTTGATTCACTTAATTAGAAAAGGAGGTACCTTTGTCCGCTCGTAAAATGGCTAAAATTGCCATCCTATCGGCTCTATGTGTGGCCTTTCGCTATGCATTTTCCTTTTTGCCCAATGTGCAGCCTATCTCAGCTATCTTTTTCCTGATCGTTATCTTTGAGGATTTGCAGACTTCACTCCTAGTGATGGCTGTGACGATGTTTACATCAGCCTTTCTTTTGGGGATGAGTCCGATCGTCCTCTTTCAGTTGCTGTCCTTTGGACTAATTCTTTGCCTTTGGCGGCTGCTCTATCCTCGGTTAAATTTAGTGGGACAGGGAATAGCAGCAGCTCTCCTATCCTTTGGCTATGGCATTGCCATCGATACACTGACAGCCTTGCTGTACAACTATCACTGGTGGTCTTATGCGATTATCAACGCTTTGACCTTCAATATAGCGCACGGACTGTCGACCTTGTTTTTTTACCCACTCTTGTACCCTATTTTAAGGAGGCTCTATAATGAAAAAAATCTTTAGTTTGCTCACACTTGCTTTTGCCCTTCTCCTTGTAGGTTGCGGCAGCAGCCAGACAAATACTGACAAGAGCTCTAGCTCCGCTGATTCTTCTGTCAAAAAGGAACTGAAGATCAGCATCAGTATTGCTCCAGAAGGTCAGGAAAAGAGCGAGAAAACGGTGGCTGTCGAAGAAGGAAAGACAGCCATGGATGCTTTGAAGAAGGCCTATAAGGTCGAAGAAAAAGATGGTTTTATCACGTCTATTGACGGTCATGCTCAGGATGAGGCAAAGGGCCTCTACTGGATGTTTAAGGTCAATGGAGAAATGGCTCCTAAGGCAGCCAATCAAATCACTGTCAAGGATGGAGACAAGCTGGAATTCTACCAAGAAGTCTATCAGCAATAAATCTTTTATAAAAAGAATCTGATGCTTAAGGCATCGGGTTCTTTTTTGTATCCTTGGAGCAGCTTTAAAGTTTCTGAAAATATTTTTATAAAATTTTATAAAAAACTATTGACAAAAAGAAAATATAGTTTATAATAAAAACATAGAAAGAACAAAATATAAAAAACAATAAAAAGGATAGACCTATGAAAGAAAAAATTGCAATCGTATTTGGAACCTTTGCTCCCTTGCATCAGGGGCATATCGATTTGATTCAGAAGGCTAAGCGTTCTTATGATAAGGTGCACGTGGTGGTTTCTGGTTATCAGGGAGACCGTGGGCAGGAAGTAGGTCTGTCTCTGCAGAAGCGTTTTCGATATACGCGGGAGACTTTCGCAGATGATGAGTTAACACAGGTTTATAAGCTAGATGAAACTTCCTTTCCTCGTTACCCTCTGGGTTGGGACAAGTGGCTGCCAGCTTTATTGGAGTTGGTGGGTTATGATGCAGAACGGGAGGAGTTGATTTTCTTTGTTGGAGAAGCTGACTATCAGGCGGAGTTAGAAAAGCGTGATTTCAAAACTTCTTTAGAGGCGCGCCAGTTTGGTATCTCGGCTACCATGATTCGGGAAAATCCTAGTTGTTATTGGAAATATATCGCCCAACCGTTCCGACGTCACTTTACCAAGAAAGTGCTGATTATGGGCAGCGCCAGCAATGGTAAAACGACTTTGGCCAAGGACTTAGCTCGTTACTATGATGCTCCGGTTAGTCTGGAATATGCTCGAGAATACCAGATTCAAAATAACGTGCGAGATGATGAGCTGACCCCTAAAGACTATTATTATTTGCTCTTAGGACAATATGCTCAGACTTCCCGATTAATTGACAGCAGCGCCAACCGTGGTCTGGTCGTGGCTGATACAAATTCGTTGGTAACCAAGGCCTACTATGATTACTATCTGAAAGAAAGTCCGGTTCAAGACGAGGAAACAGATACTTTTGACAATCTCTTTGCCAGCATCTTGTCTAAGGAAAAATGGGATTTAATTCTCTTTGCTGAGCCAGTTGGAGCCTATGTCAACGATGGCTTTCGCGATATGAGTATGGCAGATGAGGCTATACGAAGTGATTTTTCAAGCTATCTGAAAAAGCTGAAGGAGCAGTGCTTGGCTCATATTCCGACGGTCTATCTGGCTGGCAGTTATTTGGACAATTATCAGGCGGCCAAAGAAGCAATCGACATGATTTATCAAGCGGATTAAAAAAGAAAGTGGTAAAATAGAATGGTAGTAAAAAATCAAAAACTCTCTCCTGTAGCTCTCTCCGCAGGACTAAAACAAAAATCTCAAACCTTTGTTCAGAATTTCCGCAATGTCTGTGCGGCAGCTAAAAAAGAAGGCTTTGTCGGTATTGCAAACTTACTTTGGCAGGATTTATTTGGCGGGCGCAGCTTGACTCAATGGCTCTACTTGATTGCTCTTTCCAGTCTGCCTTTCATTCTGGAGTTCACCAGTGGCCAGGAGTAGCATGACTGGCTGGGACTCTTTGCTTCCTGGACAGGAATCGTCTGCGTTATTCTAGTAGCCGAGGGGCGGGCCAGCAATTACCTATTTGGAGCTATTAATTCGGCAATTTACCTCCTATTGTCCTTTCAGGCTAGCTTTTACGGAGAAGTGCTGACTACAGTCTACTTCTTCATCATGCAGCCGATTGGCCTTTATACTTGGCTGTCCAACCGGGTCAATGAGCAAGATAAGGATGAGCCTTCTCATTTTGAAGCTAAGAAGTTAGACTGGCGCGGCTGGCTTAAATATCTGGCCTTGACGGCTTTGATTTGGATTGGTATGGGCTATGCCTATAAGAGCATTCACAGTCATCGGCCTTTCCGCGATAGTGTGACAGATGCGACCAATGGTATCGGTCAGCTTCTCATGACTGGTCTCTACCGCGAGCAGTGGATTTTCTGGATTGCGACCAATCTCTTCAGTATCTATCTCTGGTGGGGTAGCAATCTCCATATCCAGGCCATGTACTGGGTATATACTCTCAATAGTATCGTCGGATGGTATCAATGGACCAAGGCAGTGAAGAAAGCTTAGAGTAAGAGTTGGAGGATTTTTGATAGAAAAAGATAGCTTAGGAAAGGAAGAAACTCATGACCAAACAGGATATCCCAGCGGGAATGTCAGAAAAAGAGTACTATGAAACCATGGCGGATGAGTCCGCCTTTTTGGCATGGTACAAGACACAGGATTTACCCAAGTATGAGACACCTAGCGTAACAGCAGATATGGTGGCTTACTGTTTTGTGGATGGTCAGGTGAAACTCTTGGTCATCAAGCGCAAGGCCCACCCTTATCAGAATAAATATGCCTTAGTCGGAGGTTTTGTGGACAAGCATGAGGATGCCTATCAAGCCTGCATTCGGGAAGTAAAGGAAGAGGTGGGGCTGGAGATACCGCTGGAAAAGGTGGAGCAACTGATGACGGTTTCTACTCCAGGACGTGATCCGCGCGGTTGGGTCATCACCATTGCCCATCTGGTCTATCTGCCGGCCATAGCAGTAGATCAAGCGCAAGCTGGGGATGATGCCAAGGAAGTCACCTTTCTTGATGTTGACTTTAAGACTAGTAGTTTTAGAGCCGGTGAGCGGCTCCTGACAGCAAAGGACTTTGCCTTTGACCACTACCAAATCCTGCTGGAATCTATCAAGCGGATTCAGGGACGACTGGACTGGAATCCAACTTTTCTCCATCTGCTGGAATCACCGTTTACAGTCTATGAAGGGACTGAGCTGGTCAATCTCATCTCGCCTAGACGACCTATCGTCAGCAATAATTTTTTAGTGAAATTTGGAGAATACTTGGAGGAGGCTGGTGTCAAGCGCGTGCCAAAGAAGAAGCCGAGAAAAGTTTATCGGCTTAAGGTAGAAAAATAAAATTAAAAGAAAGTTGATCATATATTTCTCTTGCAGGACAAATTTGTCCTGTTTTTTCATTTTTAATTACGAATAGATAAGTAGGAGCGAGTTTCTCATGACAAAAGAAGCAGATTGAGAAACAGAATTTCGCTTGAGTAAAAAATTTTTTGAAAAATCTTGTATAAATGATTGACATAGTAAATTTACAGTGTTACAATAATGTTACAAAAAGATTTCTAAATATTACAAGGAGACAAAAGATGAAAACACGTACTTATACAAAATTGATGGCAGCTGCAGTTCTGGCTTCTAGTTTGCTTTTAGGGGCATGTGGTAAGAAAGAAGAAAGTACAACAAGTGCTAGTTCTAGCAAGACTGTTCAGACTTCCTCTAGCTCAAAAGCTGCGTCATCCAGCAAGGCCAGCGCTTCTCCTAAGGCTAGTAATAGCGCTTCTTCAGAAGGAGCAGTTAGCCAGCCTGGACAAGCCGAAGCTCCTGCTGGTCAGCAACAGTCTACTGTCGAAGCTCCTCAAGCCCAACAAACGCAGCCGCAGCAAGCTTCAGGTCGACAAAACACTCAGACTCAAGCAACTCAACCAGCCCAAGCACCAGAAAGCAATCGTCAGCTTCAAAATAAGCAGGCAGCCAGCAATGCTCGCTATAAAGGTGTCTTGACTATGGTGGATGGGGATTTCTCAGCCGCTGCTGGAACTTGGAAGGATGCCAATGGAAATACTGTGACCGTATCAGGTAACGGCCAATTCACCGTCCAGTCTGCAGATGGAAAGACAGATAATTATTCCATTGCTTCCTACTCTTATACACTGGATGATGGAAAATACAATGCTCAATTAAGCGGCCAAGGCAATGCCAATCTGCAGATTACAACAGGAGCAGATGGTTCAGTAACAAGCGTTGTGGTAACTCAACCTTAAACATAAGGAAAAAGAGAGTGGCACAGAAATCGGTAATTCGTTAGAATTCGATTTCGTCGTCCCACCTCCGCACAGTTGAGTAGGGCTGTAAAAGCTGATGAAATCAGCGTAGTAGAGCCCACTCAACCACTGCGTCTTGCTCGACAATCCAAAGACAATTGAGAGGCTAGGACTTTTGTCCCAGCCTCTTTCGTTTTTATTTTTGGATTTGCAGGAGTTCTTCGATTTCAGCCAGACTTTCAGCTTGCGAAATAGCACCGCGGAGCTTGGCTGCTCCGGCAGTACCGCGCAGATAGTGCGGAGCTAGGCCCCGGAATTCGCGAATAGCTACATATTCTCCTTTGAGGTTGACCAAGCGGGAGAGATGGTCGTGGGCGACTTTCATCTTGTCCTCAAAGCTGAGGTCTGGAAGGACTTCGCCAGTTTCAAAGTAGTGGTTGATTTGGTTAAAGAGATAAGGATTTCCCATAGCAGCTCGGCCTACCATAACAGCATCGGCGCCGACTTCCTCGATACGCTGTTTTGCGTCTTGTACATTCCGAATATCTCCGTTAGCGATGAAAGGAATCTTGGTCAGGGCTTGGGCTACATCGTGCAAGGTCTCAAGGTCAGCATGACCAGTATACATTTGCTCACGGGTGCGGCCGTGCATAGCCAGGGCTGAGACGCCAGCGGCTTCAGCTGCCAGAGCATTTTCTACAGCTAGTGAGCTGTCAGACCAGCCAGTCCGCATCTTGACTGTCAGAGGGATATCCAGAACGGACTGGACCTTGTTGATGATTTTATAGATTTTCTCAGGGTCCTTGAGCCATTTAGCTCCAGCTTCGTTTTTGACAATTTTATTGACCGGGCAGCCCATATTGATATCGACAATATCGGTTTTAGTGTTTTCTTGGATGAATTCTGCTGCGCGAGCCAAACTGTCCTCGTCGCTACCGAAAAGCTGGATAGAAACAGGATTTTCTCCCTCATCAATATGGAGCATGTGGAGGGTTTTTTCGTTGTTATACTGGATGCCCTTGTCAGAGACCATTTCCATCACGACCAAGCCTGCTCCCAGCTCTTTGGCAATGGTCCGAAAAGCAGAGTTGGTTACACCGGCCATAGGCGCCAGAACTGTGCGGTTGGGGATTTCAACATTCCCAATCATAAAAGGGGTATTAAGATTTGTCACGAATCAGTTCCTCCAGGTCGTTTTGGTCAAAGTGATAGGCTGTCTGGCAGAATTGGCAGACGATTTCAGCTCCTTGGTCTTGGTCACGCATCTCTTCTAAGTCAGCCTTTGGCAGGGTAGCCAAGGCATTCATGAAGCGCTCTTTACTGCAGTCGCACTGGAAGCGGATTTCCTCTTCAGACAAGCGTTTATAAGGCTCATCACCATAGATGGCAGCCAGCAGAGCTTCGATGTGGTCATCGGATTCCAGTAGTTTTGAGATAGCAGGCATTTCTTGAATCCGCTTCTCAAAGCGAGCAATTTCAGCTTCCTTAGCACCAGGCAGAACTTGTACCAAGAAACCACCTGCAACTTTGACTTTATCATTTTCATTCAAGAGGACATTGAGACCAACAGCAGAAGGAGTTTGTTGGCTTTCGGTCAGGTAGAAGGCTAGGTCCTCGCCAATTTCCCCAGAGATGAGAGGGGTCATTGAGTTATACGGGTTGCCCGTACCATAGTCTGTGATGACGAGGAATTCTCCTTGGCCTACAAAAGGACCAACTAGAACCTCACCGGTGGCAGTCTTTTTTATATCTACACCGGGATTCTGTACATAGCCTTTGACATTGCCCTCGGTATCTGCCACTGTGATGATAGCGCCTAGTGAGCTGGTCCCGAGGACCTTGACGGTAATCTTGGTCTGGCCTTTTTCATTTGCAGCTAAAATTTGACTGGCAATCAGTGTGCGGCCAAGTGCAACGGTAGAGCTTGCTTGAGTTTGATGTTTTTCTTGAGCGGTCCGAACCGTCTCTGTGCTATCCAGCACGTAAGCGCGGAAAGAACCATTTTCTGAGATAGTTTTGATAATTTTGTCCATACCTTTTATTTTAACACAAAATGGAAAAACAAGCGCGAGGATGCGCTTGTTTCAGACCGTAGACAAACATTCCAAATAGTGTTTGTCTTTTTCTGTTTGTCAGGCTAAAATTTCATCTTTTGATTTCATCTTTTGATAGCATAATGGTCATTTGAACAAAATAAAAAGGCTTCCCCACCCTCATTTTTACTAGTTTTTTGAGATTCAAACACGCCAAAGTAAGCCCAACCTTATCTTCCATCTTGGACTTGCCTTTCTCTCTTGTATAACGGAGGTTGTGGTATTCTTTAGCTGTCCCAAAGAGCCGCTCAATGGTTTCTTTGCGCTTCTTATAGAGCTCCTTCATCCCTCTTTGGTGTCGAATCTCTTCACAACATTCAAGCGCATCTTTCCATACATGTCTTGTGATGACTTTCTGCTGATTCTGGCTCTGGGTACAAACAGATAATAGGGGACAGGCGACACATACTGTTGAATCACTCTTATACTCACGGTAGCCTGCTCGGGTCGTCGTGCGATAGGTTAACACTTGGTTCTCTGGACAGAGGTAACAGTCATAATAGGAATCATAAACAAAATCATTGGGCCTTAAGTTCCCTTTTACACCCTTGGGGCGGGTATAAGGGAAGACAGGGGTAATCTCTCTGTCTAACAAAAATTTTGCAATACTTGGGGTTTTATAACCTGCATCTGCGATGAGATAGGTTGGATGAAAAGGCTCAATCTTGGCAAAAAGGGCAGGGAAAGCCTGACTATCATGAACATTTCCTGCTTCAACCGTATAAGCCAAGGCCCAACCATGCTTATCACACGCTACTTGGGCAGAATAGGCAAAGACTTCCTTGTGTTCCCCCTTGTGGAACCAACCACTCTCAGGATCTGTCCTTGAGATTTTCTTTTCCTTAGCCTCGCTTTCTTTTGCGGGCTTTAAGGGCTTTTTTTCGTGTTTTCTCCTATCTAAATCAATCTCAACTTCCAATTGCTCACTCATAAATGTAGCTTGTTGGGCAACCATTTCCTTATGATACTTGTGGCTGTTGGCTGCCGCTTTAATATGGGTTCCATCCACAAATATCTCAGAAGGATCAATCAAACCAGCACATAAAGCTTGATGGAGTACGTGTGAAAATATCTCAGTAATCAGTGCTTTATCTTGAAAACGACGGCTGTAATTCTTTCCATATGTGGTAAAATGAGGCACCTTGTCATCCAAGCTTAGTCCAAGAAACCAACGATAAGCTACGTTTACTTCTATGTCTTTAATGGTTTGGCGCATGGAGCGAATGCCATAAAAACATTGAATCAAAGGAATTTTGACCAACATGACGGGATCTAGACTGGGACGACCCTGATCTGGGCTATAGGTTTCTTCAACCAAGTCATAGATAAAGTCAAAATCAACCTCCGCTTCCAATTGGCGAAGAAAGTGATCTTCTGGGACCAATTCGTCTATCGTATAGAAGCCATATTGGCAGCGATTATAATCAGATTTTTCTTTGTGAAACATAGGGAGCACCTCACAACTGTTCTTACCTCTATTATACGACTTTACAAAAAGAAAAGCCCTTAGAAACTTCTGTTCTTAGGACTTTGTCTTCAATCTGAAACAAGCGCGAGGCTGCGCTTGTTTTTTGGGGTTAGGAAGAATTTTAAGACTAAAAATAGTATAATAAAACAAAGGGGGCTAGCATGAACCAATCTTTGAAAGCGGCAGTCTATGGTTTGGCTGTAGCTGATGCATTAGGAGTTCCGTATGAATTTTTAACCCGAGGCAGTTTTAAAGCGATTGAGATGGTGGGCTATGGCAGCCATCAGCAACCAGCTGGTACTTGGTCAGATGATACCAGCCTTGTTTTAGCGACCTGTGATTCTATCAGGGAAAAAGGTAAGATTGACCCTGCCGATATGCAGCAGAGGTTTAAAAATTGGCTCTTCGAGGGAGCATACACACCAGATGGTCTGACTTTTGATGTAGGAAATGCGACTCGCGAAGCTTTGACAAGGGGACACGGTCTATCTGATGAATATTCCAATGGAAATGGTTCTTTGATGCGGATTCTGCCCCTAGTCTTTACGGCAGCTGGTCCGTCTGATATTGAAGCTGTTTCCAGTATTACACATGCCCATGCGACTTCCATAGAGGCCTGCCAGCTTTATGTGGATATTGCTCGTAGGCTCTTAAAAAGCCAGCAACTATCGGAAATACTATCAGACTTAGAGACTAGCACGACCTATACTCGTTTGCAAACTTTAGCAGAGCTGACAGAGACTGATATTCGTTCTAGTGGCTATGTGGTGGATACCTTGGAAGCAGCACTGTGGTGTCTGCTAACTAGCACTTCTTATCCGGAAACTGTCCTGAAAGCTGTTAATTTGGGCGATGACACTGATACAGTAGCAGCAGTTGCTGGCGGCTTGGCTGGTATTATCTATGGTTTGGAAGGGATTCCTGACAACTGGTTAGCCCAGCTGCGCAATAAAGAACTGTTGGAAAGTTGCTTGTTTTAAAGGGATAATCGGAAGACAGGACTGTATTGATCATTTAAAAAGTAAAACAGTAAAAGAGCCATCTAGGCTCTTTTACTTATTCTGTAGTTAATTCTTTCTGGGCTTCCTTGCCTTGGTCCAACAGGGCTTGGATAATCTTTTGATCACGCAGTTTGACAGAGTTGTTGATGGTCTCTGCAGATTGGATAACAGTGGCTTCTAGCAGAGCGCGTTTTTCCCGTCCTTTATCAATGGCTTCGATAATGCCTTGATTTTGTGCGACAAGGCTTTCTGCCAGCTTAGTGACAGACTCAACAGCAATAGTAGGACTTTGGGAAATCCGCTCCAGCTGAGGAATGACTTCCTTGCTCGTTTCGGCGAGCATTTGCAGGGCAGCGTTATTGGCATTCGAGATGGCGTCAGCTACCTGACCAGACTTCATCGATTGCTGGAGAATGCCTAACTGGGCGATAGACAGTTTCATCGTTGGAATGGTATTGCGACGGAGCATTCCAAGTTTTTGGCGCATATCAGAGGAAACCTTGACCAGATTACGCATTTGAGGAGTCGTCGCCCAAGCTACATAGAGACGGCTGACATATTCAGTATGTTGCTGCTCTAAGGTATTGACCACCTCTGTCATTCGGGCTAATTCTTGCGATTTGACTTGGTAGTCAACGGTTGTCATATCTAACTGAGCAACTTCAGCCTGCAGTTTGAGCGCTCGATTGCCAGATTCTTGCTGAGCAGCTTCGATAAAGGAAATAACTCCGACTAGGTTTTCAATCGATTTGGTATTGTCCTCAATCAGCATTTCAGCAGAAACAATATTGCGAGCCAGAACATCTTCTTGCTTGACAACGGTTGCAGCCATGCCGTCCATTTTCTGCTCGATATTTTGTGAGTCAAAATAGAATTCTTGAAGAGTGTTTTTGCTCTGTTTGAAGAGTTTTTCCAGAAAATTAGGCTTCTTGTCCAATTCTGCTACTTGAGCATCCTTGTATTTTGCGACAAAGCCATTGAGTTCTTTGTTGGTGTTTTTTAAGAGCTCATCTACCTGGGGAATTTGTAATTTTTTCTGCTCGGCCAAGATACGATTGACAGTACCGTTGACTTCTTCTACAGCAGATTGGCCAAAGTCCAGCAAGGCATTTTGGTCCGATACGAAATTATCCACCAGCTGTGGAGCTTTAGCCGTAATCGCACTCTGTTGCTCAGGAGTCAGTTTTTCCAGAAAAGATAGCTGGCCATTTTCTTGAGTCGTATTGGCTTCGATGATTTCTGTTGTTTTGTCGCTTTTGCTGATGGCATTGTTAGCAATTTTATCAATGTCAAAATTAAATTCTTGGCTCATAGTTTCTCCTTTGGTTTATCTAGCTTAAAGGCCAGTGTCTGTTTGCTTTTCTTTGTCTAAGATACGCAGGCTAATGTCAAAGTCCCTCAAATCAGCTTCATTTAACTGACGCAGCGCTTCGTCTAGGTCCAAGTCAAACTGCTCTATAGCTGCTTTGGCCTTGGCTAGCCGCTCCTCTGCATTGTAAAAATCTTTGGGAGAAGCTTTGATTTTGAGGTAGCCTTCTAAAATATCTTCGTAGTGCTCCATCTGGGACTGATGAATGGCAGTCAGCTCTTCCTTATTGTTGCTTTCGGATTGAGAGATTTTTTGAAGAATGGCCTCATGGTCAATCTGAATATTGCGAACCGTAGCGACCAATTCTGGGGCTAGCTCTTCTAGACTAGTTTTCTTAGGCTGCGCTTCTTTTCGTTTTTTCTCTTGTTCAATCTTTTTCAGTTGTTCATCGATTTCATCGGTGACAGTACGAATTTTGGTCTGGATTCGTTGGTAGACGGAAGTAGGGATTTCTCCGCGTAGGTCGTTAGCAGCATTTTTGATATAGGTTAGCTGGGGAAGAATTTCTAGAGCTAAATTCTGATAGCTTTCTTGGTCCCCATCTTCTTGGTAGCCTTCCAATTCTTTAATGCGGCGGTCAGCATGACCAATTTCTGATTTCAAATCTTCAATACGGCCAATGCTGGCTTGCTTTGCTTCAATCCGAACTTTTTTCTGGCTTTGGTAGCGATAGATTCCGTAACCAATAGCCCCCAGAATAGCTATGGGAATTAGATAGCTTGCTACAGCTCCAGAACCAAATACAAATACAAGTATCCAAATCCAGCTAAACCATTCTGGTTGCTGGTTGGAATCATCATTTCTCCTCGACATGGACTTTTCTCTTTCTTCTCAATGTGATATCTCTATTTTAACATAAAAGCTGGTTTTTGAAGGATAAAGATTGAAATGATTTTATATATTCAGACCATTTTTTATATTTGCTTAATTCAGAAAGACATTTGATTCCTCTCAATAAAGCAAGCGTTGTTTCCAGAACGAAAATTTCTTCGTTCCTCTCAAGTATTCAAACAAAAATCGCAAGATAACTCCCGCGATTCTCGTCTTATCAGTCCATTTCTGGGAAAAGTTTGGCTAGTATTTTCGGAGTAATGCTTTGTCCCGGTCCTTCAGCACAATAAGTGTGCATATACATAGAGGGGTTGAAGTTGAGCTCGATGCAGGTGCAGTTGGGATTTTCCTTTGTGGAAATAGCAGAGCTGTCAGGTATGATAAGGTCAACGCCACAAGCCCAAGCTCCCATAGCCTTTGCCATGTCAGCAGCAAGTTCCTTATAAGATGGGTGCATGCTGTCTGTGACATCGATCGAGTCTCCACCAGTAGAAATGTTGGAATTGCGCCGCAAGTCAACCTTGACTCCAGTAGGCAGGATATCATCTGGTCCATAGCCTTGCTGCTCCAGCATAAGCAGTTCAATGTCGCCCAGTTCAATGATTTCAAGCGGTGAACGATGATCTCGGCCCCTCAGCGGATTGTCATTTTTGATGGCAATCAATTCCCTCACGGTATGTTGACCGTCTCCGACGACATTGGCCGCCACTCGCAACAGGACCGCCTCACACTGACCGTCTAAGACAAAGAAGCGGTACTCCGTTCCTGCGATAAATTCTTCCACTAAGACGGCAGCGTCTTCTGAAAAAGCAATCTCCAAAGCCTTGCGATAAGCTTCCAGACTAGCTGGTTCTTGGAAAATAGAAATGCCCAGTCCGAAGTTGGTTGACTTGGGTTTGACAACAATTTGTCGGTTCTTAATCAAAGGGTAGTAGGCCAGTCCCTCTTCAAGAGAAGAAAACTCTGCTCCAGCCGGAACGGGAAAGTCAGCTGCTGCCAAAATCTTTTTGGTGACTGTTTTATTGGCCATGGCCAGAGGGATGACATAGTTATCCTTGGAGGTCATATTGCCGTTCTTGACATATTCCACATGGTGACCATGCCAAAGCTTGAGAAATTGATCGTTTTCATCTAAGATGTCGATACTCAACCCCTTCTGAATAGCATCAAAGAGCAGCATCTGAGTGGATAATTCCATATTTTCATAGCCTTTGAGGGCATAAGGAGCTGTCCAAGCGTAATGGTGATACTCTTCCGCTTTGTCTAGTCCAAAGGCTATTAAGGAATCCTGCTGAATATGAGTCAGGAGCTGGCCAGATAGGGTTAGCTGAGGATTTAGTAGTGCTTCTTTAAGCTGCTGAAGCAAGCTTTGGTAGTATGTCGGCAGTTCAAAATGCTGGATGAGCTCTTCCATGGCTTGGAGAAGTGCTGAGCTGTCTGCCTCATCTGGCAGGGCAGTCAGCGGGTGGCTACAAGCAATTTTTTGGTTCAAGTCGTGGGCAGCTTTTAATGCCGCATCAACATTTTCAACATCATCTAGCCAGAGCAGGCTCAGTAAAAAGAGATGGACAGTATCTAAGGCCTCTTGGCTGATGCCTAGATGGTCAAAAGGATTGAGATCGAAGCAGCGGAATTCCAGATAGGTGATACCCTGCTCCAGATAGGCACGATTGTGCTTCTGTCCACGGAAGCGAACGGCTGAGTAAAATTCTTTTTCAGCACTGAGCTCGCCTGACCGAACGTAGTTTTCAATATCAGTTACATATTGCTCCAAAGAAGCGTAAGAAACTTTAATGTTCTCGTCATTGACATAGCCATAGTCGCTGTTACGAAAAGAGCGGATAGGCTGGGAAATTTCCTGACTGTAGAAGCCAGCTTCTGCCAAAGGGGCTGCCCCGTAGAGATAGGTTAAAATCCAGCGGAAACGCAGAAAATTTTGAGCTAGCTTGAGATAGAGGTCATTTTTAAAGTCCTTGAGTGAATGGTGAGAGCTGGCTTGAAAGAGAGCGGTGACCAGATCTTTTCCTAGCTCCATGTTGTAGTGGATACCGGAGATGGCCTGTAGTTTTTTGCTATATTTTTTCGCTAACCCCTCTCGGTAGTGGCGTTCGTAGTCGTTTTCCAGACGGGCGATGACAATCTCTTCTTCAGTCAGCCGTGGTGGCATGGACAGGGGCCACAGGCGTTCTCTCTGGTCAATCGAGCGGCCTGCCACATCGCTGATAGCTCCCAGTAAGCGCCGTGCTTCCTTAGTCGAGTGAGCGATAGGTGTAATTAGTTCTAGTTGTTGCTCGCTGAAGTCTGTTTGGATGGTCGGGTGGAAATTGCGGGAACCAAGCTGACTCGGATGAGCAGTTTGAGCTAAGTGTCCATCAGTTGTCACCCGCAGATTTTCCCTCTCCAGACCAAAGGTCGCTTGGAGAATAGGGCTTGATGTATCCAGTTTCTGCAGTAATTGATTAATCGTCATCATTTCACCGTCCTATGGTAGTAATTTTAGTCTATTACAAACGGAAAAAGAAAACAAATTTCCGCTACGATTTTACAAAAATTCCGAACTTTTATTTTTAATAAACTAACAAATTTCAGAAAATACAGATTTTGTGAAAATTTAATTCGTTTTCAAAAGGGAAAAAGCAAATCAAGAATGGATCCCACCTTGAAAAATTGTTAAATTTTTCATATAATGAGGTATAAAACATAATCGCAGGTGAGATTCCTGCCTGCTTTTCAAGAAAGGAAGAGCTGCTTCAGCTCAGACAAAATTATGACATCAGTAGTTGTTGTAGGAACCCAGTGGGGAGATGAAGGAAAAGGGAAGATTACAGACTTCCTTTCAGCCAATGCCGAAGTGATTGCCCGCTATCAGGGTGGTGACAATGCCGGCCATACTATCGTGATTGACGGCAAGAAGTACAAGCTGCATCTGATTCCGTCAGGGATTTTCTTCCCGGAAAAAATCTCTGTTATAGGAAATGGAATGGTGGTGAATCCTAAATCTCTGGTCAAAGAATTGAACTACCTGCATGAGGAAGGTGTGACGACAGATAACCTTCGTATCTCTGATCGAGCGCATGTCATCCTGCCTTACCATATCGAGCTGGATCGCCTGCAGGAAGAAGCAAAAGGTGATAATAAAATCGGGACGACAATCAAGGGAATCGGCCCTGCCTATATGGACAAGGCTGCTCGTGTCGGTATCCGCATCGCTGACCTTTTGGATAAAGATATTTTCAGAGAGCGCTTGGAGCGGAATTTAGCTGAGAAAAACCGCCTCTTTGAGAAATTATACGATAGTACACCAATCAGCTTTGATGATATTTTTGAAGAATACTATGAATATGGTCAGCAAATCAAGCAGTATGTGACTGACACTTCTGTTATCCTAAACGATGCGCTGGATCAAGGCAAGCGAGTGCTCTTTGAAGGGGCTCAAGGGGTTATGCTGGATATTGACCAAGGGACTTATCCATTTGTAACTTCTTCTAATCCAGTTGCAGGGGGAGTCACCATCGGTTCCGGTGTTGGTCCGAGCAAAATTGACAAGGTAGTCGGTGTCTGCAAGGCCTACACCAGTCGGGTCGGAGATGGACCATTCCCGACAGAGCTTTTCGATGAAGTTGGTGACCGCATTCGTGATATCGGCCACGAATATGGCACCACCACCGGTCGTCCGCGTCGGGTAGGCTGGTTTGACTCTGTTGTCATGCGCCATAGCCGCCGTGTATCAGGGATTACCAATCTTTCGCTTAACTCCATCGATGTTTTGAGCGGTCTGGATACAGTGAAAATCTGTGTAGCCTATGACTTGGATGGGCAGCGAATTGACCATTACCCAGCTAGTCTGGAACAGCTCAAGCGCTGCAAGCCGATTTACGAAGAGCTGCCAGGCTGGTCAGAGGACATCACCGGTGTCCGCAGTCTGGAAGAATTGCCAGAAAATGCCCGCAACTATGTTCGCCGAGTGAGTGAGTTGGTTGGTGTTCGCATTTCAACCTTCTCAGTTGGTCCTGGCCGCGAGCAGACCAATATCTTGGAAAGCGTCTGGTCTAATTTATAAAAAAGTCAGCACAAGGAAATTGCTTCTTGTGCTTTTTTGTAAGAAAACTTTATCTTAAGATTCATTTAAGATATATATTTTATACTAATGACATAAACAAAGACCTCCTAACTTTGTTTAAAAATCCTAAACTTTTTTCATAATAATCTCCTGAAAGTCACCCCAGTGGTGGCTTTTACTTTTTCTGAGAAGTGCGGCTGGCTTGTGGTATAATGAGATAGACGACTATAGAATTAGAAAGACAATGATGAATTATACGATTGAAGAAAAAGAAGCATTCATGCGAGAAGCTTTGAAGGAAGCGGAGATTGCTCTGGCTCATGATGAAATTCCCATCGGATGTGTCTTGGTCAAAGAGGGGAAGATTATTGGCCGCGGTCACAATGCACGTGAGGAGCTGCAACGGGCTGTTATGCATGCGGAAATTATGGCTATCGAAGAGGCGAATCGGCATGAAAATAGCTGGCGCTTGCTGGATACAATGCTTTTTGTGACCATTGAGCCATGTGTCATGTGTAGTGGAGCTATTGGCCTAGCGCGCATTCCCCATGTGGTTTACGGAGCAGCAAATCAAAAGTTTGGAGCAGCTGGCAGTCTTTATGATATTTTGACAGATGAGCGCCTTAACCACCGTGTAGAGGTGGAGACTGGCGTTCTCCAAGAAGAGTGCGCTCAAATCATGCAGGAATTTTTCAGACAGAGAAGGAAAAAATAAAATTAGCCAAAATCAAAAGTTTGTGTTATACTAATTAGTGGAGCAACAGTTTTGCGTGAAGCGGGTCAGGGGAGGAATCCAGCAGCCCTAAGCGATGTAAACTGTGTGCTCTTTTTCTATGCCTCTTAACGAATCAAGCCTGAAAGGAGCAGATGAATCTTAGAGCAATGGATGCAGTTTTTCCCATAAGGGAAAAATCTGTAAACCGGATAGAGTCTTTTAGTGAATTAAGTCCAAAGGACACAAAAGAACTTAGGTACATTGACGCAGTTTGAGCGAAGCGAGAACTACGTTCCGATGTTGAATGAATCAAGCCTGAAAGGCACAGATGAATTTTAGAGCAATGGATGCAGTTTTTCCCATAAGGGAAAAATCTGTAAACCGTATAGAGTCTTTTAGTGAATCAAGTCCGAAGGAGGCAGATGAGTTTAGAAGTATTGATGCAGTTCAATTTACATGTTGGTTTTTTAAATTTTTAGTAGAACTTTATAAAGAATTTACTCGCAAGAAATGGCAATAGCTAACCTCGTTTTTATAAGATATATGCAAACGATTGCTCTCAGTCATGTCCTAGGATTATCTTATTTAGTAAAATAGTATGGAATAAAAAATGTAAACGTTTTAAAATAGTAAAAGCACTTGCTTATTTTTTCTTAAAGCGTTATCATAAGAGAAAAGAACAATTGGAGGACAAACATGACACATATTAAATTTGACTACTCAAAGGTACTAGATAAGTTTGTAGCACCACATGAAATAGATTATATGCAGCCTCAAGTGACTGCAGCGGATTCTGCTCTGCGAAATGGAACAGGTCCTGGGGCAGAAATGACTGGCTGGTTGAACTTACCTGAAGAATACGACAAAGATGAATTTGCTCGTATTCAAAAGGCTGCTGCTAAAATCCAATCTGATAGTGAAGTATTGATCGTAATCGGTATTGGTGGTTCCTATTTAGGTGCTCGTGCAGCTATCGATTTCTTGAATAATTCATTTGTAAACTTGCAAAGCAAGGAAGAACGTAAGGCACCTCAGATCCTCTATGCTGGAAACTCTATCTCTTCAAGCTATTTGGCTGATTTGGTGGACTATGTATCAGACAAAGATTTCTCTGTCAATGTTATTTCTAAGTCAGGAACAACAACAGAACCTGCTATCGCTTTCCGTGTATTCAAAGAGCTCTTGGTTAAAAAATATGGTCAAGAAGAAGCTAATAAACGGATTTATGCAACTACAGACCGGGTCAAAGGAGCAGTTAAGGTTGAAGCGGATGCTAATGGCTGGGACACTTTTGTAGTGCCTGATAGCGTGGGTGGTCGTTTTACAGTACTGACAGCAGTAGGGCTTTTGCCAATCGCAGCAGCGGGTGCTGATATCAGCAAGTTGATGGAAGGAGCAAATGCAGCACGTGAGACTTATGCTTCTGACAAGTTGGCTGAAAATGAAGCTTATCAATATGCAGTTGTACGCAACATCTTATACCGTAAAGGTTATCTAACAGAAGTTCTAGCTAACTACGAACCATCTCTGCAGTACTTTTCAGAGTGGTGGAAGCAGCTGGCAGGTGAATCAGAAGGTAAAGACCAAAAAGGTATCTACCCAACTTCTGCTAACTTTTCAACAGACTTGCACTCTCTTGGACAATTTATTCAAGAAGGTACTCGTATCCTCTTTGAAACAGTTATTCGTGTAGATAAGCCACGCAAAAATGTGCTGATTCCTGAATTAGCAGAAGACTTGGACGGCCTAGGCTATCTGCAAGGAAAAGATGTTGATTTTGTTAATAAGAAAGCAACGGATGGAGTTCTACTAGCACATACAGACGGTGGAGTACCGAATATGTTTGTGACTTTGCCTGAGCAAGATGAGTTTACGTTGGGATATACCATTTACTTCTTTGAATTGGCTATTGCTCTTTCTGGTTACTTGAATGGAATCAATCCGTTTGACCAGCCAGGAGTTGAAGCTTATAAGAAAAACATGTTTGCTCTTCTTGGGAAACCAGGTTTTGAAGAGCTTGGTGCAGAACTGAATGCACGTCTTTGATTCTCATATATTTTGAGTTCATTCAGAATAAAAAAATCCACAAGTTAATTTCTTGTGGATTTTTTAGTATAATCCTCTTAATTAGTTTATTATTTTTTTGAACAGTTCAAAAAAGACTGTCTTAATTATTTTATGAAAGCGCTGTATAATTGCCTTGTAAATAAAATTTGAGAGGTATCAAAATGAATGATTGGTTAAACATAAAAGGCAAAACAGTTCTTGTAACAGGCGCTTCATCTGGTATTGGCAAGGCAATCGTTGAAGAATTGCTGGAATTAGGTGTTAATGTAGCGAATTTTGACCTTAGTGACAATGATTTACGTCATCCGAATCTATTGTTTGTAAAAGTTGATGTAACTTCTCGTTCTGAAGTAGAAGCAGGTGTTGCTAAAATTGTTGAAAAATTTGGCAATATTGATGCTGTGGTTAATAATGCAGGGATTAACATTCCTAGATTATTAATTGATGCTGAAAATCCTAAAGGTCCTTATGAACTAGATGATGAGACATTCGAAAAAGTAACGATGATTAACCAAAAGGGCTTGTATTTGGTTAGTCAGACTGTAGGACGGATTCTAGTGAAAAATGGAAAAGGTGTGATTGTGAATATGGCATCTGAAGCAGGCCTAGAAGGTTCTGAAGGACAAAGCGCTTATGCTGCAACGAAAGCTGCAGTATATAGTTACACTCGTTCATGGGCGAAAGAGCTTGGTAAGCATGGTGTTCGTGTGGTGGGAGTTGCTCCAGGAATTATGGAAGCTACAGGACTTCGAACACTTACTTATGAAGAAGCGCTTGCCTATACACGAGGAAAGACTGTCGAAGATATTAGAGCTGGATATGCTTCAACTTCAACAACACCATTAGGTCGGAGTGGTAAACTACGGGAGGTAGCCGACCTCGTTGCTTTCTACATTTCAGACCGTTCTAGCTATATTACAGGTGTAACTACAAATATTGCCGGAGGTAAGACTCGCGGTTAAAATAATGAAGGTGAGGAAGAGAGTTGACTTTAGTAAATCGATGGTATAACATTTTGGAAAAAATGGTCTCGCAGCCGACTTATTCCTTGGTAGATATGCGTTTAGAGTTGGATATTAGTATGCAAACCTTGCAAAAGAGTATCCAACAATTAAATGATGTTTTAGCTCCTAATATACAGATTATCTCAAAGGATGATCAGCTATTATTGGAAGTATATGACTATACAGAGTTGGAAAAAATTTTATCTGGTAGTTTAAAAAAGGAAAGTGACTTTAATTCTTCCAGTAAAAGAATTGCCTATTTGCTAAAACGTTTAATTGAGTCAACCTCCCCTCTTCTTATTGACGATTTGGCAGAGGAAGTAGGCGTTAGTAGAAGTACGCTTAATAAGGATTTGAAACAGGTCAAGTCTTTAGCAGAGAAATACTTCATCACAATTTCAGGAAAGCCTAATCGAGGATTGGAGATTTTGGGCAGCGAGTTGAATTTACGTTTGCTATATATTCATCAAGTGGCTCCTTACTTTGAAGGAAACACTCTAACTGGGGAAACCTCTTATTTTCTGGAGACCTTGGTTCAAGACTATAAAATTCCCAAAGAAACACAGGATCTCCTTCGAAAGACTATTTCTATTATAGTGGAGCGCATTCACTCATCTAGGATGTTGGATTGTCCTATTCCTTACTACAGGAATGATTTAACATCGACACTTATGGCTGAGCAGTTAATCTATCATATTGAGATGACTTATAAAATTTCTCTAAGTCAGTTTGAGATAGACTTCTTATGTTTTCCGTTTAATGTCCGTTTTATCGATACTTTAAGTAAACCTTCTTATCACTCTAATCAGCTTACTCAAGTGTTTCACCAGATTGTGCAGAAAGTCAAAGAAAAAATGCTGGTACACTTTGATGAAGCTGAATTGTTCGAAGAAATCAAACCTCATCTTGGTTCTTTAATTAATAGACTGATCTTCCATGTGCAAGCTAATGATATATTTCATGGCGAGGTTCAAAATCAATATCCGTTTGCTTTTGAAATGGCTAAAATAGCTGGAGAAGAACTGACCTCCATTTTTGGTACCGAATTGGAAAAATCTGAAATCGGTTATCTGGCTTTGTACTTTGAAATGATTTTAAGAAAGCAAAACTCTGCCGTGAAGGGTTCTCGCAAACAGATAGCTGTAGTCTGCACGACTGGCAGAGGAACTGCTGCGATGATTATTCAGCAGCTCAGGCGAGTTCTTGGAAATGATGTGGATATCACACAGTATTCTGAAGAGGATTTTAATTTCGATCTTGATCAGGAATACTTTGCCATTTTCACGACAGTGCCTCTGAAATATCAGAATTCTAAATCCCCAGTAATACAGGTTAATCATCTTTTTGATGATCAATGGCTGCAAGAAGAATGGCAGCGGGCGAATGATTTTCACCAAAAAAATCTAGAAACTGTAAGCTTGCGATTTATTTGTTTGAATCCTGAAAAAAATTATCAGCGTTATTTGTTAAAAATGGTAGCTGAGTTAGAGAAATTTCAGATGATTGATGCAGATTTTAAAGAACGGATTCTTGAAAGAGAGAGGAAGCAATCAACTGTTTTTGGTGGGGGTATTGCCTTTCCCCATACGATTAATAAAGGCTATTCAAAGACAATTTTGATGTTTGGGAAGTTGGAAGAGCCTTATCAAAAAGGTGATGAATTGATTGAATTTATCTTTTTGGTTGCGATTCCTTCTGAAATTGAAACCAAGATGGAAAGTGAATTACTAGAAGTGTACGACGATATTTTTAGAGTCGCAGGTGAGCCTTCTTTGAAAGAAGCATTGAGAGGTGTAAACACGGAAGCAGAGTTTTTATCATTTTCTGAGAGCAAAGGAGTATTTTAATGAATTCGCTAATAATTTTTGCAATATTTGCCATGGCGGCTTATGTTTTCCAAATCTTCCTCGGCTGGCAACAACTAAAAGACTTCAATAAGACCTATACGATACTCAGGAAATTAGGACGCGTAGCTATTGGCAGGAAGCCAGGAAAAATCAAATCTGGTACGATTGTCATGTTTGCAGTTGATGAGAATGGTCGAGTTCTCAAAGCTAGCAAAATGCAGGGAGTCACTATCTTAGCACGCTTTCAAAACATGGAAAATTTTGTTGGAGAAGATATCCATTATTTTGATAAGTATAATCCTCTTGTTAGACAGGAAAATAAGTTATTACAAGAAGCTATAGAAGATGCTAGAAAGGTTTATCTTTGGCATGAGGCTGGTATTGAGCAAGAGACAAATTCTTCTAATTCTTTTCTGGGATTGGGTTTCTATGCTAATTACTTAAAATTATCTATTAAGCAGTTCTTTACAAAAAATAAGAAAAGGAGTTCGTTATGAATCACATTACAAAATTTGCAGAGAGTTTTATGAAACTCTTCCAATTGGGCGGAGAGACATTTATTAGTTGGATGACAAATATTGTGCCGCTGGTCTTGATGCTATTGATTGCAATGAATACACTTATCGCTTTCTTGGGAGAAGAAAAAGTCAATGCTTTGGCTAAGATTTCCGCAAAGAATCCTATTAGCCGTTATATGATTTTACCTTTTATTTCAGCATTTATGCTGGGAAATCCTATGGCAATCAGTATGGGACGTTTCTTACCAGAATATTATAAACCTGGTTTTGTAGCAGCCCAGATGCAATTCTGTCACACTTCAAATGGTGTATTCCCTCATATCAATCCTGGTGAATTGTTTGTATGGATGGGAATCGCGACGGGGATTCAAACTTTAGGTTTAAGTCAGATGGATTTGGCAATTCGTTACATGCTTGTGGGGATTGTCATGAACTTTATAAGTGGCTGGGTAACTGATTTTACAACTGCTTATGTTGCAAAACAGCAAGGAGTTACCTTGAGTAAAACGTTTGATTGATAGGATAGAAAGAGTGAAATTATGGTATACAAGAGTATAAAAGTTGTTAAAGGAAATGGTGGTTTCGGAGGCCCTTTGGTCATTACTCCTAGTGAAGCTAAGCACAAATTTATCTATATCACTGGCGGAGGAGAAAAACCAGATATTGTAGATAAAATTGCTGATTTGACAGGTATGGAAGCCGTTAATGGCTTCAAAACTTCTATTCCTGATGAAGAGATTGCTTTAGCAATCGTTGATTGTGGCGGTACTCTTCGCTGCGGTATTTATCCTAAGAAAGGGATTCCCACTATCAATATTGTTGCGACAGGGAAAAGCGGTCCTTTAGCTCAGTATATTACTGAGGATATCTATGTATCAGCAGTCGGCCTGGATCAAATTTCAGCGGCTAATGAAGACGAAAAAGCGCCAACAGTCGTTACTGAGAAGCCAACCTATGATACAAGTAAAAAGATTACAGAACAAAAAGCAGAAACCAGTATTGTGGCAAGAATTGGGATGGGAGCTGGTAAAGTTGTTGCAACTTTCAACCAGGCTGCTCGTGAAGCTATTCAAACGATGCTCAATACAATCATTCCTTTCATGGCATTCGTTTCTTTGCTGATTGGGGTCATTCAGGGATCTGGTGTTGGAAATTGGATTGCAAAATTGATGGTTCCTTTAGCTGGGAATATCTGGGGACTCATTTTGATTGGCTTTATTTGTTCTTTGCCATTTTTATCTCCTCTGTTAGGCCCTGGCGCCGTAATCAGCCAGATCATCGGAACCTTGATTGGTGTTGAAATCGGCAAAGGAAATATTCCTCCCCAAATGGCTCTGCCGGCTCTATTTGCCATCAACACTCAAAATGGTTGTGATTTCATTCCTGTAGCACTTGGGTTGTCGGAAGCCAAGGCTGAAACTGTAGAGGTTGGGGTACCCTCTGTTCTCTACTCACGCTTTCTCAACGGAGTGCCACGGGTGTTAGTAGCTTGGATAGCAAGCATCGGTCTTTATCAATAAAGCTTGGATAGATGAATGCAAACCTAGCATCTATTATGCTAAATTTATCTGTAAGAATAATGTTCATTAACAATTAGAGAAAGGATGAATAGGAATTATATGAAGAAAATTTTTGAAGCTAAAGTAATTCAAGTGGGCCCTGAAGCTCAGAATATGATTCAAGACGCTAATATGCTAATTTTATTTGGAGAAGAAGCTCCAGAAGATTTAGCAGAGTATTGTTTTAAAATTGATAACAAAGATCTGCTAGGATCAATACAAAAAGGTGGAAAGCTAGTAGTCGATAGTGAAGAATATTTGATTACAGCTGTAGGAAATGTAGTAGAGAAAAATTTAACTGGACTGGGGCATATCACTATTTCTTTTGATGCTTCAGAAGAAGGCAGTCTTCCTGGAACCCTTCATGTTGCTGCAGAGAAAGAAGTGGTAATTGTACAAGGCACTACCATTCAGATCTTCGAAGCAGCTTAAGTATAAATCCTGTAAATTATTGAAGCAGCAGTCTAATTCGAAACGCAGCCTCCCTTTGGGGAGGTTTTTTGATTGAAAGAATAATTTATGTTATAATGTTGTAAAATTTGTCATTATTTTTCAATATTTTCGCAATATGACAAATCAACAAAACTTATAAGGAGAAAACCATGTCAGATAAAGATGGACAAGGTCAAGTGCAAGGGGCTTGGCAAGAAAATCAAACTAGCCAGCCAATGCAAGGGAATTTCCAGCAGATTCAGCCGCAAGGATTGCCTGATAAGAAAGGCAATATCGGAAAAGTCATAGGACTTTCAGTTTTTGCTCTTATAATTGGTCTTTTGATTGGCAGCGGTTCAGCTTATTTTATGGGCAAGCAGGCGCAGACAAATAAGGATATTCAAAGGATTAAACGTTTAAGTAAGGCTCAGGAAGAAGCCAAAGAAAATGGTGACAGCTTTACTACAGACGGGCAGTCGGTTCAGTTTAATTGGACCTTGAAAGACTTGGGACGATTGAGCTATACAAATGATGAAGGATTAGGCCTGACGGCTGATCAAATCGTTGAAACTTATGGCTTGGCTAGTTCAGCAGAATATGATCGTAATCGTCTGTTACTCCGATGGGGCCCTTCTGTCAGGGACAAGGAGCAAAATATTTCTTTTCAATTTGATAAAGTTGACCAGAACTACTATCTGAGGCAAGTGGTAGTTGGAGATTCTTTTAAAGAATATAGAAAAGGGAAGGAAACGACAGATTGGAGCGTATTATCTCCCAAAGACCTTGAACGTTTGAAAAAAGGAGACAAGGAAACGGGTGAAGGAGGAACAGCTTTATCAGAGGTCCTGAAGAAGCACCCTGTTCCGTCAGAAATTGTCATCGCAACCGAACGTGACGTGGATAATAAGATTATCTCCAACCGTCTGATTGCTGAGGTGACTTATAAAACAGAAGATGGTTATGAATATCTATTGTTTGTAGGCCAGCCAGATGGAAATTTCTTATATATAAAGTCAGAGGAAATGTAAGTTTTTAGTTGTTTAGTTTATCTTTTGTGACTGACTGCTTTCAAAGCATTTCGTTATTAAAAGAGAACGGATAAGACTATTGGAAATAAACAAGAAAGAGGAAAGAAGATTGACAGAAAAGCAATCACAGCATTCTTTTGAGCCTTCAAGGAATGCTCAGTCGCAAGAGGAATTCCCGCATCATTTTCAACCTCAGCAGGGCCATGTTTCAAGTCCGCAGGGACCGACTCCGCCTTTGGCTAAGAAGAAATCTTGGAAAGGAATCCTAATAGGTGCAGCCCTGCTCTCTCTTGGTCTTGGACTAATCGGAGGTGGAATCTGGGGCTATGGTATAGGAGTGGCGGATGTCATCAAAGGGGAGTATCCTGTGCTGCATCCTTTGGCTGATGCCGGAGCATCAAAGAGAGATCAATCAGATCAGTACATTGACCCAGATACTACTGAATTCAAGTGGGATATTGATAGTTTGTCAGAGTTACGGTTCAATACTATTCAGACAGATACGAATGGTACTTCTGTGGAAGATATTCTTGATAAATATGGCAAGGCTTTAAAAGGGGAAATCTCTGGCAATAGTCTGGATTTAGAGTGGGGAACGCTTCAAGTTTCTGATGATGAGGAGGATTGGTCAATTTATTATACAGATCAAACTGCTTCTCTGGATTTTGAGAAGAAAAAAGATGGTTTCTATCTGAATAGCCTTCATATCTATAATATTCGCTTTGAAGGAAGCAAACATAATGCTGAGGACGAAGCGATGGCGGCTGATTACTTTGAAAAATTGAAAAAAGGCGATGCAAAGACTGGTAAGGATGGCATTCCCTATAAGGAAGTTTTTAAGGAATATGGCAGTCCGCGAAGTATCTCTATTCGTGTAGATGAAGATTTTAGTGAGAAGACTAGTCGAACCATTATGGAGGCGGCTTATGACGCTCCTAATGATGGTACTTATAGATTGTTCTTCGTTCAGCAGGAGGATGGAAACTATCTTTTGTCCACTACTGCCAATAAATAAAAGAGAACTCAAATAATAAAAGGAGAAACAATGCCAGAACAAAATAAACCGCAGGAACAATCTGTAGAAGGATTGGCTCCCTATCCGCAGCACACCCAACCATCAGACGCAAGACAATTTGCAGCAAGCTCAACTGAGGGGCAGCCTCTTCCTGCTGAAGGAGGAAATCCTGAGATGGCAAATCAAAACCAAGGTTTCGGAGTTCAACAACCATTTTTCGATGCCCCTCAGCAGCAGATGCCTCAGCAGGATAATTGGGGAAATCCTGCTTTTCAAAAAGAAATTCCTCAGGGATTTAATCCAGCTGGACAGAACTTTGCCGGACCACAGCAAGCTGCAAACTTCGCTGGCCAGCCAAGTCCAGAGCCAAAGAAAAATAGTACGGGCAAGCTGATAGGATTTTTAGGAATAGGTCTGGCAGCAGGACTGTTTCTTGGAGGTCTTGGCGGCTATTTCCTAAATAATTTTATGGGTGGGGGAAGTGTGCCAAGTCTGTCTCGAAAGGGACATCAAAGCGATGTTGCTTCTTTTGTGGCTCCATCAAAAGAGGATGTATATGAGTGGGAAGTGAAAGACCTTGAAAAGCTGAGCATTGTTAGTGCGGATAATGAAGGATTGACCCCTGAACAAGTAGTCAAAGATTTTGGCTTGGCCAGCAGTGTGACGTTTCAGGAAGAAGGGCTCTCATTGTCTTGGTTACCTGACTCTAGTTATACCACTCTGACCTTTATGAAACACGAGGATGGCAGCTACCATCTTCAGGGTATGAGTATTATGCCCGGTAGTGACGGCTATAATAAAAAGGTATCTAGCCAGATTACAGAGAGCTTAAAGATGGGTGATGCGGAAACAGGCGAGGGTGGTTCTTCCTTTAAAGAAGTAATCAAGGAATACCCAGAATATCAACATATCTCAGTTTATGGGGATGGTGAATCAGAGCCGAAGATGCTTATAAACTATGAAACCTCTTCAAATAAGGAGATAACTTTGACTTTTGTACGTCAGGAAAACGGCCAGTATCTACTGAGTGACATTTCTAAATAAAACAAATAAATAAGAGTGCTTATCTCATAAGCTGGAAGCTCTGAACGGTACGCAAAAGATCAAAATGACCATTGATGCCAACAGTGGGAACATTTTGAACGAAAGAATTAAATAATATCGTTGGTATATAGTTTGGAATTGCTTTGTTGGGCACGGACGAGAGTTCGTGCCTTTTTTACAATCCGTGTTCCAAGTAGAGAATTTTATAGGAGTTTTGCAATCCCTTTTTTTGTGTTATAATATTGTCTAATCAAGCTTCTTGGTTTGCTTCAATTGTTCTTAAAATTATTGTGTATTGAGGATAAAAAGCAAACTAAAAGGCTAAACCATTCACGAATCGAGGGAAAAAATCATGTCTGCTACTAAAATGAACGCTCAAGAAATTATCAAATTTATCGCTGATGCCAAGAAAAAGACTCCGGTCAAGGTGACCTTTAATGGAGAATTACACGGATCGATTCCTTGGTCTGTTGTGAAGTTAGGCAATGTTCTTTTCGGAGATTGGGAAGAAATCAAGCCACTCCTAGTGAACTTAGAGGAAAATAAGACCTATGTAGTAGAGCAGGATGCCCGCAACTCAGCGGTGCCGCTGTTGGACAAGCGCGACATCAATGCCCGTATTGAGCCGGGCGCTATTATCCGTGACCAAGTCGAAATTGGTGATAATGCTGTCATCATGATGGGGGCGGTTATCAATATCGGTGCGGAAATTGGTGCTGGGACCATGATTGATATGGGAGCCATTCTGGGCGGTCGAGCTATTGTCGGCAAAAACAGTCATATCGGTGCTGGTGCGGTTTTGGCAGGAGTCATTGAGCCGGCTAGTGCTGAGCCAGTTCGGGTTGGCGATAATGTGCTGATTGGTGCCAATGCGGTTGTTATTGAAGGAGTACAAATCGGCAATGGTTCCGTTGTTGCGGCTGGTGCGATTGTGACCCAAGATGTTCCAGAAAACGTAGTGGTTGCTGGCGTTCCGGCACGAGTTATCAAGACCATTGACGAGAAGACCCAGCAGAAGACAGCTCTGGAAGATGCCCTGCGTACGCTTTAAAAATAGCATAAATTTGAATTGATTGGGTGCGGCCCAAAACTTTGACAGGTCTGACATGATTTTAAAGGAAAAAACAATGCTTGATTATCTGAAGATTCGCCGCGATTTGCACCAGATACCAGAAATCGGTCTGGAAGAATACAAGACTCATGCCTACCTGATGCAGGCCATTGATGGACTGACGGCAGGTCTAGACTTTGTGGAAATCCGAACTTGGCGGACGGGTATTTTGGTCTTTATCAAGGGAAGTTCACCGGATAAGACGATTGGCTGGCGGACAGATATTGACGGTCTGCCGATTGTCGAGGATACAGGACTGGACTTTGCCAGCACTCATGAAGGCCGGATGCATGCCTGCGGACACGATATGCACATGACGGTTGCCCTAGGCCTGCTGGAGCAAGCTGTGAGCGCTCAACCTACCCACAATCTACTCTTTCTCTTTCAACCTGCAGAGGAAAATGAAGCTGGCGGTATGCTCATGTATGAAGACGGTGCCTTTGGCGACTGGCTGCCAGATGAATTTTACGGTCTCCATGTGCGACCGGACCTCAAGGTCGGCGATATTGCCACTAACAGAGGAACCCTCTTTGCTGGTACCTGTGAAGTCAAGCTGACTTTTAAGGGGAAAGGAGGCCATGCGGCCTTTCCGCATGAAGCCAATGATGCTTTGGTGGCAGCTAGCTACTTTATCACCCAGGTGCAGACCATTGTCAGTCGCAATGTCGATCCTATCGAGGGAGCAGTTGTAACCTTTGGTTCGCTCCATGCTGGCACGACCAACAATGTCATCGCAGAAACGGCCTTTCTGCATGGCACCATTCGGACTCTGACTCAGGAGATGAACCTCTTGACTCAGAAGCGCTTACGGGAAATAGCAGAGGGCATAGCCCAAAGTTTCGATCTGGAATTGGACTTAGAGCTTAAACAAGGCGGCTATCTGCCTGTGGAAAATCATCCTGGCCTGGCAGACGAATTGATGGACTTTTTCCAAAAGGAAGAAGGAGTGCAGCTGATTGATATTGCGCCGGCTATGACAGGCGAGGATTTTGGCTATCTGCTCAGTAAGGTTAAGGGCGTCATGTTCTGGCTGGGAGTGGACAGTCCCTATGCCCTCCATCATCCCAAGATGACACCGGACGAGGCAGCATTGCCCTTTGCTATTGAAAAGATTGGGAAATTCCTAGATTATAAAATCAACGAAAGATAAGAAAAGGGTGGACGAGCTGCATGAAAAAAGAGCTGAGACAAACTGTACTGAACCGGATGAAGAAACTTTCAGGAAAAGAAAAAGAGCAGGCAGATAGCTGGCTGACCCAGCGCTTGCTCAGTTCAGCAGCTTATCAAGAAGCTCATGTTATGTCTACCTATCTTTCAATGCCGCATGAAGTCTCAACTGCAGCCTTTATCAAGCAGGCTCAGTTGGACGGCAAGCGGGTTTTAGTGCCCAAAACCTATGGCCAGGGTCGGATGATATTTGTGGATTATGATGAAAGCCGCCTGCAAAAGAGCTCTTTTGGCCTTATGGAGCCGACGAGCGAAGAGGCTGTGGAGAAGACGGAGATTGATCTGATTCATGTGCCGGGTGTGGTCTTCAATTCACAAGGCTTTCGGATTGGTTACGGTGGTGGCTATTATGACCGTTACCTGGCTGATTTTACAGGAGCATCCATCAGCAGCATCTATAGTTTTCAAAAGTCTGATTTTGAACCTAATTATCACGATATAGCAGTAAAGGAAGTACTGATTTATGAACTACATCTACGATAAAAAATATCCTGTGACCAGTGTTTTGTTAATTCTAACAACACTTGTCTTTGTGGGGATGCTTATTTTACGTGGTTTTTCTTATGCTGAAGCACAAACTATCTTTGAATTTGGAGCAGTATTTTCTCCGACCATTATCATGTATCCTGCTCAGATATGGCGTCTCTTTTCTGCTATCTTTGTGCATATTGGCTTGGAGCACTTTGTGGTAAATGCTGTTACTCTTTATTTTATTGGACGGCAGGCAGAAGATATTTTTGGTTCGCGAAATTTCTTTCTGCTCTATATGATGTCTGGCCTGATGGGAAATATCTTTGTCTTCTTTTTCAGTCCGGATACTCTGTCAGCAGGAGCCTCTACAGCCTTGTTTGGCCTTTTTGCCTCTATCGTGACCCTGCACTATGTCGTTCGCGACAGCTACATTCAGCAGCTGGGGCAGTCTTATATGACCTTGATTGTGGTCAATATCATCTTTAGTTTCATGCCCGGTATCAGCCTGGCGGGGCATTTGGGCGGTTTGATTGGGGGCATACTCTGCGCTGTCATTCTTCCTGTCAAAGGCTCAAGCAATGCCTTTAAACCTGCTCAGCGCTGGCTAGTCCTGTTTGGTTATCTAGCCTTGGCTGGCCTTCTGATTTTTCTAGGTTTTCATCATTCTTTGATTTAATGAATCTTTAGAAAATAACTGATGAAATATAAAAAAAGAGGTTGAGAAACCTCTTTTTTATAGCTATAATTTTATTTTTATCGCTGGTTGTTTGAATCAATTATTTTTTCTCTTGTTTTTTCTCTAATGTATGACCCAAGTCAATGATATACTGCTTCAAGGAATCTTTGACCTGCGGATGCTTGAGGGCATAGTCGATAGAAGTCTTCATAAAGCCGAATTTGTCGCCAACATCATAGCGATCACCCTTGAATTCGCGAGCGAACACGCGCTGCGTCTTGTTAAGAGTATCAATCGCATCTGTCAGCTGAATCTCATTTCCAGCACCGGGAGCTTGATTCTCCAAGATTTCAAAAATTTCCGGTGTCAGCAGGTAGCGGCCGATAATAGCCAAATCACTCGGTGCATCTTCAGGCTTTGGCTTTTCGACGAAGGTTTCCACGCTGTAGAGACCTTTGACGCCTTCGCCTTGAGGGGCAATGACCCCGTAAGAGGACACATCATCATGAGGGACCTGCATGACAGCGATAGTAGAAGCATGAGTAGCTTCGTAGTCATCAATCAATTGCTTGGTTAGCGGTATAGCCTTATCATTGGTGATATCCATGAGGTCATCACCAAGCATGACAACGAAAGGCTCGTTTCCAACGAAAGCCTTAGCCTGAAGGACAGCATCTCCCAGTCCGCGTGGATGGCTCTGACGGATGAAGTGCAGACCGATACCAGTGGTTTCATCGACCAATTTGAGCAAGTCGTTCTTGCCTTTTTCTTTGAGATTGTATTCCAATTCGAAGTTGGAGTCAAAGTGGTCTTCGATTGAGCGTTTTGACTTACCAGTGACAACCAGAATATCTTCAATTCCAGATTTGAGAGCTTCCTCAACGATGAACTGGATGGTCGGCTTGTCGACAATCGGCAACATTTCCTTGGCCAGAGCTTTGGTAGCTGGCAGGAAGCGGGTTCCTAGACCAGCTGCAGGGATGACGGCTTTCTTAACTTTTGACATAATCAGTTCCTTTCTATTAGAACGAAGTCCATTCGTTCTCAGCCTTGAATTCATTGTTCATGATTTCATAAATGGCATCTTTGATATTACAATTTTGATAAATAACCTTGTAGATAGCTTGTGTAATCGGCATATAAACATCCAGCTCTTGAGCCAGTTCATAGGCTGCCTTGGTGGTAGAAATTCCTTCAATAACCATGCCCATATTGGCTTCGATATCCGCTAATTTCTCACCGCGCCCTAGAGCATTGCCGGCCCGCCAGTTGCGGGAGTGGACAGAGGTCCCTGTGACAATCAGGTCACCAACACCTGATAGGCCGCTATAAGTCAGAGGATTGGCTCCTAACTTGACACCTAGACGCGTGATTTCGGCCAGACCTCGTGTGATAATAGCTGCCTTGGCGTTGTCACCATAGCCTAATCCATGGAGAGCACCGGCTCCGACAGCGATGATGTTTTTCAGAGCGCCTGCAGTCTCCACTCCGATAACATCGGTATTGGTGTAGAGGCGGAAGTAGTGATTGCTGAATAGCTCCTGCACATACTTAGCCGTTTCCAGATCCATAGAAGCAGCAGTAATTAGGGTAATATCGCGTACAATGGTTTCCTCAGCATGGCTGGGACCTGAGACAACGACAATCTCGCTGCGAAGCTCTGCAGGGATTTCTTCTTCTAGAATAGTTGAAATCCGTTCGTGAGTATTGGGTTCCAGTCCCTTGGAGGCGTGCATGATTTTCACCTTGTGGTCTAGAGCCTGAGCTACTTGTTTGGCTACCAGACGGGTTACCTTGGTCGGCACGACAAAAAGCACAGCATCCGCATCTTTTAAAGCTTCTTCTAGGTCATGATAAGCCTTGATCTTTTCGTCCAGTACATAATCTTTGAAATAGCGTTTATTGGTATGCTCATCGTTGATTTCGTTGATCTGCTCAGCGATATTTCCCCAAATACGAACCTGGTGTCCGTTGTCATTTAGCACTTGTGATAAGGCTGTTCCCCAAGAACCAGGACCAATCACAGCAACTCGTTGTTTATCCATATCTTCTCCTTATGATGAAATTCCGAGTCTGAATTTAAATCAGTTTTAGAGTTCTATATCTCATTTTACCATATAATATAAGAAATTTCTTGCTTGACATTGTTTTTATCTATGATATAGTAAGGAAACTAAGCCAAATATGAAAAAAGTAGGAGGAAGCATGTTTTTTAAAAGTCTATTACGGTATAAATGGTATGCCCTGAGTTCGTTTTTAATGACCTCATTGATGATTGCCAGCTCTCTTTTACTGCCCTGGTTTTTAAAGCACATCTTAGATGCTCTGCAGGAGCAAAATAGCCAGACCATCTACAGTATGGGCGGTTGGCTAATTGGCATCGGTTTTGTTGGGCTAGTAGCAGGAGGAATTAATGTGACCTTGGCGGCTTACATTGCCCAGGCTGTCTCATCAGATCTCCGTGAGGAGACTTTCCGCAAGATTCAGACCTTTTCTTATGCCAATATCGAGGAATTCAACGCCGGTAATCTAGTCGTGCGGATGACGAATGACATTAATCAGATTCAAAATGTGACTATGATGCTCTTTCAAATTCTTCTTCGCTTGCCAATCCTTTTTATCGGTTCAGTCATCCTGGCCATTGTGACCATGCCCTCTCTCTGGTGGATTATTTTCTTGCTAATCGTGCTCATAGCTGGTCTGACGGCTGTCATGATGGGCATGATGGGGCCTCGTTTTAAGAAATTCCAAACTCTTTTGGATAAGATTAATGCCATTGCCAAGGAAAATCTTCGTGGTGTGCGAGTGGTCAAGTCCTTTGTTCGGGAAGAAGACCAGTTTCATAAGTTCAGTCAGGTGTCTGATGAGCTTCTGTCAGAGAATCTCTATATTGGTTATGCTTTTTCAATCATTGAGCCGATGATGATGTTGGTCGGCTACAGCTCTGTTTACTTGGCTATCTGGACTCTATCTGGCATGATTCAGGCGGAGCCAGGGCTGGTTAGCTCTATCGCTTCTTTTATTGGTTATCTGAGCCAGATTATTTTCACTATCATTATGGTTGGTTTCTTGGGTAACGGCGTGACGAGGGGGATCATTTCTGTCCGTCGGATCAAGGAAGTATTGGCGACGGAGCCGGCCATGACTTTCCCAGACTCGCCAGATGAAGAGCTAGAAGGCAGCCTCAGCTTTGAGCATGTGACTTTTTCCTATCCCAACGATGACGAGCCAATGCTAAAGGATATCAGCTTTGAGGTTGAGCCGGGGCAAATGATTGGTGTTGTCGGTGCGACAGGTGCTGGTAAATCTACCTTGGCCCAGCTGATTCCCCGTCTTTTTGACCCGCAGGAAGGTTCTGTCAAGATTGGCGGCCGGGATCTGCGAGAGCTTAGTCAGGGAACTCTTCGAAAAAATGTTTCTATCGTGCTCCAGCGGGCGATTCTATTTAGCGGGACTATTGCGGACAATCTCCGTCAGGGCAAGCTCAACGCTTCACTGCCTGAGATGGAGCGAGCGGCTCGTATTGCCCAAGCCAGTGAATTTATCAGCCGTATGGAAGAGAGTTTTGACAGTGCAGTGGAGGAGCGTGGCAGCAACTTCTCTGGTGGTCAGAAGCAGCGGATGTCCATTGCCAGAGGTGTTGTCAATAATCCCAATATTTTGATTTTAGATGATTCGACCTCAGCCTTGGATGCCAAGTCAGAAAAGCTGGTTCAAGAAGCCTTGAACAAAGAGCTGCAAGGAACGACGACGATTATCATTGCTCAAAAGATTAGCTCCGTTGTTCATGCAGATAAGATTCTGGTCTTGGATCAGGGACGGCTGATTGGCCAAGGGACGCATGCGGAATTGGTCGCAACTAACGATGTTTACCGCGAAATTTACGAAACTCAGAAAGGAAAGGAGGACTAAGATGCGGACGATTGCATTTTTTTGGCAATATTTTAAGCGTTACAAATTATCCTTTGTCATCGTGCTCTTGATGATGGTAACAGCGACTGTTTTTCAGGTCCTTTTTCCGGTTTATGTCGGTCAGGCTGTTCAGCATTTGGTTGAGTTGGGCCGGGCTTTTGCGGAGAAGGGTGAGACTGATCAGATTCTGTCGACTTTTGGCAGCGTCATGGGCAGTGTATTGGTGTCCTTTGTCTGCCTGTCTGTTTCTAGCTTGATTTACATGCTTTTGATGACCCGAGTTATTGCCCATTCGACCAATGAGATGCGCAAGGGCCTGTTTGGCAAGCTATCTAAGATGACAGTTGCTTTCTTTGACCGCCATCAGGATGGAGACATTTTATCGCGCTTTACAAGTGATTTGGACAATATCCTGCAGGCTCTAAATGAGAGTATGATCCAGGTTATGAGTAATGCCTTGCTCTATCTGGGCCTCGTGATTATCATGTTTGTCCAAAATGTTAGATTGGCCTGGATAACAGTAGCCAGCACACCGGTTGCTTTTCTTCTCCTAGTGGTTATTGTTAGGCTGGCTCGGAAATACACCAATCTCCAGCAAAAAGAAGTCGGCCGCCTCAATGCTTATATGGACGAAACCATTTCTGGTCAGAAAGCCGTTATCGTTCAGGGCATGCAGGAGGAGGTCATCAAAGGTTTTATTGAGCAGAATGACCGAGTACGCTCAGCGACCTTTAAAGGCCGAACCTTTTCAGGCCTTCTCTTCCCAATCATGAACGGGATGAATTTGATTAATACAGCTATTGTTATTTTTGTTGGTTCGGCTGTCTTACTTGGCGATCCTAATATTGAAACGGCTGTTGCAGTTGGCCTGATTACTACTTTTACTCAGTTTTCCCAGCAGTATTATCAGCCTATCATCCAGATTGCAGCCAGCTGGGGCAGTCTGCAGTTGGCCTTTACAGGGGCTGACCGGATTCAGGAGATGTTTGATGCGCCGGAGGAAATCCGGCCTGAGAATGCACCTGCTTTCACAGAGCTCACAGACTCCGTGGAGATTAAGCATGTGGACTTCTCTTATGTAGAAGGCAAGCCTATTCTCAAAGATGTATCTATCTTAGCCCCTAAGGGCAAGATGACGGCTGTTGTTGGCCCCACTGGTTCAGGTAAAACGACCATTATGAACCTGCTCAATCGCTTTTATGATGTGGATAGTGGCAGCATTGAGTTTGACGGTCGCGACATTCGGGACTATGAGCTGGATAGCTTACGGAGCCATGTTGGCATTGTCCTGCAGGATTCGGTGCTCTTTAGTGGCACGATTCGGGACAATATCCGCTTCGGTGTGCCGGATGCTAGTCAGAAGATGGTCGAAACGGCTGCGCGTGCGACCCATATCCATGACTATATCGAAAGTCTGCCGGACAAATATGATACCTTGGTAGATGATGACCAGAATATTTTCTCAACTGGGCAGAAACAGCTGATTTCAATTGCCAGAACCCTACTGACAGACCCGCAAGTCTTGATTTTGGATGAAGCGACTTCCAATGTCGATACGGTAACAGAAAGCAAGATTCAGCAGGCCATGGAAGCCGTTGTGGCTGGCCGAACTAGCTTTGTCATTGCTCACCGCCTCAAGACGATTCTCAATGCTGACCAGATTATTGTCCTCAAAAACGGAGAGGTTATCGAACAGGGTAATCATCACCAACTCCTTAAACTCGGCGGCTTCTACTCAGAACTCTATCATAACCAGTTTGTGTTTGAGTAGAAAGTTGAGACATTTTTCCAGACTCTCGTTTGTGCTTATAATACATTCGAGAGTTTTTTATTTGAGAGACATGCAGAGTCTTTGATAAAAAATTTTTATAAGCAGCTTAAAAAAAATCTATTGGACGACTGAGAAAAGGCGTGGTAAGATATACTATATCAAAATAAGGGGGAATCACGGTATGTGCAGAACAATTGTTGGAATTTCAGCCAATCTTTGTCCAGTAGATGAAGCTGGAAAGAATATTCACACCTCTGTTTCACGCAAGTTTGTGGACGGCGTACGAATGGTTGGTGGCCTGCCGATGGTGATTCCCGTTGGGGATAAAAGTTTAGTTAAGGATTACGTAGAAACCATTGACAAGCTGATTTTGTCAGGCGGGCAAAATGTTCACCCACAGTTTTATGGGGAAGAAAAGACCATCGATAGTGATGACTACAATATTGTTCGCGATGAGTTTGAGTTGGCACTCTTGAAAGAAGCCCTACGCCAAAACAAGCCAGTCATGGCTATTTGCCGAGGTCTGCAGCTGGTAAATGTTGCTTTTGGCGGCACTCTCAATCAGCATATCGAAAATCACTGGCAGGGCTTGCCATTTGGTACTTCGCACTCCATTCGTACGGAGAAAGACAGCGTTGTGGAGCGTTTGTTTGGTCAGGCTAGCCAGATTAATTCGGTTCATCGCCAAAGCATCAAGGACTTGGCACCTAATTTCCGCGCGACAGCTTTTGATCCAAGAGACAATACCATCGAAGCAATTGAATCGGTTGACAATCATCGTATCATAGGTCTTCAATGGCATCCGGAGTTTTTAATAAACGAAGAAAAGGGCAATTTGGAGCTGTTTCAGTACCTCTTGCAAGAGCTGTAAAAAATAATTTCATTTTTTTAAGTTACTTTTAGGAAAATTTAAGATAAGTGTTCTATACTAAGAACATAAACAAAGACCTCCTAACTTTGTTTAGAAATCCTAAAACTTTTCTTTTTCATAATAATCTCCCTATAAGAACCGCCCAATTGGCGGTTTTTTTGCTGGAAAGGCTGAGAAATCTAGATTTTCATCAATTTGATGTCTTTTATGTTATAATGAGTCACAAGTAGGCCGAGCGAATCGGTCGGTAGATGGAGGAGCAGAGATGTCAAGAGCGGAGCGAGTTATTTTAACAAATATGTGTATGGTTTATGATGAGGACCGCATTTTAGTACAAAATAAAGTAAATGATGATTGGACCGGCCTTTGCTTTCCAGGCGGCCATGTTGAAAATCGTGAATCCTTTGTCAAATCAGTGATACGGGAAGTCAAGGAGGAAACAGGTCTGACCATCTATGAGCCTAGGTTATGCGGTGTCAAGCAGTTTTATACCGAAAAGGATGAACGTTACGTCGTTTTTCTTTACAAAACCAATCGTTTTGAAGGAGAGCTGGTCTCGTCCAGCGAAGGAGAAGTGTTCTGGATTAAACGCGAGGATCTTGATCACCACTCGCTGGCCTTGAGCTTTAAAGAAATGTATCAAGTTTTCACATCAGATTTGACGGAGCAGTTTACCTATCTGGATAATGGAGAGATCATCAGAGATCTATACTAGGGAGAATCGCCAATCGGCGGTTTTTTTGCTTGTTTTTTACGAATTTAGTATAATAGGGACAGCAAAAATAGAAAAGAGAAATACATGAAAATTCGCGGAATATTCTTCTAGTTATTCTTACAGCCCTTTTTAAGCTATTAACCCTTGATTGTATAAGGTTTAGAAGAAATTATATATCATACAAGGTATTTAATGCCCTCTCTTAGTCCACAAAAAGGTGAACAAAAAAGCCCTAAAAAAGGGCGTGGAAATTATGAGTTCAGCAGGCAAGAACTAGCACGGTCAAACGTGCTTTTTTAATTGCTTGATGTCATTATACCATATTTTACTTTTTGAATGTAACGTATCTCACTAGGGCATAATACTTTGATTGTTAACAAAAATGTTGTATACTTTAAGTAAAGAGAATTGATTTCGTACCCCTTGTCCGTTTTCACGGTCGGCACTATAGTCAGTTCTCTTTTTTTATGCTCTGTTAATGCTCCCAAACTTGCAACTCTCCGCCTCTATGTATCTCAGCAAAGTTAAGTATGCCCATTCGCTTATAAAGGTTGTATTGAGTTATACTATATCCCATCTTTTTGGCTTTCTCTGTTGCAAATCGTTTCCGGGATTCGGTGAATCTGCAGAAATTCTCAATAAAACACTGACGAGCTGTACAGTGTTCTATGGCGTTAATATCAGCAATACAAATAGTCAAAGTGTTTTCTATCTGCTCGGCAAACTTTCCCTTGATGATATGAGGCTTTATAATTACTTTCCATGACTTTTCATCTATGCTTATGAAGTTCCATGCCTGAGCCATTCGATAGGCTCTGCCTAAAAGTTCCATACGCTCGGTTACGTTCTTTGTCGTCCTGCGCGTGTTTAATTTCAATATTCTCAACTCCTATTAGTTCAATCAATTATTTAAGCCATTCATCCAAAGACTATCACCTTTTTTAGTATAGTTCACAAACCTTTGATAATGCTTATAATACCTATCTCGCTTCATGTACTTAGGCCGAGTAGGAAAAGAATCGAACATATAGCCGCCACGTTTAGGACTCCAACCTGGCTCTACCTTTCTAGCCTCTCTCAAGGCACGCTCCCAGTAGTATTGGCAGTCTGTCTTGCTGCGGTTTAGGGTTTGCTTATGTACTTGTTGGCATGATCCGCAACCATAAAGTATGAGCTGCTTATAGAGTATTCTACACCGCCGGCCACAAAGAGGGCATAGAAAGAAGTAGCGGCTGCCCCCTTTAGTTCCCGGTATTTTAGTCAAATTAAAGTAATCTTTATCAAAGGTGATACATAAGTTATCTAAGTCTATTTCTAGCTTTCTGCCGGCTAGTTCAGCTATACCATGGGAGATATTATTGATTTTCATAGGCTTTATAAATGTTTCTATTGCTAACTGCTTCATTATCTCCCCCTATATAGAAAAACCCAAAACTATTGACTTGATAACAAAAAGGGGATTGTTCCCCTCCCTGTGTTTTATTGACCAGAATAGTCAGCAAGCCCTCTATATTCGCCCTCTATGTCTAACTGTTGGAGCAAGCTAACACTTTCATTACCCAGCAGTTCCAACGTACCTTCAGCAGTCATAAAGTCCATAGAGATAGGCTTATCAGAAAGCAAACGATCAGCATAGTCTAATAGTTCCAGCTCGTAGTTTGTTACTTTTTCCAGCAAATTATCAAAATCCTCTGACTCTTTGAGTTGAAGCACGCGCTCCCGTTTGTAACGTTCTTCAAATGCTTCATCCTCCTCAGGTTGCTTGTAATAGTCTTTGAAGCTGTCACAAATACGCTTGAAAGTCTCGTTTAGCTTGTTATCCTCCACATACTCAGCTACTAGCGTGCCTTTATCCTTGTAGGTTATTGAGATTACAGGCTGGCAATATGTTCCAGTCATATATCCCAGTAGCGCGTGACCTGCTGTCTGGGCTGTCTGATAGTCTGCGAAATAGTGAGTAAAAGTAAATGATTTTGCTTTCTCTGAAATAGTTTTTAGTGTCATTTTGTCTGTCTCCGTTTCTTTGATTAAAAATTCCGCTTCATGCGTTTGTCTGTGATACCGGCCATAGTGAATACATTCCCCTCTGACCGTTTGCCAATCCGACTGACTAGCTTAGGATTGTAGATTTGTGCTAGCTCTTTACCAGTATGATTGGTGTTGACGATAGTCGTTTCTCGCTTGTCAAAGATTTTGAAAAGAAAAGTCTGCACCCAGTTATTAGCTTCTCGTTTTTGAGAAGTCATGGCGCTTTCTGTTCCTAAGTCATCAATGAAAAGATAGTCAACGGAAGTAAGAAGCTTTAGGGCATCTTGCTCTGTAAAATCGCTATGTTTATACTGCCATCCTGACTGAATGCGTGTGACTATCTCGGCAATGCTGACAAATAACACGCGCTTAGCATCTTCTTTGCTATGATAGCCCTCGTTGATTGCTCGAGCAAGGGAGTAGCACAAGTGGCTTTTACCGACACCAGGCGGGCCAGTAATGATAGTATTTCCTCGCATACCGTCTAAGTATTGTTTGGCTTGTTTTATGGCAAAATCTTTTGCTGCTTTCTCTTTTGGAGTCTCAGCTTTGAAATTTTCAAAAGTGGCATTCAAAATTTCATTTGTCACTGTACTATCTCTTTCAAATACTCGATAGGCTTCTAGATTGGCATTGCGTCTTATAGTGGCTATTATGTTTTGATCGAGTGATTCCATGAAATCAAGTTCAAAATCCTCTTTGCTGTGGTTTAATGATTCCATTTTTTTACCTCTTAGCCTAGATTTCCACCAAATGGATCAGTAACGTTTACTGTTTTCTGCGCGTGTCCTTTATCAGCTATATAGCGCTGTTGTTCTTCTTCTTGCTGTGCAACGGTCTTTATACCGTTTTGAGCCCAGTTCTTCAAGATAGTATTGACATAACCAAAGGAGCGTTTACCATTGTCTGCAGCTTTATCAATAGCTAGTTTAATTAAATCTAGTTCTAGCTTATCTTGTGTGTGGTAGTCCATTAGCTGCTGATATTGTACTCCGTCAATAACTCCAATTCTAGATTGATAATATTTAGAGATTTCAGCAGAAGCAGCAGAAGATATCTTTTCTCTATCTCTTTCTTCTGATTCTATCTCTATCTCTTTCTCTATCTCTTTCTCTATCTCTAACTCTATCTCTGTCTTACACGTAGTTAACGTTGTAAGATTTTCGGATAACATTGTAAGATTATTCTTCTTTTCTTTCTGTTCTTTACGGTACTGACGCATATAGGCGGCTTGGTTTGTTTCCTGTTGTACCAAGGCTTTAGCCTGTGCCATCTCTGCATTGCTATCACTATCAACTTGAATAAGTCCGCACTGTGTGAAATAGCTAAGCGTCATCCGTATATCATCTTCTGACACATCAAGTTTTAGAGCTAATTCTTCCGCAAGATCGTTGAAGTATCCCTCGTAGTATAAAATACAGTCGCTTTCTAAGCTTTCAAGCATTAAACGGATATAAATAACCGTCATAGTATAGCCGCCGGCTATGTTTTTAAGCTTTTTAATAAAAATGTTATCAAAAAACTTTTTATCGACTTTTAGCCAAAAATATACTTTCGTTTTAGCCATTATCCACCCCAAAAATATTAGAATATCGCTCACTCTGTAAAAGACTTTTCTAGTGTCCTCTACTGGTGGCTGATAGCGTCTCAATCCGGCACGCTCCCAGCGCTGCAGCGTCCTAGCTGTGATGCCCAGTTCCTCTTTAATCTGTCGGGGTGTCATTAGTCCTAGCTGTCTAGGCGTGGGCTGATTACTGACTTTTAGAAAGTCATTGATTAGCTTTAAAATGCCCTGATTTAAGCTATTTTCGCTTTCTTTACTCAGACTGAACAATAACTATCACCCCCTATTCAGAAAGGCCTTATAGCTCTCTAAATCGGCATTTAAGAGCACGTCAAGGCGGACTTGTTCTTTTTGTACTTGGTTTTTCAAAGGTTTGACTCCGTCTATTAGTTCTGCCTTGCTGGCTGGGATATAGTAGCCACTGTGAGGGATAAGACGAGCTCCGATAATCGGAATCTTGTATCGAGTTATTAAGTGACTGATTATCTCTTGGACGGCTCGCCTTTCGATTTTCAAGATATTAGCAATTTCAGCGCCTGTAATGGCATTCTCACCCCCAACCTTGATTAGATTGAGAACTCGCTTATAATTCTCTGGCATAGTTGTCTGTGTCATTTCATACCTCGCTTTTATTTTGTTTTAGGTTTTCAATTTCCTTGCCCATGCTGTGAATGGTTTTCTGTTGTTCTTCCACAATGGCAATTAGTCTGCCGATATTGGCATTCGTCCTAACAGCAAACTCGCAAACCATGCTGTTGAATGATTCATCATTCTTAGACTTTGCTAGGCTCTTTTTCTGTTCTTCTAGCTCTTTCATATACTCAGAGAAACTGAGAATATTGTTGTTTGGTTCGAATTTATCGGCCATTTCTAAAACCCTCCAGCTCCTCAGCATCGTCACACTCCAAAAGCTGACTAGCTATATCATCAAGCTCGGCAATAATCGTTTCAAAAACCTCGTAGGAAGAGCTTAGATAGTTAGTTGCTAGGTGTGTAAAGGTGAATAAATCTTGGTCTTTTGCAAGAGACGATCCAGCTTGAGCCACTTGATCCATTTTTATTGTCTTTAGGATATTAGACAGTCGGCAGCCTAAGCCCTGCAGCTCTTCGACAGTAAGTTGTACAGTTTTAGTTTGTTCTGTTGTTTTAGCCATTTTTTTGTTCCTCACTTTCATAGTGCTTATTTCCCGCATTGTTGGATAAGTGATTGTTTTTCTTGTTCGCTAACTGTATCAGCTACAAAAAGCACATCTAGTTCTTTAACGTAAAATGCATTACGATTTAGTTTGTTGTGGTCAAAGATTGAGATTTCCATGTTCTTGTCTCCTTTAGTTGTACTTGCGTCCTGCAATCTGAATATAAGCCCCATATTCGGGGTTTAGTTCCTCGGTGGTATATTCTACCGCCTGAGTGTTTTTCGTCGCTCTGAGGGGCTCTGGTGAGCTCTGAGAGCCTTTTAGATTCCATATCTTCCAAATTAGGAAAAGCAAAAGCAATACAAAGACGATTGCTTGCCCTGGCGTCATGTCAATTTCTTGGATCATAGCTTTATCCTTTTTGAATTGTTTGGCAGTTAGAGATGCCTGCTCTCTGCGGTAGCATTTTTCAATAGCCTATGTTATAATTTAGCTATAAAATCTTTACTAAAACCCTTTTAATAACAGCTTGCCTGCTTGTTAATTTGTTTTGGTGATAGTGTGAAAGCCTTGCTGATTTGGTCGTCTGTTAAGGCTTTTTTGTTGCTCTCACGCGCCTTGTGGTGCGTTTTCTTTTGGCCTGAATACCATAGACTTGATATCCTGATAGCTCATATTTAAGCCAATCATAGCGATAGCCATATCTTCCAAGGCTTGGTATCTGATTAGCTCATCACTGGTTAAGCTATCAATGCCTGTAAGACCGCCTCGCGCTGCCACTAGTTGCTTTTTATTCATCCCGCTAGTGCCTTTTAGCAAAAGGTTTGTAATGGTGCTATGCGGATGCTTTGGTTTTTGTCCCCAATTCTCAATGCTGTCATGCAAAGTCTTACGCTTGGGCTTTTCTAAAGCACGCTGCAGCTTAAACTTTGCTAGCTCGTCCCGCATCTCAAAGAATGCTTTGACAAGATTTGTCTTGAACTCAACAACTTGCGGTGTGTTGTCTAAGTAAGTGATTAGTAGTGTAGCTTGTTGTTCATTTAAACGATAGACCTTTTTAGGTCGTCCTTTTCCGTCTAATTTATGGATTTCAAATCCATAAAATCCAAACGCCGTAAATCGCTCTTTGTGATTTCTTAGTAGGCGTGTTACAGTGTGGTGTTGTACTTCAGCACATTCTGCGATTATCTCGCTTGTGGTGTACGGCTCTTTCTTACCGTCCATGTAGACTAGGTTCATTGGGTACTCCTTTCTATTAACAGTCTTCTACTAGCCAATTCATAACTACTTGATAGATGCGCTTAGGTGCGTCATAGTCGCCGTTTTCAACCTTAGTATAGGTCTGTGGTTTAATTCCTAAAAGTTCAGCAACCGCCTTTTTTGTTTGCTGTTTTTTTGCACGTTTTACACGTACTTTTTCTGCTAGTTCAAGCGTGATCAGCATTATGCACTCTCCTTTCTACGGCTTTTATTGCCGTTATCTAATCTAATTATACGACATTAAATTACGTAAGTCAACTAATTTTGTGTTTTATTGCTCTTTTTATGGCTTTTATTGCCGTTGTAAGTTATAATTTATTTGAAAGGTAATTTTTGCTTATGAATAGAATTAAAGAATTGAGAGAGAAAAAGGGGTTATCGCAAGACAAATTAGCTAAACAATTAGCAGTAAACCTAAGAACATTACAACGCTGGGAAAATGATGAAACAGCTATTCGAAAGAAAAATGCTAAAAAGCTAGCAGACTATTTTGATGTATCAGAAAGTTATTTACTTGGATATTCTGATATTAAGAATCTGAAAGAAATGGAACATCATTTTTTGCCTGAAGAACATATTGAGGCAAATGAAGAAGAACGCCAAAAAATTTATCAGTTAATTGAAGAAGAGAAGTCAGAGTTAGAAAATCTTAACTTAGTTTCTTCTTGTGCTCTAGCTTCATACCACATTAACCAATTATTAGATATCTTATTGGATATACAAGGGGCGTCCTTAGCAAAGTATGAAAATAAAAAATTGAGAAAGAAAGATTTGATAGCAATTAGCGAACTTTCAAAAGAAATCGATGGAAATAAATCTGAGGTGTATAACATGCTTGCACAGGCTTCTGAAATTTTAAAAATGATTTCATTAAAATCATAGAATTTGACAGGAGTAAAATGGGATTGTCACAGAAGAATTTATACTTTTTCTTATCTGCGCGTGATTTCTAAAACTTATACAAGTCAGCCATATTAAACACACTAAAGACAGAAAGGAAACTAAATGACCTATAAACAAGATTATCTGGATGATATTCTGATCCGTATGGCCTACCATTCCAGTGGGATTGAGGGCAACACTATATCTCTTCCTGAAACGGTCAGTATCATCTTGGAAAGCACCTTGCCAGGGAAGCATAAGAGTATCAGAGAGTTCTATGAGATAGAGAACCACAAACAGGCTTTTTCTTTGTTGCTGGATAGCTTGGCTAATAACGCTCCCTTGACTGTGGGGCTGGTGCAAGATTTCCATGCGCTATTGACAGACCGCCTGCAGCACGATAGAGGACAGTTTAAAACTGTTCAGAATGCCATCATAGGGGCGGAGTTTAATACAGCTTCACCAGAGGAAACGCCTTTTTTGATGACTCAATGGGCGGACAATACAGCTTATAGGCTGGATATGGCAAAGAGTGAGCGTGAGATATTAGAGATACTGGCTGATACGCATATCCAGTTTGAGCGTATTCACCCTTTTAGCGATGGGAATGGACGTACTGGCCGCTTGGTTCTTATGTACTTAGCTATGAAGTACCTAGGCGCTCCGGTCATTATCAGTAAGGATGACAGAGCGGAGTATATGGAGCTTTTAGCTGCTCAAAACATCCAAGGGCTGGCTAACTTATTGCAGCAGTCACTAGATGACGAAAGGGAGAGAATGAGCCAGTTTTAGTGCTGGACTGCTTTTGTACAAAAATAAATTAAAACAACCACCGATGAAATCATGATACAAGCTAAGTATCTGAAATTCGTTGGTGGGCATTAGGAGGTTATTATGGGATTTTTTAGCGCACTGTTTGGTAAACGGGATAAGATAGCACCCAGCAGTTATAGTATTAGGGGAATAGACTATTACACTCCAGAGTATTATAGACTTTTGAGCAGCGACCCTGATATTTCTAAAATATACGGCCGAGATCATACTTTCCCAAATTATAGTGATACTTATGTTACTGATGAAAATTTTAAACTTAGAGAACTGCTTTTGTTAGTCTGGTGGGGAAAACCAAAGAACGGAAGAAAATCGACTGTCTCTATTCCAAAGTATTTCTTTTCTGACTATAATTTAAACGCAGAGAAACTAACTCGCATTTTCAAGTCAAAAGGTCTAATTGCTGATGTAGGAGATAAAACCTTACTGACAGAAAAAGGACAAGAGTTATATGAGAAGTACAAAGCGTTGTGGGAAATTCATTCTGTGAAACAGTATCCGACCAATCTTGATATTGACTTTCCAAATTGGAATAAAGAGCATTTTGAATTGGAACTATACCGGATGGAATTGAAATATTATAAAGCGCACGCTAAGCATTGTAAGAAAATGATTGACTTTTTCAATTCATTCAATGCCCCTGCTTCTGCACAAGAAATCCAAAACGAGATTAACTACTATGTGAATGACAGGAATAGCGACCTTTCCAAAGTCAATGACTATCAAGAGAAAATCGCCATAATGGAAGAAAGAATAAATGATAAAAAAGACAAGCTCGAAACCTTGTCAGGAGAATAGCTCTATATCTTAAAACGCAATATAAGCTCTTTTAAGCCCTTGTTTTTATCTCTGGTATATTTTATCGACCGACCTTTTAAAATCGAATAGAGAGGCCATCTCGTAGCTTCTCGCATGATATAAACCTAATTCAATCTAAAACCTTTTTAATAATAGCTTGCCTGCTGATGGAAAGGTATATCATGAAAATAGTAGAAGTCAAAAAGAAAGACGGTAGCAAAGTGTACCGAGCAAGTGTTTATCTGGGAGTGGATCAGGTAACAGGTAAGAAAGTAAAGACTAGTATCACTGGACGGACAAGGAAAGAGGTTAAGAGCAAAGCCCAGCACGCGCAGTTTGATTTTAAAACTAATGGATCGACAGTCAAAAAGACAGTACAGGTCAAGACCTACAAAGAGCTTGCTGCCCTATGGCTAGAAAGTCACAAGCTTACAGTTAGACCGCAAACATTTGCAGTAACCAGGAGGCAAGTTAATCATCATCTTATCCCTGAGTTTGGGAGTATGAAGATAGATAAGATAACACCTAGCAGCATTCAAGAGTTTATAAATCAGTTAGCTCCTAAACTTGTAAATTTCAAGGAAATCAACTCAATTAACAGAAGAATACTGCAGCATGGAGTAACTTTGCAACTGTTGACCTCTAACCCTGCGCGTGATGTGATTCTGCCTAAGAAGCAAAAGAAAGGCAGAGAAGCTGTTAAGTTCATAGAGCCGGATAACTTAAAGGCGTTTATCGATTACGCTGAAAAACTATCTACAAAGAGTTACAAGCATTATTACCGCTTTGTGGTCTTTAAGTTGCTACTGGCCACAGGCTGCCGCATTGGAGAGCTAGCAGCCCTGGAATGGTCGGATATTGACCTAAAGGAAAAGACAATCACAATCAGTAAAACCTACAGCCAAGAAATTAGGATGATAGGGGAAACAAAGACAAAAGCAGGTACTCGAAAGATAAGCATAGATCCCAAAACTACGCTTATGCTGAGACAGTACCAGAATCGTCAGCGCCTAATGTTCTTGGAAGTTGGGGCGCGAGCTCCGTCTGTCGTCTTTGCCACTACGGTTAGAGATTATCTGCCAAGGCATTCTCTCCAGCAGATTATTGACAAGCGTTGCGAGACTTTGGGTATCCCACGATTTACTTGTCACGCTTTCCGCCATACTCATGCTAGTTTATTGCTGAATGCTGGTATCAGCTACAAGGAGTTGCAATATAGGTTAGGACATTCTAATATATCCATGACCTTAGATGTGTATAGTCACCTCTCCAAGGACAAAGAGAAAGAGGCTGTTTCATATTATGAAAAAGCTATAAATAATCTATAAGTCCACAAAAAGGTGAACAAATTTATAAAACAACTTACTTACAAAGGTTATAAACCTTATTAAATCAACGTTTGAAAGGATAATAAAAGAAAATATGACGAAAATTCGCGGATTCGAGCTGATTTCCAGCTTTACAAATGAAGATTTGCTGCCTAAGAGAGAGACAGCTCACGCAGCTGGCTACGATTTGAAAGTGGCAGAGCGCACCCTCATTGCGCCAGGGGAGATTAAGCTTGTTCCGACTGGTGTCAAGGCCTATATGCAGCCGGGTGAGGTGCTTTATCTTTACGACCGCTCATCCAATCCTCGTAAAAAAGGCTTGGTCTTGATTAACTCCGTTGGGGTCATTGACGGCGACTACTATGGCAATCCTAGAAACGAAGGCCATATCTTTGCTCAGATGAAAAACATCACTGATCAGGAAGTAGTCCTCGAAGTTGGCGAACGTGTGGTGCAGGCTGTCTTTGCACCATTTCTGATTGCGGATGGAGATGAGGCAGAAGGTGTGCGGACCGGCGGATTTGGATCGACAGGGCATTAGTATGAAAATCATTTTTATCCGCCACGGAGAGCCAGATTATTCACTTTTGGAAGAGGGTGGCTACACTGACTTTGGACTAGATTTGGCTCCCTTGTCGGCTGCTGGTCGCCAGATGGCGACAGAGGCCGCTGCTAATCCTTTGTTAGAACAGGCGGAAATTCTAATCTCCTCTTCTGTGACTCGGGCTTTGGAGACGGCCTCCTATTTGATTCGAGACCGCCAACTGCCGCTTTTTGTGGAGCCTTTGCTGCATGAATGGCAGGTATATGAGAGTGGGATAGAAAAGTTTGAGCAGGCTCGGGAGTTGTTTTTTGAAAATAGTGGTTGTCTTCCTGCAAGAAGTCCTGTCCAGTATGAAACGGCTGAGCAGATGAAAGCTCGCTTTTTCCGTGCCTTAAGCCAATACAGAGACTACGAGACGGTAGCTCTTGTAGCCCATCGCATGCTCATCCGCCAGTTTGTGTCTGATGAGCAGATTGATTTTTGCCAGTTTGTTAAATGTGAACTGAAGTTTTAATTTTTCGTTGTAAAAAGAATCTTAACAAAAGGATTTAGAGATAGAAGAAAATATGAAAGAATTTAAGAATAAGGACTATGCAATAGAAATTCGTCAGAAAATTCCAGGCTATGATGTGATGCTAGATGTGATTTTCCGAGGAGTATTGCTTAGGTTAGCACCCAGTTTAAAAGTCGACAAGGTGTTAGCTTTGGCAAGCCAGACGGATGAGTTGAATGGTTTGGCATCCTTATTTCCTAAGGCAGGGTTGACGGTTGTGGAGCCAAGTGAGGCGATGCTACAAGAGCTTAAAAGACAGGTTCATCTTCCTCAAGCGGAGTATCTTAATAGTCAATTTGAAGAAGCAATACTGCCCTCTGCTTATCAGATTTGTTCTTGCTTGCTAGTGTTGCAGTTTGTTGAAAATCCCAGTTTTTTTCTTCGAAAAATTTATGACTCTTTAAGTGAAGGTGGCCTTCTAATTCTTAGCTTTTTTTCCAACCAGCAACTGGGCTATTGGAAAACACTTGCTTCTGAATTGGGAGCCAATCAGCAACAAATTCAGCGTACTTATAAGAATCAAGCTAGTTTGATGAATTCCCTCTCGCCTCAAGAAGTTGCAAACCTACTAGAAGAGGCTGGCTTTACTAATATAGAGCAAGTGTGTCAGGTCTTATCTACTTTTGTTTGGATTATTAGAAAATAAGGAGAATCACCATCGCTAAGAAAAAAACGACCTTTGTCTGTCAAAATTGTGAATATCATTCGCCCAAGTATCTAGGCCGCTGTCCTAACTGCGGATCTTGGTCTTCTTTTATTGAGGAAGTAGAGGAATAAAATGGCAGACTATTTATTAGTTGTAGACATGCAGTCAGATTATGTTGCTGTAGGAAAAGCATATCATGAAGAACTGACTGCAGCTGTAAATGACAAAATTGCTACCTATCCCAGCGACCGAGTTATCTATATTCTCAATCGTTTTTTCTGGGAGAGAAAAGATAGAAAGAAGAAATTTGCGACCGGCTTGCTGGTTGTATCTTCTCGTATCTTTGAGAAGCGTCGAGCTTCTTGCTTTACTAATCCAGATTTAAAAGATTTTTTAGAGGGAAATGGTGCTAAAAGCATAGAGTTTATAGGGGTAGATGGCAATGGCTGTGTCAAGGTTTCCGTTTTGGCAGCTGTCAAGGAGAATTATCAGGTTTCTGTCGATTTGTCTGCTGTCGGAGTTGCCAACCAGAAGAAATTTCAAAATACATTGTATAAGTGGCATTCTGTCGGAGTAACCGTAGAAGGAGAATTATTATAGCTAAGAAAAAAACGACCTTTGTCTGTCAAAATTGTGAATATCATTCGCCCAAGTATCTAGGCCGCTGTCCTAACTGCGGATCTTGGTCTTCTTTTATTGAGGAAGTAGAGGCTGCAGAAGTCAAGCATGCCCGTGTTTCCTTGACGGGCGAAAAGACCCGGCCCATGAAGCTGGCTGAGGTCACTTCGATTGATGTCAACCGTATCAAGACAGAAATGGACGAGTTCAATCGTGTGCTGGGGGGCGGTATAGTGCCTGGCAGTCTGGTCCTGATTGGTGGAGATCCCGGTATCGGGAAGTCCACCCTGCTTCTGCAGGTATCCACCCAGCTTTCTCATCAGGGCACAGTCCTTTATGTCAGCGGGGAGGAATCAGCTGAGCAGATTAAGCTGCGGGCGGAACGCCTCGGTGATATTGACAGTGAATTTTATCTCTACGCCGAGACCAATATGCAAAATATCCGCACGGAGATTGAGAAAATCAAGCCAGATTTTCTGATTATCGACTCCATTCAGACGGTCATGTCGCCTGAAATTTCCAGTGTTCAAGGCTCTGTCTCTCAGGTCCGAGAGGTGACAGCTGAGCTTATGCAGCTAGCTAAGACCAATAATATCGCGACCTTTATCGTTGGTCACATGACCAAGGAAGGAACCTTAGCTGGCCCCCGAACGCTAGAGCACATGGTGGACACAGTGCTTTATTTTGAGGGCGAACGTCAGCACACTTTCCGTATCTTGAGAGCAGTCAAGAACCGCTTTGGTTCAACCAATGAGATTGGAATTTTTGAAATGCAATCTGGCGGGCTAGTTGAGGTTATCAACCCCAGCCAAGTCTTTCTGGAAGAACGGCTGGACGGCGCGACAGGCTCTTCCATCGTTGTAACCATGGAAGGGACGCGGCCGATTTTAGCAGAGGTACAGGCTTTGGTGACACCGACAATGTTCGGCAATGCCAAGCGAACCACGACTGGACTGGACTTTAACCGAGCCAGTCTCATCATGGCAGTTCTGGAAAAGAGGGCAGGGCTTCTCCTGCAAAATCAAGATGCCTACCTCAAGTCTGCTGGCGGCGTCAAGCTAGATGAGCCAGCGATTGATTTGGCAGTAGCGGTAGCTATTGCTTCCAACTACAAGGATCTGCCTACAAATCCTCAAGAGTGCTTTATCGGTGAAATTGGCCTGACTGGTGAAATCCGTCGGGTTAATCGCATCGAGCAGCGCATCAACGAAGCAGCAAAGCTGGGCTTCACCAAAGTCTACGCCCCTAAAAACTCTCTGAACGGTCTCAAAGTTCCAGACAATATCCAAGTCATCGGTGTGACGACGATTGGGGAAGTCTTAAAGAAAGTATTTTCCTAATAAATTTACTCTGTTTTAGATTGCAAAAATATTTTATTGTTGTTATAATTTAGAAAAACAAGGAGGCATTTCTTATGCGATTTTCTATGGATAGTAATATGCAGTTTCCTTTGGTTGAGTTGTCGCTCAATCAAGGAGAAACCGTCTTTATCCAGCGTGGCAGCATGGTCTACCACACGCCGAATGTGACCCTGAATACTCAGCTCAATGCAAACGGTTCTGGCTTGGGACGTTTTGTCAAGGCTGTGGGGCGTTCGATGGTTTCTGGCGAAAGTACCTTTATTACCCAAGCGGTTGCCCAGTCTGACAATGGTTACCTTGCTTTGTCACCAGATTCTCCTGGTCAAGTCATTCCTCTTCAGCTAGGTGAAAAGCAATATCGCCTAAATGACGGTGCCTTTCTTGCCCTTGATGGTACGGCTTACTATACCATGGAGCGCCAGTCTGTTGGGAAAGCACTATTCGGCGGCCAAGGCGGTCTCTTCGTCATGACAACCCAAGGCCAGGGCACTCTTTTGGCCAATGCTTTTGGATCTATTAAAAAATTGAGCTTCATAACCAGGAAGTAACAATTGACAATGCCCATGTAGTAGCTTGGAGCCAGTCTTTGAATTATAATATCCATCTAGAAAATGGCTTCTGGCAGTCTATCGGAACGGGTGAAGGAGTAGTCAACACCTTCCAAGGTACTGGTGAAGTCTATGTTCAAAGTCTCAATCTTCAAACCTTTGCAGGCTCCCTCAGCAAGTTTATTCCAAGAAGCTCATAAGAAATAAAATTAGGACAGAAGATCAGGCTAGATGCTGGATTTATCTGTCCTATTTTTTTATAACAAAGCCGACAGCTGACAAATAGCAGAAAAGATGGTAAGATAATATAAAATTATTTGAATAACAAAGTACTAGTGAGGGGAAAGAATGTCATATTTTGAAAATTTTATGAAGGCCAATCAAGCTTATGTTGATTTGCATGGAACATCGCATCTGCCGATCAAGCCCAAGACCAAGGTAGCCATTGTAACCTGTATGGACTCTCGGCTCCACGTAGCCCAGGCTCTAGGACTGGCACTAGGAGATGCCCATATCTTGCGCAATGCCGGCGGTCGGGTGACGGAGGACATGATTCGCTCGCTGGTTATTTCGCAGCAGCAGCTAGGAACGCGGGAAATAGTAGTTTTGCACCATACAGACTGCGGGGCACAGACCTTCAAGAATGAGGAGTTTACAGCCTATCTTCATAAAGAACTAGGTGTCGATGTCAGCAATCAGGACTTTTTGCCCTTTACAGATGTAGAGGATAGTGTGCGCGAGGATATGGCCTTGCTGCGGCAGTCACCACTGATTCCAGCTGATGTAGAAATCTCAGGAGCGGTTTACGATGTAGATACTGGTCGAATGACAGTTGTTGAGGAATAGTTAGGAAGTCAATTTCTTTGTCTGCACATCGGCATTGAAATTGGCTCCTTTTTTATGTTAAAATAGAGAAACGATTTTAATTAGTTAGGACAATGTTATGATTCTTTCCATTATTTCTCAGGGATTGGTTTGGGCTGTTCTGGGGTTAGGTATTTTTATGACCTTCCGGATTCTGGGCTTTCCTGATATGACGACAGAAGGCTCCTTCCCCTTGGGCGGGGCGGTGGCTGTTACCTTGATTACCAAGGGAGTCAATCCTTTTCTAGCAACAGCAGCGGCTGTTTTAGCGGGCTGTGCAGCGGGTGCAGTGACAGGTCTGCTTTATACCAAGGGGAAAATTCCGACTCTGCTTTCTGGGATTTTGGTCATGACCTCCTGCCACTCTATCATGCTGATGCTGATGGGCCGTGCCAATCTGGGGCTTTTAGGCAGCAGTAAGATTCAGGATGTTCTGCCCTTTTCAGGGGAAGTCAATGCCCTCTTGACTGGTTTGATTTTTGTCAGTTTGGTGATTGCTGCCCTGCTCTTTTTCTTGGATACTAAGCTAGGGCAGGCCTATATCGCGACCGGAGATAATCCGGATATGGCTCGCAGTTTTGGGATCAATACCGGCCGTATGGAGTTGATGGGACTGATTCTGTCAAATGGCTTGATTGCTCTGGCTGGGGCGCTGATTGCCCAACAGGAAGGCTATGCGGATGTGTCCCGTGGGATTGGAGTAATCGTTGTCGGTCTGGCCAGTCTTATCATTGGCGAGGTGCTCTTCCAGAGTCTGACCTTGGCAGAGCGTCTGATCACCATTGTCGTTGGTGCGATTGCCTATCAGTTCTTGATCTGGGGCGTTATTGCTCTCGGCTTCAACACCAACTATCTCCGTCTTTACAGCGCGGTGATTCTGGCCGTCTGTCTCATGATTCCAACCCTGAAAAATAAATTCTTTAAAGGAGCCAAGTTAAGCAAATGACAGCGATTGTAGAATTAAGAAATGCAACCAAGCTTGTAAAGAGCGGCTTTGATGAAGAAAAAATCATCCTAAATGATGTTTCTTTAGATATTCACGAGCATGATTTTATTACGATTTTAGGTGGAAACGGTGCAGGAAAGTCAACCCTGTTCAATGTCATTGCCGGCACTCTCCCTCTGACCAGCGGCAGCATTCATATCTTGGGTGAAAATGTCACTCATTTTTCACCAGAAAAGCGGGCCAAGTACCTGTCTCGTGTCTTTCAGGATCCTAAGATGGGAACGGCTCCGCGGATGACAGTAGCGGAAAATCTTCTTATCGCCAAATTCCGAGGTGAAAAGCGTGGCTTGGTGCCCCGTGGGCTCAACAGTTACAAGGAAGAGTTTCAGGCGACGATTGAGAAAATCGGCAATGGTCTGGACAAGCATCTGGATACACCGATTGAATTTCTTTCTGGTGGGCAAAGACAGGCCTTGAGTTTGCTCATGGCAACGCTCAAGCGTCCAGAGCTTTTGCTTCTGGATGAGCATACTGCGGCGCTGGATCCCAAGACCAGTGTAGCCTTGATGGAGCTGACCAATGAATTTGTCAATCGTGACCGCCTCACAGCCCTCATGATTACCCATCACATGGAGGATGCCCTCAAATACGGCAACCGACTAATCGTTATGAAAGACGGGCAAATTATTCAGGACTTAAACAAAGATGAGAAAGCCAAGATGACCATTGCGGATTATTATGGCTTGTTTGAATAGGCTTGCTCAGAGTTTTGTAAAAACAAGAGAAAGAATACGTACTAAATAATGTACGGCTCCCACAAAGTTAGACAAATAATAATCAAAAGTCTCTAGTTCTCTATTAAATAGGACTATGTCCTTTTTCTTCAAATTGCCCTAATAGATGAATAAAAACCGCTTGATTGCGGTTTTTTGTTATAAAAATAATCTAAATCACTCATCTAAGCGAATAAACATCATTGCGTTAAGTAAGGAGATGAGTGCGACCGTATTAATATTATTGGAATAGATCAGTCTCTTGTTCTCAATGGGTGGAATAATAAAATTAGAAATGATGATATCGTAAGGTGATTCTTTTAAAGAATCGATTGATAGTTCTAATTCATTCCAAACTTCAAGCTCAAAATTGTTGCTGCAATAATAAGAAAGTGTCTCTGCTACTGATTTTGCATGATACTGATCAAAATTACTCATGACTAAAACTTTTAATTTAGGCTGATTTTGTAAAAGATTCAGCACTAAATGTTTGCTATGAGTGATAAAAGTATAGGATAGATGGTTGACTTTCATTGGTGTGCTATGGATATCCAAAGTTTCTAGATAATGTTCAATCCCTTTTTTAATATCTGAGACAAATTGAGGGAAAATATTTTGAAAGTTCTTGATTGTATTCCCTTTTTGATCAAACAGAATAAACTCTGTAGATAGTTCCTGGCGGTGCAGATGTGCTGTATTATGCAAATGCCAAATAAGATTGTCATTATTGTCTATTTTTAGATTATATTTGCTTTCTATCTGATCAATTAAATCACTTAATAATTGATACGAATTTTTTACATAGCTGTCTGTTTTTGCGCAGCTCATAAATAGATTTTCATCAATGAAAAACATTTTTTGAAAATAGGAGACAAATAGTTGACCTATCACTTCTTTATTCAAAGAGATATGATATTCAGAATCAAAGCTCGCTACAATGTCTTCGATTCCTTCTGCTTGCATGAAAGATTCTAACAATTGATTGTTAAAAGAATCTTTCTCAACTTCCAAGAAATGACCAAACTTTATTCGATATAAATTTGTAACTAGGAGCAATTTTAACATTCTTTGAGTTGCGAAGTTGACAGGAAATGCAGTTTCTTTATAGACCAGTGCTAACAGCTTACACAAAGATTCTACTGAAAAATCTGTAAAGGGCCATTCAAGAAAATAATATTTTTCCGAAAAATATTGTGCAAAAAAATAACGGATATCAATCTCATCTCCAGTAATCCGAGCAGGATTGAGACTAATTTTAAAATTATATTGTTTTTTTATGATTTTGTTAATATGACTGATTATACGATAGAGTGAAGAAGAGCTTATATAAAACTCTTTGCAAATATTCTCAGTTTCATATCCTTCGTTAAAGAAGATGAATTCTAAAATTGAAAAATGGGTTGAATACTTAAAAAAATAGTGATAGACCATCTCAATATCACTATCATCGGTGTTAATGATACGTATGCCATTAGTGGACGAGTGAAAAATCAATTGAGGAAACGCAGACTTGACATGGGATAAATCATCTTTTACTGAACGTTCTGTACAATTCAATAGTTCAGCCAACTCAGAAATATGAAACCAGCGTTTGTTTTTAAATAGTAGTTCTAATAGTTCTAATTGTCTGTGGCTCTTTTTAGACAGTAATTCTCGCATTAAAATATTATCTTTCTTTATATAGTGTTTTTATTATCAGGCAATTATACCACATTTTATGCATTTAACCTCGTTTAACAACTCAAAAATATATCTAAAAATGCTGATAAAAGCCTATATAACAAGCAATTCTTATCTTTGCGTATCTATAGTACAGATAAACGGAAAGAAAACCAAGTTGAATTATTATGTTTCCAAGTTGGAAAATTATATAATTATGTTAATCAAAAAATAATAGTAAAAAATATTATTAAACAATTTTGATTTAGAAAAAATTAGAAAGGAGAATCAATATGCTTTGGTCTATTATTGTTGGAGGTCTTATTGGTCTTATTGCTGGATCAATCACTAAAAAAGGCGGCTCAATGGGCATTATTGCAAACGTTGTTGCAGGTTTAGTTGGTTCTGCTGTCGGTCAGTCACTTTTAGGAACTTGGGGTCCTAGTTTGGCTGGTATGGCCTTGCTTCCTTCTATCATTGGTGCAGTTATTGTAGTAGCTGTTGTATCATTTTTTGTAGGTAAAAAGGCATAAATTGTCTTTTTACTTTTCAAAATATAATTTAAAATTTAATGATGTGAGGATTCAATATGTCAAAATCAAGAAAAATACTTTCCCTTATTTTCTGTATTTTAATCTTGACAATTTTGATTCCTGTTTTGCTGGACTTTCATAAAGTCAGCGGTCTGGGGCTCCAGTTATTTAGCTGGAAGTTATTCACTTGGAAGCAGATTCCTTTTGTGGGCTACTATCTTTCTAGGTATGTTTTCTGGGGCACTGTGGTTTTAGCAAGCTTAATCTTACTACTGATGTTAGTGATAGTTTTTTATCCTAAGAGACATTTGGAAATTCAGCTAGCTGATGCGGATGGGAAACTGATGCTGAAAAATTCAGCCATTGAAGGGTTTGTTCGTAGTCTGTTAACAGAACACGGTTTAATTAAAGATCCTACAGTTTCAGTAAATAGCCGTAAAAATAAATGCATGGTTTTCGTTAAAGGGGCAATCGTTCCTTCGGAAAACATCATCAAAAGAAGTCAGTTGATTCAAGAAGAAATTGCGTCTGGATTGACAGAATTCTTCGGAATCAATCATAATGTCAAGCTTAAAATCTCTGTCTCAGACTTCAAGCCAAAAGAACCGGCTAAAAAAACTACTAGTCGTGTAAAGTAAGGAAGTAAAAAATGGAATGGTTTAAAAAATATCAATATCCAATCTTGTCTGGATTAGCAGGCATTATTCTAGCGTGTTTTATCCTATCCTTTGGCTTCTTTAAGACTCTATTTGTCTTGATTTGCGCTACTCTAGGGGCAGGAATCGGATATTATATTCAAAACAAAAATATATTTAAATAAGAATAAAGGAGTTTAACATGTCAAATAAAGATGTTAAAGATGTTGCTAAAAAAGAAGTTGCTCAAGCAGCTCATGAAGTAAAAGGTGAATTGACTTACGATGATAAGGTCATTCAAAAAATTATCGGTCTCTCTTTAGAGAAAGTTTCAGGTTTGTTGGCTGTTGACGGTGGATTCTTCTCTAACATAAAAGATAAATTGGTCAACTCTGACAATGTCACTCATGGTGTCAATGTTGAAGTTGGTAAAGAACAAGTAGCTGTTGACTTGAATGTAGTGGCGGAATATCAAAAGAATGTTCCAGCTTTATACAAAGAAATCAAGAAAGTTGTTGTAGAAGAAGTATCTAAGATGACTGATTTGGAAGTTGTTGAAGTAAATGTCAATGTTGTTGATATTAAAACAAAAGAACAACACGAAGCTGACTCAGTAAGCCTGCAAGATCGTGTAACAGACGTTGCTGAATCAACAGGCGAATTTGCTTCAGAGCAATTCGAAAAAGCAAAATCTGGCATTAGCGGTGGCTTCTCAGCTGTTCAAGAAAAAGTTGGCGATGGTGTAGAGGCTGTTAAAGACGCTGCATCAAATGAAAAAGCTCGCGTTCGTTAATTCTCTAACCAAGATTAGGAATTCTTAAATTCTTTCATTGCTTTAAAAATTGAAACTAATAACGGAGGTATCAATTATGTCTACAGAAGAAAAATTCAACCAAGCTAAAGGTTCTGTAAAAGAAGGCCTGGGCAAATTAACTGGTGATAAAAAAACAGAAAAAGAAGGAGCTGCTGAAAAAATAGTTTCTAAAGTTAAAGAAGTTGCAGTAGATGCCAAAGATGCTGTTGAAGGTGCAATCGAAGGCGTTAAAAACATGGTTAAAAAAGACGATAAATAAGAGAAAAATTGATTTTCCTTAAAAATAATCTTTCTTAATTCTAGCAGCGGACAAACGCTATATACAGTTTAAAGGAGGCCTTACTTTAAGGTCTCCTTTGCTTTTTTCCTGCCTTCTTTTCTGCTTAAAATATTTTTGTATTTTTAATGTGTAAACGCTTGCAAAAATCTAAATAGAGTACTATAATAGAGTTAAGGAAATAGAAAGAAAGGAAACCAAATTCATTCGCTTTTAAGTTTACTTTGTTGGTATAGTTGTTTGTAATACATAAGTAGTTGCTTTACTTGACATATTGGTTGAATTGTCAGACAGGCCTGCTTAGCTTGCCTGATTGTAACGATAGTATAGAAAGTAGAAGCTTTTAGATGGTTTTCAAACTTCGAGAATTCAATCAATAGTGCTTTATTATGCTATAGAGATTTCCAATGCTAAGATAAAAAGAAAATCATTAGCGGTTGAAGGAATTAAAAGTTTATAAAAAATAATAAAAACGATAAATAGAAAATTGTTATTCAGTTACACTTTGGATGAACTGATTGCTCTCATACCAGCGAAGTAAACCAGACCTCTAGCCGAGTAAAGCTAGAGGTCGTTTTTTGTGGTAGAGGATGCTAAGAAGGCACGCTTAGCTTTGAAAAAACATGAAAAAATGCTATAATAGATTGGATGTGCAGACCTTAGGTTTGCAAGACTGTAATTCGACTTGGCTAGCCAAGGACCGTTAGTAATAAAATAAAGAATTTCTGCTAAAAACGAGATTCTAAAAATTGAATAGGAGAAAAAATGAGCAAGAGCAATATTAAACTGATTGCTTTGGGCGGCGTACGTGAAAATGGTAAAAACCTCTACGTTGCCGAAGTGGATGATTCCATTTTTGTATTGGATGCTGGGCTGAAGTACCCAGAAAATGAGCAGTTGGGTGTGGATTATGTCGTTCCCAACATGGACTATTTGTTTGAAAATAAGAAGCGGATTGCGGGTGTCTTTCTGACGCACGGGCACGCAGATGCGATTGGTGCTCTGCCTAATCTTTTAGCAGATGCGAAGGTGCCGGTTTTCGGATCAGAGTTGACGATTGAGCTGGCTAAGCTGTTTGTCAAAAACAATGATGCGGTTAAGAAGTTCAATGATTTCCATGTGATTGATGAAAATACCGAGATTGAATTTGGCAAAACCGTGGTTTCCTTCTTCCGGACGACCCACTCGATTCCTGAGAGTTTGGGAATTGTCATCAAGACCAGAAAAGGCAGCATCGTTTATACAGGTGACTTCAAGTTTGACCAGTCTGCCAGCCCGTCCTATGCGACAGACTTTGGCCGTTTAGCTGAAATTGGCCGCGAGGGTGTTCTGGCCTTGCTCAGTGATTCAGCCAATGCGGACAGTAGTGTTCAGGTGGCTAGTGAGAGCGAGGTTGGCAAGGAAATCGAAGATACGATTGCTGACTGGGATGGTCGTGTGATTGTTGCGGCGGTTGCCAGCAACTTATCTCGTATCCAGCAGGTTTTTGATGCAGCTGCTGAGACTGGCCGCCGAGTAGTTTTGACAGGCTTTGATGTTGAAAACATCGTTCGTACGGCTATCCGCCTCAAGAAGCTGTCCTTGGTGGACGAGCGTCTCTTGATTAAGCCTAAGGAAATGTCTAAGTTTGAAGACCATGAGTTGATTATCTTGGAGACTGGCCGGATGGGTGAGCCTATCAATGGTCTGCGCAAGATGTCAATCGGACGTCACCGCTATGTGGAAATCAAGGAAGGCGATTTGATTTACATTGTAACAACGCCTTCTATTGCCAAGGAAGCGGTCGTGGCTCGTGTGGAAAATATGATTTATCAGGCGGGGGGCATTGTCAAGCTGATTACCCAAAATCTGCGGGTTTCAGGTCACGCAAATGCGCGTGATTTGCAGCTCATGATTAACCTGCTGCAGCCTAAGTACCTCTTCCCGATTCAGGGTGAGTACCGCGGTTTGGATGCTCATGCCAAGGCTGCCATGGAAGTCGGCATGCTGCCGGAAAATATCTTCATTCCTAAGCGTGGCAGCATCATGGAATACGACCATGGTGATTTTGTGCCTGCTGGTGCAGTATCAGCTGGAGATGTCATGATTGATGGAAATGCAATTGGTGATGTGGGCAATATCGTCCTGCGCGACCGCAAGGTCTTGTCTGAAGATGGTATTTTTATCGTGGCACTTACGGTTAACCGTAAGGAAAAGAAAATCATTTCCAAGGCTAAAGTACACACCCGTGGATTTGTCTATGTCAAGAAGAGCAGAGATATTTTGCGTGAAAGCTCTGACATTATCAATAAAACTGTGGAAGACTATCTGGCGCAGGACAGCTTTGACTGGGGCGAGCTAAAAGGAGCTGTCCGTGACAGTTTGGCCAAATATCTCTTTGACCAAACCAAGCGTCGTCCAGCTATTTTGCCGGTTGTTATGGAAGTGCGGTAAAAATCTGAACACAAATACAAGAAAAGTCGGGCTTCGGCTTTTTCTTGTCAGGAATATACGAAGGAGAAATGCGAATGGCAGTGATGAAAATAGAGTATTATTCTGAGGCTTTGGAGATGGAATGGGGTGTCAATGTCCTCTATCCGGACGCAGCTCGTGTTGATAAGCCGGATGATAGGGATATTCCTGTTTTGTACCTGCTTCATGGTATGAACGGTAACCACAATAGCTGGCTCAAGCGCTCAAATATTGAGCGTCTGGTTCGCTCGACCAACTTGATTGTTGTCATGCCTAATACCAGCAATGGCTGGTACACCGATACCCAGTACGGTTTTAACTATTACGAAGCCATCGCTGAGGAGCTGCCCCGGGTGCTCAAGCGCTTTTTCCCAAATATGTCAGATAAGCGTGAGAAGAATTTCATTGCTGGTCTTTCCATGGGCGGATACGGAGCCTTTAAGCTGGCTCTCAAGTCTAACCGCTTTTCATATGCCGCTAGTCTTTCTGGGGCTTTGAGTTTTCTTGATGCTCGTCCAGATAATGCTGAGATGGCAACGCCAGCCTATTGGCGAGGAGTTTTTGGAGACTTTACAGACTGGACCAGTAGCCCTCATTCGCTGGAGAGCCTAGCCAAGCAATCTGATAAAAAGACCAAGCTTTGGGCATGGTGCGGCGAAGAGGATTTTCTCTACGAGGCTAATCAGGAGGCAGTAAAAAACCTGCAAGACTTGGGCTTGGAGATTACTTACAGCCACAGTCCAGGTAAGCATGAGTGGTATTACTGGGAAAAGCAGATGGAGAATGTGCTGGCCTGGCTTCCTATTGACTTCCAGCTGGAAGAGCGCCTGTCGTAAAAATAGACTGTAAAGTCGTGTTATGCCTTCAGAGTATGATATAATGATTACGTTTGAACATCGGAGTGGGAATAATTCCCCGAAATACAAATAGGAGAATGGAACTTTGACAAAAGCGATTCGAGTGCGTTATGCACCAAGTCCGACTGGACTTTTACACATCGGAAATGCGCGGACTGCGCTCTTTAACTACCTCTATGCTCGTCATCATGGCGGGACCTTCATTATCCGTATCGAGGATACAGACCGCAAGCGCCATGTAGAAGACGGAGAACGCTCACAGCTTGAAAACTTACGCTGGTTGGGTATTGACTGGGATGAAAGTCCTGAGACTCACGAAAACTACCGCCAGTCTGAGCGCTTGGATATTTACCAAAAATACGTCAATGAACTCTTGGACAAGGGCTTGGCTTACAAGTCCTATGTGACTGAGGAAGAATTAGCGGCTGAACGCGAACGTCAGGAAGCAGCTGGTGAGACGCCGCGTTACATCAATGAGTTTCTAGGCATGTCAGAGGAAGAGAAGGCAGCCTATATCGCTGAGCGCGAAGCGGCGGGCATTATTCCGACGGTTCGTCTGGCTGTCAATGAATCAGGTGTCTATAAGTGGAATGACATGGTCAAGGGCGAAATTGAATTTGAAGGCGGCAATATTGGTGGCGATTGGGTTATCCAGAAGAAAGACGGCTACCCAACCTACAACTTTGCTGTGGTTATTGATGACCATCTGATGGAAATTTCACATGTTATTCGTGGAGATGACCACATTGCCAACACGCCTAAGCAACTCATGGTTTATGAAGCTCTAGGCTGGGAAGCTCCAGAATTTGGGCACATGACCCTGATTATCAACTCTGAAACAGGCAAGAAACTGTCCAAGCGCGATACCAATACCTTGCAGTTTATCGAGGATTATCGCAAGAAGGGCTACCTGCCAGAAGCAGTCTTTAACTTTATTGCACTGCTGGGCTGGAATCCTGGTGGCGAGCATGAGATTTTCTCTCGTCAAGAATTGATTGAGCTCTTTGATGAAAAGCGTCTCAGCAAGTCCCCAGCTGCCTTTGACCAGAAGAAGCTGGACTGGATGAACAACGAATACATCAAGAATGCAGATTTTGACACAATCTTCGCTCTGGCTAAGCCATACTTGGAAGAAGCAGGCCGTTTGACAGATAAGGCAGAAAAGCTTGTAGAGCTCTATAAACCACAAATGAAGTCTGTAGACGAAATTGTGCCGCTGACAGACCTCTTTTTTGCGGACTTCCCAGAGTTGACAGATGCGGAGCGTGAGGTCATGGCTGGTGAAACGGTACCGACCGTGTTGACAGCTTTCAAAGAAAAGTTAGAAGCTATGTCTGATGCAGATTTTGTGACGGAGAATATCTTCCCACAAATCAAGGCTGTCCAAAAAGAGATAGGAATCAAGGGCAAAAACCTCTTTATGCCGATCCGAATTGCCGTTTCGGGTGAAATGCATGGACCAGAGCTGCCAGATACGATTTACCTGCTAGGCCGCGAAAAATCTATCCAGCATATCGAAAACATGCTAAATCAAATTCAATAAGATGAACCAGCTTTCAAGCTGGTTTTTACTTTGCAAATTTTTGTTTTTATGTCACAATTGTAATAAGAAAATACCTTAAGGAGAGAAAAATGAAAAAATGGATTATCATCTTGATTGGAGGACTAGTAGCCTTACTCGTGCTAGTAACCTGTAACCAAAAGAAAGAGCAGACGAATCCTGCTTCCAACAATTCTAAAGCAAGTTCGACTAGTTCTGCATCTTCTAAAAAGTCTGAAAGAGGGACCAATTCGAGCGAACTTGATAGTCAAGCGGATAATCAGCAAACTTCTGATACAGGCTCTCAGCAGAATTCGGAAACTGAAGCTGAAAAGTCTGCCAAGGAAACTAGCAAAGGAGAGAAAGAAACGGCATCAACTTCTAGTTTGGATATGAAGGCTATTACTTCTGGGGATTTTTCCAGCATGATTGGTACTTGGCAGGATACCAAAGGGAACAGTTATACATTCGATGCGTCAGGTATTGAGTCAGATGTTGCCAAGCTTGAGACAGGAGATTACTCTGGGCCAGATGAAAATGGGATTTACCGAGCAGGGATTCGTTGGAAAACCAAACCGGTGCTGCCTTTCTTATAATCCCAGCAGGAAAGAGTCTGCCAGCTGGGGAGACTGTCAATGGGACGGATCCGACTGATACCAGTCAAGATCGCTTTATCATTACTCAGAGCGTTTCCGAACATCCCGATGTTTTTACCGCATAAAATAGGAGTCTTGACAGACTCTCAGATTGAAGACAAAGTCCTAAGAACAGAAGTTTCTAAGGGCTTTTCTTTTTGTAAAGTCGTATAATAGAGGTAAGAACAGTTGTGAGGTGCTCCCTATGTTTCACAAAGAAAAATCTGATTATAATCGCTGCCAATATGGCTTCTATACGATAGACGAATTGGTCCCAGAAGATCACTTTCTTCGCCAATTGGAAGCGGAGGTTGATTTTGACTTTATCTATGACTTGGTTGAAGAAACCTATAGCCCAGATCAGGGTCGTCCCAGTCTAGATCCCGTCATGTTGGTCAAAATTCCTTTGATTCAATGTTTTTATGGCATTCGCTCCATGCGCCAAACCATTAAAGACATAGAAGTAAACGTAGCTTATCGTTGGTTTCTTGGACTAAGCTTGGATGACAAGGTGCCTCATTTTACCACATATGGAAAGAATTACAGCCGTCGTTTTCAAGATAAAGCACTGATTACTGAGATATTTTCACACGTACTCCATCAAGCTTTATGTGCTGGTTTGATTGATCCTTCTGAGATATTTGTGGATGGAACCCATATTAAAGCGGCAGCCAACAGCCACAAGTATCATAAGGAAATGGTTGCCCAACAAGCTACATTTATGAGTGAGCAATTGGAAGTTGAGATTGATTTAGATAGGAGAAAACACGAAAAAAAGCCCTTAAAGCCCGCAAAAGAAAGCGAGGCTAAGGAAAAGAAAATCTCAAGGACAGATCCTGAGAGTGGTTGGTTCCACAAGGGGGAACACAAGGAAGTCTTTGCCTATTCTGCCCAAGTAGCGTGTGATAAGCATGGTTGGGCCTTGGCTTATACGGTTGAAGCAGGAAATGTTCATGATAGTCAGGCTTTCCCTGCCCTTTTTGCCAAGATTGAGCCTTTTCATCCAACCTATCTCATCGCAGATGCAGGTTATAAAACCCCAAGTATTGCAAAATTTTTGTTAGACAGAGAGATTACCCCTGTCTTCCCTTATACCCGCCCCAAGGGTGTAAAAGGGAACTTAAGGCCCAATGATTTTGTTTATGATTCCTATTATGACTGTTACCTCTGTCCAGAGAACCAAGTGTTAACCTATCGCACGACGACCCGAGCAGGCTACCGTGAGTATAAGAGTGATTCAACAGTATGTGTCGCCTGTCCCCTATTATCTGTTTGTACCCAGAGCCAGAATCAGCAGAAAGTCATCACAAGACATGTATGGAAAGATGCGCTTGAATGTTGTGAAGAGATTCGACACCAAAGAGGGATGAAGGAGCTCTATAAGAAGCGCAAAGAAACCATTGAGCGGCTCTTTGGGACAGCTAAAGAATACCACAACCTCCGTTATACAAGAGAGAAAGGCAAGTCCAAGATGGAAGATAAGGTTGGGCTTACTTTGGCGTGTTTGAATCTCAAAAAACTAGTAAAAATGAGGGTGGGGAAGCCTTTTTATTTTGTTCAAATGACCATTATGCTATCAAAAGATGAAATCAAAAGATGAAATTTTAGCCTGACAAACAGAAAAAGACAAACACTATTTGGAATGTTTGTCTACGGTCTGGGAGTCTTGACAGACTCTTTTTTTCTTGTTTTAAGTCCAGTATATAATATATTGATTTTGAATAAAAATCGATAAAACGCTTTTATTTTAATAAATATTAAATTTCCTCTTGACATTCGCATTTTCATACAGTAGAATGTTTAAAAATAAAATGTAGAAGGATAGAGGTAATCGCATGGTTAAAGAGAAAGTCATTTTAGCGTATTCCGGCGGCTTGGACACTTCGGTGGCCATTACTTGGCTGGACAAGGATTATGATGTAATCGCGGTTTGCATGGACGTGGGTGAAGGAAATGATTTGGATTTCATTCATGACAAGGCGCTGAAAGTTGGCGCTATCGAATCACATGTTATTGATGTTAAAGACGAGTTTGCGGAAGACTACGTCTTGGTTGCTCTGCAAGGACACACCTTCTACGAACGAAAATATCCTCTAGTGTCCGCTCTGAGCCGACCTTTGATTTCTAAGAAATTGGTTGAAATTGCTCACAAGACAGGGGCGACGACTATTGCCCATGGCTGTACCGGAAAAGGAAATGACCAGGTTCGTTTTGAAGTGGCTATCGCCTCCTTGGATCCCAGTCTCAAGGTGATTGCCCCGGTTCGGGAGTGGAAATGGTCTCGGGAAGAAGAAATCAATTACGCCAAAGCTAATGGTGTGCCAATTCCTGCAGATCTGGATAGTCCCTACTCAGTCGATCAAAACCTTTGGGGACGGGCCAATGAGTGTGGTGTCTTGGAAAACCCTTGGAATGAAGCACCGGAAGACGCCTATGATTTGACGGTTGCACCAGAAGCAGCGCCAGACAACCCAGTCTATGTAAATATTGACTTTGAGGCTGGCGTGCCAGTTGCTTTAGATGGCAAAAAGATGAAGCTGGCGGACTTGATTCTTGAGCTGAATGACTTGGCAGGACAGCACGGTGTTGGGCGGATTGACCATGTGGAAAATCGTCTGGTAGGGATTAAGTCTCGGGAAATTTATGAATGCCCTGGTGCAGTGACCCTCTTGGCTGCCCACAAAGAAATCGAGGATCTGACTCTAGTCAGAGAATTGGCTCATTTCAAGCCGATTATCGAAAATGAGCTGTCTAATCTCATCTATAATGGCCTCTGGTTTAATCCAGCGACAGAAGCCTTGATTGCCTATCTTAAGTCCACTCAGCAGGTGGTTAATGGAACAGCTAAAGTGAAGCTTTATAAGGGATCTGCGACAGTTGTAGCGCGTAAGTCTGCTAATTCTCTCTACGACGAAAGTCTGGCTACCTATACCAGTGCAGATACCTTTGACCAGGATGCCGCGATTGGCTTTATCAAACTATGGGGGCTTCCATCTAAGGTTCACGCAGAGGTTCAGGCTCACAAGGACAAATAGAAAGGGGCTTTCCTATGGCGAATCATAAACTGTGGGGCGGACGTTTTGAAGCCTCTCTGGAAGCCTGGGTAGAGGAATTTGGTGCCAGCATTGGCTTTGACTATCGTCTGGCTCCTTATGATCTGCAGGGCAGCCTAGCCCATGTCAAAATGTTGGGGCAGACAGGAATCATTGCTCCAGAGGAAGCGGCTACTATTCAGGCAGGCTTGGAAAAGCTGTTGGCACGTTATGAGGCTGGAGAGCTTGAGTTTGATGTGCGTAATGAAGATATTCATATGAATATGGAGGCTCTTCTGACCGAGGAGATTGGGCCAGTAGCTGGTAAGCTCCATACGGCTCGCTCCCGTAATGACCAGGTGGCGACAGATATGCACCTTTATCTCAAGGATCAGCTCGGTCAGATTGCGGATAAACTCTTGAATTTGCGACAGGTGCTGCTGGACTTGGCAGAAGAGCATGTAGAGACCATCATGCCAGGCTATACCCATCTGCAGCATGCTCAGCCGATTAGCTTTGCCCATCATTTGCTGGCCTATTATCAGATGTTCAGCCGTGATAGTCAGCGCTTTGCCTTTAATCTGGAGCATACGGATTTATCTCCTTTAGGAGCAGCGGCTCTAGCGGGAACAACGTTTCCGATTGACCGGGAGCTGACGGCTGATTTATTGGGTTTCAAAGGACTTTACCACAATTCCTTGGATGCGGTAAGTGATCGAGATTTTATTTTGGAGTTTCTATCTAACAGTAGCATTCTCATCATGCATCTGTCTCGTCTCTGCGAGGAGCTGATTAACTGGTGCAGCTATGAATACGGTTTTGTCAGTCTGTCAGACACCTTTAGCACAGGTTCTTCCATCATGCCGCAAAAGAAAAATCCGGACATGGCGGAGCTGATTCGGGGCAAGAGCGGCCGGGTTTATGGCCATCTCTTCAGCCTTCTGACGGTTATGAAATCCCTGCCCTTGGCTTACAATAAGGACCTGCAGGAAGACAAGGAAGGCATGTTTGATACAGTAGATACCATCCAGAAGTCGCTGGATATTATGGCGGGTATGCTGTCTAGTATGACTGTAAACAAAGAAAAAATGCTGGTTTCAACTCAGCAAGACTTCTCCAATGCGACGGAATTAGCTGACTATCTGGCCAAGAAAGGACTGCCTTTCCGGGCAGCTCATGAGATTGTCGGAAAGTTGGTGCTGGAATGCAGCAAGGCAGGCTATTATCTACAGGATATCCCGCTGAGCCGCTATCAGGAAGTGTCGTCGCTGATTGAGGAAGATATTTATCAAGCGCTTGAGTCGCAGACCGCTGTACAAAAGCGGAATTCCCTTGGTGGGACGGGATTTGCACAGATCCGTCAGGAGTTAGAACGGGCTAAGAAACAGCTGGAAAAGGAATAAGATATAGGGAGAGGCTGGGACAAAAGTCCAACCTCAAATATAAAAAGCGAACAAAACTAGTTTTCTGGTAATCGGAATTCTGCTTTGTTCGCTTTTCGCATTTAATTATAGATTTGAAAGGCTTAGTAATTAAGATTTTTAAAAATTGAAATCTTTTTGTCCCAGCCTCTCTTTAAGTGAATCGACCTTTTAAATATTTGCAAAAACAGCGTCATAGCAGCTCTTATTGGCATTTTCGAAAAATATGGTATAATAGATATAATTTTGGTGGATGGAGTTGAGTTTTGAGAAAAAACTATCGCGTCAAGAGCGAAAAAGATTTTAATGCGATTTTTAAAAAAGGACAGAGTTTTGCTAATCGAAAATTTGTCGTCTACATGCTAGAAAAAGAGCAAAAGCATTTTCGGGTTGGAATTTCCGTCAGTAAAAAGCTGGGGAATGCAGTGGTTCGTAATCGTATTAAAAGAAAAATCCGCCATGTCTTGATGCAGCATCAAAAACAGTTAGTCCAGGCAGACTTCGTCGTTATCGCCCGTAAAGGAGTGGAGGAGCTGGACTACCACCAAGTTGAACAAAATTTATTGCATGTGTTAAAAATTGCTAAACTTTATCAGGAAGGATTCATTTGTGAAACAGAAAAGTAAATTAGGGATTTTGCTGGTCGCCTCGCTGCTCTTTCTCACAGCCTGCGGAACCAGTCAAGTAACGGCCGATTCAAATGGCTTCTGGGAGAAGCTGGTCTATTTCTTTGCGGACACCATTCGGTTTCTATCCTTTGGTGGAAGCAAGGGGATTGGGATTATTCTCTTTACCTTGATTATCCGGACAGTTCTCCTGCCGGTCTTCCAATTCCAGACGACTTCTTCACGCAAGCTGCAGGAAGTACAGCCGCATATCAAGCAACTGCAGGAAAAGTATCCTGGCAAGGATATGGAGAGCAGAACAGCCTTGGCTGAGGAAACTCAAAAACTCTACAAAGAAATGGGTGTCAATCCTTATGCCTCATTCATTCCACTCTTTATCCAGATGCCGGTGCTCTTGGCTCTGTTTCAAGCCCTGACTCGGGTTGAATTTATGAAAACAGGTCACTTCCTCTGGCTTAATCTAGGAGCGACAGATCCGACCTTTATTCTTCCGCTGTTGGCGGCTCTCTTCACTTTCTTCAGTACCTGGCTTTCAAACAAGGCCTTGCCTGAGAGAAATGGCGGGATGACAGTCATGATGTACCTGATGCCAGTGGTGATTTTCTTTTTTGCCCTTTATGCGGCGAGCGGGGTAGCCCTCTACTGGGCGGTCTCAAATGCTTATCAGGTGGTTCAGACCTTGCTGCTGAGCAATCCTTTTAAAATCATTGCTGAGCGGGAAGCCAAGGAACGGTCAGAGCGTCAATTGGAACAGAAAAAGAAACGTGCCCTGAAAAAAGCACAGAAAAAGAAAAAGTAAGTAAGAAGGAGGACTCTTGCAATGGTTATTTTTACAGGAGCAAGTGTTGAAGAAGCAATTCAAAATGGTTTGAAAACGTTGGATATTCCACGTATGAGAGCGCATATTACTGTTATTTCACGTGAGAAAAAAGGCTTTTTAGGTTTGTTTGGCAAGAAGCCAGCTCAGGTGGATGTCGAGCCGATTGCTGAGACGACAGTTGTCAAGGCCAATCAAAAGGCTGTAAAAGGTGTTCCCGAAGAGATTAACGCTCAGAATGATCCTGTGCAGTCTGTTAGTGAAGCGACGGTTGATTTGGGCCGTGTGGTAGCTGCCATCAAGAAGGTCGAAGGAGAAGGCGAAGTTATCTCAGATGAGGTCAAGGCTGAAATTCTCAAAAATGACAAGCAAGCCAATACGATTTTAGAAGAGACTGGCACCATTGATCTTCTCAAGACCAACCAAGCTATCGATGAGGCAGTTGCTCAAGCAGAAGCAGACGATAACAAGGTTATCTCTTTTGAACAAGCGGCTAAAGACAAGGCTGAGCCGACAGAAACAGAAGAAAGCTCTTTTGCTGATTTAGGCATCCAAGTCGAAGCAGACTACGATATTGAAGAAGTAGTTGAAAACGTAACGAACTATGTTCAGAAAATCGTTGATGAGATGGATGTTGAAGCGGGTATTTCCAGCAGTCACAACCGCCGGACTATCAACATGCAGATTGATACCAATGAACCGGGGCGCGTGATTGGCTACCACGGAAAAGTCTTGAAAGCTCTGCAGCTATTAGCGCAAAACTATCTTTATAACCAATATTCTAAGAGCTTCTACATTTCAATTAATGTCAATGACTATGTTGAGCATCGGGCTGAAGTGCTGCAAAGTTATGCTCAGAAACTGGCTCAGCGAGCTTTGGAAGATCGACGCGGTCAGCACACTGATCCTATGTCTAACAGCGAGCGCAAAATTATTCACCGCATCATCTCTCGCATCGATGGCGTGACTAGCTATTCCGAAGGCGACGAGCCAAACCGCTATGTCGTTGTGGATATTGACAGCGAATAAAAGGAAAGCCAGCAGAGATGCTGGTTTTTGTATATAGAAAGGATTTTTTATGTCACTTTTTCCAGCTATTGAAAGTTATCTGCCTCATCAAGGGGCTAAGTATATCTCTCCAGACAAGGCAGGGCAGCTGCGTGAGTCTATGTTGGAGTTGAGAGCTAAGGGGCAGGCGGCACGCAAGGAGTTTGCAGACTTGGTCAAGGATTTTCAAAGCCTCTATCCTAAGCTGACCTTGGAGCGAACCAGCCAGTGGATGAATCAAGCGCAGATACTACGACCCCATTTTTGGAATTATCTTAAAGGCTATGGAGAAATTACTGAGCCAATGTTCGCCCTGCGCTTGTATGGAAGTGCAGAAGATTTCGGAGTGTCGCTGGAGGTGAGCTTCATGGAGCGCAAGAAAGATGAGCACAGCCTCAGCAAGCAAAATCGGGTCTTGGAGCTGCCTATTCAGCCGCCAGCTTACTATTTTGCTCAGATAGATGGTGTGAGTCAGCGCTTTGAAGGCACTGAGGAAAATCGTCAGTTCCTTACTCAGCAGCTGGAGATCGGTCAGGTTCGTAAGGTCTTGGTCAAATACGATGTTCCCCTTTCTCAGGCTGCTTCAAGAGAGCAGGTGCTGTCTCAGTTGCAGGAGGCCATGACAGCCTTGATTCCATTTTATGAAGCGACTCGGGCTTTATGATTACGTTTACAAAGAGAAAGTTATTTAAGTAAGTATTGACAAAAGCCTCGGAATCATATAGAATAGTAAAGTATGTTTAGTAACTGATCACAACTAGCCGGCTAAACGAATACAAGAATCTAAGAGGAGGTATTCATCGTGAAACGTACTTATCAACCAAGTAAAATCCGTCGTGCGCGTAAACATGGTTTCCGCCACCGTATGTCAACTAAAAACGGTCGTCGTGTATTGGCAGCTCGCCGTCGTAAAGGACGCAAAGTTTTGGCTGCTTAATCCAAACGATTTATCAAGAAACCAGCGGAGACTCGAGACCGCTGGTTTTTTTGCGCTTTTAACGAGAGGACTCTATAGAACGAAGTTCAGTACTTAATAAGTGGTAGCAGTTTTGTCCTTTTTTTCTGAGTTCATAGATTTGAACTTTGTCCTCATAAGTTAATTTCATTTCCTAAATTGTCAAATTAAGTTAGACTTTTCAAGTAACTCAGAAAAACTTGGTATGGTGTTTGATAATTTAAAGATTTCCTAGGAATTCTATTTCTTTTATCAGCGATAGCTGATAAATAATTTTGAGAAATAGCAGTAAAATCCATTTGTTTCGGTAATCCATTTCGTCTTAATAAGCCATTAGAATGTTCATTGAGGCCTCTTTGACCAGGACAGCCTGGATCCGCAAAGAAAATATCAATGTCATGCGCATTCGAAATAGACTTCCAATTAGAAAATTCTTTCCCACAATCAAAAGTTATCGACTTAAAGAGATGGCTGGGGACTTGAGACAACCATTGATTGATGGAAACCTCAATATCACTTGCTTTCCGTCCATTAGTTTTCAGTGTGATGATGGCTTTTGAGAGGCGTTCTACCAAAGTAATAACCGCACTTTTGTGTTTCTCGCCAACAATGGTATCCCCTTCTAGATGACCAAATTCTGTCTTAAAATTAGGATAAATGGCTGCTCTCTCACGTAAATCTCTGCGAAACGCTTGTTTTCCTCGTTTTTCGCTATGACCATTTGGTTTTCTTTTGCCTTTCCAAGGGAGATCCTCTTTCTTTAGAATACCACGGTCTGCTAGTCGATAGAGAGTTCTCATAGAACAAGAAATCCTATCTGGATAAGCTCCCTTAATGACATCAAGGCTCCAGCTTAGATTTAAATGAGTTTGGATAAAATCTTTTTCTGCTTGTGTAAGCCTTGTTTTATTCCTGCCACAGCGTTTCTTATTGATTTTATATCGGTTATAGTAATCATAAGCAGAGTGCTCCTCTTTCAGATAGTTGATGACATTGTAGATGGTCTGTTTTGATCTTCCAAGAGCTTTTAGAATATCTGTAACTTTTATACCTTCTTTGTAGTAAGCCTCTATCATTACAAGCTCGTTTGTGGTAAGATGTGTATAGGTCATTTATGTTAGTTCCTTTCAGACAAATGTGGTGTTTATCTGAGCCTAACATAGATGGCTTTTTCTGTCTAGCTTAATTTTACAAATTGGGTTTAAAAAACACCCCAAAAGTTAGATTTTTTGTGTCTAACTTTTGGGGTGCGGTTCATAATCTACTTTCTGGTTTTTGAATGTCGTTAAGATCCATTGCTCCTTATCCTGCTGGTAAAAACATTGGATACAGATAGCAGAGCACGGTAAAGCTTATCAGGGCGTAAAAGATACCGATGCGAATAGCTTGGATAGGTTTATAGAAACGAATCAGGGTCAGTAGGCACCAAACCAAGAGAACTAGGATGAACCATGCTGAGATCAAGCGCAGCGGTGTTGGTCCGTAAAGGTAGATGTAGATGCCAAATAATTTCCAGCCAGCTAGCAAGGCCAGCAGACCAGTGAAGATAAAGAGGATAGTAGCTGCGAATCGCGTCCCTTTCTGATCCCAGAGCGGTTTTTTGGCAATCAGATAGAAGACACCTAGGACCGCAAAGTTAAGGATAGAGACCCGAACCAGCTGCCAGAAGCCAGCTACTGCAACAGTCGAAGCATTCTGCGGAGAAATAGCCTGAGCTACTGTTCCGGCGCTTAGGAGCTGGCCGAGCTCACCCAGACCCGTCAGGAAGAAGAGTGCATAGGTCAGGCAGAGACTGCCGATGATAATGTAGGCTGCCAAAGCGGGTGCTACTCGCAAAGGGCGGATACTTGCTTGAAATTTTTTGTAGCTAAGTTTGGTATCTTTTTTGCCTAACAGACTGCCGGCAAGGAGCCCATACAAGTACAGACTGATAGGGACAGCCAGGCAGGCCTTGAAGAGAATCATGCTGCTATCAAGACTTGAAAAGAGGGAGTCGAATAGACTCTCAATAAAATCAGCGGTATTGCTGAAGAATGAGGCAAAGCTGTCTGAAACCTGACTCAGCTGGGACCAGACAAAGTAGACCAAGATTCCAGCGACAAAGAAGCTACTTACGATAATCGCGAGCTGTTGGGCTTTCTTTGAAGACATACTGTCAGAGCTGTCGGAAGAGTCCTGCTGCTTGCCTTCTATAAAGACTAGAATAGCAGCAATGAAATTCTTAAAGGGCAGGATGCAGAAGGCTTGAATGGCATCAAACCAGACCAGGATACCCAAACGCCCTTGGCTTAACCAGCCGGTGCGGGACAGAATATAGAAAGCGAATGAGATGTGGATGGCTAGAAATTGGAAAAATTCTAGCTGGCGATGAAGCCCCCAGAGACTTAAAGCCAGAGCTTGAGCTAACGTCATGATCAGAAAGCTTCTAGCCTCTACCTTACTGTCAAGATTTTTTATCCGCAGTGATGGATTGGACAATTTCCTGATTAGGGTTTCGCTTAGCAATATAAGACCAATTGCAAAAGGGAAAAAGGATGCAGTTTGATAATTAAAAAATACAGCAGAGTAAAAGTAAGTTAAGAGATAGAGAATCAGATAGCTGATTTTAAAGAATCGCAGTTGCTTGTCCTCTAGGCCTGTGAAGATGGTCTGTCGTTCTGCTTCTGCGGGCAGACAAGACTGGACATTCATCTCTTCTTGTGCTGGATATTCCATAATTATTTCTCCTCCTCATCGTCAGGGATATACTCCAAAATGTCGCCAGGCTGGCAGTCTAGTTCACGGCAGAGAGCGTTGAGTGTTGAAAAGCGGACGGCCTTGGCTCGGTTATTTTTTAGGATAGATAGATTGGCTGGTGTTAGGTCAATCAACTCTGCTAAACGGCCAGCACTGATGCGCTTTTGCGCCATGACAAGGTCTAAATTTATCTGAATCATAAGACCTCCTAAATAGTGTAGTCCACTTGATCCTGCAGCTCAATGGCCTTGCCAAAGGCATTACGGATGACACGGATAATCAGGGTCAAGATACTGCAAGAAACAGTGACTAAGAGCATGGGCAAATAGGCTGTCAGTCCCATAAAAAGAGAGATAAGAGCCACAGTGCCCACTTCCCAGCCAAGGTAGCGCATGTACTGAACATTTTGCGTGATAAAGACCTGATTTTTACCAATGCGGCTAAGGAGTCGATAGAGATGGACAATGCAGGCTAGAGCCAGGCAGCCGAGGACATAGCCGAGCAGCAGCAAGACCCAAAAGCGTGTCTCCCCTTGAAAGAAAGGAGAGGGAAATTCGATAACTAGATTGACGACCCAAGGTCCTAGGGCTATCAGGATAATGGAAGCAATAAATAAAAGGCTGATACTGATTTTTGTAAGAGTAATGCTCATATCTTCAGCAGTCTTTTTCATTTTGTCTGTCATAATTTCCTCCGACTAACGTTTCATTTCTTAGTAACTATAACACGCATCTTATCGATAATCAATAAAAAACTATCGAAAAAGGATAAAATCAGTCTTAAGAACTAGATGAAATTTTATAAAAATCTCTTATTTTATAGAGATGGATTTTTTGTCAAGAGATGAACAGAGCAGAAGACGATGAATATTTTGCTTGATTTTTGGTATAATGAAAAACAGGAATTGTATACTCTTTTTGGTTAGAAGCGGAGTATGTGTATGTAAGGAGGGAAGAGACTGTGGGTGTAAAGCTTGTTCATTATCGTAGTAAGTTATATGAATTTCTCATGGTGCCTGCCATCGTTTCAAGAGATGATAAACATATGTGGATGGATTTACGGCAGAATCAAAAGGAGCTGCTTCTTGATGTACAGCCGCACTATGATAAGCTCTATCAGGATTTACTTCCTTTGAAAAAAGAGCTTGTTGCGGTTAGTTTGTTTGAAGAAGCTACGGTGGGACTGGCTCCGCTCCTCTACCTCTACTTGCTAGAAAAAGGAGAAGATCCGGCCAATCCGCATGACTTGTTAGAATGTTTGAAAAAACTAGATGCAGAGCAAATCATCTATTGTTTATCACTTAAGCTTTCTAAAGGGGAAGTCACCAAGGGACATCCTGAAGATTTGCTGGCTTTTATAGAGAATAGTGACAAGTCTCCGGAAAATAAATGGTACTGGTACCAAGCTATTCAGCATCCAGAGAAGCTTCGGGATCAATTAGTTTCCTTGCTGGAAAGAGTGTTCGAGCTCTATCAGCCTATTTATGAGCAGTTTGAGCAGGAAGTACTAGCTTTTGAACAAGAATTTAGCCTATCTGATGTGATGAATGATGATGAGCAGAATGCCAAGCTCCTTGAAAAGGATACACAAGTCTTTGTTCTGTCACCCATGTTTATTGACTCTTTTCTCGAAAAGGTTCCTGATTTCACCTCCTATTCCTTAGTCCTTTCGACGAGAAGTTCCCAGTTATCAAAGGCGGAATCGGAGCTTAACGATGAAACATTGGCTCTGACCTTAAAAACTCTTGGAGATGAAACCCGCTATAAAGTCTTGATTGAATTGATTCAACCGCATGCCAAGAATAAAGATATAGCTAAAAAACTGGGGCTTACAAGAGCCTCTATCTCATTCCATACGCAAAAGCTCCTAAATTCTGGCTTGCTGGAGCTTGTGATGGATGATGATTCTGTTAAATACACGGTCAATAAAGAACTGATTCGAAAGATTATAGAGAAGTTCAAACAGGACCTAACATAGTTTCAGAAGACCTGGATTCATTCTAGGTCTTCTATTTTGTAAAATAGTAATCTAATATAAATTTGACAATCACCTAACTTATTGTTATAATTTGTTAAACAAAAATCTAACAAGAGTAAAGGAGATGTCATATGATTGTTTTTGCAAAAAACAAAAATTTTCGCCAGTTGCTCATCAATCAATGGATTTCAGGTTTTGGAGACATTGTTTTCTATTTGGCTTTGATGAACTATGTCTCCGCTTATTCTTTTGCTCCACTTGCGGTTTTATTGATTTCTTTTTCTGAAACGCTACCTCAGTTAATTCAAGTTTTTACCGGAGTTGCGGCGGACTTTCAGAAGAATCGTATCCATAAATACCTGCTTATACAGTTTAGTAAGGTACTCTTATATAGCTTGGTAACATTTTTGCTTCTTGGACAAGATTTCTCTTTCTTGACTCTGCTTGTGATTTGCTTGATTAACTTTCTGTCGGATAGTCTGAGTTATTTTTCAGGTGCCATGCTGACGCCGGTTTATGTAAAGGTGATTGAGCAAGATATGACCTCTGCTATGGGCTTTCGGCAGGCTAGTATGAGTCTGGTTCATATTTTTGGGAATCTAGCTGGCGGTTTTCTCATCGCTTGGATGAGTATCGGAGCTTTGGCAGGTCTGAATGCTCTGACATTCTTGCTAGCTTACCTAGGCTTTTGGCATATTAGTCAAAAATTACAGGACTTAGAACCGGAGCTCAGCAGTGCCAAGGAGCTAACTAGAGAGAATTATTGGCAGCATTTATTGGATTCTCTTAAGGTCTTACTGGGATTGAAAAACGTTGTGAGGTTGTTATTGGTTTCAACCTTTGGGCAAGTCACTCTGAACATTCTGACGCCAGTAGCGACTCTTTTATTGCTGAAAAGGCCTTTTTGGAATCTGCAGATTGGTCAGTCCATTGCTGTGTTAATTATTCTAAGTTCCGCTGGTCTGATCTTAGGGAATATTTTGAGTGGCAGTTTACTGAAAAAACTTTCGACTAAGCTTGCTATGTATGCAAGCTTAGTATTTGAGGGCTTTATTCTTTGCGGTTTTTTCTGGCAAAACTTTTTACTTGTACTGATAGCAAGCTTTGCTTGTGCTGTTGTAGTCGGTCTGCTAAGTCCTAGATTGCAGAAATCTGTATTCAGTATGATTCCAGAAGAGTCCATGGGGGCCATCCAGTCAGCTATTAATCTATTTAGCATGGCTGTTCCGAGTGTTTTATCCATGCTGTTAATAGCTCTTGCCAGCAGCATGGGAATTATTTATATTCTCCTCCCGCTTGTGTTAATGCTAGCACTGTCTTTCTACTTAATTATTCCAATGGAGAACTTGAAGACGGATTCGGACAGCTGTTGAATGGTAGCTATCTTATTTTTTCTGCTTTGAAGAGACTTCTGATTTTTCAGGTCATTTTTGGTATAATAAAGGACAGGAAATACAAGGAAGTAAACCATGAAGATTTTTGATACACACACGCATTTAAATGTGGAAGAATTTGCTGGTCGAGAGGAAGAGGAGCTTCAATTAGCCAAAGAAATGAGTGTTGTTGCACACAATATTGTCGGTTTTGACCGACCGACTATTGAGCGCGCCCTGGAGTTGGCAGACAGCTATGATCAGCTTCATGCTACGATCGGCTGGCATCCGACTGAGGCGGGGACTTATGATGAGGCGGTGGAAGCCTATTTGCTGGACAAGCTTCGTCACCCCAAGGTGGTGGCTCTGGGCGAGATTGGTCTGGATTATCACTGGATGACAGCGCCAAAGGACGTTCAGGAGCGGGTATTTCGCCGCCAAATCCAGCTCTCTAAAGAGCTAAACCTGCCCTTTGTCGTTCACACACGTGATGCTTTGGAAGATACTTATGAGATAATCAAGAGTGAGGGAGTTGGACCTCGAGGCGGTATTATGCACTCTTATTCTGGCTCTTTGGAAATGGCAGAGCGCTTTATCGAGCTAGGGATGATGATTTCCTTTTCTGGAGTTGTGACCTTTAAGAAAGCGACGGATATTCAGGAAGCTGCACAGAACTTGCCCTTGGACAAGATCCTCGTCGAAACTGATGCACCTTATCTGGCGCCAGTTCCCAAGCGTGGTCGAGAAAACAAAACAGCCTATACCCGCTATGTGGTAGAGAAAATTGCTGAGCTTCGTGGGCTGACTGTCGAAGAAGTAGCGCAGGCGACCTATGATAATGCAAAGAAGGTGTTTGGGCTTGACTGAGAAGATAAAAATCCCCCAGGTAATCGTCGTTGAGGGCAAGGATGACACAGCCAATCTGCAGCGATTTTACCAAGTTGACACTTACGAGACGAGAGGCTCTGCTATCAATGAAGAAGACTTAGAGCGGATTGAGAAACTGCACCAGCTGCGTGGGGTTATTGTCTTTACCGATCCAGACTACAACGGTGAGCGTATCCGTCGAATGATTATGGAGGCTGTGCCTACTGCTCAGCATGCCTTTCTCCACCGTGACGAGGCGGCTCCCAAGTCTAAGAACAAAGGAAAATCGCTTGGGGTAGAGCACGCTTCATTTGAGGATTTACAGCAGGCATTGGCTGGTCTGGTCGGATATTTCGATGATGAGGATAATTTTGACATCACCAAAGGCGACCTTGTGCGACTAGGTCTGCTTATGGGAAGCGACAGCCGTCAGCGTCGAGAGTATCTGGGCGAGCAACTCCGCATCGGCTATTCTAATGGCAAGCAACTGCTCAAACGTTTGGAATTGTTTGGTGTGACCTTGGCGGAAGTGGAAGAAGCCATGCGCAAGTATTCAATCTAACGGAGTAAGAAATGAAAAAAGTAATTATTACGGGCGGCAATAGTGGTATTGGCTACCAGGCTGCTAAACAGTTAGCTGAAAAGGGGTGGTCAGTAACTCTATTTTGCCGCCGAAAAGAAGCAGCTGAGCAAGCCTGTGAAAAAATCTGTCAACAAACAGGAAATCCGCATGTAGATTATATCTTGGTTGATTTATCTGATATGAAAAGTGTCAAGAAAGCGGTAGAACAGTATATCCAAAAAGAAGAGACTTTAGATGTTTTAATTAACAATGCAGCCGATTTTGATTTATCGGTCAAAAAGCCGATTCTTACCAAAGACGGATTGGAAAAGCAATTTGCGACCAATGTGGGCGCTCCGTACTTACTTTCTTCTTTATTGAAAGGTTTGTTGGAAAAGTCAGAAAGTGGTCGGATTATTAATATTTCTTCCCAAGGGCTGGTGCTTTATCCTTTCATGAAGCTTGATTTTGAAAATTTATCCGGTCAAAAACATTATAGTCCTGCTAAGACCTATTATCAGAATAAGCTGGCCTTGTTGATGCTGTCGCTTTATATGCGGAAACATTGGAAAGGTATCAAGGTTCAGGCGATCCGTGTGACCAATGTCAAAGTAGATATGCGCCGCTATGATCACCTCAGCGCTTTTATGAAAAATCTATATAAAATTAAGTCAAGATTTTCGATTAGTCCTGAAAAAATGGCGAAAGTCTATATAGCTCTATCTACAGAAGATAGCTATGAGGGCTTTTTGTATGACGAGAAATGCAAAGAAGTTAAGGCTAATGCATTTGCTTACGAGGAAGAAGAGCAGAAAAAACTTTACACCTTGCTAGGGCAAATGACCTCCTTAAAAGATAATGAATAACGAATTAGAAAAGAGAAAAAATGCGAATTGCAGATCATAGTGTGACCCGTGCCATTCTGGAGCGTCACGGTTTCACTTTTAAAAAATCTTTCGGTCAGAATTTCCTGACGGACACCAACATCCTCCAGAAGATTGTGGACACAGCTGAGATTGACAAAAAGGTCAATGTCATTGAAATTGGGCCCGGTATTGGGGCTTTGACAGAATTTTTGGCGGAAAGTGCCGCGGAGGTCATGGCCTTTGAGATTGATGATCGGCTGGTGCCGATTTTGGCGGATACTCTGCGCGATTTTGACAATGTGACAGTGGTTAATCAGGATATTCTCAAGGTTGATTTGGCCCAGTACATAGCAGAGTTTAAGAATCCAGACCTGCCTATCAAGGTAGTGGCAAATCTGCCCTACTACATTACAACGCCGATTCTTATGCATTTGATTGAGAGCGGAATTCCTTTTAGTGAGTTTGTCGTGATGATGCAGAGAGAAGTGGCGGATCGGATTTCGGCTCAGCCTAATACCAAGGCCTACGGTAGTTTGTCGATTGCGGTCCAGTATTACATGACGGCCAAGGTTGCCTTTATCGTGCCGCGGACAGTCTTTGTGCCAGCGCCAAATGTGGATTCGGCTATTCTCAAGATGGTGCGCAGAGACCAGCCTGCAGTTGCGGTACAGGACGAGAAATTCTTTTTCAAGGTCTCCAAAGTCAGCTTTGTCCATCGCCGGAAGACTCTCTGGAATAACCTGACCAGTTATTTTGGGAAGTCTGAGGCTACTAAAGGCAAACTGACAGCAGCTTTAGAACGAGCGGATTTATCTCCAAGTGTTCGGGGAGAATCTCTTAGTTTAGAGGAATTTGCTCGCTTGAGCGATGCTTTGAGAGAAGAAGGTCTATGATAGAGTTTGGAATAATTTGTATCAAAATTGGATAAAAATAAAAATGAGAGAGCCACTCGACTCTCTCGTTTTTTCTTATGCGGAGGAAGGGATTTGAACCCTCACACCCGTACGGGCACATGCGCCTGAAGCATGCGTGTCTGCCGTTCCACCACCTCCGCTTGAGATTCTATTATAACTCATTTTTGTGAAAATGCCAATAGAGAATGTGAAATTTTTTCATACTACGAAAAAGTCTCTATTTTTTCTTTGCTAAAATAGTTCTATAATATTGCCATTATAGTAAGTATTTGTTACAATAAAATTAATTGCTTATTTAGGTAATGAAATAAAAAGGAGAATGTTATGAAACTGAAAAAATGGCTGCTATTTTTGATGCTGCCCTTTCTGTTTTTGCTGGATTTGAAGCTCTTTACAGCAACGGCTCAAGCGGATGTTTTGAAGAATGCAATTACAGATATTAAAATCTGGGACCACTCTAATGGCCGCGAAGCAACCAAGGTTAATGGTGCTTATAATTTGGTTCAAGGGGGGAATTATCGTTATGAGTTAGTTTTTGATTTATCTGCTTACGATAGCAAGCTCAAGGACGGGGACACCTTTACCTTTACAGTACCAAACGGTGCAACCATTGCTAATGGCACAACCTTTACCTTGACGGATAATGAAACGCAGGTCCAGCTTGGAGCTGCTAAGATGACGTCGAATGGTTCGGGTAAGGGCGGTGTCATTACGGTAACACTTCAAAATTTGGCCGATTACAAGTCCAAGACAACTGCCAGTGGAGTAAGAGGAAGTTTTTTCTTTGATTTTCAGGCGACGACAGTAGGCGCTGAACAGGATTGGAATTACAATCCTGAGGAAACTCAAGGGGCGATGAGCCATAAGGTAACCATTAACGAGCGCAAACAGAGCAGTTTTTCAACAGCTGGTGAAAACTACGCTAAGATTGGAGGAGTCATTGCTAAGAAGCCATATAATTCGGCTATTCTAGGCAAGAGCGGTGACTATTCACATAACTGGACTGTTCGTATCAATACTCAGCAAAAGACCTATAACTCTCCGATTGTTATCAAGGATGTCATTCCAGATAGCAGTGCACCTATGCAATTCGTTCCGGAGCAATTTGTCCTTCGCCAAGGGGAGTACACACAGAGTTTATCAAGTATTGCGAATTCTGTTATCTTGAAAGAAGGTCAAGATTACACGGTTACTTATAATGAGACCTATACAGAGTTTACTCTGACCATTCTTAATCCAGACAACCATGCCTTTATGTTGAACTATATGACAACTTCACCAGCTGATGGTTCTTTGGTGTCGAATACGGCTGAGATGGAAGTTAATAATGAAAAATTGCCATTCAGAGATGATCGACCTGGTCAGACGAGTTCTACAATAGAACGTAGTAGCCGGATTACAGAAGGCGGTGTCATTACAGCTGATATCAGTAACAGTCTGGTTCTCTACAAGCAAGATTCTAAGACTGGCAAAATGCTGGAAGGTGCTGTCTTTAAGGTGACAACTCCTAGCGGTGAAGAGATTACTTTGCCGCCGACAGATGCTAACGGTCGGGTTTCTACACAGCCTTTCTCAAGTGAAGAAATCAAGAAAGGTCAATTCACAGTAGAAGAAGTAACAGCTCCGGAAGGCTATGTACTGGACAGCAATCCGATGAAGGTGACTATCAAGGCTGATGGAGCGGTTAAGACAGTCAAGAATACAGTGGATCCAAATGCCAGCAAAAAGCTGACAGTCAAGAAAATTTGGAAAGATGAAAACAATCAGGATGGCAAACGTCCAGCTTCTATTGCTGTAGATGTCTACGCTAACGGTCAAAAGTTAGCTGATAAGACAGTGACCGTAACTGGTGGCAGTACAGATGCGGAGTGGACAGCTCAGACAACTGATTTTCCAATCTTTGATGCAAATGGTCAAAAAATCACCTATACAATCGGTGAAGATCAGCTTGATGGTTACGATGCTCCAGAAGTAGATCAGGAAAATCTCACTGTTACCAATAGTCGTACGCCAGAGAAAATCGCTATCAAAGCCAGCAAGAAATGGGATGACGCTGAAAATCAAGACGGCAAACGTCCTGCCAATGTTGTTGTAAAACTTTATAAAGAAGTCGGTAGTCAGAAATCAGAAGTTGCGAACCGAACTCTGACTGAAGCTGACCAGTGGGCAACCGAGTTCACCGACTTGAACAAATATGAAAAAGGACAAGAAGTTGTTTATTCTCTGGAAGAAGACGCGGTCCCTCACTATCAATCACAGGTAACTGGCAATGCTGCTGACGGCTTTGTGGTGACCAACACTTATAAACCAGAAACCATCAAGATTTCCGGTCAGAAGAAGTGGGATGATGCGGAAAACCAAGACGGCAAGCGTCCAAATGCTGTTAGAGTCAAGATCATGAAAGGCCAAGATATTGTCGATGTTCAGGAAGCGATGGCTGCTAACGGCTGGAAATATGAATCCAATCCTCTTCCTAAATATGCAGCTGGCCAAGAAATTGCTTATACTGTTGCAGAAGAAGCTGTCTCAGGCTACACGAGCAAGGTGGATGGCTACAACATCACCAACACTTACAAGCCAGAAACGGTCAAGATTTCCGGTCAGAAGAAGTGGGATGATGCAGACAACCAAGATGGCAAGCGTCCAAAATCTGTTACAATCAAAATCATGAAAGGCCAAGATGTCGTTGATGTACAGCAAGTAACAGCGGATAAAGATTGGAAATACGAATCAAATCCACTGCCTAAATATGCGGCAGGTCAAGAAATTACTTATACCGTAAGTGAGGAAGCTGTACCAGGTTACACTAGCAAAGTGGATGGTTACAACATTACCAACTCTTACACTCCAGAGACAACGACTGTGTCTGGAAGCAAGACTTGGGAAGATGGCGATAACCAGGATGGCAAGCGCCCAGCTTCTATCACAGTTAATCTGCTAGCTGACGGTCAAAAAGTCAATACGCAAACAGTCGGAGAGGCAGAAGGCTGGTCTTACAACTTTACTGGCTTGCCAGTCTACAAGGATGGCCAACGAATTACATATACAGTAACGGAAGAAGCTGTACCAGGTTATTCAACCAGTCTCAACGGCTACAATATCACCAACTCTTATACACCAGAAAAGACAGAAATCACTGCCAGCAAGACTTGGAATGACAGCGACAATCAAGACGGCAAACGTCCAACTAAGATTAACATTAAGCTGATGAAGACAGTCAGCGGTGTCAAGACAGAAGTAGCTAGCAAGGAAGTGACTGCTGCTGATCAATGGCAAACCAAATTTGAAAATCTGCCAGTCTATGAAAATGGTCAGAAGATTGATTACTATATTGAGGAAGATGATGTAGCTGGATACACTAAAGAAATCAAAGATTTCACAGTTACCAACTCTTACACTCCAGAGATGATCAAGATTTCCGGTCAAAAAGTCTGGGATGACGCTGATAACCAAGATGGCAAGCGTCCAGCTTTTGTTAAGGTTAAGGTGAAAAATGGCGATACTGTGGTGGACGAGCTTGAAGTAACAGCTGCTAACGATTGGAAGTTTGAGTCGAAAGCCCTTCCTAAGTATGCAGCAGGTCAAGAGATTGCCTATACTGTTACTGAAGAAGCAGTTGCGGACTATCAAACTAAGATTGATAAGTTCACCATTACTAATTCTTACACTCCTCAAAGTACAGAATATGCTGTGACTAAGGTTTGGGAAGATGCTGATAACCAAGACGGAAAGCGTCCAGTTTCTATCACAGTGCAGCTGTATCGCTCAGTAAATGGTCAAGATCCAATTGCTGTCGCAGGTAAGACATTAACCTTGACGGCTGATAATGAGACAGCTGCTAACACTTGGAAAGCAAGCTTCACCAATCTGCCTCAGTTTGACAAGGGACAGGAGATCACCTACTCTGTCAAAGAGGATAATGCAACAGTAGCCGCTTTGAAAGAAAAAGGTTACAGTCCGAAAGTAGAAGGTCAGACGATTACCAACTCTCATACTCCAGAGCAGGTTAAAGTTTCTGGTCAGAAAGTTTGGAATGATGCAGATGACCAAGATGGTAAACGCCCTGCATCTATTACAGTTAAGGTAATGGATGGAAGCACAGTTGTTGATAGACTGGAAGTAACAGCTGCTAATGGATGGAAGTTTGAATCTAAAGACCTGCCTAAATATAGAAATGGTCAAGAGATTGCCTATACACTTACTGAAGATGCCGTTGCTCAGTATGAAACGAAGATTGATAAGTTCACCATTACCAACTCCTACACTCCAGAAACCGTTAAAGTCTCTGGTCAAAAGGTTTGGGATGATGCTAATAATCAAGATGGCAAGCGCCCAGCATCTATCAAGGTCAAGATTTTGGACGGAGATAAGGTGGTAGATGAGCTGGATGTGACAGCTGCTACTGATTGGAAGTTTGAGTCCAAAGATTTGCCTAAGAATAAGAAGGGCAAGAAAATCAACTATACAGTCCTTGAAGAAGTGACAGTTGAGGGGTATAGCAGCAGCCAAGAACAAGCAACAGATGGCAGCTTCACTTTGACTAATAGCTATAAACCAACACAGATTGCTGTTAAGGGAACTGCTGTATGGTCAGATGCTGAAAATCAAGATAAAGTTCGACCTTCTAAGATTACTGTTCGCCTCTTGGCAGATGGCAAACCAATCAAAGAACTGGTTGTGTCAGAAGAAAATGGTTGGCAGTATAACTTTAGCGACCTTCCTAAGTACAAGGATGGCAAGGAAATTGTCTATAGCGTTGCGGCTGATTCAGTAGGTGATTATAAGCTTGACATCAACGGAACTCAGCTGACCTTCAGTCGCATCCCTGCTAAGAAAGTGGCAGTTGAAGGAGAGGTTTCACCTAATAAGCGAGGCGGTCAGGCTCTGAAAGCAGAAGGAAAAGCTCTTCCTCGTACTGGTCAGGAAGAAAATCTCCTTGTTACTATTCTTGGCTTCCTAGCAGCTCTTCTCGCAGGAGGAATGCTGATGGCTAAGGCGAAACGCAGCTAATCAGTTTTGTAGCTTACTAAAAATCGCAGTGAGCATCTCATTCGATATAAAAAAGCGAACAGGTTCTTTTGAGCTTGTTCGCTTTTATCATGCCAGTTTTATTCCAAATATTTTAAAGTAGTTGTTTTCTATGAAAAATGAACCTAATCTTAAGAAATGCCTTCTATGCAAAACAAGCAAGCTAAATCTCGCATTTTTTGTTATAATGAGTGTATTAACTTTTAAGGAGCAATCTTGCAAGGAAAAATCATAAAGGCTCTGGCTGGTTTCTATTATGTAGAGTCGGACGAACAGGTTTATCAAACCAGAGCGCGGGGTAATTTTCGCAAAAAAGGGCAGACACCTTATGTCGGTGATGAAGTCGAATTTTCAGCAGAAAAAGATTCGGAAGGCTATATTTTAAAAATAGCAGAGCGAAAGAACAGTCTTGTGCGGCCGCCGATTGTCAATATTGACCAGGCAGTTGTAATCATGAGCGCGAAAGAGCCAGATTTCAATGCCAATCTGTTGGATCGCTTTCTGGTGCTTTTAGAGCATAAGCAGATCCATCCTATCATCTACATCAGTAAGTTAGACCTGCTTGAGGATGAGCAGGGCTTGGATGTCTATGTGCAGACCTATCAGGCCATCGGTTATGAGGTCCTTAAGGCTACTGAGGAGTTGCTGCCGCTGCTGACAGGGAAAATCACTGTTTTCATGGGACAGACTGGGGTTGGAAAGTCCACTCTGCTCAATAAAATCGCTCCAGACCTGCAGCTGGAAACAGGAGAGATTTCCGAAAGTTTGGGCCGCGGCCGTCATACGACACGGGCCGTCAGCTTTTACAATCTAAATGGTGGAAAGATTGCCGATACACCAGGGTTTTCGTCTTTGGATTACGAGGTGAGTACAGCTGAAGATCTCAATCATGCTTTTCCTGAGATTGCTGAGTTCAGCCAATTCTGTAAATTTCGTACTTGTACCCATACTCACGAGCCGGCTTGTGCTGTCAAGCCAGCAGTTGAGTCCGGCCAGATAGCTTCATTCCGCTTTGATAATTATCTGCAATTTCTCAGCGAGATTGAGAATCGTCGGGAAACCTATAAAAAAGTTGCCAAAAAAAATTCTAAATAAGGAGAAAAGCTATGACATCATTCAAAATTGCCCCTTCAGTCTTAAGTGCGGACTATGCTAATTTTGAAGCAGAATTGAAGAAGTTAGAAGCGACAGGTGCAGAGTATGCCCATATCGATATTATGGATGGTCATTTTGTACCAAATATCAGCTTTGGGGCTGGGGTTGTTGCCAGTATGCGTCCTCACAGCAAGCTAGTCTTTGACTGCCATCTGATGGTTTCCAATCCTGAGCACCATATCGAAGAATTCGCTCGTGCCGGTGCAGATATTATCAGCATTCATGCTGAAGCGACGCCACATATTCACGGAGCGTTGCAGAAGATTCGGGCAGTAGGAGTTAAGCCTAGTGTTGTGATTAATCCGGGAACACCAGTCGAAGCAGTCAAAAATGTTTTGAATTTGGTTGACCAAGTCCTTGTGATGACAGTTAATCCAGGCTTTGGCGGTCAGGCCTTTCTGCCAGAAACTATGGATAAGATTCGTGAACTGGTCGTTCTGCGCGAAGTCAATCAGCTGAATTTTGATATTGAGGTGGATGGCGGTATTGACGATAAGACTATTGGGATTGCTAAAGAAGCTGGTGCCAATGTCTTCGTAGCTGGCAGCTATGTCTTCAAAGGTGATGTCAACCATCAAGTCCAAACCTTACGGGATGCCCTACATGACTAAGGTTGCGCTGTTTGCTGGCGGAAACTTGGAGCATTTTAGCTTAGATTTTGATGTTTTGGTTGGAGTAGACCGTGGGAGCCTCTTTCTGCTTGGGCAGGGAGTTTGTCCTGACTTGGCTGTCGGGGATTTTGACTCTGTTACCGAGGAAGAATTACTGCGCATAAAAGATAGTGTCAAGGAAGTCGTTCAGGCCCATCCTGAAAAGGATGATACAGACCTGGAGTTAGCTGTTCTGGCTTGTTTTGAACGGTATCCAGATGCCCGTTTGACCATTTTCGGAGCCTTTGGCGGCCGTCTGGATCATGCCTTGGCCAATGTCTTCCTGCCCAGTAATGAAAAAATTGCACCATATATGGAGAAGATTTTTCTGGAAGACGAACAGAATCTGCTGACCTATGTTCCCAAGGGGCGCCATGAAATCAAACCAGTAGCTGGCATGCGCTATCTGGCCTTTCTGCCATCGGATGATGTTGCCTTAACGATTGAGGGCGCCAAATATCCGCTCAATAAAGATAACTTTTTTTTCAAAAAAGTGTATGCTTCTAACGAATTTATAGATAAGCCCATTTATTTGGACTTTGATAGCGGCTATACAGTCGTCATTTACAGCAAAGACAGGAGCTGATATGGAGTTTATAATTATCCTCATTATTTTGGGAAACCTAGTGCTGACCTTTCTCCTATGGCAAAAGCTCAGCCAGCAGACCGATACGCTAAAGCAAGTCTTGGAAAATCAGGCAGATCATCTATCGGATCAGTTGGACTATCGCTTGGAGCAGGAAAGTCAGAAAAAGCAAATGGCTCAGAAAGAGCTGGAATTAGCTCTGGGAGACCGTTTGAGCGAGGTCAGGACAGACTTGCACCGCAACTTGACAGAGCTGCGCATGGAAATCAGTGACAACCTGACCAAGAATCGGGATAAAACTGATGAGCGTATGCGGCAGATTCAAGAGTCAAACGAAACCCGTCTAGAGCAGATGCGGCAGACTGTTGAAGAAAAATTGGAAAAAACACTTCAGACTCGTCTTCAGACTTCTTTTGAAACCGTTTCTAAGCAGTTGGAGTCTGTCAATCGTGGCCTGGGAGAAATGCAGAGTGTTGCCCGAGATGTCGGTACACTGAACAAGGTTCTTTCCAACACCAAGACCCGAGGAATTCTAGGCGAGCTGCAGCTTGGGCAGATTATCGAGGACATCATGACGGCCAGCCAGTATGAGCGAGAATTTGTAACGGTGGCTGGTTCCAGTGAGCGTGTCGAATATGCCATTAAACTGCCAGGACAGACAGAGCATGAATATGTCTACCTGCCTATTGATTCTAAGTTTCCTCTGGCTGATTACTACCGTTTGGAAGATGCTTATGAGTCTGGCAGCAAGGAAGAGATTGAGCTCTACCGCAAGTCTCTCTTAGCAAGTGTTAAACGCTTTGCCAAGGATATTAAGAGTAAATATCTGGCACCACCAGCTACGACCAATTTTGGAATTATGTTTCTGCCAACGGAAGGTCTCTATTCGGAAGTTGTCCGCAACCCAGCCTTTTTTGACAGTTTGCGGCGGGAGGAGCAGATTGTGGTAGCGGGGCCATCAACCCTATCTGCCTTGCTTAATTCACTGTCTGTCGGCTTTAAAACGCTCAATATCCAAAAAAGTGCGGACGACATCAGCAAGGTTCTGGGTTCAGTCAAATCCGAGTTTAACAAGTTCGGTGGCATTCTGACCAAGGCACAGAAACATTTGCAGCATGCTTCGGGCAATATTGATGAACTCTTGACCCGTAGGACAGGAGCTATCGAAAGAACCTTACGCCATATTGAGCTGTCTGACCAAGACCTCGATTTGAACTTACTTGATTTTTCAGAAGAAAGGGAAAACAATGAAGATTAATCAAATGAAAAAAGATGAGCTGTTTGAAGGTTTCTATCTGATCAAGTCAGCAGAAGTCCGTCAGACAAGGGCTGGGAAAAATTATCTGGCCTTCACTTTCCAAGACGATACAGGAGTGATCGAGGGTAAACTTTGGGATGCTCAGCCACATAATGTTGAAGAATTCACTGCTGGTAAGGTCGTACACATGCAAGGCCGACGGGAAGTCTACAATAACACGCCCCAGGTAAATCAATTAACCCTGCGCCTTCCTAAGGCTGGAGAGCCCAATGATCCAGCAGATTTCAAGGAAAAACCACCAGTAGACCAGAAAGAAATCCGAGACTATTTATCTCAGATGATTTTCAAGATTGAAAATTCTGTCTGGCAGCGCGTGGTCCGCTCGCTTTATAGCAAGTACGACAAGGAGTTCTATTCTTATCCAGCAGCTAAGACCAATCACCATGCTTTTGAGTCTGGTCTAGCCTTTCATACAGCTACTATGGTCAAGCTGGCAGATGCTATCGGAGACATTTATCCTCAGCTTAATAAAAGCTTGTTGTTCGCAGGGATCATGCTTCATGATTTGGCCAAGGTTATTGAGCTTAGCGGTCCGGAAAATACAGAGTACACTGTGCGAGGCAATCTGATTGGGCACATCGCTTTGATTGATGAAGAATTGACCAAGACCTTGATGGAGCTGAAAATTGACGATAGTAAGGAAGAGGTTATTGTCCTGCGACATGTGCTTCTCAGCCACCACGGTCTCTTGGAATATGGCAGTCCTGTCCGGCCTAAGATTATGGAGGCAGAAATTCTGCATATGATTGATAATCTGGATGCGGAGATGATGATGATGACTGCTGCCTTAGGACTTGTAGATCCGGGTGAAATGAGCAATAAAATATTCGCTCTTGAAGGCCGTTCTTTCTACAAACCAAAACTTGAACAGTAAAATACGAAAAATGGACATTACTTGGAAAAGAATGTTCGTTTTTTTGTTTCTGTTATGGTATAATGAATAAAATAACTTTAATTGGTGAAAAAATGAAATTAAGAAGAAGTGAGCGTATGGTGGTTATCTCCAATTATTTGATTAACCATCCTTATGAATTAACGAGCTTAAATACATTTGCAGAAAAATATGAATCTGCCAAATCTTCTATTTCAGAAGATATTGTCATTATTAAGCGAGCCTTTGAAGAGATTGAAATTGGGACCATTGAAACGATTACTGGTGCCGGTGGAGGAGTCATTTTCAGCCCGTCCATCTCAGATGCAGAAGCTAAGACTATTGTGCAAGGTCTTTGTAATCAGCTGTCTGAAAGCAATCGGATTCTTCCGGGGGGCTACATTTACCTATCTGATCTGCTCAGTACTCCATCCATTTTGAAGAATATCGGACGGATCATTGCCAAAAGTTTTAAGGATCAACAGATTGATGCTGTCATGACGGTTGCGACTAAGGGAGTTCCTTTGGCCAATGCCGTAGCCAATGTTCTCAATGTGCCTTTTGTCATCGTTCGTCGGGATTTAAAGATTACAGAAGGATCAACGGTCAGTGTCAACTACGTATCGGGCTCCAGCGGAGATCGTATTGAAAAGATGTTCTTGTCCAAGCGCAGTCTCAAGGCTGGCAGTCGCGTCTTGATTGTAGATGACTTCCTCAAAGGCGGGGGGACCATTACAGGGATGATTAGTCTCTTATCTGAGTTCGACTCTGAGCTGGCAGGTGTAGCGGTCTTTGCGGACAACGCTCAGGCCAACCGGGATTATCTGGACTATAAATCGCTCTTGAAAGTAACCAATATTGATGTCAAGGCGAATACCATTGATGTGGAAATTGGAAATATATTTGATTAGGGAAAAGGGCGGAGATTATAGATGAAAACAGTTTTAGAAAAGTTTGACCACAGTCCGCTGTGGATTCGTTTAGGAGTATTGTCGATTTTATTTGGGATTCTGATTACAGGCATGATTTTGGTGCAGGGACAGTCTAATTCCAATAAGAATTCAGTTAGTTCTGCTGCCAGCATCGCATCAAGCAGCTCTTCCTTACAGCTATCTTCTGCTCAAAAAGAAGCACAGGAAAAAGAAATTCAGGAAGAGGAGCAAGCAGTTCAGGCTGCAGAAGAAGCGGTTAAGCAGCTTGAAACCATGCAAACATTGGAAGATTTGCAGCTAGCTAAGACTGCAGCAGAGAAAGTCAAGGATGCAGCAACGAAGGCTAGATTCCAAAGCCGTATTCAGGCAATAGCTGTCCTGATTGACCCAGAAGGGGCTCAGGCTGGTGTTTATGAAAATCCAGCTGCTGCATCAGAAGAAGCAGTGGCTCAGCCGCAGCAGTAACCTAGTGCTAATCTCAGAGGCAGAGATAAGCTTAAAATAGAAAAAATGTATTGACACAAAAGTATCGTCGTGCTATAATGATAGACGGTACTTTTTACTTTTGGTCTCTCAAAAGTGTACAGAGACGTGCTGACAAATGTTGCAAAAGTACACGCAGATGGTAGCTGTCACCAAGTGTATCATCACCAAAATTAAAAAAATACAGGAGAATGTAGATGCCTACAATTAACCAATTGGTTCGCAAACCGCGTAAATCAAAAGTAGAAAAATCTAAATCACCAGCTTTGAACATTGGTTACAACAGCCATAAAAAAGTTCAAACAAACGTATCTTCACCACAAAAACGTGGAGTTGCAACCCGTGTCGGAACTATGACACCTAAGAAACCGAACTCTGCCCTTCGTAAGTTTGCCCGTGTACGTCTGAGCAACCTGATTGAAGTTACAGCTTACATCCCAGGTATCGGACACAACCTGCAAGAGCACAGTGTGGTGCTTCTTCGTGGTGGACGTGTAAAAGACCTTCCAGGGGTACGTTATCATATCGTCCGCGGTGCACTTGATACAGCAGGTGTTACTGATCGTAAACAAGGCCGTTCTAAATACGGTACTAAAAAACCAAAAGCATAAGGAAAGGGGAGAAAGATAAATGAGTCGTAAAAACCAAGCGCCTAAGCGCGAAGTATTGCCAGATCCGCTTTACAATTCAAAATTAGTTACTCGTCTTATCAACCGCGTTATGCTTGATGGTAAGCGTGGTACAGCGGCTTCTATCGTTTACGGAGCTTTTGACCAAATCAAAGAAGCAACTGGAAACGATGCGCTGGAAGTATTTGAAACAGCTATGGAAAACATCATGCCTGTACTTGAAGTTCGTGCTCGCCGTGTCGGTGGTTCAAACTACCAAGTTCCGGTTGAAGTTCGTCCAGAACGCCGTACAACACTTGGACTTCGCTGGTTGGTAACTATTGCTCGTCAACGTGGTGAGCACACAATGGTTGACCGCCTTGCAAAAGAAATCTTGGATGCATCTAACAACACTGGTGCAGCTGTTAAGAAACGTGAAGACACTCACCGTATGGCAGAAGCTAACCGTGCCTTCGCACACTTCCGTTGGTAGTATAGGATGCGAAAGCGTTAAGAGAGTCCCAGAGAAAATAGGGAATCGAAGCAGGTTGCGATTGCAACCAATGAGATTCATCTTTTTCTCCAGACTTTTAGCCCGAGTTCAATTGAGCTCGGTCAGCTCTTAACTATCATTCAACTGATCATCTGACAAGTTGAGACCAACAAAAACAAGATAAGCATTGAGAACGGGTAGGTCCTGCCTATCCGTTTTTGCTAAATAATGTTATAATAAACTGTAAAATAAATTAATAGGAGAAATAACCAAATGGCTCGCGAATTTTCACTTGAAAAAACTCGTAATATCGGTATCATGGCCCACGTCGATGCTGGTAAAACAACAACAACTGAGCGTATTCTTTACTACACTGGTAAAATCCACAAAATCGGTGAAACTCACGAAGGTGCGTCACAAATGGACTGGATGGAGCAAGAGCAAGAGCGTGGTATCACTATCACATCTGCTGCGACAACTGCTCAATGGAACAACCACCGCGTAAACATCATCGACACACCAGGACACGTGGACTTCACAATCGAAGTACAACGTTCTCTTCGTGTCTTGGATGGTGCGGTTACCGTTCTTGACTCACAATCAGGTGTTGAGCCTCAAACTGAAACCGTTTGGCGCCAAGCAACTGAGTACGGAGTTCCTCGTATCGTATTTGCTAACAAGATGGACAAGATTGGTGCAGACTTCCTTTACTCAGTAAGCACTTTGCATGATCGTCTTCAAGCAAACGCTCATCCAATCCAATTGCCAATTGGTTCAGAAGATGACTTCCGCGGAATTATCGACTTGATCAAGATGAAGGCTGAAATCTATACTAACGACCTTGGTACAGATATTTTGGAAGAAGATATCCCAGCTGAATACCTTGAGCAAGCGCAAGAATACCGTGAAAAATTGGTGGAAGCAGTTGCTGAAACTGATGAAGAATTGATGATGAAATACCTTGAAGGTGAAGAAATCACAACTGACGAATTGAAGGCTGGTATCCGCCGTGCAACTATCAACGTTGAATTCTTCCCAGTATTGTGTGGTTCTGCTTTCAAGAACAAGGGTGTTCAGTTGATGCTTGATGCAGTTATTGACTACTTGCCAAGCCCGCTTGATATTCCAGCAATCAAAGGTATCAACCCAGACACTGAAGAAGAAGAAACTCGTCCAGCATCTGATGAAGAGCCATTTGCAGCTCTTGCCTTCAAGATTATGACTGACCCATTCGTAGGTCGTTTGACTTTCTTCCGTGTCTACTCAGGTGTTCTGAACAGCGGTTCATACGTATTGAACACTTCTAAAGGTAAACGTGAGCGTATCGGACGTATCCTGCAAATGCACGCTAACAGCCGTAACGAAATTGAAACTGTTTATGCGGGTGATATCGCTGCTGCTGTAGGTTTGAAAGATACAACTACTGGTGACTCACTGACTGATGAAAAAGCTAAAATCATCCTTGAGTCTATCAACGTTCCAGAACCAGTTATCCAATTGATGGTTGAGCCTAAGTCTAAGGCTGACCAAGACAAGATGGGTGTTGCCCTGCAAAAACTGGCTGAAGAAGATCCAACTTTCCGCGTTGAAACTAACGTTGAAACTGGTGAAACAGTTATCTCTGGTATGGGTGAGCTTCACTTGGATGTCCTTGTTGACCGTATGCGTCGTGAGTTCAAGGTTGAAGCAAACGTAGGTGCGCCTCAAGTATCTTACCGTGAAACTTTCCGTGCTTCTACTCAAGCTCGTGGATTCTTCAAACGCCAATCTGGTGGTAAAGGTCAATTCGGTGACGTTTGGATCGAGTTTACACCAAACGAAGAAGGAAAAGGCTTCGAGTTTGAAAATGCTATCGTCGGTGGTGTGGTTCCACGTGAATTCATCCCTGCAGTAGAAAAAGGTTTGGTTGAGTCAATGGCTAACGGTGTCCTTGCTGGTTACCCAATCGTTGACGTGAAAGCTAAACTTTACGATGGTTCATACCACGATGTTGACTCATCTGAAACAGCCTTCAAGGTTGCGGCTTCACTTGCATTGAAAGAAGCTGCTAAGACTGCTCAGCCTGCTATCCTTGAGCCAATGATGTTGGTAACAATCACTGTTCCTGAAGAAAACCTTGGTGACGTTATGGGTCACGTAACAGCTCGTCGTGGACGTGTTGATGGTATGGAAGCGCATGGTAACAGCCAAATCGTTCGTGCTTATGTTCCACTTGCTGAAATGTTCGGTTATGCGACAGTTCTTCGTTCAGCATCACAAGGACGCGGTACTTTCATGATGGTATTTGACCACTACGAAGATGTACCTAAGTCAGTACAAGAAGAAATCATTAAGAAAAATAAAGGTGAAGCCTAAGCTTTGAGCTGAACCTAGGCACTCGCGTTTGCGGGTGCTTTTTCTATTTTTGGAGAACTGACCCCTTAATAAAAAGGGGAAATGATTGATTTTGTAAGTTGTATTTCTATATTTTCAAAAGATACTGCTTTGCTTTTTCAAATCAATGAAAGTCGAAATGAAAGTTAGTGAAATAATTCATAATACTTGTTAATAACAATGAAATCAGTTGCATTTTACCTCAATTAAGTATATAATAGAAATGTTGAAAGGTGATTTGTAGCAACTCAAGTTACTCTTTTCACATAAAAATTTTTTGATTTTCATAAGGAGGAAATCACGAATGGTAGTTAAAGTTGGTATTAACGGTTTCGGTCGTATCGGTCGTCTTGCTTTCCGTCGTATCCAAAACGTAGAAGGTGTTGAAGTTACTCGCATCAACGACCTTACAGATCCAGTAATGCTTGCACATCTGTTGAAATATGACACAACTCAAGGTCGTTTCGATGGTACTGTTGAAGTTAAAGAAGGTGGATTCGAAGTTAACGGTAAATTCGTTAAAGTTTCTGCTGAACGTGACCCAGAACAAATTGACTGGGCTACTGACGGTGTAGAAATCGTTCTTGAAGCAACTGGTTTCTTTGCTACTAAAGCAGCTGCTGAAAAACACTTGCATGCTGGTGGTGCTAAGAAAGTTGTTATCACTGCTCCTGGTGGATCAGATGTTAAAACAGTCGTATTTAACACTAACCACGATATTCTTGATGGTACTGAAACAGTTATCTCAGGTGCTTCATGTACTACAAACTGCTTGGCTCCAATGGCTAAAGCTCTTCAAGATAACTTCGGTGTTGTTGAAGGATTGATGACTACTATCCACGCTTACACTGGTGACCAAATGATCCTTGACGGTCCACACCGTAAAGGTGACCTTCGTCGTGCACGCGCTGGTGCTGCAAACATCGTTCCTAACTCAACTGGTGCTGCTAAAGCAATCGGTTTGGTTATCCCAGAATTGAACGGTAAATTGGACGGAGCTGCACAACGCGTTCCTACTCCAACTGGATCAGTTACTGAATTGGTAGTTGTTCTTGAAAAGAACGTTACTGTTGATGAAGTAAATGCAGCTATGAAAGCAGCAGCTAACGAATCATACGGTTACACTGAAGATCCAATCGTTTCTTCAGACGTTGTAGGCATGTCTTACGGATCATTGTTTGACGCAACTCAAACTAAAGTTCTTGACGTTGACGGCAAACAATTGGTTAAAGTTGTTTCATGGTACGACAACGAAATGTCTTACACTGCACAACTTGTACGTACTCTTGAATACTTCGCGAAAATCGCTAAATAATTCAATAGTAAAAGAAAGAGGCTCATTTGAGTCTCTTTTTCTGTACCTTGCTTTGTGAGAATCATCAAAGACAGGGCTGTGGTATGTCGTACTTCTATTTCCCAATTTTTAGTCATATAGAAAGTCATTTTTACTAGATCTGTCCATTTTCTAAATGCTTCAAGGGGCTGTTTAGTGAAGAGAGAATCCAAGCATACTTCCCTTAAAGAAGACTATACCAATTTCATGCTTGACAAAGTGAAAAACTGTGTGTATACTAGCTTTGTTGGAGTTTTTGGACTCCAAGAAGACTATACCAATTTTTAATAAGAAGGGCTGGTTTCTAAGACTAGAAATCAGAAGTAACGTTATGTGTGGAATTGTCGGAGTTGTCGGAAATCGCAACGCAACAGATATTTTGATGCAGGGCTTGGAAAAGCTGGAATACCGAGGTTATGACTCAGCTGGAATTTTTGTAACAACAGGGAAAACTTCTAGTCTGATCAAGTCAGTCGGTCGTATCGCTGACCTACATGCTAAAATTGGCATTGATGTTGCTGGGACTACTGGTATCGGACATACTCGTTGGGCTACTCATGGAAAACCAAGTGAAAATAATGCCCATCCTCATACTTCACAGACCGGTCGTTTTGTCTTGGTTCACAACGGTGTGATTGAGAACTACCTTGATATTAAGAATACTTATCTAGCTGATCATGACTTCAAGGGGCAGACAGATACAGAGATTGCTGTGCATCTGATTGGCAAATTTGCTGAAGAAGAAGGCTTGTCTGTTTTAGAAGCATTTAAAAAAGCTCTTCACATTATACGTGGTTCTTATGCCTTTGCTTTGGTGGATTCAGAAGATGCAGATGTTATCTATGTTGCTAAGAATAAATCTCCGCTTTTAGTCGGACTGGGTGAGGGCTACAATATGGTCTGCTCAGATGCTATGGCCATGATTCGTGAGACAAGTCAGTTTATGGAAATTCATGATCAAGAGCTGGTTATTGTCCGTAAAGACAGTGTGGAAGTGCAGGATTATGACGGGCATACTCTGGAGCGTGAAAGCTATACTGCTGAGCTAGATCTGTCCGATATCGGTAAGGGGACTTATCCATACTATATGCTCAAAGAAATTGATGAGCAGCCAACTGTGATGCGTAAGCTAATCAGCGCTTATACAGATGATAAGGGGCAAGTATCAGTTGATGCGGATATTGTTAAAGCTGTTCAGGAAGCTGACCGTCTCTATATCCTTGCAGCTGGAACTTCTTACCATGCTGGCTATGCTTCTAAGCGTATGCTGGAAGAGCTAACGGATACACCTGTTGAGCTGGGTATTGCCTCTGAGTGGGGCTATGCTATGCCGCTCCTTAGCAAGAAGCCTCTCTTTATCTTTATCAGCCAATCTGGTGAAACAGCTGACAGCCGTCAGGTCTTAGTCAAGGCGAATCAGATGGGTATTCCAAGTTTGACCGTGACCAATGTTCCAGGTTCTACGCTTTCTCGGGAAGCCAATCATACCATGCTGCTGCATGCAGGTCCTGAGATTGCGGTTGCTTCTACTAAGGCCTATACAGCTCAAATTGCAACCTTGGCTTTCTTGGCTAAAGCTGTTGGTGATGCCAATAATTCTGAGAAAGCGGCAGCCTTTGACTTGGTTCACGAGCTGTCCTTAGTTGCGCAGTCTATTGAGTCCACTTTGTCAGAAAAAGAGTTGATTGACAATAAGGTCCGTAGCCTTCTGGAAACAACCCGCAATGCTTTCTATATCGGCCGTGGTCAAGACTACTATGTGGCGATGGAAGCTAGCTTAAAACTCAAAGAAATTTCTTATATCCAGTGTGAAGGCTTTGCAGCTGGTGAGCTCAAACACGGTACGATCTCTCTGATTGAAGACGGAACACCAGTTTTGGCCCTGCTTTCAGACGAAGTCTTAGCTAGCCATACTCGGGGCAATATTTCAGAAGTCGTAGCTCGGGGTGCCAAGGTGCTGACCATTGCTGAGGAGAATGTAGCCAAAGAAGACGATGATATAGTACTCAATCAGGTTCATCCATACTTGTCACCAATCTCTATGGTGGTACCAACACAGCTCATTGCTTACTTTGCAACCTTGCACCGTGGTCTGGATGTTGACAAACCGCGTAATCTGGCTAAGTCTGTCACTGTAGAATAAGCGCAGCAGGCTTTGCCTATAAAGATTACCTATCTCGTCTATAGAAAATATATATGGTACTTATCTAAAAAGGGTACAAAAAATAAGTTTATTCAGCAGAGTCTGAAAAGCCTTGAAAAAGCTAGCTTAGTCTAGCTTTTTTATTTTGCTTTGATAAATATTTTTAATCAGGCTGATAGGGAAAATATATTTCCCAGGAGAAAAAGAGGATGGTATGATATATTACAAATTCAAAGAAGGAGGAAGCAATGGTCAGCAAGAAAGAATTAGTGCTAAGAGCTTTTCGGGGTGAAGAAGTTGACCGAGTGCCTGTTGGATTCTGGTTTCACTTTGTAAGCCAAGAGGAAAAGATGCTGGGCCTGAACAATCCTGTGATTTTCAATAAAAGTGTTGAGGGGCATGCTGCTTATGTTCGAGCTGCACGGCCAGACTTTGTCAAGATTATGAGCGATGGTTTCTTTAAGTATCCCAGCGAGCTTTATTCGGATCATATTGAGTCCATTCGGGACTTGGCAGCTATTCAGTCTATCGGTGAGGATCATCCTTGGATTGAGCAGCAGATTGAGATGGTGAAGGCTGTGAAAGAAAGCTATCCGGAGGACCTCGCTTCCTTCTACAATATCTTTGCGCCGGTCTCCTATTTCAAGCGCTGGTTCCGCAGGGAAGGATCGCGAGGAGATAGAGAAATTGCAGATTTTCTAGCAGAGGATCCCGAGCTGACAGGACATGTTCTAGATGTCATTGCCGGTGATATTGCTATTTTGACTAGACGCATCATTGAGGAAGCGGGCATTGAGGGGATTTATCTCAGTACCCAGCAAGTCCAAGACGGCCGAGTAGATGGGGCTAGTTATCGTCGTTATATTGAGCCTAGTACGGTCAAGGTTCTGGCTGCAGCCAATGCGGCTGGCGGTCAGAATATTCTCCACATCTGTGGCTTTGAAGGGGCCAGCAATGATTTGGAACTGTTCAAAGACTATCCGGCTCAAGTCTTTAACTGGGCAACCCATCATGAGGGGGTCAGCTTAGTGGAAGGGCGCAAGCTCTTTGGCGGTCAGACTGTCCTGGGCGGCTTTGAAAATGGCAGAGCGGCCCTTCTAAATACCGGCAGTCGTGCAGAATTAGAGGCTGAGACCAAGCAACTGCTGGCTGAAACTGGTAGTCAGGGAGTGATTCTAGGGGCTGACTGCACAGTACCAGATGATTTCGAAACAGAAAGACTGGACTGGATTCGTCAGGCAGCTAGTCAGTTCTGACGGACTCAGCAAAGCGATAAAGAGCAATTTTCAACTCTTTCAAGGAGGAAGATAGATGAACTGGTATCAAAAACGGCTTGCTGCTCTTGCTCTGATATTCTTGATAATAGGAAGCTTTCTGTGCATCAGTCAGATTTATGCTTATCAGTCTTCAGACAAAAAAGAAGATGACTTGCAGGTGCTCAAGAAACTGCCAGAGCAGTCAACTGGCTTGATGCAGCCCAATGATATCGCGGCTCTGCTCTTGTCGGATTAGAATTTTACTTAAAAAGATGAATTAGCCTAATTAAAAAGCTAAAAAACAACTCATTGGCTAGATAGGAACAATAAAAAAGGAGAGAAGATGACTTCAAAAAGAGAATTAGTACTGAAGGCTTTCAGAGGAGAGCCCGTTGACCGAGTGCCAGTTGGTTTCTGGCATCATTTTACCAGCGAGGAAGAGTGGCTGGCAGGTTTTGGAAATCAGGCCATTATTGAGAAAAATCTGGCAGGTCATCAAGCTTTTCTGGCAGAAGTCGAGCCAGACTTTATCAAGCTGATGAGTGATGGTTATTTTGCTTATCCTAACGAGCGCTTGAAAAAAGTCCAATCTATCAAGGAGTTGGCAGATATTGAGCCGCTAGGTGCTGACCACCCTTGGATTAGTGAGCAGGTGGAGCTGGTTCAGAAGATTAAGGCTAGCTTTACAGAGGACTTGGTCGCTATTTACAATATTTTTGCGCCAGTGACCTATTTCAAATGGTTGGTCGGCAAGGTTGCCGGTGGAGATGACATCATTGCAGATTTCTTGGCGGAGGATGCGGTACTCACGAAGCGGGTGCTGGATGTGATTGCTCAAGATATTGCGACTCTGACAGAGCGGATTATCAAGGAAGCTGGTGCGGATGGAATCTACCTCAGCGTTCAGAGCATTCAGGATGCACGGGTGTCTGCTGAAGACTATAAGGCTTTTATTGCTCCTAGTGAATTGGCGATGCTGGAAGCAGCCAGCGCAGCTGGCGGAGTGAATATCCTGCACATTTGTGGCTACGAAGGCGCGCGAAACGATGTTCATCTTTTCACAGATTATCCAGCTCAAGTCATCAACTGGGCAGTAGGGCCAGAAGGCATCAGCCTAGCGGAGGGCAGGAAATTGTTTGGCGGCCGGACTGTTCTGGGTGGTTTTGAAAATGGCAAGGACGGTCTGCTCTACACGGGCAGTCAAGCGGCTATTCAAGACGAGACCAAGCGGCTGATAGCAGAGGCTGGCAAGGACGCTTTGATTATCGGGGCTGACTGTACTATTCCAAGCGACATTAAGGCAGAGCGGATTCAGTGGGTTCGTCAAGCAGCAAGCTTATCATAAAAAGGAGACGAAAGAATGAGTAAGAAAAAATGGATTATTGGTGGAGCAGCAGTGATTGCTATTGTAGCGGCAACTTATTTGGGTCGGACCTTGACGGGGGCTTCATCTAGCAAGACGAGCAGCTCTGCATCAGGCAGTGGCAAGGTCACAACTTTGAAAGTGGCACATACACAGAACTATGTTCCTTATGACTTTGTGGATGAAAAAGGCGAATCAGATGGCTATGAGGTTGCTGTTCTCAAGGCCATTGATGAGAAGCTGCCAGACTATCAGTTTGAATATACTGGTACCAGTGATGAAGATCTCTTAGTCGGTCTGGAATCTGGGAAATATGATATTGGAACCAAGGGAGCATGGTACACCGAAGAGCGGGCGAAGAAGTTCATCATTCCAGAAAGCCCAATCGGGGCTAGCATTATCGGTTTCACTATCCGCAAGGAAGATGCTGAAAAATACAAAACTATTGATGATTTTGCCAAGGAAAAGGGTAAGCTGGTACCAATCTCTCCGCAGAATGCTCAATGGGCCGTTATCGAAGAGTATAACAAAAAGCATAGCGGTGCTCCTATTGATTTGACTGCAGCAGAGTCCTTCAAGGTAGCTGATGCTTATGCTTGGGTTCTGGAAGGGCGCTACGATGCTTTCTTTGACATCAAGCTGTCTTTTGAAAAAGCTGTGACAGACAAGGAAGGTTCTTACCATCAGTATGCGGATCAACTGACTTGGTTCCCTTACAAGGGGATTCCGACCTATCCCCTGCTTCATAAAAACGAAAAAAATGAAGAATTTGCCAAGGCATACGAGAAGGCAATTAAGGAACTGGAAAAAGACGGAACCTTGGCTAAACTATCGGAGAAGTATTTCGGAGAAGATGTCTTCTCTTATGTGGACAAGGATTAGTGGCTGCTGTCTGCTGATCACGGAAAATCAAAGGCTGACTGAGAAGCTAGCTGAATAAAGAACTGGAGAGTTCCAAGCTGACCTTGATGCTGTTTGAAGGAATTTTCAAAGAGGATAGCTAGGTGAGAGCATGGCTGCTCCAATCTGAAAGCGCCCGTCCAAGAGAAGCTTATTCTATCTAATCACTGTCGAAGGAGAAGAAAATTATGGTCTCGTATGACTTATCCCGTGTCTTTGGCCTGCTGCCTAGTCTGCTGCAGGCTCTGCCGACCACTTTATGGATTATGTTTGTGACAGCATTGATTGGCTCCTTGCTGGGTGGTCTGTTGGCTTGGGCTCAGATTGCTGAGGAGCAGTCTTTTGCTGGTCTGGCTAGAGGATATATATTTATTCTTAGATGTACACCGCCTATTGTCTTACTTTTCTTGGTTTTTTATGGCATTCCAGAGTTTTTAGAATGGTGGCTGGGGCTGGATATCAATAATTGGTCGCGGACTGTGTTTGTCATCATCACCATGATTCTGCTCTTTGCGGCCATGATTGCGGAAGTCTTCAAGGCAGCTTATCTTGCTGTTCCCAAGGGACAGACTGAGGCAGGTCTCAGTATTGGCTTGACACCGGCGCAGACTTTTCTGCGTATCGTCCTGCCACAGGCTTTTCGCATCGCCCTGCCCAATCTGACTACTGCCCTTCTTAATCTCATGCGGGATGCTGCGCTGGCTTATACGATTGGGGCTGTTGATGTCATGGGAGCAGGACAAAATCTCATCAGCCGTAATCTGGGAAATTATTCCCTAGAAACCTATACAGCGGTGGCCTTGATTTACTGGGGGATTGCCCTAGTGGTTTCGCTGGCTTCCCAGCTTCTGGAAAAAAGTCTGACAGTCAAGGAGAGGTAAAGCATGGATTTGAATTATATTGTAAATACCTTTCTGGTAACGTTGAAAGGCATACCGGTAACCTTAATCATTATGGTGGTGGCTATTCTGCTCAGCTTTATTCCAGCTCTGCTTCTAGCTCTGGGACAGATTTATAAAGTTCGAGGTGTGCGGACCTTTTCGGTGGTTTATCTGGCCTTCATTCGGGCGACGCCTCCTATTTTGCTCATTCTCTTTTTCTACAGTCTTTTTCCAAGCTTACTGAATCAAATTTTCAAAAGTCTGGGTAGTCAGGTAGACGTCTTTAAGTTCAATCCGCTTTACTATGCTTTCATTATTTATAGCCTGATGACAACAGGGAGTTTGTCGGAAATACTGCGCTCTGCCATTTTGACAGTGGATAAAGGGCAGTTGGAGGCGGCTCAAGCGATTGGTTTAACGAATTTTCAAGCCTATCGGAGAATTGTTTTTCCTCAGGCATTGCGCTCTGCCTTGCCTAATCTGGCCAATCTGGTTATCAATCTAGTCAAGGGAACCTCGCTGGTGTTTGTCATGACTGTCAAGGATATCACAGCCTTGGCTAAGATAGAGGCCTCCCATTCTTACCAGTATTCAGAGTCTTACCTGGTGATTTTTGTTATTTATCTCATTATTTGTGGCTTGATTCAGTGGATTTTTAGGAGCTTGGAAAAGCGCTACGCTCTTGCTTAGGAAGGAAAGATTATGTTAGAAGTAAAACATATCTCCAAACGATTTGGAGAGCACCAGGTGCTGGCAGATGTCAGTCTCAAGGTCAATCAAGGCGATGTTGTGGTTATTCTGGGACCCTCAGGCTCTGGGAAAACAACATTTCTGCGCTGTCTGAATCACTTAGAAAAAGCGGATAGCGGCCAGCTGACTTTGTCTGGTAAGGACTATGATTTGGCTAAGCTCAGCAAAAAGGAGATTTTGGAAATTCGTAGAAAGACGGCCTTTGTCTTCCAGCATTATAATCTCTTTGCCAATAAAACGGCCCTTGAAAATATCTTAGAGGGCTTAGTAATCGCTCGTAAGATACCGAGGGAAGAAGCGCTTGAGATTGCGGAAGAGTCCTTGAAGCGCGTGGGCCTTTTGGCCTACAAGGACTATTATCCTTCTCAGCTATCAGGCGGTCAGCAGCAGCGGATTGGAATTGCCCGTGCCATTGCTGTCAAGCCAGATGTCATCCTGCTGGATGAACCAACCTCGGCTCTAGATCCGGAATTGGTCGGTGAAGTTCTCAGCGTCATGAAACAGCTGGCTCAAGAGGGAGTGACCATGGTCGTTGTGACCCATGAGATGAGCTTTGCCCGTGATGTGGCCAACCATGTCATCTTTATGGACGGAGGTCACATCGTCGAAGAAAATCCTCCTCAGGAATTCTTCAGCAGTCCAAAGGAAGAGCGGACCAAACAGTTTCTGTCCCGCATTCTGTCGGATGCCAGCTATAGTGTAGAGTATATGATTTAAAAATCTGGATTGTGTCCAGATTTTTATTATAATAAATCGTCTTTATAGGAATGAAAAGGATCTAAACGAAAATTTTGATTACAACTGTAAATTTATTTTAAAAAATTATGTAAAATCTATTGACAAATAAATTCTGTCATGGTAAAATTACAACTGTAAACAAAAAAGTTTACGTAAATTTAATCAGAAGGTATGAATACAGCCGTAAGGCAATTATTTTTGGGAGGATTAAAAATTATGTAAAATCATCTTCTTCTGAAAGGAATCTAATTCACTCATAAAAGTAGAGGCTGACTCAGTCTTGATTTTTGGGAATCAGATAAGTTATGTAAAATAATAGATAGGAGAAGATCTCCCAAATGAATATTTATAGTAGATAAGGAAGAGATTTCTTATCTGGAACTTTGGTAAAAGTAAAAATTATGTAAAGCGAAAAATGAAGAAAAGTGAGGCAATGCTATGAACAACAACTACAACAATTTTAACAATATGGACGACCTTTTCAACCAACTCATGGGGCGCATGGGCGGCTACAACAGCGAACACCGGCGCTACTTGATTAATGGTAGAGAGGTCACACCGGAAGAGTTTGCTCAGTATCGGGCTACTGGCAAGCTCCCCGGTCAAGGAGCAGGTGAGCAGACTAGCCAGACTGCTGCTCAGGGACCTAAGCAGGATGGTATCCTGGCTAAGCTAGGTCGCAATCTGACCCAAGAAGCGCGTGATGGTAAGTTAGATCCAGTCATTGGGCGCAATAAGGAAATCCAAGAAACTGCTGAAATCCTTTCCCGCCGGACTAAGAATAATCCTGTATTGGTCGGAGATGCAGGTGTCGGAAAGACAGCTGTCGTAGAAGGATTGGCTCAGGCTATCGTCAATGGTGATGTGCCAGCGGCCATCAAGAACAAGGAGATTATTTCTGTTGATATTTCTGGTCTAGAAGCTGGTACTCAATATCGTGGTAGCTTTGAAGAAAATATCCAAAACTTGGTCAATGAAGTCAAGGAAGCCGGCAACATTATCCTCTTCTTTGATGAAATCCATCAAATCCTAGGAGCAGGATCTATCGGTGGAGATAGTGGCTCTAAGGGCATGGCGGATATTCTCAAACCAGCACTTTCTCGCGGTGAGCTGACCATTATCGGGGCTACTACTCAGGACGAGTACCGTAACACCATTCTCAAAAATGCAGCTCTGGCTCGCCGGTTCAATGAAGTCAAGGTCAATGCACCGTCTGCCGAAGATACTTATCAGATCCTTCGAGGTATTCGGGACCTGTACGAAAAGCACCACAATGTCATCCTGCCGGATGAGGTGCTGAAAGCAGCTGTGGACTACTCTGTTCAGTATATTCCACAGCGGAGCCTGCCAGACAAGGCGATTGACCTGGTCGACGTGACGGCAGCTCACCTGGCAGCCCAGCATCCAGTAACTGATGTTCATGCGGTTGAACATGAGATTGCTGAGCAAAAAGACAAGCAGGAAGCAGCTGTTGAAAAAGAAGATTATGAAGCAGCTCTGAATGCCAAGACCCGCATTGAAGAGCTGGAAAAGAAAATTCAAAACCACACCGAGGACATGAAGGTAACGGCTACGATCAACGATGTAGCAGAGTCTGTTGAGCGGATGACGGGAGTGCCGGTATCTCAGATGGGTGCCAGCGACATTGAGCGCCTCAAGGGCATGAATGACCGTCTCAAAGCCAAAGTTATCGGCCAAGACAAGGCTGTAGAAGCTGTGGCTAGGGCTATCCGCCGTAACCGTGCAGGCTTTGATGAAGGCAACCGTCCAATCGGAAGCTTCCTCTTCGTTGGTCCGACAGGTGTCGGAAAGACTGAGCTTGCTAAACAACTGGCTCTAGATATGTTCGGTACCAAGGAAGCCATCATCCGTCTGGATATGTCTGAATACTCCGACCGGACTGCCGTTTCCAAGCTGATTGGTACCACTGCGGGCTATGTCGGCTATGATGATAACAGCAATACCTTGACTGAGCGTGTGCGCCGCAATCCTTACTCTATCATCCTCTTGGATGAGATTGAAAAGGCGGATCCACAGGTGATTACCCTTCTCCTTCAAGTTCTGGATGACGGTCGTTTGACAGATGGTCAAGGGAATACAGTCAACTTCAAGAACACGGTTATCATTGCAACTTCCAATGCGGGCTTTGGCTATGAAGCAGGCTTGGAAGAGGATGCAGAAAAGCCTGATCTGATGGATCGACTCAAAGCTTATTTCCGTCCAGAGTTCCTCAATCGTTTCAATGCAGTTATTGAGTTCTCTCATCTCAAGAAAGAAGATTTGATGGAGATTGTGAATCTCATGCTGATTGAAGTAAATCAAACCTTGAGCAAGAAAGAAATTGATCTGGCAGTATCTGATGCAGCTAAGGAATTCCTGCGCGATGCTGGTTATGACCAGGTCATGGGTGTTCGTCCGCTCCGTCGTGTCATCGAGCAGCAAATTCGTGACAAGGTGACTGACTTCCACTTGGATAATCTAGATGCTAAGCACTTGACGGCCGATTTGGAAGATGGTGTCTTGGTTATCCGGGAAAAAGGCGCTGCCGCATCTGAAGAAGACAAGCAGGCAGAATAAAGCTTACTAAGTCAATTAAGTTTTCAAAGACCTCCTTCTTAGATGAAGGCAGGTCTTTTTTGTTGAGTAGGAATTCCAAATAAATCCCCTTTCTGGAAATTAATTAGGATTTATTCCAAAATCTCAACTAACCCCTTCTTAACAACACCTAAAAGAAATGTTACTATTAGGTATATAAAAACATTGAAATCTGATGCTGATGAAAAGCCAGGATTGCTTAGGAAGTATTGGTAAAATGAAACAAAGTTTTGATATTGCCGAAGCAGTCGATGACTCGAATCAACCTAGCTTCTCTCAAATAAGAGATTAGGCTCGCATGCTTTAGGATTTTCAAGGAAAAATTTAGACAATTTGGAGGAAAGCAGCAATGACAACTTTTCTAAAAAGCAGGCAACTTTATGAAGCCAGTATATTAGCCTATCAAGGGGATCAACTCTATTTGGAAGAAAACAAGGGACAGATGACGAGTGACACGCCTTTTGCCATTGCCAGTATTTCCAAGTTATATACTGATGCGATTGTTTTCCAACTGATTGACCAAGGAAAGCTGACCTATAATACAGGCTTGACGGATATTTTACCGCCAGAAGTGACCAAGCATTTGCCTCAAGCTGAGCAGGTCACTGTACGACATCTACTAGATCAAATATCCGGCTTTCCGAATTATGAAATGGATCGTCAAACAAATGGTAAGGTTTTGATAGATGACTTGTACAAAGCCGATTGGCGGGTAGCTTTTGAAGAAGCCCTGGAAATGATAGCAGAATTGCCAGCTAGATTATGTCTGGATGGAGATAAAGCCTACTACGCTGATATCAATGCTATGCTCTTAGGAAAAATGGCTGAAACAGTGACTGGCCAGACCGCTGAGCAACTATTAGAACACATCATTTGCCAGCCGCCTCAGCTTAGTCAGACCCATTGGGCGACAGGCCATGAGAAACTTGCTCCCCTATACAATGGCCAGCAAACTATAGCTTTTCAAGCCTATCTTTCCAGTCAAGTCTACCAAGGCGGTATTGTGGCGACTAACAGGGAGTTAATGACCTTTATCCGTGCTTTCTTTACTGGCAGATTGTTTGCAAAGTCCCATATTCAGCAGCCGGCTTTTCGCCCTATTCAATTCCGCCCTCTTAAGTATGGCAGCGGTATGATGCAGCTGACAATCAGCTCTTTCATGTCTCTCTTTTTCGGTGGCGCGCATGAAATTCGCGGTCATAGTGGGATAACAGGAAGTTTCGCCTTTTATTGTCCAGAAAAGGATGTCTTTGTAACAGGTACGTTCAACCAGACAAAAAAACGTCCCTACCCTACCATTTTTCGGGCTATTGCGGCCAGTGTCAAGAGACAGAAGGATTTAAAACAAGAGAGATGAACAATTTTTTGACGAAAGGAGACTGCTATGAAACAGTCCATAACTACAATTAAGCGCAATGTCATTATCTTTGCATTCTTCAGCACCCTATGTGGCTGGATTGGTTATGTTGTTGATAAAGTAACCGGCTAAGCTCATTACGGAAATATCGGAACAGAGATAAGAAGCGGCTCTTTAGGGATGCTGATTTGGCTGGTAGCTCCGTTAATCTGTACCATCTTTCTTCGAAGCTTTGGCGGAGACGGCTGGAAAGAGGCAGGGTTTTCCATTAATTTTAAAAACCTAAATTGTCAAATTAAGTTAGACTTTTCAAGTAACTCAGAAAAACTTGGTATGGTGTTTGATAATTTAAAGATTTCCTAGGAATTCTATTTCTTTTATCAGCGATAGCTGATAAATAATTTTGAGAAATAGCAGTAAAATCCATTTGTTTCGGTAATCCATTTCGTCTTAATAAGCCATTAGAATGTTCATTGAGGCCTCTTTGACCAGGACAGCCTGGATCCGCAAAGAAAATATCAATGTCATGCGCATTCGAAATAGACTTCCAATTAGAAAATTCTTTCCCACAATCAAAAGTTATCGACTTAAAGAGATGGCTGGGGACTTGAGACAACCATTGATTGATGGAAACCTCAATATCACTTGCTTTCCGTCCATTAGTTTTCAGTGTGATGATGGCTTTTGAGAGGCGTTCTACCAAAGTAATAACCGCACTTTTGTGTTTCTCGCCAACAATGGTATCCCCTTCTAGATGACCAAATTCTGTCTTAAAATTAGGATAAATGGCTGCTCTCTCACGTAAATCTCTGCGAAACGCTTGTTTTCCTCGTTTTTCGCTATGACCATTTGGTTTTCTTTTGCCTTTCCAAGGGAGATCCTCTTTCTTTAGAATACCACGGTCTGCTAGTCGATAGAGAGTTCTCATAGAACAAGAAATCCTATCTGGATAAGCTCCCTTAATGACATCAAGGCTCCAGCTTAGATTTAAATGAGTTTGGATAAAATCTTTTTCTGCTTGTGTAAGCCTTGTTTTATTCCTGCCACAGCGTTTCTTATTGATTTTATATCGGTTATAGTAATCATAAGCAGAGTGCTCCTCTTTCAGATAGTTGATGACATTGTAGATGGTCTGTTTTGATCTTCCAAGAGCTTTTAGAATATCTGTAACTTTTATACCTTCTTTGTAGTAAGCCTCTATCATTACAAGCTCGTTTGTGGTAAGATGTGTATAGGTCATTTATGTTAGTTCCTTTCAGACAAATGTGGTGTTTATCTGAGCCTAACATAGATGGCTTTTTCTGTCTAGCTTAATTTTACAAATTGGGAAATAATAAAAAATTATACCTTGTTAGTTTTTTAGTCTACCCTCTTGTTACGATGATAGTGATATTCTTGGGATTGATGACACAAGGCATCAGAGTGACAGATGTGAAGGTCGAGTTCACGGCCTATCTTGGAATCTTGCTAACACAGATAGGGACTCAATTCATAAAAAATATTTTTGAAGAATCTGTTTGGAGGGCATATCTTACCAATCAATTAATCAAATTAAAATTATCCGACTTAAAACTATATCTACTTGTTGGCTTTATCTGGTGGATTTGGCATCTGCCTTACATTATGAAGTTTCTGTCTGAGAGAGAAATCCAAAATACCTTGCCGGTTGGAAGGTTTACATTTTTCCTTATCGGGATGATAACTGTTGCATGCTGGACGGTCATGTATACAGAGATTTTTAGAATTACCAAATCTGTTTGGCCGCTGGTAATTATGCATACTATGGAAGATGCAGTTATAAATCCTTTACTATTACTAGGATTTGTCTCGGTAGAAAAAAATCAGGCTTTCCTCTTCTCGCTTTCAGTGGGGATGATTCCGACTATTCTTTATTTAACAGTCGGTCTAGCTATACGGAAATGGAGGAAAAAACAGGAATACGGAAAGACGAGCTAACAAAGTAACAAAAGACGATAATGTTGATTTATTTTTCTACTTAATAGAGGCAAAAGACTCTCAAAAGTCTATAAAATTTGAAAAGTTGACATTTCAATGAATTATGTTCTAATTTTTTTGTAATTTTCAAGTTTTTATATATGTAAATGTCAGAAAAAAGTGTATAATAGATTAGTAAATTAAATTTTAGGAGAGGATTTAATTATGAAAAAGTTGGATATTACAACCATGCCTGACTATAGGAAAGTCGAGGCTGTTGTTCAGTTGTTAGTTAATGGAACCTTAACTAGTTATCGAATAGCGACGGATGCAAACATCAGCAAGATGAGTATCCTGACCTTAACTAAAGGGACCAGCAAAATTAAGAACATTACTTATCAAACTGCGATGGCCTTAATTAATTGGTATGAAGAAAATCATGAAAAATATGGCATCACCATTCATCAAAAGGCCGCAGGATAGTCTAAAACTATGATGTAGCTCAACCCTAACCCAGCTAACCATTTGGATAGCTGGGTTTTTCTATGCCTCTTAATGAGACAAGCCAGAGGCGCAGTCGAATTTAGAGGCATTGATGCAGACTAAGCGCAAGCGAAGTCTACGTTCCGATAATTTTTTAGCGATTGCCGGCTCGCAGAGTCAAGCAGAGCTTAGAGGCGAAGATGCCGTTTGAGTAGTAGCGAGAACTAGGTTCTGCTAACACTTAATGAGACAAGCCGGTGGCGCCGTCGAATTTAGAGGCATAGATGCAGTTTGAGTAGTAGCGAAAACTATGTTCTGAAAAAACTTCATGAGACAAGCCAGCGGCGCCGTCGAACTTAGGTGCAGCGATGCTCACTTTCTTACTTTTTTCTGTCCTTAGGGGCAGATTTTTTTGACAGTCCAAGAGTGAACAGTCACCTGTGTAATTCTTGGTCTTTTTGTTACCGTTTTCAAGATTTATAATAAATCTATAAGAATAAGAAAAATAAAAAATAAAGGGGAGTTACCATGAATATCCTTCTTAATATTCTAAATTGGTTCTCGCAGAACATTCTGCAAAATCCAGCTTTCTTCGTTGGCCTTTTAGTGCTAATCGGTTATGCATTGCTTAAGAAACCGGCCCATGATGTGTTCGCCGGTTTCATTAAAGCCACGGTCGGCTATTTGATTCTTAATGCCGGAGCAGCCGGTCTGGTGAATACTTTCCGGCCAATTCTGGCAGCCCTGAACTTTAAGTTCAAAATCGGGGCGGCGGTGATTGATCCTTACTTTGGATTGACAGCGGCGAATACAAAGATTGCGGAAGAATTTCCAAGCTTTGTTGGGACAGCCACAACAGCTCTCTTGATCGGCTTTGGCTTCAACATCCTATTAGTAGCTTTCCGTAAGGTTACTAAGATTCGGACTCTCTTCATCACTGGTCATATCATGGTTCAGCAGGCTGCTACTGTATCACTGATGGTGCTCTTGCTGGTGCCGCAGCTGCGCAATAGCTGGGGAACTTTGGCTATCGGCCTTCTCTGTGGTCTCTATTGGGCTGTTAGCTCCAATATGACTGTCGAAGCTACTCAGCGTTTGACTGGCGGTGGTGGTTTCGCCATCGGCCACCAGCAGCAATTTGCCATCTGGTTTGTTGATAAGGTTGCTCCTTTCTTTGGTAAAAAAGAAGAAAATCTGGACAATCTGAAGTTGCCTAAGTTCCTGTCTATCTTCCATGATACAGTTGTTGCTTCTGCAACTTTGATGCTAGTCTTCTTCGGTGCCATCCTCTTAGTCTTGGGCCCAGATGTTATGGCCAACAAAGAAGTTATCACGACAGGTACACCATTTGACCCTGCCAAGCAAGACTTCTATATGTATATCATTCAGACAGCCTTTACCTTCTCTGTCTATCTCTTCATCCTCATGCAAGGGGTGCGTATGTTCGTATCTGAGCTGACTAATGCCTTTCAAGGTATTTCAAGCAAGCTTTTGCCAGGTTCCTTCCCTGCGGTGGATGTGGCAGCGTCTTATGGATTTGGCTCACCAAATGCCGTTCTCTCTGGCTTTGCCTTTGGTTTGGTTGGTCAGCTGATTACCATTGTACTATTGATTGTTTTCAAAAATCCAATCCTGATTATCACTGGTTTCGTTCCTGTTTTCTTTGACAATGCAGCGATTGCAGTCTATGCCGATAAACGTGGTGGCTGGAAAGCAGCCCTTGTCCTATCATTTATTTCAGGTGTGCTGCAGGTAGCCCTTGGTGCTCTCTGCGTGGCACTGCTGGGCTTGGCTTCTTATGGCGGATATCACGGTAATATCGACTTTGAAATTCCATGGTTAGTTTTTGGCTACATCTTCAAATATCTGGGAATTATCGGTTATGCTCTGGTTTGCTTCTTCTTCCTGCTCATTCCTCAGCTGCAATTCGCTAGAGCTAAGGATAAGGAAGCCTACTATCAAGGTCAGGTACAGGCAGAAGACTAAATTTCTATGACTATAAAATAAGATTTAAGATTTCGGAGGAAACTAAAATGGTTAAAGTATTAACAGCATGCGGAAATGGCATGGGATCATCTATGGTGATTAAAATGAAAGTGGAAAATGCACTTCGTAATTTGGGACAAACAGACTTTACAGTCAATTCTTGCAGTGTCGGAGAAGCTAAAAGCTTAGCTTCGGGCTACGATATTGTCATTGCTTCTCTGCATTTAATCCATGAATTGGAAGGCCGAACCAATGGAAAATTAATCGGCTTGGACAACCTGATGGATGATAAGGAAATCACTGAAAAATTAAGTCAGGTATTGTAAGAATTTTTATCTATAAAGATGGGTTCTCAGTTAGGGTGGGGTGGTTAGGCTGCCCCACCTTCCTATATTATCTATTGTGAGATTGAGCAGGGGTTAAAATTCTGGAAAGGATTGAGGATGCCCCTTGTATCTAATGAAAGGAAGAGAAATGAATTTAAAACAAGCATTGACAGACAACAAGTCTATTCGTTTGGGTCTTTCAGCCGCAACTTGGCAGGAAGCGGTCAAACTGGCTGTAGAGCCCTTGATTGAGAGCGGTGCTGTTCAGCCTCAGTACTACGATGCTATCGTCGATTCGACAGAAGAATATGGACCTTATTACATTCTCATGCCGGGCATGGCGATGCCTCATGCCAGACCAGAGGCTGGGGTTAATCGCGACGCTTTCTCCCTGATCACACTGATAGAACCAGTCACTTTTTCAGATGGCAAGGAGGTTAGTGTTCTGCTTTCTTTGGCGGCTACCAGCTCCAAGATTCATACCAGCGTGGCCATTCCGCAGATTATTGCACTTTTTGAGCTGGAAAATTCCATTGAGCGGATTAAGGCTTGCAAGAGTGATGAAGAAGTGCTGGCTCTGATAGAGGAATCAAAGGACAGTCCTTACTTGCAGGGCTTGGATCTGGATTCCTGATGGATGCTCAGAAAGACTAGAAAATGATTGAAACTAAGAAGTGAGGTAAAAAGATGTCAAAACAGATTCCAAATTTACAGGTAGCATTGGATCATTCGGATTTGCAGGGAGCCATCAAGGCTGCTGTTTCTGTCGGCCATGAAGTAGATGTGATTGAGGCAGGAACGGTCTGTCTCTTGCAGGTGGGAAGCGAGCTTGTTGAAGTGCTCCGTAGTCTTTTTCCAGAGAAAATCATCGTGGCTGATACCAAGTGTGCGGATGCTGGCGGAACCGTAGCTAAAAACAATGCAGTACGTGGTGCAGATTGGATGACCTGTATCTGCTCAGCAACTATTCCAACCATGAAGGCAGCCTTGAAAGCTATTCAGGAAGAGCGCGGCCAACGTGGGGAAATTCAGGTCGAACTCTATGGAGACTGGACCTATGAACAGGCTCAGACTTGGCTGGATGCAGGTATTTCGCAGGCTATTTACCACCAATCCCGCGACGCTCTTTTGGCTGGGGAAACTTGGGGAGAAAAGGATCTTAATAAGGTCAAGAAACTGATTGAGATGGGCTTCCGTGTATCAGTGACAGGCGGTCTGAATATTGATACGCTCAAACTCTTTGAAGGAGTTGATGTCTTCACTTTTATTGCCGGCCGCGGCATTACCGAAGCTGAAGATCCAGCTGCTGCTGCGCGGGCCTTTAAAGATGAAATCAAGCGAATTTGGGGGTAGGCCATGGCACGTCCAATTGGAATTTATGAAAAGGCGACACCCAAGCATTTTTCTTGGCCTGAGCGTTTAGCTTTTGCCAAAGAACTAGGCTTTGACTTTGTCGAAATGTCGGTGGATGAGTCGGATGAACGTCTAGCTCGCCTTTCCTGGTCTAAGGAGCAGAGGCTAGAGTTAGTAAAGGCCATTTATGAAAGCGGCGTCCGCATTCCGACCATATGCTTTAGCGGGCATCGGCGCTACCCGCTGGGTTCCAATGATCCAGAGCTGGAAGCTAAGTCACTGGAAACTATGAAGCAGTGTATCGAGCTGGCTCAGGACTTGGGAGTACGGGTCATTCAGCTAGCAGGCTACGATGTTTATTATGAGGAGAAATCTCCTGCAACTCGTGCCCGCTTCCTGAAAAACCTCCGCCAGGCTTGTGATTGGGCGGAGCAGGCTCAGGTCATGCTGGCGATTGAGATTATGGATGATCCTTTTATCAACAGCATTGAGAAATATCTGGCTGTCGCGAAAGAAATCAATTCGCCTTATCTCTTTGTCTATCCGGATACAGGAAATGTCTCTGCCTGGCACAATGACCTTTACAGTGAGTTTCTGCTGGGACATCAAGCCATTGCAGCCCTACATTTGAAAGATACCTATGCCGTGACCGAGCAGTCCAAAGGCCAGTTTCGTGATGTGCCTTTTGGCAAGGGCTGCGTTGACTGGGAAGAAATGTTTGCTGTCCTCAAGCAGACCAATTATCAGGGGCCTTTCCTTATCGAAATGTGGTCTGAAAACTGTGAGACAGTAGAAGAAACAAAAGCAGCCATTCAGGAAGCCAAAGACTTCCTCTATCCACTCATTGAGAAAGCGGGGTTGATGTAATGCTCTTACCAGAATTGAGAAAACGTGTTTATGATGCCAATGTAGCCCTGCCCCAGCACGGTTTGGTCAAATTTACCTGGGGCAATGTCTCTGCGATTGACCGAGAGGATGGCTACATCGTGATTAAGCCTAGCGGAGTCCCTTATGAAAAGCTGTCGCCAGAAAATATGGTAGTTACAGATTTGGACGGGCGTGTTGTAGAAGGAGAGCTTAATCCTTCCTCTGACCTTCCAACCCATGTGGAACTCTATAAGGCCTTCCTTAAGATTGGCGGAGTTGTTCATACACACTCGACAGAGGCTGTTGGCTGGGCTCAGGCTGGTCGGGATATTCCTTTTTACGGGACGACTCATGCGGACTATTTCTATGGTCCCATTCCAGCGGCTCGTTCTCTGACTGAGGATGAAATCAACCGCGCCTATGAGTTGGAAACAGGTAGTGTGATTATCGAGACCTTCCGCGAGCGCGACATTGACCCAATGGCAGTGCCTGGCGTCACCGTGCGCAACCACGGTCCTTTCACTTGGGGTAAGTCGCCGGAAGAAGCAGTCTATCATAGTGTTGTACTGGAAGAAGTGGCTAAGATGGCACGTTTTACAGAGCAGATTAATCCACGTGTCGAGCCAGCACCTAAATATCTGATGGACAAGCACTATTTGCGCAAACACGGTCCTAATGCCTATTATGGACAGAAAGGCTAAGCAAAGTTTACTAGAAATACTTTTACGGCAAGTTGGAGAGAACAGATGCTCTCTCCTTTTGTCGTTTTAGCAGTAGGTCGTCTGGGGAGGGGATTAGGTTGGCTTGTCATGTCTCGTTCATCATATTGTAATATCCTAATGTTATAATGTCCTGTAAATTTTTTAAAGGAGGAATCATGATTTTACTGGATAAAACAAGTTGTGAACTCTTGCGCTACCTGATTGGGCTGCAAGAAGCAGCCACTATTATGACTATTTCCCGAGAGCTGGGCCAGTCGCGCAGAAAAGTTTACTATCATTTGGAAAAAATCAATGATGCTCTGGCGGACTATGAAGAAGAAATCGTTAGCCAGCCGCGGATAGGGATTTTACTGACAGAGCAGCAGAAGAATCTGTGCCGAGACTTGTTGCTGCATGTGGATACCCATAGCTATATCCTGAGTGCAAATGAGCGCATGCAGCTCGTATCCCTCTATATCTGTACGGCCAAGGAGCGAGTAACCATCGAAAAGCTGATGGATTTGACAGATGTCTCGCGCAATACCGTGCTCAATGACCTAAACGATATCCGCAATCAACTGGCGACGGAGCAGTATTTAGTTAACCTCTATTCTACCAAAGCCAGAGGCTATTATCTGGACTGCCATCCTCTCAATAAAATTCAGTACGTACACTCGCTGCTCTATCACATTTTTATTGAGGGCAGCCAAGCTTTCGTAGATGTTTTAGTGAAGAAGTTCAAGGAACTCTTTGATGGAGAGGTGCTCCTATCTAGTCAACTACAGAGCTTCCTCAGTCAGCAAGTCCCTTTAGTAGAGCAGGACTTGGGCAAGAAAATCAACAGTCATGAGATTGGCTTTATGCTGGAAGTGCTGCCTTATCTGCTGCTCAGCTGTCGCAATATGGAGCTGGAAGCGAAAGAAGAGAACAGCATCTCTCAGGAATTTAGCCTCATTCGCAAGCGGATCGAGTATCGGGTGGCCAAATTCTTAAGTGAGCGTATGGAGCACGAGCTAGCCATTCGGCTGAGTGATATTGAAATCTCACTTCTAGCCGTGCTTTTGCTGTCTTATCGTAAGGATAAGGATATTCATGCGACCAGTCAGGATTTTGCCCAGCTGCAGGAAGCTCTGGAGGCCTTTCTCTGGCGTTTTGAAGCTTCTTCCTATGAGATTGAGAACTGGGATGACTTGCTGCGCAATCTCCTAACCCATTGTAAGGCTTTGCTCTTTCGCAAGACTTACGGCATCATGTCCAAAAATCCGCTCACGTGTCTTATAAAGACTAAGTATGCTGACTTGTTTGCTTTTACCAAATCCTCTGCTGTGATTCTAGAAGAGGCGTGGTTTGTGACGCTTACAGACGATGATATTGCTTATCTGACTATCCATATTGGAGGCTCTTTGAAAAATAGCCAAGCAGAGCAGCAGGATAATCGACAAATCTATTTGGTTTGTGATGAAGGATTGGGACTTTCAAAGCTACTGCTGAAACAGTGCCGTTATTACTTACCCAATGAGCGTTTGGAAGCTGTCTTTACAACAGAACAGTTCAAAAGTGTTGAGGATGTGCTCACTGCTGATCTGCTTATCACCACCAATGAAGATCTAGAAACAGACCTACCAGTCATTCAGGTTCATCCGATTTTGGATCATGAGGATATTCTCAATATCAGTCATTTTGTCAAGGCTCAGAGTCCCGAACAAGCCAGCACTTTTAATCATGATTTGGAAAAACTGCTATCAAGCTATGTCAAAGATGTCAGCCGCTCACAGGAGTTAAAAGAAAAGATTCAAAAATTAGTCCACGAGAAACTGCTGACTAGCTCCGCTGAAGACGCAGAAGACTGGATGAAAAATATTAGAGAGTGGGACAGAAATCGGTAATTCGTTAGAATTCGATTTCGCCGTCCCACCTCCGCACAGTTGAGTAGGGCTGTAAAAGCTGATGAAATCAGCGTAATAGAGCCCACTCAACCACTGCGTCTTGCTCGACAATCCAAAGACAATTGAGGAGGCTAGGACTTTTGTCCCAGCCTCTTTTAGCTGAAAAAGGAATATTTTCTTAAAAGTGGGATAAGAACAAGTCTTGCTTCATAGTCCAGTTTTGAACACAGGACTGTGTTTTATTTGGTCTTTTTTTCTCCCCTGAGGCAGACTATACTAGAAGCATAGAAATCAATCATTTTTTGAGGAGGAATGGACTATGCCGAACGTGAAAGACATTACCAGAGAATCTTGGATTTTGTCAACTTTTCCAGAATGGGGCACTTGGCTCAATGAAGAAATTGAAGAAGAAGTGGTGCCAGAAGGCAACTTTGCTATGTGGTGGCTGGGCAACTGCGGTGTCTGGATTAAGACGCCGGGCGGTGCCAATGTAGTCATGGACCTGTGGTCTAACCGCGGAAAATCAACCAAAAAGGTCAAAGATATGGTCAGAGGGCATCAAATGGCTAATATGGCCGGTGTCCGCAAGCTGCAACCGAATCTGCGCGTGCAGCCTATGGTGATTGATCCTTTTGCTATCAATGAACTAGATTATTATTTGGTTTCTCATTTCCATAGCGATCACATTGACATCAATACCGCAGCGGCTATTGTCAACAATCCTAGCTTGGACCATGTTAAGTTTGTCGGACCCTATGAGTGCGGCGAGATTTGGAAAAAATGGGGTGTGCCTGAAGAACGCATCATCGTTATCAAGCCAGGTGAAAGCTTTGAGTTTAAGGACATCAAGGTGACAGCTGTTGAATCATTTGACCGTACCTGTCTGGTGACCCTGCCAGTCGAAGGTGCTGAAGCTCAAGATGGGGAACTGGCTGGACTGGCTGTGACCGATGAAGAAATGGCACGCAAGGCAGTTAACTATGTCTTTGAAACACCAGGCGGAACTATCTATCACGGTGCAGATTCTCACTTCTCTAACTACTTTGCTAAGCACGGTAAGGACTTCCAGATTGATGTAGCTATCAATAACTATGGTGACAATCCTGTCGGTATTCAGGACAAGATGACTTCTATCGACTTACTGCGTATGGCTGAAAACCTGCGGGCTAAGGTCATCATCCCAGTTCATTATGATATCTGGTCCAACTTTATGGCTTCAACCGATGAGATTTTAGCCTTGTGGAAGATGCGCAAAGAACGTCTTCAATATCAGTTCCATCCATTCATCTGGGAAGTGGGCGGCAAGTATACCTACCCTCTGGACAAAGATAGAATCGAATACCATCATCCTCGTGGCTTTGATGACTGTTTCGAGCAAGAGTCCAATATTCAATTTAAAGCCCTCCTTTAAAATTCTTTGAAAATCTTTCAAACCTTGTCAGCCCTGCCATGCTGTGGTCAAATTCAGTCCTTGGTTAGCTTTCTAGTTTGCTTTTAGATTTTCATTGATTATAAAATGTTTTTTCTACTTGATGAGGCATGAGTTCAGATGAATGAAGGCTTCAGAAAGTATCCGATGAGATTATCCCTATCTTGCGATATAGGGATAATTTTCATATAATAGATATGAGACAATTTTTCGTTTCTACGACCATTGTTTATCCTGTTCTGATGTCAGAACAGGTCATAGTAAAAATAAGGAGAATCCAATGTCACAATTATCAGTTAATGCCATTCGCTTTTTAGGGATTGACGCGATTGAAAAGTCTAAGTCAGGTCACCCTGGTGTAGTCATGGGCGCTGCGCCGATGGCTTACGACTTGTTTACTAAACAACTGCGTATTAATCCAGAACAGCCAAACTGGATTAACCGCGACCGCTTCGTCCTATCTGCAGGACATGGCTCTATGTTGCTTTATGCCTTGCTTCATCTGTCTGGCTTTAAAGATGTCAGCATGGAGGAAATCAAAAACTTCCGCCAATGGGGTTCTAAGACACCAGGTCACCCAGAGTTTGGGCATACAGCTGGTGTTGATGCCACTACTGGCCCGCTAGGGCAGGGTATTTCTACAGCTACTGGATTTGCTCAGGCAGAGCGTTTCTTGGCTGCCAAGTACAATCGTGAAGGCTATCCAATCTTTGACCATTACACTTATGTCATCTGTGGTGATGGCGATTTGATGGAGGGGGTTTCAGCTGAGGCTGCTTCTTACGCTGGTCTGCAAAAGCTGGACAAGCTGGTTGTTCTCTATGATTCAAATGATATCAACCTAGATGGAGAGACCAAGGATTCCTTTACAGAAGATGTTCGTGCCCGCTATGAAGCCTATGGTTGGCATACTGCCTTGGTGGAAGACGGAACAGACCTTGCAGCGATTGATGCAGCTATCAATGAAGCTAAAGCTTCTGGCAAGCCATCTTTGATTGAAGTTAAGACGGTTATTGGTTACGGTTCTCCAAACAAGCAAGGAACTAATGCTGTTCACGGCGCGCCTCTTGGAGCAGAAGAAGCAGAAGCTACTCGTCAAGCCTTGGGCTGGGACTATGCCCCGTTTGAGATTCCTGAGGAAGTCTATGCTGACTACCGTACAAATGTAGCAGAGCGTGGTGCAGCGGCTTACGATGCTTGGAAACAGTTAGTGGAGGACTACAAGCAAGCCCATCCAGAATTGGCGGCAGAAGTAACAGCCATCATTGCTGGTCAGGATCCAGTAGAAATCAAACCAGAAGATTTCCCAGTACTTGAAAATGGCTTCTCTCAAGCAACCCGTAATTCTAGTCAGGATGCCCTCAATGCAGCAGCTAAGGTCCTTCCAACTTTCCTCGGCGGTTCTGCTGACTTGGCTCATTCCAATATGACCTACATCAAGGAAGACGGTCTGCAGGATGATGCCCACCGTCTCAACCGCAACATCCAATTTGGTGTGCGCGAGTTTGCTATGGGAACAATTCTCAACGGTATGGCGCTTCATGGTGGTCTTCGCGTTTACGGTGGTACCTTCTTCGTCTTCTCAGACTATGTCAAGGCAGCTGTCCGTTTGTCTGCCCTGCAAGGTTTGCCAGTGACTTATGTCTTCACACACGATTCTATTGCAGTTGGTGAAGACGGGCCAACTCATGAGCCGATTGAGCATTTGGCTGGTCTGCGTGCCATTCCAAACCTGACTGTTTTCCGCCCAGCAGATGCGCGTGAAACTCAGGCGGCTTGGTACCTAGCTCTTAAGAGTCAATCCACTCCGACTGCTCTGGTCTTGACCCGTCAAAATCTAACAGTTGAAGACGGCACAGACTTTGACAAGGTAGCTAAAGGTGCTTATGTGGTCTACGAAACAGGGGCAGACTTCGATACAATCTTGCTGGCTTCTGGTTCTGAGGTTAATTTGGCTGTTGCAGCTGCTAAAGCACTTGCAGCAGAAGGTGCTAAAATCCGCGTGGTCAGCGTGCCATCAACAGAGCTTTTTGATGCTCAAGATGCAGCCTACAAAGAAGAAATTCTGCCAAATGCAGTTCGTCGCCGCGTAGCGATCGAGATGGCAGCTAGCCAGCCTTGGTACAAGTATGTCGGTCTGGATGGTGCAGTTATCGGAATTGACCAGTTCGGTGCATCTGCTCCAGCAAGCAAGGTGCTTGAAGAATACGGATTTACAGTTGAGCACGTAGCAGAAGTTGTTAAAAATCTTAAATAAAAAGACATAAAATCAGGGTGCTGGTCATCCTGATTTTTGCTTTTTTAGAAAATGTCGTTAGGTCAGTCATTCTTCCTCCGACTTGAGATGGACTTTGCCTGAAAAGTCAGAATCATCTTGTAAAAATAAGGGAAATCTGCTATAGTAGTTCATATATCATATTCGAAGGAGAAAATAAATGAATCCAACTATGCTTATTGTCTTTGCGGTTGTACTGATAGGGATGACCTATTTCCAAATGCGTGCTCAAAAGAAACAGGCTCAGCAGCGTATGGAAAGTCTTAACAAGCTGCAAAAGGGTTATGAAGTCATTACCATCGGTGGTTTGTATGGAACGGTAGATGAAGTCGACACAGATAAAAAGACAGTTGTTCTGGATGTGGACGGTGTTTATCTGACCTTTGAACTGACAGCTATTAAGACTGTACTGCCATTGACTGAGGGGATTCCTGCTGTTGCTGACGGTGAAGGAAGCGTTGACCTTCCTGAGGAAGAATCAGCGATTGAAGAGTAAAGAAATAAACAGCTTGCGGGCTGTTTTTTTGTTTTGGTTCATGTAGCTAGGAGGTGTTTGATTGCAACCTTATCTGCCTCGCAGTTTGGACAGGCTGGGTGAGTTTGGATTCTCTGGTTGACATTCTGTCCTTATTTTATGCTCTCGGGCTTGAAAAAGCGGATGAATTGCCCACATTCCAAGGATTTATGATATAATGAACTGACAAAACTTTAAATAGGATAAAAAGTATGTTTAGTTTTAAGAAAAAAGAAAAGCTGAACGCACCGCTGAATGTTCCAAAACACATTGCTGTTATTATGGACGGCAACGGCCGTTGGGCCAAAAAAGGATGCAGCCGCGCGTGTTCGGCCATAAGGCTGGCATGGAAACCCTGCAAAAGGTAACGATTGCTGCCAAGGAAATGGGTGTTCAGGTCTTGACTGTCTATGCCTTTTCAACGGAAAATTGGTCTCGGCCGGAAAAGGAAGTTTCCTTTATCATGAATCTGCCAGTTGAATTTTACGACCGCTATGTGCCGGAGCTGCACAAGAACAATGTAAAAATCCAGATGATTGGTGATACGGCTAAGCTCCCTAAGGCGACATTTGAAGCTCTGGAAAAGGCTGAAAGCCTAACCAAGCTCAATACAGGTTTGATTCTCAATTTTGCCCTCAACTACGGTGGTCGATATGAGATCAATCAGGCTGTTAAAGAGATTGCTCAAGATGTGTTAGATGCCAAACTCAGTCCTGGCGACATTACTGAGGAAGTCATTGGCAACTACCTCTATACCAGCAACTTGCCTAAGATGCTGCGTGATCCGGATCTGGTGATCCGGACCAGTGGAGAGCTGCGTCTCAGCAATTTTCTGCCTTGGCAGTCAGCCTACAGTGAGCTGTATTTTACGGATATCCTCTGGCCTGACTTTGATGAGAAGGCTTTGAAGGCTGCAATTGCAGAATACAGCCGTCGGAATCGACGCTTTGGCGGTGTTTAAGGGAGAAAGTAAAAGAGTATGAGTAAAAATTTACAAAAACGTCTAATCTTTGGAGGAATCGCTCTTGCTATTTTTATTCCTCTGGTATTGACAGGAGGCGTCATCTTTCAGATTTTTGTGGGACTGCTGGCTATGATGGCGGTGCATGAATTTCTCCAAATGAAAGGTCTGCCGACAGCGACAATCGAGGGTGTCTTGGCCATGCTGGCAGCCTTTGTCCTAACCCTGCCTCTGGAGAACTATCTGAAGTTTCTGCCGGTCAATGGCAATGTCGTGGCCTATGGCTTGGTCGTCTTTCTTCTGTTGATTTCGACTGTTCTAGGTTCCAACTACACCTTTGAAGATGCGGCTTATCCGATTGCGGCTAGTTTTTATGTCGGTCTTGGTTTTAATGCCTTGATTGATGCCCGCTTGATGAGTATTGACAAGGTTCTGCTAGCTCTCTTTATCGTCTGGGCTACTGACAGTGGAGCTTATCTGGTCGGGGTGCGTTTCGGTAAAAGAAAGCTGGCGCCAAGAGTTTCTCCTAATAAGACTATTGAAGGCAGCCTTGGCGGCATTCTATTAGCTGTTCTAGTGACTGGAATCTTTATGTTGGTTCGACCGCAAGTGTATGGACCTTATAATGCCTTTGTCTTTTTAATTCTGGCAGTGCTCTTTAGTATTGGCGGCCAGTTGGGTGATTTGGTCATAAGCTCAGTCAAGCGTCATTTCGGGGTCAAGGATTCTGGTAAATTCATTCCTGGTCACGGCGGTGTCTTGGATCGTTTTGACAGCCTTCTCTTTGTCTTTCCGCTGATGCATTTCTTCGGCTTGATCTAAGACAGTCGTGAATGGCTGAAAGCAAGGGATGGCAAGCTTGTCCAAAGACCGCACAATCTGAGAAGGAACTGGGATTTGGAGCTCAAAAATTTTGAGTTGAGCTTCTACCCTATTTTCAAAAGTGTCAGTTATGCAGGGGCGGGAAGCTCGGTATTTGGCCGTTTTCTGCTCCTTCTTTGATTTAAAGAAAAAAACAAGATTTCTAGGAAAGGTAAAATTAGAAGTTCATGCAGTTTATAACCTTTATTATTATTTTTGGGATCATTGTGGTGGTCCATGAGTTCGGACACTTCTACTTTGCGAAGAAGTCCGGCATTTTGGTCAGAGAGTTCGCTATCGGTATGGGACCCAAGATTTTCTCCCATATTGGCAAGGACGGGACGGCCTATACGATTCGGATTTTACCCTTGGGAGGCTATGTGCGCATGGCCGGCTGGGGGGAAGACTCCACTGACATTAAAGTGGGGACACCGGCTAGTCTGACCTTGGATGCAGAGGGCAAGGTAGTTCGCATCAATCTCTCTGGCAAAAAGGTTGACCAGACAGCTCTGCCCATGAATGTGACCGGCTTTGACTTTGAGGAAAAGCTGGAAATCACAGGTCTGATCCTTGACGAGCTCAAGACTTATGCAGTAGATCATGATGCAACGATTGTTGAAGAAGATGGCACTGAGGTGAGGATTGCACCTCTGGATGTTCAGTATCAGAATGCTAGCATCTGGGGTCGCCTCATCACCAACTTTGCTGGGCCTATGAATAACTTCATCCTGAGCGTGCTGGTATTTATGCTGCTGGCCTTTGTTCAGGGCGGCGTTCGTGATGAGAACAGCAATCATTTTCAAGTCATGGATGGTAGTGCTATAGCAGCTGCTGGGGTTCAAAATAATGACCAAATCCTTAAGATTAATGACTATGAGATTGGCAACTGGGCGGATCTAACCAGCGCTCTGGCGAAAATCACAGCCAAGAGTAAGGAAGCGCCGACCTTGTCTGTTACCTACAAACACGGCAGCGAAACGAAAGAGATTACCGTACAGCCTAAAAAAGACGGCAATCGTTATCTGCTAGGGGTATCTCCAACGGTCAAGACAGGCTTTTGGGACAAGGTGATTGGCGGCTTTACTGCAGCTTGGTCTACCACGGTTCGCATTTTGTCAGCTCTGAAAGATATCGTCTTCAACTTCAATATCAATAAGCTGGGCGGTCCGGTCGCTATTTACAATTTCAGCAGTCAGGCTGCAGAGCAAGGCTTGCCAGCAGTACTCAGCCTTTTGGCCATGCTGTCGCTCAATATCGGTATTTTCAACCTGATTCCCATTCCAGCCTTGGACGGTGGAAAAATCGTCCTCAATATTCTGGAGGCTATCCGCAGAAAACCACTGAAAAGAGAAACGGAGACCTATATCACTCTGTCTGGAGTGGCTATTATGGTCATCTTGATGATTGCCGTTACCTGGAACGATATTATGAAATTATTCTTCTAAGAGCCTAAGGTTCATAGAGCCATGAAAAAGAAATTATTCAATGAAAGTCAAGGAGTTTTGTTTTTATGAAACAAAGTAAAATGTTAATTCCAACCCTGCGTGAGATGCCTAGTGATGCTCAAGTTATCAGCCACGCTCTGATGCTGCGGGCTGGCTATGTCCGTCAGGTTTCAGCTGGGGTCTATTCTTATCTGCCGCTGGCTAATCGCGTGATTGAAAAAGCAAAAAAAATCATGCGGGAAGAGTTTGACAAGATTGGGGCAGTTGAGATGCTGGCGCCTGCCCTGCTCAGTGCAGACCTCTGGCGCGAGTCTGGCCGTTATGAGACCTATGGTGAAGACCTCTACAAGCTAAAAAATCGTGAAAAATCCGACTTTATCTTGGGGCCAACCCATGAGGAAACCTTTACGGCTATCGTCCGTGATTCGGTTAAATCCTACAAACAGCTGCCGCTCAATCTTTATCAGATTCAGCCTAAATACCGCGATGAAAAGCGTCCTCGTAACGGACTCTTGCGGACGCGTGAATTTATCATGAAAGATGCCTACAGTTTCCACGCTAACTATGACAGCTTGGATGTAGCTTATGATGAATACAAGTCTGCCTATGAGAAAATCTTTACCCGCAGCGAGCTAGATTTCAAAGCTATTATCGGTGATGGCGGTGCTATGGGGGGCAAGGACAGCCAAGAATTCATGGCCATTACGCCGGATCGGACGGATTTGAACCGCTGGGTGGTCTTGGACAAGTCTGTAGCCAGCTTTGATGAAATTCCTGAAGATGTTCAGGAAGCTATTCGGACAGAATTGACCAGCTGGATGGTATCTGGTGAGGATACCATCGCCTACTCTAGTGAGTCCAGCTATGCTGCCAACCTTGAAATGGCGACGGATGAATACAAGCCGGCAGGACGTGTCGTGACTGAGGAAGAAGTAGCTCGCGCTTCAACGCCTGACTGCAAGACAATTGACGAAGTTGCTGCCTTCCTTGGGCTGGATGAAAGCCAGACAATCAAGACTTTAGTTTACATGGCTGACGAGTCTCCTGTCGTGGCACTTCTGGTCGGTAATGACCAGCTTAATGAAGTCAAGCTAAAAAATCATTTGGCAGCGGATTTCTTTGACGTAGCTAGTGAAGATCAAGTCCGTCAACTCTTAGGAGCAGGATTTGGCTCACTAGGGCCAGTCAATCTGCCAGAAGGCGTGAGAATCATCGCTGACCGCAAGGTGCAAGATCTGGCTAACGCTGTGGTGGGTGCTAACGAAGATGGTTACCACCTGACTGGTGTCAATCCAGGCCGTGACTTTACCGCTGAGTATGTGGATATCCGTGAGGTTCGTGAGGGTGAAATTTCGCCAGACGGCCAAGGTGTTCTCAAGTTTGCTCGTGGGATTGAGATTGGACACATCTTCAAGCTGGGAACTCGCTATTCTGACAGCATGAATGCTAATGTCTTGGACGAAAATGGCCGAGCAGTACCGATGATTATGGGTTGTTACGGTATCGGTGTCAGCCGTCTCCTGTCCGCTGTTATGGAGCAGCATGCCCGTCTCTTTGTCAATAAAACTCCTAAGGGTGAATTCCGCTATGCTTGGGGCATCAACTTCCCGAAAGAGCTGGCACCATTTGATGTGCACTTGATTCCGGTCAATGTCAAGGACGAGGAAGCCGTGGCTCTAACTGACCAAATCGAAGCTAACTTGCTAAGTGCTGGTTATGAAGTCTTGGTGGATGATCGCAATGAGCGCGCAGGTGTTAAGTTCAGCGACAGCGATTTGATTGGTCTCCCAATCCGTGTGACAGTTGGTAAGAAAGCTGCAGAAGGCATTGTCGAAGTCAAGATTAAGGCTACTGGCGATACCATTGAAGTCCACGCCGATAATCTGCTAGAAACCTTGTCGATTTTGACAAAATAAAACAAACTGCCAGTTTTGTCTGGCAGTTTTCTTTTGCTTATTGGTCTTGAAAATGCTATAGTAGGAAAAAATAGATTGGAGGACCAAATGATGGGATTATTCAGCGGTTTATTAGGCAATGCCTCTCAGAAAGATATTGAAAAAACAGAAAGACAATTGGAGGATATTCTGACATCAACAGAGAATGTAGAACTGGCATTTAGTCTCATTCGCGACTTGATTGTCTTTACAGATAAGCGTTTAATCTTGGTCGACAAGCAGGGAATGACTGGCAAAAAGACTTCCTATAAGTCCTTCCCTTATCGCTCTATCGGTCGCTTCTCAGTAGAAACAGCCGGGCATTTCGACTTAGATGCTGAGCTGAAAATCTGGGTTTCCAGCGCTCAAGAGCCAGCAGAAGTCCTGCAATTTACAAGCGATCGCAGCGTCATCGCCATTCAAAAAGCCTTAGCGGAAGCAGTGTTAAGATAGACAGAAAAAGCCTTCTGAGTATTAACTGTAAAGTTGAATCACTCAGAAAGCTTTTTTTTATTCTTCTGTCAAACCTTGCTCTCTCATAAAGTTAAAGACCTCTTCAGGTTTATCTTGGAGTTTATTAAAGATAGTTTGATTGCTATTAGAACCACCTGTGGACTGAATCAGCTGTTCTTGATCTATTTTGCTGAGGTCAAAGTCAAAAATTGCTGAAGCTATTTTCTTGTCTTCGGAAATCTCAACGTGAATTTCAAGTCCTTTTAACTTTTCCTTGTTTTCTATCATAGAGTTTTTCTGAGCATATTCGCTATAGAATTTTGTTAATTCTTCGACGCTCATCTTTTGATTTTCTTCAGAGATAGTTTGGCTAGCGATGAGTTGAAAAGATACAATCTTCTCTTTTGTATAGAAAAACTTGATTGAATTGGTATAATGCTCATCGATTTTTTTAGAAAAAGTTTTCGTCTTCACCTTTTCTTCTTTTTTGGCTTTGCTTTGACTTTGATTTTGCTTGGGTTTGTTTTCTTGCTTATTCGGATTGGGCATACTGCAGGCAGTCAGGGTCAGCAGACAAGCGCTGGCTAAGAGAATTTTCTTCACAATTAAGACTCCTTTTGATAAATGTTTTTTCTATTATATCATAACTTAGCACCATGAAGAACGACTTGATAATTGTGTAGGAACTCGCGCTTTGCCCTACTCTTTTTCTATCGAAAAAAGTACTGATTTATGGTAAAATAGGGTCACTACTGTACGAGGAAATGTCATGTCAAACAAGTTTGAAATTTTAATGAATCAGCTGGATATGCCACTGGAAATGAGAAATTCAGAGGCCTTTTTGAATGCAGAAATTGAGAAGGTTCTGGTCCACAAGGTCAGTCGGGTCTGGGAGTTTCATTTTTCTTTTGCGAATATTCTGCCCATTGAGATTTTTCGGGAATTGCAGAAGCGCCTAGCTCAAGAGTTTTCTAAGACGGGCAATCAAGCTGTTTTTGAAATTCACTGTCAGGCACCTCGGATATCGGATGAGCTCTTGCAGGCTTATTACCAGCTGGCCTTTGAGGAGGGGCCTTGTGCCAGTCATGGCTTCAAGAGTCTGTATCAGGATTTGCGGGTTCATTTGGATGGGAACAAGCTGCTGATTGAGGGGGCTTCGACCATTGATACGGAGCATTTTCGGAAGAACCACCTGCCCAATCTCAGCCAGCAGCTGGTCAAATATGGCTTTCCTCAGTTGACCTGTCTGGTTCAGCACAGCGATGAGCTGACCCAGCAGCAAGCGGAGAATTTCCAGGCTGAGAATGACAAGATTGTTCAGGCGGCTAATGAAGAAGCGCTCAAAGCCATGGAATCCCTGCAGCAGATGGCACCACCGCCAGAGGAAAAGCCAGCCTATGACTTCCAAGCTCGCAAGGCTGCGGCTAAACCAAAGCTGGACAAGGCAGAGATTACCCCTATGATTGAAGTTCAGACTGAGGAAAACCGTCTGGTCTTTGAGGGAATGGTCTTTGATCTGGAGCAGAAGGTCACTCGGACCGGCCGGGTCTTGCTCAATTTCAAGATGACAGACTACACTTCCAGCTTCTCCTTGCAGAAATGGCTGAAAAACGAAGAGGAAGCCAAGAAGTTTGACATGATTAAGAAAGGTGCCTGGCTGCGCGTGCGCGGAAATGTGGAGATGAACAACTTCACCCGTGACCTGACCATGAATGTGCAGGATGTGCAGGCCGTTACCCACTATGAGCGCAAGGATTTGATGCCTGAGGGGCAGAAGCGGGTTGAATTTCATGCTCATACCAATATGTCTACGATGGACGCCCTGCCTGAGGTAGAGGAAATCGTTGCAACGGCAGCCAAGTGGGGCCACAAGGCTGTCGCCATTACTGACCATGGCAATGTGCAGAGCTTTCCCCATGGCTACAAGGCTGCCAAGAAAGCTGGTATCCAGCTGATCTACGGTATGGAGGCCAATATTGTAGAAGACCGGGTGCCTATCGTCTACAATGAAGTGGATATGGAGCTGAGCGATGCGACCTATGTGGTCTTTGACGTGGAAACAACAGGGCTTTCAGCTGTTTACAATGACTTGATTCAGGTTGCTGCCAGCAAGATGCACAAGGGCAATATCATCGCTGAGTTTGATGAGTTTATCAATCCTGGGTATCCTCTTTCGGCCTTTACGACGGATCTAACCGGGATTACAGATGAGCATGTCCGCAATGCCAAACCGCTAGAGCAAGTGCTGAAAGAGTTTCAGGAATTTTGCCAGGACAGTGTTCTCGTTGCCCATAATGCTACCTTTGACGTGGGCTTTATGAATGTCAACTATGAGCGGCATGGCCTGCCAAAAATTACTCAGCCAGTTATTGACACGCTGGAATTTGCCCGCAACCTCTATCCAGAGTACAAGCGTCATGGTTTGGGGCCTTTGACCAAGCGTTTCCAGATTGCTCTGGAGCACCACCACATGGCCAACTATGACGCGGAAGCGACAGGCCGCCTCCTCTTTATCTTTATCAAGGATGTGGCTGAAAAGCATGGTGTGACCAATCTCAAGGATTTGAATACGGATCTGGTCGATGAGAATTCCTACAAGAAGGCGCGGGTCAAGCATGCGACCATTTATGTGAAAAATCAGACGGGACTCAAGAATATTTTCAAGTTAGTCAGTCTGTCCAATACCAGGTATTTCGAAGGTGTCCCGCGGATTCCACGGACCGTGCTGGATGCTCATCGTGAAGGCCTGATTCTGGGCTCAGCCTGCTCAGAAGGCGAAGTCTATGATGCTGTTGTCTCTCAGGGGGTGGATGCGGCTGTCGAGGTAGCCAAGTATTATGACTTTATCGAGGTCATGCCACCGGCTATCTATGAGACACTGATTGCCAAGGAGCAGATCAAGGACCAGGAAGAACTGCAGACCATTATTCGCAATCTGATTGAGGTCGGAGATCGCTTGGGCAAGCCTGTCCTTGCGACGGGGAACGTCCACTATATTGAGCCGGAAGAAGAGATTTACCGTGAGATTATCGTCCGGAGTCTGGGTCAGGGAGCCATGATTAACCGGACTATTGGCCACGGTGAAAATGCTCAGCCTGCGCCGCTCCCTAAGGCTCACTTCCGGACCACCAATGAGATGCTGGACGAATTTGCCTTCTTGGGCGAGGACTTAGCTAAGAAGCTGGTTATCACCAATCCCAATCAGCTGGCGGAGACCTTTGAGCCGGTCGAGGTGGTTAAGGGCGACCTCTATACACCTTTCATTGACAAGGCTGAGGAGACAGTTGCCGAGCTGACCTATCAAAAAGCTTTTGAGATTTATGGCAATCCGCTGCCAGATATCGTGGACTTGCGGATCGAAAAAGAATTGACCTCCATCTTGGGTAATGGTTTTGCCGTGATTTATCTGGCTTCGCAGATGCTGGTGCAGCGCTCCAATGAGCGGGGCTATCTGGTAGGCTCGCGGGGGTCTGTCGGGTCTAGCTTTGTCGCGACCATGATTGGAATTACCGAGGTTAATCCTTTGTCGCCCCACTATGTCTGTGGCAAATGTCAATACAGCGAGTTCATCACGGACGGCTCCTATGGTTCTGGCTTTGATATGCCAGACAAGGACTGTCCAGAGTGTGGTCACAAGCTGAGCAAGAACGGTCAGGATATTCCTTTTGAGACCTTCCTTGGATTTGATGGGGACAAGGTACCTGATATTGACTTGAACTTCTCCGGAGAGGATCAGCCGAGCGCCCACTTGGACGTGCGGGATATCTTTGGTGCGGAGTATGCCTTTCGGGCTGGTACTGTTGGTACCGTTGCGGCTAAGACGGCCTATGGATTTGTCAAGGGCTACGAGCGCGACTACGGGAAGTTCTACCGAGACGCAGAAGTTGAGCGTCTGGCTCAGGGAGCTGCTGGAGTCAAGCGGACGACTGGACAACACCCGGGTGGAATCGTTGTTATCCCTAACTATATGGATGTTTATGACTTTACACCGGTCCAATATCCAGCTGACGATGTGACGGCCGAGTGGCAGACCACCCACTTCAACTTCCACGATATCGATGAAAATGTCCTCAAGCTAGACGTTCTGGGACACGATGATCCGACCATGATTCGGAAGCTTCAGGACTTGTCTGGCATTGATCCTAATGACATTCCTATGGATGATGCTGGCGTCATGGCCCTCTTTTCTGGAACAGACATTTTGGGTGTGACTCAGGAGCAAATCGGCACGCCGACTGGTATGCTGGGAATTCCGGAGTTTGGAACCAACTTTGTACGGGGCATGGTCGATGAGACCCATCCGACGACCTTTGCGGAGCTCTTACAGCTATCTGGTCTCTCTCATGGTACGGACGTTTGGCTGGGCAATGCTCAGGACTTGATCAAGCAAGGGATTGCTGACCTGTCCACCGTTATCGGCTGTCGGGACGACATCATGGTTTACCTCATGCACAAGGGCTTGGATCCTAAGATGGCCTTTACCATCATGGAGCGCGTGCGGAAGGGCCTTTGGCTGAAGATTTCTGAAGAAGAGCGCAATGGCTACATCGCAGCCATGAAGGAAAACAATGTGCCAGAATGGTACATCGAGTCCTGTGGAAAGATCAAGTACATGTTCCCTAAAGCCCATGCGGCGGCCTATGTTATGATGGCCCTGCGGGTAGCCTACTTCAAGGTGCATCATCCGATTTATTACTACTGTGCCTACTTCTCTATCCGAGCTAAAGCATTTGATATCAAGACCATGAGTGGCGGACTTGATGCCGTCAAACGCCGGATGAACGAAATCGCTGAAAAGCGCAAGAACAACGAAGCTTCTAATGTAGAAATTGACCTTTATACGACTCTGGAAATCGTCAATGAAATGCTGGAACGGGGCTTTAAGTTTGGGAAGCTAGATCTCTACAAGAGCCATGCGACCGAGTTTCTCATCGAAGGAGATACCCTTATTCCTCCTTTTTCTGCCATGGACGGTCTGGGTGACAACGTTGCCCGCCAAGTGGTCAGAGCGCGGGAAGAAGGCGAATTCCTCTCTAAGACAGAGCTCCGCAAACGTGGCGGCCTCTCTAGCACCCTAGTCGAAAAAATGGACGACATGGGCATTCTGGGCAATATGCCTGAGGATAACCAGTTGAGTCTGTTTGATGAGTTTTTTTAAGAAGGATGTTTATGGAAAATATTACGGAACAATTTAATGCGGTTGCTTTAGAATATGATTGGGTAACCACTCTTTTGGAAGGCAAGCCCGATTATCTACTGGATAATTTGCCTGACAGTAGAGTTTCCGCTTTGGATATTGGTTGTGGCGGAGGGAATACCTGCATTTTTCTGTCTTCATATTTTCAACATGTGACAGGAATAGATCTTTCTGCGGATTTTCTGCAGATAGCAAAAGATAAAGTAGAAAAAGAAGATTTACAGAATGTAGAATTACTGCAGGATGATTTTTTAACCGCTGTTTTTGAGAAACAATTTGATTTTATTTTCAGTCGAACGACATTTCATCATTTGGATATCCCTGAAGCTTTGGAAAAATGTAAGAAATTACTAAAGCCAGGTGGCATCCTGTTTGTTATGGACAATGTATCAGAAAAGCCCACTCCTTCAACTTGGACCTATATTGTAGGCGCTTATTTAGATTTTCCTCGACACTGGAAAAGATTCGGCTTGAAAAATGCCAGAAGAATCTTCAAACATAGCACCTCCAAATCTTGGCTCAATCATTTAGCAACAGATCGCTACCTTTCTAAAAAAGGATATGAAGAGATTTATGGGAAGTTGCTGCCAGGCTGTAAATTAATTTCGGATGGCTGGAATATGAAAGTCATCTGGCAAAAAAACAGTGTATGATTAGCAAAGAAAGGACTATCTCATGAAACTTACCATTTCCGCTCAGGATAAGCCTGCGCAAAAGGTATTTGATTACCAGCTGGATCTTGATCCAGATACGATTTTGAAAATGACCGCTTTGATTTGCGGTACAGTGGCAGCGGTTGGTCTGTTGTCCCTGTTTAAAGAGAAATAAAAAAAGAAAAGGAGAAGCAGCATGGTTCTGCCAAATTTTAAAGAAAACTTAGAAAAATACGCTAAACTATTGGTTGCCAATGGGATCAATGTGCAGCCGGGTCACACGGTGGCGCTCAATATTGATGTGGAGCAGCGTGAGCTGGCACACTTGATTGTCAAGGAGGCCTATGCTCTGGGGGCTCACGAAGTTATCGTCCAGTGGGCGGATGATTTGACTACACGGGAGAAATTCCTCCATGCGTCGATGGAGCGCTTGGACAATGTTCCTGACTATAAGGTAGCTGAGATGAACTATCTCCTTGAAAAGAAAGCCAGTCGCTTGGGCGTTCGTTCATCTGATCCGGGGGCTTTGAACGGCGTGGATGCTGAGAAATTATCAGCTTCTGCTAAGGCTACGGGGATAGCCATGAAGCCGATGCGGATTGCAACGCAATCCAATAAAGTCAGCTGGACAGTCGCTGCAGCGGCTGGTACAGAGTGGGCCAAGAAGGTCTTTCCAAATGCAGCTAGCGATGAGGAAGCGGTAGACTTGCTCTGGGATCAGATTTTCAAAACCTGTCGTGTCTATGAGGATGACCCAGTAGCCGCTTGGCAAGCTCATGAAGAAAAACTCAGCTCAAAAGCGAAGGTTCTAAATGAGGAGCAATTCACTGCTCTGCACTACACATCGCCGGGAACTGACTTGATATTGGGCTTGCCCAAGAACCACCACTGGGAGTCAGCTGGCAGTCTAAATGCTCAGGGCGAGTATTTCATTGCCAACATGCCGACAGAAGAGGTCTTTACAGCACCAGACTTCCGCCGAGCTGAAGGTTATGTGACCAGCACCAAGCCACTCAGCTATAATGGCAACATCATCGAAGGTATCAAGGTGACCTTCAAGGATGGCCAGATTGTGGACATTACTGCAGAAAAGGGCGACCAGGTTATGAAGGATCTTGTCTTTGAGAATGCTGGTGCGCGTGCTTTAGGTGAGTGTGCCTTGGTACCAGATCCAAGTCCGATTTCCCAGTCGGGCATCACCTTCTTCAATACGCTTTTTGATGAAAATGCTTCTAACCACTTGGCTATCGGTGCAGCTTATGCGACTAGTGTAGTCGGCGGAGAGAATTTATCTGAAGAAGAGCTAGAAGCAGCGGGTCTCAACCGCTCAGATGTCCATGTGGACTTTATGATTGGTTCAAATCAGATGGATATTGACGGTATCCGTGAAGACGGCAGCCGTGTAGCAATCTTTAGAAATGGAGACTGGGTAATTTAAGATTTCAAGCTGCCTTGAATGGCGCATTCCATAATGACAGATTCCACTTGCTTCTTGAGAAGCCTTACTAGAAATATAGAAAGAAGGGGAATATATGATTGGTAGTATGTTTGTCGGTTTTATTATCGGCCTTATCGCTGGGGCTATTACCAGCCGCGGGGAGCGCATGGGCTGTATTGGGAAAATCCTCTTGGGCTGGTTTGGTTCCTTGATAGGTCAATTTCTCTTTGGCCATTGGGGGCCAATGCTTGCTGATACAGCTATTGTTCCATCAGTGCTAGGAGCAGTTATCCTCTTGGCTATTTTCTGGAGACGGGATAGTTAGAATAGAAAAAATGAGGCTGGGACAAAAGTCCTAGCCTCTCAATTGTCTTTGGATTGTCGAGCAAGACGCAGTGGTTGAGTGGGCTCTATTACGCTGATTTCATCAGCTTTTACAGCCCTACTCAACTGTGCGGAGGTGGGACGACGAAATCGAATTCTAACGAATTACCGATTTCTGTCCCACTCTCATTATTGACTTTCAGTCTGTCTCGCTCCGCTAGGTGCGAGACAAATAAACCACCCGCTATGCGGGTGCGCATCGAAGGTTATACCAAAAAAACTCCAAACGCGATACAATAAAGGTGTTCAAGCCAATTGTGAAGCGAAAGGAGAAAAATATGGCGCAAAAGGCACATAGTTTATCACACACAAAGTGGATGTGTAAATATCACATTGTGTTGACACCTAAGTATAGACGAAAAATTATTTATAATCAATATCGAAACAGTTTGGGTGAAATATTTCATCGATTATGTAGTTATAAAGGTGTTGAAATTATCGAGGATCACTTAATGCCAGATCATGTATATATGTTGGTAAGTATTCCACCGAGGATAAGTGTTTCTAGTTTCATGGGGTATTTAAAAGGTAAAAGTGCTCTCATGATGTTTGATAAGCACGCCAACCTAAAGTACAAGTTTGGGAACCGACATTTTTGGGCGGAAGGTTATTACGTGAGTACAGTAGGACTTAATGAAGCTACCATTAAGAAATATATCCAAGAGCAGGAAAAGCATGATATAGCGTTGGATAAATTGAGTGTAAAAGAATATGAGGATCCCTTTAGGGATAGTGGTAAGTGATGCAAACACCTCTTTGAGAGGTTTGTGACGAGTCAAAAGCAATGAGGCTTGAACAAAGTGAAAGCCAGCGTCTTTAAGCGCTGGCTGGTGATGTGGGCTTATAGCCCTGGTACAAACCACCCGTTAGACGGGTGGTTATGATTTTTGATAATGATATATAAGTTATTTACTCAATCACCAACATGCCGTCTTTGACTGCAAATGGGTCTTTTTCATTGATGCGGTCGTAGAACATGATGCCGTTGATGTGGTCAATTTCATGCTGAACAACAATGGCGTTATAGCCCTTGAGCTTGATACGATGCTTTTGACCGTCCTTGTCAAAGTAATCCACTGTCACTCGCGCATGCCGAACCACGTAGCCCGGTACTTCTCGATCGACTGATAGGCAGCCTTCACCATCAGCTAAAGCTGCATCCTGAACGGAATGGGCTACAATCTTAGGATTGTACATCAGTGTTTGCAAACTATAAGCTTCCTTAGGCGGATTGCCCTCTTCGTCCTCAGGGTTGGGAACTAAAACAGCGATGAGCCGTTTGGAAATATCCAGCTGGGGAGCAGCTAGACCAACACCGCCGCGAAGCCCCATTTTTTCTGCCAGGACTGGATCCTGGGAATGCTTGAGAAATTGCATCATCTTCTCGCCCAGAATGATTTCCTGGTCTGATAGAGGGAAGCTGACTTCCTCAGCGATAGCGCGCAGGGTCGGATTGCCCTCGCGGATAATGTCCTTCATATCAATTAAATGGGCTGGTTTGGTTAATCGTTCAATAACAGATGTTTTTTCACTCACAGACATGATTCTCTCCTTTTTCTATCCTTCATCATAACATAAAAGCTGTAAGAAATAAAGGCGGGAGCGGTTTTGACTGCCTGGCAGTGCCTGATTTTGAATGGAGCCACAGCGACCCATAATATTCCTGACAAAGAAATTGCGTCTTGACCCAAAAAACTGTATGATAGAGGTAGTGTGAATTTTAAAGGAAAATAGAATGAAAAAATTGATGGAAAAGGTGAGTATCCTCTCGCTTTCTTTGATTCTGACTACGGCTTTTTCGATTTCCAGTGCCCAGTCGGCCATGTTTGCTTTTTATAAAGGGATTCCAGAAAGTTGGGTAGAACTTCTGGTTTCTTTGCCTTCGGCTGGGATTATGATTATGTTACTGTTTAATAGGGTCATTGAAAAATACCTGACAGAGCGTCAGATGATTGTGAGCGGACTTCTAATCTTTTCGCTCTGTGGGCTTCTTCCTCTTCTTAATCAGTCTTACTGGCTGATGTTTGCCTCTCGGCTTGTCTTTGGGATGGGAATCGGTCTGCTCAATGCCAAGGCGATTTCGATTGTGAGCGAGCGCTACAAGGGACAGGAACGCGTTCGGCTTTTAGGACTGAGAGGCTCGGCAGAAGTAGTCGGGACAGCTCTCTTGACTTTTGGCGTCAGTCGGCTTCTTCCTCTTGGTTGGCAGGCTGCTTTTCTCGTCTATACCTTTGGACTGGTGGTTTTGGCGCTTTATTTGCTTTTTGTCCCTTATGACAAGGTCTCTGAAAAGCAGCACGAGCAGTCTGAATTGACTCCTAAGCTAAGCAGTCATGATTGGCAGCTAAGTCTAGTTTTTGCCTTTGTGGCGGGGGTTATTGTGCTGACCTATATTGCCATCAATGTGCGCGTGCCGGGGATTGTAGAGAAGTCCGGCATGGGGACGGCCCAGACTGCAGGTGTGATTCTTTCCTTGATGCAGTTGATTGGGATTGCAGCGGGTATCAGCTTTGCTAGTTTGACACGTCTTTTTAGAGATAAATTGCTGATGCTTTCTGGTCTGGTTTTTGGCCTGACTCAGATTATCATTGGCTTCTCACCTAATCTCTTGTCACTCAGCATGGCTACTATTAGCGCTGGCTTTGTATATAGTGTCGGTCTGACGACCATTTTTTACACCCTGTCCGAGCGCATTTCCGCCCACCTTCTCAATCAAGCCACTTCTATCGTGATTTTAGGCTGCAGTATCGGAGCAACGGCCACTACATTTGTCCTCAGTTTCATTGGGAGATTCTCTAACGCCCCAGCCTTTATCTTCAGCGTTTTGGGGCTGGCTATGATTCTGACCTCGCTCTTTGTTCTAAGATATAGCAAAGAAAAGAGCGGATTGGCTCCAAAAAGCTAGGAGGTTATATGATGCGTCTGGATAAATTTTTAGCAGAAAATGGTCTGGGCTCACGCGCCCAGGTCAAGCAGCTCCTAAAGAAAGGGCTGGTTTTGGTCAATGGCAGAGCAGAGAAATTACCTAAGACCCAGATTGATGAGACAGCAGATGAGATTATTGTTTCTGGCCAAAGGTTGACCTATGAAAAATTCGTCTACTACCTTCTCAACAAGCCGCAGGGAGTCATTTCGGCGACAGAAGATGACCGTCATAAGACAGTTCTGGATTTGCTGGACGAGACTGCCCGTCAGAAAGAAGTGTTTCCTGTCGGCCGTTTGGATATTGATACCCACGGCCTGCTCCTTCTGACCAATAATGGCAAGCTAGCCCATGCCATGCTGTCACCCAAAAAGCACGTAGAAAAAATCTACCGAGCTCAAGTAGCAGGCCTGATGAACCAAGCAGATGTGGAGCGCTTCGCTGCCGGAATAGAGCTGAAAGACTTCACCTGTCAGCCAGCTCAGCTCAAGATTGTAGAGCTGGATGAAGCAAAAGAGACTTCTCTCGTAGAAATTACCCTAGCTGAAGGCAAGTTCCACCAGGTCAAGCGCATGGTGGCTGCCTGCGGAAAAGAAGTCACGGATCTTCAGCGCCTCACGATGGGACCCCTACAGTTGGATCCTGCATTGGCTCTTGGAGAATGGCGGAGGCTGACCGAGGTAGAAATGCTTTCTTTAGAAATCTTTGGGGTTGAATTGTAAATGAAAAAGCCTGAATTTCTCATACAAAAGAGTTGAAACAGAATCATTTGACAAAGGTAGACCTTCTTGGTAGAATAAGTATGTCGTAAAGACAAATAACTTCTTCTTGGTTGCAGGCCATGCCAAACCTGCCACTCGGATGAAGCGTAAAGAAAAGGAGTATATCATGGCAATCTCAAAAGAGAAAAAAAATGAAATCATTGCACAATACGCACGTCACGAAGGTGACACTGGTTCAGTAGAGGTACAAGTTGCTGTCCTTACTTGGGAAATTAACCACCTCAACGACCACATCAAACAACACAAAAAAGACCACGCTACTTACCGTGGTTTGATGAAGAAAATCGGTCGCCGTCGTAACCTCTTGGCTTACCTTCGTAAGAACGACGTTAACCGTTACCGTGAGTTGATTAACTCTCTTGGACTTCGTCGCTAATCTGCTTTATTTTCCACTTACATTGCCTTGTCACCTTACCTCGATATACTCAAGTATTATCTTCGGTTACGGTTCCTAGCACTGTAAGGTAAAATAAACCAGAATGATCTCCCTTCGGGGAGATTTTTTGTTTTCACTAGGATTTTAGCCCGAGCTAAAATTGGCTCTCTGGTTTTAGAGACCTTTTTATTCATCATTCCTCTTAGTTCGTTTTAAGGTGTTCAAGTATCGTTTCCTAGCCTAACCCTTCTAATTTTTCCAAACAAAAAGCTCTTCTATGATGTTAGAAGAACTTTTTCTATCAGTGAATCTACTCTTTCAAGAATTTTTGGATGGCAGGAGCGGCAGTGATAGCAAATTTTTCGTCGATACGGTGCTCTCCACCCTCTACTGTGACCAGCTTTGCATTTGGAATAATCTGGCTCGCTTGAACAGCATACTGGTAGGGCACGACTGCATCATCAGTGCCGTGGATAATGAGGGTCGGAGCGGTGATTTTGGCCTGCTCTGCTTGGATGTCAATGTCTAAGGCATCGATTAGATAAATCTTGCCCAGGGTAGTATTGTGGTGTGTCAGACTATCAGGAAGTTGATCTAGGTCTGGACTTCCAAGCTCGCGGTAGGTTTCCTTGGCATCGTCAAAAAGAACGAAAGCTGGAAAGATAAGCATGAGTTTGTGTACGCGGTCCGGATAAGCAGCAGCATAGAGACTGGCAACGACACCGCCTTGGCTGGCACCGAATAAGCTCATTTTGCTCTTATCTACAAAGGCCTCGGAACTCAGCTTTTCCATGACTTGAGTCAAGTCTGTGAGTTCGGTCTTGACCGACATATTCAGCATATCTTGTCCACCGCTTTTCGATTGGCGGCTGCCACCGTAGAAATCAAAGCTGTAAACCAGATAACCTTGCTTTGCCAGCAGCTGGCTGTACATTTCATATTGCTCAAGGGTGTTGTTAAATCCATGTGCGATAACAATAGTCGGCAATTTTTTACTCTTGTAGTCAGAAGGAGCAGTAATCTTTCCGTAGAGTTGCTTGTCATCGTACGAAACGCTGTACTCTTCGGATACGATGTCTTCTGTCGGAGTCGGTTGCTTGTCGCTCTTCTCGCTAGAGGCTGTCTGTGTGGTTTCTGGCTTAGGAGGGGTAGGATTGGCTCTGTTTTGGAAATGCCAGAAGAAAATAGCTAGAGCGGACAAACTCAGGATGGCTAGAAAAGCCCAAAGGTATTTCATAGTTCTCTCCTTTCAGTATTTGTAGTATTATAGCGGAAATGAAACTGTTTTACAATACGAGAGCTTTCTTTTTTTAATTTTTCTGGATTTCATACAAGAAAATCCAATCCAGTCATCTAAGCGAGATTCCGATAACCTTGAGTTTTTTAGAAAATCTTGCTAAACTGTAGCTACTAAGATAAAAACACAGTTCTGGTTGGTAGTCCAGACGCAAAAAATCCATTTTTTGTCAGTAACCTTCCTCCTTGGTTGTCCATTCTTAGGAATTTTTAAAGGAGGGGCTGTCATGGATAAGATTTCAATGACGCTGACAGTTTATTTTGAAGAGGGATTTTGGCACGGCCTTTTCGAGCAGGAACATGCTAAATCTTATAGAGTTTGCCGAGTCACCTTTGGTGCAGAGCCTAGTACGCAGGAATTGTTGGATTTTCTAAACCGTTATTATCATCGGTTGCAGTTTAGTCCTAGCATTAGGGTGAAGGAGCAGACTAAGTCGGTCAGTCCTAAACGCCTGCAGAGACAGGCTAAAAAGGAGCAGATGGCTTCACGTTCTTCAAAGTCTCAGGAAGCGCTGAAGCTTCAATTTGAAGAGCAAAAGAAAATCGCTCGAGTCAAGCGCAAGCAGCAGAAAGAACTGGCTAAGCAAAGGAAATTCGAACTCAAACAGCAAAAACGATTGGAAAAGCACAAGGGGCATTGAGCTTGGTTTTTCTTATTTATATGAGAAAGTCTTCCGATGGGAGGCTTTTTTGTTTGTCAGGAAATCGGTGAGTTGCTTGAAAAGCCAAGTGATTTCTCCAAGTCGTTTTATTTGACAGATGTAACCAAACTTATTACAATATAATCATAAAATAAAAATTATAAGAGTAATTTGAAAAAGGAGAAATTATGATTGAAATTACATATTTGGATGCTGTCAAGCAGGAGCGGAAGATGACCTTTGAGTCTTATCAGGAGTTTGAGCAGTCCCAGCAAGCCTGCTTGATTGGAGTGGCAGATTATTACCCAGTTAAAAAATTGACTTATAAAGGCCATGATTTGAACTACCAGGGTACTTACGGCGACGTCTTCTTTTTCCTGATGAAGCAGGATTTGACAAAGTTTGACTAAGAATAAAGGAGAAAAATAATGGTAAAAGCAATCACAGATGCAACATTTGAGCAAGAAACAAAAGACGGCTTGGTGCTGATTGACTTTTGGGCGACTTGGTGCGGGCCTTGTCGCATGCAGGGACCAATCCTTGATAAGCTCTCAGAGGAACTTTCCGAAGACGAGCTCAAGATTGTCAAGATGGATGTGGATGAAAATCCAGCTACAGCACGCGCCTTTGGTATCATGTCTATCCCGACCCTGCTCTTTAAAAAAGACGGTCAAGTCGTCAAGCAGGTGGCGGGCGTTCATACTGCCCAGCAGATTAAAGCGATTGTGGCAGACTTGGGATAAAGTGCGTGGAAGATTAAATTAGACCTATTTAAAATTGAGACTGCTCAGGTTATAGAGTGGTCTTTTTTATTGCGATTATAACAATAAGGAGTCAATTTAAAAATTTTGTTCGAAAATTCACTTTTTAAGGTATAATAAGTAGAAGTATTATTTCCAATGGGTCTCGTTAGGGAGCCGGGTTATTTAAAACATGATGGGAATGTGGTAATGTTAATGATTGAGTTGCTAAAACATCTTTTATTTGTTTTTATGATTTTTACACCATTTGTTGCCCCAGCGGTTTTGTGTTTCTTTGTGGGATGGATGATTCCTAGAGAGCAGATCACTCAAAAAAGAATCATACTAGTATTAGCCTTGTTGATCCCTGTTTTGCTTTTAATTTCCTATTTTGCCCCTCAGATTCTAGGTCTGGTTTTTTGGAGTCTGATTTGGTTTTTCATCGGGCTGCTCCGAATGAAGAATTATACTAAGTCACAGTACTGGACAAGATGGCTTATATTTATCGCTTGTTTTAGTGCCTACATTTTACTTTATTTCCATTTTTTTGGGTCTCTTAATTTTTATTAAACTATTTAAAAATCAACTTGAAGCAAATCTTCAAGCTGATTTTGTTTATTCTTTATTCCCCCAACTCCTCGCTGTAGGCAATAATCTGATCAACTGTGTCAGACAAGAATTGGATGGTGTCGCGGAGTGGTTTATCCGTCGAAATATCTGCTCCGATAATCATAGCTGACTCAAGCGGAGTCTTGCTGCCGCCAGATTTGAGCAGTTCAAGCCAGTCACGGGCACCATTATCGTCATTTTTAAGATGTAGGTAGCCTGCAGTAGAGATGACCAGACCAGCTGAGTAAGTATAGCTGTACAGCCCCATGTAGTAGTGGGCTTGGCGCATCCAAGTCAGGGCAGCGTCGTCGTCAATCTCAACAGCATCGCCCCAGAAGTCTGTCAAGACTTCTTTCATGAGAACGTTGAGTTTGCTTGCGCCGAAGGTTCCGCCTTCTTCAATCAAAGTATAGACCTTGCGTTGGAAGGCAGCTTCCAGCAAGTGAGTAATGAAGTTGTGGAAGTAAGTATCCGTCAGACGGTGAGCCAGGGCAAAGCGTTTCTGGCGTGGATTATCAAACTGGTGTTCCAGGTAATCACTAAGCAGGAGCTCATTAAAGGTAGACGGTGCTTCCACATAGTAGGTAGACATGTGGGCGTTAAAGTAGCTTTGGTGATTGTCAGAGAAGATAAACTGACCAGAGTGTCCAATCTCGTGAATCAGAGTATAGACATCACTCATACGGCCAGTCCAGCTCATGAGAACGTAAGGGTGGACCCGATAAGGATCAGCAGCATAGCCTCCAGAGTCCTTTCCGGCATTGGCGGCAAAGTCTACCCAGCGTTCTTCCTTGTAGCGGGCAACTTCTTGGCAGTATTCTTGTCCGAGTGGCTCGACTGACTTCATGACCAGGTCATAGGCATCATCAATGCTGACTTCGGGATTAAGCTCGCTGTCCAAGTCCAGCTTCCAATCGGCAAAGGTCATTTTTCCAAGTCCATTTACCTTGGCGACATGCTTGAGATATTTCTGAGCTACTGGGGCAAATTCGCTCATAATCAAGTCGATCTGCCGGTCGAACATAGAGCGATCAACTTCTTGCTCTGCCAGTAAGTAGTTAAAGACAGAGTCATAACCTTTCATGTCAGCCAGCAGTTTTTCAGACTTGACCTGAGCCAGATAGGCAGCTGCAGCAGTGTTTTGGTGCTGACGAAGACCTTCTGAGAAAGAACGGAAAGATTTTTCGCGGATTTCTGCATTTTCATGGTTTTGATAGAAATTCTCATAGGTGACAAAGCTATTTTTGTAAACTTTGCCGTCTACTTCAAAGTCAGCCATAGCAAAGTCGCCGGCCCGCATCTTGGTGTAAATATCCTGTGGACTGTAAAAGACTTCACCTAGATTGGTCAAGGCTTTTTCGACATCTGCTCCCAGATAGTGGGCTTTTTTGATTTTAGCTTGGCGAATGGCTGAAGTCAGATGGGGCTCTTGACCTAGTTTTTCTAAGACAGCTTCATCTGCACCGACCAAGGCGTCGTCAAAGAAGCTGAGGGCAACATTGGCTTCCGTCTCAAACTCCATAGCTGCTTGGGCAATCTGCGCAAAGCTCTCATCACCAAAGTCAGTGGTCTGTGGCATAAAACCGTAGTTACCGATATGGCTGATTTGGATATAAATCTGCTCTAACTCAGCAAATGCCCGTTCAAAACCTTCGAAAGTGCTAAGCTTGCCTTGGTAATCACGGACGAATTTCTGGATGTCCTCTCTGGCCTTTTCAATAGCCCGTAGGAAGTCCTCCTGGTCTTGGTAAAGGGCCGTTAGGTCCCAGAGTTCATTTTCCGGAAATTCAGAACGATGTTTTTGTTCCATAGTTTACTCCTTTTGTCATATATAGAAATAGTATAGCAAAAAATCCCCCAAAATGTCTTTCCGAGAAACCATTTGAAATGAAAAAGAATGCTGATAAATCAACATTTTTTATGTTCACTGTGAGAATAATAAAACAATTTGTCTGTTTAGCTACCAAAAGCTACCAAAAATGTCTAGTCTTTTTTCCCAAGTTTTCAGCAATCTCTCAGAAAAAAATTTTTTTAAATCTATTGACAGAAGCGCAAAAGTATGGTACACTAATTGTAACTAGATTTCCGCTAGATTAAGAGTAGTGGGAACTAGAATATACAATAGGAGGTTCTATCATGTTAAATATAGAACAATATGAAAATGGATTGGGACTTGTATACAAATTTGGTGAGAGATTTGATGGGGAACTTAGCGCTAGGGAAGGAATAAATATTTATGCCCTTCACGCCAAGGAACACGATGGGAAAGTCCTTTTAACCATGGAGAGAGGACCAAGAAAAGAATATAGACACATGATTAAAAAAATCATTCTTACTGTAAAAGACGGTAGTTATGCAATTATTGCAGATGTAGAAGATACAAGCAAAGGAACAAAAAAACCAATCCCCAATGGCTATACAGTTCCGTCAATCTGGGAAAAAGAACCGGAAAACATGCACTGGTTCGCACTCTATAATGTAAAGCGTATTAGAATAGAGCCGGACACATATACTTCCGTAAATGGCAAAGATTTATTGCAAAGTATCTCTGGGAATGCTTATATGGTATATGTTACACTCTAAGAATGAATAACACAGTTATTTATAAAACAAGAGGCTGGGACAAAAGTCCAACCTCAAATATAAAAAGCGAACAAAACTAGTTTTCTGGTAATCAGAATTCTGCTTTGTTCGCTTTTCGCATTTAATTATAGATTTGAAGGGCTTAATAATTAAGATTTTTAAAAATTGAAATCTTTTTGTCCCAAACTCTTGTTTGATTTTGTAAAAAGGCTTCTCCCAAATAACTTTTACAAAAACTAATATTTTTGAATTTTTAATAATCCTTCAATATTTTCGAACCACACCATCTATACTTATTACAATTATCTGTTTAAACTAAATCATTGTTTTTTAGTTATACCAATTTCATACGAACTAATAAATTTCTTTAATTCCTCTTTTGTATTTTTCATTTGGGCAAGAGATTTTTCTAGTTCTTTTTTATCTTTCTTGTCCATATCTAATTCAGTATCATAACCAAGATTTTCTAAATTTGAAATTGAATTACTGAATTCATTATAAATAGTTTTCGCTACTCCAATATCATTATTTTTATTTAATACAAAAACTTTTACTACTGTTAGTAACTTCGAACACAAGACCATATTTTGAGTAGGATTAACTAACACTTTTTTCAACAGTACAAAAGAGCTACTACTCATCATTCCAATATTTAATCCCAACAAGGCACCACCACCAGCTATTACCATTGTCCCGCCTGCAACTCCTAAACCACCAGCTGCAATAGCACCTCCTCCTAGATAGGCTAAAACTGCATTTGTTAATGCAGCTCCAGAAAGTCCTGCGAATTGACTTCCAAGTAATGTCACTGCAATTTGTGGTGCAAATACTGCACCGATACCAGTAAATAATAATGCCAAACCTAGGCTTGCCAAAGCTGTGTTAATGTAAAAATTCTTTTTTTTAGTTATTTTTCCAAAAGATTTTTTATAAGTTTTTTTCATTTCTGAGTACAGCTCTTTGGACATAAAGTTGCTAACAATAAATTCTTCTAACCACGAATTTTTTGAATTATATTTTATTTTACTTTTTTTATCGCTTGTATTCAGTGGATAATATGGTTCAAAAACATATGTCTCCAAAGTAACTAAATCAAGCCAAATGGAATTCAACTCAACTTCTTTTCTAGAAATCCAATTTTTTAATTCCTCTTCATCTTTTAACCACTCAATAATATAATCTTGGTATGTCTCTGAAAAAACTAACTCAATACCATTTTGCCATTCATTCAACCATTTAGTCTTTTCTTCTTTTAAAGTTTGATTTTTCTCGTTTTTTATATCTTCAACGGTTTTTAAAAACTGAAAATTATAGAGAATTTCAGTTTGATCCATATCTAAGCCTAATAATTCTAGTGCTTCCATATTTCCACTCCTTCTAAATTTTATATAGATAGTTCAAGTTATCTTCCCGACAGTAACTAATCTTTCTTATTCATCAAAAATTGCTTTAAAACACTAATAATTTCTTTTTTCTCCTTTTCTGTCAGTTCATACTCCCTCAATAAACTAACAATTTCTTCTAGTCCATCATCACGTCCGTTCAATGTTTCAAAAGAAGTATTAAATATTTTAGCTAGTTTCTCTACTGTTTCATCTTTTGGATTTCTTCCTCCGTTTTCCCACCTAGCATACTGGGCTTGAGCCACACCTAACTTTTCAGCAACTTCTAATTGAGTAAGTCTTGCATCTAGACGGGCTTTTTTAATATATTCCCACTATTTCTAATTGGAGGAGAAGTATAAGTCAGTATTTTTTAGATGTTTATCACTTGAGGATAAAAGTCAATGTTTCTTTGCTGCAATCCTTTTAAAAAGCAGTAGATAAGATAAGAATACGAAGATAACCAAGCCCAATAAAAGGGTAAAGACGTTTTGAGTTCCTTTTGTCATATTGGGAGCTTGATTGGCGATGACAGCAGTTACTGCGGTACCTATAGCACCCGCAAAGGTCTGGGCCAGCTGAAACAGCGCGGTCGTATCTGCAGTCTTTCCTTTATCAACTTGAGTCGTCGCTAGAGCTAGTGTGTTATTAAAGGCCATGTTTCGCCCCAAGGTAAAGCAAATATAAATCGCAATAACAGTTGCTAAGGTGACTTCTTTTGTAAAGATAAGGAGCAAAAGTACAGCAAGGAAAAGAAGGAAATTTCCTGTAAAAAGGGTTGGTTTAGGACCTTTTGTATCATAGAGTTTGCCAAAGAGAGGAGAGAGGAAAGCTCCGAGCATGGTTCCTGGAAGCAGAGCAAAGCCTGCCTGAGCGGTTGAAATGTCTTTTTCTATGACCAGGAAGTTGGGAATCAGAAAGTTGGCCGATAGGTTGATAAATTGAAAAATAAAGAAGGGTAAAATAGCCAATAAGACCGTTGGTTGCTTTAAAATCCGAATATCTAGGAATGGATGATCGATTTTCAAGCTTCGATAGATGAAGCAAGCTAGTGGCAGTAGGCAGAGAACAAGATAGAGCCAATCGATATGTCCTTCTTCTAAGCTAGAGATAGCTACAATGGCAAAGACGAGTGAGCTTGCTAAAAGGAGAAATGAGAGGAGATCAAAGGCGCGTTTCCTAGACTTCTCGGAATTTCTTAAAAAGAAAAAGCCAAGAATAAAGGAAATGATTGGGACAGGAAGAATAAAGGTATAAATCATATGCCAGTCAAAACGACTAATCATAAAACCACCGTAAGTCGGCCCAATTGCTGGTGCTAGGCTGACCACCATCCCAGACAAGCCCATGTAGGTTCCAATTTTTTGCTTAGGAACACGCTCAACGATCAAGTTAAAGAGCAAAGGAATGGCTAATCCAGTAGCTCCTCCTTGCAGGATTCTCCCTACCATCAAGATGGGAAAGCTTGGAGCCAACATGGCAATCAGTGTGCCCAAGCAAAAGTTGGCCAGAGCGGTAAAGAGGATGGTTCTCTCTTTCCAATTGTGGGCCAAGGTTGCTCCTAAAGTAATCGTAATGGCCACTGCTAACAAATACCCTGTTGTAATCCATTGCAGCGTTCCCAATCCTAACCCAAAGACCTTGCTTAGGTGTGGGAAGGTTACGTTCATACTGGTTTCGGATAAAATGCCTGCAAAGCTGACTAAGGCTGTCGCAAGGAGCGAGAAAAAATCTTTCTTTTCAACTGTTTGATGTTCTGGCACGATTGTCTCCTTTACATGTTTGAAATGAGTCACTGTATTTATTATAAAGCAAGAAGTTCTCTTTGAAAAGTGAATGGTGGTTATACCGCCATCCTATTTGACGAATCGAAAGGGAAAAAACGAATTCTGACAGCTAACTATAATCAGCTATAGAAAAGAAAAATAGATTTTCAGTACTTTTCTAGAAAAAAGCCATTTTCAGACTTTTTCTTTTGCCTGAAATTGTGGTAAAATAAGGTCTGTACGTGCTTGATACAAAGATGAGGGTATAATAAGCTGCTAAGGCCATGATATTAAAGTCACAGTGCTAACTGAACACTTCCTATGAGTTGCTTAAGGGCTTAATATCTTGATGAACTGGACACGACCTAAAAGCTGTATAAAAAAGATAAACTGTCTTTTCTTCATCGAAGACTTCACCAGTTTCCTATTTTTACTTTGCTTTTGACGGTCTTAATATCTTGATCTTTGTAGCCAAGACGTATGAAAAAATTTGAGCATGTGCTCGGCAAGGAGTCTTTATGACAAAACAAGTTTTTAAAACCGTTTTTGCAGGCCGTGAGCTGGTAGTTGAAACCGGTCAGGTTGCAAAGCAGGCAAATGGCAGCGCCGTTGTTCGCTATGGAGAAAGTACCGTTTTAACTGCGGCCACCATGTCCAAAAAAATGGCTACTGGGGACTTTTTCCCATTGCAGGTCAACTATGAGGAAAAAATGTATGCAGCGGGGAAATACCCTGGTGGCTTTAACAAGCGCGAAGGTCGTCCGTCAACAGATGCGACTTTGACTGCCCGCTTGATTGACCGCCCGATTCGTCCTATGTTTGCGGAAGGTTTCCGCAATGAAGTTCAGGTTATCAATACTGTTCTTTCTTATGACGAAGATGCTTCGCCTCAAATGGCTGCTATGTTCGGTAGCTCTCTAGCTCTTTCAATCTCAGATATTCCTTTTAATGGCCCTATCGCAGGAGTTCAGGTTGGCTATGTAGATGGTGAATTCATCATCTACCCTAGCAAGGAACAAAAAGAAGTTTCGCTTTTGGAACTGACAGTAGCTGGTACCAAAGAGGCTATCAACATGGTAGAGTCTGGAGCCAAGGAACTGACTGAAGATATCATGCTGGAAGCTCTTCTCAAAGGGCACGAAGCGGTTAAAGAATTAATTGCCTTCCAAGAAGAAATTGTCGCAGCAGTCGGTAAGGAAAAAGCGGAAGTAGAATTGCTGCATGTTGATGAAGAGCTGCAGGCAGAGATTGTCGCAGCCTACAACAGCGATTTGCAAAAGGCTGTACAGGTAGAAGAAAAACTGGCGCGTGAAGCAGCGACTCAGGCTGTCAAAGACCAAGTCACAGCAGTTTATGAAGAGAAATACGCGGACCATGAAGAATTCGACCGTATCATGCGTGATGTGGCTGAAATCTTGGAACAAATGGAGCATGCTGAAGTGCGTCGTTTGATTACTGAAGATAAGGTCCGTCCTGACGGTCGTAAGGTTGATGAAATCCGTCCGCTGGATGCGGAAGTGGATTACTTGCCGCGCGTGCATGGTTCTGGTCTCTTTACCCGTGGGCAAACCCAGGCCTTGTCTGTTCTGACTCTGGCACCAATGGGTGAGACGCAAATCGTTGACGGCTTGGATCCAGAATACAAGAAACGCTTCATGCACCACTATAATTTCCCGCAATATTCTGTCGGTGAGACAGGCCGTTATGGGGCTCCTGGCCGTCGTGAAATCGGACACGGTGCTCTTGGGGAACGTGCCTTGGAGCAAGTCTTGCCTAGTCTGGAAGAGTTTCCGTACGCGATTCGTCTGGTAGCGGAAGTCTTGGAATCAAACGGTTCTTCCTCACAAGCCTCTATCTGTGCGGGCACTCTGGCTCTGATGGCAGGTGGTGTGCCAATCAAGGCGCCGGTTGCTGGAATTGCCATGGGCTTGATTTCAGATGGCAGCAACTACACAGTTCTGACCGATATTCAAGGTTTGGAAGACCACTTTGGCGATATGGACTTTAAGGTAGCTGGTACCCGTGAAGGGATTACCGCCCTGCAGATGGATATCAAGATTGAAGGAATTACAGCGGAAATTCTGTCAGAAGCTTTAGCTCAGGCTAAGAAAGCCCGTTTTGAAATCCTGGACTTGATTGAAGCGACGATTCCTGCTCCGCGTCCTGAGTTGGCTCCAACTGCTCCGAAAATCGACACCATCAAGATTGATGTAGATAAGATTAAGATTGTCATCGGAAAAGGCGGGGAAACCATCGACAAGATTATCGCTGAGACCGGTGTTAAGATTGACATTGATGAAGAAGGAAATGTATCCATCTACTCCAGCGATCAAGATGCGATTAATCGTGCTAAGGAAATCATTGCTGGCTTGGTCCGCGAAGCAAAAGTGGATGAAGTATACCACGCCAAGGTTGTTCGGATTGAGAAATTCGGTGCCTTTGTCAATCTCTTTGACAAGACGGATGCCCTGGTTCACATTTCAGAGCTAGCTTGGACTCGGACTAATAATGTAGAGGACGTTGTACAAATCGGTGATGAAGTGGATGTCAAGGTTATCAAGATTGATGCCAAAGGTCGGGTAGATGCTTCTATGAAAGTATTGCTGCCGCGTCCGCCAAAGTCTGATAAGCCAAAACATCATCATGACAAGGGACATCATCCGCGCAAGGAGCACAAAGGTCACAATGATCATCAAGAAAGCCCTAAAACAGAAGAATAAGAGGTCGTTCATCCCTGTGACCTTATCAGAAATCGGCAGAGGCGAGCCTAGTTCTCGTCTCTCCTTGTTTAGAGAAGGAAGGAGGCTAGCATGGGTTGGTGGAAGGAATCTATTGATATTGTAAAGGAAAATGACCCGGCGGCACGAACGTCGCTGGAAGTCTTACTAACCTATCCGGGCATCAAAGCTTTGGCGGCCCACCGCCTCTCGCATTTTTTGTGGCGGCACGGCTTTAAGCTGCTGGCGCGCATGCACAGTCAATTCTGGCGTTTCTGGACCCAGATTGAGATTCACCCTGGCGCTCAGATTGAGTCGGGTGTCTTCATCGACCATGGCAGTGGTCTGGTGATTGGAGAGACAGCCATTGTGGAGAAAGGGGCCATGCTTTACCACGGCGTGACTCTTGGCGGCACGGGCAAGGATACAGGCAAACGCCACCCGACCGTCCGTCGAGGTGCCTTGGTCTCTGCCCATGCCCAAGTCATTGGACCGATTGAGATTGGAGAAAAAGCCAAGGTCGGAGCCGGTGCAGTAGTTGTAGCTGATGTTCCAAGTGATGTGACGGTGGTCGGAGTTCCAGCCAAGATTGTCCGTGTTCACGGTAAGAAAGACGAGCCAACCATTCACGAGGTAGAGGAGAAACGGGAATACTATCTAGACAAGCTAGAGCATGCCCGTGAAGCCAGCCACCATTCATCAAGTCTTTAGAAAAGGTTGGCAAAGCTATCGAAGTAAAATATGACAGGAGGAACCGACGATGTCAGATTTATCAGATGATATTTTAAACCAGGCAGTCCTTGAACTGAAAGAAGGTTTGGACGGTCCTGCCAAGGAGCGTTTTACCAAACTGCCACCTAGCCACCAGCGAGAATGGGCTCATTATATCAGTGAAGCCAAAAAAGATGAGACCAAACTGCGCCGTCTAAATAAAATGAAGGCGGATTTGCTGGAGCCTTAAAGAAAGAGAAGTTATGCTATTAGAGGAATTTGAAGATGTAGCAGCGGTTATTGAGCCTACTGAAAAGCCAGTTCATGACAAGGGTGAGGTGTGCGAAACCATTATCCTGTCCTTTAATGGAGAAATTCTGAAACGTTTGATTGAGTCAGAAGCAGTCTATCCAGGAGGCTATTTGAAAAGCATAAACGGACAGCATCCATGGTATATTTACCGCCAAGGCCCTAGCAAGCTAGCAGTTATGTTGGCTCCGATTGGGGCTCCCATGATAGTCGGCCAGCTGGAGGAGTTAGCGGCCAGAGGCTTCAAGAATTTCATCATTCTAGGTTCCTGTGGCGTTTTGGATCGCTCAATTGAGGCGGATAAGATTATCCTGCCTGCAACCGCTTTGCGAGATGAAGGAACTAGCTATCACTATGCCCCACCGGGTGACGAAGTAGCCTATGACGAGTCTCTGCTGATCGAGCTGGAAGCTATCTTTGACAAGCACAATATCGAGCATATCCGCACCAAGTCTTGGACGACTGATGCCTTTTATCGAGAAACGCCTGATAAGGTCAAGCGTCGCTTGGCTGCTGGAGCCAAAGTGGTGGACATGGAAGCTTCAGCTATCATGGCTTGGAGTCAATTTCGCAAGAGTAAAGTCTATCAGTTCTTCTACACAGCTGACTATGTGGATCATCATAACCGAACCTGGGATGCCCGCCATGAAGAGCGGACAGCTGATGCCATGACTTTTTTCACTATCGCTTTGACAATAGCAAAGGAACTAGAAAGGTAACTACAAGAATGGCAGTATATTTTTACGGCTGTATCACCATGGATGGCTACTTGGCAGACAGCCAGCACAGGATAGACTGGCTGCATCAGCTTGGTTCTGTAGAGGATACAGGCTATGATGACTTTTACAGGCAAATGGATATCACCATCATGGGCAAGCGGACCTTTGAGGAAATCCAAGATTTGCAAGATGTAGAAAGTTTTTATCAAGCTACGGAAAACTATGTCTTTACGCATGATAGGCACCTGCCTGTCAGCAATTACCAGCCAGTAGCTGGGGATGTGGTGGACTTTGTTCACCAGATTGACAAAGGCAAAAATGTCTTTGTGATTGGTGGTAATTCCTTGGTAGGACCGCTCTTGGATGCGGATCTTTTCGACCACCTCATTATTCAGATAGCGCCCCTTATCCTAGGAAAGGGGGTTCCCCTCTTTACCCAAGAGGAAGGGCAGCGCTTTTACCAACTGGATGGCCTCAGACAATTTGGCCCTTTTGCAGAGCTGGTTTTCAGCCGAAAAAGTCAGAAATAGAGAAGGGAGTGGACCGCATGATTAAAATTTACGACACCATGACCCGCAGCCTACGTGAATTTGTGCCCATCGAAGAGGGCAAGGTTCGCATGTATGTCTGCGGTCCGACGGTTTATAACTATATCCATGTCGGCAATGCCCGCTCAACAGTAGCTTTTGACACGGTTCGTCGCTATTTTGAGTATCGGGGATTTGAGATCAATTATATTTCCAATTTTACAGATGTGGATGATAAGATTATCAACCGCGCCAAGGAAGAAGGCATCACACCTCAGGAGGTCGCGGACAAGTACATCGCTGCCTTTCGTGCTGACGTTGAGCAGCTAGGTGTCAAGCCCGCTACCCAACATCCGCGTGTGATTGACTTTATGGAGGCGATCATTGACTTTGTTCAGACTTTGGTGGATAAAGGCTACGCCTATGAGTCAGAGGGTGATGTCTACTTCCGAGTGGAAAAGTCGCACAATTATGCCAAACTAGCTAACAAAACCTTGGCAGACTTGGAGTTAGGCGCTTCTGGTCGGACAGATGAAGAGACTGCTCGTAAGGAAAATCCAGTTGACTTTGCTCTCTGGAAGGCGGCTAAGCCGGGTGAGATTTCCTGGGACAGTCCTTGGGGAGCAGGTCGTCCGGGCTGGCACATTGAGTGTTCGGTCATGTCAACGGAGATTTTGGGTGATACCATTGACATCCACGGTGGAGGAGCGGACTTAGAATTTCCTCACCACACCAATGAAATCGCTCAGTCAGAGGCCAAGACTGGTCAGACTTTTGCCAACTATTGGATGCACAATGGCTTTGTCAACATCGACGACGTCAAGATGTCCAAATCTCTAGGCAATTTCATTACTGTTCACGATGCCCTCAAGACCATTGATGGTCAGGTGCTGCGTTTCTTCTTTGCTACCCAGCATTATCGTAAGCCGATTAATTTCACAGAAAAAGCGGTTCATGATGCAGCGACTAATCTCAAATATTTGAAGAATACCTATGAGCAGCCTTTCACTGGTCAGGCAGATTCTGCTCAGCTTCAGGTCTTTCTAGACAAGTTCACCGCTGCTATGGACGAAGATTTCAATGCGGCTAACGGTATTACGGTTGTTTTTGAGCTAGCCAAGTGGATCAACTCTGGCAACTACACAGCTCAAGTCAAGGAAGCCTTTGCCAAGCTCTTAGAAGTTTTTGGTATCGTCTTTGTAGAAGAAGTCTTGGACGCGGACATTGAGCGCTTGATTGAGGAACGCCAAGAAGCGCGTGCTAATCGGGACTTTGCGACTGCAGACCGTATTCGGGATGAATTGGCCGCTCAGGGCATCAAGCTTTTGGATACTAAGGACGGAGTGAGGTGGACACGTGACTGATGTCAACCTGATTAACGGCATTGCTCTCGCCTTTGAGGGAGATGCTGTCTACTCCATGTATATCCGGCGTCACCTGATTTTTCAAGGTCTGACCAAGCCAAATCAGCTGCACAGGGAAGCAACCAAGTACGTTTCTGCCAAGGCTCAGGCCAATCTTATCTCTCTTATGCTGGAAGAAGGGATTCTGACGGAGAAGGAAGAGGATATCTACAAGCGCGGCCGCAATGCCAACAGCCACACCAAGGCTAAGAATACGGATATTGTGACTTATCGCATGTCTACTGGCTTTGAGGCGGTCATGGGCTACCTGCATATGACCGAATCCATTGAGCGACTGGAAGAGTTGGTTGACTGGTGTATTCGGAAGATAGAGACTTCATTCTGATTCTGAAAGGAAGTAGTTTATGAGTGATTTCTTACAATTTGATAATTTTAATTTAAGTTGGCTATTGTTCAGGAGTTGATGTATGAACAAAACGTGCTTGAGCCACGATTTGACGTTTACAGTTTTTGTGAATCTGAGAAATTATCTATAGATCCAGAAGACTTCGATGAAACACCAATTCCTGAAGTAGAGGCTTATTTCGAACGGTTGGAAATACCTAAAGAGTATGCGCAGAATGTGGAAAGCCTCTTCTTTGATGGAGGTAATGATATCTATGCGCAATTAATCCCTTTATGGGATGGTGAAGATGATCAATTTGATTTGGAAAATGTGACTGAAAAGGAGCTATCGCAGTTTTCGAATTTAAAAACCATTGACGGAACAATCTTTCCATTTTCTAAAGAAGTACGTGATTTATTTGAATCCAAAGGAATTGATATCGAAGAGTAATATTATTGAATAAAGGAATCTTATGAAAAAATTTATATTGTTTGCAGTCTGCTTGTTTAGTCTGATGACGCTTAGCGCCTGTATGTTTGTCCCTCTTTTCAGACGAAGTGGGAGTACTTCGTCTTCATCTAGCTCTAGCTACTCCAGAAAACAGAGCTCATCTTCCAAAAAAGAATACTCTGATGACGACTATGACTACAGCTCATCTAGTTCGTCTTCTGCAATTGAAGATGATCCATATACTCTCTTTAATGATTTTGGTCAATCTTTGGACGCCCTTACTGATATGCAAGATATTGATAAGTGGGAAGAATTTAAATCCATCAATCTCATTTATTTTGAAGAGGAGTCTGATCGGGTTGCTACTAAAAAGGATGAAGTACGTGCTAAGCTGGGGCAGCCAACTTCAGAGCTCAGTAGTGGAGGTGACCTGTGGAAGTCGGATAATTATACTATCCTTATTGGTTATGATGAAAATTCTGTTGTTATGAATAAGCTTATTACATTCACTTCCTCTAAGCAGGTGGAAAGTTTAAGCGGTATTTCCAAAGGAATGTCAGCCCAAGATGTTGTCAAAAAACTAGGGAAACCACGTGGACTGGATGTGACAGGTATGTTCACTCGCTTCGTTTGGGCGGACGAGGATGATAAGGACTATTACGTCTATTTTAAGGGAAACAAGGTCTATGACATTGTGGAACCTAATTAAAAAGACATCAGTTATATAGCCGATGTCATGAAATGAAAACTTGTTGTTTTAATACCGAGATAAAGATGATTAAAAGTCTTTATCTCTTTTTTAGTTTTAGTACTTTATTTGCCAAACAAAGCCGCTAGTCTTCTTTATATTTTTCGTAAAATTCTACCTTCATCCTAATAAAGGTTTCCAAGTCTCGCAGGAGCTGCAGGAGCATGGCGCGGGTTTCAAATTCCTGGTGGGTCTTAGGGAGTGGCCGCTGGCGAAATACGGTCAAATAGTTGTCAATCTCGTCCAAGAGGTCTCGGGCGGGATTTTTTTGGCTCAGTTGCTTAGCGGTTTGGGAGAAGAGGCTGGCTAAAATCAAGCTTTCACTAGCTGCTAGATGGCAGTTATTGATATTGCTAGCCATGTCTTGCAAGATGCTGTTTTGGGCCTGCCGCATTTCGAAATAGTGGATATGGTAATTGGTCTGGTAAAAGAGGCGGTTTGAGTGATCCAGATAGACCAGCTGCAAGGCTTGCTGCAGAATCTTATCCAGCTCCTTGATCAGAGCTGCGTCATTTCGTCCGTCTCCAGATTTTAAGAAATATTCAAAGCGCAGGAGAATCTTTTTCAGCTGTTCTTCCACTTGCTCGTGGTAGCTGTCAATCTCTTGCTGGCGCGAGGGCATATAGAGATTGGCTAGGAGTGCAAAGCCGGTTCCAATAAGGAATAGAGCTAGCCCATTTCCAAGCAGAGACCAGGAAGTGGATTTTTCTAAGAGAAGATGGGTGACGAGGACGGTGCTGGGGGCAATGCCGATTTCCCAGCCAAGCCGAAAGGCCAGAGGCACATAGATCGCGATATAGATGGCCAATGCTCCGAGATGAAAACCTAGGAAGTGAAAGGCCAGACTTCCGATAGCCAGAGCCAGCAGGGTAGATAAAAAGCGAATGCCAGCTAGCTTTACAGTGCTGCGGCGGGTATCGGTTACGCTGAGAATGGCAATAATTCCGGCTGAAGTTGAGTAGGCCAGACCTAAAAAGTCAGCTAGCCAAGCAGCGAGACAGGTAGCTAGTACCAGCTTGATGGTGCGTTGGAGAATAGACATGAGTAAGAGTTCCTTTTTTAGACTTCTTTCTATTATTATAGCATGACTGGCGGGGAATTTTAAGGCCTGCTGATTACTTTTTATCAGAGCAGAATTCTGTCTCGCCCGAGTAAATCCTGCCGCCATTTTTTCGCCTTTGTGTTATACTAGTCCTATGGAAAAAAACGATATTGTCTACGGTGTGCATGCGGTGACAGAGGCTCTCGCAGCCAACACTGGAAATAAACTCTACATTCAAGACGACCTGCGTGGTAAAAAGGTTGATAAAATCAAAGATTTAGCAGCGGAAAAGAAGGTTTCCATATCTTGGACGCCTAAGAAGACCTTGCAGGAAATGACTGACGGAGCTGTTCACCAAGGCTTTGTCCTGCGGGTGGCGGAGTTCGCCTATACTGACTTCGAGGTGCTGTTGAAAAAAGCAGAGCAGGAAGACAATCCGCTCTTGCTGATTTTGGACGGGCTGACTGACCCGCACAATCTGGGTTCTATCTTGCGGACGGCTGACGCGACCAATGTGGCTGGAGTCATCATTCCCAAGCACCGGGCAGTCGGTGTGACACCAGTTGTGGCCAAGACCTCAACGGGTGCCATTGAGCATATTCCCATTGCCCGTGTGACCAATCTCAGCCAGACACTAGACAAGCTCAAGGAAGCTGGTTTCTGGATTTTCGGTACGGATATGCAGGGGACACCTTCTCATAAGTGGAATACAGCAGGCAAGCTGGCCCTCATCATCGGCAATGAAGGCAAGGGAATCTCCAGCAATATCAAAAAGCAGGTGGACGAGATGATTTCCATTCCTATGAATGGGCATGTCCAGAGCCTCAATGCCAGTGTCGCAGCGGCTATTCTCATGTATGAAGTCTTTCGCAATCGCCTATGAAAAGAAAAATCTTACTGGTGGACGGCTACAATATGACGGCCTTTTGGCGGGAGACTCGTCCTTACTTTAACCGCGGAGAGTTAGATGCTGCACGAACGATTCTGCTCCAGAAACTCAGCAATTATGCCAGCTTTGAAGGACTGGAAGTTATCTGCGTCTTTGATGCCCAGTATATGCCGGGAGTGCGGCAGACCTATGAAGAGTATAATGTGACAGTCGTTTTCACCGAGGAGGAGGAAACGGCGGATGACTATATCGAGCGCTTGGCAGCTGAGCTCAACACACCCAAAAATCAGGTGTCGGTGGCGACCAGCGATCTCAATGAGCAGTGGACTGTCTTCGCCCAAGGGGCTTTGAGAGTGTCCGCTAGGGAGCTAGAGAAGCGAGTGGCTGTTACCAAATCAGACCTCAATAAACTGAGCGGACAAATCAATCTGCAAAGACCGCCCTTGCGACCGATGGACAGCCAATCTTTGCGCGATTTACAAAAAATGATGGAGAAAAAAGATGACCTTTAAAATTTTAACCGATTCAACAGCAGACTTGCCAGAAAACTGGACTCAGGAAAATGATGTGCAGGTCCTAGGCCTGACCATTCAGCTAGATGGCCAAACTTATGAGACAGTTGGTGCAGGCAAGCTGACCAGCCAAGAACTTCTGGATAAGATGGAGTCCGGCAGCAAGCCAACTACCAGCCAGATCAATGTCGGCCAGTTTGAAGACGTCTTTCGCGGCTATGCCAAGGAAGGGACGCCAGTTCTCTATGTAGCCTTTGCTTCGGCCCTATCGGGTACTTATCAGAGTGCTGTCATGGCAAGAGAGATAGTCTTGGAAGATTTTCCAGATGCTCTGATTCGTATCATTGATACCAAGGCGGCTTCTATGGGTGAAGGACTTTTAGTCATGAAGGCGGCAGAAGCTAGAGCGGCTGGCCAGACCTTGGAGCAGACAGCAGACTTGATTGAGAGCTTGGTGCCTAAGGTCAAGACCTATTTTCTGGTTGATGACCTCAATCACCTCATGCGGGGCGGTCGTATTTCCAAGACTGCTGCGCTTATGGGGAGCCTGGTCAATATCAAGCCGATTATCGCTGTCAAGGGAGATGGAACTCTGGACTCTGTCGCTAAGGTTCGCGGCAAGAAAAAGGCGCAGGCCGAAGTGGTCCGCATGACTCTAGAAGGAGTTGCTGATCCGCGGGTGGTCATCGCCTATGCAGGTGCCAAAGAGGTTGCTGAGAGTCTAAAAGCCCAGCTGCTGGAAAGCGACCAAGTGGAGGAAGTTCTCCTCATGCCTCTTGGACCTGTCATTTCTACCCATACTGGTCCTGGAACTTTGGGACTCTTTAGTATTGCTCAAGACATTCAAGACTAAGAAAACATGAAATCGCTATTTCATAAATAATTGCTTCAAATCTATTGCTTTTGCCTACTATTTTTGATATGATAGTAGGCGGTATTGTTTACCCCATTTGTAAGGCCCCGGAACCTTTCAAATAACTCGCGGACCGGAACATCCGCCCTGTAAACAAAAACGATATTCATAGGAGAAATCATGAACAAAACAACATACATGGCTAAGCCAGGTGAAGTTGAACGCAAATGGTATGTAGTGGACGCTACTGATGTCCCTCTTGGACGCCTTTCTGCTGTTGTAGCAAGCGTACTTCGCGGAAAAAACAAACCAACCTTTACACCACACACTGACACAGGTGACTTCGTAATCGTTATCAACGCTGAAAAAGTAAAACTGACTGGTAAAAAAGCGACTGATAAGATCTACTACACTCACTCTATGTACCCAGGTGGATTGAAACAAATCTCAGCAGGTGAGCTTCGCTCTAAGAACGCTGTTCGTTTGATTGAAAAATCAGTTAAAGGTATGCTTCCGCACAATACTCTTGGCCGCGCTCAAGGTATGAAGCTGAAAGTATTTGTAGGCGCTGAGCACACTCACGCTGCACAACAACCAGAAGTTCTTGATATTTCAGGACTTATCTAAGGAAAGGAACAAATAAGCTATGTCACAAGCACAATATGCAGGTACTGGACGTCGTAAAAACGCTGTTGCACGCGTTCGCCTTGTTCCAGGAACTGGTAAAATCACTGTAAACAAAAAAGATGTTGAAGAGTACATCCCACACGCTGACCTTCGTTTGGTTATCAACCAACCATTCGCAGTTACTTCAACAGTTGGTCAATACGACGTTTTCGTAAACGTTGATGGTGGTGGCTACGCTGGTCAATCAGGCGCTATCCGTCACGGTATCGCTCGTGCCCTTCTTCAAGTAGACCCAGACTTCCGCGATTCATTGAAACGCGCAGGACTTCTTACTCGTGATGCCCGTATGGTAGAACGTAAGAAACCAGGTCTTAAGAAAGCTCGTAAAGCATCACAATTCTCAAAACGTTAATCAAAACCTTATTATATCAATGCTTACAGGCACTTTCGGGTGTCAGTTGGTGTTAATCATAGTGATAAGTCGTTTAAGAGACTTAAAGCATCGGCATCTTGCTGGTGTTTTTTTTCTGGCATTAATTCAAGATAATATTGTTGAGTTGTCAAAATTGAATTGTGCCCTAAACGTCTTGAAATATAATCAAGACTAATATCTTTTGAAAATAGAAAAGAAGCATGAGTATCACGTAAGCCGTGAAAAGTTGTTTTGGTTAGGTCAAGTTGCTTTAGTAAGCGTTGGAGTTGTCTGGCTTGCCTAAATCCATTCCAGTCGAAGATATAATCTTTTTTTGTGTATGCAAGTTTGGTTATGGCTCCATGTATGTCTTTATTGATTGAAATCTCACGTTTGGAGTATTTAGTTTTGAGTTGAGTGTCATCATTTGTAGGACTAATAGAACGTTTTATTTTAACACCATACTCAAAAATATCCTCTTTCCTGATTCCTAAGAGTTCTCCACGTCTGGCACCTGTTTCAAGAGCAAGTGCGACAAGAATATTAAATTCATCTTCCGTATGGTTCAGGCAATATTGCCTGAGTTTTTTGAACTCTGTAATAGAGAGTGGGATATTTCGTTTAGGTTGTTCCTGCCCCTTTGCTTTCAGAAGATGACCGAAGTCATTACTAATTAAACCACGAGCATAAGCATATTTCAGCGAGCCACGAATTTTTAGGACAAGTTCTTTTACCGTCTTTTTAGAATGGTTTTCAGCATATTGGTCAATTTTCTTCTGCATGATAAGGTCATCAAGATGTTTAAGCTGAATGCTATCAAAAAGATTATCGACAACTACGAGCGTTCGCTTGTAGTTGATAAAGGTAGCTTCACGTACATCATTTTTCTTAACCGTATGAACCCAATTTCGATAAAAATCGGTAAACAAGGTAGAGCGTTCAGCGATATTTTTTCCACGCCCTTTTTCAAGCTCCATTTCTAATGTCCATAGTTCAGCATCTTTTTTGTTATTGAATGTTTTAGTTTCTCTTTTATATTGCCCTTTCTTGTAGAGTGATACAGTTGCACGGAAAGAGTTTCCACGTTTTGTTATTGTTGCCATTTTATCAGCCTTTCTAGAAAAAATGATTGATAAAATAGACTAGTCATATATAGGATATATGAAAACTCTCTTTTTATCAATCATTGGCGACTATACACAGTGACTTTCAATGAATTTCAACAGTTTAGAACGGAGATAGCGTTCTTGTTTCCCAACCATGAAACATTGAAAATCTGGATGGCTACGAATATATTTATCGAAAGATTTTGGGTCAATCCCCAATAATTCGGATGCTTGTTGCCGTGTTAAGAGTAGTGGATATTGTGTCATAATATTTCTCCAATGATATATGTTATAATGGAGTTATCAAAAGATATCCATTATATCTTTTGTGCTTCCTCGTCAGAATTGCTCGCTAAAGTATCTTCTGATGAGGTTTTTTTGTTGTTTTGGGGATTATAACGTCTAGAATCTAAGAATTTTGTAAAAAAGTAGGTTCGTTCAATTATTAATCCCAGTAGTGAAATATCTTTATTTCTAGCGTAGTGAACTAAGTCTTCAAACTCGGTAAAATTATTATCGGTAATGACATCGATAACAGTTTCTAAAAATAAATTTGAATTTTGCTCAATCAGGAACTTATCAAGTTCGAATCCACAACCTGATTCAATATCCTCTATATTGTATAAAGTTTTTTCTGGGTTGTCTGTATGTATGAAATAATCGTACATACCTTTCGGTGACATGACAACTTCAACATGGGAAGGTGTTTTGAGTTTCTCAGTAAGAAGCTCTGATACTTGGGTATAACTTTTTAGCGATTCAAAAAATAGGACTCCGTGCTTGTGCACTTTTTTAAATTCCCCAGTTTCCCTGTTAATGTCCTTATCGTGCCAAGGACTAAGAACAAATGGAATGTGTAACTCTTCGAGAATGTCTAAATAATTTTTTGGAGCACTTTCTTGATAGATGAGAAAAGCCCATTTATTAGAACGTTTATCTTTTGGCATATTGTCTTCTTCCTATGATTATTGATTATTGATTATTGATTTATTGGGGGTCGTAGTAACCCCAATAAATCTTCTCTTTGGGCTTTGCCCAAACCCAGCCTCTCCTGCCCGATGATATCCCATCGAACCGAGAAAGCTTGCCAATTCAACAAGGGACGGGGTAGTATTTTTTGGCGCTTCACTTCTTGCCTTCGGCATCGTTGCGCTTAAAAAATCTCCACCCCTCAAGCCCTTGCGAATAGGCATTTTTCTGCTGGTAATGTCGTGCCGACGCTAAACCGATGATGAAACTTCAAAATAAGCTTACTGTCGCACCAAACAAGTGTAGCAGAAAAAGCGCTAACTATATCTTGATAATAGCTCTTGCATCCGTTGACTTAACCGTTCTTCGTCTTTTACTTGAATTGTCCGAAACATCTTGACAGATTCGCCCTCCAGTTGGAAATAACCATATCCTCGCGGTTTTACGACGACTTCGGTTTTTTCCATATCTGGGAATAGAAGCTGCCTGTTATTCGTAGACATGAGAAAACTAGTTGACAATGAAATTATACAGTTGAAATTATACCGACCTGGCAAATCAGACATCAAGAAACGTTGACTAGATAAAATGATTCGCAAGCCTAAACTTCTTCCAAGACTGTTCATCATCAACATTTTTGATAAAACATCTTTATGTTTCTTCTTATCTGTTTGCTCAATATAAGCGAGGAAAGCTTGCCATTCATCAAAAATCAAGTAAAGATTATGGGAGTTTTCTTCCTGCTTACTCAGTCTAGCTTCAAATCGTTGGTAGACTATTTCAAAAAGTTCTATACAGTCAAAGCCTCTTGCGACATGATTGCTGGTCATTGAAAACATTTCTTCATCTGCTTTGAAGTCCAAAAAGTAAGCTTCAGCATCTATATCGTGAAATGAAATGAGACCTAGGAGTCTTCTTAAAAAAGTAGATTTCCCAGAACCAGAGGGGCCCGCGATTAACCAAGCAAAAAATCGGTTTATATCAACAGATACAGAGATTGGATGACCTCTGTTGTTGACCTCAAAAATGTTTTTTATCATGCTAGAAGTCCTCTTCTTTTTGAGTTTTTTGCATTAGTATCATCTCATTAGCTGATACTAAACGAATCTTGATAGCGAGAAATGGCTCACGCATAGAGCGACTAACCACACAATCTGTTAAACTGTTAGACATGAATTTAACCGCTTGTCTAACCTTAGTCTCAAAATTCCAAAGTAATTCATTGGTGATTTCTGTTTCGATATGAACGAAATATAATCCTTGATTGAGGTCTGGAAACTCAACTCCTTGTACGAACTGTAAAGTAGAAACAGGTAAATCTGTGACACCTTGTTCAGTTAGCCAATGGTAAACTGTTGTAAATAAAGGATTGGTCGGAACTTGTTTTCTTTGTTTGTAGCTTGCCCACATTGTAGGGAAAATTTCTCCGTCAGTTAACACAAACAGAAGCATTAATATTACTCCGATGATTGGAACAATCCAAAGTAGAAATTTAATTAATAGAATTATTGCAACTATACTAGTTAGGACAATAGCAAGCTGATAGTACCATTTCAGAGAATTGATTTTTTGTATAATTTGCCTAATTTGTTTCATGAGCAACCTCTTAAATCACTGAAATACTAGATAGTTCGAGAACAAGTGATAGACCAATAGGTTGCTTATACTTGTCAAAGACAAAAGCAACTTCATACTCTGTAAAGGTGAGTTCTTTACCGATTAAAGGAGTTAAATCTTCTCCTTTGTATCCTCTTAATTTAACCTTGAATGTTGGGCAATGTTCTTCCTGACCAATGCTTTCGAACTTTTCGCGCAACTCGGAGTCAACAGCTGTTAAATTAGCATACAAGAATTCACTTTCTTTTCCTTCATTTATCACACCAGTTGAAAACTCTATTGGTGTGATGGTATCTGGTACAGAAGTTTCTTTAGCAATAGCTTCTACGAGTTTTCTAGGACTCTCGTAAAGTCCGATTTTTAGTTTCATATAAAACCTTCCTAATATAAATAGGAACCAACACAAGTATAATAGATTGACTGTCTGTTGATGAAATCGTCTGTGACAGTAACAGTGATAATTTTATGAACTGAAAATCAGTCCTTTCGATTGCTCGGTTTGATGTCGTGAGCTGGACAAACTTAGCTTGTTTTCATAATACATCTACTTTCGTTTTAGATTGAACATTTTGTTAAAATATTCTATACTTAAATTCAAACATAAAAAGAAACGAGTGTAACGACACTTTTTATTAAAAAAATGTCATTGACAAGGAGAAATTATGATTGAGCATGAATCGTTAGTAATTGAATCATTTAAAGATGAGATTGTTAGTCAATATATAAAAAAGAATTTTGTTGAAATTCTTAATAAACAATTCAACAAAGATAATCTGAATCCTGAAGATTTTATTGGAAAATATTTTAATTATGATGATTTTAACGTAAAAAAACTAGAGAGATGGAGAAAAGGAGAAACTAAGAAACTTAAAGAGAGATTTATTAAAGATTTTCGTGAAATGCCAGAATTAGAAAAAATGTTTCTATCAGACTTTTATTGTAAATTTTATAATGAGCAAGTTTTAAATCAAGAGAGATATTTTCAGTTGAAAATGGGACAACATTTATCGGCGCTTGGCTTAGTAACTATTGTTTCAAATGCTGTTGATGATTTATATCTTCATCAAAAATCTAAAAATACTAGTATCAGAGATAAAATTGAGATGTTAAAAAAAGCATTGGATAATGCTTACATGGAATACTATCGAATATAGAAGGAGATTATGTATGCTTGTTATTTCTTTAATAGAAAACTTACTGATAGAAGAACTAGGAAATTATTTTAGAGGAGTATTTGGGAAGTTAAGACTGAAGCTTTTCAGTAAAAAACTAAAAAATGAAGTCGAAGTCTCGATATTAGAGAAATATGGAGATAGGATATATTATCTTGATTTTGATAGATTTTTAATTGAACAAAATGTTCTTGAAAAGATAATAAAAAATTTTCTTAACCAAGATGTTTTGCAATCGAAAACAATAAATCAATCAGTAGATTTTTACATCAATTTGTTTATTGAAAAATATCCTAAATATAAACTATATGATGGGGATTTAAAACAAATTCTTCAAAAATATTTTGAAGTCATATTTAAACAACTTAATAAAATCGGTACTTCTGAATCACAAGCACTGTGTCGAACTATTAGAGAGATTGTTGATGGATTAGACAGACGGTTACAGTACATATCGGCGACTGTGGATGATAGTAATGCAATGTTAAAGCAGGTTGTAAATGGAAATTTTAGAATATACCTCTATATTAAAACCATGTTAGAAACGTCTAGTGCTTCATTTGTTCAGTCTGACTATTTTGATCGTTATCTATTTCAGGATACAGTAGACAGTAAGGTGAAAGACTCGTTAGATATCCTTTTACAACATTATAAAGTTGTATTAAAAGGAGAAGCAGGATTTGGGAAAACATTTGAAACTTTTAAGCTAATAAATCAATTGTGTACAAAATATTCTACCTATCAATTAATTCCTGTCTATGTTCCATTAATAGAGTATGGGGGTAGTTTAGGAACATTATTCGAGATTATTCAATCGAAAATGGAACCATTCTGTGAAGGAAACTCTAAACAAGCCATTAATCAGCTATTTGTTAATAATCAATTGGCATTGTTCTTCGACGGGATTGATGATATTGTGGATGAGAGAAAGAGATTAAAATTTTTTTCTGAAGCAAATCAATTAATGACACAATATAATCAAAATTTTTTCTTTTTCACAACACGAAATAATCGATATAATCATGAGCTTGGAGAAGAAAAGAGTTTCTTTCTAACAAATCTTTCCGATAGTATAATTCAAAGTAGTTTAATTAGACTTTGGGAGTATAGCAAGTTTCCTAAAGCATATCTTGAACTGTTTAGGAACCCTTTATTGTATAAAATTGGTAAGACTATTCTGACTGATAGACAGAATAAAGAGTTGCTTAATAGAACACAAATTTTTACAGAGTATTTCGAAAAGAATTATCGCTACAAAAATAGTTATTCAGAATTATCCCTTCATGAAACATTAAATCTTTTTGGTAAATTTTCTTACGAGAATTTTAATCAATCTAGTTTTACATACAGTGAAGTAGATAAAATAATAAGTGCTTATCCAGTTTCTACACCAAATAAAAGAAATCTAATTGATTATTTTATAAATTTTGGAATTTTTAGTACTTCAGATAGAATTACTTTTTCTCATAAGCTATTTAAGGAGTTTTGTGCTGCATACTATATTACAAATAACCTAATAGTTTCATCAGATACAGCACTTCTAGAAAAACTTATCCATAATGAAGAATGGCGAGAAGTAGTCATTTTTATCTCTGGATTGTTTTCAACCATTGAAGAGCAGGATAAATTTTTAGATTTTATTCTACAACATAACTTGCCTCTTTATGTTGAATGTGTTAATTCTAAAAATGATTTATTGAGGAGTAATGGGATTACAGATTTCTCTAGGGAAGATAATGTAGAAAGAATATTATCAGAGATTCTCAAAACATATAAATTTATAGTAGAAAACTATTTCTCCTCTATATCAGAGCAATTTGAACCATTTATCATGGAAAATTGTAGATTGGAATCAAAAATAGGAATTGCTGGAGGTATGGAAGAAAACACCCTTTATTATTGGTTTGATATCGTGGACAAAGGCGTTCCAGATGTAAAAATTATCAGCGCTGAATTGTTGAGTCAAGCGATTCAAGAATATCAGGCTACTATCTTTTTTAAAACGACTCAAATGGTTCAGCGTAGTACAAACTTAGAATTATCCGGCCTTATAGGAGATAGTGGTAGAAAAATAGCAATAGATATTATTAAAGATAATCTGAAAACTATTTTAGAAAAGAAATCATTACCTGCAAGTAATTATATTTTATGTGAACTTTTGAAAGAAATAAAAAATAAATTACCTTGGCTTAAAGATATTGATGAAATATCTTTAATGAGTAAAAATGTTAGAAAAAGGATAGATGAAATCCTTCAAGATTGTCCTGAGGTTGCAAGTTATACTACTTCTGAAGGAGTAGAGCTGTTTAGTTTAAATAAACTGATAACTATTTTGCTGCAGTCTGATGTAGATTATAGAAGTTTTGTCATACCTGATCGTGATAGAGAATATTCAGAGTCAAATGGCTTAGTAATGAACTTATATTCTACAAAAAGAAAAATAAAAATAGTTGAGACATTTTTAAATTTCGCTGAGGCGAGTTATTTGGAAATGGTAAAATATAACTTTCCAAATATTTATAGATATTTTTCGAAAATTCAAGATATGCCATACAAACTACTGGTCACTTATAAGGATGATGAAAGAAATCCGTGGATAGGTTATTATCATGTGGCATATTCCGGAGATAAAAATTTAATTGAAGTATCGCTAGGTGATTTAAGTAAGTGTTATGAAAAAATATATGATGAAATACTACAAAGCTATCACTCATTAAACAGAGTCCCTAAAGATGTTTCTAGTCGTAGTAGTGATTTTTCAACTCTTTTATTCTCAAGAAATTCTAGTGGAAATACACCATTAAGTGATTATGTTCATAAAGAAATAGAAAAGAGTTTAGAAGAGATATTCGGAAAAATGTAACAAATCAGTTTTCAAAATAATATTTTTGAGTAGTTAGAGCTTAATATACAGTTTTAATAATCCATTTAGAAAAACAGGTGGATAATTCATAGACTAACAATATTCAATCTTTATTATTCGTCAATTTGAGTAATAAAAGGTTTTGATGTTTACATAACAACCACTATTCAGTAGATAAAAAGTAGCTCAATCTATTTTGAGCTACTTGTAACTAGTCTATTTTATGGTGTTAATTGGTGTCAATTTTATCCAAAATTATGGATTTTAGTCCATTTTCATGGAAGTTTCATTTTGGGAAATGTTGATGGGAAGGGAATGGTAAGGATTGAGTATTTATGATTTTCAATAGAGAAATTCTCAAAACGTTAATCAATACGATTATATCAACGTTTACAGACATTCAAGAGCATTCTCTTGGATGTCTTTTTTAATGCAAATATCGATAGTTTCCACCAAAATTTCCACCATTTTTCCACCATCACTTAATTTTTCAATGAATTATAAATAGAATGAATTGATAGTATGTCCCTGGTATAGAAATCTAATAATTAGGTTGTTTATGTATTGAAAAGCCCGTTGATTTTTGATGTATTGTTATATTGCTATCCATTTGATTTTACAAAAAAAGCATTTCGAATAAAGATGTTTACGAAATGCTTTTTGTCATTTTTAGTTTGATAAAAGTTATGTGTTATCAAATGTTTTAAATATACTGATAAAATTATTGTAAGTTGGTTCTTTTAAAAGTTTTGTTTGTGAATCATCGGAGCTGATAAAATCTAATAATTGATCATAAATATATTCCATTTGCTTGTTATTATTATTTTGAATAGCGAACACAAAAACAAATTTAGCATTTTTTCCATCCCAGTCAATTCCTTTAGGAGCAATGATTGGGAAAATAACATTTTGTTTAACACTATTGCCAATTGGATGAGGGATTGCAATTGTGTCAGAAATTAGAGTTGAGGAAATATTTTCTCTAGCTAAAATATCATCTAAAAAATTCTTTTTAACTTTTCCATTGGAAAGAAGTTTATTGTGTACAATATTTAATAATTCAATTTTTGACAATTTAGTATTAACCGTTAAGAAATATTCCTCTGAAATTAGATTACTATCTAACAATGAATTATCTAAATTATGCAAAGCTGAATCGATTAATTTCATAGATGAATCAAGATCATCAATATTTATAAAGATATAATCTGATTTTTTGGAATCCTTAATTGGAACCGTAGTTATTTTTAAGTCAAAAAAATTTATATTAGTCTGCTTATCTAAATGAGCTAGTGATAATTTTGTTATAGAAGAAAATCTATTTAGAAATCTTCTTTTTATTTTTGTTTCTATAATAGAACTGAAAGTTTTTCCACTACCACAGATGATTGCTAAAGTGTATTGTTTTGTACTATTATCAGTATTACGTTCGATAGAATTAGCTAAATGAAGTGCTATATAAGAAATTTCATCCTCAGAAAAATGAATATCGAATTCAGTTACTATATTTTGACTACATTGTATTGCTAGATCAAAAGCATATGGGAAATTTTTTTTAATTGTTTCTATAATGGGATTATTCCGATTGGCATCTATTGTTTGTATTTTTAAAAATAATTTAATATGTTCTAAAAGATTTTTTTCAAGAATTTTATCGTATGGCCAAACTGAGTCTGTTGAATTTGATAGGGTATATTTGATAGAGTTTACAATGCTTTGAGCAATATTATCATTTTCATTTAATGAATGGTCATCAATGACACTAGGTTGATTTTCTGCAAAACATAAATAAATATATCTAAGTTCGTTTTCTGAAATTTCAATTTCGAACGATGATTTAATATCATTTATAAAATTATTAATGATATTGAGGGAGTCAGGATTCAACTGAAATACTTGATCAAAGGTAGTAATATTTTTTTTATATTTTATACGGCTAATGGCCAACAACAGAGTAGAGAAGATATTTCTTCTGAAATAATCTGAATCAAATTCTATATGGTTTGTAATATGTTTATCAAATAGATTTGAAAACAACTCATAATTTACGTTAAAACATATATCTTTTTCTAATTGTTTGTTTTGGATGAGATAGTCATCTAAATTTTCCTGAAAAATCAAATTGATAATCGCATTACGAATATCTTGTTCTTTGCCTTCAACCATGTAACCTAGATTACTTTTATTTTGTAATTTTAGATTGAATGGAGAGAATTTTGTTTTTAATGCTCTAAAGTCATTATATAGAGTGTTAACACTAATAAATAAGATTGATTGAAGATAATCTTGACTAATATAATGATCAGTTGTTAAAAATAATCTGACCAAATATGCTAGTCTAGATTCTGACGAAGTGAATAGAAATGTTCCAGAGTCTTTATCAGACCAAAATTTTTCAAAGAGCTCTCTATCCTGGTAATCCAAGGTGTATCCTTTTTTCCTATGAAGTATAATTTTAGCACCATTTTCTGTTATGTAATCGTTTATTGTATTGATATCAGATCTAATAGTGCGGTCAGAAACGTGACAGAAAGAACTAATTTCATTGATTGAAATTGCATCATCTCTTTCAATTAAGAGATTTAAAATATTATCCAACCTCTGATAATCTAAAATTGTCATCCTATCCCTCCAATTTTTGTTTCTACTATATAATATTGTATCACAATTAAATATTTTAGTATTTTTAGTTTTTTTCCAAAATATAATTGAAATTTTTAAAATATTTGATGCACATTTTTCATTAATAAACTGGAAAAATGAGTTAGTGACAACGTTAAAAAACGATGGTAATATTGACTTATAGAAATCAAGGAGGTCCAATAATGGAGTTCAAAAAGGACAACATCCTTCTAAATGTAGATGTAAAAAACAAAAATGAATTGTTTGAATACATAGCAAAATATGCATTTGAAAAACAAATTATTGAAAATAAAGAGAAGTTAGTACAAGCGTTCTTAGATAGGGAATTAGAGGTATCAACTGGATTGCAAGAATCATTTGCAATACCACATGCTAAATCAGAGATAATTTCACAACCAACAGTGTTTTTTCTAAAGTTAAAATCTCCAATCGAATGGGAAACTTTTGATGATCAACCAGTTTCTAATGTATTTGCGTTATTAGTACCGAGTAGGTTTGAAGGGACTTTACATTTGGAAATGATTAGCAGGATAGCAACCTCATTATTGGAAGATGATTTTATTAATTTGGTAAAAAAATCATCCAATGTGGATGAACTAAAAAATATTATTTCAAAAGCTATGGAAGGAGCGATTTGATATGAAAATTGTAGGAGTAACGTCTTGTCCGGCAGGATTAGCCCATACACCAATGGCGGCTAAAGCACTTGAGAAAGCTGGAGTAAAACTAGGTTATGATGTTCGTATTGAGCAACAAGGCTCATTAGGACAAGTAAATAAGTTAACACAAACAGAAATTTCAGAAGCGGATTTTGTATTGTTAGCGACAGATCAAAAGGTTGTTGATCAAGAACGGTTTGATGGAAAAAAACAAATTCGTGTAAATATAGCAACATGTATTAAAGCTCCAGAAGCTGTTCTAAGAAAATGTGCCGATGCGATTTTAAATAAGTAAAGGAGAATCAAAATGAATAAATTCTTAAATACGGCCAAGGGTCACTTAATGACTGGAATTAGCTATGCTCTACCTATGATTATTGGTGCTTCATTAGTAGTGGCAATTCCTAAAATGATTGCTTTAGCTATGGGAATTACTAGTTTGGATCCATTTGCGGAAACTGCAGGATTTGAACATTACTTATATCAAATTGAACAAGTTGGTTGGACTGGTATCGGGTTAATCAATACGGTTCTTGCTGGTTTTATTGCTTACTCAATAGCTGATAAAGCTGCTCTAGGTGCAGGACTTATCGGAGGAGCAGTCGCTACTAAAACTAACGCGGGATTTTTAGGTGCTATGATTGCCGGTTTTATTGCGGGTTATGTTGTTGTTTGGTGTAAGAAACATGTAAAAGTTCCAGAAAAATATAACGGAATTTTACCACTGATTGTATTTCCATTATTTGCGACTATGTCTGTAGCACTTGTTATGGGTGTATTCCTTGCGGGACCTTTGGGTGCAATTAATACTGGTTTAGTAAGTTGGATAAAAGACATGATTGCTAATGATGTAAATAAGGTCGTATTAGCTTTAATTATGGGAGCAATGATTGGTTCTGATTTAGGAGGACCTATTAATAAAGCATCATGGATGGCTGGTAATGTATTATTAGCTGAAGGAATTTACTTACCAGCAATTATTGTTAACGTTGCTATTTGTGCAGTACCTATGGGTTATGCTTTTGCTTCTCTATTCCATAAAGATAAAATGAGTGAAGAGTTGCTTGATGCTAGTCGAAATAATTACGTTATGGGCTTCATTGGGATTACAGAAGGTGCGATTCCATTTACAATGGTTAATCCACTAAAACTTGTTCCAATCAATATGATTGGTGGTGCACTAGCTTCAGCAATTGGTATTGCGCTAGGAATGTACGCTAAGATGCCTCCAGTTGGTGGAGTATATGGCTTCTTCACAGTCGGTAATGGCTGGGCATACTTAGTTGGTTTGTTTGCTGGTGCAGCTTTCATTGGTGGAATTGCGCCAATGCTTGTAAACTTCAATGATACTTCTTCAACTGAAGAAATTAGTGTTGATGATATTGAAATTAGTTTTGAATAGAAAACTATTATTGGCACGTATCACTAGATATGTGCCTTTTGTTAAAGAAGGTATAATATGAAAAAAACAGTTCACGTTGTTCCACATTCTCATTGGGATAGAGAATGGTATTTCACAACTAGTCGTTCAAAGATCTATTTAATGAATAACTTTAAAAATATTCTTAGACTTTTAAAAGAGAATAATGGATATGATAGCTATACATTAGATGGTCAAGCGTCCCTATTGGATGATTATTTGGCTTGGTGTCCAGAAGATAAAGATTTAATATCAGATTTAGTTCATGAAGGAAAACTTATAATTGGACCATGGTATACACAAACTGATCAAATGGTTATTTCTGGTGAAAGTATTGTACGTAATTTGTTGTATGGTATGAATATTTGTAAAAAATTTGGACCATATATGAATGTTGGATATGTTCCAGATTCGTTTGGACAATCAGCGGCAATGCCACAGATATATAAAGAATTTGGAATAGATGATACATTATTTTGGCGTGGTGTAAGTGATGATGATGTGAAACAATCAGAGTTCAGATGGAAAGGTGAAGATGGAAGTATAGTTAATGCTTACCAAATACAATCAGGTTATTATATTGGAGGAGACATTCCAGAGGATATAGAGAAATTAAAAGAATATCTACATAAGGATCCTTATAAAAAAAATTGGAATAGAAGTAGCACGAATCAAGTTGTTTTTCCAAATGGGTTTGATCAAGCACCTGCTAGAGAAAACCTAGTTGAACTATTGAATCAAATGAGTGAACTATATAAAAATGAGTTCAAATTTAAAATTTCTAATTATGAAAATTATATTAAATCTATTAAAGAAAAGCATCCTGATCTAGAGGAAATTGCTGGAGAATTGTTGAATGGGAAATTAATGAGGATTCATAAGTCTATCTCATCGTCTCGTTCAGATTTGAAGAAATTGAATACAGAAGTACAAAATTATTTGGTAAATATATTGGAACCATTACTCACACTCTCAAACACAATGGGATTTGATTATCCGGTAGAGGTAGTTAAAGAGATATGGAAACTGATGTTTGAGAACGCAGCTCATGATTCGATAGGTTCGTGTGTATCAGATACTACAAATGAAGATGTTTATCTACGCTATAAACAAGCACGAGATCTAGCAGAAAATTTAGCAGAGTTAAAAATGCGAGAAATAGTTATGCGTATTAATTGTGATAGCGACATAACTGCAACAGCATTTAATCTGTCTGGTCGTTCTAAAAGTGGAGTTGTTGAGACAGATTTTTATGTGCCTCAATTAGATTTCTCAATTAAAGATAGTAGTGGCAATGAATATGAGTACACTATTACGAAATTTGAAGATCAAACTGATTACATTTTGGGACAAGGTAATGTGCTGGACTCTGCAAAGGATACATATAAGCCGGAAAAGGTTTATAAAGTACATATTGCCATTCACTTCGAAAATCTTCCAGCATTTGGTTATAAAAATTTTTATCTTGATTTAGAAGGGAATACCCATAAACGTTCAGTTGAAAGTTATAAAACTCAAATAGAAAATGAATTCTATAAAATTAATGTTAACAAAAATAATACACTTGATATTTTAGATAAGGTAACGGGAAAAATATATAAAAATCAAGCTATTATTGAGGAAAATGGAGATGACGGTGATTCATTTAATTATTCTCCACCACGACAGGATTTAGTAGTACGTTCTTCAGAATTTAAACCCAAAATCATCGTGGAAGAATCGGAATTGATTAAGAGAATGGAGTTGCAATATGATTTTATAGTTCCAGGTAATCTTGACGATAGATCAATTGGATTGAGAAATAGTCAACTGCCAGTATCTTTATCTATAACTCTAAAAAAATCTTCTCCAATAATTGAATTTAAATTTAATGTTGATAATCGTTTTGTTGACAGTCATAGAATGTGCGTTGTGATTGACAGTGATATCGCTTCTAAATTTTCTAAAGCAGATCATCAGTTTGGATCAATTAAACGTCCTGTTGTTCGTAAAGAAATGGGACTTTGGGAAGCAGAACCAGAAAAATGGAATGAGGTACCAATTTCAATTGAAACTTGTCAATCATTTGTTACGTTGGATAATGTTGATCGTGGTGTAGCAGTCATACCCAAAGGAGTACGTGAATACGAAATTATTGGAGATGAATTTAACTCTATTAGATTAACTTTATTTAGAACTTATGGATTCATGGGAAAAGAAAATCTTCTGTATCGTCCAGGAAGAGCATCAGGAGAGACAGTTATAGAAACTCCAGATGCTCAGTGTCATAAAAAAATGGAATTTGAATTTTCTGTAATTTATTATGAAGGAAATATGAATGATTACGGACTTTCTCAAGTAGTCAGTGATTATTTAAAAGAGATTCAAGTCTATCAATATTCTGATTATCTTAATACTCGCCTTAGATTTACTCAGTTTGATGTTGAAAGAAATCTACCTGAAAAATATTGTATTTTTGAGTTGGAAGGTGATGGTATTTTAAGTCTTGTAAAAAAAGCAGAAGAACGTAGTGGTTATATATTAAGATTCTATAATGGTGATTATAAGATAGAAAACAATTTAAAGTTAAACCTTAAAAAAATCCCCAAAATTATAGAAATTGTAAATTTAAAAGAAGAAACTAAAGAGATATATACGGAATCATCATCTATTGTACTTCCTACTATGAATCACAATAAAATTTTAAGTGTTTATATTGAATACTAAATAAAAGTTTCATAAATATTATTTAATTAATAATTATTGGCATCTAAGAGAACTCTCTTGGATGTCTTTTTTGATGTAAAAATAGATAGTTTCCACCTGAAAAGGCAACACTTTATAAATTTTGTATAGAAAAGTGTTGCCTTTTCAAAATGAGAAATGCACCTGTTTTTACAAGTGCATTTTTCATTTATTCAGTTTCAGCTAACTGCATAGCTTTATTAGATACAAACAATGGTTTCATTTCTGATTTATATTTAAGAAATAATTCCATTTCCTTACTTTCATCATACGAATTCCAATCTGTAATAATAAATACCTTTTTACCATTAAAGTAAACTTTAGAGGATTTCACATTTTCTAATTGATTTAAATCATTGGTAAATTGTTTAGCCACTGAAATATACTCTGACTCTTTACCTTCCTTTAAAGTGTTTTCAACAATTTGGAGCATTATAATACCTTTCCATTACTTTCTATAACTTTTTGATACCAAGAAAAACTATCTTTCTTATATCGTTTAAAATTATTATCATAGTCAACATAGATAAAACCATAACGTTTATCTCGATTACCGCTTGCACTGTATAAATCAATTACCCCCCAAGGTAGAAATCCTAAAATAGGAACAAAATCTTCACCTACAGCTGCCTTAACTTCTCTAATATGTGCTCTTAAATAATCTATCCGATAATCATCATGGATTTTTTTATCATCCGTTAAAACTTCATCCTCTACACCACAACCATTTTCAACAATCATCAACGGAAGTTTATATCGTGAATAGACATCATTCATGAAGTTTCGTAATCCGATTGGATCAATCTGCCACCCAAAAGTAGTCTTATCCAAATAAGGATTTGTATATCCTTGGTAAAGCATTTGCATTGTTTCAGCATTTGTATCCTTCGTTTCGCCTTCATCCTGCATACAAAGAGAATAATAATAGCTAAAAGAAATAAAGTCAATTTTAGATTCAGAAGATTTCAAGAGCTCAATATCTTTTTCCGAAATTGCGACTTCAACTCCCTTTTTCTCTAACTGCATTCGATATTTATTATCAATCTTGCAAGAGGTTATAAAATCAAGGTCATCCCACATCGTAGCTTGATTATGCTCTAATGTTGCTTTTACGTCTTCTGGTTTAGGAGAAAGCGGATATGCATAAGCACTTGCTAGCATATTACCAATAAGTGCATCTGGTAATATTTCGTGGCACAGTTTTACAGCTGTAAAGTGGCATAACATTGAATGGTAATAACAATCCCATTTCACTTGTTCATAATCACTATCCGTTGGCGTAACCTTCTCTTTGAGATACATATTTGGGATTAATAAACTAAGATTGTTCTCATTAAGTGTAAGCCAGTATTTGACATATTGACCAAACTCCTCAAAACAAGTACGACAATACCTTTCAAAATATGCTACAATCTCTCTAGATTTGAAACCATTATAATGATCTACCAAGTATTGTGGCATATCCCAATGAAATAATGTAACAACTGGTTCAATCCCAGCATTTTCGAGTTCTTTGAAGACTGACTTATAGAACGTAATCCCCTCTTCATTTGGAGACAATTCGATTCCTGTTGGATAGAGCCTAGTCCATGCAATGGACATTCTAAATGAATTGAATCCCATTTCTTTTAGTAATTGAATATCCTCTTTGTAGTGATGATAAAAATCAGAGGCCTCTGAATACCTAATCCCTGTTTTTTCTTCACGAATGTCATAGATACTTTTTCCTTTTTTCCAAGTAGTCCTCCACCTTCAAATTGAAAAGCGGATGTGGAACCACCCCATAGAAATTTTTTATTCATTTGTTATCCCCTTTTACCAAATTTATCAAGTTTAATATTTGATTTTGATAGCACAATCGTGATAAGTGCAGAAGCTACAAAAGAGATAACAATTGTTAAGACGCCAATGATTACATTAAATACTCCTTTATCACCAAACATCGCTGGAATACCAACAACACTTGATGAAGCAATTGCATACATTCTAAATTGGAAGATTCCAGCAAATAAACCACCAATTGCACCACCAATCATTGAACCTAAAAATCCATATTTAGAAGGTAGGTTGAAACCATACATTGCTGGTTCAGAGATACCAAGTACTGCAGATAATGAGGCAGAAATTCCTTGAGCACGTTTATCCTTATCTTTTGAAAGCATTGCAATTGCAAATGCAGCTCCAGCCATCGCTAAATTTTCAGCAACCATACTTGGCATCAATAATTGATCATAACCAACGGTTGTTAGTGTCGCAACAATAACAGGGAAAGCGAATGAGTGTGTACCAGTCGCAATCATCACAGGTGTAAAGAAAGCAAGTAGAGCAACTGCAAAGAAACCTAAATTATCACCAAGCCAAACAACACCAGTTCCAAGAACATTAGCAATATTTGTACCAAGAGGACCAATGACAATCAATTGAATTGGTAGCATAATGGCCATAACCAATAATGGTGCCATAAATGCTCGAATGATATCCGGTAACACCTTATTGAAGAATTTTTCAAGATAAGAAAGCAACCAAATCCCCAAAATAATAGGTAGAACAGCTTTTGAATAATCAATTGCTTGTACATTGAGAGAGAAAAATTCTAACGACTTAATACCTTTGTCTGCAAAACCAACGAACCCTGGCCATAGCATGATTGCTGCCACAAGCATTGATAAAAATTGATTAGCTTTGAACGCCTTTGCCGATGTTGCTGCAATAAAGAATGGTAAAAAGTAAAAACCAGCCTCATAGACAATATTAAACAAATATAAGGTACTATTCGTTTCGGGAACACCAAGTAATTTTGCAATAGTAATGACAGCACCCATCATACCTGAAGCCATCAATACTGGTACTACTGGTGTAAAAATTCCAGATACAACTGCAAAAAATTTATCCATTACAGATTTTTCAATTTCTTCAGTTTTGTCATCTATTCTTTGATTTTCATTAAGTTTTAAATCTTCATTAACAACCCCAAATACTTTACTTACATTTGGACCAATTACCACTTGAAATTGTCCATTTTGTACAATGACATCCAATACTTCTTTTTGTAATTTAATATCATCGATGTTAGATTCTGCCTTAGAAATATCCTTCAAAGAGAAGCGAAGTCTAGTAGCACAATGAAATACATCTGAGATATTATCTTTACCACCTACTAATTTGATAATTTTAGTAGAAAATTCTTTGTAATCTTGATCCATAATGGTCACCTCTTATATTAAATAGTATGCGATATATCGTTTACAGATACATTGTATACTATTTACTTTGCATTGTAAAGCCTTTTCAAAAAAATTTTTCAAAAAAAATATACTATCGAAATAGTATAATCAATATCAGATGTCGCCTAATAGAACGCTTATTTTTTTATCAATATCATTTAAAACAATAAGTTGTTCATTAGTTAGTAATTCTTTAAGTTGAGATTCAATTTCTTCATAGATAGCATTACATTTAGGAGCAAGTTGCATTCCCTTATTTTCTAGCGAAAGGATATAATATCGACCATCTTTTTGACTCTTAACTTTCTTTACTAATCCTTTCGCTTCCATAGACTTCACCGATGCTGTTACAGTAGGATTACTCAAACCAAACTCTTTCTCTAGATTTTTTTGAAAAATTTCCTCCCCTATATGTTCTGATAAAAAGATAAGAATCAAGGCTTGAACATGACTGACATTCAAGACACCCAGTCTCTCATTAATCACTTTTAAAATAACTTTATCAAGATTGTGTAACGTGCGAATGATTCCAATATTTTCATGTTGCAGAACAATATTACCCATATAATAACCCACCAATTCTATTGTATACTATGTATTATAACAAATATCTTTTAAAAATTGAACAGAAGATGGACCAGAATTTGTTATTTTAAATACGGTATTTTTAGACAAAGTTCAAATTGTCTATTATAACGGAAACCTTTTTTCAAGAAAATATAAATTTTTCGGAAAGTTAGTTAGTAATCCTTATCAATTATAAGAAGCGCAAGTTTTAACTAATTTGCGCATTTTTTGTTCTTATTTTTTTAAAATGGGAGAATAGAATTTGTTTAGAAGATTGAAAAGAGTGAAAATCAACTTTGCGATAAATTAATTATTCGAATCCTCATCATTTTAAATCTAGCTAATTATCAATTTTTGAATATCAGTTATTTTTGTGTTAACTTCGTGTTAGTTTCTAAATTAAAAATTATATAACCTCGTTATTGTTTTGGGATCAAAAAGTCCCAAAAATAATTATTTAATTTGAAAAAATGCGCTATAATCAATTTATAAAACCGAAAGGAAATTATAAAATGAATGAAAAAAAACAACCGTCTCATCTAAATGAAGAGAATAGAAATCAACCTATAATTTCAAAAACCGTTGTAAGGAAAGAACATGATATGTCTTTTGTTGATTATATTAGAGTCTTATCAGATGGAAAATTAAGTAAAAGTGGCGAAATTCGGGTGAAAACGAGAGAATTAAGTGAAAGAGTAGGCATAGACTATGAGATGTTTAGAAAAATTCTTAATAAGCAAAAACCAAATCAACCTAGGGATTGTATAATTGCTATATGTGCAGCATTATTTTGCTCAGTTGAAGAAACGAATAAAGCACTATTTTATTACGATGATATGCCAGGTTTAGATTTTTCTGAAGGATGTAGAGATTTTTTTATTATGCAGGCTTTAGAAGGAAATATAGGAAAAGAAAATGATCGTGACTACATAAGTAGGGGTGTAAAATTAGTTAATGATACCTTAAAACTAAATAAGTTTTCGTTGCTACGTCTATCTAATAAAACAAAAACCAAAGAGGCTAACATAATAGCCCCGAACGATAGAATAGAAGATATTATTTCAGAAGCGTATTCCTTACGTGAGAAGTACTACTCATCATTAGGTATTTATTATAAACCTGATAACTATAGTGTGACTACACAAATAAAAGTTCTGGATAATAAGAAAATACATCACTTAGTTAAAAAAAGTAATACAGAGGATGTATTTGAATTAAAATATGATGAAAGATTTCCAACATATATAAGGCCGGAAGCAGATCTGGAAAAAAATACGATTCTATTTTAGATGATTCAAACAAACGAGAATTGAGTAGATGTTACGAAGTTATGTTTGATACCAAAAATTGGGGATTCAGAAAAAGTGCAAAATTGAAAGATGAAAGTATAGTTGTCTATGGGGAACAATTTAATTATAAAATTCCTGAGAGAAATGAATACTTCTATGCAGAAATTAATAATGGGCAATTTAAATTTTCTGTGTTAAATAATAGTATGTTTATGAAAGAATATCTAACTGTAAATGAATTTAAAAATTATTATTCTCATAAGCAAAATGGTCATAAATCAGAACTTAAAATATTCTACTCTATAGAAGAAATTAAAGAATACTTTAAAAAAAATCACAAATATTTTTTTGAAGTACAATATAGTTATTTATCGTACTTTACAGAAATGAAAAAAAGTCTTGAAGAATTGCTCAATGATATAAAGAATAAGAAGCAATTTATTCGTGATTATCAGGATTTATTAGGGGACGATCCAAATATGATTTTCTATTTTTTTGAAGTTGAAAATGAGTTTGAGTGTTTCGAAAAAGAAAATACATTCCCTGTATACAAAGAATATGATCCTTTTGAAGAAAAGTTAGGTTTGAGTGACGGTATCGAGATAGGCACTTATCTAGGAGAGAATAAATATGTCGAAATAGTTTGCAAAAAGGAAGAGGCCATATTTGAAATTGAAAATAAAAAAATGATTTTAACTAGAGAAGATTTGATTACAGCTTTTGAACTAGGAATTAATAATATTGAAGAAGTTATAATACTAAAACATAAAATTTCAGATTTCAAAAAAATTTACGAATAATTTAATTGGGACTTATAAGTCCCGAAATATATTGTACTTCCTAAGTTTATTAAATATAATTATTTCATAAATTTAAGGAGGATCTCTCTAATGACAAATTTAGAATATGTAAATTCATTAATAGGTTTTAACGACATAATATATATTGATACGTCATCGCTCATGAACGTAGAAGAACTTAGGAAATTTTTAGAAAGTTACTCTCAGATTTTCATGGAAAATAACAAAAGAATATTAGTCACTAGAGAAGTGTGTCTAGAAATCGATAAACACTTAAGATCAAAATTGGAATCTAAACAATACAAGGCAGAAAAAGTTATTGAGATTTTTAAGGAGTATTATGAACTTTTTATTTTCGAAGATCATAATTTAAACAATATTGAAGCTAATAGTGCTTTTGCGGATTCAGAACTATTGTCTCGAATAACTAGAGGAAAAACAAAATATCGCCAGTTGTTGATTACTAACGATAAAAAGTTAAGTGTAGATGCATATAATTTGAACAATTTAAATTCTTGTTTTGGAGAAAAAATTTCCGTATGTTATATTTCTCAAAATGGATTGTTGCATAAGGGGCAAACAGATTTTGAAAGTCGCGTTATTAGTGAAAAAGATAAAATAGAAGAAGTAAATTTATCTGAAGAACAAAATGTTACCAGTATTGTTGAAGATAAAAGTTCAAAAATTTTATATGTCTTAACCGGAATTTGTCTAGGAGCAGTCGCCACTAAATATGCTCCAAAAATTTTAAAATTCATTTAATAAGCCATACAAATGATATGGCCAACTTTTCAATTACAGGAGGGGATTATGATCTTTCAGACTTATTTAATTATTCTGTTAATTTTTCTTGTTATATATTTATTATGGAGAAAATATATTATAAAAAACAAGTTTACACAATATATCATTAATAATGGTGGAAAAGAAATTGATTTTATAAGGAATACTGAGGGAAGCTCATCTGATATGGTAAAACTGATTAACAAGAGGTATAAGATAGGGATAGTTAATGCATATACTATTGTTAATTTAATTAAAGAATAGAACAAAGCTAAATGATGGGGAATTGATAAAATTTTTAAATAATCTATGAAAAGGAAAAATTAATTTTGGGGTGGGAAAATGGAATTGTCAATTGAAAAACGAGAACAAATTGTTGACTTACTAAATGCTGAATATGTGATTTCTGAGGAAATGATTGAATGTGTTAAGGATGCTCTTAAGAAGTATTCAACTAAAAATTATACCGACGAAGTGATTGATAAAATTGTAAGGACACCTCAGAGTTTATCAAAATGTTTAGTTTTGTTAAGGGAAAGGAAAGAGAGTAATGATTTAAGTTTGTTTCGTGGCATATTAACTGAGTGGTTAGTTTGTGCAGAATACAACGCTCTAAAAAATAAAGGTGCAGTTGTGATGACAATTACTAATCCAGATCCATCTTCAAAAGCTGATCTTCTTCACATAATAAAGGTTGGTAAACGATTTTCTGCAGTTTTAATTAGAAATAAAGAATCTACTAAATTTCAGTTAAAAGAAATGATAAAAAAAGCTATAGAACATATAATTTCACTAGAAAATTATGGGTTTACTAGCCATAAAGTAAAGCATGGTGATATGCCTGCTGATATTGTTTATCTCACTGTCTACAATTAGGAACTTCGAAGACGTAAAAAAAGAGAACTTTCACCAGAGAACAATAACTTTATTTGTTATGTACAGTATGATAAAAATAAAAAATTTCCAATTCGCAATAACTTAGTAGATCCTTATTTAAAAAAGAATAGAGAGGGAAATTTTGAATTTAACTGGAATCCGAATTATAAAGGAAAAACTAACATCAATAAATAAATTCAAATATCAAACTCTTATAAAATCGTACTGACATCATCATGTCAAACTAGATATTTCAAAGAAATCTTATCTGTACCAAATCAATTTTTATACTATTTGTATAAGTAATTTAATTTTGTTAAAACTCTTTTAAAGTCGTATTATTAAAGTTGAGTTTACTTCTTTAAATAAATGCGAGTACTTTCAATCGCATCAAATGATACAATAGAAACCCTGTTTTGACATTTTTTTCTGATGTTAAATTACTAATAAAATACCTAAAGTAATTCCCCTGTTTCGATTAAACTTATTAATATTTTTTGAAATAAATCGTTAGTTGGAATTAGTTAGAGACTGATATAGAGATGTTCTAAAATCATTTGAAATGTATTCTTGTCAAACCAGGCTTGAAAAAAGCTCGTAAAGTATCACAATTTAGTAAACGTTAAAACTTATTTACACTTATTGAAAGCATTTCGTCTAATACGAGATGCTTTTTTCTGGCTTAATTTTACAAATTGGGTAAATAAGAGTTAGAATTTGGCCAGAAATTATGATATAACTTAAGAAAGAAATCAAACGTCAAACGAAAAAGAAGGTTCTTTTCCCTAATGAGGAGGCTATGGAACGTTATTTAGTTACTCTGTTTGAAGATTATAATTTCAAGCAAAGTCAACGAATCCATTAAGGGTTTGGACAATGTTCTGACACACTTGAAAGCTTATTCTTGAAATCAAATTTGTTCTGGAGTAAAAAAAACCAGGGTTGAAACCCTAGTTGGAGAAAATATCGCATAAATCGCGATTGGTTGATAATAACATGAACTAATCAGAGTATCAATCAATTAGGTGATGAACTTATTATTGTAAAGATACTTTAGCTTGCGAAACTGTTCACTTCAATTGTGTGATTTTTACTGATTGTTCCATGCGACTAGAATGGCATCATTAGGATTTTTAGTAGTCACTTTACCATAAACTTGATCAAGCACTTCTTCGAAGGCTTGATGAGCTTTTTTCTTTATAGGATAAAGCCCATCGAGGACATTATCGAAGGCTGTGTGATTGAATTGTGTACGTGGTGTACCAAATATATTATCTAAGATATCATCAAAAGGAGTTTTAGTGTTTTCTATAAGTGATATGTTATTAGTTTGTGAAGGATGTGAAGGTGACGAATAGTTTTCCGAAGCACCAGATGTTGCATCCACCTGAGAGGTAACTGAGGAATTAATACCATTCACAGCAGATGTAAACTGTAGAAAATGCATCAGACAAGTATTAAAATAATCTTTTGTCGCTATATCTTTGATATTTCCTGCCTCGTCGAATGCTTCGCGTGCATAACCTAGGAGAAACTCATTGCCAGGCAATACCCAAGCATCTAGACCCGGAGACTGAAGAATCTCTTTGAGATGGAGTTGTGATCGTCCAGTTCCTAGTGGAGAATAAGAGGCACCAATAATATAAACAGGCTTTTTTAAAAAAGGATGTAAATCATACGATAACCATTCAAGGGCAGATTTTAAACATGAAGTGATAGTGTAATTATGTTCAGGACAGGCAATAAGAACACCATCGGCTGACTGTATTTTTTGGCTGACTTCTTGAATGATTGGGTAAGAACTTGTTTTTTTATTCTGACTAAAAAGAGGAAATGAAGTAAGTTCGATAATTTCTAAATGGAATTGTTGCTGGTAGTTTTTCTTTATCCATTGAAGTAATATACGGTTATATGAGTGTTTAGCGTTTGAACCGACTAAACCAACAAGTTTTATCATATTCAACTCCTATTTCTCTGATTGATAGCGATAAGTACGTACTTTATTTATGTTTTTTAGACGTAAGTCAGGATTTTGCTTTGAAACATTTACAAAAAGAAGAAAATGAGACATCTTTTTATCAAGGTTTTCACGAACCTGAGAGTTAAGTAATTCATTATTTTCATCAAAAGCTTCAAGAGAACGAGAGAGTAAAAAACCACTGTCTGCTTGAACTGCTGCCTGCAACTGAGGCGAGCGTAGAACATCTAGTAGATGATCTTGTGCACGACTGGTCCCTAAATTTCCGTATGAGGCTCCTACAATCATGGTTGGTTTTTCTAAGAGTGGAAAAGGTTCGAATGCTAGCCATTCTAGTGCATTTAGAAGTTGTGCAGGAACAGAATGATCGTATTCAGGTGTAACAAATAAAACGGCATCTGCCTCAAGTATTAGTTGTCTAAATGCATCAACTTTAGTATTTTTTTCCTCTAGCAAGTCTTTAGAGAACTGAGGGAGTTTTTCAATATCAAAAAAGGTAAAACTAGCTTGATTTTTGAATCTTTTTGAAAGGTAAACGGCTAATTTATGGTTTGTAGAACTTGGATGCTCTGCGCCGACTATTGTTATGATATTTAACATATAATTCTCCAGTACCTAAGAAGTTTTTGTTAATTGTATTATACTCTAAGGTTGCCATATAAAAATAAAAAAGTCATATCTAAATTCATGACTTTTTTTATCTTTTATAATGGATTGATTTGACTTGTTTCCCTGTATTCTGCCGACGTTTTTCCGGTATAGGCCTTAAAGTTTCGATGGAAATTGGAGACCGCTTTGTAGCCTAGCTCTTCACTAATCACTTCGATAGATTTGGTAGTTAGACTAAGCTGTTCTTTTGCGTATTCTAACCGGATAGTGGTACGTAGTTCAACAAAAGAGAGTCCAAATAACTCTTGGCAGAGTCTTGAAAAATAATTAGGTTGATAGGAGAAGTGATGTGCAACTTCCTTTTGTGTCACTGTTTGTAAGTGTTCTGAGATGTATTTCATAATCATCCCAGATTGGCTTTCTTTTGATGCATGTTTAATCTTTGAATCTGGAAAAAGAGAGTTCAATTTGGAGACTTTACTCTCATGTTCACGCAAAAGCTCAGTAAATAGAAGCCCACAGATTTTTTGACTTTGAAATTGAACATATTGATCATTGTCTGTCGTTTCTTCTAGTTTTTCGATAACATTTAAGTAGGCGTGACAAACTTCGCTGTCTAAATGGGTGAACACAATCATTGAAGTTTGCTCATCTATAGGATTCATAAAGTCATGAATGAGTGCGTTATCTCCTACGGTAAATTGAGAAATGGGATTAGGAATATCGAAAATAGCATGGTGGACACGTAAGAGTAGAGGCGTTTGATCTAGTGACTCGACTCGTAGTGTGGTTGATTGGTTGAATAGGATAATATCGTAAGGCTTGTGGTGAGTAACTTTTTCTTGATAATATAAAGTGATATTAGAAAGTGTTTCAATAATATAAACCTGTTTTTGTTTATCTTTTAAGCTAGATTTAGGGAATTCAAGGGTTCGGTGCAAGCAATTTGAAATAGTGAACATAGAATCTCCAAAGGATATATTTCGTCACAAAAGAGGACAATTAGAACCATTTTTTTAGTCGTTTTTATCAAGTATAATTATAGCATAAAAAAGAAAGCGAGACATTTCACATGGTTAAAGAATATAAGGTAGATATTGTTGTAGCTGGTGCAGGAGGAGCTGGATTAGCCGCTGCTCACGCTGCTTCTAAAAATGGTCTTTCGGTCTTATTGCTTGAGAAACTTCCTCAAATTGGTGGAAATACTAAAATTTCCTCTGGTTTTTTTGCAGTAGACACAGAAGAACAAAGAGCTTTGGGATTAAAACTATCAACAAAGGAAGCAATTGATGAGCTTCAACGTCATAATCATTATTTGTCAAATGGAGCTTTACTTAAAAATATTATTGAGCATGCCAAAGAAACTCTTGAAGAAATTAAGTCTTTAGGAATGGAGATCGAGTTAAATAGAAATGAGAACACAACACAATTTGCTCATTTAGGGAACCCTTATCGTGGTGGGTCTTATCATATGTATATGAATAAGAACGAATCTTATGGACGGATTCAGGAAAGCTTAGAAAAACAAGGCGTACAAGTGGAATTCGGTGTAACGATGAAAAGTCTTATTCAGGATGAAAGTGGACGTGTTATAGGACTCCAAGCAGTAACAGAAACTGGTCAAGAAGTGTATGTTCATGCGAAGGCAAGCATCATTACAACTGGTGGTTTTGGTGGTGATAAACGACGAGTTGCTCAAGTAATGCGAACAATTAACTTAAGAACCTTAGGTGTTCCAAGTATGGGTGAAGGTCTTACCTCTATGGAACAAGTAGGTGGTGTTAATATTGATGGTGCCGCTCTCATCCATGCTGCACAAATGGCTGAATCTGTGGTGTCTCAGGAAACAAAAGGAAAACAATTGGCAGGGTTTAATGACTCTCCACTTACTCAATTATTATTATCACCTCTATTATGGGTAGACCCACAAGGTGCACGATTTACAAATGAGGATGCTGTCTATGATACAGTTGAATGGTCTAATGCAGGATATGGAGTAGGTGGTAAATATTACTATGTGATGGACCGTGCTACACTAGAAGATTATTCAAAAGGAACTGACCTATTGATTTCTAAATCAGGTCCTGGTGCAAGCGATGCTAAGGGTGACTTCGTTGCCTTAGCGGACGAAGCAGTTAGTCAAGGAATTGCATTTAAAGGTGCTACACTAGAAGAACTTGCAGAAAATGCAGGTATGGATTTAGAAACTTTCGTGGATACCGTTTCAGAATATAATCAAATGGTGGCTAAGAAAGAAGATACGAGCTTTAGCAAATCTGAAGCATCTTTGAAATATAGTATCGAGGACGGCCCTTACTATGCTTTTATCGCTCAGGTTGTTTATTTGGGAACAGTGGGAGGAGTTCGTGTCGATAAAGATTTGCGAGTCCTTGACGCCTATAATAAGGTGATTCCAGGTCTTTATACAGGTGGTGCAAATGCAGGAGGCTATTATGCACCAAAAAATTACCCTGCCTACGAGGGGCTAGCTTCTGGCTTCTCTTGGACCTCAGGCTACTTAGCGGGACTTGCTGCTGTAAAGGATATTAAAAACAATATCTACTAGGAGAAAAAAGATGAATATGAAAAACAATATAAACCCGAGTTCTTGGACGTTTAAGATATCTTTACTATCTTTATCTATTTTAGCACAAACAGCCCCATCAGTTTCTATTGCAAATACTCAACTAGCACATTTATTCCCAGAACAGTCAACATCAGCTATTGAATTGATTTCAACATTGCCAAATTTTGGTGTTTTACTTTTGATTTTATTTTCAGAATCAATTGCTAAGCGTTTTGGAATTAAGCCTACAATAATGGCAGGACTAACCATGTACCTTATTGGTGGTATCCTTCCTGCGTTTATTCCCAACTACTATGCATTTGTTGTTTTACGTTTACTTATGGGATTTGGTATTGGTCTTTTTAATCCATTCTCAGTATCGTTGATGTATCGCTTTTATAAAGATCAAGAACTGACTGATATGTTGGGCTATCAAAATACGAGTCAGAATCTTGGGAATGCAGGATTTGGTTTCTTGCTTGCTGCTTTAATTATTGCTGGATGGAACGTGGCTTACATGGGGTTTGCGATTGGTCTTATTCCCTTAATTCTCTTTGGAGCTTTTGTCATGATACCAGAAGATAAACCGAAGGAAAGAGACAGTGGTCAAGTTCAATCTAAGACAAGACTAAAAGATTCAATCAATACACATATTATTTTACTAGCATTGTTGTTTATGGCTGTCTTTGCGATGTTCTTGATGATGACTATTAAAATGGCATTACTAGGTGAAGAAACAGGCCTTATTACTCCTTCAGCAGCCTCTTCAATTCTTGCCTCATTAGGTTTATCATCAATGATTGCCGCCCCATTCTTTGGTAAGTTAAGTAAATTCTTTGGGAATTTTATCCTTCCAATCTCCTTTAGTGGAATTGCATTATCTTTCTTTATTGTATCGCATGCTAATAATGTGGGTATGCTTACAGCAGGTGTAGTAATTGCAGGATTGTTCTTTGGATGGGTATTCCCACAAGCTTTCCTACGAGTATCTCAAGTAGCTCCTAGAAATGGTGGTACTTTAACGACATCAGTTGTTTTAATGGGAATCAATTTTGGAGCAGCTTTTTCAGCGATTATTATCAACTATATTGCAGGTTTATTTGGTTTCACAACTGCTGCAGGAGTGTTGACAATGTGTGGTATCGGATTTGTGATTCTTGCGATATTTGAGTTTATTTACACCTTTTTTGATCAACGTAAGGTTAATTAAATATCATAAACTGAAATTTAACTGTTTTGAATCTTTACGGGTAGTGTACAATAAGTTGTGTAAACACAAAAAGGAATAAATCCGTTATAGTAGAGTTGCGAAACATTACTAGAAAGAGATTTATTCCTATGACTCAGTTTACCACAGAATTGCTACACTTTCTAGCCCAAAAGCAAGATATTGATGAATTTTTCCGTTCATCCCTTGAAACAGCTATGAATGATCTGCTTCAAGCAGAATTGTCGGCCTTTTTAGGTTATGAACCTTATGATAAGGCTGGATATCATACCGGCAATAGTCGTAATGGAACCTATTCACGGAAATTTGAAACCAAATATGGGACTGTTCAGTTAACTATTCCAAGAGATCGTAATGGGAACTTTAGTCCAGCTTTGCTTCCCGCTTATGGACGTCGAGATGACCACTTGGAAGAGATGGTTATCAAACTCTATCAAACCGGCGTAACGACTCGAGAAATTAGTGACATCATCGAGCGAATGTATGGTCATCACTATAGTCCTGCCACCATTTCTAATATCTCAAAAGCAACTCAGGAGAATGTCACTGCTTTTCATGAGCGAATCTTAGAAGCCAATTACTCTGTTTTATTTCTTGACGGAACCTATCTTCCATTAAGACGTGGAACCGTTAGTAAAGAATGTATTCATATCGCACTTGGCATTACACCAGAAGGACAGAAAGCTGTTCTTGGATATGAGATTGCCCCAAATGAAAATAATGCTTCTTGGTCGACTATGCTAGACAAGCTTCAAAATCAAGGGATTCAACAGGTTTCACTCGTAGTCACAGATGGCTTCAAGGGACTTGAGCAGATGATCAGTCAGGCTTACCCATTAGCTAAACAACAACGTTGCTTAATTCATATCAGTCGAAATTTGGCTAGTAAGGTGAAGCGATTTGATCGAGCGGTTATTCTGGAGCAATTTAAAACGATTTATCGTGCTGAAAATTTAGAAATAGCAGTACAAGCTTTGGAGGACTTTATCGCTGAATGGAAACCAAAGTATAAGAAAATAATGGAAAGTTTGGAGAATGCGGAAAATCTTTTAACTTTTTATCAGTTTCCCTACCAGATTTGGCACAGCATTTATTCGACAAACCTCATTGAGTCTCTCAACAAAGAAATCAAACGTCAAACGAAAAAGAAGGTTCTTTTTCCTAACGAGGAGGCTCTGGAACGTTACTTAGTTACTTTGTTTGAAGATTATAATTTCAAGCAAAGTCAACGGATCCATAAAGGGTTTGGTCAATGTTCTGACACACTTGAAAGCTTATTTGATTAACAACCCCGTAACTCTACTTGAGTGTTTACACAAAATTATTGACAGTATCTGGTTATGAGATAAACTATAGTGATGGGGCTTTTAAAAAGAAGTAAATCGATTTAATTTCTTATTAGATTTTAAGTTTGATCAAGATTTTTTAGAAAATCCAGATGTTGTTTTTTTCTCTACCTATTTTTCTAAAACGGGAAAAATCAGATACAATAATCTTTGTAGGTGTAGAAGTTAATTTTTACAGAACTAAATTATTCCCCTATTTAGAATCTATTAATTCATATTTTATGAAATTAATTAGTAGATATAGTTCTGAGAAGCATTGATATTGCGCTGTTTTTAGTTCAAGTGAAAACAATACTTTCCAAACCAGTTCTCAAGAAACCTCGTAAACCATCGTAATTCTCAAGCTATTAATAATCAGTGATACATCAAACTACCAAGCGCTCAAGAGGTTTACCTCGTGAGTGTTTTTTACGTTATTCAACTCACCTATAAAATTCTTCTATTACTTTCATAGAAAATATATATTAGCCAGATAGGGGCAATCATAGTAAAATAGCTATCAAAATAGACTAAAGGAGTTTGGAATGAAAATCGTTTCTTTATGGTCAAAGGTTTCTCTGGGCTTGCAATTGTTGATTGCTTTGATTTTGGGTGTTCTTGTTGCCCTTATCTGGCCACAATTTTCGACATTTTATCAATTCTTAGGACAAGCCTTTATCAGTCTGATTAATATGGTGATTATTCCGCTGGTCTTTCCAGTTGTGGTCGTAGCTGTGGCTGGTGTGATTGGTAAGAAATCTTTCGGGAAGCTTTTGTCAAAGAGTCTGCTCTATTTCTTTGCGGTCACGACGGCGATTACTTTTATTTTTGTCTTTGCATCTTATTATCTGGGCTTTGGTCAGGGAGTCAATATCGGTCAGGCGGGAGCCAGCATTGACGGTATTGCCAAAAGTATTCAGCTGGAGGAGTTTTTGCTTAGCTTCATTCCCTCTAATATTGTCAAGTCGCTTTCAGAAGGAGCTCTGCTTCCTATTATTGTTTTTGCTATATTTTTAGGTTTTGGGCTTGGAAGCCTTAAGGAAGAAAAGACCCAGAAAGCTGTTGAGCTGCTGCAGATTTGGATTGAGGCTATTTATAAAATTGTCGGTGTGATTGTGAATCTGTCGCCAATTGGTATTTTTGGCTTTATTGCTAAGGATGTAGCCACGACAGGGGTTGACAAGTTGATTGGTTTGGGTCAATTTGTAGCAGGAACTTATCTAGCTTATGCGGTTTTGGCCTTGCTAATTTTTCCTTTGATTGCTTTTGCTTTCAGAATTCCTTATCTGACAAGCTTGCAACGGATTTGGAGTCTTCTGGCTTTGGCTTTTGTCTCTGGCAGTTCCAGTGTTGTACTGCCGCCACTGTTGAAAGATTTAAAGAAGCAGGGGCATGATGAGCATGTCATAGATTTGGTTGTGCCTTTGGGTTATACTTTTAATCTTGAAGGGGCTGCTGTCTATTTCTCTGTAGCAACTGTTTTTATTGCCCATGCTTATGGGATTGCTTTTTCTGTCTCAGGACTTTTCTTTACTGTTTTGCTTTTGACATTGATTGGTAAAACAGCTGCAACGGTGCCTTCTGGAGCGATTGTTGTCTTGCTGGCAGCTGCACCTCAGCTAGGCCTACCAGTCGAGGGTGTTGCCCTGATTTTTGCGGTTGATTTCTTTGTCAATGCTGGTCGCACTGCCCTCAATGTTCTAGGGCAGGTCTTGGCTGTTAGTGTAATTGAAAAGACGGAAGTCAATGTAGTAGAAGAATCGAAAAGCAGCAAGCTGGCTGTTCGGTATTCCTAAAGGAGAGAAGAATTATGAGTCAAGCAAAAGTTTATGTTATTCATGAAAATTTGGAGTGGACGCAGCACTTGGTCAAGTGGCTGGAGGAAAAAGATGTGCCCTATGAACTTTGGGATTTGTCAAGTGGGATCCTAGATCTGCAGAGTCCGCCCCCAACAGGAATTTTCTATAATCGGATGTCTGCTTCTTCTCATACGCGTGGACACCGCTATGCACCAGAATTTACAGAGCAAGTTCTAACTTGGCTGGAAGCTCACGGTCGCAAGGTCATCAACGGAAGCGGAGCTATTAATCTGGAAATCAGCAAAATTAAACAATATTTGAAGCTTTCTGAGGTTGGAATTGCTTATCCGGATACAGTAGCTGTTTTGGGTCAGGAGAATATTCTGGAGGCGGCTAGAAAGCTTAATATTTATCCCCTGATTACCAAGCATAATCGGGCTGGGAAAGGTTTGGGAGTGCAGCTCTTCAATAGTGAGGAAGAGTTGGAAGCCTATGTAGACAGCCCTGCTTTTGAGCCTTCTGTGGATGGGATTACCCTGCTTCAGGCCTATATCAAGCCTGCGGATGGTCGCATTCGTCGTTCGGAGTTTATCAACCAGAAGTTTCTTTATACAGTGTCCATCGATTCATCAGATGGTTTTCAGCTTTGTCCGGCAGATGGGTGTCAGATTGGGCAAAGGCCTGCTCAGCTAGAGACCTCGGATAAGTTTCAAATCACAGAGCCGCTGCCTGCTAGTCAAAGACAGGCTTACGAGACATTTCTAGCTCAGGCTGGTATTGATGTGGCGGCTATTGAGTGGGTAGAGTCGGAGACAGGTCAGATCTATGTCTATGATGTGAACACCAATACCAACTATAATCCTATAGCAGAAGAAAAAGCAGGAATTTTTGCTCATCAGCATCTGGCAGAATATCTAAAGAACGAGCTGGCAGCATCCTATCCAGAATAAATTTAAAACAAACAAAAGCTTTCCGTTTTGGAGGCTTTTTGTTTTTTCTTCGTTTCTAAAATATGACATCTGTCATTTTGTTTTTGTGACAAACGTTAGGTGAAGCGCTTACAAAAATTTGTTATATTTAGATTATTGAGATTGCTCCTTTTTTATAAAGGAGTTAGGTGCTGAACAAAGTGTTCATTTTGAACAAGAAAAGGTGAAAGGAGTGCGTTATGTAGCAGTGATTTGGTTGTGAGGAGTCTGATTTTATTTTTAGAATATTGAGGTGTGTCATGAAAAATTATCAGGAAAAAGTGTGTAAAAATTGGTTTATGAGAAAAAGCGGCAAGCGTTGGGTGTTTGGGTGTGCCTTGCTGGCTTTTGGAGCTTTTTTGTTAGATAACGGCGGAGTGGTTTATGCGGATGAGGGTAAGGCTAATCCAGCTCCTGCTCAGGTCTTGCAGACGGATTCTTTAGCTGTCTTGGAGGCTGAGAGCGGGCAAACAGCCGCTCCTACAAGGAATGCCGATAAGACAGAAAATCTTGTAGCTGGAGAGACTGCTACAACTGCAGCGACGGAAGCAGATGCTCAGGGTGCAGCAGTAGAGTCAGCCAATCAAAAGGCTGATAAGGAAGATCAAGTCACAGCAAATGCTAAAGAGAGTAAACAGGAAGAAGACGAACAGCCAGTAGCGAAGGAAGTTGCTTCGGAAAAGCTCCCTGCCGTAGAGACTGTAGATAAACAGTCAGGCTTCAATACTAATTTGGCAGCAGCCAAGGGAGACAAAAATGGAGTTTGGGAAGTCCGGGAACAAGGTCTTTATAGTAATGCCAGAGGCAAAGGTGATAGTTTCCTTTACTCTCAAAGTCAGGGCAAGGATTTTGTTTACTCAACGGATGTAACTTTCCTCAGTAAGGAAGGGGCGGCAGCCCTCATTTTCCGCAGTAATAATAATCCGGATGACAAGAGCAGCTATGCAGTTAATATTGATGGTGGCAGCAACAATGTGAAGTTTTGGCGTTGGCAAGGCGGGCGTGACTATCAGTTTATCAATGAAAAGCATATAGAGCCAACGGATGATAATAAATATCGGCTCAAGGTCGTTTCAATTGGCTCTTGGGTATCCTACTATGTCAATGATATTCTAGTGGCCAGCTCAGGAGATTACACGCTTCAGAGAGATGATAAGGGGCAGAATACTTATCTGTCAGAAGGTTATTTTGGCTTACTTAACTGGAATAGTGAGCTGCTTTTTCAAAATACTTTTTATAAAGAAATCACTCCTCAGTCTAATCCCGAGTTGGAGGATATAAGGGTGACTTCTTCGGTTGGGAAAGTGGAGCAGAAAGGTCAGTTTACTGCCCCTATCACTATCCAGTATGTCAAGCATGATGCTGAGACTGTAGACTTGACTGTCGTAGCGAAAAATCCCGCTGCTAAGGTAAGCGTGACTGATGCTGCAGGTAGGGTTTATAGTGATTTGAAGAATATTCCGCTGGCAGTGGGGGCAAACTATCTGGCTGTGAGCAGCACTGTGACCGATGAGGATGGGCAGGAGGTCAGCCTGACTTACCGACTCAATGTCCATCGTCGGCAGGCAGATGAGGTATACTACAATGAGCTCTATCGCGGTCAGTATCATTATTCGGTCAAGGACGGTTGGGCCAATGATCCCAACGGGCTGGTTTATTATAAGGGAGTCTATCATTTCTTCTATCAGTTTTATGACGATACCAAGTGGGGGCCTATGCACTGGGGCCATGCAACCAGCAAGGATTTGATTCATTGGGAAGAACAGCCGATTGCCTTTTATCCGGATGCTAATGGGGCTATGTTCTCAGGCTCTATCGTAGCAGATACCACCAATTCCTCTGGTTTGTTTGACAATGACCAGGGCGGTTTAGTCGCGCTGATTACTGCCGACGGAAATGGTCAGCGCATCAAGTTAGCCTACAGTAAAGATGAGGGCCGGACTTGGACGAAGCTTGATCAAATTGCAGCTGACTGGACGGATGATCCACTGCAATCTCAGGATTTTCGTGACCCCAAGGTTTTCCGTTGGGAGGGCAAATGGTTTATGGTCGTCGCAGGCGGACCGCTTAGAATTTATTCGTCTGATAATCTGCGTAATTGGAAGGTGGAGTCAACTTATGCAGATCTCCACACGGAGTGTCCAGATCTCTATCCTCTACTGGCAGACGATGGTAGCCTTAAGTGGGTCCTGTCCCGTGGCGGGCGCTCCTATAAGGTCGGTGATTTTAGACAGGTGGAGGGCAAGTGGACTTTCGTCCCAGATGCTGAGTTTGCTCAGGCTGATCAGGTCATGAACTTTGGTAAAGACTCTTATGCGGCCATGACTTACTACGTTCAGGACTTCGGCAGCAAGGCTAATCCAACCCTACCTGACATTATCGAGTCTAACTGGATGAATACCTGGGAGGACTACTGTAATCTGGTAGCCGATACCGTTGGTCAGAAGTTCAACGGAACCTTCAATCTTAACCTCAAACTAGGCCTTATCAAGCAAGACGGCAGCTATCGGCTGACTCAGACGCCAATTACAGCTTATCAATCTCTGCGTCAGGAAGACACTGTGTTGTATAAAGACGTGGAAGTTAGTGAGAAGAATGAGCTGTTGAAAGATTTTTCCGGTGATCAGTATGAAATTGTCTCTACTTTCCGGCCGAGTGAAACGACTAAGAAAGTCGGTTTTAACCTACGGGTTGGAGATGGAGAAGTGACTAGAGTTATCTATGATTTAGAAAAGGAAACTCTCTCTATTGACCGCAGCCAGTCTGGTATTCTTCTCAGTAATAAATTTGCTCAGGTGGATAGTCAGTCCGTCAAGCGCAATGCTGATGGCAGCATAGATCTGCATCTCTACGTAGATCGTTCCAGCCTAGAAGTCTTTGCCAAAGGATATACTGTGGCGGGTGCCAATCAGATTTTCCCTGCGCCAAATAGCCTTGCGGCTAGTGTGTTTGTAGAAGGTGGTGCTGCTAAGGCTGACATTGCTCTTTATCCGCTGAAGGGAATTTGGAAAGACAAACAGGCAGTGACCAAACCACTGGAACTAGTGCAGGCTTCTCCTGTAACAAATAATTTTTATGTCGGCGATACTTTGAATTTGAAAGCATATGTCATGCCAGCAAGTGTCTCTCAAGCGGTCAGCTGGAGTGTTGATCAGCCAGACCTGGTCTCTGTCACGGAAGATGGCAATAAGCTGCGAGTGACTGCTCTGCAAAGGGGTGTGGTCAAGGTAACGGCAACCTCTAAGGAAAATCCAAGCCTTTCCAAGGTCTTCACCATCAATATCAGCCGTAATGACTTTAAGACCAATGTTCCAGATTTAAAAGCTGTTTCCGGTAAGTGGTATGTCGACGGTGAAAGTCTCTATAATCAGAATACCAGCACCAATGATTATTATATGGGTGGTCAGAAGATTCCTTTCCCTGAGTATAACTTGGATGTGGATCTCAAGTATCAAAAAGGCTTGATTAATATTTTCTATGCGTCTGAAAATGTTGATCCTCGCAATGCTTATTCTATTCAATTTGGCGATAATGATAAGATTCGACTCTACCGCTTTATGGGAGAGACGATTGCAGAAAGTAGCATGAATGGCAAGCATCTTAATGACGGCCAGTTCCACCATGTTAAGCTAGTGAAAACTAAAAATGGTGTCAGTGTAACTGTGGACGGTGTAGAATACCTGAACCACCAATTTGATACGGTTGAGCCTTATTATAATGATGCCTACGTCGGTCTGGGACTCTGGGATGGGGACTTGGAAGTTCGTAATTTCTTTGTGATCAATCTTCATGCGCCAGCAGTTAATAAGGCTTCTCTGCAGAAAGTGGTAGACAGTACGGCTAATCTAAATCCGAGCCTCTACACAGATGAGACAGTTCAGGCTTACCAGGCAGCCTTGGCTCGAGCCCAGTCTCTCTTGGCAGATGAAAAAGCGGAGCAGGCAGATTTAGATAGAGCAGAGCAGGATCTGAAGACAGCTCTTGATGCTCTGGCTCTGAAACCAAGTCATCAGGTCACTCCGGAAGAAGGGATAAAGGACCTAGTGGAAGAAAAGCCATTCTTAGAAATCGTAATGGAAGAAATTGCATATCAGACTCGAGAACAGGAAAATCCAGAACTGGAACAAGGGCAGCGGCGGATACTTGTAGCTGGCCAAAAGGGTCAAAAGCGAGTCTTTGTAGAAGTCTTGGACGGTCAGCGAACCGTCCTCGGTCAGGAAGTGCTCTCTCTAGCAGTTGACGAACTAGTAGAAGTTGGCAGCAAGGTGGTGGTTGAAAGTGCTAAACAGCCTTTGACAATAGCCCAGCCTCAAGTTCTCAATCAAGGTGAGGAAGGAAAAGTTATTCCGACGCCAAGATTGCAGCTAGCTCCCGACTCAGCTCTGCCTAAGACTGGCACTCAAGAAGACAAGTTTCTGCCTCTGGCTGGTTTAGCTTTTCTGGGAATGGGTCTTCTAGCTGGAAGGAAGAAGCAAGAAGACTAAGGTACTAAGCAATGGTTATTTGCACATAAAAAGGATGGGTGTTTTTGTCAAGCCCCAGTTAAACTGGACAGTAAAAAAAGTACATTATTGATGAAGGTAGGACTTCCTGAATTCCACAGGGGTCATACCTTTTAATTTTTCTTGCGGTCTATCAAAGTTATACCATTGAATATAGTAGCCAATTTGTTGGATTAACTCATCTCTAGTTTCTGGTTTGAGAAGGCTAAGTGACTCACTCTTTAAATGAGAGAAGAAATTCTCACAACAAGCATTGTCATAACAGTTCCCCTTTCCTGAGTGAGAGATTGTTACGCCGTAGGCATCCAATTTTCTTAAGTATTGGACGTTTGTATACTGAAAGCCTTGATCTGAATGGAGAATACAAGATTGGGTCGTATCCCATGTTTCATTAAAGACCAAATCTAAATTATCAAAAAAAAGACGACTATCATTGAAATCGGAAAGCTGATAGGCTAGAATAGAGTTGTCATATAAGTCTTTTATGACACTTAGAAACATCCGTCCATTTTTGTGATGAATGGTTTTCGGATTATGGGATTATGATAGATATTTTTTCGGCGTTGGAGTTGACGCCAATGATAGCGATAGCCCTTAGGCTGCTCTTTGAAAGATGCTGTAATGTGTTCAGCTAACCTCCAATCAAACGCTTTATAATCTGGTTTGCCATTTTTTAGCCATAGATAATAAGACGAGCGAGGAAATCCAAAATAAGCACACCACATAGCCACTATTGAATAACGATCTTTTAATTTGTGAACCACTCGATATTGGGCACTTTTCACTTCTTGAGGAGTGCCCTTAAAGTTTTTAAAATATCATTTTCCATCCTAAGATATTTATTTTGTTCCTCTAATGTCATATCTTCTAGTTTGACAGACTTTGGACGACTGGTAGATGATTTCCCTCGTAAATCTTGTTTCAGAAGATCGGGATTTTTGCGATACTTTTTAACCCAGTTCTCTACCTGAGTTTTGGATTTTAAGCCATATTTTCGTGCAATTAATGTCAGTCCTCCACTTTTTCCACTTAAGTAATCTTCTACTACTTGGAGTTTAAAATCTGGATGGTATGTAGTGAATTGACTTCCTTTTTTTGCCATAAGAAAAGAACCTCCTTATAAGAACAGTATAGTGTACTTTTTTATACTGTCCATTATAAGAGGTTCTGTTCAAGATGACAAAGAAGCCATCAAGCAAAAACAGCTTGCTTATCTAAAAAATCATGAGCAAGAAATTATAGATTTGGTAAAAGCTCAAAGTACGAAAGTTGAATCAGTTTAGATTGATTGGGAAGAGACGCAATGGAGCGATGGCGGTCTTACAAATCCCGAATATTATATTAATGTTTTTGGGCGTATCAATAATATTGAAGAATCGGGTTGGGGAGTGGATATCCCGATTAATGATGATGAAAGTGTAAATCTTGAAGAAATGATTATGGGTGATTACATAAGTATCGGAGGTAAACCGATTGCCTAATTGGAATTTGAAAAGTTTTGATAATATATATGCTTCATTAGAGGAATCAGCCTATAGGGATAGACCTAATCATTTTCCATATGAATAATTAGATTTGGAAAGCTGGATAATATTTGATTTAGGTAAATCAATGTCATGAATACAGTTCTGTTGGCCATCCAATAAGGCGACAGCCAAAAGTTTAAAAAGAAAAATTTTAACTTTCTTGGTGTTGCTAGACAAAAAACTAGCGGTATAATATTAATAAAACAATACGAGGAGTAGCTATGACTAAACGAACGAAAATCATACTTGCAACCGTCGCATCAATCGTAGCGCTAGCAAGCATAGGAGGATGTACCATGACTCAAAAAGAAAACAATAAACAAGATAAGGAAGTTGCTTCTTCAAAAAAGGCTATCAAAGATGATAAAGAAATCATCAAGCAAAAACAGCTTGCTTATCTCAAAGAGCATGAACAAGAAATTATAGATTATGTGAAAGATCAAAGTCCAAAAGTCAAATCGGTTCAGATTGATTGGGATGATGTTAGGTGGAGTGAAGCGAGTAATGGTACTCCTCAAGGTGGAGGAAAAATGTTACAAATTTATGGAGGTTTCAATAATATTGAGAGCTCAAGTTGGGGAACATTAATTCCAATAAACGATGATGGGACATTAAATATGGATGAAATGTTTCTTAGTAATCCACTAAGAATAGGAGGTGATCTTTTTGCCTAACTGGAATTTGAAGAATTTTAATAATATATATGCTTCATTAGCAGAATCTGCCTATAGAGATAGACCGAATGGATTTAGTTTTGAACAATTGCTTCCTGAAGAACAAAAGATACTTAATTCTGGTAAGTCTTTAGTATTTGACTTCTCTAAAGATGCCAAAGATAAAAAAGGTCAAGTTACCCAAGGCGGTGGTACCGATCTCCCCAACCAAGGGAAGGTTTTTCTTCAACCTGACAATGAAGGACTGCTCGAAGACAAAAAGACAGGCTACAATGCCTACTATGTCACAGATACGGTTTTGAAGTTATTCAGTGTGACATTAGCAAAATGTTTAGAAATAGAGCTAATAACTTTCTTGGTGTTGCTAGACAAAAAAATTAGCGGTATAATATTAATAAAACAATACAAGGAGTAGCTATGACTAAACGAACGAAAATCATACTTGCAATCGTCGCATCAATTGTAGCGCTAGCAAGCATAGGAGGATGTACCATGACTCAAAAAGAAAACAATAAACAAGATAAGAAAGTTGCTTCTTCAAAAAAGGCTACCAAAGATGATAAAGAAGCAATCAAGCAAAAACAGCTTGCTTATCTAAAAAATCATGAGCAAGAAATTATAGATTTGGTAAAAGCTCAAAGTCCGAAAGTTGAATCAGTTCAGATTGATTGGGAAGAGACGCAATGGAGTGATGGCGGTCTTACAAATCCCGAGTATTACATTAATGTTTTTGGGCGTATCAATAATATTGAAGAATCGGGTTGGGGAGTAGATATCCCAATTAATGATGACAATACATTAAATATAGATGGAATGTATATAGGATCCGACATCAGAATAGGGGGTAGATTATTTGCCTAATTGGAATTTAAAAAGTTTTGATAATATATATGCTTCATTAGCTGAGTCAGCTTATAGAGATAGACCCAACAAGTTCCCATACGAACAATTGGATCCGGAAAGTCGAAAAACACTTGATTCAGGCAAATCAATCGAATTTGACTTCTCTAAAGATGCCAAAGATAACAAAGGACAAGTTACCCAAGGCGGTGGTACCGATCTCCCCAACCAAGGGAAGGTTTATCTTCAACCTGACAATGAAGGACTGCTTGAAGACAAAAAGACAGGCTACAATGCCTACTATGTCACGGATACAGATACGATTAACCAAAATACCAAACAGACCTATTTTGCTGTTCGTGGAAGCGATGGTTTCGGAATTGATATAGCTGAGGCACAAAAGAACTGGGTTGAATACTTGCGGACATACAACCCTAGCGATTTCAACTTCCAAGACTGGATTTACAATGATGCAGCTTTTGCTTTAACAGACGCGATTATTCCTCAAGCCAAGCATGCTACTGAGGGCATGAAGGCAAAAATAGCTGAACTAAACCAATATGCAGCACCAGATGCCAAGATGGATATAACGGCTCATTCGTTGGGGACTATGACTTCGATACAAGGGGTTGCAGGGCTTAATGAGAAAGAGTTGAATAAGGTTGGCCGGATTGTTCTTTTTGATGGTCCGGACCCTACTAAGAGTCTGGAAAAAGCAGGTTATGGCGATAAAATTCCACAATTAGATGCTAAAACAATTTATTATGTTAATCCCTTTGATCCTGTTAGTATGCTCAATCGTGATAAACCTTGGAAACAGCAACTTGGTGATGTCAGAGTGGTAGTTCCAATCGAATATACAAGTATGATGGATAAACATTCCTCCCATGACCTTGGAGCTTATCAGATAGATAGTAAGGGAAATCTCTTGGAGGTTTCTGAAGACTATCATCCTGAGTTATGGAAAGCAGGTCATAAACTTGCGGAATTAAACAAAAAGAGCATTGAAAATATAAAAAAATATGTTCCAGAAAAAGTGATTGAAAAACTAGTAACCATGAGTCCGGGCGAGTTTAGTAGATTAGCGGGACAACTACAAGATAGTTTTAAGAGCAGAAACCAATCAGAGATTTTAAAAAGTGTACTTGAGATAAAAGAAAAATTGGGGTTGAGCTGGGAAGAAGCGTGGAATATTTTTATAACAGAGGTAAGCTCACAGAAATATATGAAAATTATGAAAAGGAATATGCAAAAATCATCAAGGATGCCAAGAAGGAGTCCTTGGCTTGGGATCGAAAGAATCTCGATCTTAATAATCCGAATAACTTACACGAGAGAATCAAACGTGCAGGTAGTTACAACGAGCGCATTTTGCTGAGGACTCAGTTACTGTATACAGCTGTAGAACTAGCAGGCTCAGATATTGAACAAAAGATATCTGAAGTGAAAACTGCCTTGGCTGATGCCGAATCGATTCTTAAGGGATTTATTGAGTATAGCAGAAGTGCTATTAAGGTTTTAGGTGTTTTATTGTCTGATTCGGAGATAGAGGAGCTAATGTCTGAATTGACCTTTGAAAACTTGTGGGATTCAGGGATTAACGAATCAAATATCAGTCATTTAAAAGAATTTGAAACAAAGATAACTAATTTCTCTCAAACTATGATTCAGTGTGCACAAAATCTTGAGCAAGTAGATGCTCAAAATGCTGCAGATATTTTGGCAGCCTTGTCTTGATTGTAGTCAAGTTTAAATGATATAAGTAAAGGGTAATTATGGCAGAAAAAATAAGTGAAAATATTATAATAGAAATATTGAAGAGTCAACAAAGAGCAGCTATAAGAGCAGCTGTTACAGCCTCTGTAGCGGCTGCTAAGTCTCAGAGAGGAGAGCTTCAAAAAACCTTAAATACCAAAGCACAAGAACTGCAAGATTATGCTAAAAACACATATAATACGAATATCACGGATGGGCTAGAAGGTCAAGCAGCAAATGCAGCCAAAGACTATCTATCCCAAATGCCAAAACCAGAATTAACAAGTCCAATCAAAAGTTAGTTATAGGTGATACAGATGAATGCAGAAATTTATAGACTGGATGAACAGTTTGATAAAAAGATGAGGGAATTAAAGAAAAAAGAGGAATATTTAGAAGACAATTTGTCTTATGTCCTTCATACGACAGAGCAATTAAAAGATGAAGTTTACCGAATAGCAAACGGAGAACTGCCTGTGGAGGCGTATACCGATATTTTTCAAATGGATACTAATGCAGAGTTGTTTCGAAAAGATGTTCTTGAGCAAATTGATGATATCAGTGAGGAGCGCTCAAAACTTCGTTGGGATTATGAGGAGCAATTAGATGCTCTTTATAAGAAAAGAGCGAAAAAGCAAAATGACTAAGCAAGTATTGTGGTTTAAGGGGGATATTTAGAAAGAAATTCCTTGCTGAAGTTTTTTGTGAGTTGTTATGAAGCCAATTTAAAAGCTGTGAGATTATACTTTATAATAAGATTATAAAAGAATCGCATTTTTTTTGGAGACTTCTATTAAAGATTGAATTTTCTTTGTAAGGATAATAGATGTATCTATAGCTCACCTCGCGGATAGCGCGAGAGTTGGCCTATCCGACCTATCCGCTTCATACTTATGTTGAAAAATAGCAGCACCTATTACTAAAATCACACCCCGCATTATTTGGGAGGTGTGATTTTTAAATGTTTGTCTTAAAAGCAAGAACCCTAAAGGAAAAGGAAACTTGGTAATTCAGTAATTTGCTGAGCATAGGGGAATCTTCCTTGTTCCGGGTGCTATTTGCAATATCCGAACCTTCTGTCTTTATTTTCTGAAATAGTATACAAAATCCTCGAATTTATGCTACAATGAGACAAACTAAAAATGATTGGAGCCAAGCATGAAAGCAATTATTACCGTTGTCGGAAAAGATAAAACAGGGATTGTAGCCGGAGTTTCCACTAAGATTGCGGAGTTGGGGCTGAATATTGACGATATTTCCCAAACTGTTTTGGAGGAATATTTCACCATGATGGCCTTGGTGTCAAGCGATGAAAAGCAAGATTTTACGGCTCTTCGCAATGAGTTTGAAGCTTTCGGTCAAGAGCTCAACGTCAAAATCAACATTCAAAGCGCAGCCATTTTTGATGCCATGTACAATATCTAAGGAGTGAAGGATGGATATTAGACAAGTAACAGAAACCATTGCCATGATTGAGGAGCAGAATTTTGATATTCGAACCATCACCATGGGCATTTCACTCTTGGACTGTATTGACACAGATATTGATCGGGCGGCGGAGAAGATTTACCAAAAAATCACGACCAAAGCGAAAGACCTGGTGGCAGTTGGGGATGAAATTGCTGCAGAGCTTGGGATTCCCATCGTCAACAAGCGGGTCTCAGTGACTCCGATTTCCCTGATTGGGGCAGCGACAGACAGCGCTGACTACGTGCCTCTGGCTATGGCTTTAGACAAGGCAGCTAAGGAAATCGGTGTTGACTTTATCGGTGGTTTCTCTGCCTTGGTCCAAAAGGGCTATCAAAAAGGGGATGAAATTCTTATTAATTCTATTCCACGCGCTTTGGCTGAGACAGACAAGGTCTGCTCCTCTGTCAATATCGGCTCGACCAAGACTGGCATCAATATGACGGCAGTTGCGGATATGGGGCGCATTATCAAGGAAACAGCCCAGCTTTCTGACATGGGTGCGGCCAAGCTGGTCGTCTTTGCCAATGCGGTGGAGGATAATCCTTTCATGGCAGGCGCCTTCCATGGTGTCGGTGAAGCAGATGTGGTCATCAATGTCGGTGTTTCTGGGCCGGGTGTTGTCAAGCGAGCCTTGGAAAAGGTCCGTGGTGAGAGCTTTGACGTGGTCGCTGAAACGGTCAAGAAAACGGCCTTCAAAATCACCCGTATCGGTCAGTTGGTCGGTCAGATGGCTAGCGAGCGTCTGGGCGTCAAGTTCGGGATTGTTGACTTGAGTCTGGCTCCAACACCGGCAGTCGGAGACTCAGTGGCCCGTGTCTTGGAAGAAATGGGCTTGGAAACAGTCGGCACTCATGGCACGACAGCGGCACTCGCCCTGCTAAATGACCAAGTCAAAAAAGGCGGTGTCATGGCCTGCAATCAGGTTGGCGGACTGTCTGGTGCTTTCATTCCTGTGTCAGAAGACGAGGGTATGATTGCGGCAGTACAGAATGGCTCGCTCAATCTAGAAAAGTTGGAAGCTATGACAGCTATTTGCTCGGTAGGTTTGGATATGATTGCCATTCCAGAAGCGACACCTGCTGAAACCATCGCGGCCATGATTGCGGATGAGGCGGTGATTGGTGTTATCAATCAAAAGACGACAGCTGTGCGGATTATTCCAAAGGGCAAGGAAGGCGATATGATTGAATTTGGCGGGCTCTTGGGAACAGCTCCGGTCATGAAGGTCAATCAGGCTTCGTCAGCAGCCTTTATCGCGCGGGGTGGTCAGATTCCAGCGCCTATTCACAGCTTTAAAAATTAAAAAGCTAGATTTGAAACAGCTTTTAAGAAAGCATCGTAAAGGACAGCTATTCAGTTTCCGAGTAGGAGTTTGCGGGATTGAGTCTAGCTGGATGCTTGAAATGTAGGGGATTATAAGGAGATTATTTAGGTTATGAATAAAAGAGAGCTAGCTGAGCTGGCCCTTGATTTAGGTTTGGATTTTGATAAAGAGAGCGGCATTATATATGGCCGTAGAAGGGATTATGCTTTTTATCTAGAGACCATAACAGATGGCGATGAATTTGCGATTTTCTTTTCAGTCAGATGTGAGCAGGGCTATATTGGTCGAGATGTCTTGGAAGCTCTAATCAACGATTCTGAGGTCTTGATTGATTTTGAGAGAGCTGGCTATAGCCTAGCCTGTCAGATTTTGGCTGATCAGGATCGAGATCTGCTGCCGGATATTTTGGAGGAGGCTATCGAAGACTGCACCCGCCACTTTGAGGAGCAAGGGCTGGTGAGCGCCTGTGAGAAAACCGGTGAAACCGGAGATGTAGACTTGTATCAGTTCAAAGGAGATTGGCTCTTTCTCACGCCATCTAGCTATGAGCGGATGATTTCCATCTCACAGGATAAGGTGACAAAGCGTTCCCTTCCTCATCAAAGTCCGCAGAAAATACATTATTTCCTGGGGATTGTCGGGGCTTTCTTGACTAGCTTGCTTGGTGCATGCCTTGTCTTCTTCCTGGCAGGAGCATCCTTGGCTATGGGATTTATATCAGGATTTACACTGCTATTTAGCATTGCTTGCTATGAAAAGTTTGTCAAAGGGATTTCTGTTTTAGGAATTGTGGCAAGTTTCTTTTTTACTTTAACGATGAGCTTTTTAGCTGTTCAAATCGGTTATACCAATTCTTTTTACCAAGGGGAAGGCAATATTGTGCAAGCCCTTATCGCTATTAATAAAGCCGCTTTATCCGGACAGTTTGGTCTTAATTATTGGCTCCATTATCCGTTCATTGTTCTTGGATGTGTCAGTGCCGTCAAAGTTCATGTTAAGTCTCTATAGTTGATTAGATGCTGACTTCAAAGTGAGCAGCTGTCTATCATAGTGGGAAACCGGGTTCTCCCTCTTCTTTATCTAAAGAATACGAAGGCCTATACTATAATAAAAAAAGAAAAAATAAAAGAGGTGAAGTATGTCAAAAACAAGACTCTATGTTATCCGTCATGGCAAGACCATGTTCAATACTATCGGCCGGGCACAGGGCTGGTCTGATACGCCGCTGACTGCCGAAGGCGAGAGCGGTATTCGTGAGCTGGGTATCGGATTGCGAGAGTCTGGCTTGCCTTTTATCAAGGCTTTTTCCAGTGATAGCGGCAGGACCATTCAGACCATGGGGATTATCCTAGAGGAGCTGGGTCTGACTGGCCAGATTCCCTATCGCTATGACAAGCGCATCCGGGAGTGGTGTTTCGGAAGTTTTGATGGTGCCTATGGGGGTGAGCTCTTTCATGGCGTTATCCCACGAGTTCTTAAGACGGATAATTACAAAGAGCTCAGTTGGCCGGATTTGGCGAATGGTCTGGTAGAAGTGGATACGGCTGGCTGGGCTGAGCCTTGGGACAAGCTTAGCGGTCGGATTTTAGAAGGCTTTGAAGCCATTGCTAGAGAGGTAGAATCCTCTGGCGGCGGCAATGCTCTGGTCGTCAGCCACAGCATGACCATTGGTACCTTGGCCTATCTGGTTGATGAGAATATCACGAAAAATCCTAATGTCGACAATGGCAGTGTCACAGTGTTGGAGTATGAAAATGGTCGCTTCAGCATTCAGGCTCTGGGCGATGTGTCTTACCGTCAGGTTGGTGCAGCTATATTGGACCGAGAAAATCAAGAATGAGCGGGAGTTTTGAGACTCCTGCTTTTTGCTTTGAAAGCCAGATAGCGCCAATTTCTTTATAAAATGGTATAATATGAAAAGAATAACGGAGGAAATGAAATGGCAAAAACAAGATTATACTTGGTTCGTCATGGCAAAACCATGTTTAATACTATCGGCCGGGCTCAAGGCTGGTCTGATACCCCTTTGACTGAAGTTGGGGAACGTGGCATTCATGAGTTGGGCATTGGCTTGAGAGAAGCTGGACTTGATTTCAAATTGGCTCGTTCCAGCGACAGTGGCCGGACTATTCAGACCATGGGCATCATTCTAGAGGAACTGGGCCTGACTGGTCAGATTCCTTATACCTTTGACAAGCGGATTCGCGAATGGTGCTTTGGCAGTTTTGACGGTGGTTATGATGGAGAGCTCTTTATGGGTGTGATGCCTCGGGTTTTCAATATTGAGCATGTCCATCAGCTCAGCTATATTGAGCTAGCAGAAGGTCTTGTAGAAGTCGATACAGCTGGCTGGGCGGAAAACTGGGAAAAGCTCAGCGGCCGAATTTGGGAAGGTTTTTCAGCCATAGCTGAGGAGCTAGAAGCTGCTGGAGGCGGCAATGCTCTTGTAGTCAGCCACGGCATGACTATCGGAACCTTTGTCTATCTAATCAACCGAACTCAGCCTCATGGTTTGGACAATGGCAGTGTGACGGTTGTAGATTATGAAGACGGTAAATTCACAGTAACTTGCATCGGAGACATGTCTTATCGTGAGACCGGTGCCAAAGTAATGGAGGAAGAAGTTGAAGCGCGCTAAACATCGCAAAGAAAAGAGAAAATCGAAGTCTAAGAAGATTGGGTTAACGTTTTTGGTGTTAATCGTCTTGTGTCTGGCAGCTGGAGGGACGGCAATATATTTCCGTCCGTCCTTGTTACAAGATCTGTTTGCAAAGATTCAGTTTTCGGGTTCGTCTAGCAGTTCTGCTACGAAGGGCTCTTCTAGCTCAGAGAGTTCGCAGTCTGATTTGCCCAAGGTGTCTTCTACTGACTGGAATTTGATTTTGGTCAATCGTGACAACCAGCAAGAAGAAAAGACACCTGATCTAACTCAGATTGGAGAGATCCAGGTCGACAGCCGCATTGCTGAAAATACTCGGCAATTTCTAGCAGCAGCCCAGGCGATAGCTCCTGAAGAAACTCTCATCTCTGGCTATCGCAGCCGAGCTGAGCAGGAGGAACTCTATAACGAAAAAGTTGCTGGGGAAGTCGCCAAAGGCTTGTCAAATGAAGAAGCAGTCAGCATCGTGCTGAAGCAGGTGCAGCTTCCAGGAGCCAGCGAACATCAAACGGGCTTGGCTATTGATATGAGTGTCCCAGAAGGTCAGGAGGATGAACTGGCAGCCAAGGTTGCTGAGCTAGCTCCGCAATATGGCTTTGTCCTTCGCTATCCGGATGGCAAGAGTGATGTTACCGGAGTTGATTTTGAGAACTGGCATTACCGCTATGTTGGTGTGGAGAATGCCCAGTATATGCAGAAGCACAATTTGGTTCTGGAAGAATATATCGCCCTGCTTAAGGCAGCAGGAAAATAAACAACTAAGTCAGGTGTTCCTGGCTTTTTTTATGCTGATTTATCAGGATGCAGGTCTATAATCACTTATGCTTCTGACTTAAAGCGGCTTTAGCTACAAGTATTGAAAGATAAAAAGGAATCACTTTCTGTAAAAAATATTTATAAATCCTTGACAACTATATCGAACTGCGATATAATTTTTATATCAAGGTTCGATATATCGAGGTGAAAGTGAGATAAAAAGATGAGTGGATTGACAGAAAAACTTAGGAGAGTCTATGTGCCAATGACGGAGACAGGTTTTTATATCCTCTTCTGTCTTCAGAAAGAGAGGCATGGCTACAGTATTACTCAAAAAGTCAAGGAGCTGACAGAAGGACAGCTATCTATCAGCCCGGGAACCATGTACGGAACCTTGGCAAAGATGGAAAAAGATGGTCTGATTGTCTTTGTTCGCGAGGAAGAAAAGAGAAAGCTCTATTCTATCACGAAGCTTGGGAAGCAGATTTTAGAGTTGGAAATCCAGCGGATTGAGCGCCTTTACCGCAATAGTAAGGAGGAAGTTTGATGGAAAAGAAAATTGTCTATAAAATCTTTACCATTGCAGACTATGACAGAGAAGCAGCTTTTTTTAAAAAATGCATAGCCAAGGCTGGAAATTGAAAAAAGTAAGTTATTCTCCCTTTCTTGTTGCGGTTCGTTATACTTTTGAATCCTGCCCGCCTCAGAAAATGGCCTATCAATTGGATTTTCGCCCAATAAAAAAGGCGGAGCAAGAATCCTATTATCAACTGTTTGAAGATTGTGGCTGGGAGCATATTACAAACTTTAATCAATTTTCTTATTTCCGAAAGCCGGTTTCTCAGATTGATGCAGACAGTGATCTTGAAATCTATAATGACGCTTGGTCTAAGCTAGAAATGGTCAAGCGTTTACTTATATGGCGGTTTTTGCCAGCCATCATGGTTTTGTTTGTCACTACCTATCTCATTCTAGATATTTTCCAGAGGAGTTTGAAAGCAAGTCTATTATTCAAATCAATCTTAGCAATAGATTGTGTCATATTAATCATTCTGTTCTGCCAACTGGTCCATATTGCCTTGCGTTTTTGGAAAATGAGGCAGGAACTGAAAGATTGATTGCAATTTTGTTAAATACTGTTGTGAAAGTGAGGAAAACAATGAAAAAGACCATTATTGAAGTGCAAGGCTTGAAAAAGAAGTTCAAGGAACAAGAAGCCTTAGCAGGAATCGATTTTTCTATCCGAGAGGGAGAGATTTTTGGCTTCCTAGGACCGTCTGGATCTGGTAAAACCACGACCATCAATATCTTGACTGGTCAGTTGTCTGCAGATGCTGGGACAGCTCATGTGCTATCTGCACCGGTTGAGTATTTAAAGGCAGAAGTCCTAGAGCAGATAGGGATTGTCAGCGATGGCAGTGGTTTTTATGAAAAGATGTCACTTTATAAAAATCTCAAGGCCTATGCCATGCTCTTTGGGGTTAAGATGCTAGAAGTCGATGAACTTCTTCAAAAAGTGGGGCTTTATGATAGCCGCAACAAGGTGGCTGAAAAACTATCTACGGGTATGAAGCAGCGTATGTTACTGGTGCGTGCCTTGATTAATCGACCTAAACTGCTCTTCTTGGATGAGCCGACCAGTGGTTTGGATCCGTCAACCTCTCGCACCATTCACGAATTGTTGCTGGAACTAAAAGCGCAGGGGACAACTATTTTTCTGACGACACATGATATGCAGGAAGCTACTCTTTTGTGTGATCGCCTAGCCTTGCTAAGTAAAGGGAAATTAGTCGAAGTGGGCAGTCCGCATGATATTATCCAAAAGTATAATACGAATAAGAAGGTTCGTTTAGAATATGTAGATTTGACGACGAAGACGGTGGCCTTTGAGGAACTGCAAGGAGGCTTGGATTTGTCCGATGTTATCAGTATTCATTCCTGCGAACCAACTTTGGAAGATGTTTTCATCACTTTGACAGGAGGTACCTTAAATGTCTAATAAATTCAAAGGGATGATTTGGCTGAGAGGTCAAGTGACACTAGCAAATAAAAGTATCCTATTGCAGGTTTTCATGCCGATTTTCCTCATTTTTCTCTATAAATTTATTTTTTCTCTGAATGGAGCAGGTAAGGAAATTGGAGCGGATAAACTAGCTACTATGTTGCTTACTATCTCTCTGCCTTTCTCTCTAGCTATGTCAGTTGGAACACCTATTATCATCATTCTAGCCGAGGAAAGAGAAAAACATAATTTGCAAAGTTTGCGCTTAGCTGGTGTAACAGCTGGTCAATACATTCTCTCTGCTTTAATTTGGCCTGCGATTATTGGGATTTTTTATATCGTCATTACTCCAATTTTGGTAGGAGCTAAGCTTTCTAATCATGTGTTTAGCTATGGTTTGGTTCTCTTATTGACCATGCTAGTCTTAATTTTCTTCTTTTTAATGGTTGGTCTGTTTTGTAAAAATCAGGTCATGGCACAATCCCTTAGTGTTCCAGCTATGCTCTTGGCGGCATTTATTCCTATGTTTTCAAATATGAGCGAGGAGTTATTTAAGGTATTGCGTTATAGCTTTATGGGCCTCTTTAGTAGTTATATGAAAGATTGGTCTCATTTCCAGTTATGGAGCGGAGAATTTTTGGCTCTGCTAGTTTGGTTTCTTCTTTTTGCAGGAACTTCTTTCTATTTGATGCGCCATTTGCAAATCTTGGACGACTAATCTAGGTCGCCAGACTGATTTTTAGCACTCTTGTAAAAAGAGTGCTAATTTTTTGAGTTTTTGTCTTGACTTTGGTGTGGAAGAGTGTATAATAGAATCATGAGTTAGCACTCGAGGTGGTTGAGTGCTAATCGACAGCAGAATCTTGATTGGAGGTGATACCGTGGTCACGGAGCGTCAAAATGAGATTTTGAATTTGATTATTGATATCTTTACCAAGACTCACGAGCCGGTCGGCTCCAAAGCCCTGCAGGATTCTATCAATTCCAGCAGTGCCACCATCCGAAACGATATGGCGGCTTTGGAAAAGCAGGGGCTTCTGGAAAAGGCGCATACATCCAGCGGCCGTAAGCCTAGCGTGGCTGGTTTTCAATACTTTGTCAAGCATTCTCTGTCCTTTGATCGTCTCGCTGAGAATGAACTCTATGAGGTTATCAAAGCCTTTGACCATGAGTTTTTCAACTTGGAGGACATTCTTCAACAGGCAGCGGATCTTTTGACCAAGCTCAGTGGATGCACGGTTGTTGCACTGGATGTAGAACCCAGTCGGCAGCGCTTGACAGCTTTTGATATCGTTGTGCTCAGTCAGCACACGGCTCTGGCAGTCTTCACCTTGGATGAGTCCAATACCATTACCAGTCAGTTTATGATTCCGCGCAACTTCCTAAGAGAAGACCTGGACAGGCTTAAAGGCCTAGTAAGGGAGCGGTTCTTGGGACAGACAGTGCTGGACATCCATTACAAGATTCGGACGGAGATTCCGCAGATTATCCAGCGCTATTTCACTACGACGGACAATGTCATCCAGCTCTTTGAACATATCTTTGGTGATATTTTCAAGGAAAATGTGATTCTGTCTGGCAAGGTTCAGCTTTTGGAATTTTCAGACCTGACGGCTTATCAGTTTTTTGATGACCCGCAGAAAGTAGCCTTTGAAATTCGCGATAGTTTGGCTGAAGATCAGATGCAAAGCGTGCGCGTGGCAGACAGTAGAGAAGACTGTTTGGCTGATTTAACGCTGATTTCCAGCAAATTCTTGATTCCTTATCGAGGATTTGGGGTGTTGGCAGTTGTCGGTCCGGTCAATCTTGACTACCAACGGCTGGTCAGTCAGATGAATGTCGTCAACCGCGTGCTGACCATGAAACTAACCGATTTCTATCGCTATCTGAGTAGTAATCACTACGAAGTCCATTAAATATAGTATAAATATTCCTAAAAAGGAGGTGCCTTGTGGCAAAGCATAAACAAGAAGAACATCCAGAAGATGTAGAAGTAAAAGAGGAAGCTGTAGAAACAGCTGAGCAAGCTGAATCAGCAAGCCCTGAAAAATCAGAATTAGAATTAGCTAATGAACGGGCAGAAGATTTTGAAAACAAATATCTCCGTGCTCATGCAGAAATGCAGAACATCCAGCGCCGAGCAAATGAAGAACGCCAGCAGCTGCAAAGATACCGCAGTCAGGATCTGGCAAAAGCTATTTTGCCTTCGATAGATAATCTGGAGCGCGCGCTTGCCGTTGAAGGTCTGACAGATGATGTCAAAAAAGGGCTGGAAATGGTGCAGGAAAGCTTGATTCATGCTCTCAAAGAAGAGGGGATCGAAGAAATTCCAGCTGACGGAGCTTTTGACCATAACTATCACATGGCCATTCAAACAGTTCCAGCTGACGATGAGCACCCAGCTGACACTATCGCGCAGGTCTTCCAAAAAGGCTACAAACTTCATGACCGTATCCTTAGACCGGCTATGGTGGTTGTTTATAATTAGGAGGGAAGATATGTTAGATAATTTTGAAGAAAATCAGAAGCAGAATGAAGAATATCGTAAGACTGCACAACGTTATCATCAAGGAGAGAATACCTGTGATGAATGCGGTGGCAGTGTGAATGTCTCTGTGTATATGGATGATTATCCTAATAGAGATGATGAATGGTTGTATTGTCCTCATTGTGGGCGTAAGGCTTACATTAGGACAAGTGGGATTGCTAAAGCAGAAAAAGGGTAGTTTCTCTTGTCCGAAACGACAATAAACTATGAAGGAAGAAAACATTCGTTCAGCTTTGCTTCTAACGAGTGAAGCGAACCAAAGAGTATTGAAAATAAATTAAAGTAAAAAGAGGTAAAAATATGTCTAAAATTATCGGTATTGACTTAGGTACAACAAACTCAGCAGTTGCAGTTCTTGAAGGAACTGAAAGCAAAATCATTGCAAACCCAGAAGGAAATCGCACAACACCATCTGTAGTGTCATTCAAAAATGGTGAAATCATCGTTGGTGATGCGGCAAAACGTCAAGCAGTAACAAATCCAGATACAATCATTTCCATCAAATCAAAAATGGGAACATCTGAAAAAGTAGCTGCTAACGGCAAAGAATACACTCCGCAAGAAATCTCAGCTATGATTCTGCAATACTTGAAAGGCTATGCAGAAGAGTACCTTGGTGAAAAAGTCAGCAAAGCGGTTATCACAGTACCAGCTTACTTTAACGACGCACAACGTCAAGCGACTAAAGATGCTGGTAAAATCGCTGGTCTTGAAGTAGAACGTATCGTCAACGAACCAACTGCAGCAGCTCTTGCTTACGGTCTTGACAAACAAGATAAAGAAGAAAAGATCTTGGTCTTTGACTTGGGTGGTGGTACCTTTGACGTTTCAATCCTTGAGTTGGGTGATGGTGTCTTTGATGTATTGGCAACTGCTGGTGACAACAAACTCGGTGGTGACGACTTTGACCAAAAGATTATCGACCACATGGTAGCTGAGTTCAAGAAAGAGAACGGCATCGACTTGTCAAATGACAAGATGGCGCTTCAACGTTTGAAAGATGCAGCTGAAAAGGCTAAGAAAGACCTTTCAGGTGTAACTTCTACTCAAATCAGCTTGCCGTTTATCACAGCTGGCGACGCTGGACCTCTCCACTTGGAAATGACTCTGACTCGTGCTAAATTCGACGATTTGACTCGTGACTTGGTAGAGCGCACTAAAGAACCAGTTCGCCGTGCTCTTTCTGATGCAGGCTTGAGCTTGTCAGAAATCGACGAAGTGATTCTTGTTGGTGGTTCAACACGTATCCCAGCTGTTGTAGAAGCTGTTAAGGCTGAGACTGGTAAAGAGCCAAATAAATCAGTGAACCCTGATGAAGTAGTTGCCATGGGTGCTGCTATCCAAGGTGGTGTTATTACTGGTGATGTCAAAGACGTTGTCCTTCTTGACGTAACACCATTGTCACTTGGTATCGAAACAATGGGTGGCGTCTTCACTAAGCTGATCGACCGCAACACAACGATTCCAACGTCTAAATCACAAGGCTTCTCAACTGCAGCAGACAACCAACCAGCCGTTGATATCCATGTTCTTCAAGGTGAACGCCCAATGGCAGCGGATAACAAGACTCTGGGACGTTTCCAATTGACAGACATCCCAGCTGCACCTCGTGGAGTTCCTAAAATCGAAGTAACCTTTGACATCGATAAGAACGGTATCGTGTCTGTTAAGGCTAAAGACCTTGGAACTCAAAAAGAACAACACATTGTCATCCAATCTAACAGCGGTCTGACTGACGAAGAAATCGACCGCATGATGAAGGATGCAGAAGCGAACGCTGAAGCAGATAAGAAACGTAAAGAAGAAGTTGACCTTCGTAACGAAGTTGACCAAGCTATCTTTGCTACTGAAAAGACTATCAAGGAAACTGAAGGCAAAGGCTTCGACGCAGAGCGTGACGCTGCCCAAGCCGCCCTTGATGACCTTAAGAAAGCGCAAGAAGATAATAACTTGGACGACATGAAAGCGAAATTGGAAGCTCTTAACGAAAAAGCTCAAGCGCTGGCAGTGAAACTCTACGAACAAGCTGCTGCAGCTCAACAAGCCCAAGCAGGAGCAGAAGGAGCTGAAAACGCTGGCTCAACTAAAGCAGACGACGATGTCGTAGACGGAGAGTTTACTGAGAAATAGGCGGTGAGACAGAACTAAAAATTGAAAGTTTTTAGTTCGTAGTCGAACCCCCGCGAGGATGATTAGGATTTTTGGGAGTCTGAAAGACGAACCTAAAATCCAATCAGCTACCGCGTCAAAAATTTTTCGAAAAATATTGTTTTGAAAATTTCACGTCGTAATGATAGGAAGAAATCCAGAGGTTGCAACCCAGCCTCTGTTTTTCGCTAAACTAGAGGGTGACGCTTATGAAGAAAGTGCTCTGTTTAATTTATCCTAATTTTTCACTTTATGAAGTAGTTAGTCTGACCAGTACTTTAGCCCTATCTTTTGGTGTTGAGGTTGATTATGCTGGTTCAGATAGAAATGTTATAACGTCGGAAGATGGACTTCCCTGTCAACCTACTAGAACATTGGATGAAGTGGTCATCGAAGACTATTCTTGTGTTATTTTTCCGGGAATGATAAACATTTCTCCTGCTCTGCATGATGAAAAATTAATTTCTTTCCTAAGAAGTTTGAAGCAGCAAGAGATTTTAATTGCAGCTATTTCCTCAGCACCCATTTTATTGGCGAAAGCAGGTTTGTTGAACGATACGAGATTTACTGGTGGGATTTGGCAAAACTTTTTTGACTACTTTGAATTTCTTCCTAGGAGAAATTTCAAAGCTCAAGCTGTTCTGCAAGATAAAAACATCATTACAGCTGTTGGCTTTGCACATCAAGCGTTTGCGAGAAAAGTGCTTCTTAGTCTAGGTTTGGTAGATAATGCTGACAACTATTTTAAAGAACGGAATCAGTATTCGGAAGAGGACTTGATATTCACTTTATCAGAAGAAGAGTTTGCTGAAATGGAGCATGAATTTGAAAATACCCTCTGAGCAATATTTTCTAAAATTTAAAGAAAGGAACATGGGTGTTCACAACTGAACACGGGTTCCAAAAATTCTGACTCAATATAAAAGAAAGGAACTGAACCCGACCTAAATTCTTGGAAAAAAGAGAAATCAGCCTAGGAGCATCGCTCCGTCGCCTGATTTCCTATTTTTCAGTCGAATTTTACGGTCTTGGTATCTTACATGAACAATACAGAATATTATGACCGTTTAGGTGTCTCTAAGAATGCTTCTCAGGATGAGATCAAGAGAGCCTATCGGAAATTATCTAAAAAGTACCACCCCGATATTAATAAGGAAGCTGGGGCAGAGGACAAATATAAAGAAGTCCAAGAGGCTTATGAAACGCTGAGCGACGAGCAAAAGCGGGCAGCCTATGATCAATATGGCGCAGCGGGAGCTAATGGTGGCTTTGGCGGCGGTGCAGGCGGATTCGGTGGTTTTGATGGCTCCGGCTTTGGTGGCTTCGAAGATATCTTCTCTAGCTTCTTTGGTGGCGGTGCTTCGCGTAATCCTAATGCTCCGCGCCAAGGGGACGATCTTCAGTATCGTGTGAATCTCCGCTTTGAAGAAGCAATTTTCGGAGCTGAGAAGGAAATCAAGTATAACCGTGAAGCGACTTGTCATACCTGTGCTGGGTCTGGTGCCAAGCCAGGGACTAGTCCTGTTACCTGTGGCCGCTGTCATGGCTCAGGTGTCATCAATGTTGATACCCAGACACCACTTGGCATGATGCGTCGGCAAGTTACCTGTGATGTCTGTCACGGCCGAGGAAAAGAAATCAAAAGTCCTTGTGAAACCTGTCACGGAACGGGGCATGAAAAGCAGGCTCACAGCGTTAAGGTGAAAATCCCTGCTGGTGTGGAAACTGGTCAGCAGGTCCGTCTGTCTGGTCAAGGTGAAGCAGGCTTTAATGGTGGTCCTTATGGTGACCTTTATGTCGTGGTCCAAGTTGAGCCGAGTGACAAGTTTGAGCGAGATGGCTCTACCATTTACTACAAGCTCAATCTCAACTTTGTCCAAGCAGCTCTTGGTGATAGCGTGGATATTCCAACTGTTCACGGGGATGTCGAGCTGAATATCCCAGAAGGAACACAGACTGGCAAACGATTCCGTCTGCGTGGTAAGGGAGCACCGAGTCTGCGCGGTGGAAGCATGGGTGACCAGTATGTTACAGTCAATGTTGTGACGCCGACTGGCCTCAACGACCGTCAAAAAGCTGCCCTCAAAGAATTTGCGGAAGCTGGCAATATCTCGGTCAATCCTAAGAAAAAAGGCTTCTTCGACAAAATGAAAGATGCCTTGGAAGATTTGTAATCATATAAAAAGGAGCAGCCTAATGCTGTTCTTTTTGTGTTTTCTAGAAGGACATTTGGCAAATGTAGTCAAAAAAGAGAAGCGCTTTGACCAGCCTTTTAATCAAAAGAAATTCGCTAGAAAAGGTGAAGCGAATTTTCAATCTCCTTTTTACAAAAATAAATGATTTTTTTAAGCAAAATCTATTGTAAAAATTTCCTAAAAGATATATGATAATACTAAGTGTATAAAACGTATCTTTTTGGCCTGCTGGGGAGTTGGCCAGGGAGATATTGGGAGATTAGCTTTATACATTTTAGGAAAAAGGGGATTTATAAAGTGAAACATTGTGAAAAAGTGCAGGAGCGAATTCAGAAATATTCGATTCGCAAATTGTCTGTCGGCGTAGGATCGGTGGCCATTGCAGCTTTGATTTTTGGGAGCTCTTTGTCCAGTTCGACTGTTGCTGCGGATGAAGTAGGAGGCGGTGCGACTGCTCGCTATACTTATGTTGAAGAGCAAGAGCTAACAGAGCAGGAAAAAGGGCTGATTAAGCAAGGTCTGCCTGAAAATCTGCAAACAGGGGAAAATTATTACCTGATTTATCGGAAGCAAGATGGGCAAACTGTCTTGCCGAGTACAGGAAATAACGGTCAGCCGCTTCTCAGCCTATTTGCAGGGACGGCTATTTTGGCTGTCTTGGTATTTTCAAGAAAGAAATCTGGCAAATTACTGGGAGTGCTTTTGCTAGGGACCTTGGGACAGACTCTATTACAGTCTCCTCAAGCGTTTGCGCTAGAAAATCGCGAACTGCTTTCTCATAACCGTCAAGTTGCGGTTTCGTCAACAGTTTCTGAAGCGGATCTGACCATTGCAGGCTATGACTACATAGGTTACTTCACTGCTTCAGATTTTCGGACCTTGACAGGAAGCAAGCCGGCCTCCCTGTCAGCTGGTCAAGAAGCTCAAGGGCAAGCAGAATTATCAGAAGTTGCAAAAGAGGACTCTGACTCTATTGATCGAGCTGCTCAGGCAGGGTTGCTGTATCAGCTGAACCCTGCTGCAAATGATTCAGGGCAGTCAGGGAAGTTTCCAGCTCCTCAGCCATCAAATCCAACTACAGAGACGGAAAAAGGGGAAAGCTTACAAGAGCCAGCATTGCCAGAGTACAGCGGCAGCGTTAATGGCCAATCAACTGTGCAAGCAGAAAATCCTAGCTATACAATTTCGGAAGGAACGGCAGGAGATATAGCCCTGGTTGAGCCCGCCCTCCCAGAATACACGGGCGGTGTCAACGGCGAATCGCTAGTTCAAGCGGACAACCCAGTCTATGATGCTCCAGTGGCTACAGTTAGTGACGTGGCCCCAGTTGAGCCAGCATTGCCAGAGTATAGCGGCGGCGTTAATGGGGAATCAGCAGTTCAAGCAGAAAATCCGGTCTACACGGCCCCGATAAGTGTAGTTAGCGATACAGCCCCGGTTGAGCCCGCTCTGCCAGAATATACAGGTGGCGTTAATGGGGAATCAGAAGTTCAAGCGGACAATCCAGTCTATGATGCTCCGGTAGGTACAGCAGGAGACATAGCTCCGGTCCAGCCCGCCCTCCCAGAGTACACCAGTGGTGTCAACGGCGAATCGACAGTGCAACCAGAACTTCCTAGTCTGCATACGGACATCAAGCTAGAAACGATTGAGCCTCAAGTTGTTCACAAGACAGATGATAGCAAGTATCTTGATGAAGAGACTACTGTCGAAGGAACTCCAGGCCAAAAAGAAATTGTAACCAGCTATGAAACCTTAGATGGTAATCGCATATCAGAGCCACGAACAACTGAAAGAATCTTGCATGAAGCAGTTGATACAGTGGTCACTCGGGGTAGCAAGGCTCGCATCAATAAAGAAGAATTGAGCAAGCAGCTGGCTTTAGCAGCGGCTGTGGATCCAGCAGTTTACACCAATCAATCCTACCAGCAGCTGCAAGCAATTAAGAATATGGCTGCGACGGTGTATCAAACTTCGTCGAGTCAAGATGAAGTAGATGCGGGTGTCAACCAACTCAAGCAGGCTTTGGCTGACTTATTAGCCCTTAAAGCAGCCCCGACTCTGACTGTTTCAGCAGTTAAGAAGGATGAATTGCAGAAATCAGTTCAGGTCCAATACCAGCTAACGGACAGAGATCAAGCCTTTACTAATGCTCATGTTCGTCTGAAGAAGGATGGCCAGCTGATAGCAGAGCAGAACTTGGCTGCAGGCCAACTAGCAGCCAACTTCACTGGTTTGGACTACTATACACCTTATAAGATTGAGACGACTCTGTCCTATGACTTAGGAAATGGCCCTGAAAGTCAAGAATTAGCTCAAGAAACAGTCCAGCTGGACCTGAAGAAGGTGGAGCTCAAGTCCATTACTAATGTCGCCTTGATGAAAGTTGAAAATGGTCAGACAAAATTGATGCCTACTCTGGCTGAAAAACCAGCAAATCTGGATCAATATTACCTGCACTTTACATCCGACCAGTTCAAGGACACTGTCCTGCCAGTTACCTCTATCGAGGAAGTGGTTGTTGATAACCAGCCTGTCTTCAAGATCCAGGCTCAGCTGCCAGACTTGCTGCAAAGAAGCGCAACGGGTCTTCAAAATAGCTTTGATTTCTATCTGGAAAAAGCCAAGAAGCGTGAAGGAAATGTCTACTATGACTTCCAAGACCTCTTGGACGGCATCAAGGAAAATCCTTCTGGAACCTTTATTCTGGGTCGCAGTATCAGTGCCAAGTTGATTGATAAACCTGCCAACAGCAAGTCTTACCTGCCAGGCGAGTTCAAAGGTCAGCTACTTGGTGGTCAAAATGGTGAGCGCCATGCGATTTTAGACTTGGCCCATCCTCTATTTGATACGATTACTGGCGGAACGGTCAAGGATATTGACTTTAAGCGAGTCAATATGGTTTATCCAGATTCGCAAGCGGGCGATACTATTGCCACAATTGCTGCCCGATTGAAGAATAATGGGGTGATTGAGAACGTCAATGTCCAAGGTTACTTGGAAGGTCGAGACCATATCGCCGGTCTGGTTAATAATATAGAAGGTCAGTCTCGAGTTGAAAATGTCTCCTTTAAGGGCCGCATTAAGTCCAAGGGTGGAAACTCTGTGACAGGCGGTATCGCAGGAACTAATGCTATGTCCTTGGTGAAACGCGCTTATGTCGAAGCCGATATTTGGGTCAAGAGTGGTCAAAATGCAGGAATGTTAGTTGCTCAAAACTTCACAGACTATTCAGGAAGAGGCTGGGGCAATTGGGGCAGATTGATGCAATCAGTTGCCAAAGGTAAGTTAGAGGATGCAGGCTCAAGAAATTCAGCTGGTATCGCTGCTTCCATTTGGCCGTATGGAACCATCAATGACACAGTCAGCTATGCAACGGTAGTGAACGGTAAAGAGCTCTTTAGCTCAGATAATGAGATTACGGATGCTTGGATGGGGCAAAAACTTCAAAACCTCTTTGGTGTTCAGGGACAAAGCTCTGGAACCAAGACAGGAAAAGATGCTAAGTTCCGTCGCTTGACAGAAGCTGAAGCGGAGCAAAAACTCAAGAGCTATCGGATTACGGCCCTTGAACAAACCAGCGCAAATGAAGTAACAACTGAGAAGCTAAATGCTGCTATCCTGAGAACAAGTGCTTTTCAAGATAAGCCAGGTTACAAGGCAGAAAATGAACAGCTTTATCAGAACCTAGAACGTTTTATGCCTTTCTACAATCAAGAGTTCTTGATTCATGAAGCCAATAAGCTGGTGGATGCTGGTAAGGCGGGCGACCTGTTGACTAAGAAAGTTCTATCAGTTCAAGCCCTGAAAGGCAATCAGTTTGTTGCTGGCGGAACAGATGCGGATAAGATTTTAGTTCATTTTGCAGATGGAAGCAAGACCATCTACAATCTTCAAAATCAAGCACGATTTGAACAGACAGCCCTGCCGGAATATCAGATTGTAGAGCTTGGTACGGTCTATACTCCAAATCACTCAACCGCAGTCAAAGAAGACTTGCTGACTCAGCTGACAGAGAGCTTGAGGAGCTTTGAGCTTTACAGTGATGAAGTCTATCGTTCTGTTGGTCTTCCTAATGATAATGATAGGGTCAACAAAGTGAAGCGCCTTTTCTTGGATGAATCTCTGGCTGAAGTGAAAGCCAACTTGCAGGATATGCTTGGTAAGCTCTTGGCTAATGAATGGACAAGATTCCATGCTGACAATCCAGCAGCCAACGAAGCTCTGAAAGCTAAAATCGAAGAGAACAAGACGGCTATCATGCTCGGTCTGACCTACCTCAACCGTTATTACGATCTCAAGTTTGGTGACTACAATCTCAAGGAGCTGGTGCTCTTCAAACCAGACTTCTATGGTGAAAAAGTACCATTGCTGGATCGCTTGATTAAGATTGGTCGTTCAACAGAAAATCAACTGAAAGGGGCGGATAATGTCAACATGTTTGCCCGTCAGTTGAAAGCTGAATCCAAATCTAGTGATTTGGTGGCTTACTTGGATTACAACCGTCGCCTGCTGACTAACTTTGCGGATATGGATTCTTGGTTCAAGGATGCAACCCGAGGCTTTATTCAGTTTGAAGAACGCCAGTCAGAAGTTGAAGAGATCAAGACAGCTAAGTATCGCGTCTTTGACAACCTCAACTCAGAGTACTTCAGCAACTATATCCTCCCACTTCTAACCTTGAAGAATACGCGTCTAGCGATTCTGTCAAACTATAGCACCATGGCCTTTGTCAACAGAGACAAGCGCCGGTCATGGTCTGATGAACGATTTAATGCGCGCATCAAGGAAGTAGCGACCCAGCATCGAAATCACGTAGACACTTGGTACAAGCTTCTCTCAGATGATATCAAGTCCAGAATGGTCAAGCAAAATGTAACTGCTGTATGGGATGGTTTCGATGTGGAAGGACGTGGCTGGATTGATGTCAACGGAAATGATAATAAGGGCAATCCTTATGCACCATCCCGCGAGTTCTTTAACCTAGTTGGCGGCAGAGCTGGTGGCTGGTACAAGTCAAATGGCTACGGTGCCCATGCTGCTGGTTCGATCCGTGTGAACTTTGAGGCCTTTGACCTCCTGACAGAATACGGTGTGTCCGTCTTCACGCACGAGCTTACCCACGTCAATGACGGCTATATTTATCTGGGCGGACATGGCAGACGACAAGGAATCGGACCAGAAGGCTATGCCCAAGGAATGCTCCAATCACCTGTTCCTGGTCAGCCAGGCTGGGGTGCTCTAGGTCTCAATATGGCCTTTAACCGTCCAAATGATGGTAGTCTCATTTTCAATAGCTCGCCAAGTCTCTTCAAGAACCGAGCAGACATCGACCATTACATGAAGGGATATAATGATACCCTCATGCTGCTGGATTACCTTGAAGGTCAAGCGGTTGTGGCTAAAGGAAATGAAGCCGCAGCTAAATGGTTCAAGAAGGTTGAACCGAAGGTTGTAGATGCTCGAACTCAATATGATGTCGTGAGAGAGTTAACAGCAGAGGAGAAAGCGAATATGTCTGTCTCATCTGTAGATGATTTGGTCGATCAAGGTTTGCTGTCTAACCGTGCGGTTGACAATCGAACTTATAACCCTGCTGACTATGACTCTAGTTACATTGCTATTGACTTTATGACGGGCATCTATGGCGGCGGTCAAAACAATACTGGAGCGCCAGGCGCCTTGATGTTCAAGCATAATACCTTCAGAATCTGGGGTTACTATGGCTATGAAAAAGGCTTCATAAGCTATGCTTCTAATAAACACCGTAAGACAGCCAATGAGCAAGGTGTGACTGGTTTGAGCGACAACTTTATCATCAAGCAAATTTCTGAAGGCAAATTTGAAACCATGGAAGCCTTCAAGAAAGCTTACTTCAGAAAAGTTGTGGATAAAGCACAAACCTCAGGTATTAAGCCAGTGACTGTCAATGGAAAAGTCTATACTACTTATGAAGAGTTGAAAGCTGGCTTTGCAGAAGCTGTTGACAAGGATCTGAAGAAGGCTCGTGTCGATGAACGCGCAACCAAGGACTTCAAGTATGCTGTCTTTACGCAGTTGCTCAAGAACACCAATAGCTTCATGGATGAAAACTCCATTTGGGGTTCCTAAGTCAAAGTGTCAGATTTGTAGTTTATATCACTGCAAATAATGATCTTTAGCAATATGTAATCAACAACCCATTTGAATTTGCTCTGTTTGTGTCGTCACTGACAGTCTGATTCAGATGGGTTGTTTTGTTGCATAATGGCAAGTCAAAGTGCAGATTATCTCTAATTCTTATACAGTATTTTCAGAAAAATCTGTCCCCAGACAGTTCTTGCTTTTAGGGCTTGCTGGGGGCTTTTTTTCCTGCTAAAATAAACACATGACACGATATAAAGCGATTATTTCCTATGATGGTTATGGCTTTGCTGGCTTTCAGCGACAGCCCCATGCCAGAAGTGTTCAGGAAGAGATTGAAAAGACCCTGACCCGTATCAATAAAGGCCATCCTGTGGTGATTCATGGAGCGGGTCGGACAGACAGCGGTGTTCATGCTCTGGGCCAGGTGCTGCATTTTGATTTACCGGAGGAACGGGATGAAGAGAAATTGCGTTTTGCCTTGGACACCCAGACGCCTGAAGATATTGATTTTATCAGTGTGGAGCGGGTATCGGATGATTTTCACTCTCGCTACAATAAGCACAGCAAGACCTATGAGTTTCTAGTTGATATCGGCCGGCCCAAAAATCCCATGATGCGCCATTATGCCACGCATTATCCATATCCTTTGGAGCTGAGTCTGATAGAAGAAGCGATTACTCAGCTGGAGGGGACGCATGATTTTACTGGATTTACGGCTTCGGGGACCAGTGTGGAAGACAAGATTCGGACCATTACCGAGGCCAAGGTTGACTATGATGCAGAACGTAATTTTCTGGTCTTTACTTTTTCGGGCAATGGCTTTCTTTACAAACAGATTCGCAATATGGTCGGTACTCTGCTCAAGATTGGCAACAAGCGTATGCCAGTAGAGCAGATTCAGAGGATATTAGCGGAGAAAGACCGTCATCTGGCGGGGCCAACAGCCGGTCCAAACGGCCTTTATCTAAAGGAGATTCGTTATGAAGAATAAGTTGATTTTAGCCCTTTCGGGCAATGATATTTTCAGCGGTGGCGGACTGCATGCCGATCTGGCTACCTATACAGTCAATGGCCTGCATGGTTTCGTAGCTGTGACTTGCCTGACGGCGATGACCGACAAGGGGGTTGAGGTTATTCCAGTTGAGGAAGAGGTTTTTGCCCAGCAGCTAGCCAGTCTCAAGGATGTTCCTTTTTCTGCTATTAAGATAGGACTTTTACCCAATCTGGAAATAGCAGAGCAGGCTTTGGCTTTTGTCAAGCAGCATGCGGACATACCAGTAGTGCTGGATCCTGTTCTGGTCTGCAAGGAAAATCATGATTTGGAGGTCAGTGCGCTGAGAGAAGAAATCATCAAGTTTTTCCCTTATGTCAGCATCATCACACCAAATCTGGCAGAAGCTCAGCTATTGACCCAAAAAGAAATCAAAACTCTAGAGGATATGCAGGCTGCAGCCAAGGAGCTCTATGATTTGGGAGCCAAGCATGTGGTGATTAAGGGCGGCAATCGCTTGAGCAAGGAGCGGGCGGTGGATGTTTACTATGACGGCCGAGATTTTGAGGTCATGGAATCGCCAGTGCTGGCCAGCAACAATACCGGAGCGGGCTGTACATTTGCTTCCAGCATTGCCAGTCAGCTGCTTCTTGGCAAGTCTCCACTTGCAGCAGTTCAATTTTCTAAAGATTTTGTTTACCGAGCGATTCAGCGCTCAGATCAATATGGGGTAGTTCAGTATGAGAAATAATCAAGTTAAAAAATTAGTGTTCTTAGCTTTCATCACAGCTCTATCTGTGGTTTTGGGGAATTTTATGAAAATCCCAACTCCGACAGGATTTTTGACACTATTGGATGCAGGGATTTATTTTACAGCCTTCTACTTTGGCCGCAAGGAAGCGGCTATTGTTGGAGGACTTTCAGGCTTTTTGGTTGATATGATTGCCGGCTATCCTCAGTGGATGATTTTCAGTCTGATTTGCCACGGGCTTCAAGGTTTCTTTGCTGGCTTTGAGGGCAAGAAACGCTACCTTGGGCTGGTCTTGGCCGCAGTGGCTATGGTCGGTGGCTACGCCCTCTTTGACAGTATCATGAATGGTGTCGGAGCAGGCCTAGCTGGAATCTTGGGCAATTTTATGCAGAATGCATTTGGTTTAGCAGTCGGTTTTGCCCTTTACAAAGCTTTCCCGGAGAGTTTGAAAAAGACAGTCACAGTGAAATAAGTGAGGTGGGAAATGGACTTAGCTAAGATTGGAGCGGAAACTCGTCAGATTGTTCTAGATGTTTTGGACAAGGCTGCCTTGGTCGAGGGAGATATTTTTGTTCTGGGTCTATCCTCTAGTGAGGTTGTCGGCGGCCATATTGGTCAGAATTCCAGTCTGGAAGTTGGACAGGTCATTGTCAAAACCATATTGGATATCTTAGAAGAGAAAGGTATCTTTCTTGCAGTTCAGGGATGTGAACATCTCAATCGCGCCCTCGTAGTCGAAAGAGCCTTGGCGAACAAGAAGGATTTGGAAATTGTCAATGTTCTGCCTACTCTTCATGCTGGAGGCAGCGGTCAGCTAGCTGCTTTCCAATACATGAAGGATCCTGTCGAGGTGGAGTTTATCGTTGCTCAGGCGGGGCTGGACATTGGCGATACTGCCATCGGCATGCATGTCAAGCACGTGCAGATTCCTATCCGACCGATTCTCAAGGAGTTGGGTGCTGCCCATGTCACGGCTTTAGCCAGCCGTCCCAAGCTAATTGGCGGCGCCAGAGCGGCCTATATAGAGGATAAAATCAGGAAGGGATAAAAGGAAAAATAATTTTGAAAAAAACTCTAATTATGCTATAATGGGTTGTATTCAATAAATTTTAAGGAGAAATGACAGAATGTCTGTATCATTTGAAAACAAAGAAACAAATCGCGGCCTTTTGACTTTTAGCATCAGTCAAGAGAAAATCAAGCTTGCCTTGGACCGTGTATTTAACTCAGTAAAAAAAGATATTGCTGTACCAGGTTTCCGTAAAGGTCGCCTTCCACGTGCTATCTTCAACCAACGTTTTGGTGAAGAAGCCCTCTACCAAGATGCTTTGAACGCTCTTCTTCCAGAAGCATACGAAGCGGCTGTCAAAGAAGCAGGTATCGAAGTAGTTGCTCAGCCTCAGTTTGATGTCGAATCTATGGAAAAAGGTCAAGACTGGGTCATCAAAGCTGAAGTAGTCACTAAGCCAGAAGTTAAGCTGGGTGCTTACAAAGACTTGGAAGTAACTGTTGAAGCTACTAAAGAAGTGACTGACGCTGAAGTAGATGAACGCATTGAGCGTGAGCGCAACAACTTGGCTGAGTTGGTTCTCAAAGAAGGTCCAGCAGCAGATGGTGATACAGTTGTGATTGACTTTGTTGGATCTGTTGACGGCGTTGAATTTGACGGCGGTAAAGGTGACAACTTCTCACTTGGATTGGGCAGCGGTCAATTCATCCCAGGATTTGAAGAGCAGTTGGTTGGCCACAGTGCAGGTGAAACAGTGGATGTTGTTGTAACCTTCCCAGAAGACTATCAAGCAGAAGACTTGGCAGGCAAGGAAGCTAAGTTTGTGACAACTATTCACGAAGTTAAAGAAAAAGAAGTTCCAGCTTTGGACGATGAACTTGCAAAAGATATCGACGAAGAAGTTGAAACACTTGACGAGCTGAAAGAAAAGTACCGCAAAGAATTGGCAGAAGCTAAGGAAACAGCTTATAACGATGCGGTAGAAGCAGCAGCTATTGATCAAGCAGTAGCAAACGCTGAAATCGTTGACTTGCCAGCAGAAATGGTCCACGAAGAAGTACATCGCGCTGTTAATGAATTCTTGGGCAATATGCAGCGCCAAGGAATCTCACCTGACATGTACTTCCAAATCACTGGTACTAGTCAGGAAGACCTGCACAAGCAATACGAAGCAGATGCTGAGTCACGCACTAAGACAAACCTTGTCGTAGAAGCTGTTGCTAAGGCAGAAGGTTTTGAAGCTAGCGCAGAAGAAATCGAAGCAGAAGTAACTTCATTGGCTACAGACTATAACATGGAAGTAGAACGTGTTCGTCAATTGCTGTCAGAAGATATGCTGAAACACGACATTGCTATCAAGAAAGCTGTTGAAGTGATTACAAGTACTGCGAAAGTGAAATAAGCTTCAACATTCAAAATGAGATCATTTGAAACTAGTGTACAGATGCACTAGTTTCTTTTTGTACTTGTTCCGTGATTTTTCCTGGATTTTCTTTTGACGAAAATAGAAATTTATCGTACAATAGAAAGTAGCGAAAAATTGCAAGAGGGCGACAAGCCTTTACTTAATCTTAAAGGAGATCAACTTTGGAATTAGAAGTATTTGCTGGACAGGAAAAAAGTGAGCTTTCTATGATTGAAGTGGCGCGTGCCATTTTGGAAGCCCGCGGCCGCGACCATGAGATGTATTTTAATGATCTGGTCAATGAAATTCAAAACTATCTGGAAAAATCAAATAGTGAGATTCGTGATGCTCTGCCTTTATTCTACACAGAACTCAATGTAGACGGCAGCTTTATTCCGCTGGGGGATAATAAATGGGGCCTGCGTTCATGGTATGCTATTGACGAAGTGGATGAAGAAATCATCGCCTTGGAAGAGACTGATGAGGACGACGCACCTAAAAAACGCAAGAAGAAACGCGTTAATGCCTTTATGGATGGCGACGAGGATGCCATTGACTACAGCGATGACGATCCAGAAGATGAGGATGGCTACGAAGCAGATCCAGCTCTCTCATACGATGAGGAAAATCCAGACGATGAGAAGAACGAAGTGGAAGCTTATGATGCTGAAATCAACGAAATCGCTCCAGATGATCTAGGTGAAGAAGTCGAACTCAACGAAGAAGATGACGACTACTCTGACGAAGACACGGAGACCGAAGAGGAAGAATAAATCAACCAAAAGAAACAAGGGACGAAATCCTTTGTTTCTTTTAATATTCCTTGAAATATAAGTTCGGAAGGTGTAGAATACTAATAAAATTTAATAAAGAAAAGATGGAGGTATGCTGCTATGAAATTTGTCATTGATAAGAGTCTGGGTGAACTAGGCATAAAAAGTGTCGTTATCGGGATTGCCAAGAATGTTAATCCTCATGCAAAACTGTCTCCCTCATTTCTAAAAAAGAAAAAGGAAATGGAAGACTGGGCTTTAGCCTGCGACTTGGATGAGGTGCTTGAGTCGCCAGTGGTTCAAGGTTATATAGAAATACTCCAGCGCGTAGGTCGCAGTGTCAAGAAAAATCCTCCGACGGTTCCTGCTCTGATTCGCAATATCCAGCATCGAGGCTCGCTCCCTCATATTAATAGCATTATTGATATTTATAATGTCGAAGCCCTGCATTCTCTACTGGCTATTGGTGGGCATGATTTTGATAAAATTGATGGCCAGATAGAATTCACCGTAAGCCAAAAGGAAGATGTCTTTTTGCCTATTTTGTCCAAGGAGAAGCATGTTGCCAAGACGGACTATGTCTATCGGGATGCCAAAGGCATTTTGGCTTGGCTGGATGTTCGCGACAGCGAGTATTATAAGTTTGATGAGGACACCAAGGACGCCATTTTCATTATTCAGGGAAATGCCAACACCTCTGTCGAAATGCGTCTGGAAGCCTTGGAGCGAATCCGTCACGATTTAGCAGAGTGCATGCCCGATGTGGAATTTGAAACACATGTTATCAGTATTGGTGAGAATGGATGAAAATCGACTGAAAATATTTGACAATTTTTTAGGTTTGCGATATCATACTGTTCGGGCACCTCTTTTAGAGGTCAGAGCTTCCTGTTTCCAGGGAGCTATTTTTCTTTTTCAGACAGATTATGGAAAAACCTCCTCTAGATAAGTTTCCAGCAACGACGTGGTTGCTGGAATGAATTGTTTATGAAAAGGAGCACGTATGTCAACTAAATATATTTTTGTCACTGGCGGTGTAGTATCTTCTATCGGAAAAGGGATTGTGGCAGCTAGTCTGGGCCGACTTTTGAAGAATCGCGGTCTCAAGGTTACGATTCAGAAATTTGACCCTTATATCAACATTGATCCCGGCACCATGAGCCCTTACCAGCATGGAGAGGTGTTTGTCACAGATGATGGAGCCGAGACGGATCTGGATCTGGGGCACTACGAGCGTTTCATTGACATTAATCTCAATAAATACTCCAATGTCACCACTGGTAAAATCTATAGCGAAGTCCTGCGTAAGGAACGTAAAGGCGAGTATCTGGGGGCGACGGTCCAAGTCATTCCGCATATTACGGATGCTCTCAAGGACAAGATCAAGCGAGCAGCACGGACGACGGACTCGGATGTGATTATCACCGAGGTCGGAGGTACAGTGGGCGATATCGAGTCTCTTCCTTTCTTAGAAGCTTTACGCCAGATGAAGGCTGATGTCGGAGCAGACAATGTCATGTATATCCATACGACCCTCCTGCCCTATCTCAAGGCAGCTGGAGAAATGAAGACCAAGCCGACTCAGCATTCTGTCAAAGAGTTGCGCGGTCTGGGAATTCAGCCTAATATGCTGGTTATCCGTACAGAAGAGCCGGCTGGGCAAAATATCAAAAATAAGCTGGCTCAATTCTGTGATGTGGCGCCGGAGGCGGTTATTGAGTCGTTGGATGTAGAGCATCTCTACCAAATTCCTCTCAATTTGCAGGCGCAAAAGATGGACCAAATCGTCTGTGACCATCTGAAGCTAGATGTGCCGGCAGCGGATATGACTGAATGGTCAGCTATGGTAGAGAAAGTGATGAGTCTGGAAAAGCAGGTTCAGATTGCTCTGGTCGGCAAGTATGTCGAGTTGCCAGATGCCTATATTTCAGTTGTCGAAGCTCTCAAACATGCCGGCTATGCCAATGATGCGGAGGTTAAGATTAACTGGATTGATGCGAATCAGGTAACGGCCGAAAATGCAGCAGAGCTTCTTGGAAGTGCGGATGGGATTATTGTTCCGGGGGGCTTTGGTCAGAGAGGAACTGAGGGGAAGATTCAGGCAATCCGCTATGCGCGTGAGCAGGATGTGCCTATGTTGGGGATTTGCTTGGGCATGCAGCTAACCTGTGTCGAATTCGCCCGTCACGTCCTGGGATTGGCAGATGCTAACTCAGCGGAGCTCAATCCAGACACACCATATCCGATCATTGATCTCATGCGTGATCAGATTGATGTCGAAGACTTGGGTGGAACGCTGAGGCTGGGGCTCTATCCTTCTAAGCTTAAGTCTGGCTCTAAGGCAGCAGCAGCTTACGACCATCAAGAAGTCGTGCAGCGCCGTCACCGTCATCGTTATGAGTTCAACAATGCTTTCCGCAAGCAGTTTGAGGCAGCCGGATTTGTATTTTCAGGAATTTCACCGGACAATCGCTTGGTCGAAATAGTGGAAATCCCAGAAAACAAATTCTTCGTTGCTTGTCAGTACCACCCAGAGCTTTCTAGCCGTCCGAACCGACCTGAAGGTCTTTATAGGGCTTTTGTCACAGCAGCGGTAGAAAAGAGCCAGGAAAGATAGACTTGCTTTGTCTGGCCTAAGCGACTTTTCTAGAGAAATGTTATAATGAAAAATAAAAGGAGGGAAGAAGATGTTTCTAAACATTTTAGCTAGTATTCGTACTAATAATTTTCAAGATGAGCATTGTATAGAAAAAATCCAAACACTCTGGCAGGAACAAGAGGAAGCTGTGAAAGAAGCTTTTGCCCAAGGCGAACCGGTTTATGCTGTTTATCATGACTATGCCAGTGATTACAAAGGAGACTACAGTCTCTCTATCTGCCGTTTGACAGATGGGGAAGTCTATGATTTTAATACATCCGAGCAGACCTATCAAGTGTTTGAAGCGGATAAGGAGGATCCTCAAGCGGTTCTTCATGCTTGGCAGAGGATTTGGCAGGCAGAAGAAACAGGTGAGCTTCATCGGGACTACACTATTGACTTTGAAAAATACGATCCCGACCAAACGGTGGCTGTCTTTGTTGCGACTCAGCAGCACTGAGTTTTCTGTGTTCCTGCCTTAGCTTTATTTTCGTTTAGTTTTCCCAATTTTACTGATTGAGTAGAAAGTTGATTTTTTGAAATAAAGTCAAAAATTTTCTTGACAAGCCTTAGCTGTCCTGTTATACTAGTAAGGTACTCAATCGCGGGGATGGCGGAATTGGCAGACGCGCAGGACTAAGGATCCTGTGACCGCTTTAGGTCGTGAGGGTTCAAGTCCCTCTCTCCGCATCAAGTAAGCTGGCTTTGGCCAGCTTTTTCTTTTTGCAATAGAGACGCTTAAAAAGGCTGAGTGTCTCCCTGCAATTCTTTAAAATTTCAGGAAAAACTAGCAATTTTAGTGAAAAAGTGATAAAATAAACAATGTAAGTGGTTTAACCACAAAAAATAAGAGGAGGCCTGATAAGAATGGCAATCGTTTCAGCAGAAAAATTTGTCCAAGCAGCTCGTGACAATGGTTACGCAGTTGGTGGATTCAACACAAACAACCTTGAGTGGACTCAAGCTATCCTGCGTGCGGCAGAAGCTAAGAAAGCACCAGTGCTTATCCAAACTTCAATGGGTGCTGCTAAATACATGGGTGGCTACAAAGTTGCTCGCAACTTGATCGCTAACCTTGTAGAATCAATGGGCATCACTGTACCAGTTGCGATTCACTTGGACCATGGTCACTACGAAGATGCACTTGAGTGTATCGAAGTTGGTTACACTTCTATCATGTTTGATGGTTCACACCTTCCAGTAGAAGAAAACCTTAAATTGGCTAAGGAAGTTGTTGAAAAAGCACACGCTAAAGGTATCTCAGTAGAAGCTGAAGTTGGTACTATTGGTGGTGAAGAAGACGGTATCATCGGTAAAGGTGAATTGGCTCCAATCGAAGACGCTAAAGCAATGGTTGAAACTGGAATCGACTTCTTGGCTGCAGGTATCGGTAACATCCACGGCCCATACCCAGCAAACTGGGAAGGTCTTGACCTTGACCACTTGAAGAAATTGACAGAAGCTCTTCCAGGCTTCCCAATCGTATTACACGGTGGTTCAGGTATTCCTGATGACCAAATCCAAGCAGCTATCAAACTTGGTGTTGCCAAAGTTAACGTTAACACTGAATGCCAAATCGCTTTCGCTAACGCAACTCGTGCATTCGCTCGTGACTACGAAGCAAACGAAGCAGAATACGACAAGAAGAAACTCTTCGACCCACGTAAATTCTTGGCTGACGGTGTAAAAGCTATCCAAGCATCAGTTGAAGAACGTATCGACGTATTCGGTTCAGAAGGTAAAGCTTAGTCTAGCTGAATAATACAGATGAAACCTGCCCATTGGGTGGGTTTTTTTGTGTGTGATAAAATATGATAATTATTTTTGAATTACCTATGTTCGTTTGGAAGTAAAAGTGGTAGTATAGTGAAGAGATAAGATTCTATTTTCCTTAGTTTGGTAGGGAAATGGTTTGTAACATGAATTAATGATAGGATATTGAGAAAGTATGGCAATGATAGAAGTGGAACATCTTCAGAAAAATTTTGTAAAAACAGTTAAGGAACCAGGATTGAAAGGAGCATTGCGCTCCTTTATTCATCCCGAAAAGCAGACCTTTGAAGCGGTCAAGGATTTGACCTTTGAGGTTCCAAAAGGGCAGATTTTAGGATTTATCGGGGCCAATGGTGCTGGAAAGTCGACAACCATTAAAATGCTGACAGGGATTTTGAAACCGACATCAGGATTTTGTCGGATTAATGGCAAGGTTCCGCAGGATAATCGCCAAGACTATGTCAAAGATATTGGAGTAGTCTTCGGACAACGAACCCAGCTATGGTGGGATTTGGCCCTGCAAGAGACCTATACTGTCTTGAAGGAGATTTATGATGTGCCTGACTCGCTTTTCCATAAGCGCATGGACTTTTTGAATGAAGTCTTGGATTTGAAGGAATTTATCAAAGATCCCGTGCGGACTCTTTCACTGGGGCAACGGATGCGGGCGGACATTGCGGCTTCCTTGCTCCACAATCCCAAGGTTCTCTTTTTAGATGAGCCGACCATTGGTTTGGATGTTTCGGTCAAGGATAATATTCGCCGGGCAATCACGCAGATTAACCAAGAGGAAGAAACAACCATTCTCTTGACCACTCATGACCTGAGTGATATTGAGCAACTTTGTGATCGGATTTTTATGATTGATAAGGGGCAGGAGATTTTTGATGGAACGGTGAGCCAGCTTAAAGAAACCTTTGGCAAGATGAAGACTCTTTCCTTTGAACTGCTACCAGGTCAAAGCCAGCTTGTCTCTCACTATGCAGGTTTGCCTGATATGACCATTGATAGACAAGGAAATATCCTCAACATTCAATACGATAGTTCCCGCTATCAGTCAGCTGATATTATCAAGCAAACCTTGTCTGATTTTGAGATTCGCGATTTGAAGATGGTGGATACGGATATTGAGGATATTATCCGTCGCTTCTACCGAAAGGAGCTCTAAGATGGTCAAATTGTGGAGACGTTATAAACCCTTTATCAATGCAGGGATTCAGGAGTTGATTACCTATCGAGTCAACTTTCTTCTTTATCGGATTGGCGATGTCATGGGTGCTTTTGTGGAATTTTATCTCTGGAAGGCTGTCTTTGATTCCTCGCAAGAGTCTTTGATTCAGGGTTTCAGTATGGCAGATATCACCCTCTACATCATCATGAGTTTTGTGACTAATCTTCTGACTAGGTCGGATTCTTCCTTTATGATTGGTGAGGAGGTCAAGGATGGTTCCATTATCATGCGTTTGTTGAGACCAGTGCATTTTGCGGCTTCTTACCTCTTTACGGAACTTGGATCCAAGTGGTTTATTTTTATCTCTGTTGGACTGCCATTTTTAAGTGTCATCGTATTGATGAAAATTTTATCTAGGCAAGGGGTTGTAGAAGTGCTGGGATTAACCATCCTTTATCTCTTTAGCTTAATCCTAGCCTACCTGATCAACTTTTTCTTTAATATCTGCTTTGGATTTTCAGCCTTTGTGTTTAAAAATTTATGGGGCTCTAATCTGCTTAAGAATTCTCTGATTGACTTTATGTCTGGGAGTTTGATTCCCTTGACCTTCTTTCCTAAAATCGTTTCAGATATTCTGTCCTTTTTGCCTTTTTCATCCTTGATTTATACTCCAGTCATGATCATTGTTGGGAAATTCGATGCCAGTCAGATTCTTCAAGCACTCGTTTTGCAGTTTTTCTGGCTCTTAGTGATGGTGGGCTTGTCTCAGTTGATTTGGAAACGAGTCCAGTCATTTATCACCATTCAGGGAGGTTAATATGAAAAAAATATCAACGCATGCATCTGATTTTTATCAGACAATACATCAAGCAAATCATGGAGTACAAGGTCGATTTTGTGGTTGGTGTTTTAGGTGTTTTCCTGACTCAAGGCTTGAACCTCTTGTTTCTCAATGTACTCTTTCAACACATTCCATCGCTAGAAGGATGGACCTTTCAAGAAATTGCCTTTATCTATGGTTTTTCCTTGATTCCCAAGGGCTTAGACCATCTCTTTTTTGACAATCTCTGGGCACTGGGGCAACGCTTGGTGCGAAAAGGAGAGTTTGACAAATACCTGACTCGGCCTATCAATCCTCTCTTTCATATCCTCGTTGAGACCTTTCAGATTGATGCCTTGGGAGAACTCTTGGTCGGTGGCATCCTACTGGGAACAACAGTGACTAGCATTGCTTGGACCTTTCCTAAATTCTTGCTCTTCCTAGTCTGTATTCCTTTTGCGACCTTGATTTATACTTCTTTAAAAATCGCGACTGCCAGTATCGCTTTTTGGACCAAGCAGTCAGGTGCTATGATTTACATTTTCTATATGTTCAATGACTTTGCTAAGTATCCGATTTCCATTTACAATTCGCTTCTTCGTTGGTTGATTAGTTTTATCGTGCCTTTCGCCTTTACGGCCTACTATCCTGCTAGCTATTTCTTGCAGGACAAAGACGGGCTCTTTAATATCGGTGGTTTGATTCTGATTTCTCTTATCTTCTTTGTCATTTCCTTGAAACTATGGGACAAGGGCTTAGACGCCTACGAAAGTGCGGGTTCTTAAGGGGGAAATAGGATTAGAGTTAAAAATTAAATCAAGAAAGGAGCTTGATATGCTAGTAATTGAAGAAGTGAAGGAAGAAAAACAAAAGATGATGGTAGTCGCTGAAGTTTTAAGGGATTTACCAGAGTGGTTTGGAATACCTGAAAGCACACAAGCTTACATTGAAGGAGCCGCGGATTTGCAAGTTTGGGCTGCCTATCAGGAGAGCGATTTGACGGGCTTTATCAGCTTATCCTACTCTAGTGAAGATTGTGCTGAGATTGACTGCTTGGCTGTTAAGAAATGCTATCATAGAGCGGGAATTGGCAGTCACCTTCTAGGAGCTTTGGAAAGTACTGCTCGTCAAAAAGCATCCTACCTGCAAGTCAAAACGGTAGCACCAGGTCATTATTCTACTTACGACAAAACGAACGCTTTCTATCAGGCTCAGGGCTTTAAAAAGTTAGAAATCTTTCCTGAACTTTGGGATAAGAGCAACCCTTGTTTGATTTGGATTAAGAGGTTGTGAAATTTTCTCTTGACAAAATAACTCAAGATGCTAAAATGAAAGGGAATAAGAGCCGATTTAGCTCAGTTGGTAGAGCAACGCACTCGTAACGCGTAGGTCACAGGTTCGATCCCTGCAATCGGCATCTTAATTTGGAAGCTTAAAGGCTTCTTTTTTCTTTGTTCTTACTAGATTTTTTTACTTGTATAGGACAGGTATGTTTTCTATCATCTCTTGCAAACCACTTACCGGTCAAAATTGACCACTTACTGAAAAGGCCTTGTTTCTCGGGAGTTTCTTGTTATAATAAAGATAAGCAGATGGAAAGGAGAGCCTATGAACATTCGGATAGAATTAGATCAGAGTTTGGATGAAACAGAAATGGTGATAAAAGTTTCGCGGCTGGATGAGCGGATTCAGCTTATCCAGGAAGCTCTGGAAGAAACGGCGACTCCGTCCATTCTTTTCTATAAGGAAAGCAGTGAGTACTTTCTTGATATAGCGGACATTCTCTTTTTCGAGACGGACGGCAGCAAGATCTTTGCCCATGCCCGCAATGATGCTTATGAGGTCAAGCTAAAACTCTATGAGTTAGAAGAGATTCTGCCCCGTTATTTCTGTCGGATTTCAAAGTCCACCATTGCCAATATCAAGGCTATCTATGCTTTGGACAAGTCCTTTTCAGGAACGAGCACCGTCCAATTTTACAATACCCATAAACAGGTGCATGTGTCTAGGCATTATTATCAGTTAGTAAAAGAAAAGTTAAGTGAAGTGAGGTAATGATTATGAAAAAAACAATTTTTGGAATCGGCTTTCTAGTCTTGGCAGCTTGGGTCCTTCTGCAGGGGAATTTTGGGATTCCTGCCTTCAATTTTAATATTTGGCCCATGTTAGTAGTTGCAATGTTTGCCTATTTTGCCTTGGAAAATTTCTTAGAAAGAGACTTTGGCACTGGGCTTATCATGGCAGTTATTGCGTTGATTATTGCTAATGCCGTTTACCACTTTTTAGCCATTTCAACAGGAACCTTGGTTTTGGGTGGTATTCTGGCTTGTATTGGTCTCAATATGATTTTCAAGCCCCAGCGCATTTTTAAGGGGCGTATCTTCTCAACTGCCTCTTCTTCCTCAAAAGACGATATTGCTTTTGGAAGCGGCACTCGCTATATCAACTCAGATAACTTCACCTACGAAAAGCTAGACTGTGCTTTTGGCAGTGCATCGGTTTACTTTGATAATGCAAGGATCGAAGGCGACTCAGCAACTTTTGAAGTGGATCTGTCTTTTGGCAGTGTGATGCTTTATGTGCCCAGTGACTGGCGTGTAGAGCTGGATGTAGATAATGCCTTTGGCTCTGTCTACAATCCCCGCAATGTTAATGAAAAGAGAAAAACTCTCTATGTCAAAGGGAACGTGGCTTTCGGCTCTTTGAAGATTAGCTATGTTTAGGAAAACGGATTAATTTCGAAAGTTTGGAGAAATGTACTTGTCAAACGTCAAGTTTTTTGGTAATATAGGAAGGTATGTGGTGCTAGCACATCCGTAATATTAGATCTAATAGGAGGAAACACGATAATGGCTAAAGTATGTTACTTTACTGGTCGTAAGACTGTATCAGGAAACAACCGCTCTCACGCGATGAACCAAACAAAGCGCGCTGTTAAACCAAATCTTCAAAAAGTTACTGTTTTGATTGACGGTAAACCTAAAAAAGTTTGGGCTTCAGCTCGTGCCCTTAAATCAGGTAAAGTTGAACGCGTTTAATCTTAATTAAAAAGGATGGAAAGTTTCCATCTTTTTTTGCTTGGAAATTTCCGCCTAGACAGTTGATTTAGACCCTTCCTCTTTTACACCCTGTATAAAATATGGTAGAATAAACTATAAAATACTTTTGAGGTACAAATTATGACTGTGAAAATTAATACAAAAGATGGTCAAATTGAGCTGACTGATGATGTGATTGCGACAATCGTCGGTGGTGCAGCGACTGAAATTTTTGGTGTAGTTGGCATGGCCAGCAAAAATGCAATCAAGGATAATTTTCAAGCCCTTTTAGGAAAAGAAAACTATGCTAAGGGCGTGGTTGTGAAAGCGACTGATGAAGGTGATATCGCAGTTGATGTCTACACTGTCTTAAGCTATGGAGTCAAAATCAGCGAAGTTTCCAAAAACATCCAAGAGCGTGTTAAATTCAGTTTGGAAAACAAGCTCGGAATTACTGCTCATGCAGTGAATGTTTATATCCAAAATATTAAAGTCGTAGGAGAATAATCGTGGCAAATATTACTACTAGTTTATTTCAAGAAATGGTGCAGGCAGCATCTACTCGCTTAAATAAACAGGCTGAATATGTAAACTCTTTGAATGTCTTCCCGGTTCCAGACGGAGATACAGGGACCAACATGGGCATGACCATTGAAAATGGTGCCAAGGAAGTGTCAGATAAGTCTGCTTCAACAGTTGGAGAAGCGGCAGGTATCTTTGCGAAAGGTCTTTTGATGGGCGCGCGTGGTAACTCAGGAGTTATCACTTCCCAGCTTTTCCGCGGTTTTTCTCAAAGTGTGAAGGAGCTGGAAGAGCTGACTGGTGAAGATCTAGCTCTGGCCTTTCAGTCTGGTGTAGAAGTGGCTTACAAAGCTGTTATGAAGCCGGTTGAGGGAACGATTTTGACTGTTTCCCGCGGTGCGGCTATCGGAGCTAAGAAGAAAGCTGAAGTCACTAATGATGCTGTAGAAGTTATGAAAGCGGCTCTTGAAGGAGCCAAGTCTGCTCTGGCTAAGACACCGGATATGCTGCCGGTTCTGAAAGAAGTTGGTGTTGTGGACTCTGGCGGTCAAGGGCTGGTCTTTATCTACGAAGGCTTCTTGTCTGCTCTTACAGGCGAATATATCGCTTCTGAGGACTTTGTGGCGACACCTGCGACCATGTCTGAGATGATCAACGCTGAGCATCATAAGTCTGTAGCTGGCCATGTGGCAACAGAAGACATCACTTACGGCTACTGTACAGAAATCATGGTGGCTCTCAAGACAGGGCCAACCTATGTAAAAGACTTTGATTATGATGAATTCCGTAACTACCTCAACGATTTGGGAGATTCCCTGTTGGTAGTCAACGATGATGAAATCGTCAAAGTCCATGTTCATACTGAAGATCCAGGACTGGTTATGCAGGAAGGTCTCAAGTATGGTAGTTTGGTCAAGGTCAAGGTTGACAATATGCGCAACCAGCACGAAGCGCAAGTTGAAAAGGAAGAACGCTCAGCTAAGCCGGCTCAAGAAAAAGAATTTGCGATTATCGCTGTAGTGGCTGGTGATGGCTTGGCTGAAATCTTTAAGGCTCAGGGAGTTGACTACATCATCTCTGGTGGGCAAACCATGAATCCATCAACAGAAGACTTCATCAAGGCTGTGGAGCAAGTTAATGCTCGTAATATTATTATCTTGCCAAATAATAAAAACATCTTCATGGCAGCCCAATCAGCAGCAGAAGTGATTGAACAGCCTGCAGCCGTGATTGAGACTCGCACAATCCCTCAAGGTTTGACCAGTCTCTTAGCTTTTGATGGCAGCAAGACTATCGAGGAAAACCAAGAGCGTATGACTGCAGCCTTGGCAGAAGTAGTCAGCGGCAGCGTGACGACTGCGGTTCGTGATACGACGATTGATGGCTTGGAAATTCATGAAAATGACAACCTCGGTATGGTGGATGGTAAGATTGTTGTTTCTAATCCAGATATGCTGACAGCTTTGAAAGAAACGTTCAGCAAAATGCTCAATGAAGACAGCGAGATTGTCTCTATCTATATCGGTGAAGACGGCAGCGAAGAGTTGGCTAGCAGTCTTGCTCAAGATTTGATGGAACAATTCGAGGATGTCGAAGTAGAAATTCATCAGGGCAGTCAGCCGGTTTATCCATATATTTTTAGTGTTGAATAGCATAAAAAGGCAATCGAAAGGTTGCCTTTTGTCATTTTGTGGAAAATACTTAGACAAGAAACTGGTATTATGTTATACTGTAACAAATAAAAAGTAAAAAAGGTGAACTATGAAAAAATTTTTCATTCTTGTTATTTCTGCTTCGGTACTCTTGACAGGCTGCATGTTTCCTAACTTCAGCAAGCATCGTCCTAGACATTCTTCTGAATCAGCTGCTTCTTCTAGGCGGACTAAAACCAGCTCTAGCTCCAGCGAGTCATCCAGTTCTTCCTCTGAAAGTACAGAGATTGTCTCTAAAACTTTAGTCGGAGACATTGAGGGCATCCATCATCGAGATACCATTACCTATCAGGGTAAGAAAATCTTGAATCTTCGGATGGAATTGCTCACTTCCTTGCCAGAAGACGCTAGTGCAGCTTCAGCTACTTTGACTCCAGAGGAAATGACGGCTATCATTCGGGAAGGGATCCAGTCCGATCCAAACTTTGTAGCAGCTAAGAGTCTGGAAGGTGTTAATATTGATTATTCAGTTACAGCAGAGAAGAAATTGCAGACCTTAATTGAAATTGACCTGCAGAAAGCTAATGTTGAGGAGATAGAAAAGAATTCTCTCTTCCAAGATTTGGATCTTAAGGATATTAAGGAAAGCACACCTGAGATGTTTATTCTGAGTCTGAAGCTCAACGGTCTCAAAGAAGAAGGGCAGAGCTAAAATTTAAAAATGGTTGGTCTCTCATCTTACAATTGGGTAGCTAGTTTAATGAAAAAGTTTTTAGCTTAGGCTACTTTAAGTTCAGTTTCTATCTAAATTGCAACAGACATACAACTAGTCGGCCCCTCTCAACGAGGGTGGCCGACTTTTTTGTGTCTTCATGCATAAGGGATATAATCTGATTATTCCAAAATTTGCGAGCTCTGTGCTCTAAAAGCAGAATAGTGACATTTGTCATGTCAGCTGGTGACAAAATCAACTAGTAGGAAAAATTTCTTTGCCTTATAATATAGTTAACAAAATGATAAAAGGTTGCTGTAAGAATTCAAAAAGCATTTGGTCTGTGTTCTTCTTCCGGTTTTGGAAAAATAAAGAAAAGATGCACATACTGTTTATCAAATCAAAGGAGGAGCAAAATGGAACTGATTGAAGTAAAGAAGCTTTCTAAAAGCATTCGCGGTAAGGAGATTTTAAAGGATATTTCCTTTGAAATCTCCCAAGGTGACTGTGTAGCCTTGATTGGTCCCAACGGAGCAGGGAAAACGACTCTCATGGACTGTTTGCTGGGCGATAAGTTTCTGACAGCAGGTCAGGCAAGGATTCAGGGGCTCAAACCAACTGACAATCATCTCAAGCAGTCGGTAGCGATTTTACCACAGGAAAATACAGTGGTAGAGGATTTGAAGGTCAAGGAACTCTTGACGTTCTTCCAAGCTATCTATCCAAACAGTCTGTCCAATCAAGAAATTGATAACTTGCTGCAATTTACAGACAAGCAAAAGAATCAGTTGGCCAGCAAGCTGTCTGGTGGACAAAAACGTCTCTTCTCTTTTGTTCTGAGTCTGATTGGCCGCCCTAAGATTCTGTTCTTGGACGAACCGACTTCAGCTATGGACACCTCCACTCGGCAGCATTTCTGGGAAATTGTTAATCAGCTCAAGCAGCAGGGAGTGACCATCGTTTATTCTTCGCACTATATCGAAGAAGTCGAGCATACGGCAGATCGGATTTTGGTGCTGCACAAGGGTGAGCTGATTCGGGATACGACGCCTTATGCCATGCGCAGTGAGGAGCAGGAAAAACACTTCACCTTGCCGCTGACTTATCAGTCTGTACTGGAAAAGCTGGATAATGTGACTGACTTAGAAATCAAGCAAAAGGCTTTATCTTTTGCTACAAGAGATGCTGGACAGGTCTGGCAGGTTCTGCAGGAACACGGCTGTACAATCGAAGAGATTGAAGTACGTAACCGTACCCTCTTGGATAGTATTTTTGAAACGACACAAGAATAGGAGAGTAATCATGAAAAATATGGCAAGTCTTATGAAGATTGAGTTGATTTTAATGAAGCGGCAGGCTGCTTATTATCTCTTGTCTATTGGTTTGCCCAGCGTCTTTTACCTGATTTTCTCAGGAATGATGTCTGGAAGTGATACGCCTGATCTTGTGCTTCAAGGCTACCTCTTCTCAATGACTGTTTTTAGTATCATGTCTAGTGCCTTCTTTAGCATTCCAAGCACTTTGCAATCTGATAAAAATAATAATTGGCAAAAAATGATTCAGCACTCGCCGATTTCTATGGTAAAATATTATATATCAAAGCTTTGCAGTACGCTGTTGACTTTTATGCTTTCTATCATCGTAGTCTTCTCGATTGGGCATTTTGTTCGCGGGGTTAATCTACCAATGGTAGACTGGCTTCTTATTGCCGTGATCCTTCTGGTAGGAAGTGTGGTCTTTATTGCTATGGGTGTATTGGTCAGTCTCTTGCCAAGTGCTCAGCTCATGTCTGTTGTGGGAAATATCGTCTATATGGCACTGGCTGTTCTGGGCGGTCTATGGTTTCCTCTGACTATGTTTCCAAAATGGCTCCAGCCAATCGGTAAGTTGACACCAAGTTATCAACTGATGCAGGTTGTGTCTTCTTATCTAGAACACCATCAGTTTAATGGTAAGGCAGCCTTGATTGTTCTGATTTATACGATTTTGGTCAGCATTCTTGTGCTGCAGCTCAAAAAGCGAATTGAGGTAAAATAAATTCATGTGGGAAAAACTTAAACAAGTCCACTATATGTTTCATATTGCGCTGGTCTTTATTATCTTTCCAGTTGCGGGAGTGATTAGCGGGGAATACCCGCTTTTCCTCTTGTTCTGGACAGCTATTTTTGTTGTGGCTTACTATGCGGTCTTGTTAAGTAACCATCGCCTTATCCAGTTTTTTTCTTGGTGGCTCTTGATTGCTTACATATATTATGGTTCTGTCTGGCTAAATACAGGTTTTACCTGGTATATTTTTTATCTATCCAATCTTCTTATTTACGAACTGGGTGATATCTCCTTTAAGTCTTGGCGTTTTTTGACCTTTATCGTCTTGCAGCCTGCTATTGTTCTGACTAATTATTTGATGGGCAATGTTGGTCCAGCAGAGCTGATCTTCTTTATTGTAACCTTTCTCTTTTCAGATGGTTTGACTTTTGGTCTCCATCGGATTCAAACGACAGAGCGAATCAAGGAAGAAAAGGTCAAGCAAAATGCCCAGCTGAACCTTTTTCTGGCGGAAAATGAGCGCAATCGGATTGGTCGAGACTTACATGATAGTCTAGGACATACCTTTGCTATGCTCAGTGTTAAGGCGGAGCTGGCTCAGCAGTTTTTGCAGATGGAAGCCTATGACAAGGCAGCAAAAGAACTGCAGGAAGTGCAAGAAATTAGTAAGAAGTCCATGGCTGATGTTCGGCGGATTATTAACGATCTAAAGGAGCGAACTCTGAATGAAGAATTGGTGACCATTCGAGCCATGCTGGAGATGAGCGGTGTCCAGGTCGAGATAGATAACCAACTCAATGTTGCCAGTATCCCACCGAGTCAGCAGTCAACAATCAGTATGATCTTGCTGGAGACGGCGACCAATATCATTAAGCATGCCCAAGCTAAAAAGAGCTGGTTCTCTTTAGTGAAGAAAGATGAAAAAATTGTTTTAGATATTCAGGATGATGGTTGTGGTTTTCAAAAGCTGACTGGTCGAGAGTTGCATAGTATTCGAGAGCGACTGTCTGCCTTGTCAGGAAGGATTGAGATTCTTAGCAGCCAAGATCCAACATGGATTCGGATTGAATTGCCATACGGAGGGAAGGAAGCATGAAACTTTTGTTAGCAGAAGATCAAAGTATGCTGAGAGATGCTCTAGCTCAGCTCTTGCAACTGCAGCCAGATGTCAAAGAAGTCTATCAGGCCGCGGATGGGCAGGAGGCCATTGACTGTCTCAGGTCAGAAGCTGTTGATGTGGCTATTTTGGACGTGGAAATGCCTAACCAGACTGGCCTAGACGTTCTCGAATGGGTCAAGGCCAATCAACCAAACATCAAGGTCATCATCGTCACAACCTTCAAGCGACCGGGTTACTTTGAGCGAGCTGTTAAGGCGGATGTAGATGCTTATGTGCTCAAAGAGCGCAGCATTGCGGATTTAATGAAGACCATCCACACCGTTCTAGATGGGCAAAAGGAATATTCGCCGGAATTGATGGAGGTACTGATGACCAGCAGGAACCCTCTCTCTCAGCAGGAGAGGCTAGTCCTACAAGCAGCAGCGGCTGGCCTGTCCAATAAAGAAATTGCTGAAAAACTCTTCCTGTCAAATGGAACGGTTCGTAACTATATGTCTACCATTTTGACCAAGCTAGATGCTGAAAACCGAACAGAAGCCGTCCGAATCGGGCAAGAGAAAGGCTGGTTATAGATAGCATACTCAGTTTTGTAGAAAAGATGAGGAGTGGTAGCTTTCCCATAAACGGAACATTTGAGAGCTAATAATTATAATGAAAGGTCAGTACTATAGATATAGTTCTGGCTTTTTATCTTTTGTTTGAAAAACATTCGGATTTAGATAAAAAATCAAGAAAAAAATTAACTAGCGGCTTGCAATTTTTTTCAAAAATGTTATCATAGTAGAAAGCTTTTTGAATTTTTAGAAAATTGTAAATAAATGAAAGGGGAAGAATGGAGAAAATCAAATTAGAAACTCCTAAGACAGGTTCGGAGCTTGTTTTGGAAACCTTGAAGAGTCTTGGTGTTGATACGATTTTTGGCTATCCTGGCGGAGCTGTGCTGCCGCTTTATGATGCTATTTATAGTTTTGAAGGCATCCGCCACATTCTAGGTCGTCATGAGCAAGGCTGTGTTCACGAAGCAGAAGGCTATGCTAAGTCTACTGGGAAAATCGGAGTGGCAGTTGTGACCAGCGGTCCGGGAGCTACCAATGCCATTACCGGAATTGCTGATGCCATGAGTGATAGCGTACCCCTTTTAGTCTTTACTGGTCAGGTGGCCAAGGCTGGAATCGGTAAAGATGCCTTTCAGGAAGCAGATATTGTCGGCATTACGACCCCTATTACAAAGTACAATTACCAGGTTCGGGAGACGGCGGAAATTCCGCGCATCATTACAGAAGCTATTCACATTGCGACGACAGGTCGTCCTGGACCGGTCGTTATTGATTTGCCTAAGGATGTCTCAGCTCTGGAAACTGACTTTATCTATGACAGCAAGTTGCATCTACCGAGCTATCAGCCGACTATTGAGCCTAATGAATTGCAGATTAAGAAGATTATCAAGCAGATTTCTAAGGCTAAAAAGCCGGTCCTTCTTTCAGGAGGCGGTATTAGTTATGCCGGGGCAGCAGCAGAGCTGGTTGCTTTGGCGGAGCGGTATCAGATTCCAGTAGTCACTACCTTGTTGGGTCAGGGAACCATTGCGACAGACCATCCTTTGTTCTTAGGTATGGGTGGAATGCACGGTTCTTTTGCGGCCAATATTGCCATGACTGAGGCTGACTTTATGATTAGTATCGGCTGCCGCTTTGATGACCGTCTGACCGGTAATCCGAAAACCTTTGCTAAGAACGCTAAAGTAGCACATATTGATATCGATCCAGCAGAAATTGGAAAGATTATCAGTGTAGACATCCCTATCGTAGGGGATGCGAAGAAAGCCCTGCAGATGCTGCTCAATGAAGAGCAAGTGCATAACAATACCAGTCAGTGGATTGAAAAAGTAACCCGGGACAAGGAGCGGGTCCGCTCGTATGATAAAAAAGAACGTGTTGTCCAGCCTCAGGCTGTTATTGAGCGTGTGGGCGAGCTGACCGAGGGTGATGCCATCGTCGTAACAGACGTCGGCCAGCATCAAATGTGGACAGCCCAATATTATCCTTATAAAAGCGAGCGCCAACTGGTAACATCTGGCGGTCTGGGAACCATGGGCTTCGGTGTGCCTGCAGCGATTGGGGCCAAGATTGCCAATCCGGATAAGGAAGTCGTGCTCTTTGTCGGAGACGGTGGTTATCAGATGACCAACCAAGAGATGGCTATTCTCAATATCTATAAGATTCCGATTAAGGTCATCATGCTCAATAATCATTCATTAGGCATGGTGCGCCAGTGGCAGGAAGCTTTCTATGATGGTCGTACCTCTGAGTCAGTCTTTGATACTTTGCCAGATTTCCAGCTCATGGCTCAGGCCTATGGTGTTAAAGCCTATAAATTTGACAATCCGGATACCATTGTTCAGGATTTGGAAGTCCTGAAGGAAGATATACCAATGTTTATCGAGGTAGATATCTCTCGCAAGGAGCACGTTCTTCCGATGGTGCCGGCTGGCAAGAGCAATCATGAGATGTTGGGGGTGAAGTTCCATGCGTAGAATGTTGACAGCTAAACTCCAAAACCGTTCGGGTGTCCTGAATCGTTTCACGGGTGTTCTTTCTAGACGTCAGGTTAATATTGAGAGTATCTCAGTCGGAACGACGGAAAATCCGGAAGTATCCCGTATCACCATCATCATTGATGTGGCTTCATTGGCAGAGGTCGAGCAGATTATCAAGCAGCTCAATCGTCAGATTGATGTGATTCGGGTTCGAGATATCACGGACCGCCCTCACTTGGAGCGTGAAGTGATTCTGGTTAAGGTCTCGGCTCCAGCTGATAAGCGGGCAGAGATTCTGTCTATTATCCAGCCATTCCGGGCGACAGTTGTGGATGTAGCACCTAGCTCTATTACCGTTCAGATGACTGGTGATGCGGAGAAGAGCGAGGCTCTGCTTCGGGTCATCCGCCCATATGGTATTAAAAATATTGCTCGGACTGGAGCAACAGGCTTTACCCGAGATTAAATCAAACATTTAATTTGTTAAAACCGCCTAATAGGCAATAAAAATAGAAAAGAGAGTAAAACTTATGGCAGTAACAATGGAATACGAAAAAGATGTAAAAGTAGCAGCACTTGACGGTAAGAAAATTGCCGTAATCGGCTATGGTTCACAAGGTCATGCCCATGCGCAAAACTTGCGTGATACAGGTCACGACGTGATTATCGGTGTTCGACCTGGTAAGTCATTTGACAAGGCTAAAGAAGATGGCTTTGATACTTATACAGTAGCAGAAGCTGCTAAATTGGCTGATGTCATCATGATTTTGGCTCCGGATGAAATCCAACAAGATCTCTATGAAGCAGAAATCGCTCCAAATCTGGAAGCTGGCAATGCTGTTGGTTTTGCTCATGGTTTCAACATCCATTTTGAATTTATCAAAGTTCCTGCCGATGTAGATGTCTTTATGTGTGCACCGAAAGGCCCTGGTCACTTGGTTCGCCGTACTTTTGAAGAAGGTTTTGGTGTGCCAGCTCTCTATGCTGTTTATCAAGACGCTACTGGAAATGCCAAAGATATCGCAATGGACTGGTGTAAAGGTGTTGGTTCAGCTCGTGTTGGACTTCTTGAAACAACTTATAAAGAAGAAACAGAAGAAGATCTCTTTGGTGAACAAGCTGTGCTTTGTGGTGGTTTGACTGCCCTGATCGAAGCAGGATTTGAAGTTCTGACTGAAGCAGGTTATGCACCAGAATTGGCTTACTTTGAAGTGCTGCACGAAATGAAACTGATTGTAGACTTGATCTATGAAGGTGGCTTCAAGAAGATGCGTCAATCTATCTCAAATACAGCTGAATATGGTGACTATGTATCTGGTCCGCGCGTGATTACTGAGCAAGTCAAAGAAAACATGAAGGCGGTCTTGGCTGATATCCAAAACGGTAAATTTGCCAACGACTTCGTTGACGACTATAAAGCTGGCCGTCCGAAACTCACTGCTTTCCGTGAGCAAGCTGCTAATCTGGAGATTGAAAAAGTCGGTGCAGAATTGCGTAAAGCAATGCCATTCGTTGGTAAAAACGACGACGATGCCTTCAAGATTTATAATTAAGATAAAGAGCAGATAAGACATTAGGGGTTGGAATGCGAATTCCCAGCCCCTTGTTTTGCTTGATAGAGAATAAACTGGAAAGACAGGGAAGGAAGAAACATGCTCAGAGCAAAAGATATCACGCATGCTCATAAAGTGTTAAAAGATGTGGTTGTCAATACACCGCTTGACTACGATCACTATTTGTCAGAGAAGTATCAGGCTAAAATTTACCTGAAGAAAGAAAATATGCAGCGGGTGCGCTCTTTTAAACTCCGCGGGGCTTATTACGCTATTTCTCAACTTAGCGAAGAGGAGCGCCAGCGTGGGGTTGTCTGTGCTTCTGCGGGCAATCACGCCCAAGGAGTGGCCTATACATGTAAGGAAATGAAAATTCCAGCAACCATTTTTATGCCAATCACGACCCCTCAGCAGAAGATTGGTCAGGTTCGCTTCTTTGGCGGTGAGTTTGTAGACATCAAGCTGGTTGGAGATACCTTTGATGCTTCGGCCAAGGCAGCGCTTGACTATACTAAATCTGAAAACCGCACCTTTATCGATCCTTTTGATAATGAAGATGTCCAAGCAGGTCAAGGGACTGTAGCCTATGAAATCTTAGATGAGGCTAAGAGAGAAGCTATTACTTTTGACGCAGTTTTGGTACCAGTTGGCGGCGGCGGCCTGATATCAGGAGTCTCAACCTATATCAAAGAAAGTCAGCCAACTATTGAAGTTATTGGTGTGGAAGCCAACGGTGCCCGCAGTATGAAAGCAGCCTTTGAAGCAGGTGGTCCAGTCAAGCTTAAAGAAATCGATAAATTTGCGGACGGTATCGCAGTCCAGAAAGTCGGTGCATCAACCTATGAGGTCACACAAAAGAATGTTCAAAATCTTATCGGTGTAGACGAAGGGCTTATTTCAGAGACCATCATTGACCTATACTCTAAGCAAGGGATTGTCGCAGAGCCAGCTGGTGCTGCCAGTGTCGCAGCTTTGGAAGTCCTGAGCGAGTTTATCAAGGGGAAGACTATCTGCTGCATTATCTCAGGTGGGAATAATGACATCAACCGCATGCCAGAGATGGAAGAGCGAGCGCTTATTTATGATGGTATCAAGCACTATTTCGTAGTTAACTTCCCGCAGCGTCCTGGTGCCCTGCGTGAGTTTGTGAATGATATTTTAGGGCCTAATGACGACATCACTCGTTTTGAATATATCAAACGGGCAAGCAAGGGAACGGGTCCGGTTCTCATTGGTATAGCTCTGGCAGATAAGCATGATTATGCTTCTTTGATTAACCGTGTTGAGCAGTTCGATCCCTCCTTTATCAATCTGAACGGAAATGAAACACTCTACAATATGCTTGTCTAATTCTAAAGATATTTTAGCCTAATTTGTATGCTTTCGTTTGAAACTACAAATTAAATATGTTAGAATATACTATAGTGAATCAAGGAGGCTTGAACATGTTTTTTATTCCATTTTTCTTTATCATATTGATCATAATCTTTGTATTCTTGATGCTTAGTGCAGTCTATGTGGTTCGTCAGCAATCTGTGGCAATCATTGAGCGTTTTGGACGCTATCACAAAACTAGCAGCAGCGGTATCAATTTCCGTCTTCCTTTAGGGATTGACAAGATAGCGGCTCGCGTTCAGCTGCGTTTGCTGCAGAGCGAGATTATCGTTGAGACTAAGACGCAGGATAATGTTTTCGTAACCATGAATGTTGCGACCCAGTATCGTGTAAATGAGAACAACGTAATTGACGCTTATTACAAACTTATGCGTCCTGAAGCACAGATTAAGTCCTATATTGAAGATGCCCTTCGTTCTTCCGTTCCAAAACTGACCTTGGATGAGCTCTTTGAAAAGAAGGACGAAATTGCCCTAGAAGTCCAAAAGCAAGTGGCAGAAGAAATGTCGACCTATGGCTATATCATTGTCAAAACTCTGATTACCAAGGTTGAGCCGGACGCTGAAGTTAAACAGTCCATGAACGAAATCAATGCGGCGCAACGCAAGCGTGTGGCTGCTCAGGAATTGGCTGAAGCGGATAAGATTAAGATTGTGACGGCTGCCTCTGCGGAGGCCGAGAAAGACCGTCTCCACGGGGTTGGTATTGCCGAGCAGCGGAAGGCCATTGTGGATGGTTTGGCAGACTCTATCAAGGAATTGAAGGGAGCCAATATTGAGTTGACAGAAGAGCAGATTATGTCTATTCTTTTGACCAACCAGTACCTGGATACACTGAATAATTTTGCAGATAGTTCGGGTAATAATACCATCTTCCTTCCAGCAAATCCAGAAGGAGTCGAAAGTATTCGGACTCAGATACTTTCAGCCCTCAAAGCTAAGTAAAGAAAATTCAGAATTATTTAATTTGTTCGAATTTGGTTTGTTTAAGTTGACAAACTGTATAAAAACAATTATAGTAGTTGATGTAGCTAGAATAGAGAGGAGTAAGAAATGGCTAAATCTAATTTCGAGAAAGTAGAATCTGTTGTTAGTTGGGTACGTGATAAGAAGATCACCGGTTACCGTATTAGTAAAGAAACAAACGCACGTGAAATGTCTATCATTGCTCTTGCTCAAGGACGTGCAAAAGTGAAAAATATCTCTTTTGAAACAGCTCTTGGCTTGATTGATTTCTACGACAAAAACCATGAAAAATTTGAAGACTAAACTTCAAAATCGTGCAACTATATTGCTCATTAAATAAAAAAAGGAATCTGGATTTAGTCCCAGATTCCTTTTTGCTTTTGAAAATAGAAGTAATTTAGCTGAGGAAACGTTGCAAGAATTCTTTGGTTCTTTCTTCTTTTGGATTGGTGAAGATATCCTGCGGGCTGCCAGATTCAGCAATGACGCCCTTGTCCATAAAGATGACACGGCTGGAGACATCACGGGCAAATTCCATTTCGTGGGTCACGACAATCATTGTTAGCCCTTCCTGAGCCAGTTCTTTCATGATCTTCAGAACTTCACCAACCATTTCAGGGTCGAGAGCTGAAGTAGGCTCGTCAAAGAGGATAGCATCAGGATTCATAGAGAGGGCGCGGGCAATAGCGACTCGCTGCTTCTGACCGCCTGAGAGTTGCTTAGGCTTGGCCTGCCAGTACTGCTCGCCCATTCCAACCTTGTTGAGGTTTTCTTTGGCAATTTTCTCGGCTTCTGATCTTTCTTTTTTCAGGACCGTTGTCTGAGCGACGATGGTATTTTCCAGGACATTAAGATTTTCAAAGAGATTGAAAGACTGAAAGACCATGCCTAGCTTTTCACGGTAATGGGTCAGGTCATAGTTCTCCGCCAAGACATTCTTGCCGCGGTAGAAAATCTGTCCGCCGGTTGGTGTTTCCAGAAGGTTAATGGAGCGCAGGAAGGTTGACTTTCCGCTGCCAGAGCTGCCAATGATGGAAATCACTTCTCCCTTATGAACGGTGAGGGAGATGTCCTTGAGGACTTCGTTTTCACCGTAGGACTTTTTGAGGTTTTTAATTTCTAAAATGGTTTCTGTCATGATTTCACTTCTCCTGTCTGCATTTGATTGGCACCTGTCGTGTAGTTGTCTGTGTCGAAGCGTTTTTCAACATAGCGCAGGATGCGTGTCACGCTGAATGTCAGGACAAAGTAGATTACAGCGATGATGGTAAAGGTTTGGAAATATTGGTAGGTCTGGGTAGCGATGGTATTTCCGGAGAAATAAAGCTCAACTACTGAGATAACGTTCAACACGGATGTATCCTTGATGTTGATGACAAATTCGTTACCAGTTGCGGGCAGAATATTGCGGACGACCTGAGGCAGAACAATCTTGCGCATGGTTTGGCCATGTGTCATACCCAGTGCCGTCGCGGCCTCGAATTGCCCCTTATCAACAGCAAAGATACCGCCGCGGACAATCTCGCTCATATAAGCTCCCGTATTGATGGAGACGATAAAAATGGCAGCGATAGTCCGGTCAATAGAAATTCCGAATGCCTGAGCAGTTCCGTAGTAGATAACCATGGACTGAACAATCATTGGAGTTCCGCGGAAAATCTCAATATAGACATTTAAGAACCAGCCGAAGATTTTTTGCAGTGATGCTAATAATTTATTCTTAGAAGCCGGTGCCGTCCGATAAACGCCAATCAGCAGTCCGATGATGAGACCTGTGATGGTCCCTGTAATCGAAATGAGTAGAGTCAAACCAGCTCCGCGTAGGAATTGAGGCCAGTTCTCAGCAAGAATCTTAGTAACTTGGCTGAAGAATGATTCATCAGCTGTTTCACTATCCGTATCAACAGGCTGTTTCTGAATCATCTCATCCATCAGCTTGACTTGGTCATTAGTAGTAATCTTAGCGATAGCACTATTGACCTGCTCGATACGGTCGTCATCCTTGCGCATCCCAATGGCAATGGAAGCATCCTCTTCACCGACTTCAAAACCTTTCTCAAATTGAATCATTTTGAAGTTGGAGTTGGCAGCTTCTGCAGTTAAGGCTTCTGGCCGCTCAGAGATATAGCCATCAATAACTCCAGATTCCAAGGCTTGGCGCATCTGAGCAAAATCGCCCATAGCTGTTTCTTTTTTGGCGCCAGGCAGCTGGTCAATGAGATTGTAGAGGTAAACTCCTTGCTGGGAGGTGATTTTAGCGTCTTTGAAGTCTTCTAGAGTCTTAGCGGATGCATATTTTCCATCTTTACGAACTAGGAGAACTGGCTCGCTGGTGTAGTAACTGTTGGAAAAGGCGATTTCCTTTTTCCGCTCGGCAGTCGGACTCATACCAGCAATAATCATATCAATCTTGCCAGAGGTCAGAGCAGGAATTAAGCCGTTCCAAGAAGTCTTGACAACCAGAGGTTCCTTGCCCATCTCTTGAGCAATTTTTTTGGCAATCTGCACATCGTATCCGTTGGCATATTGGTTGGTGCCTTCGATTTTTACAGCACCGTTGGAATCATCATCCTGAGTCCAGTTGAAGGGAGCGTAGGCTGCCTCCATACCGATTCTCAGATAATCATCGGCCTGGATAATTTGGACCGTTCCTAAGGTGACCAGGAGGGCTGTAAATAGAGTGAGTAATAATTTCTTCATGGGTTTCTCCTGCTTATCTAATAATAGTTCTTCCTATTCTATCGAAAATTGCGGCTCTTTTCAATCCTAGTAAGCCCTTACTTGATAAAAATGATATAATAGAGCAAAGTATCTGTAAAGAGAGGTTGAATATGAAGCGATATTTTTATCTTCTGTTAGTTTTATTTTCCTGCCTTTGTTTTGGTCGGGTTGTCTCGGCTCTTGACTATGATATTGAATCCTATCAAGGCGATCTGGCCTTGCGTGAGGACAATACAGCTACCTACACAGAGAAAGTGACCTACAAGTTTAATGACGACTATAATGGTCAGATTGTTTCGCTGGGCTCGGCTGGCAAGATGCCCAAGGGTTTTGCCATTGATGGAAATCCAGCGGTCTCGATTATGACAAATGGTGAGCCAGATCTGGATATTAATCCCCAAGTCAAAGACTTAGGCGACGGCTATGAAGTCAAAATCTATAATTCAGGAAACGATGGTGACAGAGTTGTTGTCACTGTGACCTGGCAGTTGAGAAATCTCCTTTTTCTTCACAGGGATATTGCTGAGCTCAACTGGACTCCTATCAGCGACTGGGACCAGGGGATAGGAGAGGTCGTTTTGACGGTTTCTGGCTTGAGCAATCCAGATAAGAGCGAACTCTTTGCTCATAGTGGCTACTTTGGTACCCAGCCTTTCGTGGATAAGGATGGCACCGACTATCTGGTCAAAATCAATGGAATTGGCTCGGGCGATAATGTTGAGCTCCACGGTTATTGGGATCGACAAGCGGTCTCTCTGGTATCAGAGAATGAAGACGAGAGCGACTACTTGCCAACCTTTAAAGCTCAAGAAGAAAAGATTGCCCGCAGGACGGTCTTTTATCGGCAGCTAGGAGAGATTTATATGCCCTTGCTGCTCTTATGTGCCATCCTTGTAGCGGTTATTCTTTATTTTGTCTTTGCCCAGAAGATCAAGCCTAAGCAGTCTTATCCCAAGAATGCCCGTCTATATGAGGCTCCTCAGGACTTGGCTCCTCTTGTCTTGGCGGAAAATATTTACGCAGTAGACATGGAAGATGTCAACCCAACTAGGGGCGGCAAGGCTGTGCTGAACTTTGAAAACATGGTTCAGGCGACTTTATTAGACCTGCTGGATAGGGGCAATCTCCTCCTGCAGGGAGATGCTGAAAATCCTGTTCTGCAAATAGCGACCTATGATGGGTTAGCGGACTTTGAGAGACGTTTTCTGGGCATGGCTTTTAACAAGCAATCCCAGGCCAGGGTGAAAGATCTCTTTTCAGCCTATCAAATTTCAGAAGATATTTATAAGCACAAGTCTTCTGCGGATGAGTCCTATATCCGTAACATCGGTAGCAATATCAAGTCCTTATTTACTAACAGTTTGCGCTCCTTATCTAAAGAAGTGCGCTCTGAAGGCAAGCGTTTGAGTCTCTTTGGTCACTACCGGCCTCTTAAAGTTCAGGAAAAGAGATTGCTGATTACTGCCATTATTCTAGCTAGTGCTGCTTTGCTGTTTTCTCTTGGATTTTTATTTGTCTACTTAGGCGCTTTTGGCGGCTTTATCTGGTATTATATTCCTTTGGCGCTGGTGAGTCTTATCTTGATTTTGATTTTTGCTGGTAAGGCACAGCTTTATTGGCGAGATGGCGTCCTGAATGACGAAGGCGCGCACGACTTCTATCTGTGGCGAAGTTTTTCTAATATGCTGCGAGATATTGCCCATCTGGACAATACAGAAATCGAAGGTATTATCCTGTGGAACCGTCTCTTGGTCTATGCGACCCTCTTTGGCTATGCAGATCGTGTCAGCCGTGTCATGGCTCTGCGTCAGATTCACTTGGAAAATCCATCTATGGATAGCTATGTTCAGGCCAACCTGCACTATGCCTTCTATAGCAGTATGCACAGCTTCTCAAACTACGGTCATGTAGCCTCCACAGCCAGCAATTTCTCTGTCTCATCTGGCGGTAGTTCAGGTGGTGGGTTCTCTGGCGGCGGAGGCGGCGGAGGCGGTGGAGCTTTCTAATAGATAAACTCCCTCCTAGCCGAAAAAGTCTCAGTACTGGCTTTTCCTGGCCTTGAAATTGTGATATAATAAAACCTGATACTCTTTGGGAATTTAACTGTGACTTTCCTTGAGTAGACCCTTTTTATAGGAGTATTCTATGTTTATCATTGAAATTTTCATCGCTATTATTTATGGAATCATCGAAGGAATCACAGAATGGCTGCCGATTTCCAGTACAGGTCACTTGATTTTGATTCAAGATTTTATCCAGTTTAAAAATCAAAGTCCAGCCTTTATAGAGATGTTTAATGTCGTTATCCAGCTGGGAGCTATTTTGGCGGTTGTCGTCATCTATTTTGACAAGCTCAATCCTTTTAAATCAGGCAAGTCAGCACGTCAGGTTCAAAAGACCTGGCAGCTTTGGGCCAAGGTGGTCGTGGCAGCCTTGCCGGCTGCTGTTATCGGCTTATTCTTGGATGATTGGTTTGAAGCACATTTCTACAATCTGGTCTCTGTGTCAGTGATGTTGATTGTTTATGGGGCAGCCTTTATCTATCTGGAAAGACGCGAACAAGAGGAGCCTGCTGTGACAGATTTGGCGAAGCTTCCGTACAAGACAGCCTTGCAGATTGGTCTCTTTCAGATTCTAGCTCTCTTTCCTGGGACTAGCCGTTCTGGCGCCACCATTGTCGGCGGTCTCTTGAATGGTGTCAGTCGTTCTGTCGTGACAGAGTTCACTTTCTATCTGGGGATTCCCATCATGTTTGGCGCTAGTGGCTGGAAAATTCTTAAGTTTATCAAGAATGGGAACAGTCTGGGATTTGAGCAAATCTTCTTGCTCTTAGTTGCCATGGGGGTGGCCTTCAGTGTCAGTCTAGTCGTGATTCGTTTCCTGACAGACTATGTCAAAAAGCATGACTTTACAATTTTTGGGAAATACCGAATTGGCCTAGGCGGTGTGCTTCTGGTTTATGCTGCAATCAAAGCTTTGATGGGATAAAAGAGGCAAGTTTAATGTTTCCCTGACTATCTCATGTAGTGAAATAATAGAGGCTGGGACAAAAGTCCAACCTCAAATATAAAAAGCGAACAAAACTAGTTTTCTGGTAATCAGAATTCTGCTTTGTTCGCTTTTCGCATTTAATTATAGATTTGAAGGGCTTAATAATTAAGATTTTTAAAAATTGAAATCTTTTTGTCCCAAACTCTTTTTCTTGTAAGGAATCTTTTCTTTCCAACAACTTCCATTTTCAGACCAATACTAGCTATTTTTTGAAATACGGGGGATTTTTTAGTATAATAGTAGGACTAGAAGTGTATGAGGTAGAGATATGGAAATGAAACAGATTAGTGATTCGACCATAAAAATCACGATTCAGCTAGAAGATTTGGAAGAGCGTGGCATGGAAATGGCCGATTTCTTGGTCCCCAAGAAAAGACAGAAGAGTTTTTCTATACCATCTTAGATGAGTTGGAAATGCCAGATAATTTTTTGGACAGCGGCATGCTGAGTTTTCGTGTGACTCCTAAGCCGGATAAGGTGGATGTTTTTGTTACCAAGTCTAAATTGGATAAGAATCTGAGTTTTGAGGATTTGGCAGATCTGCCAGATATGGATGAGCTGTCTCATATGTCTCCAGATGAATTCCTCAAGACATTGGAAAAGAGCATTTTTGAAAAGAGTAAGGAAGACATAGAAGCAGTCCAATCTTTGGAAACAGCTGAAGCAGAGGAAGGGGAGCAGCTTTCTCAAGAAGTGGCTGATGAGCAGTCAGCAGAAAATGCAGAGCGTTATATTTACTACATCCTGCGATTTGAAGATATTAAGGCTGCTGCGGCCTTTGCCCAGACGGTGGACTATAAGATTGACTTATCAGAGCTTTATAAGTATGATTCGGCTTATTATTTGACGATTTTGGTGGATGTTGAGGGCTTCCCGGAGCGCTATCCTGCTTGGCTCTTGGCCAAAATGCGTGAATTCGCAGATGATTCAGATATCACTCGGGCAGTGCTGCAGGAGCACGGTCATCTGCTTTTGGTGACAGATGCGGTCTCCGGCCTGCAGAAGGTTGAATGCCTATGATTACTTTTCCTTTAAAGTTTATCTTGGTATTGCTGGGAACTTTTTTTATATCGGGGTGATTCTGACGCCCTTGGTTCGGCTCTTAGCCTTTAAGATTGGTGCGGTAGATTATCCCAATGCTCGCCGCATCAATAAAAAGCCCATGCCTAGCAGTGGCGGGCTGGCGATTGTAGCGGCCTTTTCTATTTCTACTCTGCTCTTGATGCCGCAGATTGTTGCTGTAGATTTTTTTGGCCAGACCTATTTTGATTATGTTTGGCCGGTTGTACTAGGTGGTTTGATTATTGCCTTTACAGGGCTGGTCGATGATATCAAAGAGCTGTCGCCTATGCTGAAAATGGGTGGAATTGTTCTAGCAGCCAGTCTAATCTGGTGGTTGACAGATTTCCGATTGGATGATTTTAAGATTCCTTTTGGCGGACCTTTCCTTCATTTTGAGCCTTGGCTGTCCTATATTTTGACAGTGGTGTGGATTATTTCTATCACTAATGCAGTTAATTTGATTGACGGTTTGGATGGTCTGGTGAGTGGGGTGTCCATCATCTCCTTGGTGACGATGGGGATTGTTTCTTATTTCTTTTTGCCCCAGCATAATCTCTTTCTGACCCTGACTATTTTCGTCTTGGTCTTGTCAATTGCAGGTTTTTTCCCTTACAATTACCACCCAGCTATCATCTATCTTGGTGATACGGGGGCCCTTTTCATCGGCTTTATGATTGCTGTTCTGTCCTTGCAAGGATTGAAAAATGCGACGGCTGTTGCGGTGGTGACTCCTATGATTATCCTAGGGGTGCCGATTACGGATACTTTTCTGGCGATTATCCGCCGTACTCTGTCTGGTCAGAAATTCTACACGCCTGACAAGCACCATCTCCACCATAGGCTCTTGTCTCTGGGATTGACTCACCGAGGAACGGTGCTGGTTATCTACGGAATTTCGCTGGTCTTTGCCATGATTTCTCTCTTGTTGAATGTTTCCAGTCGAATTGGTGGCGTGCTCTTGATGATTGGCTTACTTCTGGGTGTTGAGCTCTTTGCTGAGCTGGTCGGAGTTTTGGGGCCTAATCGTACTCCTTTGCTCAATATTCTCCGCTTTATTGGGAATTCCTCCTACCGAGAGGAAGTTCGGCGGAAATGGCGTCAAAAGAGGAATAAATAAGAATAGCTCTAAACAAAATAAAAGCCTTTTGGGCTTTTTTTTGGTATACTAAAGTGTGTAAATCAGCTAAGCAAAGAAAGGAAAAAGAAATGTCTGTCTTAGAAATCAAAGATCTTCATGTTGAAATCGAAGGGAAAAAAATTCTCAAAGGGGTGAATCTCACTCTGAAAACAGGAGAGGTTGCAGCTATTATGGGCCCGAATGGAACAGGGAAGTCTACCTTGTCTGCAGCCATCATGGGCAATCCTAACTACGAAGTGACTCAAGGAGAGGTCCTTTTTGATGGAGTCAATGTGCTAGAGCTAGAAGTCGATGAGCGGGCTCGTATGGGACTCTTCCTGGCTATGCAGTACCCTAGTGAAATTCCTGGAATTACCAATGCGGAGTTTCTCCGTGCTGCCATGAATGCTGGCAAGGAAGACGAGGAAAAAATCTCTGTCCGTGACTTTATCATGAAGCTGGATGAAAAGATGGAACTGCTCAACATGAAAGAAGAAATGGCTGAGCGTTACCTTAATGAAGGTTTCTCCGGTGGTGAAAAGAAGCGCAATGAAATTCTGCAGTTGCTCATGCTAGAGCCGACTTTTGCGCTCTTGGATGAGATTGACTCAGGTCTTGATATCGATGCTCTTAAGGTCGTGTCCAAAGGGGTTAATGCTATGCGCGGTGAAGGCTTTGGTGCTATGATTATCACCCACTACCAACGCCTGCTCAACTATATCACTCCAGATGTGGTTCATGTCATGATGGATGGTAAAGTCGTTCTTTCTGGCGGACCCGAATTGGCAGTCCGCTTGGAGAAAGAAGGCTATGCCAAGCTGGCTGAAGAGTTGGGCTTCACCTATACTGAAGAAGCCTAGTCAAACATTCTTTTGACTTTGATAAAAGATAGGAGAATGACATGACTAAAGAATTGATTCAAGAATTTTCACAGCTACATGCAGAGCCAGACTGGCTCTTTCAACTGCGCCAGCAGGCCTTTGATAAGATTGACCAGTTAGAATTGCCGCGTATTGAGCGGGTTAAATTTCATCGCTGGAATCTGGGTGACGGCCGTATTTCAGAGAGCGAGCCATTGACAAGTGTTCCAGACTTTACAGCTCTAGACGACAATCTCAAGCTTGTTCAGTTGGGAACTCAGGCTGTTCTGGAGCAATTGCCGGCTGACTTGGCAGCCCAAGGTGTGCTTTTCACTGATTTCCACACAGCTTTGGAAGAAATTCCAGAGCTGATAGAGAAACATTTTATGTCCGCAGTCAAGTATGACGAGGATAAATTGGCAGCCTACCATACGGCTTATTTCAATAGCGGAGCGGTTCTTTATGTGCCGGACAATGTTGAGATTGACCAGCCGATTGAAGGAATTTTTTATCAGGACAGCGAAAGCGATGTTCCTTTTAACAAGCATATTTTGATTATCGCAGGCAAGCATTCCAAGGTTAACTACTTGGAACGTCTGGAGACTTATGGTGAAGGGTCTGTTCCGGTAACAGCCAATATCACCGTCGAAGTTATTGCTCAGGCTGGAGCTCAGATTAAGTTTTCAGCTATTGACCGCTTGGGCGAAAATGTAACAGCTTATATCAGCCGTCGCGGTAAGCTGGACAACGATGCCATGATTGACTGGGCTATCGGCGTTATGAACGAAGGCAATGTCGTAGCTGACTTTGATAGCGACCTCTATGGCAAGGGCAGCCATGCGGATATGAAGGTGGTGGCTCTTTCCAGCGGTAAGCAGGTTCAGGGAATTGACACCCGCGTAACTAACTATGGCTGCAACTCTATCGGAAATATCCTGCAGCACGGGGTTATCCTGGAAAAAGGGACCCTGACCTTCAATGGTATTGGCCATATTATCAAAGGTGCTAAGGGAGCAGATGCCCAGCAGGAAAGCCGGGTTCTCATGCTGTCTGACCAAGCGCGCTCAGATGCTAATCCCATCCTTTTGATTGATGAGAACGATGTGACGGCTGGTCACGCTGCTTCTATCGGTCAGGTAGATCCAGAAGATATGTACTACCTCATGAGTCGGGGTCTTGATAAGGCGACAGCAGAGCGCTTGGTCGTGCGCGGCTTCTTGGGCTCAGTGATTGTGGAAATCCCTGTTAAGGAAGTCCGTGATGAAATGATTGAAAATATCGATATTATTCTCGCAAAAAGATAAAAAGCTGGGCCTTGTCCCATATAAGTAGATAGGAGTCTTCATGTCTGGATTTAATGCAGAAGTAATCAAGCAAGATTTTCCCATTTTGGACCAAATTGTCAATGATGAGCCTTTGGTTTATTTGGACAATGCGGCGACAACCCAGAAACCCAAGCAGGTGCTAGATGCCATTGAGGAATACTATCTTAGAGACAATGCCAATGTCCACCGCGGTGTGCATACGCTAGCCGAGCGGGCGACAGCAGCCTATGAAGCAGCCAGAGAAAGAGTTCGCTCTTTTATCAATGCGGCTTCTAGCAGAGAAATTCTCTTTACACGAGGAACTACGACGGGGCTTAACTGGGTAGCTCAGTTTGCGGCTGAACGGCTGCAGCCTGGTGACGAAGTGATGATTTCTATCATGGAGCACCATTCCAATGTCATTCCCTGGCAGGAAGCATGTAGGAAGACTGGAGCCAAGTTGGTCTATGTCTATCTCAAGGATGGTGCTCTGGATATGGAAGATTTCCGTGCCAAGCTCAATGAGCGGACCAAGTTTGTCTCTCTGGCTCATGCTTCTAATGTCCTCGGTGTCATCAATCCCATCAAGGAGATTGCCCAGCTGGCTCATCAGCAAGGAGCGTTTTTGGTGGTGGATGGGGCTCAATCCATTCCGCACATGAAGATTGATGTGCAGGATTTGGATGTAGACTTCTTCGCCTTTTCAGGGCATAAGATGGCCGGACCTACCGGCATAGGGGTTCTCTATGGCAAGGAAGAATTGCTAGTGCAGATGTCGCCAGTCGAGTTCGGCGGCGAAATGATTGATTTTGTCTATGAGCAGGAAGCGACCTGGAAGGAGCTTCCTTGGAAGTTTGAGGCCGGAACGCCAAATATGGCAGGAGCAATCGGTCTTGCGGCAGCCATTGATTATTTGGAAGACTTGGGTATGGATGCCATTGCTCAGCATGAGCAGGACCTGATTGTCTATGTATTTCCTAAGCTGCAGGCAGTAGAAGGGTTGACCATTTATGGCTCTCAGGATTTAGCCCAGCGCTCGGGCGTGATTGCCTTTAACCTGGTCGGTCTCCATCCGCATGATGTCGCGACGGCTCTAGACTACGAAGGAGTGGCTGTTCGGGCGGGTCACCATTGTGCTCAGCCCCTGCTCACCTATCTGCAGGTGCCAGCGACTGTGCGGGCCAGCTTTTATATCTACAATACCTATGCGGATTGCGACAAGCTGGTAGATGCTTTAGAAAAGACAAAGGAGTTTTTCAATGGCACTTTCTAAGTTAGACAGTCTTTACAAGGCGGTTGTGACCGATCACTCGGCTCACCCCCATCATCATGGGAAACTGGAAGATGTGGAGCAGGTAGTTCTCAATAACCCGACCTGTGGCGATGTTATCAGCCTGTCTGTGAAGTTTAATGCTGAAAATCAGATAGAGGATATTGCCTTTGTAAATTCTGGCTGTACCATTTCAACAGCTTCAGCCAGCATGATGACAGATGCGGTCCTGGGCAAGACAAAAGAGCAGGCACTGGAATTAGCAGAGGTCTTCTCTCAGATGGTTCAGGGCCAAGAAGACAGTCGCCAGAAAGAATTGGGAGATGGAGCCTTTTTGGCAGGCGTTGCTAAATTCCCGCAGCGGATTAAGTGTGCGACCTTGGGTTGGAATGCCCTCAAGCGAGCGATTGAAGAAGATAAAAAGTAAGAATGTGAAAGGAAATTATGTCAGAAGAAAGAGTAGAACCAAAACCGATTGATCTCGGTGAGTACAAGTTTGGTTTCCATGACGATGTTGAACCTGTTATCTCGACAGGAAAAGGCTAAATGAAGCGGTCATTCGTGAGCTTTCTGCAGCCAAGGATGAACCAGAATGGATGCTGGATTTCCGCCTCAAATCCTACGAGGCTTTCAAGAAGATGCCTATGCAGACTTGGGGGCCGGATTTGTCAGAAATTAATTTTGATGACTTGATTTATTACCAAAAGGCCTCTGATAAGCCAGCTAGAAGCTGGGATGAAGTGCCTGAGAAGATTAAGGAAACCTTTGAGCGGATTGGGATTCCAGAAGCAGAGCGAGCCTATCTGGCTGGTGCAGCTGCCCAGTATGAGTCCGAAGTAGTCTACCATAATATGAAGGAAGAGTTCCAAAAGCTAGGCATTGTCTTTACGGATACCGACTCAGCTCTCAAGGAATACCCAGAGCTTTTCAAGCAGTATTTTGCTAAGTTGGTTCCTCCAACAGATAACAAGCTAGCAGCGCTCAACTCCGCAGTCTGGTCTGGTGGTACCTTCATCTATGTGCCAAAAGGTGTCAAGGTAGATGTTCCTTTGCAGACTTATTTCCGGATTAACAATGAAAATTCTGGTCAGTTTGAACGGACATTGATTATCGTTGACGAGGGTGCAAGTGTCCATTATGTAGAAGGATGTACAGCTCCGACTTATTCCAGCAATAGCTTGCATGCCGCGATTGTCGAAATTTTTGCCCTTGATGGTGCCTATATGCGCTACACCACTATTCAAAACTGGTCTGATAATGTATACAACCTCGTGACCAAGCGGGCGCGGGCCATGAAAGATGCGACGGTTGAGTGGATTGACGGGAACCTTGGTGCGAAAACGACTATGAAGTATCCGTCTGTCTATCTGGATGGGCCTGGAGCGCGTGGAACAATGTTGTCCATTGCCTTTGCCAATACCAATCAGCACCAAGATACAGGGGCTAAGATGATTCACAATGCTCCGCATACCAGCTCATCTATCGTGTCTAAGTCTATTGCTAAAGGCGGAGGTAAAGTGGATTACCGTGGTCAAGTGACCTTTGGAAAGAATTCACAGAAATCCGTCAGCCATATTGAGTGTGATACGATTATTATGGACGATATTTCGGCGTCAGATACCATTCCCTTTAATGAAATCCATAACTCTCAAGTGGCTCTGGAGCATGAAGCCAAGGTTTCTAAGATTTCAGAAGAGCAGCTCTACTATCTCATGAGCCGTGGCTTGTCCGAATCCGAGGCGACGGAAATGATTGTCATGGGCTTTGTCGAGCCATTCACCAAAGAACTGCCTATGGAATATGCTGTTGAGCTTAACCGCTTGATCAGTTATGAAATGGAAGGATCGGTTGGGTAAAACTTTAAATCACTGCTTGAAGAACCGCATTGCGAGTTAATATTCGAAGATGTTTGCTAGTTCTAGTCCAACATTTACAAAACATACAAAACAACCGCGCATCATTTGATTCGCGGCTTTTCTTTATAGTTTCTCGTTGACATAGCGGACGAAGTCATTCCACCAGACCTTGAAGAAGATGCTTTTTTCCACCTCTTGGCCTGCCACCATTGTGACAGAAGGAGCTTTGTTTTCCAGATAGCCTTGGCCGATTGGCTCAGGGTCGGTATAGGTCAGGGTGCCAAGCTCAGTATTTTTTTTCAGTGGAGCTTGGAAGCCTTTTTCGTTGGTGGAGAATTCCACTTTGTGCTCAGCCTGATTGGCGATGCGCTCAATGATAGTAAAGTCCTTGCTGGCAACGGCTGGAACAGTCTTTTGTTTGCCGTCAATAACGGTTGAATGGCTTTTATTGTAGGCTTCCCCTCGGCCACAATGGTCGTTTGGGTGAAGTTTTGCAAAACATAGTTCATCAAAGAAGCTGTGGCTACAAAGCGTGCGTAGGGGTCGCCGTCAGTTTGCTCAACGTCCAGCACAACAGTAATCATGCGGATGCCATTTTCAGTAGTCGTTGCAACAAAGGAAGAGCCTCCCTTCTCCGAACTGCCGGCTTTGAGTCCGTCCACACCTGAGCGGAAGTTGGACTGGTTTTCCAGCATGAAGTTATAGTTTTCAAGACTTGTCCCCGCAATTTTGGCTGTAGACTTAGACGTGATCTCTGTCACTTGAGGGAAGTCCATAATCAGATGCCGGCTGATAACAGCCAAGTCGTAGGCGCTGAATTTGTTTTCAGTGTCTTTGCTTTTTTTAGATGTGTTAGCTGGGGCAGTATAGTCAGTTTCTTCAGATGCGTATTCTAGAAGCAGCGTATTCAGCCCTGTGGAGTTCACAATAGTAGCATCTTTAATTCCCCATTCTTTGAGCTTGGCTTTCATCATTTGGACGAAATTTTCTTCGCTGCCCCCAACCTTCTCAGCCAAGGCAATCGTGGCACTGTTGGCGCTGGACATCAAGGAGGCGGAAATCAAGTCCTTGACTTTGTAACGTCTGGCTTCCAAAGGGACATTACTGATATTTGGATTAGCTGTCAGATTGTAGGCGTAGTCTGAAATATCAACATAGGTATCGGCAGTCAGGTCTCCTCTGTCAATGGCTTCATAGACCAGATAGACGGTCAAAAGGTTGGTGATAGAGCCGACTTCGATTGGAGTATTAGCATCTTTTTCGTAGAGAATCTTTCCGGAAGTAGCATCCACAGCTATTGCACTTTTAGCAGCAATGTTGTAATCATCTGCTGCAACCTTACTGGCGGTCAGTCCGACCAGAACTAGTAAACATAGGAATAATCGTTTCATTTCTTTCCCCTAAAACAAGATATAACCATTGTATCATAAAATTCTCTTTTCTTTTACAAATCAAGGATAATAAAAGATTACAAAATAAATGTAAAGAAAAGTAGAGCAATCTCTTTTAAAAGATTTTTTATAAAAACATCTTTCGAAAAAATCTCACAAAATAGAAAAATATTTGAAATAATACAGACATACAAGCCGAAAAATAGAAAATTATTATTTTTTTACATAAAGCGTTTGTTTTTATAAAAAAATATTGTATAATAATACAATATAAATTGAGAAGGAGAATGCTCATGAAAAAATCTAAATGGTTGGCCGTTACTGGTCTGACGGCTATTTCGGCGCTAATCTTAGCTGCTTGTGGAAATTCCAGTGCAAGCAATACCTACTCTTATGTCTATTCGAGTGATCCTGATACTTTGGACTATGTCAATTCAAATCGAGCTACCACTTCCGATGTTATTGCAAACTTGGTGGACGGCCTTTTAGAAAATGATGAATACGGCAATCTGGTTCCATCTATTGCAGAAGACTGGACTGTTTCAAAGGATGGTCTGACTTATACTTACAAGCTCCGTAAAGATGCTAAGTGGTACACATCAGATGGTGAAGAATATGCAGAGGTTAAAGCACAAGACTTTGTAGCAGGTTTGAAGCACGCGGCAGATGAAAATTCTGAAGCTCTTCCTATCGTCCAAAATTCCATTAAAGGCTTGGATGCCTATGTCAAAGGAGAGTCTAAAGACTTCTCAACAGTTGGAGTAAAAGCAGTTGATGACCACACGGTCGAATACACGCTCAACCAGCCAGAAAGCTACTGGAACTCTAAGACAACCATGGGGATTCTGTTTCCAATCAATGAGGATTTCTTGAAGTCACAAGGCAAAGATTTTGGTACCGTAAAACCTTCTTCCATTCTTTATAATGGACCTTATGTTCTGAAAGCATTCACTTCTAAGTCTGTCATTGAATATGCTAAAAACCAAAACTACTGGGATAAGGACAATGTCAAGATTGACAATGTGAAACTGACTTATTTTGATGGTTCAGATCAGGAATCCTTGATCCGCAACTTCTCAGACGGCGCCTATTCTCAAGCACGGCTTTATCCTACGAGCTCTAACTATGCTTCTATAGAAAAGCAATACAAAGATTATATTATCTACACACCACAGAACTCAACCAGCTATTTCTTTAGCTTCAATCTGAATCGTAAGGCTTATAATCATTCGTCTAAGACCACAGATGCTCAGAAGACATCGACTACAGCCGCTATCCAGAACAAAGACTTCCGTCAGGCGATTAACTTTGCCTTTAACAGGACATCTTTTGGAGCTCAGATGAATGGTGAAGAAGGGGCGACGAAGCTCATCCGTAGCTTGCTTGTTCCTCCTAGCTTTGTGCAGGTGGACGGTAAGGACTTCTCTGATGTAGTAGAGAGTCAACTCGCATCTTATGGAGATGAGTGGAATGGGGTTAAGCTGACAGATGCCCAAGACAGCATCTACAATGCTGACAAGGCTAAGGTAGAGTTTGCTAAGGCTAAAGAGACCTTACAAGCAGAAGGTGTAGAATTCCCAATCCATATTGATGTTCCTGTGGATCAGACTGACAAAGTCTTAGTACAGCGGACCAACTCTTTCAAACAGTCTGTCGAAGCAGCGCTTGGTCAAGAAAATGTTGTCATCGATGTTCAGCAAATGTCAACAGATGACTTTGATAACTCTGCCTACTTTGCAGAAACAGCAGCTCAGAAAGACTACGACCTCAACATGTCTGGCTGGTCAGCAGACTACCAAGATCCATCAACTTATCTGAATATTTTCAATCCAGAAACAGGTGATGCTACAGATAATATTGGTATAGAAAAAGGCAAAAATGCGGATGTTGCAAATAAAGTCGGCTTGAACGAATACAAAGAGTTATTGGATGAGGCAGATAAGGAAAAACAAGATACCGACGCTCGTTATACCAAATACGCAGCAGCTCAAGCTTGGTTGACAGATAGCTCCATTGTTATTCCTAGTGTTTCTGCAGGTGGTTCACCAGTTGTTCAGAAGGTCGTGCCATTTACCAAGTCTTACTCTTATGTCGGAATCAAAGGAGATGTCTATGTCTTTAAGAACATGGAACTCCAAAATGATATTGTGACAGCCAAAGACTATGAAGCAGCTCTTAAGAAATGGGAAAAAGAAAAGGAAGCATCCAATAAAAAAGCCCAAGAAGAGCTAGAAAAACACATCAAATAAGGTTCTAAACCGCGAACTTTTGACTCTTTATAAACAGTTTGGAATCAAAAGTTTGTGAATACGATAAAGCGAGGCTGAGACATTTTGTCCCAGTCTCTTTTTTATATGACTCTCTAGTGCATTGAAGCGTTTACATCCTGTCGCAGAAGTGCTATAATGAAAGTAATCTTAATGAAAACTGGAGGAAGTTTATGAAAACATCTAAGTTAGCTGCAGCTGCTGGGCTTGTCATTCTCTCTGCAGGAATTTTGGCTGCATGTTCGTTTGGGGGCTCCAGTTCATCTGGGAAAAACTATAGCTATGTTTATACCGCAGATCCAGATACGTTGGATTACACTGTGTCCAATAAACGGGCAACCAATGAGATTATGGCTAATGTAGTGGATGGTTTGCTAGAAAGCGATAAGTATGGTAACTTAGTGCCTTCTCTAGCGGAAGATTGGACCGTTTCAAAAGATGGTCTAACCTATACTTATAAGCTTCGTGAGGGAGTGAAATGGTATACTTCTGATGGTGAAGAGTATGCAGATGTGACTGCTAAGGACTTTGTGACCAGTCTGAAGCATGCCGCAGACAGCAAGTCTGATGGTCTCTATATCGTTCAAAAATCCATTAAAGGCTTGGACGATTATGTCAATGGTAAAATAACTGATTTCTCTCAAGTGGGTGTCAAGGCGGTGGATGATTCTACTGTTCAATACACTCTCAATCAGCCAGAAAGTTTCTGGAATTCTAAGACAACAATGGGGATTCTTTTCCCCATTAACGAAGAATTTCTGAAATCAAAAGGTGACAAGTTTGCTCAGGGGACAGATCCAACCAGTGTCCTCTATAACGGTCCGTTTATCCTGAAATCTATCACTTCAAAATCTCAAATTAGCTTAGAGAAAAATCCAAACTATTGGGATAAGGACAAGGTAAAAATTGATACTGTCAAATTCTCTTACTACGATGGTCAAGATACAGAATCTCTGGTGCGTGGCTTTTCTGATGGCAACTACACCATTGCTCGTCTTTTCCCAAATAGCTCCAACTTTGCCAGTGTGAAGAAACAGTATGGCGATAATATCGTCTACACTCCTCAAGGTTCAGGAACCTTCGTTGTCACAACTAATATCGACCGTCAGTCTTACGAGCATACTTCTAAGACAACGGATGCACAGAAATCTTCTACCAAGAGGGCACTCCTCAATAAAGATTTCCGTCAGGCTCTGCTTTTTGCCTTTGACCGTACTGCCTATTCTGCACAAACCAATGGCGAAGAAGCAGCAGACAAGCAGCTTCGTAATACCTTTGTTCCGCCAACCTTTGTACAAGCCAATGGTAAAGAGTTCGGCAGTATTGTAGAAGAAAATCTAGCTAGCTACGGAGATGAGTGGAAGGGAATTAAATTAGACGACGCTCAGGATGGCCTTTATAATCCAGAAAAAGCCAAGGCAGAATTTGCTAAAGCTAAGGAAGCGCTGCAGGCAGAAGGAGTAGAATTCCCTATTCATCTGGATATTCCGGTCAGCTCAGCAGATACCAATGGTGTTAAGAGTGTTCAGTCACTGAAGCAGTCTATTGAATCCAATCTTGGCTCTGACAATGTGGTAATTGACATTCAGCAGATGACAGATGATGAGCTGAATAACATCACCTACTTTGCAACCTCAGCTTCTCAAGAAGACTGGGATTTGAATAATAATCTTGGCTGGAGTCCCGACTATGATGATCCATCTTCCTATCTGGACATCACTGGTTCTAAGGCAGGTGAAAATGTTGATAGTTACTTTGGTTTTGACCCTGGAACAGATAATGCAGCAGCTAAAGAGGCTGGCTTTGAAGAATATGACAAGCTCTTGGAAGACGCTGCTTCAGAAAACGAGGATATTAACAAACGTTACGAAAAGTATGCTGCAGCTCAGGCTTGGCTGACAGACAGTGCCCTGTTGATGCCGGCATGGTCATCTGGTACAACACCAAGTGTCCGTAAGGTTGTTCCGTTCTCAGGACCATTTGCTTGGACTGGAAACAAGGGTGAATACAGCTTTAAATATGTTGAAATCCAAGATAAACCAATAACGACTAAAGAATATGAAAAGGCTCGTGAAAAATGGGCAAAAGAAAAGGAAGAATCCAACAAAAAAGCTCAAGAAGAACTCGCAGAACATATCAAATAAAGCAAGAAAATCCCATTGTAGTAACAGTGGGATTTTTCTTGTTCTTTTGGACGGGTGTTAAAGAGGGGGGAGTCCATTATTAGAACATAAACAAATGAGAAAACCTGCTACATAGACATGTTAGGGAGTTGAGAGCTACCTCAATATTCAGAAAATTTAGTTTACTTTTTTTATTTCTTGTGCTATAATTCTAAGTAAACCTAAAAAACAAAAATGGAGAAATCGCATGAAAAAAAGCAAAGTATTGGCTTTAGCTGGAGTTAGTCTTCTTTCAGTAGGTCTTTTGGTTGCTTGTTCTAGTTCATCAAAAGGGAACAACACTTCAACATCTTACAACTATGTCTATACTGCTGACCCAGAAACATTGGATTATGTGACATCTGGTAAAGCTTCGACAGCTGATTTTGTGACAAATGGCGTGGATGGTTTGTTGGAAAATGACCAATATGGTAATTTTGTACCATCAATAGCAGAGTCTTGGACTGTCTCTAAAGACGGCTTGACTTACACCTACAAAATCCGTAAAGATGCCAAATGGTATACTTCAGAAGGTGAAGAATATGGCGATGTGACAGCTCAGGACTTTGTGACTGGTCTTAAGCATGCTGCTGATAAAAAATCTGAAGCCCTTTACCTTGTGCAACAATCTGTAAAAGGTTTGGATGACTATGTAAATGGTAAAACAACTGATTTCTCTACTGTTGGAGTTAAAGCAGTTGACGATCATACCCTCCAATATACTCTTAACCAACCTGAGCCATATTGGAATTCAAAAACAACTTCACAAGTCCTGTGGCCAATCAATGCAGAATTCCTTAAGAAACAAGGGGATAAATTCGGTCAATCTACTGATCCAACTTCTATCCTTTACAATGGACCATTCTTGATGAAATCTATCACAGCTAAATCTGCTGTAGAGTACCAAAAGAATGAAAACTACTGGGACAAGGAAAATGTCCACATCGATACAATCAAGTTGTCTTACTTTGATGGGCAAGACCAAGATGCTCTTGCTCGTAACTTCAAAGATGGTGCTTTAACATTAGCACGTCTCTACCCTACAAGCTCAAACTTTGCTGGTATCGAAAAAGATTTCAAGGATTACATTTTCTTCACATCACCAAGTGCCGGTGTAGCCGTTATGGGTGTCAATATCGACCGCCAAAGCTACAACCATACAAGCAAAACAACAGATGCTCAAAAGTCTTCTACTAAGAAAGCGATTCTTAACAAAGACTTCCGTCAAGCCTTGAACTTTGCCATCGACCGTACATCATACTCAGCACAAATCAATGGTGAAGAGGGTGCTCCTTATGCTGTACGTAATACTTATGTACCACCTACATTTGTTCAAGTCGGTGAAAAATCTTTTGGTGACGTTGTAGAAGAAAAAGTTGCAGCCTTGGGTGAAGAGTGGAAAGGTGTTCAACTTGAGGACGGTCAAGATGGTCTCTTTAATGCTGAGAAGGCAAAAGCAGAGTTTGCAAAAGCAAAAGCAGCCCTACAGGCTGAGGGAGTAGAATTCCCAATCCATCTGGATCTGCCAGTTGCTCAGACTTCTAAGCCAATGGTTAACCGTGCGCAATCACTTAAGCAATCTGTTGAAAAGACTTTGGGAGCTGAGAATGTTGTTGTAGATATCCAACAAATGTCAGAAGATGATCTTTATAACATTACTTACTATGCGCCAAATGCTGCTGGCGAAGACTGGGATATCTCAACAGCTGTTGGTTGGAACCCTGACTATCAAGATCCATCAACTTATTTGGATATTTTGAAAACTACATCAACTGAAACTACAAAGACTTACCTTGGTTTTGAGGGAACAGACAATGCTGCCGCTAAGCAAGTTGGTTTAGATGAATTTGACCGCTTGGTAAATGAAGCTGGTAAAGAAACTTCAGATATTGTCACTCGCTACGAAAAATATGCAGCAGCTCAGGCTTGGTTGACAGACAACTCTCTTGTTGTTCCATTGATGGCAAATCCTGGTGCAGCACCATTTATCTCACGTATCGAGCCATTCTCAGGTGCTTATGCCCAAACTGGTAATAAGACAGGTTCTACTTACTTCAAACGTATTAAAGTTCAAAATGAAGTAGTAACGAAGAAAGACTACGAAGCAGCTCGTAAGAAATGGCTGAAAGAAAAAGAAGAGTCAAATGCGAAAGCACAAAAAGATCTCGAAAGTCATGTAGAATAAATCGTTCACTAGAACTTTCTCTAATAACGAGAGAAAGTTCTTTTGAAATTTAAAGGAAACGATAAATGAAAAAATATATTTTTATGCGTATTTTACGCTCACTTGTGTCGATTTTCTTGGTAACGACCTTGACCTATACCATTATCTATACTATGGTGCCAAGAAGGTTGATTTTCAAGCAGGATCCTAACTATAATAAAATAGCGACCAATAAAGATAAAAAAGCTAACTATGAAAACACCATCTTTGAGCGGATGGGTTACATTGACTATTATGATACTAAGGAACTGCAGGAGAAGGCCAGCAAGGAAGATTCCTCTGTTACAACAGAAGCTACAGAAGCAAACAAGAAGATTTATCAGAAGTATATTGATAAACTTGGCAATGGCTGGAAATTGCAGAAATTCCCACTGAGCGGAGAATTCTATGCTGTACGTGAAGTGCCTGTTTATGAGCGTGTCTTTGAGTTCTATGCTAATTTGATTCAAATTGACCATCCAAATGTTATTCAAGATGAGGAAAATCCAAACCTAGAGCGTTATATCCGGTTTGAAAATGATCCTTCTATTGGCTGGTCTCTTGTGGGTTCTGGTACCAAGCATAAGTATCTGCTTTACTTTAATGGTCAGTTCCCATTTGTTCACCAGAACTTTATTACCTTTAATTTAGGTTATTCTTATCCGACCTATGCTAATATCCCTGTTCTGCAGGTTATTACGCAAGGACAAGGACAAACTAAGTCTTCTGAAGTTCAATTTCCAACAGGCAAAAAGACATCGTCTGTTAACATTTACTCTCGTACCTATAAGACGCCAAGCAAAGCCGATTCACAGGACATTGCTAAGTTTGGTCAGGGAGATGCCTATACAGAGACTCAAAGCAACTATCAAAATCCGTCCATGATTACCAGCTCAGCCATTATTGGTTTGATTGGTGTGGCCCTGTCTTATCTGATTGCTATTCCTCTTGGGTCCTACATGGCTCGACTTAAGAATACATGGTTTGACAGTATTTCTACAGCTGGCTTGACCTTTATGATGTCACTGCCAACCATCGCCTTGGTCTACATTGTCCGTTTGGCGGGGTCTGCCGTTGGTCTTCCAGATTCCTTCCCAATCTTGGGTGCAGGAGATTGGCGTTCTTATGTCCTTCCGGCTGTTATTCTAGGGCTTTTGAGTGCTCCTTGGACGGCGGTTTGGATACGCCGGTATATGATTGACCTTCAGTCTCAAGACTTTGTTCGTTTTGCGCGTGCCAAAGGTCTTTCTGAAAAAGAAATTTCTAACAAACATATTTTCAAAAATGCTATGGTACCATTGGTATCTAGTATTCCAGCTTCTATCGTTGGTGTCATTGCAGGTGCTACCCTGACAGAAACAGTCTTTGCCTTTCCGGGTATGGGGAAAATGTTGATTGACTCCGTTAAAGCATCTAATAACTCCATGGTAGTCGGTCTCGTATTTATTTTTACATGTCTTTCAATCTTCGCCCTCTTATTAGGTGATATCTTGATGACAGTACTTGACCCACGTATTAAATTAACATCTAAAGGAGGTAAATAATGGCTACAATTGATAAAAGTAAATTCCAATTTGTCAAACGTGACGATTTTGCCTCTGAAACGATTGATGCACCGGCTTATTCATATTGGCGCTCAGTTATGCGTCAATTCCTTAAGAAGAAATCAACGATTGTGATGCTAGGCATTCTGATAGCCATTGTTCTCATGAGTTTCATTTATCCTATGTTTTCAGACTTCGACTTTAATGATGTGAGTAAGGTAAATGACTTTAGCATGCGTTATATCAAGCCAAATGCTCAATACTGGTTTGGGACAGATAGTAATGGTAAGTCTCTCTTTGATGGTGTTTGGTTTGGTGCTCGTAACTCTATTCTTATTTCGATTATTGCGACAGTTATTAATCTGGCTATTGGAGTTATCATCGGCGGTATCTGGGGAATTTCCAAAACAGTTGACCGCTTCATGATGGAAGTCTACAATATCATTTCAAATATCCCAGCCCTCTTGATTGTCATCGTCTTGACTTACTCTATCGGTGCTGGTTTCTGGAATCTGATTTTTGCCATGACGATTACTGGTTGGGTCGGTATTGCTTACACTATCCGTGTGCAGATTATGCGCTATCGGGATTTGGAGTACAACCTTGCCTCTCGTACCCTTGGTACACCGACTCTCAAGATTGTAACGAAGAACATTATGCCGCAGTTGGTATCTGTTATCGTGACCACCACTTCACAGATGCTACCAAGCTTTATCTCTTACGAAGCCTTTCTGTCCTTCTTTGGCCTAGGGCTTCCTGTAACAGTTCCAAGTTTGGGACGCTTGATCTCAGATTATTCTCAAAACGTGACGACCAATGCCTACCTCTTTTGGATTCCACTTACAACTCTGATTTTGGTATCCTTAACCTTCTTCGTAGTTGGTCAAAACTTAGCCGACGCCAGCGATCCACGTACACATAGATAGGAGTAAATATGACAAAGAATGAAAATGTAATATTGACTGCTCGCGATATTGTCGTGGAATTCGATGTTCGCGATCGAGTCTTAACCGCCATTCGCGGTGTCTCATTGGACTTGATTGAAGGAGAAGTGCTGGCTATTGTTGGTGAATCTGGTTCAGGTAAGTCTGTATTGACCAAGACCTTTACTGGTATGTTAGAAGAAAATGGCCGTGTAGCTCAAGGAACCATTGATTACCGCGGCAAAGATTTGACGACTCTTCGCACCAACAAGGATTGGGAGCCGATTCGTGGTGCAAAAATTGCGACTATTTTCCAAGACCCTATGACTAGTTTGGATCCGATTAATACTATTGGAAGCCAGATTACAGAAGTCATTATCAAGCACCAAGGAAAGTCAGCCAAAGAAGCTAAAAAAATGGCTATTGACTACATGAGTAAGGTCGGGATTCCGGACGCGGAAAAACGTTTCGAAGAATATCCTTTCCAATACTCAGGTGGGATGCGTCAGCGGATTGTTATTGCTATTGCCTTGGCATGCCGTCCTGATATTCTTATCTGTGATGAGCCGACAACGGCCCTTGACGTAACCATTCAAGCACAGATTATTGACTTGCTCAAATCGCTGCAGCAAGAATATCATTTCACAACCATCTTTATTACACACGACCTTGGTGTTGTGGCTAGTATTGCGGATAAGGTCGCGGTCATGTATGCCGGTGAGATTATCGAATACGGTACAGTTGAAGAAATTTTCTACGAGCCAAAACATCCTTACACATGGAGCTTGCTATCCAGCTTGCCTCAGTTAGCTGATGCAAATGGTGCGCTCTACTCAATTCCTGGTACTCCACCGTCCCTTTATTCGCCAATCAAAGGAGATGCCTTTGCTTTGCGGTCTGACTATGCTATGTCAATTGACTTTGAAGAAGCAGCGCCGGCTTTCAATGTGTCAGAAACTCATTGGGCTAAGACCTGGTTGCTCCACGAAGACGCACCTAAGGTTAATAAACCAGAGATTATCGAAAATCTACATGAAAAAATTCGTTCAAAAATGGGCTTCAATCAATTAGAAGCTTAGGAGGAAGGAAATGACTGAAAAATTAGTTGAAATTAAAGATTTAGAAATTTCCTTCGGTGAAGGAAGTAAGAAATTTGTAGCCGTAAAAAATGCGAATTTCTTCATCAATAAGGGGGAAACTTTCTCTCTAGTAGGAGAATCAGGTTCTGGTAAAACTACTATCGGTCGAGCTATCATCGGTCTCAATGATACCAGTGCAGGCGATATCTTCTATGAAGGTAAAAAGATTAACGGAAAAAAATCGAAAGCTGAAGAAGCGGATTTGATTCGCAAGATTCAGATGATTTTTCAAGACCCAGCTGCCAGCCTAAATGAGCGTGCGACTGTTGATTACATCCTCTCTGAGGGTCTCTACAATTACCATTTATTTGATAATGAAGAAGATCGTCAAAGAAAAGTTAAAGATATCATCAATGAAGTCGGCTTGTTGGCTGAGCATTTAACTCGCTATCCTCATGAATTCTCTGGTGGACAGCGTCAGCGGATTGGGATTGCACGTGCCTTGGTCATGCAACCAGATTTCGTAATTGCAGATGAGCCCATCTCTGCCTTGGACGTGTCTGTTCGAGCTCAGGTTCTGAATCTATTGAAAAAATTCCAAAAAGAATTAGGCTTGACATATCTCTTTATTGCCCATGACCTTTCGGTAGTTCGTTTCATTTCTGATCGTATCGCCGTAATTTACAAAGGTGTCATTGTAGAAGTGGCTGAGACAGAGGAGTTGTTCAACCATCCAGTCCATCCTTACACACAATCCTTGCTCTCGGCTGTTCCAATCCCGGACCCAATCTTAGAACGCAAGAAAGTGTTGAAGGTCTATGATCCTGAACAGCACGATTATTCTGTTGATAAACCAGAAATGGCAGAGATTCGTCCAGGACATTATGTCTGGGCTAATAAAGCTGAACTCGAAAAGTATAAACAAGAACAAGAATAGAAAAAATGTCCGAAAGGGCATTTTTTTGCTCATTAAAAAAGATATAGAATGCAAGTCAATTGACCAGCCACAAAGGTATGTAATATCAACCACTAATTTAAAAACAATAATTTTTTAAAAAAATTGGGAAAAGGTATTGACAGGGTGGTGGTATAGGTGATATACTAATATAGTTGTCGCGAAAGACAAAGCCCTTTGAAAACTGAACAAGACGAACCAAGTGCAGGGTGACATAGAGATATGTAACCTGTCAAAAGAACGAAAATAAATCTGTCAGTGGACAGTAATGAGTGCGAACTCAAACTTTTTAATGAGAGTTTGATCCTGGCTCAGGACGAACGCTGGCGGCGTGCCTAATACATGCAAGTAGAACGCTGAAGAGAGGAGCTTGCTCTTCTTGGATGAGTTGCGAACGGGTGAGTAACGCGTAGGTAACCTGCCTGGTAGCGGGGATAACTATTGGAAACGATAGCTAATACCGCATGAAATTGAATATCGCATGATAATTGATTGAAAGGTGCAATTGCATCACTACCAGATGGACCTGCGTTGTATTAGCTAGTTGGTGAGGTAACGGCTCACCAAGGCGACGATACATAGCCGACCTGAGAGGGTGATCGGCCACACTGGGACTGAGACACGGCCCAGACTCCTACGGGAGGCAGCAGTAGGGAATCTTCGGCAATGGGGGGAACCCTGACCGAGCAACGCCGCGTGAGTGAAGAAGGTTTTCGGATCGTAAAGCTCTGTTGTAAGAGAAGAACGGGTGTGAGAGTGGAAAGTTCACACTGTGACGGTATCTTACCAGAAAGGGACGGCTAACTACGTGCCAGCAGCCGCGGTAATACGTAGGTCCCGAGCGTTGTCCGGATTTATTGGGCGTAAAGCGAGCGCAGGCGGTTAGATAAGTCTGAAGTTAAAGGCTGTGGCTTAACCATAGTATGCTTTGGAAACTGTTTAACTTGAGTGCAGAAGGGGAGAGTGGAATTCCATGTGTAGCGGTGAAATGCGTAGATATATGGAGGAACACCGGTGGCGAAAGCGGCTCTCTGGTCTGTAACTGACGCTGAGGCTCGAAAGCGTGGGGAGCAAACAGGATTAGATACCCTGGTAGTCCACGCCGTAAACGATGAGTGCTAGGTGTTAGGCCCTTTCCGGGGCTTAGTGCCGCAGCTAACGCATTAAGCACTCCGCCTGGGGAGTACGACCGCAAGGTTGAAACTCAAAGGAATTGACGGGGGCCCGCACAAGCGGTGGAGCATGTGGTTTAATTCGAAGCAACGCGAAGAACCTTACCAGGTCTTGACATCCCTCTGACCGCTCTAGAGATAGAGTTTTCCTTCGGGACAGAGGTGACAGGTGGTGCATGGTTGTCGTCAGCTCGTGTCGTGAGATGTTGGGTTAAGTCCCGCAACGAGCGCAACCCCTATTGTTAGTTGCCATCATTGAGTTGGGCACTCTAGCGAGACTGCCGGTAATAAACCGGAGGAAGGTGGGGATGACGTCAAATCATCATGCCCCTTATGACCTGGGCTACACACGTGCTACAATGGCTGGTACAACGAGTCGCAAGCCGGTGACGGCAAGCTAATCTCTGAAAGCCAGTCTCAGTTCGGATTGTAGGCTGCAACTCGCCTACATGAAGTCGGAATCGCTAGTAATCGCGGATCAGCACGCCGCGGTGAATACGTTCCCGGGCCTTGTACACACCGCCCGTCACACCACGAGAGTTTGTAACACCCGAAGTCGGTGAGGTAACCGTAAGGAGCCAGCCGCCTAAGGTGGGATAGATGATTGGGGTGAAGTCGTAACAAGGTAGCCGTATCGGAAGGTGCGGCTGGATCACCTCCTTTCTAAGGAGTCCGTAAGGACACACGGAATGCACTTGGGTCTTGTTTAGTTTTGAGAGGGCTATGTGGGGCCTTAGCTCAGCTGGGAGAGCGCCTGCTTTGCACGCAGGAGGTCAGCGGTTCGATCCCGCTAGGCTCCATTATCTAGTTTGACTAGATAAAGAACTTGTCCATTGAAAATTGAATACTGATATCAAATAGTAACAAGAAAATAAACCGAAAACGCTGTGAATATTAATGAGTTTAAGACTGAAAGGTCAAAAATAAGGTTAAGTTAGTAAGGGCGCACGGTGGATGCCTTGGCACTAGGAGCCGAAGAAGGACGTGACAAACGACGAAATGCCTCGGGGAGCTGTAAGTAAGCTTCGATCCGGGGGTGTCCGAATGGGGGAACCCAACAGGTTGATGCCTGTTACCCATTTCTGTTAAGGAAATGAGGAGGAAGACGCAGTGAACTGAAACATCTAAGTAGCTGCAGGAAGAGAAAGCAAAAGCGATTGCCTTAGTAGCGGCGAGCGAAGAGGCAGGAGGGCAAACCGAAGAGTTTACTCTTCGGGGTTGTAGGACTGCGCTGTGGACTCAGAATTTATAGAAGAATGACTTGGGAAAGTTGGCCAGAGAGAGTAAGAGCCTCGTATTTTAAATAGATTCTGTACCTAGCAGTATCCTGAGTACGGCGGGACACGTGAAATCCCGTCGGAATCTGGGAGGACCATCTCCCAACCCTAAATACTCCCTAGTGACCGATAGTGAACCAGTACCGTGAGGGAAAGGTGAAAAGCACCCCGGGAGGGGAGTGAAATAGAACCTGAAACCGTGTGCCTACAACAAGTTCGAGCCCGTTCATGGGTGAGAGCGTGCCTTTTGTAGAATGAACCGGCGAGTTACGTTATGATGCGAGGTTAAGTTGAAGAGACGGAGCCGTAGGGAAACCGAGTCTGAATAGGGCGCCTTAGTATCATGATGTAGACCCGAAACCATGTGACCTACCCATGAGCAGGTTGAAGGTGCGGTAAAACGCACTGGAGGACCGAACCAGGGCACGTTGAAAAGTGCTTGGATGACTTGTGGGTAGCGGAGAAATTCCAAACGAACTTGGAGATAGCTGGTTCTCTCCGAAATAGCTTTAGGGCTAGCGTCGACATAAAGATTCTTGGAGGTAGAGCACTGTTTGGGTGAGGGGTCCATCCCGGATTACCAATCTCAGATAAACTCCGAATGCCAATGAATTATGGTCGGCAGTCAGACTGCGAGTGCTAAGATCCGTAGTCGAAAGGGAAACAGCCCAGACCACCAGCTAAGGTCCCAAAATAATTGTTAAGTGGAAAAGGATGTGGGGTTGCACAGACAACTAGGATGTTAGCTTAGAAGCAGCTATTCATTCAAAGAGTGCGTAATAGCTCACTAGTCGAGTGACCCTGCGCCGAAAATGTACCGGGGCTAAAACAATTTACCGAAGCTGTGGATACCTTTTATAGGTATGGTAGGAGAGCGTTCTATGTGTGGTGAAGGTGTACCGTGAGGAGCGCTGGAACGCATAGAAGTGAGAATGCCGGTATGAGTAGCGCAAGACAGGTGAGAATCCTGTCCACCGTAAGACTAAGGTTTCCAGGGGAAGGCTCGTCCGCCCTGGGTTAGTCGGGACCTAAGGAGAGACCGAAAGGTGTATCCGATGGCCAACAGGTTGAGATTCCTGTACTAGAGTATGAAGTGATGGAGGGACGCAGTAGGCTAACTCGTGCGTACGAATGGATGTACGTCTAAGCAGTGAGGCGTGGTATGAGTCAAATGCTTATACCTCTAACGTTGAGCTGTGATGGGGAGCGAAGTTTAGTAGCGAGTGAGTGATGTCACACTGCCAAGAAAAGCTTCTAGCGTTGTATCATACTCTACCCGTACCGCAAACCGACACAGGTAGTCGAGGCGAGTAGCCTCAGGTGAGCGAGAGAACTCTCGTTAAGGAACTCGGCAAAATGACCCCGTAACTTCGGGAGAAGGGGTGCTGACTGAAGTCAGCCGCAGTGAATAGGCCCAAGCAACTGTTTATCAAAAACACAGCTCTCTGCTAAATCGTAAGATGATGTATAGGGGGTGACGCCTGCCCGGTGCTGGAAGGTTAAGAGGAGTGCTTAGCGGTAACGCGAAGGTATGAATTGAAGCCCCAGTAAACGGCGGCCGTAACTATAACGGTCCTAAGGTAGCGAAATTCCTTGTCGGGTAAGTTCCGACCCGCACGAAAGGCGTAATGATTTGGGCACTGTCTCAACGAGAGACTCGGTGAAATTTTAGTACCTGTGAAGATGCAGGTTACCCGCGACAGGACGGAAAGACCCCATGGAGCTTTACTGCAGTTTGATATTGAGTGTCTGTGCCACATGTACAGGATAGGTAGGAGCCTACGAGATCGGGACGCCAGTTTCGATGGAGGCGTTGTTGGGATACTACCCTTGTGTTATGGCCACTCTAACCCGGTAGGTTAATCATCTACGGAGACAGTGTCTGACGGGCAGTTTGACTGGGGCGGTCGCCTCCTAAAAGGTAACGGAGGCGCCCAAAGGTTCCCTCAGACTGGTTGGAAATCAGTCGCAGAGTGTAAAGGTATAAGGGAGCTTGACTGCGAGAGCTACAACTCGAGCAGGGACGAAAGTCGGGCTTAGTGATCCGGTGGTTCCGTATGGAAGGGCCATCGCTCAACGGATAAAAGCTACCCTGGGGATAACAGGCTTATCTCCCCCAAGAGTTCACATCGACGGGGAGGTTTGGCACCTCGATGTCGGCTCGTCGCATCCTGGGGCTGTAGTCGGTCCCAAGGGTTGGGCTGTTCGCCCATTAAAGCGGCACGCGAGCTGGGTTCAGAACGTCGTGAGACAGTTCGGTCCCTATCCGTCGCGGGCGTAGGAAATTTGAGAGGATCTGCTCCTAGTACGAGAGGACCAGAGTGGACTTACCGCTGGTGTACCAGTTGTTCTGCCAAGAGCATCGCTGGGTAGCTATGTAGGGAAGGGATAAACGCTGAAAGCATCTAAGTGTGAAACCCACCTCAAGATGAGATTTCCCATAACGCAAGTTAGTAAGAGCCCTGAGAGAAGATCAGGTTGATAGGTTGGGAGTGGAAGTTGTGTGAGCAATGGAGCGGACCAATACTAATCGCTCGAGGACTTATCCTAGAATAAGAGCTTCATCAGAGTGCAGCGAATGGTTTAGAGAATTGTGAGATTTGATATTGTATTCAATTTTGAGTTGACAAGTCTTGTCTGAGAGGACAGGGAAGTTAATTCAATAGTTAAGTGACGATAGCCTAGGAGATACACCTGTACCCATGCCGAACACAGTAGTTAAGCCCTAGAACGCCGGAAGTAGTTGGGGGTTGCCCCCTGTGAGATATGGAAGTCGCTTAGCCTTTATCCGCCATAGCTCAGTTGGTAGTAGCGCATGACTGTTAATCATGATGTCGTAGGTTCGAGTCCTACTGGCGGAGTTTCAAAGAGGTTTTACCTCTTTTTTTGTACTTTTTGGTATTATTTACAATGGGAGATAATTCTATGATTGTGAGTAGTAGTGTTAAAAGCTATTGTTTTTCAGATAGTCTGTGAATTAAATGACAGTATTTAGCACTTAAATCAAAAAGGCAGAAGTTAGTGCGTAACTAACTTCTGCCTTTTTCGATTATCGAGTGATTGTATGATAAAAATGCTTCTGAGGTTTGCATTTATGATTCTGTATTGACTTCAAAGAAGGCTCTGTATAAAGCGCGGATGGCCGCTTTTTCTTGATTTTTTTCCACAACAAACATGATGGATACTTCGCTTGAGCCTTGGGACATCATTTGAATGTTGATATTGTTTTCTGAAAGAGCTTTGGTTGCAGTAGCTGTTACACCAATATGACTTTTCATTTTTTCACCAACAATCATGATAATAGAAAGGTCGTGTTCAATTTCTGCATGATCAACCTCTGCTTTTTGGACAAGTTGTCGAAGGATCTCTTCCTCTTTGATAGGAGTTAATTCGCGCTCACGTAAGATAATGGAGAGGTCGTCAATTCCTGTAGGCATATGCTCCCAACCAATATTCAAATCTTCTAGAATTTGAAGGACGCGCCTACCAAAGCCAATTTCTCTGTTCATCAGGTACTTGGACATGTTAATGCTGACAAAGCCTGCATCTCCAGCAATTCCAACGACCGGTAAGTGATCCTTACTGTGTTTATGAACAATTTGAGTACCTGGATGTTCTGGATTGTTGGTATTTTTAATAACCAGCGGGATTTTGCCGCGGTAAGCTGGAAGCAGAGCTTCATCATGGAGAACTGTAAAGCCAGCGTAGGCCAATTCACGCATTTCCCGATAGGTTAGCTCAGGAATGGAATGTGGTTTGTGAACGATGCCAGGATGGGCGGCAAAGATTCCGTCAACATCAGTAAAGTTCTCATAAACATCTGCTTTGACTCCCGCAGCAATGATAGAACCTGTAATATCAGAACCACCACGGGAGAAAGTACAAATTTGGCCATCTTGAGTAACACCAAAGAAACCTGGGATAACTAGAACTTCGTCAGAATTGTTGAGTTCTTCAATTTTATCATAGCTGGAAGGGAGAATGCGAGCATTACCTGGCTCACTGGAAACAAGGAGTCCCGCTTCTCTCGGATGAACGTAGCGAGCTGGAACGCCATTTTGACTGAAATAAGCTGCAATTAATTTGGCATTGTTATTTTCCCCTGCAGCAAGAAAAGTATCATAAAGAAATGCGTTATCTTCAATTGGCAAAGTTGCAAGGCTTGTAATGCTTTTGGAAATTTTTTCCAGAACTTTTGGTTTCAAACCTAATTCTGCCACCATATCTGCATAGCGATTGATAATCCACTGTTGGTTAGGTGTGACATCATTTCCTGCAATATATTCTCGGTAGTATTTAATCAGGGCATCGGTTACTTTGATATCGTCATCATGGCGTTTTCCTGGTGCTGATACCACAACAAAACGACGTTCAGGGTCAGATTTGATAATGTTCAATACTTTTTCTAATTGAATTGCAGAAGCCAGTGAACTTCCGCCAAATTTTACAACTTTCATAGGCTCTCCTATCTTATTTTAAAAATTATAACAAAATTCTGAAAATTATTCAAACGTCGTTTTTATACTACTTTTGCCCAAATTATCACTAATACCGTTTAAATCAGAACGCTAATTGACCGCTAATTTATTTTTACCCATTTTTTATTTCCTTTCTTTTATATTTTATGATAAAATATAAGTTGTGTATAATTTGAATATCAAATTATTTAAGAATAAAACAAAACGGCTGATTTGAGATCGGGTCGGGAATGGAGCTGAAATGACATTTAATGGAATTCTCTATCATGTAGCAGATGAAGTAGCAACGATTACTTTCAATCGTCCTGAAGTTTCAAATGGCTTTAATATTCCTATGTGTGAGGAAATTATAGAGGCTATTGAACTTGCTGCAAAGGATGAGTCCGTCAAATTTTTAGTTATCAAAGCGAATGGAAAGGTTTTTTCAGTGGGTGGAGACTTGGCTGAGATGCAGAGAGCAGTCAGTGATGATGATGTCCAATCCTTGGTGAAAATCGCTGAATTGGTTAATGATATTTCTTTTGCTATGAAACGTCTTCCTAAGCCTGTCATCATGAGTGTTGATGGTCCTGTTGCTGGTGCGGCTGCCAATATGGTCGTTGCAGCAGATTTCTGTATTGCGACTGAAAAATCACGTTTCATTCAGGCCTTTGTCGGTGTTGGTCTGGCGCCAGATGCTGGCGGTCTTTTCTTACTGGCTCGTGCTATCGGGGTGACTCGTGCGACCCACCTGGTTATGACTGGTGAAGCTCTGACTGCAGAGAAAGCTCTGGATTATGGCTTGCTTTATAAAGTCTGTGAAGCAGAGAAATTGGAAAAAACAACGGAACAGTTGCTGAAGAAGCTCAAACGCGGTTCTCTTAATTCTTACAGAGCCATGAAAGAAATGGTCTGGAAGAGTTTGTTCAGCGGCTGGTCTGAGTATGCAGAACTAGAGTTAGAATTGCAGAAATCGCTGGCTTTCACAGAGGATTTCAAAGAAGGTGTTCGGGCTTATTCTGAGAAACGTCGTCCAAACTTCACTGGTAAATAATGTATAGGTTCAAGGTTGCTTATTTTGCAAGTTGTTTACGAAAATATTTGAAAATCAAATTAATTTTCAAAAAAGCTTGCAAATTGTTTTTCTATCTGATAAAATTTGATTGTCAAAGTATTTTCTTAAGGAGGTCTGGTTTTGAATTTTCAGTTAGTAAATGATTACTTAACGTCTATTTTCAATAATGTCTTGGTTATTGAAGAATCGAGCCTAAGAAGCAGTCGCTTCAACGATGTCTCCATTAAGGAAATGCATACAATAGATGTCATCGGCACAACCCCAAATGCTACTCCAAGTGATATATCACGAGAATTGATGGTTACTTTGGGAACTGTTACGACTAGTTTGAATAATCTGGAGCGTAAGGGTTATATTGAGCGGCGTCGGTCGGAAGTTGACCGTCGTGTGGTGCATCTGAATTTGACAAAGAATGGGCGGCTTTTGTATCGTCTTCACAAGCGATTCCACAACCGCATGGTCATGCAGGTAGTGGATGGGATGAGTCCAGAAGAGAGACAAGTGATGCAAAAGGGCCTGCAAAATTTATATAGTTTCCTAGAGGATTTGAAATAATGAACTATGCTAAGATTAGCCAAGTGGCTCATTATGCTCCCCGTCAGGTTGTCAGCAATGATGATTTAGCAGAGATTATGGATACCAGTGATGAGTGGATTTCAAGTCGAACTGGGATTAAAAAACGCCATTTATCGTCAGATGAGACGACCAGTGATTTAGCTACAAAAGTAGCAGAGAATTTGCTGCAAAAATCAGGGATTTCTGCTCAAGACCTAGACTTTATCATTGTTGCAACCATTACGCCGGATTCTTTAATGCCTTCAACTGCTGCGAGAGTACAGGCAAATATTGGGGCCAAGAATGCATTTGCCTTTGATCTGACGGCGGCCTGCAGTGGCTTTATCTTCGCCTTATCGACTGGAGAAAAATTAATTTCTTCAGGTCGTTATCAAAAAGGTCTAATCATAGGTAGTGAGACCCTTTCTAAGACGGTAGATTGGTCGGATCGTTCAACGGCTGTTCTCTTTGGAGATGGTGCTGGCGGTGTATTGTTGGAAAGTGCTTCAGAACAGTATTTTTTGGCAGAAAGTCAGTTTACTGACGGATCTCGCGGAGATAGTCTGACCAGCGGAAAAATCGGTTTGGCTTCACCTTTTTCTGAAAAAGGTGAGAATCAGCCTTATCTGACAATGGACGGTAGAGCTATTTTCGACTTTGCTATTCGTGATGTTGCTCGTTCTATCAAAGAAACCATCGAAAGCAGTCAGCTTTCAGCGGAAGATTTGGATTTTCTGTTGCTGCATCAGGCCAATATCCGTATTTTGGATAAAATGGCTAAGAAGCTTGGTGTTGCGCGGGAGAAACTTCCAGCTAATATGATGGAATATGGCAATACTAGTGCAGCTAGCATCCCGATTTTATTATCTGAGTGTGTCGAGCAAGGACTAATCAAACTGAACGGAAATCAGACAATTTTGATGTCAGGTTTCGGTGGAGGTTTGACATGGGGCACGCTTATTGTTACAATTTAGTTAATCAAGTGGAAACACATGATAAAAAATATTTTATTTTTAAAGGAGTCTATCCATGGCAGTATTTGAAAAAGTACAAGAAATTATCGTTGAAGAACTTGGCAAAGAGCCATCAGAAGTTACTCTTGAGTCAACTTTCGATGATCTTGAAGCAGATTCATTGGACTTGTTCCAAGTGATTTCAGAAATTGAAGATGCATTTGACATCCAAATCGAAACTGAAGAAGGTTTGAACACAGTTGGTGATTTGGTTGCTTATGTAGAAGAAAAAACTAAATAAGCAAGTAACTGAGAGTATCGAAAGATATTCTCTCTTGTTTAGGTAATAGTTTGACTGTCAAAGTAAAGAAAATACATCTAGCATGTGATAGTTTGAGATCAAGCTATTACTTAAGCAATGATAAAAGGAAGGTATTATGCAAACACGTATTACAGAATTATTGAATATTGATTATCCTATTTTCCAAGGCGGGATGGCCTGGGTTGCTGACGGTGACTTGGCTGGCGCAGTTTCAAAAGCTGGCGGTCTTGGTATCATCGGTGGCGGAAATGCGCCCAAGGAAGTGGTAAAGGCTAATATTGACAAGATTAAGTCTTTGACGGACCGTCCTTTCGGAGTTAACATCATGCTCCTTTCTCCTTTTGCAGACGACATTGTGGATCTCGTTATTGAAGAGGGTGTAAAAGTAGTAACGACTGGTGCGGGTAATCCAAGCAAGCACATGGCTCGTTTCCATGAAGCGGGGATTACAGTTATCCCTGTTGTTCCAAGCGTGGCCTTGGCTAAGCGGATGGAAAAAATCGGTGCGGATGCAGTCATCGCAGAAGGTATGGAAGCCGGTGGTCACATTGGAAAATTGACTACCATGTCCTTGGTTCGTCAGGTTGCAGAAGCAGTCAGCATTCCGGTTATTGCTGCCGGTGGTATTGCGGACGGTTCTGGGGCTGCAGCTGGATTTATGCTGGGAGCCGAGGCCGTTCAGGTCGGAACTCGCTTTGTCGTCGCTAAGGAATCCAATGCCCATCAGAACTACAAGGATATGATTTTGAAGGCTCGTGATATTGATACAACTATCTCTGCCCAGCATTTCGGTCATGCGGTTCGTGCTATTAAGAATAAGTTGACGCGTGATTTCGAAAAGGCAGAAAAAGAAGCCTTCAAGCAAGAAAATCCAGATTTGACTGTTTTTGAAAATCTTGGAGCTGGTGCTTTGGCCAATGCGGTTGTTCGCGGAGATGTGGAAAATGGTTCCGTCATGTCTGGTCAAATTGCTGGTTTAATCAGTAAGGAAGAAACAGTCGAAGAAATCCTCAAAGATATCTACTACGGTGCTGCTGAGAAGATTCAGCAGGAAGCAAAACGTTGGGCAGGAGTAACTAGAAATGACTAAAAGAGCCTTTCTCTTTGCCGGTCAGGGAGCGCAGTACCTTGGAATGGGGCGCGAGCTTTATGATCAGTATGAGCTTGTGCGGTCAACTTTTGATGAGGCTAGCCAAGTTCTAGGCTATGATGTCCGAGCTTTGATCGATCAGGATGAGGAAAAGCTCAATCAAACTCGCTATACGCAACCGGCTATTTTAACGACTTCAGTAGCTATTTATCGACTCTTAGCTGATAAGGGAGTAGAGCCTGACATGGTAGCTGGTCTCTCTCTTGGAGAATATTCTGCCTTGGTGGCTGCGGGCGCCCTTGATTTCAAGACGGCGGTGGCCTTGGTTGCTAAGCGTGGCAGCTTTATGGAAGAGGCAGCTCCAGCTGGTTCTGGGAAAATGGTCGCAGTTTTAAATACTGAGGTTTCTCTCATTGAAGCGGTCTGTCAAGAAGCAAGTGCTATTGGTGTAGTCTCACCAGCCAACTATAATACGCCTAGTCAAATCGTTATCGGAGGAGAAGTGGCAGCAGTGGACAAGGCTGTGGAGCTTTTGAAAGATGCCGGTGTCAAGCGCTTAATCCCACTCAATGTATCCGGACCTTTCCATACGGCGCTTTTAAAGCCAGCCAGCGAGCGATTAGCAGAAGTCTTGGAAACAGTTGAGTTTTCAGATTTTGTGCGGCCATTAGTTGGAAATACAGAAGCAACTGTGATGGAAAAAGAGAGAGTCAGAGAGCTTTTGACTCGTCAGGTAATGGAGCCAGTGCGTTTCTATGACAGCATTGCTAAAATGCAGGAAGCTGGTGTGACTGAGTTTATCGAAATTGGTCCTGGCAAAGTTCTGTCTGGTTTTATTAAGAAAATTGATAAGTCTGCGGATGTCCGCCAAGTTGAAGATGTGGAAAGTTTAAATGCTCTTCTAGAAAAATAATGAGGAATCATCATGGAATTACAAAACAAGAATGTATTAATTACTGGGTCCGCTCGCGGAATTGGATTGGCAATTGCGCATAAATTTGCTAGTGTCGGTGCCAATATCGTCTTAAACGGACTAGCGGAGATTTCTGATGATGTTTTGGCTGGATTTGCCGGCTATTCTGGGAAAGTTGTAACTGTTATTGGAGATGTTTCCAAAGCTGAAGATGCCCAGCGAATGGTAGAAGAAGCTGTTGCAGCCTTGGGATCTGTTGATGTACTGATCAATAACGCTGGTATTACACGTGATAAGCTCATGCTGAAAATGACGGAAGAAGATTTTGAGCGGGTGCTGAAAGTGAATCTTACTGGGGCATTCAATATGACGCAATCAGTCCTGAAACCGATGACAAAAGCTCGTCAAGGTGCTATCATCAGTCTGTCAAGTGTCGTTGGTCTGGCAGGGAACGTCGGTCAGGCTAACTATGCAGCGTCCAAGGCCGGTCTGATTGGTTTTTCTAAATCAGTTGCGCGTGAAGTAGCAGCGCGTAATATCCGTGTCAACTGCATTGCCCCTGGCTTTATTGCATCTGATATGACAGATGTACTTCCAGAAAAAGTAAAGGCGGCGTCTCTGGCACTCATTCCAATGAAGCGTTTTGGTACTCCAGAAGAAGTAGCAGATGTTGCTCTCTTCTTGGCTAGCCAAGAATACTTGACGGGACAAGTCCTTACGATTGATGGCGGCTTTACTATGCAGTAAGTCACAGTTTTTTGAATAATGATGAGTAGAAAATCAGTTGATTCATCTAAATAAAGGAGCTCAATATGAAACTTAATCGAGTTGTTGTAACAGGATACGGCTTAACTTCACCTATCGGGAATACTCCAGAAGAATTCTGGAATAATTTAAAAGAAGGCAACATTGGAATCGGTCCAATTACTAAATTTGATCATAGTGAATATAGTGTTCACAATGCGGCGGAAATTCAGAATTTCCCTTTTGATAAATATTTTGTCAAAAAGGATACCAACCGTTATGATAATTACACTCTTTATGCGCTTTATGCTTCTCAAGAAGCGGTCAACAATGCTCACTTGGATGTAGATGCCTTGGATAAGGATCGCTTTGGTGTCATTGTGGCTTCAGGTATCGGAGGGATTCAGGAAATTGAAGAACAGGTTGTTCGCTTGCATGAAAAAGGTCCTAAACGTATCAAACCTTTGACCTTGCCAAAAGCTTTGCCAAATATGGGTGCAGGAAATGTAGCGATGCGCTTTGGTGCCAATGGTATCTGTAAGTCTGTCAATACGGCCTGTGCCTCAGCAAATGATGCGATTGGTGAAGCTTTCCGCTCAATTAAATTCGGTTATCAAGATGTGATGCTGGTTGGTGGTTCAGAGGCGTCTATTACACCATTTGCGATTGCTGGTTTCCAAGCTCTGACAGCTCTTTCTACGACAGAAGATCCTAAGCGCGCTTCTATTCCTTTTGACAAGGACCGCAATGGCTTTGTCATGGGTGAAGGTTCTGGTATGCTGGTTCTGGAAAGTTTGGAACATGCTGAGAAACGCGGAGCTACTATCTTGGCTGAGGTGGTAGGATACGGTCATACTTGTGACGCTTACCATATGACTTCTCCGCATCCAGAAGGTTTGGGAGCTATCAAGGCGATCAAACAAGCGGTTGAAGAAGCTGAAATTGAGCCGAAAGATGTAGCTTATGTCAATGCTCACGGTACATCAACCCCTGCTAACGAAAAAGGCGAAAGCGGAGCCATTGTTTCTGTCTTTGGTAAAGATGTAGCGGTGTCTTCAACTAAATCCTTTACAGGACACCTGCTCGGAGCGGCGGGCGCAGTTGAGGCTATTGCAACGATTGAAGCAATGCGTCATAGCTATGTGCCAAAAACAGCTGGTACAACAGAGCTGCCAGACTATATTGAAGCCAACGTTATTTACGGTCAAGGTAAGGAACAGGAAATCCCTTATGCGATTTCTAATACATTTGGCTTTGGCGGCCACAATGCCGTTCTTGCCTTTAAACGCTGGGAGGCTTAAAAACCTATGAATATCAACGAAATTAAAGATTTAATGGCGCAGTTTGACCAGTCTAGTCTGCGTGAGTTTTCTTACAAAAATCAGAGCGATGAGCTGACTTTTAGTAAGAATGAAGGTCAGGCTCCAGTTCCAACAGCCAGTGCAGCTCCAATTGCTGCACCTTTGCAGGCTGCGAGTGCGCCTGTGATTGAGCCAACTCCTCAAGCAGCTCCGCCTGCAGAGCCAGAAACAGTTTCAGAAGCTCCGGCACCTGCTGCTGAAGGTGATGTTGTGGAAAGTCCTTTGGTTGGTGTGGCTTACTTAGCAGCTGGTCCAGACAAGCCGCCGTTTGTATCTGTTGGAGACCAAGTTAAAAAAGGTCAAACCCTGATGATTATTGAAGCGATGAAGGTCATGAATGAAGTTCCAGCACCTAAAGATGGTCTGGTTACAGAAATTCTAGTTGAGAATGAAGAAATGGTTGAATTTGGGAAAGGGCTGGTACGCATCAAATGATTGATATCAATGCAATAAAAGAAGCACTTCCGCACCGCTATCCGATGCTTTTGGTAGACCGCGTTTTGGAAGTTAGTGAAGATGAGATTGTCGCTCTGAAGAATGTGACAGTCAATGAACCATTCTTTAACGGACATTTTCCTCAATACCCGGTTATGCCAGGTGTCTTAATCATGGAAGCTCTGGCTCAAACGGCTGGAGTGCTGGAATTGTCTAAAGAAGAAAATAAGGGCAAACTGGTCTTCTATGCTGGCATGGACAAGGTTAAGTTCAAGAAGCAAGTTGTACCAGGTGACCAGCTGATTATGACAGCTAAGTTTGTCAAGCGCCGCGGAACGATTGCGGTTGTAGAGGCGAAAGCAGAAGTTGACGGAAAACTTGCAGCCAGCGGTACTTTGACCTTTGCGATTGGCCAGTAGATAAAAGGAGCTTTCACCATGTTTCGTAAAATTTTAATTGCTAACCGTGGGGAAATTGCGGTCAGAATTATTCGTGCAGCCCGCGAGTTGGGAATTGATACGGTAGCCGTCTATTCAACGGCTGACAAGGAAGCACTCCATACCTTACTGGCTGATGAGGCCGTCTGCATCGGTCCAGCCAAGTCCACTGATTCTTATCTGAATATGAATGCAGTCCTGTCTGCTGCTGTTCTGACAGGTGCAGAAGCCATTCATCCTGGTTTTGGTTTTTTGAGCGAAAACTCCAAATTTGCGACCATGTGCGAAGAAGTTGGCATTAAGTTTATTGGACCTTCAGGTGCTGTTATGGACTTGATGGGGGACAAGATTAATGCTCGGGCTCAGATGATTAAGGCGAAAGTGCCGGTCATCCCAGGTTCTGATGGAGAGGTTCATACCTCTGAAGAAGCCTTGGAAGTCGCTGAAAAGATAGGCTATCCAGTCATGCTTAAAGCTTCTGCTGGCGGCGGCGGCAAGGGTATTCGTAAGGTTGAAAAGGCTGAGGATTTAGTAGCGGCCTTTGAGTCTGCTTCTAGCGAAGCAAAAGCAGCCTTTGGTAATGGTGCCATGTATATGGAGCGAGTCATCTATCCAGCGCGTCATATTGAAGTGCAGATTTTGGCAGATCAGCAGGGGCATGTGGTCCACTTGGGCGAGCGGGATTGCTCTTTGCAGCGTAATAATCAGAAAGTGCTGGAAGAAAGTCCATCTGTAGCGATTGGGAAAACCCTACGTCAGCAGATTGGTGAAGCAGCTGTTCGGGCTGCTCAGTCTGTCGGCTATGAAAATGCCGGTACAATTGAGTTTCTTCTCGATGAAGCCAAGGGTGAATTCTACTTTATGGAGATGAACACTCGGGTGCAGGTTGAGCATCCAGTCACCGAGTTTGTCACTGGTGTGGATATTGTAAAAGAGCAAATCAAGATTGCAAACGGTCAAGAGCTGTCTTTCAGTCAGGATGATGTTGAAATCCGAGGGCATGCAATTGAGTGTCGGATCAATGCTGAAAATCCAGCCTTTAACTTTGCGCCGAGTCCTGGTAAGATTTCAAATGTTTATCTACCGAGCGGTGGAGTGGGGCTGCGTGTGGATTCAGCCGTCTATCCTGGCTACACCATCCCCCCTTACTACGATAGCATGATTGCGAAGATAATTGTTCATGGGGAAAATCGCTTCGATGCTCTGATGAAGATGCAACGTGCACTCTATGAACTCGAAATTGACGGTGTTGTAACCAACAGCGGCTTCCAACTGGACTTAATCTCAGATCCTAATGTAATTGCTGGTGATTATGACACAGCTTTTCTCATGGAGAAGTTCCTTCCGGCTTATCAAGAGAAACAATAGAAGCGACATGTAAGAGCTGCTCTGTAAACTCGAAAGACAGTGGCTCTTGCTGTTTGATGTGCCTGAGTATAAAATCTTGAAAAGGAGAAGACGTAAACGATGGCTTTGTTTTCAAAGAAGGATAAATATATCCGTATCAATCCTAATCGAGCGAGTCGGGAAAAGCCTCAAGCAAAGCCTGAGGTACCAGACGAACTCTTTTCGAAATGCCCAGGTTGTAAGCATACCATTTACCAAAAAGATCTTGGAAATGACAGTGTGTGTCCTAACTGTGGCTATAATTTCCGTATTTCTGCTCATGAGCGCTTAAATCTAACCGTGGATGAGAACAGTTTTGAGGAGATGTTCACTGGAATTGAAACCAAGGATCCTCTGAACTTCCCTAACTATCAGGAGAAGTTGGCTCTTACCCGCGAGAAGACAGGCTTAGATGAGGCAGTTCTGACTGGGACGGCTAGTATCAAGAGGCATAAAACGGCTCTTGGTATCATGGATTCGAACTTTATCATGGCTTCTATGGGGACAGTAGTGGGTGAAAAGATTACCCGCCTCTTTGAGTATGCGACAGAGCATAAATTGCCAGTCGTTCTGTTTACGGCTTCTGGCGGTGCCCGGATGCAAGAGGGCATTATGAGCTTGATGCAGATGGCTAAGGTCTCTGCGGCTGTTCAGCGTCACTCTGCTGCAGGCCTCTTCTATTTGACTGTCTTGACAGATCCGACAACTGGTGGTGTCACCGCCTCTTTTGCCATGGAAGGTGATATTATTCTGGCTGAAACACAGGCTCTGGTCGGATTTGCAGGGCGTCGGGTTATTGAGTCCACAGTTCGTGAGAAGCTGCCAGATGATTTTCAAAAGGCTGAATTTCTCATGGAGCATGGTTTTGTGGATGCCATCGTCAAGCGTGGTGACATGAGAGATACACTTGCTACCTTATTAGCATTTCATGGAGGTCAAGCATGACAAAAATCACTCGAATTATTAAAGAAGCGCGTGATCAGGCTCGTTTGACTGCGCTGGATTTTGCACAAGGAATTTTTGATAACTTCGTTGAGCTGCATGGAGATCGCTCTTTTCGAGATGACGGTGCGGTCATTGGCGGTATCGGGACGCTAAACGGTCAGCCTGTAACTGTGGTCGGTATTCAAAAAGGTCGCAATTTGCAGGATAATTTGCGCCGAAACTTTGGACAGCCGCATCCGGAAGGCTACCGTAAGGCCCTACGTCTCATGAAACAGGCGGAAAAATTTGGCCGTCCTGTGGTAACCTTCATCAATACGGCAGGTGCTTATCCTGGTGTCGGTGCTGAGGAGCGTGGTCAAGGGGAAGCTATTGCCCGCAATTTGATGGAAATGAGCAATCTCAAAGTGCCGATTATTGCCATCATCATTGGTGAAGGTGGCTCAGGCGGAGCCTTGGCTTTGGCTGTAGCAGATAAGGTCTGGATGCTGGAAAACTCTATGTATGCAGTTCTTAGTCCAGAAGGCTTTGCTTCTATCCTCTGGAAAGACGGCAGCCGCGCTATGGAAGCGGCTGAGCTGATGAAAATTACTTCACACGAGCTCTTGCAGATGGAAGTGGTAGATAAGGTCATTCCTGAAAGAGGCTTTAACAACCATGAATTACTGGCTGCAGTGAAAGAAGAAATCGTTGCTGAGTTGGATAGTCTGTCTCAGCTGTCCTTGGAGCAATTACTGGAAAATCGCTACCAGAGATTCAGGAAATATTAAAAAATCGAAGCCAAAAGGCTTCTTTTTCTCGTTTCGGATTCTTGTTTGGAATGGATGTGGAGCCACCTTACGAGGGTAATATATTTTAGTTTGAAAAATCGCATTATATTCTATTTATAGGACTTATATAAAATATATATTATACAAGCCATTGGTCCTATGTTAAGATAGTCTTTAATTAAAAGAAATGAGGTTTCATATGTCAGAATTTACTATCCACACGATTGAGTCCGCACCAGCTGAGGTAAAAGAAGTCCTGGAAACTGTTCAAAAAGATAACGGTGGCTACATTCCCAATCTTATCGGTCTTTTGGCCAATGCGCCAACGGCTTTGGAAACTTATCGGACGGTTGGAGCTATCAATCGCCGTAACAGCCTGACACCGACTGAGCGTGAAGTAGTGCAGATAACGGCTGCAGTTACTAATGGCTGTGCTTTCTGTGTAGCGGGTCATACAGCTTTTTCAATCAAGCAGATTCAAATGAATGATGATCTTTTGGAGGCTCTGCGCAATCGTACTCCGATTGATACAGATCCCAAGCTAGATACGCTTGCTAAATTTACCATTGCTGTCATTAATACTAAGGGACGGGTCGGAGACGAGGCTTTGGCAGACTTCCTAGAAGCGGGCTATACGCATGAGAATGCTCTGGATGTAGTTCTAGGTGTCAGCCTTGCGACCCTCTGCAATTATGCCAATAATCTGGCCAACACGCCAATTAATCCGGAATTGCAACCTTATGCCTAGTCTTTGAGGAGGTGGCAAATGACATTTTTTTCAGAAGAGTTTATCAACTGGTTGGATGACCACGCTGACCAAATTGACAAAGAATCCTGTGCAGCAGGCAATCAATTGATTGAGCGTATCGCTGCTGAAGGAGCCTTTCGGGTTGGCGTTCCAGAAGAGCTGGGAGGCCGAGGTGGCAATGATACGGATGTGATTGAAGTGCTCAAGGAGCTGGCTCACCATTCCTTGACCGCTTCCTTTATCTCTTGGGGGCAAAGAACCTTTATTGATAACGTCTTAAAGTCTGCTAATCCCTACTTTAGAGACCACTATTTGGAAGGGCTTCTGTCAGGAGAATATGCAGGTGCGACAGCACTGTCTAATGCCGTTAAATTCCTGTCGGACCTAGAAGAGCTAAATGTCTCTATTGTGGAGGAAGACGGGCAGCTTTATCTGAAGGGGCGTCTGCCTTGGGTAACCAATGCTCGCGCGGATCGCTTCCTCAGCATATTTGTTGCTGGTTTCGAAGACGGGAGCCACCAGCCGTTGGTTCTGGCTGTCCCGTCTGACGCAGAGAATTTCTCCCGTTCAGCGGATTTAGAGTTTGTATCTTTACAAGGAGGAAATACAGCTGCCCTGACCTTTAACCATGTGCCTTTGCAAGAGGAATGGATTCTTGCACAAGATGCCCTGGATTTTTTGGCAGAAAATCGCCCAGCTTTTCTCGGTTATCAGTTTGGTCTGGCTCTTGGCCTAGCGGAGAAATCGCTGGCGGAGGTCGAAGCTAATCTGTCAGTCCGCTCTATTTTGAGAAAGGAATGGGAGGAGCAAGTGGCTGCTCTGACTGCAATCCAGGATCAGCTCTATAGAGGTCTTCTCCAGCCTAGTTATTTCGTTGAGCGTCCTAAGGAGCTCTTCCAACTGCGAATTGATATAGTTGATGTGGTAGCCCAAAGTCTGCTCTTGGAGCTGCAGGCTAGTGGGGGCAGAGGATATTTGAGTAATTCGACTTCTGGCTTTATCCGCCGTTGGAACGAAGGAGCTTTTCTTCCCATTGTCTCACCGAGTGCAGTCCAGCTACGGCATATTTTAGAAGTTTCATAGAAATGATAGCAAACAAACGTTTGATTGTCATTGAAAAGGGGCTTTAAGACATTACTATAAAGGAGTTGCTTCGTGAACAGCAAACGACCGCCCATTCTCTTATCTGGGTTGATTCTTGGCCTATTTGGTCTAGGTAATCTTTTACTGAACTACCATTCTATCTTTTTCCACTTCTTGAATGGTCTAGCTTTGATACTTTGGCTTTATCTGACACTGGCTTTAGTACTATCATTTTCGGACTATCGGCAAGATTTGCAAAAGCCACCTTTCTTATCGAGCTTTGCGACTTATCCTATGGCCAGTATGCTCTTAGCTTCTTACCTAAGCAAGGTTGGCTTATTTTGGGTGGGTCAGCTGCTTTGGTACTTGGCCTTGCTGCTGCATATTTTTCTGATAGCTATCTTTACTTGGAAGTATGTTCTTAAGGCCGAGGGATTATCTTTGACCCCGAGCTGGACGGTCCTATATGTTGGATTAGCCATGGCAAGCTTGACTCAGGGTGTCGTTCATCAGCCGTTTTTGGGCTATTTAGCTTGGTTTTTTGCTCTGCTACTGAGCTTGATTCTCTATCCCTTGTTTTACAAGGTTAGGCGGTCACAAAGCCTGCCTGATGCTTTAAAGCCGCAGTGGGCCATTTACTGTGCACCTTTCTCGCTCCTGTTGGGAAGTTATATCCGTTTGGCTGGTTCTGATGCAGAAGGTTGGTTTGTTGCCTTGCTGCTCCTCTTATCGCAAGGCTTTTATCTCTTAGTCCTATGGCTTTCACCTCGTATTTTCCGACTGGGGCCTCAGCTTAGCTGGTCAGCCTTGACCTTTCCTCTTGTCAATACAGCTTTTGCACTGAAACTGGGACTTGATTATCTAGGTTGGGTTTGGCTTGTTTGGCTAAGTCATGTAGAAGCCCTGCTGGCTTTCGTAATCGTCCTCTATGTTTGTTTTTACTATATAGTCTCATTGCGAGCCAGAAAGATAACAAAAAATCCGAGATGACACTCTTTGAAACTCTGTTTTTGATTTTCTCTGAGTTTATCTCGGATTTTTTTAATTTTAGCAAAATAAGTCTGAACTTAGACCTATTGATACAGGCAAAGTATCAGGATAATATGATTTTTATTTTGGCGCAATAACTTCTAATCCACCCATGTACGGACGCAGAACCTCTGGGATAGTCACAGAGCCATCTTCGTTTTGGTAATTTTCTAAGATAGCTGCTACTGTGCGTCCGACAGCCAGTCCAGAACCGTTGAGAGTATGAAGAAGTTTGACCTTGCCATCTGCTTCGTCACGGTAGCGGATTTGAGCTCGACGAGCTTGGAAATCTTCTGTGTTAGAGCAGCTAGAGATTTCACGGTAGGTGTTCTGAGCAGGAATCCAAACTTCCAAGTCGTAGGTCTTAGCAGCTGAGAAGCCCATATCCCCAGTACAGAGTGCTACAACGCGGTAAGGTAAATTCAGCTTTTGCAGGATGTTTTCAGCGTTGGCAGTCATCTTTTCCAGCTCTTGATAAGATTCTTCTGGCTTGGCAAATTTCACCATTTCAACCTTGTGGAACTGGTGCAGACGGATGAGACCGCGCGTGTCACGACCAGCAGAGCCAGCTTCGGAGCGGAATGACGGACTCATAGCTGTGAAGTAGATTGGCAATTCTTTGCCGTCTAGAATTTCGTCTCGATAGTAGTTGGTCAGCGGAACTTCAGCAGTCGGAATCAGAACGAAGTTAGTATCAGCTAGTTCGAAAGTATCTTCTTTGAACTTAGGATATTGCCCAGTTCCAAACATAGAATCGTGGTTGACCATGTAAGGAGTGATGACTTCTGTGTAGCCTTCTTTGCCATGCTCATCCAGCATGAAGTTGTAGATAGCACGCTCTAATCGAGCTCCTAAGCCCTTATAGAAGAGGAAGCGAGCACCAGTAACTTTTGCCCCACGCTCCCAGTCTAAGATGTCCAAATCCTCACCCAAATCCCAGTGAGCCTTGGCTTCAAAGTCAAATTGGCGCGGTGTACCCAGCGACGAACTTCAACGTTTTCGTCTTCGTCTGCTCCGACAGGAACACTTTCGTGCGGAATATTAGGCAGTGTGGTGGTGAACTCGGTCAACTTAGCGTCTAGCTCAGCCAAGGTTGCGTCTAAGTGCTTGACTTCAGCAGAGAGTTTTTGCATGGCAGAAATCTTGTCATCTGCATTTTCTTTGTTGCGTTTAGCTTGGGCAATTTCAGCAGAAACAGTATTGCGCTCTGCCTTGAGTTCTTCGACCTTGACTAACAAATCTCGACGTTCTTTGTCGATGGTTTTCATTTGGTTAAGGGTAGCAGCGTCAACACCTCGCGTAGCTAATTTTTCAGCGACAGAATCAAAGTCCGTTCGGATGCGTTTTAAATCTAACATAAGTACCTCCAAAAATAAAAAGCACTTTATGAAACTGTTGGAGCGGCAGAGCCGCGGTTCCATCCAACTTCACAAAAGTGCACTTGCTTAATTATTCATTTTTAAACTAACGGTAGAATTTCCTATTTTCTCCTTATCTGCTCACAGCCGCCGCAGACTTTCTGAAAAGTGCCCAATAGTACTTATCCGTTTCGACTATTATACAGGATTTTCCGGAAAATGTAAATCCCAGGATAGGAAAAATCTTGACAGAAAAAGATAACTATGTTATCTTTAGATAAAGGTAACATAGTTATCTAAAGGAGTTCTTATGGTAAAACAAACAACGCGCGACCGTATGATTGAGAAGGCAAGCCAGCTTATCAGAGAATATGGCTATCAGAATATCCCCCTGAGGAAACTGGCATCTTTGCTGGGGTTACGACTGGTGCTTTTTACAAGGCTTTTGAAAACAAGGAGGATCTTTACTATCAGGTCTGTCTTTTGGAAAACCAGAGCCAGCTTAGACGTTTAGAGGAGCAGTATCTAGACGGAGTATCTGATCCTTTGGATTGCATTTGGCAGATAGGACTCTTTCTTTTTTCGGAATATGAGTCCAACAGTCGGATGATGGATTTTCTCTTTTTCAGTCCTGTGGCGATAGAGGCTTACCGGAAAGGTGAGCTTCTGGAAATCGGGAACAAGACAGTGGATTATCTGGATAGGCTGCCTATTGAGAGTCAGAAAGAGAAAAAGATTCTCTTGCTCAAGCTGGACACTTTCATCACAGGCTATGGCCATTTTATTGCCAAAGGTTTGGAGCCTTTTGATGAGGAAGTCTATCGCTCAATGTTCAATGATTTACTAGGAGGATACAAACATGATTAAAAATCTCATTGTTTATGCACATCCCTATGATAAAAGCTTTAACCATGCTATTTTAGAGCAGGTTCAGGACTTATTGAAGAAGAAAGGTCAGACCTATGAACTGATTGATCTCTATGAGGATGGTTTTAACCCTGTTTATACCAAGGAAGAGCTAGCGCTTTTTAATAAAGGGCAGGCACTAGACCCATTGGTTTTAAAATATCAGGAAGCTCTTGCATCCTGTGACCGCCTTATCATGCTTTTTCCTATCTGGTGGGCGGATATGCCAGCTATTGTCAAGGGCTTTGAAGATAAGGTCTTTTTGAAAAATAAGATTTACGAGGAGACGAAAACTCGCCAGTTAGTTGGTTGTCTGACCAATATTAAAGAGGTATTGGCTGTTACTACTTCAGCAGCACCGACTTTCTATCTTAAGTATTTCTGTGGTGATGTCGTCAAGAAAGCCATGTTGGGCCATACCTTTAAGTCTATCGGTGCTAGACAGCGCCGTTGGTTGAATTTCGGGAATATTTCTCAGTCTACAGCTGAAAAACGGCAGGCATTTTTAGAAAAATTAGCAGAAAAGATTTGAAGAGGTAGCTATCATGATTCGTTTTAGAAGAGCAGATGAAAGGGATCTTGCTGCTGCGGTCTCGGTTTCAACTGCTGCTTTTGCTGAGCATGAGGTCTACAGAGAAAAATTCCGTCCTCTTTTTAGCAGCAGCCAGTCTTATATTGATTTTCTAAATAGATTGCATGTAGTTATGGTTAAGGCGGCAATGCGTCATCATATTTGCCTACTTGCTGAAGTGGACGGGCGTCTTATGGCGGTCGCTACTATTCATAAGCTCGGTAATCATCCTGTCGGTATGCTTTCCTTTTTGCGGGCAGGAGCATGGAGGATGTGGCAATATATTCCCCAGCTTTTAGCCTTTCAAAAAGTCTTTGGGGAGGGGAGTAAAGAAGCTAAGAAAAGGGCTATTTCAACTCTATATCTTGAACTGATGGGTGTGCTGCCTGATTATCAAGGACAGGGAGTTGGCGGTCTTTTTATCTCAAAGGGACTTGAGCAACTTGCCAAAGAAGAGAAATGCCAGCGGCTTACTTTGATTACTCATACAGAAAGTAACTGTCGTTTTTACAAAAAGAACGGATTTAAGCAGCTAGATGCCCGTGATGTTGAAGGTGTCAAGACATGGACTTTCGAGAAAAATTTAGCTGATGTTTATACTTTTTAAAATCTAATGATGCGGTCTTGCATTGATAATGTTAGCTTACCCCATCCTATCATTTCAAGGGGGAAATAGTGCATTCTCAGATTGTTTCACTTTCCGATTTTTTGTGCTAGCTCCATTTTGCTGATACAAGCAGTCTTTGTCTTAGCAGAAAATATAAAAAATAAGGTTGAAACTTTTTCAACCCTGTTTTTTCTTCTTAAAGATTCCAGCAATTTTTTGCATCAAGGTCGGCAATCTAACGACCTTGTCATTGCCAATATGCTCCCGCGCGATTTTGAGAATCTTACCAGAGTCTTTGGAAGCAAAAAGAAATTTTCCTTTGTCGGTCCAGATTTCAAAGTGGCGGCTGACTTTTTTGCCAGAAACATTAGCGCCGATAGCTGTGATGCTTGTCCAAGGCAGCTGAATATAATCTTCTACATTGGCATCAGCGTAAAACTCCAGAGCTGTCTCGCCGATTAAAAATTTTCCAACCTTACCGCCTAATCCAAGATAGGAAACGCCAGTGGTATTAAACTCAACTGTTTTGTTTTGTGACTGTGCCATAGAGTAACTCCCTTTTAAATAATATAGCTATTATACCACAATAAAAAGAAGGTCGAAACCTTCTTTTTGATTACATCAAACCAGCAACGTGAGCTAGTACACCAACTACGAAGAGGGCGATGATGATAGTGATAGGGGATACTTTCTTCTTAAGCAACCACATACAAGCGAAAGTTAGAAGTAGTCCCATCAAACCAGGAATCAAGGAATCCAAGTTTTGTTGGAAAGTTGTAACTTTTTCGGGGGTTTGAGATAGTCCTTGACCTACTTGAGCGAAGGCTTCTTGGATACCCTTATAGCCACTAGGCAATTTGTCCCAATGGATATATGCTTTATCATCTAGCTTAACAGATGAAACGTTAAAGACAAACTCAATAGATACCCAACGCTGAACCAGAACAGCCAAGATAAACATACCTAGAATTGAGGCACCTTTGGTAATGTCTTGGAGGATACCACCAGACATGTCTTTAGTGATTTCAGAACCAGCCTTGTAGCCCAATTCTTGTGTGTACCAGAGGAAAGCCATCCGGATAGCATTCCAAGCTAAGAAGAAGATAAGTGGACCAATGATATTTCCAGTCAAAGCAAGAGATGCACCAAGTGCTCCAAGGATAGGACGAACTGTGAACCAGAAGACAGGGTCTCCGATACCAGCCAGAGGTCCCATCATACCGATTTTAACCCCTTGGATAGCTGCATCGTCAATTGCTGCACCATTTGCTTTTTCTTCTTCAAGCGCAAGTGTAACTCCGATGATTGGAGCTGCAACATATGGGTGAGTGTTGAAGAATTCCAAGTGACGCTCAAGAGCAGCAGCTTGATCTTCTTTTTTAGTATAAAGTTTCTTAATAGCTGGAATCAGTGAATAAGCCCAACCCAAGTTTTGCATACGTTCGTAGTTCCAAGAACCTTGCAAGAAAGTAGAACGCCACCAAACTTTTTGACGGTCAGCCTTTGAAAGAGTCAATTTTCCTGACTCATCAGGTTTTACAGTGTTTAATTCTGTCATGATAGTGTGTCTCCTTTCTTAGTAGTCTTCTAGGATGTCGCCGATTGGATCGTTAGATGAAGCTGTTGCTCCGCCGCCACCATTTCCGCCTTTTTTAGACAGGGCAAGGTAGATGAGGGCGATAGCGACACCAATTGCACCAAGGGCAATCAGAGTGAGTTCGCTGACAGCAGCTAAAGCGAAACCAATAGCGAAGAATGGCCATACTTCACGAGTTGCCATCATGTTGATAACCATGGCATAACCAACGGCTACGACCATACCACCACCGATTTGCATCCCTTCTGATAGCCAAGCTGGCATAGCTTCAAGAGCAGCTTTAACGGACTCAGCAGGAATCATCAAAAGAAGTGCTGCAGGGATAGCAATACGTGCTCCTTGCATGAAGAGAGCGATAAAGTGAGCGCGTTCAACGCCTTTGATGTCGCCTTTTTTCGCAGCAGCATCTGCACCGTGAACCAAACCGACTGACAAAGTACGGACAATCATAGTCAAGAAGAGACCAGCAACAGCAAGTGGAATAGCAACACCTTGTGCTACAGCGATTCCTTTGCTTGAGAAGTCTCCACCCAGTACCATGATGATAGCAGCGGCAACAGAAGCGAGGGCAGCATCAGGTGCTACAGCAGCTCCGATATTAGCCCAGCCAAGAGCGATCAGCTGGAGAGAGCCACCAAGCATAACACCGGCTGCCAAATTACCAGTTACCAGTCCAATCAAGGTACAAGCAACCAGAGGTTGGTGGAATTGGAATTGGTCCAAGATACCTTCTAGGCCAGCTAAGAAGGCAACAAAGACTACTAAAACCATAGAAATAATAGACATGTTCTAAATCCTTTCGTAAATTAATAAAAGCAAAACGTTTGATTCTACTGCACGTTGGCTTTCTTAATCAAATCAAACAAATCTTTTTTAGAGTCATTTGGTACTTTACGTACGTCGAATTCAACGCCAAGGTCACGAAGCTTTTCATAAGTGGCAACGTCTTCCTTATCCATTGACAGTACGTTGTTGACCATTGTTTTACCAGTTGAGTGAGCCATAGAACCGACATTAAGGGTCTTGATTGGCACACCGCCTTCAACAGCACGAAGGGCGTCTTGAGGAGTTTCAAACAGAATCAAGGCATGAGTGTTGCCAAAGCGAGGGTCTTTTGAAACAGCAATCAATTTGTCGATTGGCACAACATTGGCTTTGACATTACCTGGTGCAGCTTGCTTAATCAATTCTTTACGAAGTTCGTCCTGAGCCACTGAGTCAGAAGCAACGATAATGCGGTCTGCTTTTGAATCTGGCGTCCAAGCTGTTGCTACCTGACCGTGCAGCAAGCGTGTGTCGATCCGGGCAAGGTTGATTTTGAGCTTGCCGTCACCGATTACAGTCCCTTCAGGGATCGCTGCTTGGGCAACTGGAGCAGCTGCAGCAGGAGCATTTGCTTCTTCAGCAGCAGGATTCAGCTCTTCAGGCAGAGCTTTGACTCCTTCCTTGGCTTCTTTGATGATGTTAGCAACAACAGCATCAACGCCGGCATTGGCATCCATCATCCTTTCTGTATAAGCTTGAATCAGCATAGGCAGGTTCAAGCCTGTAATGATAGCGAACTTGCGGTCTGGATTTTCACCCATGACACGGCTAGCTTGGTTGAATGGAGAGCCACTCCAAAGGTCAGCCAAGACCAACACTTCATCGTCCGCATCAAACGAAGCCACAGCGTCATTGAACTTTGCATAGAGATCATCTGGTCCTTCGTTGGGCATGAAAGTTACAACTTGTACTTTTTCCTGCTCACCGAAAATCATTGAACCTGATTGATGAATACCAGCAGCAAATTCACCGTGGCTAGCAATAATGATTCCGATACTCATTATTGACATTCCTCCTTATAAAATGTTTGGCTTAAGTTTTAAGAAAACTTTAAGGCAAGTTTATTATAAAACGTTTTCATGAAAAATGCAAGCGTTTGTTCCTAAAAACGACTTTTTCTTTCAAAAATGTCAGTATTTGCTGAAACCCTGATAAATATAGGTATAAGCAAACCTTAGCTATAGAAATGTTTTAATAAATTAGGAAAACAGAAAATACAACAGATTAATATATGAAAAACATTGAAATAATATGAAAGAGACTTTTGAAATGACAGAAGAGAATTTTGTTTGAGAAAGTGTTTATTTATCAAAAAAGAAAGGGGAGGACCAAAGACAAAAAATCGCATCTTATGTCTTTAGTCTCTCTCTATAATGGCAAAAGTTCCTAAATAATATTAAGTCTATCCATCATAAGTTCCCAAGAGTTTGGTAAATGTTGGGACTGACATGCTTTAAAGCATTAGTGTGTGAAGTCAAGTACCATACGTCCCTGAATGGTACCTGCTTCCATTTCGTCAAAGACATCCACAGCATCTGAAACAGGGCGTTTTTGAACGACGGGAACCACTAATCCTTCAGCACCAAACTGGAAGGCTTCTTCCAAGTCCTTGCGAGTACCAACGAGGGAACCGATGACTTGGATACCATCTAAAACGGTTTTGACAATGCTGAGGTCCATCATTTCAGATGGCAATCCAACGGCAACTACCCGACCGCCAGCACGAACAGAATCAACAGATTGGTTGAAGGCAACTTTAGAAACGGCTGTTACTACGGCAGAATGCGCACCACCAGTTTTTTCTTGGATGAGAGCAGCGACATCTTCAACTTCATGGCCGTTGATGACGATATCAGCACCAACTTCTTTGGCTAAAGCTAGCTTATCATTGTTGATATCAACAGCGACGACATGGGCATTAAAGACCTTCTTAGCATATTGAACCGCTAGGTTACCCAATCCACCTGCTCCAAAGATAACTGTCCATTGGCCTGGTTGCAGCTGGGCTTCTTTGATAGCCTTGTAGGTGGTTACACCGGCACAAGTGATAGAAGAAGCTTGGGCAGGATCGAGTCCTTCAGGGACTTTGACAGCGTAGTCAGCTGTTACGATACATTGCTCTGCCATCCCACCATCAACTGAATAGCCAGCATTTTTTACTGTACGGCAAAGGGTTTCGCGGCCAGTTGTACAGTATTCACAAGCGCCGCAGCCTTCAAAGAACCAAGCGACACTGACGCGGTCTCCGACTTTGAGACTTTTTACATCTGGTGCGATTTCTTTGACAATACCGATACCTTCGTGGCCAAGAACACGCCCCGGTACCTTGCCAAAATCGCCGTGAGCAACGTGCAGGTCCGTGTGGCAGACACCGCAATATTCGATATCAACGAGAGCTTCCCCTGTTTCAAGCGGACGCATTTCTTTATTTTCAACGAGTTGGACATTAGTTCCCTCTGGATTTACAACAACTGCTTTCATAAGTAGTTTCCTCCTGTTATTTAGTTTTTGATTATGTTAATTATATCACAAACTCAAACAAACGGCAAACGCCTACAAAACCAAGCGTGGATTCACTCTAATATCCTGACATGGCTGATAAGGTCCTATTTTTGAAGCTTTTTGCAACTAACGGAGTTTGAGGGAAGAAAAAAATAAAAGACAAACTCCCGAACAGAGTTTGTCTAATTGTCTACTTTTATAAAAAGAGTTTGTTGAGCTCGTGGGCGACGCCATCTTGGTCATTGGTCAAAGATAACTGCTGGTCAGCGTATGGAAGAAGGTCAGTATTCGCATTTTTCATGGCATAGCCAGTGCCAGCAAAGGACAGCATCTCAGTATCATTTTGCTCATCGCCAAAGGCAATCAGATTTTTACGGTCTACATTGAGAATATTAAGTAGGTACTGAAGGGCAAAGGCCTTATTGACCCCTTTGGGAGCACACTCGAGGATGTTGAGTGGGCCGCCCCAAGAGTTGATAGAAAGTTCATGCTGGTAAAAAGCATTCATTTCCTCTGCCAGAGCATATTTATCTGCTGCTCGCGTCTGCAGGAGAATGGCGTTAGGATTCTCCGTTACTAGATTAGCTTGAAACTGGTTTTCTGGTTTGAAAGCATCGATGCCAAAGAGCTTGGGATCAGCGATTTCCTCGTTGGGATTGGTGATGTAGAACTTATTGCGGTATTCGCCAGCAATGAAATCCGCTTCAATCTCATCCTTGCGCTTAACCATATCCAGCAGAAAGGACTTATCCAGCGTCAGCGATTTTTCAAAATCCCATTTCTTTTCTGGAATGTGAGTCAGAGATCCATTGAAGTTAATCATGGGCGTATTGAGCTCTAATTCTTTATAATATTTCAAAGCCATACGGTAGGGCCGGCCTGTTGTGATAATAACCTTGTGGCCCTTTTGGGAAATTTTTTTGATGGTTTCTTTGGTGAAATCAGACAGATTGCTATTAGAGTCCAGCAAGGTTCCGTCCAAGTCCACAGCGATTACTTTTTTTGTCATGTGAATCTCTTTTCAGTGATAATACAGACTATTATAACAGAATTCAGTGTAAATAACACGACTTATGTTATAATGGTGCTCTAATCCGTCACAATTATGACACACCAAGGAGGAGCTTTTCGTATGCGTAAACCGATCATGATTCATGCTCTTTTTCTGATGATTACCTTTTTTATCTATATCCAATCTCTAAATGGCGGTCCGACCTATCTCATCTGGAATATGACCTTGGCCTTAATCAGCTATGATGCAGCCGTCTTGACATTTTTATTCAAGAAGCAGAAGTGGGTATATCCTCTTCTTTTCCTCTTGTGGTTGCTTTTCTTCCCCAACACTTTCTATATGATTACTGATTTGATTCATATGACTTGGGTGACAGATGTTCTGAGTAAGCCAAGTGTTTTCCTGCTCTTTTTAGCTTTTGTTTCCAGTATTTTATTCGGAATTTTCTGTGGTATGGAGAGCTGGTATGTCATCAAGGAAGGCTGGAAGCTTAACTGGTATTTGGATCTATTGCTGACGGCCGCTCTGTCGGCTGTGTCTAGTCTGGCTATCTACATAGGGCGTTACGATCGTCTCAATAGCTGGGATTTATTGCTTCATCCTCAGCTGGTTCTACAGAAGCTCTTGCAAACTTTACAGCCTGATCGTCTGCCATTTATTCTTGGTTTTACCTTTTTGCAGTTTATGAGTTTGGTATTTCTGATGAGAGATAATAAAAAATAAGAAAGCGAGACATTCATCTTGAAAAAGTGAATGTTTTTTATTATAATTTAAATCATCGTTCGTAAATAAATAGAATTAAATCTGTTTTTATTTGTTATTGAACTAGATATTAGAAATTTTACTCAAAAGGAGATTTGTTGAAAAATGGATAAATTTTTCAAACTGACCGAAAAAGGGACAGATGTCCGGACAGAAGTTTTGGCTGGTCTGACGACTTTCTTTGCCATGTCCTATATTTTATTTGTCAATCCGGCCATGTTGGCTCAGACAGGTATGCCTAAGCAGGGTGTTTTCCTAGCTACGATTATCGGTGCTGTTGCGGGTACCTTGATGATGGCTTTCTTTGCCAATTTGCCTTATGCGCAGGCACCGGGCATGGGGTTGAATGCCTTTTTCACTTTTACGGTCGTCTTTGCCTTGGGCTACACTTGGCAGGAAGCCTTGGCTATGGTCTTTATCTGCGGGATTATTTCGCTCATTATCACTTTGACCAAGATACGTAAGATGATTATCGAGTCCATTCCGGGTTCTTTGCGAGCAGCTATTTCAGCAGGGATCGGGGTCTTTCTGGCCTATGTAGGTATTAAAAATGCTGGCTTACTCAAGTTTTCAATCGATCCAGGCAATTATACAGTAGCTGGCAAGGGAGCAGATAAGGCCGCAGCGGCTATTACGGCTAATTCGGCAGCAACTCCCGGTCTGGTAGATTTTAACAATCCAGCGGTCATCGTAGCCTTGGTCGGTTTGGCCATCACAATCTTCTTTATCGTGAAAAATATCAAGGGTGGTGTTATCCTATCTATTCTGGTAACGACAGTTGTAGCTATTCTGGTTGGATTGGTTGATTTGTCAGCTATTGACTTTGGGCAGAATAACATTGGCACTGCTGTTAGTGAATTGGGACAGATTTTTGGGGTGGCAGTAGGTCCGAAAGGTCTGGGTGCCCTTTTAGCAGATTCAGCCCGCTGGCCTCAGACATGTATGGCCATTCTGGCTTTCTCCTTGACAGATATTTTTGATACCATTGGAACCTTAATCGGTACAGGTGAAAAGGTCGGGATTGTAGCGACTTCTGGGGAAAACCATGAATCAGAAGGTCTGGATAAGGCTCTTTATTCGGACCTCATTGGAACCTCTATCGGAGCTATTGCTGGAACCTCTAACGTGACGACTTATGTGGAGTCTGCAGCTGGTATCGGAGCTGGCGGCCGAACAGGTCTGACCGCCTTAGTCGTAGCTATCTGCTTTGCGGTGTCAAGTTTCTTTAGCCCGCTTTTAGCCATTGTTCCCAACGCTGCAACTGCACCGATTCTGATTATTGTTGGGATTATGATGCTGGCTAGTCTGAAAAATATCCATTGGGATGATATGGCAGAAGCCATTCCAGCTTTCTTTACTTCTATTTTTATGGGATTTGCCTATTCTATCACTCATGGGATAGCAGCTGGATTTATTACTTACACCTTGGTCAAAGTCTTCAAAGGTCAAGCCAAGGATGTGCATTCTATGATTTGGATTTTGGATCTTCTATTTATTTTGAATTTCGTAAATCTGGCTTTAAATTAGGCCTAAACATTGCTGGATTTCCTTGATTTTAGTACCCTTTGTATAGGATACGTTTTTGGTATAAAAAAATCAGCTTTTCCTGGCTGATTTTTCTTTTGCAAAATTAAGCAGAAAAAAATTTTTTCTGGTATAATAAGAGAATGTTTAGTCATAATGAGGAAGAATTAATCCAGTGGGGTCAGCGTCTGGGCACATTGCTTCAGGCAGGGGACGTACTGGTTTTAACGGGAGATTTAGGAGCAGGAAAGACAACCTTTACCAAGGGTCTGGCTCTAGGTTTGGGTATCAGTCAGATGATTAAAAGTCCAACCTATACCATTGTTCGGGAATACGAGGGGCGCTTGCCACTCTATCATTTGGATGTCTACCGCATCGGAGACGATCCAGACTCCATTGATTTGGATGACTTTCTCTTCGGGGAAGGTGTGACAGTCATTGAATGGGGAGAGCTGCTGGGAGAAAATCTGCCTGAAGACTATCTCAAATTAAGCCTCTTAAAAAAGGAAGACGGGCGTGAATTGGTTTTTGAAGCCAAAGGAAAGCGAGCTCAAGAGCTAATTGAGGGACTGCAGAATGACTGAATATGAATTATGCTTACGTGAAGCGGAAAAAACAGATGCTTCTGAGCTGATTGCCTTCCTCAATCAGGTTGGGTCTGAGTCAGATTATATGACGCTGGATGAGGCTGGAATCTTGATGAATCAAGAGGAGATGGCTTCATTCATTGAGCATCAGGCTGCTTCTAGTAATCAGCTTTATCTGTTGGGGCTTTTAAATGGTGAAATTGCTGGCCTAGTCAGCATCACAGCTGATTTCCATGAGCGAATTCGCCATATTGGTCAAGTCTTTGTTGTAGTGAAGAAAGCTTTCTGGAATCAAGGACTGGGACGCATACTGCTAGAAGAGGCACTGACTTGGGCAGAAGATTCTCAGGATATTAGACGTTTAGAATTGAGCGTTCAGGTTAGAAATGAACGAGCGGTTCACCTCTATAAAGATTTAGGATTTGAAATTGAAGGCTTACAAAAAAGAGGAGCCTATTTAAAAGAAGGGATATTTCTTGATGTTTTCCTGATGGGTAAACTGATAGACTAAAAAAAGATATGTTTAAAAAAATTATAATGATGTTTCTCAGCCTCCTTGTCGTAACGACGGCTGGTATCGGTACTTATGCTTGGACGATCTATGGTCAGTCAACTGATGAACTGTCCAAGACTTATAAGGGCTTGGGAAATGAGACAGATGTCATTTCTGCGACTAAGCCTATGACCATCTTGCTGATGGGTGTAGATACAGGGAGCGGCTCCCGCGAGGATACTTGGGTCGGGAACAGCGATACCATGATTCTCCTGAGTGTCAATCCAAAGACCAAGAAAACAGTCATGATGAGTTTGGAACGTGATATTCTGACTCAGATTGATGAGAACGGTCAGACAGTTGAAGCCAAGCTGAATGCAGCCTATGCAACAGGCGGAGCAGAGTTAGCCATTTCGACTATTGAGGGCTTGATGAATATCCACATTGACCGCTATGTGATGATCAATATGCAGGGCTTGGTTCAGTTAGTAGACGCAGTAGGTGGTATTGAGGTCAATAATACCTTTGACTTCCCAATTTCTATTGAGGATAATGAGCCTGAGTATACTGCTAAGGTGGAACCTGGCAAGCAAACCATCAATGGTGATCAGGCTTTGGTCTATGCTCGCATGCGTTATCAGGATCCAGAGGGTGACTATGGCCGCCAAAAGCGTCAACGTGAAGTAATTAAGAAAGTGGTTGAAAAAGTTCTCAGTCTCAACAGTGTCAGCCATTATCAGGCTATTTTAAAAGCTGTCAGCAGCAATATGCAGACCAATATCGCGCTTGATTCAAAAAGCATTCCCCAACTGCTAGGCTATCAGGATGCCTTTAAGAACATTAAGTCTGAGCAGCTGCGTGGAGAAGATGCAACCTTGCCTGACGGTGGAAGCTATCAGCTGGTGACGTCAGAGCATTTGCTGAGTATGCAGAATCTAATCCGCAAGTCTCTGGGCTTGGACACAGTTAAGAGTCTGAAGACCAATGCTGTTCTCTATGAAGATATTATGGGCGGCAACAGTCTAAGAAGTAGCAATAGTAGCAGTGCATCTAGCGGCACAGAAAGCAACAACAACTATGAGACTCCGTATAGTCAGCCAACTTATAATAATGGCTATGAGAATTACTCTTATCCAACGACAGATACAACAGTTGGAACTACAAATACGACTCCAGTTGCTCCAGCGGCTTCCTCCGCCCCAGCAGCAGATGTCAGTGTCAGCACCCCACAAAGTCAGCCGATAGTCAATGAGGCTACAGAGTAAAAAAGTTAAATATAAAAAGAGGCTGGGACAAAATGTCTCGGTCTCTTTTGGTTATAACGGAAAGCTCTTGATGCGGCGGCTGATTGGAATTTTTGTTCCCCTATCACCCACCTTTACTCTATCAAGACTCGTACTTTGCCCAGATGTCTTTGACTTGCTGGATCTGCACTTGTGCTTGGTTTTCAAGGACTTTATATTTATAAGTAAGATCTTGGGCCATGTCTTTGACTTGCTCTTTTTGCTCTTGAATGATGGCAATATTTCGTTGAATATTGGCTAGACTGTCCTTTACTTTGTCTAGACTATCTGTTGTTTCAATGATTTCTTCTTGGATTTTTTGACGGTTTTCAACAAGTTTGTAACTGGCTGCTGCGGCACCGATAAATAGGAAAATATTTGACAGTTTCATATTCCCTCCTTAAGCTTGCGCAATCTTCTCAGCTAATTCGGCCAGAGCTGGAAAGTCTGGTTCGTGGGCTGCGAAAGTAATTTTGAGGTCATCTGCATCACTATAGCGCGGTGCTAAATGCACATGGGTATGAAAGACAGTCTGTCCAGCAATTTCTTCGTTGTTGTTGATGATATTCATACCGGCTGCACCTGTGGCTTTCATGACCTTTCGAGCAATGTCTGGAACGCGAGCGAAGAGCTGGCTAGTACTGTCAGCATCCATGTCCAGCACATTTCGGAAATGCTCTTTAGGGACAACCAAGGTATGACCTGGTGTTACCTGGGAAATATCTAGAAAAGCAAGGACCTTCTCGTCTTCATAGACTTTTGAAGAAGGGATTTCTCCAGCAATAATTTTACAAAAAATACAATCAGCCATAAATGGTACCTCTATTCGCTAGATTTTGTTATAATATAAGAACCATTATACCAGAATTCGGAGAAAATATGTTAGAAATCAAAGAGCTTACGGGCGGCTATGTTAATATCCCGGTTTTAAAGGATGTCAGCTTTGAAGTGGGCAATGGCCAGCTGGTTGGTCTGATTGGTCTCAATGGTGCGGGCAAATCCACGACTATCAATGAGATTATTGGTCTTCTGACCCCTTATAAGGGGCAGATTCAGATTGATGGACTGGAGCTGCGGACCAATCCCAGCGATTACCGCAAGAAGATCGGTTTTATTCCGGAAACGCCTAGTCTCTACGAAGAATTGACCCTGCGCGAGCACATTGAGACGGTAGCTATGGCATACGACATTGAGCAGGAGACGGCTTTTAAGCGCGTGGATAAGCTGCTGGAAATGTTCCGACTCAAGGAAAAACTGGATTGGTTCCCTGTTCACTTTTCAAAAGGGATGAAGCAAAAAGTGATGATTATCTGTGCTTTTGTAGTTGATCCCAGCCTTTTTATTGTGGATGAGCCTTTTCTGGGTCTGGATCCGGTAGCTATTGCAGACCTTATCCAGCTCTTGGATGAGGAAAAGAAAAAGGGCAAGTCGATTCTGATGAGCACCCATGTCCTGGATTCTGCCGAGAAGATGTGCGACAGTTTTGTCATTTTACACAAGGGGCAGGTGCGGGCCAAGGGTAGCTTGACTGAGTTGCGGGCTCAATTTCAAATGCCGGATGCTAGTCTGAATGACGTCTATCTAGCCCTGACAGAAGAGGCGGCGCTATGAAAGAATTATTTGCCAAACGAAAGCAGGATTTTCGTCAGCAGTGTTTGAAATACCTGCGCTATGTTTTTAATGACCATTTCGTGCTCTTTCTGCTAATTTTTATGGGATTTTTAGGTGTTCAGTACAGTCAGCTTTTGCGACATTTTCCGACTAATCACCTACCCATTATTGCTAGTCTGGTTATTCTGTCGGTCTTTATCCTGCCTTTTGGACGGATTGCGACCTATCTGGAAAAGCCAGATGCTCTCTTTCTCTTGGTCAGAGAAGCAGAAGTCAGAGCTTTTATCAAAGGACAGATTCTACGTTCCTGTCTATTGTACGCAGTCTTACAGACTGGGCTATTGCTGCTGTTAGCTCCGCTTTTTCTGGCTCTGGGATTGCCTGTTTGGGGCTTCGGGCTCTACTGTCTCCTTATGCTAGTCTTGAAATGGTTTTTGTTTCAGGCTAAGGCCAAGAAGTTCTTTACTGAAAATGGCCTAGATTGGCAGGCGCTGGTGGCTTATGAAGCAGCCCGAAAGCAGACGATTCTGCGCTTCTTTGCTCTCTTTACCAATGTTAAAGGCATTTCAAACAGTGTCAAGCGCCGGGCTTATCTGGATGGTTTGACGAGACTTGTGGGCAAGCAGCATAGCAAGACCTGGCAGAATCTCTTTTTGCGCTCTTACTTGCGAAATGGAGACTTCTTTGCTCTGACCTTGAGACTGCTCTTTTTGGCTCTTTTGGCCTTGGTTTTTGTCAGTCAAGCTTGGATTGCTGCAGCTTTTGCGGTCTTGTTCAATTATCTCTTACTCTTCCAGCTAACAGCCTTGTACGAAGCTTTTGACTATCAGTTTTTGACCCAGCTTTTTCCGATAGAAAGAGGGGAAAAGCTGAAGGGAGCAAGACAAATTATCACTTCGATTGGCATCAGCGTTCTCTTGGCTCAAGTGCTGACTGCTCTGCTATTTTTCCAAGACAAGACAGCAGTGCTGGCCATGCTGGGAACGACTGCCCTGCTCTATCTGTTCTATCTGCCGTTTAAGTTACGGAGATTGGTTGACTAAAAGAGGTAAAACTAGTAAAATGATAAAGAAACTTTTTACGGAGGGGAAACATGGACTTGGTTGATAACGAGCTGACCCTGACACCGATAGCTGGTAAGAGCGGAAAGGCCTATATGGGGACTTATCCGGACGGGGGGCGCGTTTTCGTCAAGATGAATACAACCCCTATCTTAGCAGGCTTAGCTCGAGAACAAATCGCACCGCAGCTTTTGTGGAGCCGCCGGATGCCGGACGGCAATGTTATGAGCGGGCAGGAGTGGCTTTCAGGCACTATTCTGACCCCAAATGATATGTCCAAAAAGCAGGTAATCAATATTTTGACTCGGCTGCATCGCTCGCGCCCATTGATGACGCAGCTGACCAAGCTGGGCTATACTTTGGAAACGCCGACTGATTTGCTGAATGCTTGGCTCAATCAAGTGCCGCTTGCTTTGAGGAATAATCAATATCTGCAATCAGTTATCCGCGACCTACGCCAGACAGTCCCGGCCTTTCGTGAGGACTACGCGACCATCGTTCACGGAGATGTGCGCCATAGCAACTGGGTAGAGACCGACAGCGGGCTTATTTACTTGGTGGATTGGGATTCTGTGCGCCTGACAGACAGGATGATGGATGTAGCACATATTTTAAGCCATTATGTGCCTGATTCAGGTTGGCAAGAGTGGTTGAGCGCCTATGGTTATAAGTATAATCAGACTGTTTTTAATAAGCTATACTGGTTTGGACAGTATTCTTATCTGATGCAGATTGCCAAATACTATGAAAACAATGATTTAGAAAATGTGAACCGGGAGATTTACGCATTACGAAACTTCCGTTCCAAATACGGAAGAGGACAATGAGAGTAAGGAATCGTAAGGGAGCGACGGAACTGCTGGAGGCGCATCCCCAGTATGTGATTTTGAATCCGGCAGACGCCAAGGGCAGATGGCAGGAGATTTTTGGCAATGATTATCCCATTCATGTAGAGGTTGGCAGCGGTAAAGGAGCTTTTGTGTCCGGTATGGCCAAGGCCAATCCTGAGATCAACTACATCGGGATTGATATTCAGAAATCGGTCCTCAGCTATGCCTTGGACAAGGTGCTAGCAACGGATGTGCCCAATATCAAGCTGCTCTGGGTGGATGGTTCGGATCTGACTGATTATTTTGAAGAGGGCGAGATTGACCGCCTCTATCTAAACTTCTCGGATCCTTGGCCCAAGAAACGTCATGAAAAGCGTCGTCTGACCTATCAGTCCTTTCTGGCGACCTATCAGCAGATTTTGCCGGAAAATGGAGAAATCCACTTCAAAACGGATAACCGCGGTCTTTTTGAGTATAGCCTAGTAAGCTTTTCTCAGTATGGTATGAAGTTAAAGGGCGTGTGGTTAGATTTGCATGCCAGCGACTTCGAGGATAATGTCCTGACTGAGTATGAGCAGAAATTTGCTAACAAGGGACAAGTCATCTATCGGGTGGAAGCAGCATTTGAATAAGAAAGAGTCTTCGAGGAATACTTCCTTGAAGCCTTTTTATTGGGAAAAAATTTTACTTAAAAATAAGAGTGTTTTAAGTGGCATTCGGTCTTTAAAAGCTTGCAAGGCACATTTCCCTTGCATTTTGGGACTTGTCGTGCTATAATACTAGTAATGAATAAGGAAAGAGAGGCGAGGAAATATCTTCGCCTCTTATCTGTGAGGAGGTGTCGTCATATCGCAACGATTGTTGAATTGGTGAGGGAGGTTATTGAACCGGCCATTTTGGCTCCTTATGAATTAGTCGATATTGAGTACGGAAAGATGGGCGGGGACTATGTTCTCAGTGTCTTTGTAGATAAGCCTGAGGGCATTACGGTCAATGATACAGCGGATTTGACGGATATTATTAGTCCGCTCTTGGATCAAATCAAACCAGATCCCTTCCCGGAACAGTATTTTCTGGAAGTGACCAGTCCTGGCTTGGAGCGCCCACTCAAGACCAAGGAACAGCTAGCCAATGCAGTCGGCAGCTATATCCATGTCAGTCTCTATAAGGCTGTTGACAAGCAGAAAGTCTTTGAAGGCACCTTGCTGAGCTTTGAAGAGGATGTTCTGCACATGGAATATCTGGACAAGACTCGCAGAAAAGAAGTCGAAATTCCCTACAGTCTGGTTTCCAAAGCCAGATTAGCCGTTAAGTTTTAGCCGCAGAAGCAATATAGAAAAGAAAGGAACACTTTTGTTTCGGCAAAAGTCATATGAAAATGAGTAAAGAAATGCTAGAGGCCTTCCGCATTTTGGAAGAAGACAAAGGAATCAAGAAAGAAGATATCATTGACGCGGTGACCGAGTCACTCCGCTCAGCCTATCGTCGTCGCTATGGTCAGGCAGACAGCGCAGCCATTGAGTTTGACGAAAAGTCAGGAGATTTCCGTGTCTATACTGTTCGCGAAGTCGTGGACGAGGTCTTTGACAGCCGTTTGGAAATCAGTCTCAAAGATGCCTTGGCTATCAGTTCAGCCTATGAATTGGGAGATAAGATCAAGTTTGAAGAAGCGCCAGCTGAATTTGGCCGAGTTGCTGCTCAGTCTGCCAAGCAAACCATCATGGAAAAGATGCGCAAGCAGACCCGAGCAATCACTTACAACACCTATAAAGAGCATGAAAATGAAATCATGAGCGGGACGGTGGAGCGCTTTGACAATCGCTTTATCTATGTCAATCTTGGCAGCATTGAAGCGCAACTATCGAAGCAAGACCAGATTCCTGGTGAGGTCTTTGCCTCTCACGATCGTATCGAAGTCTTTGTCTACAAAGTAGAAGACAATCCTCGCGGTGTCAATGTCTTTGTAAGCCGCAGCCATCCAGAAATGATCAAGCGCTTGATGGAGCAGGAAATCCCAGAAGTTTATGACGGAACTGTGGAAATCATGAGCGTGTCACGGGAAGCAGGCGATCGGACCAAGGTAGCGGTTCGCAGTCACAATCCTAATGTGGATGCCATCGGTACAATCGTCGGACGCGGTGGGGCCAATATCAAGAAAATTACTAGCAAGTTCCATCCTGCCAAATATGATCCCAAGAGCGGTCGTATGGTACCGACTGAAGAAAATATCGACGTCATCGAGTGGGTAGCAGATCCAGCTGAATTTATCTACAACGCTATTGCTCCAGCAGAGGTTGACCAAGTTATCTTTAATCAAGAAGATAACAAGCGAGCCTTGGTTGTCGTACCGGACAGCAAGCTTTCTCTGGCTATCGGCCGTCGCGGACAGAACGTACGCTTGGCAGCTCATTTGACAGGCTTTAGAATTGATATCAAGTCTGCCACTGAGTTTGAAGAAATGGAAGCAGCCAATGAATTGGGCGGATTTGCTCAGGAAGCAGAAGAAATTCTTGCGGATGCAGATGTTCTAGAGACAGAATTTTCAGCAACAGACTTTGACGCAGCTGCAGAGGAAACTGTACTGGAAACAGCTGGTTTAGAAAGCGAAGCTGAAGAACTAGATTAAGGGGGCTGGAATGGCAAAAACAAGAAAAATCCCTTTAAGAAAATCAGTGGTGTCCAACGAAGTGATTGACAAGCGCGATTTATTGCGGATTGTCAAGAACAAGGAAGGTCAAGTCTTTATCGACCCGACAGGCAAGGCCAACGGCCGTGGAGCTTATATCAAGCTGGATAATCAGGAAGCTCTTCAAGCCAAGAAGAAGCGGGTCTTTAACCGCAGCTTTAATATGGAAGTGGATGAGGCTTTCTATGATGAGTTAATCGCTTATGTCGATCACAAGGTTAAAAGAAGAGAGTTAGGTCTTGAATAAAGAGAAACTTGCAAATATGCTGGGACTGGCTCAGCGGGCCGGCCGCATCATTTCTGGTGAGGAGCTGACCGTCAAAGCTATACAGGAGGGAAAAGCACATCTGGTCTTTTTGGCCCAGGATGCAGCTCCTAATCTCAGCAAGAAAATCACTGATAAAAGTCGTTACTACCAAGTAGAAGTATCAACCGTGTTTTCAACACTGGAATTAAGCTCTGCCATTGGCAAGGCCAGAAAAGTGCTTGCCGTGACAGATGCTGGTTTTACAAAGAAAATGAGGTCTCTTATGTAATAGAAGAGGAGGACAAGATTTGTCTAAAGTAAGATTGTATGAAATCGCCAAAGAACTGGGAAAAGAAAGCAAGGAGGTAGTGGCTCGTGCTAAGGAGCTAGGTCTGGATGTCAAAAGTCATTCATCCAGCGTAGAAGCTGACGCTAGTGAGCGAATCAAATCCAGCTTCAAGAAAGCAGCCGCACCTCAAGCTCCTGCAGAAAAGCCTGCAGCAGCTCAGCCTTCACCGCAAAAAACTCCTGCCAGAGAGGCTGCGCCAGTCAAGGCAGAACAGCCAGAAGCAAAAGCAGCAGCTAAGCCAGAAGCGAAAGCAGAAACGGCAGCACCAGTCAAGCGCCCGCAAAGCCGAAACTTTAAGGCAGAGCGTGAAGCGAGAGCCAAGGAAGAAGCAGAGCGTCGGAAGCAGCAAGGCAATCGCAAACCACAAAACAAAGAGCAAGGTAAGCGTGAGGACCGCGATAATCGAAATAAGAATCGCGGAAACCGCAACGACCGAGATAGAGGCAATCGTCCAAATGACCGTCGCGATAATCGTGGTCAAGATGGCCGCCGCAATGGTCAGAATCATCAAGGATTTAACGGTCAAAACCGCCAACAGCCTCAAGGACCAAAGATTGACTTTAAGGCTCGGGCAGCAGCTTTGAAAGCAGAGCAGAATGCTGAATACGCTCGCTCCAGCGAGGAACGCTTTAAGCAAGCACAAGAAGCTAAAGAAGTTATGGAACGGCAAAATCGCCGCAAGGAGCAGCCTAAGGCAGAAGCACCTGCAACAGTTCAGCCTGCACCAGCTCCGTCTGCACCAGCAGCGAATCCAAGCCCAGCTCCAGCCGCTGTGGATACGCGTCGTAAGAAGCAAGCTCGACCAGATAAGAAGCGCGATGATTTTGATCGCGAAGAAGAAGGTCCAAGAAAACAACAAAAGAATCGAAGCAGTCAAAATCAAGTGAGAAATCAAAGAAATAGTAATTGGAATAAAAACAAGAAAAACAAAAAAGGAAAGGGCAACAATAACCAGGCACCAAAACCTGTTACAGAACGTAAGTTCCATGAGTTGCCAACTGAATTTGAATATACAGACGGAATGACCGTTGCAGAAATTGCAAAACGCATCAAGCGCGAGCCAGCTGAAATTGTCAAGAAACTCTTTATGATGGGCGTAATGGCAACGCAAAACCAATCTCTTGACGGCGATACTATTGAGCTCCTCATGGTGGACTACGGTATTGAAGCTAAGAAGAAGGTGGAAGTTGACACAGCTGATATTGAGCGCTTCTTCGTAGAAGAAGGTTATATCAACCAAGATGCCTTGGTAGAGCGTCCGCCAGTTGTCACCATCATGGGACACGTTGACCATGGTAAAACAACCCTCTTGGATACCCTGCGTAACTCTCGCGTAGCAACAGGTGAAGCGGGTGGTATTACTCAGCACATCGGTGCTTACCAGATTGAGGAAAGCGGCAAGAAGATTACTTTCTTGGATACGCCTGGACACGCGGCCTTTACTTCTATGCGGGCCCGCGGTGCCTCTGTTACGGATATCACTATCCTGGTCGTTGCTGCTGATGACGGTGTTATGCCGCAAACGATCGAAGCTATCAACCACTCCAAGGCGGCTGATGTCCCAATCATCGTAGCTATCAACAAGATTGATAAGCCAGGAGCGAATCCTGAGCGCGTGATTGGTGAATTGGCTGAGCATGGTGTCATGTCAACAGCTTGGGGCGGAGATTCTGAATTTGTCGAAATCTCAGCGAAATTCAATCAAAATATCGACAGCTTGCTGGAAACAGTCCTCCTAGTGGCTGAAATTCAAGAGCTCAAGGCAGATCCGACTGTTCGAGCGATTGGTACAGTTATCGAAGCCCGTCTGGATAAAGGAAAAGGTGCTGTCGCAACCCTTCTGGTTCAGCAGGGAACTCTGAATGTGCAGGATCCAATCGTTGTTGGTAATACCTTCGGTCGGGTTCGGGCTATGACCAATGACCTGGGCCGTCGTGTTAAGGTAGCAGGACCATCTACACCGGTTTCTATCACTGGTCTCAATGAAACTCCGATGGCTGGTGACCACTTTGCGGTCTATGAAGATGAAAAAGCTGCGCGCGCAGCCGGTGAAGAACGTGCCAAACGTGCCCTTCTCAAGCAGCGTCAAGCTACTCATCGCGTCAGTCTGGAAAATCTCTTTGATACCCTCAAAGCTGGTGAAGTTAAGTCTGTTAATGTTATCATCAAGGCTGATGTACAAGGTTCTGTAGAAGCTCTGTCTGCTTCCCTGCAAAAGATTGAGGTGGAAGGCGTTAAGATTACCATCGTCCACTCAGCGGTTGGTGCTATCAATGAGTCCGACGTAACACTGGCAGAAGCTTCAAATGCTTTCATCATCGGATTTAACGTTCGTCCTACATCTCAAGCTCGCCAGCAGGCAGAAGCTGACGATGTCGAAATCCGTCTCCACAGCATTATCTACAAGGTTATCGAAGAAATGGAAGATGCCATGAAGGGAATGCTGGATCCAGAATACGAAGAAAAAATCATCGGGGAAGCTCTTATCCGCGAGACCTTCAAGGTTTCCAAGGTTGGTACTATCGGTGGATTTATGGTTATCAACGGTAAAGTGACCCGTGATTCCAAGGTTCGCGTTATCCGTGATGGCGTCGTGATTTACGATGGAGAGCTTGCCAGCCTCAAGCACTTCAAGGATGATGTTAAGGAAGTTACTAACGGCCGCGAAGGTGGACTCATGATTGATGGTTACAATGACATTCAAGTAGATGATACGATTGAAGCCTACATCATGGAAGAAATTAAGAAATAAGATAAGAAGTAGGTTAAAAACTCGCAGTGAAATCATTGTTGGTGGAAGTCTGTATTTTTAGTCCCACATCTTTTTTCACAAAGAGTTTAGAAGAAATTATTGCAGAAGAGAAAAATTAGAAAGGAAATCTCATGGCAAACAATTTTCGTACAGACCGTGTCGGCATGGAAATCAAGCGCGAAGTCAATGAAATCTTGCAGAAGAAAGTTCGTGACCCGCGGGTGCAGGGAGTAACCATTACCGATGTCCAAATGCTGGGCGATCTATCCATGGCCAAGGTCTACTACACGATTATGAGCAATCTGGCCTCTGATAATCAAAAAGCTCAGACCGGTCTGGAAAAAGCGACCGGTACCATCAAGCGAGAACTGGGTCACAATCTGAAGATGTACAAGATTCCAGATTTGACCTTTGTCAAGGACGAATCCATCGAGTATGGCAATAAAATCGACCAGATGCTGCGCGATTTAGATAAAAAATAAAGCAGAAACTCAGCTGTCATGGCTGGGTTTTCTGTTTTTTTAATTTAATATAACAATTTTTCGCAAAAATAGGTATATACCATTTACAAATGAAAAAGAAAGAGTTATAATATAGTCAAGAAAACTCAGAGATTCAAAAGTGGGAGTTAGAAAGCAGCTATAGAAAGATACTAGCTCTATCACAGAATTCCGCTTTGAATGGCAGAGAATACAGAAGTCAAGAACAAGGGAGGCAGTCTTATGCCTACATATATTAAAGCAGATCAATTTTTCTATCCTCAAGGAATCCGTCAGGGCGGTTATTTAGAGCTGATTGACGGCAAGTTTGGCAAGCTGGTGCAGTCTGTTCCGCAGGATGCAGAAGTCATAGACTACAGTGGCTACTCGATTGCACCAGGTCTAGTGGACACTCATATTCATGGCTTCGGCGGTATTGATGTAATGGACAATAACATCGAAGGAACTCTTCATACCATGAGTGAGGGTCTCTTGACTACCGGTGTGACCAGCTTTTTACCTACAACGCTGACCTCGTCCTATGAGCGGCTCTTAGCGGTTACTGAAAATATCGGTGCACGCTATCAAGAAGCTAGCGGAGCTAAGATTCGCGGTCTCTATTTTGAGGGGCCTTACTTCACCGAGAAGTATAAAGGTGCTCAAAATCCAGCCTATATGAAAGATCCTAGCATGGATGAGTTTCGTGCTTGGCAGAAAGCTGCAAATGGCTTGCTTAATAAGATTGCTCTCGCACCAGAGCGTGAAGGCGTAGAGGAATTTGTCCGTACGCTGACTGATGAAGGTGTGACCGTTGCTTTGGGGCATTCTAACGCAACCTATGATGAAGCCAAAACTGCGGTCGAAGCGGGTGCCAGTGTCTGGGTGCATGCTTATAATGGTATGCGGGGATTGACCCACCGGGAGCTGGGCATGGTTGGTGCCATGTATGAGTTGCCCCACACCTATGCGGAGCTGATTTGTGACGGCCACCATGTGGATCCTAAGGCCTGTGATATCTTGCTCAAGCAGAAGGGACATGAAAATATTGCCCTCATTACTGACTGTATGACAGCTGGAGGTCTTGAAGATGGTGACTACATGTTGGGAGAATTTCCAGTGGTTGTGGCCGAAGGAACAGCTCGGCTCAAGTCAACGGGCAATCTAGCTGGATCCATCCTCAAGCTCAAGGACGGATTGAAAAATGTGGTCAAATGGGGCATTGCCAATCCTCATCAGGCGGTCATGATGGCTAGCCTAATTCCAGCAAAATCAGTCCATATTGATGATGTCTGCGGACAGATCAAGGAAGGCTACGATGCTGACTTTATCGTTTTAGATAAAGATTTAGAGCTGGTAGCTACTTACCTTGATGGTCAAGAACGTTTCCATGTATGAGAACCGCAGGTATTTTAAATTAGTCTCCTTATATTTTTCTGAAAGAGCAGGAAAACCTGTTCTTTTTGATTGGCAAGCTACTTGATAGCCTTCTCCTAGATTTGAATTGCTTTCTTAGGAGTGATATAATGAGACTATAATGTAAACAGGAGTAGGCTATGAAACGAATTGATGCGAAATTTTTGATAATGGGCCTTGTTTTGCTGTTGGCGGGACTGATCTTTGGACGAATCTTGATCCTTGTCGCAGGAGTTGCTTTCATTATCTATAGCTTTTTCAGTAAAGGGATGGAGCCGACCAAGGAAAATATCTTCAAACCTAAGCCAATATTGAAGAAAAAGGAAAAGAAGTGAGCAGTTCTGCTCTTGTGAATACTGTAGCAGCTGCCTTGCTGAAGGCAGTAGATGGAACTTGTAAAGGAGACATGAGATGAGAGAATATCTTTTGAACAATGGTGTTGGCATTCCGGTACTGGGCTTCGGTACTTGGAAGGCTCAGGATGGCGAAGAAGCTTATCAGGCAACATTAGCCGCTCTCAAGGCAGGCTATCGTCACATTGATACGGCAGCCATCTATAAGAACGAAGAGAGTGTCGGACGGGCGATCAAGGATAGCGGCATTCCGCGGGAGGAGCTCTTTATCACGACTAAGCTTTGGAATGACATTCATACTTATGAGGAGGCTCAAGAGGCCTTTGCTGCCTCAATGGAGCGGTTGGGACTGGATTATCTAGACCTCTATCTCATTCACTGGCCGAATCCCAAACCCCTGAGGGAAAACGATGCTTGGAAAAAGCGCAATGCCGAAGTCTGGCGGGCTATGGAAGACCTCTATAATTTCGGAAAGATTCGATCGATTGGCGTCAGCAATTTCCTGCCTCATCACTTAGAATCCTTGCTTGAGACAGCTCGCATGACTCCTGCTGTCAATCAAATCCGCCTGGCTCCAGGTGTCTATCAGACAGAGGCGGTGAACTTCTGCCGTGAGCATGAGATTTTACTGGAAGCTTGGGGACCATTTGGCCAAGGTGAGCTCTTCCAAAATCCAGCCGTGCAGGCTGTGGCAGACAAGTATGGCAAGACCATTGCCCAAGTCGCTTTAGCTTGGAGCTTGCAGGAAGGCTTCCTGCCCCTGCCTAAGTCGGTCACTCCGAGCCGGATTGCCAGCAATCTAGACTGCTTTGACATCGAGCTAGATACAGCAGACTTAGAAGTCCTCAAAAATATCAGTGGCCTGGCGGGTAGCGCACCAAATCCTGATGAAATGGATTTTTAGATGAAAATCCGATTCTATCGAAGTTCAGACAGAGAAGCCTTGCAGTCTTACCATTTAACCGACTTGAGATTTACCAATCATCCGAGCCAGGCTGTCGCTGACTTGGGAAATCGTTATGCTATCTTGGGCTTTGCAGAACATCAAATCGTAACCTTTCTGATTTTGGATGCTGGAGAAAAGAAGTTTACTTATGGCGGTCAGCCAGATAGCCTGCTCCTTCGTAGCTTTTCAACGGATGAAGACTTTCGGATGCGAGGATACGGTAGTCAGACGCTGAAGCTCTTGCCTGATTTCATAAGAGAACATCTGCCTATGTATAAAAGTATTATCCTAGGTGTCAATGAGAGAAATCAAGTCGCCTCCTATCTCTACCGAGAAACCGGTTTTAGCAAACAGCCCCAGCGGATATTAGGACCAGCCGGTTGGCAGGAAGTGTATGAATTAAAAATATAAAGCTATCCCCAGTTTGAAAAGAGCTGGGGATTTTTATCTCTACCGCCAGAAGAAACTATAAAACAAACTGCTTCTGTGCTATAATGAGAGGTATAAAATGAGGCCAATATCCAACGAAATACTAAGATAGGGGAGTTAGATGAAGAAGACCCAAGAATTGGAAATTACACCCAACTGATTGAGGAGAACTTCGATCCCTTGAGAGTGGAGAGATAGGGGAGAAAGATAATCATTAAAAACTCAAAGAGTCATCTGTGGCTAAATATCCAATCAATCTAAAGGCTGAATACGAGTGTTTACTAAAATATTTAGATAAACTAGGTTTCGAATAGTCCATTTTGTAAAAAATTTCATGCTTTCTAACTATCACTTGATGTAATTTGCTAAAATATTAAACCATTCTAAAGTTCGAATATTAGCTTTTGTTAAAATTTCAAAGTATTCTAAGCGTGAAATGCCTTGATAATTCATTTTTAAAGAGAAATAATCCCTATCTGAAGTTGAAGAAATTATCGGGTGGGGATATTTTAGGTATTTGATTTTGAAAAAGTGTTATTTCAGGGATAAAAAATGACATTTCAGGGCGGCCTTGCAAAAGATTTATTGCTACGTGCTATACTTAGTTCATCAAATTAATGGAGAGGTTTTATTATGACTACTAACTACACCATTCGTCCCCTGACCTATAGCAACTTTACTCACCGTGAGTTTGAAAGTTTGATGACGGATTCTTGTCAAATCATCACGGAATTTGTCAAGGCAAATAAGGACGAAGATATGTATGGTACGCACTTGGAGCCCTTTGCGAGCAAGCTAGAAGAATTCCAGAAACAGCTAGCTAGCGTGGAAAAGAAACAAACCACAAGTCTGGCGGAGGTAGATAAGGAGCGGGACAATGCTCTGGTCGGACTCTTTACCCTACATAGGGGATTTGCTAAGATAAAGGAAGCGAAGTTCAAGGAAGCCCATGAGACGCTGGCTCCAGTCCTGACTAAGTACAAGGATATCACCAAGCATAATAACGATGTCGCAACTGCTGAGATTAAGAGTCTCCTCAAAACCCTAAAGGAAGAGCCCTACAATGCGGCAGTAACTACGCTGGGACTCTCACCAGTGATTAGCGCAGTGACGACTGCACAGGAAGACTATGATAAGGCCGAAGCCCTAGCGCGTGCAGCCAAGTCCAGCAAGGAAGTCGGTAAGACCAAGCAGCTGCGCACGGAAATCTCCCGCACTTATGACCTCTTTATGCGCTATACCGCAGCCTCCGCAGAAGCCTATCCAGAGAAAGTCCACTTTGCCAAACTCCTCAAGGATCTCAACATCCTCCGAGACAGCAAGCGACGCCTGGCCAGTCCAAATAAGAAAACTAAAACTGAACCAGCGCCAGAAGCAGCAGGATAAAGAATACTCCCTTAGAATTGTAAATTCTAGGGATTTTTTGTGTTTAATAGACATTGGGTAGGGAATGTGAAGGTGGAAGCCGACAAAAAAATATTGGATTTTTGCATAAATACTTTATAGAATGAGGAGGAGTTGATATAATGATAGATGTAAAAAATTAAAACTCTTTGATATGATAAAAGGATTAAAAATGACCCTGTTAAAAAATATTTTTGAAAAAATTTCTTCCATTACCACTTCTGGAATAGAGGTTAAAAGTTTAAGTGAAGATGAAGTGGAAGTTATCGTTGCTGAAATTAACTCTTTAAATCCAAGTGAAAAAGATTTTATAAAAAATAAACTTGTAGAAATTTCAAAAGGAAGAAGCAGTTCCTACACTCCTAACATTATAGCTAAAAAGATTTATGATAATCTTTTTCGTGATGATGGTACGCTGAAAGATTCAAGAATAATATCTGGTTTTGCTGCAGAATTTTTTTTGATATGTATTTTAATTGATAATGGTTTTGAACAACAATTTTGCTACAAAAATTTAGAAGAAAATTCAGCTAAAAAAGGATTTGATGGGCTTTACCAAATAAATGAAGAAATATGGCTTGTAGAAAGCAAGTCTACTCAAGAGGGAGATAATATCTCGCACAAGACAACCATCAAACGGGCTTACGATGGAATAACTGATCAGTTAGCTGGGAAAACTAAAAATGACCCTTGGGAGAATGCTGCTAATCATGCTAAATCCTTTAAATCTTCGGAATCTCTAATTCATAAGTTAGAACAATTAAGTATTGAATATACTAGAGAAAACTATAAAAAATTATCCGAATGTAATTTAATTATTGGTTCTACTGTAATTCATAAAAATACAGCTTTTGGAATCATTGATAGTAAAAAAATTGACGATTATTTAGTCGGGCATCAAGTGAAAAATGAAAAGGTTGTGGCGATGAATCTAAGTGAACAAGATCTTTTTGTAGAGATTATGAAGGAGATTGCAAATGTCAAATAACTTAGAGGGTGGGAAAAGTCTGCTGACTAGAATTAAAAATAATACATATGTTTCTAAGCATCTAATTGATCTACTTTATAAGAAACCAGATTTGTCATTTAATGAAGCCGAGTTTCTTTTCTCTGTGGCATTATTATTAATTGAAGAATATCAAGAAACAATAGACCAAGATAAATATCTATTAATAGAATATGCTTATTTGATTATTGCTGTAACCTGTTTTAAAACAAATGACTTTAGGGCTTTATACGATTTTTCTGTAAATTATGGTTATTATCCAACTGCTAGAACAATTTTAGAGAGTGGGCTAATAAAAGATGAAGAGCTTACAATTAATCACCTTATCTCTGATTTGGAGATAGAAAAATTTGTAGATGAAAATAAAGTTAAAACATATGAGCAAAACAAGGTATTTGAAGAAATACTAGACTCTAATTTTAAACAATTATCATTTATAGCTCCAACTTCATATGGAAAGAGCGAGCTAGTCTTTCAGCATATAAAAAAGAATAATGAATGCAATTTTATTGCTATTATAGTTCCAACGAAGGCTTTGATTGATCAAACGTTTCGAGCAGCCAAGAGGAATATTTCGGATAGGAAAATTATTGTACATGACCAAAATTATGATTCAGAGAAAGATGCTAGAGTTTTAGCAATCGTTACTCAAGAACGTGGATTACGTCTTATTGAGGAAGGAATAGTATTTGACTTAATTTATATAGATGAGGCTCACGAATTACTTGATTTTAATTTTTCAAATTTATTTTCCAATCGGAGTTTGCTCTTATCTCGGTTTATAAAACTATCTATAATGAGAAAACCTGAATTGAAAATTATTTATCTATCTCCATCAATACAAAATTCAAAAAATTTATCGCTGAGAAATCAAGGAGCAATACAATCTTATAGAATTGAAAAAAATCTTAAGATACTAAAATTAAGATATTTAAACAGGAGTTGTGAAGAATATATTTATGATTTATTTTTTAATGAATTTATTCCAACTGCTCAGATTGTTCCTTCTTCGTTTGACTATATAACAAAGGTGTCAATAAGTTTTAGAAAAAATTTACACTTTTTATATCGTCCTAGGATGATTGAGAATTATACTGAAAAATTATATTCCGCATTACCTGAGGAAAGTATACCTGATGAAATTGAGGATTTACAACGAGAGCTTGCAACGATTATTCACCCTAAATTTAAACTCATAAAATATCTTTCAAAAGGAATTGTTTATATGCATGGGCGCATGCCGTTGTTGATTAGAAATTATCTTTTGAAATTTATTAGAGAATCTGATTTTTTACGAAATTTTGTTGCTAATGCTGTTGTTTTGGCTGGAATGAACTTACCTATAGATAATTTAATTTATATTTCAGGTTTTAAAAGTATCAGTGATTTGAATAATCTAATTGGGAGAGTCAATCGATTAAATGAGATTTTTAAAGATGGTGATTCCCTTTCAAGACTTTTTATCCCTGTTCATTTTGTTGATATAGAAGAATATCCTCAATATTCAGGAACTAAAAATAGCTTGAAGACTAAGATAGAGCAACTTAGAGGGCGCCACTTAGAGGATGTAAAAAATCCACTATTAGAAGAATATAATAAAACAAAGAATGCCGAAAAAGTAACAGAAATCAGAAGTTTAGAAAATCAAGTCATTGAAAATTATAATAATCCAGATTTTTTTACCCGTTTAACTAAAGCAGGTGCTCAACAGATTTTGAATTACACTGCAGACGGGTTGCAGCAACTGGAAAATATTTTGATGAAAGAAGAAAAGATTATTGGAACAGAGAATTTGATCGAATTAATTTTAAATAAGATAAAGAAAGTGTTTTTTGACAGTTTTTTACTTTCTAATATTTTTTTGAATTCTAGTTTAGAAGTTGATACTAATCTGTTTAACCCAGGAAATAATGTTAAACGTTTAAGATACGATGCAACAATTGATTATTATAGGAGGTTTCTGGAATTTTCTTTTAATGGCTTGAATGAAAGAATTGAAGATCTATATAAATATTGGACTGAAGACATACTGGGAAATAGCAGTCGAAAAGATTTAAATTATTATGTTTATGTTGGACGTCAATTTGGTGAAGTTGCATATTATGAAACAGAAGCACATCAAGGGCAAAAAGTATATGTAGATTTACGTACACATAAGTATGATGAGGACTATTTATATAACTTAGCTGTAATTAAAATCCAAACTGATGAAGATTTTATTAATCACGAGATTACGTTATTGCTTAGCACTCTCAAAGAGTTTGAAATTATAACAGAAAATCAGTTTAATTATTTTTTGTATGGCACTTTTGATAAAAAGGAAATTGAAGTATTAAGATTAGGTATCAGTAGAAATATTTACCAATCTTTAAAAGCTAATAATCAAATTGAGAATATAGGTTTTGATGAATTTGGTAATACATATGCTAATGAGCACTTAAAGAGTTATATTGATAAAAAAACAGGAATTGAAAAATTTGAATTGGAACAATTTTTCCTTTGATTTTTTAGAGAGTAAGAGGATACATTAACAAAATACGAAAGATCAAGAATTAGATTTAAAGAATTTAGTTCTTTTTGGAAAACAATAGAATTATCCAATTTAGGCTTTAACTGTAGGAGACCAGCTCAGAGGCACAACGCCTGAAGCTCAGGAGGAACTGGAGAAGTTTTTGGCTGAGTTTGAGAAATAATATCTAATAAACATCCCATAACAAACCAATTAAACTGGTCCATTCTGACCTAGTTCTGATTGGTTTTTTCTTATTTCCGGATTTTAATATGTATTTATTCTATATTTCAAATAAATAGATGCTTGAAACTTTATCATATAGCAGTTTTTGGATAGAACATTCGTCATTATTACATTTTTGTTACATTTGTTATATGTGTATGAATTGTCAGAAAATTTTTATTATAATATGGTTTATAAATAAAGTAAGGAGACTTCTATGCAAAGACAACGTTTTTCACTCCGTAAATACAAGTTCGGTCTGGCTTCTGTTCTGTTGGGAACTGCTCTGGTTTTTGGTGCGGGACAGGCTCAGGCAGATGAGCAGGCGACCACTAGTTCGTCAGGGCAAGTTCAGCCGACTACTGCTGTGGTATCAGCGACTGAGTCTGCTTCTCAAGCAGTAACACCTGAGAGTCAGCCGGCAACTCAAGCCCCTGTGGAGAAAGCAACGCCAGCTTCTTCTGAATCGGCTACTTCAAGTACAGATCAGGCTAGTCAGCCTTCTAAGACAGAGGCTAAGGAAGCATCTGCAACTCCTGTAGAGAAAGGAGCGACTTCTTCATCAGAAGAGGCTTCTTCAAGTGCTGAGAAGGTAACTCAGCCATCTGCCACAGAGACCAAGTCAACAGTTCAGGCTAACCCAACTGTAGAGTCTCCGGCAGCCGAAAACTCAGAAAAGCCTGCTGCTAATCCTGATTCAGTAGCAGAGTCACCAACTTCTCGCGATGCTAAGCCAAGCAGCATCAGCACCAATGAGATTATCAAGGTACCTCAGACTTGGTCTCAGGGGTATAAAGGTCAAGGCCGAGTAGTAGCGATTATTGACTCGGGCTTGGATGTCCATCATGAAGTTCTGCGAATTTCAGATCCTTCCAAGGCCAAGTATCAGACAGAGGCAGCTCTGGAAGAGGCTAAGAAGAAGGCTGGTATTGACTACGGGAAGTGGTACAACAGCAAGGTTGTCTATGCCTATAACTATATCGACGGTGATGACAATATCAAAGAAAAGAACAGTTATTCGCATGGTATGCACGTAACAGGGATTTCAGTGGGAAATCCCAACAAGAAAGCTCCTAATGATGAGTATGTCTACGGTGTTGCGCCAGAAGCACAAGTTATGTTTATGCGGGTCTTTTCTGACCGTCAGCGCACAACTAGCGACGCTATCTATATTAAGGCCATTGATGATGCAGTAGCTTTGGGAGCTGATACCATCAATATGAGTCTGGGCTCAGCAACAGGGTCTACAGTTGATGTCAGCCCTAGTCTGCAGGCGGCTATTGAGCGCGCTCGGGCCAAGGGGGTGAGTGTGATCATTGCAGCGGGTAATGACAACACTTTCGGAAGTGAATACTCTAAACCGCTGGTTGAAAATCCAGACTATGGTCTAGTTGGCAGTCCTTCAACAGTAGAAAGCTCTATCTCAGTCGCTTCTGTCAATAATACTGTCCTGACAGAGGAAGTCATGGAAGTGCGTGGTCTGGAAAAGAATGATAAGCTTTTGAACGGTCATTTCAGCTATTCCATGGGTGAGACAAATGCAACCTTTGAAAAGGGCAAGGAATATGAGTATGTCCATGTTGGTCTTGGCCGTGAAGAGGACTTTGCTGGTAAGGATTTGACAGGGAAGCTGGCTCTTATCCAGCGTGGTTCCTTTACCTTTGCTGAAAAGGTTAGAAATGCCATCAGCCATGGTGCTGTTGGTGCTCTGATCTATAATAACGTCGACGGAGCTAACCTAACGATGAGCCTGGACAGTGAATCTAAAAAGGTTCCATCAGCCTTTATCAGTAAGGAATATGGAGAGGCTTTGGCAGCTGGTAATTACAAGGTAGTCTTTAATGGTCTTAAGGTCAATCGGCCGCATCCAGGAGCTGGTAGTCTGTCTGACTTCTCTAGTTGGGGTGTAACGACAGATGGCTTGCTCAAGCCAGATGTGACAGCACCAGGTGGCGATATTTACTCTTCACTTAATGACAATACCTATGGCTCTATGAAGGGAACCAGTATGGCTACGCCTCATGTGGCTGGTGTAGCGGCTCTTGTCAAGGAATATCTCCTTCAGCACTATCCAGAACTGACGCCTGCCCAGAATGCAGATTTAGTCAAAGCGCTCATTATGTCAACAGCTAAGCTGCATGTCAACAAGGAAACAGGTGCCTATACCTCTCCGCGTCAGCAGGGTGCTGGTATCGTAGATACGGCAGCGGCTATTTCTACCGGCCTCTATGTGACAGGGGATAACCAATATCCTAGTGTTTCCTTGGGCAATGTCCAAGACAGCTTCACTTTTGATGTTACGGTTCATAATATCACTGATAAGGACCGGACGCTGAAGATGATTGTCAATACCAACACGGATGCAGTCAAGGATGGCTACTTTACCCTGACACCGCGCAAACTAACCGAAACGGTCTGGCCAGAAGTTACTGTCAAGGCTCACAGCAGCCAGAAAGTGACGGTCAAGGTAAATACTGCTAAGTTTGCGGAAGAGTTGATCAAACAGATGCCGAACGGCTATTTCCTAGAAGGTTTTGTCCGTTTTGTCGATCCAGCGGATGACGGCGATGTTGTTAGTCTGCCATTCATGGGCTTCCGTGGGCAATTTCAAGATCTTCCAGCTGTAGAAAGACCAATCTATGATCTGGTCCAAGAAGGCAAGTCAGGCTTCTATTACCCAGTACCAGAGGATAAGAGTATCCTGTCTGATGACAATGTCTCTTCGCTTGTGACGGAATCCAATGACAAGCTCTATTCGACCGGTCGAACAGCTGCTCGCAGCTCAATTGTACTGGGAACTGCAGAAAATGCGGATGGTAAGCATGTGCTGCAGCTGGGAGCAGATGGCAAGATTCGTCTGGCCTTCTCACCTAATGGAGATGGCAATCAGGACAGCATCCAGTATCGGACAGTTCTCTATCGCAATATCAATAATCTGACAGCTAGTGTCTATACGGCAGATGATAAGGACTATCGCTTCCCAATCTGGCAGAGCAGCACGATTAAAGAAGGCCGCAAGAACTATTATAGTGGTCAGTCAGACAATCCTAAGTCCTACCTACTAGAAGATACATACTGGGATGGTCGTGACAGCAAGGGTGAGAAGCTGGAGGATGGCCTCTATACCTATGTGGTTCGCTATACACCAGATGTACCAGGTGCTAAAGAGCAGCAGATTACCTTTAAGCTACAGATCGATACCCAGAAGCCTTTGATTAGCTCAGGCTATATCAGTACCAAGGATGGTGCGGAAACCTTTACGGCTCGCAAGCCAAAAGATGTTGGAAACGGCGGTATTTTGAGAGAACAGGTCTTCTATCTGCAAGCAGATGAAAAAGGGAAAGAGACCTATAAAGCTGTGGATGATTTTGGCATTGAGCGTGATTACGAGCGTCGGGTTTACATCTCAGCCAATGCGGATGGCAGCTACACCTTGCCAAAAGGAGTGGACAAGTCTAAGATTTTCTATGTGGTAGAGGACTATGCGGGCAACCGTGATGCCATAGCTCTGTCAGAACTAGTCAGTGCTGAAAATGATGGGCGCATCCGTGTCGCTCTGGTAGATGTTAATACGCATCAAGATGTATCGTCGACCTTTGTCTATCGAATCAGGGATAGCAAGGGCAAGTATGTCGAACTGGACAAGGGCAAGCAAATCAATGCTCTGCCGTTTGGACGCTACACAGCTGAGATCTTTACTTATGATAAGGATGAGCTTCGTTTCTACAGCGCTCTGACTCAGGAGTTTGAGCTGACAGCCCAAGATAGCTTTAAGACGATTGAGTTTCTAGTCAAGAAGCTAGTCTTTGCACCGGTCAGCGTTGCCTTTGATCAAGCTGTTCCGAAGAATACTCAAGTGGTTCTCAAGAATAACAATGGCGATGCCTATACGCTTCCAGCAGAACTGTTTGGCAAGCATGCCTTTGGAAGATCTGTAGCAGCTGGATTCTACTCTGTCTTTGTCAACCTACCGACTGGCTACGAGCTCTGGGAAACTGAGCCGACTGTTGAGGTCAAAGAGGGCAAGAATAACCTGCTCAAGCTGGGAGTTATCGTCAAGTCAGGCTTGCTGGCGGCTGTCAATCAGCAGTCTAGTCTGGTCGGCACTGCTCAGTATTACAATGCTTCTGCAGCGAAGCGCACAGCCTACGACCAAGCATATCAGGCAGCCAAGGAAGCTTTGACAAGTAAACTTACTCAAGCGCAAGTTGATGCCGTAAGAGCAAAACTAGAAACAGCATCTGCTAATCTAGACGGCAAGGACTCTGACCTTGCTGCGGTTAAAGCAGCTGTGGAGGCTTATGCAGCTACCACTAAGACAGGTGCTTATGCCAATGCTAAGGATAGAACTCGTCGCGCTTATGACAAGGCCTTCCAAGCAGTGGCCCTGCTCTTGGTGCAGGACAAGGTGACCCAGGAGCAAATTGATACTGCCCTAGCTCAGCTGACTACAGCAGAGAAGAAGCTAGATGGCAAGGCGACGAACTTTACTAATCTCAAGAAGCTAGTCGATGATGAAGTGCATTACCAAGCCATCAGCAATAAGTTTATCTATGCGACTGATGCGGTGAAGGCGGCTTATCTAGAGGCTTATGCACAGGCTAAGGAAGTTTTGGCTAATCCAGGTGCCAGCCAGGAAGATGTCAAAGAAGCCATCGCCAATCTCAGAGCAGCCAAGAGAAAACTTGATGGCAGAAAGCCAAGAGTTGTGAGACCGAAAAAACCTAAACAAGTCTAATTGGTTTTCAAGTGAGTTAAAAGAACCTGAGACAAAATAGTTCTCAGCCACAAAAAAGCTAGAGATTCCCAATTGCGGACCTCTAGCTTTTTAATTTTGACTCCTTCTCTTATTGTATTTTAGGAGGTTATTAGCCATGAGCACCAATCCCATGTCAATTTTAACCTGCCGTCTGCCTCTTAGGTTACATCTCTTGTAACCCAAACAAGCCTTTATCTGCCCAAAGACAGGTTCCACATCAATCTTACGTTGAGCGAAAATCTGTCTACCTTCGGGAGATAAAAGCGCTTGGCATTCTTTAGCTTTCAAGTCTTGATAACGTTCGTTGATATACAGTCCCTTTTGAGGGGCTGATTCAGGTTCATCAGCGTAGTAAACCTTGATTTCCTGTTGAAAGTCCATCTGTGTTTTCTGATGTTTGATATGATGAAAACGATAGCACCAGCCATCAGGATGTGTGTAGCTATCCTCCTTGTCATCATAGTGCCAATTCGCTAAGTTTCTAGCCGACTGTTTATACCCTTTCTTCTGTTCCTTATCAAACATGGCATATTTAATCAGATGGTTGACCTCCTTTTCATCTAAACGAAGGAGGTTCTCTTCACTTCCATATCCAGCATCGGCGACAACTGTCTTCAAGTCATGTGGATAGCTTTCTAAAAAAGGCAACAGCGTTCTGGTATCTGTTGGATTTGGATAGATATCATAGTGTAGGACGAACTGATTTTTCGTAGCGATTTGTAGGTTGTAGCCAGGTTTGAGTTGACCATTTCTCATATGATCCTCCTTCATCCGCATAAAAGTGGCATCTGGATCGGTTTTGGAAAAGCTGTTACAACCATTAAAAGTTTCTTGATAATTCTCATATTTCTCAGCACGCACTGAAAAGTCATCCTTTACTTTACGCAGGACTTTCTTGAGTTTCCGACCTTGGGTTTTCCGTTTATCCTTTCCTTTAACGGGTACCTCTTCAATGTCTTGGCTCAGTTTTGCCAATTCTTCTTCAAGGACTTGAGCGAACTCGGTCAACTGTTCTGAAGTAATCGATTCTTTTTCATCCAGCACAATCGCTTGATGGATAAGGGGTGTGATTTCTTCTTGGAAATAGACCTGTATCTGTTCTTGAAGTTTGACGGAAAACTTGTCTGTGGCCTTTTTCCATACGAAACTATACTTGTTGGCGTTGGCTTCAATCTTAGTCCCATCAATAAACAGACAATCTAAAGTTACTAACTCTTCTAATTTCAAACGAAGATTGAGGTCAATGAAAAGATCACGAATGAGGTCTTCCATCCCCGCAACGACTCGAAAGCGATTGATGGTGCGGTAACTGACAAGCAACTGTCCTGTTAAGTACTGCATGGCAATGTTTTCAATCATCATTTTTTCGATTTTTCGTCCAGAGAAAATCCCTTGTGAATAGGCAAATAGAAGAGTAGATACAAGCATTTTAGGGTGATAAGACGGGCGACCGAAGGCTTGATAGAAGGCATGGAAGTGACAATCCTCCAAGGAATTCACCACTTTTTCAATGGTAAAGACGAGATGGTCTTGTGGCAAGAAAGAACTGATTTCTAGTGGTAAAGTTGTTTGATTTGTGTTATAGTGAATATGCATGAGATAGCCTTTCTAAATGGTTTATTGGGTAATTCTATTTTACCAAGACTATCACAACCATGCAAAAGAGTCTGGGATAAAAGTCCAGCCTTAAATATAAAAAGCGAACAAAACTAGTTTTCTGGTAATCAGAATTCTGCTTTGTTCGCTTTTCGCATTTAATTATAGATTTGAAGGGCTTAATAATTAAGATTTTTAAAAATTGAAATCTTTTTGTCCCAAACTCTTTTTTTGGAAGCTAAAGAACTTTTGTCCCAAGTTCTGGTGATGTGGGCTTATAGCCCTCGTCCAAACCACCCGTTAGACAGGTGGTTATTGGCAAAATAAAGACTCTTAGAATACTGTTATATCGGCAATTCTAAGAGTTCATAATTATTATCTTCTATCCCAAAATTTTTCTATATTTTGAAAGACTGGAACCAAAGTGTTCCACTCTTTTTTATTTGTCTTCAGAATTCAATGGCCTGTCTTCCAAATGATTGGATAAATTTTTGAACATATCATTCAAAGTAGACAGACGTTTTTCAACTTTTTTAACAGAAGCTTCTAAGGTGAAACCTTCTTCTAGCATTTCTTGAATTAAAAGTATTTTTTTGATATTCATATAATCATATCTTCTGGTTGTTCCCCCTTTCTTGTTTTGAGAGTGGATGATTCCTTTTTCTTCCCAATAACGGATTTTTCGAATAGGGATACCAGTGATTTTAGAAACCTCACCGATACCGACAACTAATTTTTTTAGGAGTTTGACATCTAATAATGCCGAATAATCTTCGTTTCTTTTTTCCATAAAACAAGTCCTTTTAAGTTTTGTTGATACCTCTATTTTACAATATTGAGAGTAGAACTACAATTTTTCTTGACTTTAATATGTATTTATATTACAATAGATGTAGTTTTTCTACATAAAATGTTTATTTGTTTCGGGGAGGGATTGGAAATGAAAGAAAATCAATTCAAAATAAATGAAATAAGTTTAGCCATTCTATTATTTTGGTGTGGCCTTATAGTTGTCGCCAGTAATTACATAACGATTCCTTTAATGTCTGCTTTTACTCAGCAGTTTCATGTTAGTGCAGAACAGACAGCTTGGTTGGGAACAAGTTTTTCTTTTGCCTATGCTTTAAGCTGTCTCTTAGTTGGTGTTTTATCTGATCGATTTGGCAGAAAAAGAATTATGGTTGGAGGGTTGATCTTATTATCAGTTATTACTCTTATCATTCCTTTTGGCAATCAGTTGTCTTGGTTAATTATGGGACGGATCATGCAGGGCATAGCCGCATCTAGCTTTGCCCCTGTAGCTGTTGTTTATATTTCCGAAAAATTTTCAAAAGAGATTAAAGGGACAGTTGTAGGCCTTGTCAGTGCCAGTTTTTTGATTTCGGCAATTGTCGGGCAAATTATGAGTGCTTACATTAGTCGGTTGTTGAACTGGCAGGCTGTCTTTTGTACATTTGGAATAATTTATTTGCTAACAGCCCTAATCTTATATAGCTATGCTTCACCTGTTTCTAACCAAAGTAAAGGAATTCTATTTTCTCAATTGTTTAGACATTATTGGGAGGTATTAAGGAAAAAGAATTTAATCAAGCTTTATCTGATTGCTCTGACTTTATTATTTGCATTTGTAGCTTTTTACACCGTTTTAGAGGGTTATTCAGTTCATACATTTCATTTAAGTAAAGATAATATTTTTAAGATAAGAGCTTTAGGTATGATTGGCATGTTATTTGCTCCTTTTGCGGATAAATTAGCTAGAAAATTTGATATAAAATGTTTACTCATCCTTTCTTTGCTGTTTTCGCTTGTATCCCTTTTTATTATTGCTTTTTGTCCATATCTCAATGTATTGATTATAATGAGTCTTTTATTTGTAGCAGGAATTTCAATCATTGTTCCCACTTTAATTATTTTAGTGGGAAGGTTTGGACAGAATCAAGCTGGAATCGCTGTCTCTTTTTACACCTTTATTTTGTTCTTAGGTGCTAGTTTTGGACCGATTGCAGGTGTTCAGTTATTGACTGTACTGGGAGCAAAAGCAACCTTTTTGACTTTAGCTTTATTATTGTTGTTCAGTATGCTTGTTGCATTTACTTTGGATATTAAAGGAGAACAGTAGTATGAAGAGAGTACTGGTATTAGGAGCAACTGGCAGGACAGGAAACTTTGTTATAAAAGAATTGTCCAAATACAAATCTATTCAGTTAATTGCTGGCTTAAGAAGTCAAAAAGATAAAGAAAGACTGCCCAAGATAAATGCAGCCATAGAGACAGTAGTGATTGATATTGATGACGTCTGCAGTTTACGTGAGGCTCTTACTGACAGTGACATAGTTGTTCAAGCCATTCGTTTACGGGGAGATATATCAGAGAATTCTTTAATTCAACTGGATCAACGGATCCATCAGGCCTTTAATCCATCAAGGAAAACTCATCTTGTTACGGTTGGAGGCGCAGGGGCTCTAAAATTAGAAGCAAATCAGCGTTTTTGGGAGAATGAATATTTTCCAAGACAAACTCTGCCTAGAGGAATTGCTCATGCTAGGCTTAGAGACTATTTGGAAAAGTCATTTTTTAACCACACTTGGACCTATTTGATTCCTCCGCCAGTTTATGTTGCTGAAGGGGCAAGAACTGGCAGTTATAACCGCTACAGTTCGGCTCAAAAAGAAGACTTTTTTCTCAGTAAATCCATTTCTTATGCAGACTTTGCTTTGGCGATAGGAAATGCTGTAATGGAAGAGTGGCAGGGTGTTTACTTGATTGCAGAAAAGGAATGATATTTCATTTAATTGTTTCAATCAGCTTGGTAAGGCTTGCATTCATTTTTAGTCTAGGGTACTTTTTTGATAAGTATTTTACATTAGGTCTATTTTCTGATATAATCTTTTTTAGAAAGAATTCTCATTGTCTACTTTTTAGCGAGTTCGGGATAGTGTGAGCCGGATAGGGAAGCAGTGCAGATGGCGCTTTCGGTTATCATTTCAAAAGTAATGAAGTAATAAATTAGGGTGGAACCGCGTCTTGACGCCCCTAGGTTGAAGAGCCTAGGAGTGTCGGATGTGGTTCTTTTGCGTACTGAGTCTATTGTTCGAAAGAAAGGAGATCCATGGAGAACCTTTATCTTGTAAAAGATGAGAATCAATTAGTAGCTTTTCGAGATTTCGTTGCAAAGAATGCCGCAAAGTTGCAGGATTATCTGGCTTTTTTAAAAGACGAGTTTGCGGTTTATGACTTGCCACAAGCCATCATTTGGTCCGATTTTGATTCTGCTACGCAGATCATTCGTGAAAATCCTGTGCCGGCTTATACAAATGATAAGCGGATGGTTATGACTCCCGAGTTGCCGATTTGGAAAGAATTGTATCTCCTTCAGTTGGAGAATTACAAGACCTCTCACCAAACTCGAGCAATAGAAAGCCACTATAAGTCTTTGTCAGGAAATTCCCTCTTGCAGATTGTAGGCCATGAGTTGGCTCATTGGTCAGAGCATTTTTTAGATGACTTTGATGTATACGGTGCCTATATCTGGTTTGAAGAAGGTATGGCTGAGTATATTAGTCGCAAGTATTTCTTTACAGATGAGGAATTTCAAGCAGAAAAAGCATGTAATCAGTCTCTCGTAAAGCTCTTTCAGAAAAAGCACGGTTGGCACTCATTGAATGATTTCGGTACTTCGACTTATCAAGGGAATTATGCTAGTATTTTTTACGAATACTGGCGCAGTTTTTTGACAGTTGACAAGTTAGTAGAAAATCTAGGCAGTGTGCAAGCGGTCTTTAATTCTTATCATCGTTGGGAAAATACAGATAAAACACTTCCCTTGTTGGATTGGTTCATACAGCAGAAAATAATAGACAAAGAGATATAAACAAACTAAAGGAGTAAAAAATGTCTAAAAAATTAACATTTCACCTCGCCAAAGTCAATTGCGAACCTAAGGGTTCGATTGACTGACGACAACCGCTAGGGGCGGTTTGTCTAGGCGATGTGCTAGCTTTTCAAAAGGGAAATAATCGTTCCCTTTTGAACGCTTCGCAAGAATCTCAAGAAACTAAAGGAGTAACAAATGTCTAAGAAATTAACATTTCAAGAAATTATCTTGACTTTACAGCAATTCTGGAATGACCAGGGCTGTATGCTCATGCAGGCTTATGATAATGAGAAGGGGGCGGGAACCATGAGCCCCTATACCTTCCTTCGGGCTATTGGGCCAGAGCCTTGGAATGCGGCCTATGTAGAGCCGTCTCGCCGGCCGGCAGATGGTCGTTATGGGGAAAATCCGAACCGTCTTTACCAGCACCATCAATTTCAGGTGGTCATGAAGCCTTCTCCAAGCAATATCCAAGAACTTTACTTGCAGTCTTTAGAGCTCTTGGGCATCAATCCGCTGGAGCATGACATCCGCTTTGTCGAGGATAACTGGGAAAACCCGTCAACTGGATCGGCTGGTCTGGGCTGGGAAGTCTGGCTGGATGGTATGGAAATCACTCAGTTCACTTACTTCCAGCAGGTCGGAGGTCTGCCAACTCAGCCGGTGACTGCTGAGGTGACTTATGGTCTGGAGCGTCTGGCTTCTTATATCCAAGAAGTGGACTCTGTCTATGATATTGAGTGGGCTGATGGCGTTAAGTACGGCGAAATTTTCACGCATCCTGAGTATGAGCATTCCAAGTATAGCTTTGAGGTCAGCGATCAAGACTTGCTCTTGGGGAATTTTGAGAAGTTTGAAGCAGAAGCTAAGCGCTGTCTGGACGAGCATCTGGTGCATCCGGCCTATGACTATGTTCTCAAATGCTCGCATACCTTTAACCTCTTGGATGCGCGTGGCGCTGTATCTGTGACAGAGCGGGCTGGCTATATTGCCCGCATTCGTAATCTTGCCCGTGTCGTGGCTAAGACCTTTGTGGCTGAGCGCAAGCGTCTGGGCTATCCGCTTTTGGATGCTGAGACTCGCGAGAAACTCTTGGCAGAGGAGGGAGAATAATCATGGTAAAAAATTTATTAGTTGAATTAGGCTTGGAGGAAATGCCGGCCTATGTCGTGACACCGAGCATGAAACAGTTGCGCGACAAGATGGGAGCCTTCCTGACAGACCATCGTCTGACTTTTGAGAAAATTGAAATGTTCTCCACACCGCGTCGTTTGGCGGTGCGCGTGGTTGGCTTGGCAGACAAGCAGTCCGACTTGACCGAAGATTTCAAAGGCCCTTCTAAGAAAATTGCTCTGGATGCAGATGGGAACTTTACCAAGGCTGCAGAAGGCTTTGTCCGTGGTAAGGGCTTGACGGTTGAGGACATTACTTTCCGCGAAATTAAGGGGGAAGAATATGTCTATGTGACCAAGGAAGAAATCGGCCGCCCTGTGGAGGAAATCATCCCAGCAGTGACAGAGGTTCTGCAAGCTCTGACCTTCCCTGTCAGCATGCACTGGGCCAACAACACCTTTGAATACATCCGTCCGGTCCATACCTTAACTGTACTCTTAGATGAGCAGGCCTTTGACTTGGATTTCTTGGATATCAAGAGCGGCCGTACTAGCCGAGGACACCGCTTCTTGGGTCAAGAAACGGAGATTGCTTCAGCGGATTCTTATGAAAATGACCTACGGGCTCAGTTTGTCATTGCTAGTCCTCTTGAGCGGGGAGATATGATTGTCGAGCAGATTCGAGCACTTGAAGAGGAGCACGGGGTTTCTATCGAGATTGACGAAGACTTGCTCAATGAAGTGTTGAATCTGGTAGAATATCCAACTGCTTTCCTAGGTAATTTTGATGCCAAATATCTAGAGGTGCCTGAGGAAGTCTTGGTAACTTCCATGAAAGAGCACCAGCGTTACTTTGTTGTGCGCGATGCTGAAGGCAAACTTTTACCGCACTTCATCTCAGTCCGCAACGGAAATGCAGAGCATCTGGAAAATGTCATCAAGGGAAATGAGAAAGTCTTGGTGGCTCGTCTGGAAGATGGGGAATTCTTCTGGCGGGAAGACCAAAAGCTGGCTATTGCTGACTTGGTTGAAAAGCTGAACAATGTGACCTTCCACGAAAAGATTGGTTCTCTGGCAGAGCACATGGAGCGGACTGGCAAGATTGCTGCTCTCTTGGCACAAGAGGCAGGATTGGATGCTGATGAGACAGCTGACTTGGCTCGTGCAGCGGCTATTTATAAGTTTGACCTGCTGACTGGCATGGTTGGTGAATTTGATGAGCTGCAAGGGATCATGGGTGAAAAGTATGCTCTTCTGGCTGGTGAGAATGCTGCGGTGGCAGCTGCCATTCGGGAGCACTATATGCCGACTTCAGCCGATGGCGAATTACCTGACACCAAGGTCGGAGCAGTCTTGGCTCTGGCTGATAAGCTGGACACCATTCTGTCCTTCTTCTCAGTTGGCTTGATTCCAAGCGGTTCCAATGACCCATATGCACTGCGCCGTGCGACTCAGGGAGTTGTGCGTATCTTGGACAAGTTTGGCTGGAACATTGACTTGGCTCAGCTTCTTGGTCGACTATACAGACTGAAGTTTGATAGTCTAAGTTATGACAATCAAGAGGCCGTGCTGGACTTCTTCCGTGCCCGTGTTGAGAAAATGATGGATCGCGGCATTCCGAAAGATATCGTGACAGCTGTTCTTCAAAGCACTCATTTCGTTGTACGCGATTTGGTAGAAACAGCTGCGCTTCTAGCAGAAAAAGCTCAGGAAGATAACTTCAAGTCAGCGGTGGAAAGCCTATCTCGGGTCTTCAATCTAGCTGAGAAAGCCCAAGGGCAGACAGCTGTCAATCCAGCACTCTTTGAAAATCAAGAAGAAAAAGACTTGGCTGCGGCCATTGAAGCAGTAGAGCTGACATCTGACTTAGCTGCTAATCTGGATCAACTTTTTGCCCTCAGTCCAGTTATCGACGCTTTCTTTGACCATACCATGGTTATGGCAGAAGATGAGGCTGTGCGTAACAACCGTCTAGCTCTTCTAGCTTCTTTGACGGCTAAGGCGGGACAGCTGGCCCAGTTTAATCAGATTAATACCAAATAAAAGGTAAGAGAGAGGTAGAATCATGGATCCTAAAAAAATTGCCCGTATTAATGAACTGGCTAAAAAGAAAAAAACAGTCGGTCTGACTGGTGAAGAAAAGGTAGAGCAGGCCAAGCTTCGTGAAGAGTACATCGAAGGCTACCGTCGCTCTGTTCGGCACCACATCGAAGGCATCAAGATTGTTGACGAGGCTGGAAATGACGTGACGCCTGAAAAATTGCGTCAAGTTCAGCGCGAGAAAGGTCTTCATGGCCGCAGTCTGGATGATCCAGAGTCTTAAGTAAATATAAAAAATCCCTCGCTAGGAAGCTAGAAAGTTCCTGTCGAGGGGTTCTTTTATTCTTGTTTACGTTTTTTCAAAATTCGGAGGGCTACATTGATGCAACTAAGGATGATGGCTACATCCAGCCAGAAAATCCAAGGCTCCGTGATACGGAAAAAGAAATAAGCAGCGATGGCAATAATGAGGGACAGAATGCCTAGTTCCATTTTTTCTTTGAGATTGAGTCTCATAGGTCTTCTTCCTCCTTTTTTTGTGCTTGACGAATCTTTCCTTTGGCAATGAAATGCATAATCAATCCAAATCCAAGACCAGCAGCCAATCCGGTTATAATAAGTTTTGGCTGAAGCAAAACTTGTAGGATATCTTTCTTTTCCATGACAGCTATCATGATGCCGAAGAGAGGGTAAAAGAGCAGCCAATAAGAGAAGCCTGCTTTGAGGCCAGCATGTTTCATAGCTTTTTCTTCTTTTTCATCCTGAAGTCCTAGCTCTAGGTCATCAATTCCTTTGCGCCGTGCTTGGATAATTATATAGACACAGAAGCCGAGGATAAGGATTTCAAGCAGGATAGGATAGGCAAGAGCGATAATTTTGGGCCAGCGAAAGGCTAAGGGAAAGGCGATGGCATTGCCAAAAATCAGGATAAAGAAAAGCCAGATAAAGCCTATATTTCCTAGATGCTCAGCCTGTTGGCGCTTTTGCTCGTCCAAAGGTCCAGTAATGCCGTAAAATCGTTTGATCATCTTGTCTGAGAATCTTTCTTTTTTCATGTTTGTGTCCTTTCTAGCTTAAGTCAAGGGATTATTCGCTCTGTTCAGTATGGTGTTTGCGTGATTTGAAGTAAAAGCTGATAAAAACACCTAAAATGCTAGCGACCAAGGCTGATTTCAGGATTCGATCAGCTTGTAAAAAGAGAGTGAAAAAGTCTTGCTTGAGAGTGACTGCCTCTACAAGGCTAAAGATAGGATGGAAAGTCAACCCAACGAAGAGAGTAATCTTAAGACCAGGATATTGAAGCTTGCGCCTTTCTTTTTCACTCATGAGTTCCAAATCCAAATCTGCCAGGTGTTCTTTCTCAGACCTGAAGTAAATGATACCAGCTATTATAAAGGTAAGAAGCTCTATAATAATGGGGTAAATTCGAGCATCTAAGCCTGGATAGATATCGGCTAGCATGAAAGCTAGGAAATTACCAACTTGCAAAATCAAGAAAAGCCAAATAAAGCCTATATTTCCTAAGTGCTCAGCCTGCTGGCGTTTTTGCTCGTCCAAAGGTCCGGTAATGCCGTAAAATCGTTTGATCATTTTGTCTGAGAATCTTTCTTTTTTCATGTTTGTTTCCTTTCTTTAGGTATGAATGTTGTTGCAGGGAAAAACTCTTAGTCATTTGAATCTTCATCTGTCAGCTGGGGTTCCCAAAAGAGGGCGTTGAGGTCAGTATCTAGCGCTCTAGCCAGGTTGATACAGAGCTCGAGAGTAGGGTTGTATTTGTTGTTTTCAATCATATTGATAGTTTGCCGCGATACCCCGATAGACTTTGCCAACTCTAGCTGAGACATCTTTTTTTCTTTTCGAAATTCTTTGACACGATTCATTACACCCTTCCTTTCTAATACTATAACTGATAACTTCCAGTATGTTTGTCAGTTATATTTGACTTTTATTTTATGTTAGTATAATACTTTTTGGAAAAAGTGTCAAGTATATCTGACAAAAATTTTAAAAAGGATTTCATCCGCTTACTTTTTCTTTTAAATTTTTTTTTGCTTTTGAATGTGATATAATAAGTAAGATATGACAAACGAATTTCATCACATTACTGTTCTTCTTCATGAAACGGTTGACCAGCTGGCTGTTAAGCCTGACGGCATCTATGTCGATGCGACTCTTGGAGGTGCTGGTCACAGCGAATATCTTTTGAGTCAGCTCGGGGATGAGGGGCATCTCTATGCCTTTGATCAGGACCAGATGGCTATTGACAATGCTAAAAAGCGCTTGGCTCCTTATGTAGAGCGGGGGATGGTGACCTTTATCAAGGACAATTTCCGCCACCTCAAGAGCCGTTTGCAAGAGGCCGGTGTGGAAGAAATTGATGGGATTTGTTATGATTTAGGCGTTTCCAGCCCTCAGCTGGATCAGCGTGAGCGTGGTTTTTCCTATAAACAGGATGCGCCTTTGGATATGCGCATGAACCGCGATGCAGCCTTGACAGCTTTTGAGGTTGTCAATCATTATAGCTATCAGGATTTAGTACGAATCTTTTTTAAATACGGCGAAGATAAGTTTTCTAAGCAGATTGCTCGCAAGATTGAGCAGGCTAGAAGGGTCAAGCCTATTGAAACAACGACAGAACTGGCTGAAATTATCAAGTCGGCTAAGCCAGCTAAGGAGCTGAAGAAGAAAGGCCATCCAGCCAAGCAGATCTTTCAGGCCATTCGGATTGAGGTCAATGATGAACTGGGAGCGGCGGATGAGTCTATTCAGCAAGCAATTGATTTGCTGGCGGTGGACGGACGGATTGCAGTCATTACTTTTCATTCGCTGGAAGACCGTCTGACCAAGCAGCTTTTCAAGGAGGCGTCAACAGTGGATGTTCCCAAGGGCTTGCCCTTCATCCCAGATGAACTGCAGCCTAAGCTGGAGCTGGTCAGCCGCAAACCAATTTTACCAAGCAAAGAAGAATTAGAAAGCAATAACCGGGCTCATTCCGCCAAGCTGCGCGTGGCCCGTAAGATACACAAGTGAGGAAGAAATGTCAGAAAAAAGACCAAATCCGCTTCAAGATCAGATGCGAAAATTTTCCCGAGTTGAGAAGGCCTTTTACGGCTCTATCGTTTTGACTGCCATTATTTTAGCGGTCAGCATCGTCTTTATGCAGACCAAGCTATTGCAGGTAGATCGGGATTTGACGGAAGTCAATACCCAGATTGAAGCGGAGCAGACAGAACTAGCCGACATCAAGCAGGAAGTCAATGAACTGACCCGCTATGAAAGACTGTCTCAGTTAGCTAGCTCTCAGGATATGAAACTCCAGAAGGGAAATCGTAAAACAGTGAGTTCAACGGATGAAGAATAGAATTTTTGAAAAAATTAAAAAATATGCCCTGAAAAATAGGCAAACCCCTGAATACAATCGGCGGCAAGTGGGAAAGAGCATGAGCATCTTAGCTATCTTTCTCTTTTTCGTTTTCTTGATTAATTTTGCCATTATTATCGGGACGGACCAGAAGTTCGGTGTTAATCTATCAAAGGGTGCAGAAGTAGTCCATCAAAAGACGGTTACAGTCGCTGCCCGGCGGGGAACAATTTATGACCGAAATGGTGTTCCTATTGCTGAGGATGCCACGACTTATAATGTCTATGCCATTATTGATAAGAGTTACAAGTCAGCTACCGGCAAGATTCTCTATGTGGAAGAATCCCAGTATGATAAGGTGGCAGAAATTTTCAATCAATACCTAGAGTTGGATAAGGACTACGTCAAAACCCAGCTGTCGCAGAAAAATCTCAAGCAAGTTTCCTTCGGGGCACAGGGTAATGACATTACCTACAGTAATATGAATGCCATGCGTGAAGCCTTTGAAGCTGCTGGTATTGAAGGGATTGACTTTACTACCAGTCCTAACCGCAGTTATAATAACGGTGTGTTTGCCTCCCAGTTTATCGGTCTTGCCCAATTGCAGGAGGATAAGGAAGGCAATAAGACGCTGAAAGGGACTTCTGGCATGGAGCAGGCACTGGATAGGATTCTTGCTGGTCAGAATGGGGTTGTGACCTACGAAAAAGACCGAAACGGTAATGTTGTTCCTGGATCAGAAAAGGTCTCTGTACAGGCAGAGGATGGCAAGGATGTCTATACAACGCTGTCAGCTGATTTGCAAACCTATCTGGAAACGCGGATGAATGCTTTCCAAGAAAAGGTCAAAGGTAAGTTTGTCAATGCAACCTTGGTCAGTGCCAAGACCGGCGAAATCCTAGCCACCTCTCAACGGCCGACCTATAATGCAGATACCAAGGAAGGCTTGAATGAGGAAAATCTGGGCACATGGAATACCATGCTCTATCAAGGTCAGTACGAGCCTGGATCTACCATGAAGGTCATGACTCTGGCTTCAGCTATTGATAATGGTAGTTTTAATCCTAACGATACCTATGACAGCAGAGAGTATAAGGTCATGGATGCGACCATTCGGGACTGGAATGTCAACATGGGGATTTCGGAAGGGGAAACGCTGACCTTTGCTCAAGGATTTACCTATTCCAGTAACGTTGGTATGACCATTCTGGAGCAGAAGATGGGCAATGACAGGTGGCTAGACTACTTGAGTAAGTTTAAGTTTGGTCTGCCGACCCGCTTTGGGATGGGCAATGAAACCTATGGTTCGCTCCCTGGTGATAACTATGTTACGATTGCCATGAGTTCTTTCGGTCAAGGGATTGGTGTCACTCAGGTGCAGATGCTGCGGGCCTTCTCAGCCATAGCCAATGATGGTGTTATGGTACAGCCTAAGTTTATCAATGCTATCCATGATCCTAAAACCAATACAGCTCGTAAGACAGCGACAGAAATTATCGGAAATCCTGTCTCAGAAAAAGCTGCTCAAACCACTCGAGATTATATGGTTCAAGTCGGAACAGACCCCTACAAAGGAACCCTGAATGTTGGTGGAGAACCCGTCATTCAAGTGGCTGATCAGAATGTCGCCGTCAAATCAGGGACCGCTCAGATCGCTTCTGAAAATGGATATCTAGAGGGCGAGAACGATTATATCTATTCAGTCGTTGCCATGACGCCGGCAGAAAATCCTGAATTTATCATGTATGTGACCGTTCAGCAGCCTGAGGAAAAATTCCAGCCTATATTCTGGCAGGAAGTGGTCAATCCGGTCTTGGAAGAAGCTGTCGCTCTCAAAGACAGTCTTAATCTGACCACGGAAGCGACTCCGGCTCTTGAAACAGTCACTGAAGAAACCAGCTATAAAATGCCATCCGTAGAGAAACTGACCAAGCAACTAGGTCTGAAAAATCAAATCAGTCCTGGCGGTCTGGCAGATGAATTGCGCCGCAACCTAGTCCAGCCAATTGTACTGGGAACAGGTAGCAAGATTAAAAAAGTATCTGTCAAAGAGGGCGAAAATCTTAAGGCCAACCAGCAGGTTTTGATCTTGTCAGATGATTTAGAAAGTCTGCCTGATATGTACGGCTGGACCAAGGCAAATGTCGAACGTTTTGCCAAGTGGCAGGACATTGAAGTCACTTTCAAAGGAGAGGGCTCCAAGGTCGTCAAGCAGAGCGAGAAGACCAATACTTCGCTGAAAAATCTCAAGAAAATAACAATCACAATGGGAGACTAATATGCTTATTGCTCTTATTGCAGGAATCGTAACGTTTATCCTAACTATCATCGGCATTCCTGCCTTTATTCGTTTTTACCATAAGGCTCGTATCACAGGCCAACAGATGCACGAAGATGTCAAGCAGCATCAGGCCAAGGCCGGAACACCAACCATGGGTGGCACAGTCTTTCTCTTGACATCCGTTCTGGTCAGCTTTGTTATCGGTCTGTTTTCGCATCAGCTGTCCAACGGCCTCATCATGATTCTTTTTATCTTGGTTCTGTATGGTGTTGTCGGCTTTTTGGATGACTTCCTCAAGGTGTTTCGTAAGATCAACGAGGGTCTAAATCCCAAGCAGAAATTGTTTCTGCAGCTGGTCGGCGGAGTTGTCTTTTACTTCTTCTATAATCAGCACGGGGCAGGTGACCATCTAAATGTCTTTACCGTTCCTGTCCAGCTGGGCTTCCTTTACATCTTTTTCGTCCTTTTTTGGCTGATTGGCTTCTCCAATGCTGTCAATCTGACGGATGGAATTGATGGTTTGGCCAGCATTTCTGTAGTCATTAGCTTGGTGGCCTATGCTGTGATTGCTGTTGAGCAGAAGCGTTTTGATATTCTGATTGTCATCATTAGTATGATTGGCGGCTTGCTAGGCTTCTTTGTTTTCAATCACAAGCCCGCTGAAATCTTCATGGGGGATGTGGGAAGCTTGGCTTTGGGCGGTATGCTGGCTGCTATCTCCATTTCCCTTCACCAAGAGTGGACCCTGCTCTTGATTGGTATTGTCTATGTGTTTGAGACGACCTCTGTCATGATGCAGGTGACCTATTTCAAGTTGACTGGCGGCAAGCGGATTTTCCGGATGACTCCGATTCATCACCACTTTGAGCTGGGAGGCCTAACTGGTCACGGCAAGGAGTGGAGTGAGTGGAAGGTCGATTTCTTCTTCTGGGGAATCGGTATCATGGGCAGTATTTTGACCCTAGCTATCCTATATTTATAGCAAGAAGTTTGGGACAAAAAGATTCCAATTTTTAAAAATCTTAATTATTAAGCCCTTCAAATCTATAATTAAATGCGAAAAGCGAACAAAGAAGAATTCTGATTACCAGAAAACTCGTTTTGTTCGCTTTTTATATTTGAGGCTGGACTTTTGTCCCAGACTCTTCTGTTTCTTAGATTTGAGGGTAAGCAGGATGGTTATTTTTTTGGTATAATAGTTAGGATAATAGAATAGAGGACAAGATGAAATTTACAGAATTTAAGTTTAAAGATTATATTCAGGAAGCGCTTAGGGATTTGAACTTCGTTGAAGCGACTCCAGTCCAAGAAAAGCTGATTCCTGTGGTATTGTCAGGTCGGGATTTGGTTGGCGAGTCCAAGACAGGCTCTGGTAAGACCCACACGTTTTTGCTGCCGATCTTTCAAATGCTGGATGAGGAAGCAGACAGCGTGCAGGCTGTTATTACAGCTCCAAGTCGGGAGCTGGCAGCCCAGATTTATCAGGCGGCTCGGCAGTTAGCTAGCTTTTCTGAAAAAGAGATTCGGGTGGCCAATTATGTCGGTGGGACTGACAAGGCTCGTCAGATTGGGAAGTTAGAGTCCAGTCAGCCTCATATGGTCATCGGAACGCCGGGGCGGATTTATGACTTGGTAGAGTCTGGCGACTTGGCCATTCACAAAGCCAAGACCTTTGTCGTTGACGAGGCAGATATGACACTGGACATGGGCTTTTTGGCGACAGTTGATAAGATTGCAGGCCGGCTGCCAAAAGACCTGCAGTTTCTTGTTTTTTCAGCGACTATTCCACAGAAGCTTCAGCCTTTTTTGAAAAAATACCTGTCTAATCCAGTGATTGAGCAGATTAAGACCAAGACGGTCATTGCGGACACCATTGAAAACTGGCTCTTGTCAACCAAGGGACGAGATAAAAATGCCCAGATTTATCAGATCAGTCAGCTCCTGCAGCCTTATCTGGCTATGATTTTCGTTAATACCAAGACGAGGGCAGATGAACTGCATAGCTATCTGACAGCTCAAGGGCTCAAAGTTGCTAAAATTCATGGCGATATTGCTCCGCGGGAGCGCAAGCGTATCATGAATCAGGTTAAGAATCTGGATTTTGAGTACATTGTCGCTACTGACTTGGCCGCACGGGGGATTGATATCGAAGGTGTCAGTCATGTTATCAATGATGCCATTCCTCAGGACTTGTCTTTCTTTGTCCATCGGGTAGGCCGGACCGGCCGCAATGGTCTTCCTGGCACAGCCATTACCCTCTACCAGCCGAGCGACGACTCAGATATTCGGGAGTTGGAAAAGATGGGGATTAAGTTCATTCCCAAGATGATAAAAGATGGCGAGTTCCAGGATACCTACGACCGAGACCGTCGGGCCAATCGGGAAAAGAGCCGGGAGAAGCTGGATACGGAAATGCTAGGGCTGGTCAAGAAGAAAAAGAAAAAAATCAAACCAGGCTACAAGAAAAAAATCCAGTGGGCGGTGAACGAGAAGCGCCGCAAGACTAAGCGAGCAGAGAATCGTGCACGTGGCCGGGCAGAGCGTAAGGCTAAGCGCCAAACCTTTTAGTGATATACTTTTCTTATCGCTGTGATAAGAAAAATATATTAGTCTTTGTGAGATAGATATGATAGACTAGTGAAACTAGCCTATTTATATTGGGTTTAGTGCGGTCTATTTGGTATTTGGCTACAGAATATTTGCACAGACTGCTCATATTTTAACTGTCAAAAAGCCGTAGCTCGCTAGTCAAAGTGGAGCAAATTCTTTGTTTTGTTCCAGATTTGTGTTAAAATATTTTATTATCAAGAAAAGGAAGTAATAATGGCGGTTACAACTTATCTTCTGACAACTGGTTGGTATGAGGAGTTTCTCAAGATCATTCCAGATGGTAAATTATTTAGTTTAAGGGCTGTTTTTGAGGCCATTCCGGGCATTTTGCAAAATCTGCCAATCACCCTTCTTTTGACGGTGGGTGGTGCAGTCTTTGGTATTCTGCTTGCCATGGTTTTTGCTGTCGTCAAGATTAATCGGGTTAAAGTCCTGTATCCGATTCAGGCTTTCTTTGTCAGTTTTCTGAGAGGAACGCCTCTGCTGGTCCAGCTCATGCTGACCTATTTTGGGATTCCTTTGTTGCTCAAGGCCATCAATCAGCAGTATGACACAAACTTTAATATCAATGATATTCCAGCGTCTGTCTTTGCGATTGTTGCCTTTGCTTTCAACGAAGCGGCTTATGCCAGTGAGACCATCCGGGCAGCAATATTGTCCGTAGATCCGGGGGAGATTGAGGCTGCTCGCAGTCTAGGGATGACCAACAAGCAGGTTTATATGCGTGTCATTATCCCAAATGCAGCAGTGGTAGCGACTCCGAGTCTGATTAATTCCCTGATTGGCTTGACCAAGGGACTTCTCTGGCCTTTAGTGCCGGTGTAGTGGAAATTTTTGCCAAGGCGCAGGCTATCGCAGGGGCAGACTACCGTTACTTTGAGCGTTTTATCTCGGTGTCGCTGATTTATTGGGCAGTCAATATTCTCATTGAGCAACTTGGCCGCTGGATCGAAAAGATGATGGATATCAAGCAGCCGGATAAATTTGAATCGCTTCAGCAAGCAGAAGGAGAAGGAATCTGATGATTAATATTTCACATTTAAGTAAGACTTTTTCAGGTCAAAAGGTTCTGGATGATCTCAGTTTGGACATTCAAAAAGGCGAAGTGGTAGCTTTGATTGGCTCTTCTGGTGCTGGGAAGTCAACCTTTCTCCGCAGCCTCAACTATCTGGAACAGCCAGACAGCGGAAAAATCACCATCGACGGCTTCAAAGTGGATTTTTCAAGGATTTCCAAAGATGAGATCTTGCTGCTGCGCCGCAAGCTAGCCATGGTCTTTCAGCAGTTTAACCTCTTTTCCCGCCGGACTGCTCTAGAAAATGTCAAGGAAGGTCTGCTGGTAGTTAAGAAACTGTCAGACCAAGAAGCGACCAAGATAGCCAAGGAAGAATTAGCAAAGGTTGGCTTGTCAGACCGAGAAAATCACTATCCTAGACATCTGTCAGGCGGTCAGAAGCAACGGGTGGCTTTGGCAAGGGCTTTGGCTATGAATCCAGATGTTCTTTTGCTAGACGAGCCAACCTCAGCTTTGGATCCCGAGTTGGTCGGAGAAGTAGAAAAATCAATCGCTGATGCAGCCAAGTCTGGCCAGACCATGATCCTGGTCAGTCATGATATGTCCTTTGTCGCTCAGGTGGCCGACAGGGTGCTCTTTTTGGACAAGGGAAAAATCATAGAGTCTGGGACACCAGATGAGATTATCCATCATCCAAAAGAAGAAAGAACCAAGGAATTTTTTGCTAGTTACAAACGGACCTATATTTGATATAATAGAGACAGTGAAGGCTCAGTTGGCTAGACCAGCTGAGTTTGTTTTCAGTCTTAGCGTGCAGTGGAGCAGGTTTTCTTATCTAGTTGGTGTTTTATGCTAACGGTTAGGTTTGGATTTGTTCTTATTTTTGTAGAATAAGGCTGATTGACCTTTGAGGAGTTGACATGTTAGATCAAATATTTGCACTTTATATTGAGAGCTTGCTTTATACTGCAGTCGGTGTAGGGATCATTGCGGGTTTATGGATTGGACTGCGGATGATTCGCCGCAAGGACAAGACGGCTAAGGAGCGCCAGAGTCATCTGTACGATGTCCTTTTGATTGTCATTATGACGATTCCAGTCCTGTCTTTTGCGACGCTGGGCCTGCTCATTGTCCTAAAAGCTTAAATGCTTGTAAAACTGTAGAAAAGTTGTTAGAATAATTCTAGTTACAACAAGGAGAAAGAAGAGTTATGTACGATACAATTATTATTGGAGCTGGGCCTGCCGGCATGACAGCTGCCCTTTATGCAGCCCGCAGCAACCTAAAAGTTGCCCTGTTGGAGCGTGGTATTCCTGGTGGTCAGATGAACAATACTGCTGACATTGAAAACTACCCAGGCTATGCCAATATCAGCGGTCCAGAACTAGCAGAGAAAATGTTTGAGCCTCTTGAGAATTTAGGGGTAGAACATCTCTTTGGCCTAGTAGAAAAAATTGAAGATCGGGGCGATTTCAAGGAAATCGTCACAGAAGATGAGCGTTTTGAAGCTAAAACGGTCATCATTGCTTCTGGTGCCAATCATCGTCATCTGGGGGTTCCTGGCGAGGAAGACTATAACAGCCGCGGGGTTTCCTACTGTGCGGTCTGTGATGGTGCCTTCTTCCGTGATGAAGATTTGCTGGTTGTCGGTGGTGGTGACTCAGCGGTAGAGGAAGCTATTTTCCTGACGCGCTTTGCAAAAAGTGTGACCATTGTTCACCGTCGTGATGAGCTGCGAGCACAAAAAGTGCTGCAGGATCGTGCCTTTGCCAACGAAAAGATTCGCTTTGTCTGGGATTCTGTGGTGGAAAGCATCCATGGCGATGAGCGTAAAGTGACTGGCGTAACCTTCAAGAATGTCAAGACAGGTGAAACTAGCCAAGCAGATTTTGGTGGCATCTTTATCTATGTCGGCCTGGATCCGGTTAGTGAATTTGCTGCGGACTTGGGTATCACTGATGAGGCTGGCTGGATTCTGACAGACCATCAGATGAAAACGTCAGTAGCCGGTATTTACGCTGTTGGTGATGTTCGTCAGAAAGACCTGCGCCAGATTACAACGGCTGTTGGTGATGGTGCCATTGCCAGTCAGGAAGCCTACAAATACCTTACAGAGCAAGCATAAAAATATAAGCTAAGCAAGTGTGTCTATTCAAGTGAGTTGACAGGATTTGCTTAGCTTTTTTGGAATTATGATATAATAAAAGGTATCTAGCGTAAAGGAGCAAGAAGATGTACCCAGATGATAGTTTAACTCTGCACACTGATTTGTACCAAATCAACATGATGCAGGTTTATTTCCAGCAAAATATTCACAACAAGCATGCAGTTTTTGAAGTTTTTTTCCGTAAAAATCCTTTTAATAACGGCTACGCGGTCTTTGCGGGCTTGGAAAGAATTATTTCCTATCTCAATAATCTGACATTCAGCCAGAGTGATTTAGATTATTTGCAATCCTTGGGCTATCACGGAGAGTTTCTGGATTATTTGCGGAATCTCAAGATGAGCCTGACCGTAAGGTCTGTTCAGGAAGGTGATTTGGTTTTTGCCAATGAGCCAATCGTGCAGGTGGAAGGTCCATTGGCTCAGTGTCAGCTGGTTGAGACTGCTATTCTCAATATCGTTAATTTTCAGACGCTGATTGCCACCAAGGCAGCGCGTATCCGCTCTGTCATCGAAGATGAACCTCTGATGGAGTTCGGTACGCGCCGGGCCCAGGAAATGGATGCTGCTATTTGGGGGACCAGGGCTGCGGTGATTGGCGGAGCTAACGGAACCAGTAATGTTCGGGCTGGCAAGCTCTTTGATATTCCAGTCTTGGGAACCCATGCCCATGCTCTCGTTCAAGTCTATGGAAATGATTATGATGCCTTTAAAGCCTACGCTGAGACTCATCGTAACTGTGTTTTCCTAGTAGATACCTACGATACATTGCGTCTAGGTGTTCCGGCAGCCATTCGGGTGGCGCGTGAGCTAGGAGACAAGATTAAGTTTCTGGGTGTCCGCATTGATTCGGGAGACCTTGCCTATATTTCTAAGAAAGTTCGGCAGCAATTAGATGAAGCAGGCTTCCCTGATGCTAAGATTTATGCGTCCAATGATCTGGATGAAAATACTATTCTTAACTTGAAAATGCAAAAGGCTAAGATTGATGTCTGGGGCGTGGGAACCAAGCTTATTACAGCATACGACCAGCCGGCTTTAGGAGCAGTTTATAAGATTGTTGCTATTGAAGATGAGAATGGAGAATTGCGCAATACCATCAAGCTGTCCAATAATGCCGAAAAAGTTTCGACCCCAGGTAAGAAGCAGGTTTGGCGCATTACCAGTCGCGAAAAAGGGAAGTCCGAGGGAGACTACATTACCTATGCTGGCCTTGATGTCAATGACTTGGAAGAGCTGGAAATGTTCCATCCGACCTATACCTACATCAATAAAACGGTCAAAAATTTTGATGCCGTACCACTTTTGGTCGATATTTTCCAAGAAGGTAATTTAGTCTATGATCAGCCAAGTCTGACCGAAATTCAAGCCTATGCCCGTAAGGAATTTGATAAACTCTGGGATGAGTACAAGCGGGTTCTCAATCCACAGGATTATCCAGTTGACCTGGCTAGAGATATTTGGCAGGATAAGATGGATTTGATTGACCAGATGCGCAAGAAAGCCTACCAGACAGGAGCAGAAAAATGAGCTTACAAGAAGAAATCATCGCTCAATTGGGCGTCAAACCAGTCATAAATCCGGAGGAAGAAATCCGCAAGTCGGTCGACTTTCTCAAGGCTTATCTAAGAAAGCATCCTTTTTTGAAAAGCTATGTTCTGGGAATTTCTGGTGGTCAGGATTCAACCTTGGCTGGCCGCTTAGCTCAGCTGGCTGTAGAAGAAATGCGGGCTGAGACTGGAGATGATGGCTATCGCTTTATCGCTGTCCGCCTGCCTTACGGTGTCCAGGCAGATGAAGATGATGCGCAAAAAGCTCTGGCTTTTATCCGGCCTGATGTCAGTCTAACAGTCAATATCAAGGAATCGGCTGATGCCATGACAAAGGCTGTGGAGGCAACGGGTGCCAAAGTCTCTGATTTTAACAAGGGCAATATCAAGGCCCGCAGCCGTATGATTGCCCAGTATGCTTTGGCTGGTTCATACAGTGGGGCTGTCATTGGGACGGATCATGCAGCAGAAAATGTCACGGCCTTTTTCACCAAGTTTGGGGATGGCGGAGCAGATATCTTACCGCTTTACCGTCTCAATAAGCGTCAAGGCAAGCAGCTTTTGGCCGCCTTAGGAGCGGATCCGGCTCTCTATGAAAAGGTGCCGACGGCTGACTTGGAAGAGGAAAAACCTGGGATTGCGGATGAAGTCGCTCTGGGCGTGACCTACAATGAAATTGACGATTATCTCGAAGGCAAGTCCGTTTCAGCTCAAGCTCAAGAAACTATCGAGTCTTGGTGGCATAAAGGCCAGCACAAACGGCATTTGCCAATTACGATTTTTGACGAATTTTGGAAGTGAAAATCTCTATCGAAACTTTTTAGTCTGAGCCAAGAAACGAGGAAGCTATGAAAAAGATAGGTACACAGTCCATTGAAACCAAACGTCTTTTGCTAAGACCTTTTCTGGAATCGGATGCACAAGCTATGTATGACAACTGGGCTTCTCGTCCGGATAATTTGCTGCATGTGACCTGGGATGCTCACGAGAGTCCTGAAGTCACCCAACAATCCATTGCTCGCTGGGTTGAGAACTATCAAAACATGGATTATTACAAGTGGGCCATCTGCCTGAAGGAAAAACCTGAACAAGTGATTGGTGATATTAGTGTGGTAGATAGAGATGAGGCAGTCAATGCTTGCGAGGTCGGTTATATTTTAAGTAAAGACTATTGGGAGCAAGGGTTGATGACAGAAGCTTTGAAAGCTGTTTTAATCTATCTCTTGCAAGGTGCAGGTTTCAATCGTGTCACAGCAAAATTTGTAACAGCCAATCCAGCTTCTGGGCGTGTCATGGCCAAAGCTGGCATGAGCTACGAAGGGACTTTCCGTCAAGCTGTATTTCATAAAGGACAAGTCAAAGATTTTTCCGTTTATGGAATCCTAAGATCTGATTTAGAAAAAGGCTAGGACTTTCGGCTCTTTTCTACGATTCGACTAGTATCTGCGGTAAATGAAGAACCACATTCTCTGCAGAGAAATCTCTGCTTGCGTAGATTTAAGTAGGCCGGTAGGCCTGAAACAGAACAGAGAGTGATACGAGACGTTTTCGTACCGTTTTTAACGATATTATTATTTTGGCTAACACACCCACAAACAGCACAAAATTCTGGCTTATGCGTATATGTAGCTGAATAAAATAAAGATTTTCTCTTTTTAAATATCTTTTCTTGAACTTTATCATTCCAAATAATGTTTTTATCTTTGATTTGTAGCGTAGCTTCTAGTATATTGTTCATATGGTCATCATCCTTTCGTATTAGGTTTAGGAGCTTTTAATATAATGGATGTTGGCCTTTTTGTATACACTAAAATAGGGTTGGTGGAAAATTTCCATCAACCCTAAAAATTATAGAACCGTTTTTACAACAGTTCGCACCGGAAACGTTGGACTCACCAATGTTTAAATTAGCAGTAGGAATGACAGTTGGAGAACTCTCAGCATACTCGCCTGAAACAAAACAATTGTTTGACGGCCTACTTGCTTATATTAATCAGTAATGATACAATAAAGAGGGCATTTTTAGCTCATTTTTTCAAGAAAGTAGGGAAGTAAGATGAATGGATTATTTATAGGACTAGGAATTTTTGTTATATTGATTATGTGCTGGATGGGTTATGTTAGAAAAGTGGAAAGACGCTCTTTTTCAAGCTATCTACTTGAAAGATTACTCTTTTTATTTTTTAAACCGCTGACTTACTCAAAAGATGAACCGGCTAAATTTGAACAAGCGTTTAATAAAATGGCCAAGGGAAATGACGTTCCCATCGCAAATCCAAAGAAATACATTAAAGTAGATGTCCAAGAAAAAGATGTAGATGGCATGCAAGTGTTTGTATGGAATGAAAAGAAAGATACTAACCAAAAAGTAATTTTCTTTACACATGGTGGAGCGTATGTACTGCAACCGATGAAGATGCATTTTACCTTGGTGCATAAAATCGCACAGGCGATAGATGCGAAAGTGGTGTTCCCAATTTATCCTAAGACTCCAAAGCATCAATACCGTGAGACGTATGAGAAGTTAGAGAAGTTATATCGCAGGATTTTAGAAGAAAATACAAATCCGAATTCTATCATTTTCATGGGGGATTCTGCAGGGGGAGGGCTTTCCTTAGGATTTGCTATATACTTAAAAGAACTTTCGTTACCACAGCCAAAGGAAATCGTTCTGTTTTCTCCTTGGGTGGATATTGCAACGGATAATTCTGAGATTGCATTGTATGAACCATTTGACCCATTCCTTAAACAGAGTGGGATTCAGGAAGTGGCAAAGTTTTGGGCAGGAGAAGAGTTGAAACAACCGCTAGTGAGTCCACTATTTGGAGATTTATCTGGATTAGGAAGAATTAGTATTTATATTGGGACGCATGATATCTTTTATCCGGATAATCGATTGTTACATGAAAAGCTTCTTAAAGAAGGAATCACACACCGATATATTGAACGCGAAAAGATGAATCATGTGTATGTTCTCTTTCCTATTAAAGAGGCTAGAGAAGATATTCAAGAATTAATTGAAGAGTTGAAAAAATAAGGGGCTCTTTTCTACCATTTGTCAAGTATATCAAGGGCTTTAAGTAAAAAAAGATAAGATAGTAGCTATTCTGAGTTTACTGTCTTATTTTTACCACTTTTTGATCTATATATGGGCATTCTAAAAAAACACCTCGTCTGGTATTTTTTGAAACAAGGTGTTACAATAATACGGCATATACAGCCTTATCGATTTTGGGTCAAAGAGTAATCGTAAAGTTTGTTATGCGTAATGAGGTAATACATTGTTCGAATGAGACGATGTATAGAGGCAATCGTATGTGGCTTAGTTGAAGCTGTTGTCGATTGTCTTTTTCGTTTCTCATAAAAGTTAGCGATATGGCAGGGATTGGTATGACTAGCTGAAGCGATGTTGTGAATGCACTTGAACAAGATTTTTCTGGCATAGGGATTACCTCGTTTAGTGATGTGTTCCTTGGCAAGAAAGTTCCCAGATTCATAGTGTCTCAGGTCAATGCCAATAAAAGCGTTGATTTGATTGGTAGACTGAAAGCGACGAATATCTCCCAATTCGCCAATGATAGATGTCGCTGTGGTTTCTGCGATGCCAGGAATTGATCGTAAGATGTCATACTCTGATAAAGGCTGAGCTAGAGCTACCATGTCGTCTAAGACAACCTGTCTGTGCTCAGAAAGACGAAGCAATTCTTGAGCATAGTAACGAACCTCTTCAAGCATTGGAGAGGTTTTCTTGACCGCACAAAAAGATTGTTTAGCGAGTTTTATAAGTTTATCAGTCAAGTAAGCAATACGCTTTTCAGAGATGCGTTTGGAGGTAGATTGACGGATAATCTCACACAAGTTACTTTGAGATAGGCTTAATACAAACTCGTTGCATGGAAAAGCCATCACTAAGTTCCAATATTGCTCTCCAGTTGGTGTGGATAATAGATTTTCCAATTCAGGAAAGGTGACTTGTAAGACCTTGTGTAGACGGTTTTTAGCTCTAACAATGTCTTCTGTAAGATTTTGATAGAAACGGCTTAAATCACGCAGGTGTTGATAAACTTCTTCCTGCGCATAAGTTGGTTTACGATTGAGTATAAATTGAGAATGAGCCAACTTTTCAGCGTCAATTTTATCTGTTTTACGAACTCGCAGATTGTCCAGTTGCTTCTTAGCTTCCAGAGGATTCAGCTGTGTATAAGCGTAGCCGTATTCCTCAAGAAAGACTCGAAGACGCCGAGAATAGACACCAGTAGCTTCAAATATAATCTCAGGATTATGAACAGTTTTCAAGTCATTCAAAAGACGATTGAAGCCAATGGCGTCATTGAGCATAGTGTATCCATGAATCTTCTCACCGTTGACTAAAATTGCCACCTCAGAACTTGCCTTACTCACATCAATCCCAAATACTGTACGCATGATATTACCTCTTTTGTCTTGAATAATTCCGTGTTTTAGTGATTTTATTTTCAATACGCGACGTCTAGCGTCCCACATACTTTGATCAAATTCCACCTAAAACAGGTGTCTTGCCAGTTTGTCAAGCGACGTCTAGCGCCAAAGAGCCCTACGACTTTACAAGACACCTCTACTTTAACATAAAGAAAAAGTAGTGAGTACTCTCTCCCGTCAGAGATTTTCTCACTACTAATCTTAGTATGTTTGTCTAGTCTTTTTACTTGCACTCCTTTTTTAAAGTTCTATAATAGATGTATAATGACAAGGAGGATTCTATGCATTCGTTAGAACAAGATTTTACAGATAAGCTGTACGCTGCTTATGAGGCCAATCCCAAGTTTGCAGCAATGGAAAATGCCATCAGTCACAATGGCCTTTTGGCTTCCTTAGAGAAGCGAAGCGCTGCCGTGGAAAACACACCTGTCTTTTCACTGGATCTCACGAAGGATAAGGTCAGTGACCAGAAAGCTTCAGGACGCTGTTGGATGTTTGCAGCTCTTAATACCTTCCGCCACAAAATGATTGCTGGTTTCCAATTGGAAGATTTTGAGCTATCTCAGGCCCACACTTTCTTTTGGGATAAATATGAAAAATCCAACTGGTTCTTGGAGCAGGTGCTGGCAACCGCTGACCAAGAATTGACTAGCCGTAAGGTCAAGTTTCTCTTAGATACGCCTCAGCAGGATGGGGGTCAATGGGATATGGTTGTTTCCCTCTTTGAGAAATACGGCGTCGTGCCTAAGTCAGTCTATCCAGAGTCAATCTCGTCTAGCAATAGTCGCGAGCTCAATCAGATTCTCAATAAGCTCTTGCGTCAGGATGCACAGATTTTGCGAGAATTGGTGGTAGAAGGAGCAGACTTGGCAGAACTTCAGGCTAAGAAAGAAGAGCTCCTCCAAGAAGTCTTTAACTTCCTAGCTATGAATATAGGTTTACCGCCTCGCCAATTCGACTTCTCTTATCGGGATAAGGATAACAATTTTCATAGTGAGAACGGATTGACACCACAAGCTTTCTTCAAAAAATATGTTGATCTCAAGCTAGATGACTATGTCTCTATCATCAATGCGCCGACTGCAGACAAGCCTTATGGTCAGTCCTATACAGTTGAGATGCTGGGTAATGTCGTTGGTAGCAAGCCAGTCCGTTATTTGAATGTTGAAATGGATCGACTAAAAGAGCTGGCTATCGCTCAGATGCAGGCTGGCGAGACCGTTTGGTTTGGCTCGGATGTTGGTCAGTCTAGCAATCGTAAGGAAGGTGTTATGGCAGAAGGGATGCACGATTTCACTGCCAGCATGGATATTCGACTAACTCAGGATAAGGCTGGTCGCTTGGACTATAGCGAAAGCCTCATGACCCACGCCATGGTCTTGACTGGGGTAGACTTGGATGAAAATGGCAAGGCTAAGAAATGGAAGGTCGAAAACTCCTGGGGTGAAAAGGTTGGTAACAAGGGCTATTTCGTAGCCTCTGACGCTTGGATGGACGAATATACCTATCAAATCGTTGTTCGTAAAGAATTTCTGACAGCTGCAGAATTAGCAGCATATGAAGTAGAACCTCTTGTCCTAGATCCTTGGGATCCCATGGGGGCTTTGGCAAAGTAAGCTTTGATGAGAGAATAAGAAAAGAGTAGGAATTTTTCATTCTTACTCTTTTAATTTGTATTCTAATCTTCGTCTCTCTAGTCATTTCCACCGTCACCGGAAGATGAGTCATTGTGGCTAGAAGAGCTATTGTTTGAATCACCAGAATGCTCACTGGAAGCTGATGTGTCAGAGCTAGCTTCTGTACTGTAACTGCTATAGCTAGAATAGTTATAGTACTGCTGGTTATTGTAGTAACGGTTATAGCCAGTACCACTGTTGAGGTAGACATAAGAGCCACTGCGGTAGAGACCATCTGGCATTTCCCAATCTTCTGAAGCGGAGCCATCTTGAGCTAGGTAAAGCATCATTTCCCGGTAGACATCTGTTGCAACCTTAACCCCGTCATCAAGGATTGGTGTCAGGCGGTTAGAGTAGCCAGTCCAAACAGCCATGGAATACTTAGGCGTGTAACCAACGAAGAGTTCATCTGGCGTGACAATGCTAGAGTAGTAGTAAGGCTTGGTCAGCTTGGCTAATTCGTCGTCAGCATAGTTGGAGGTTCCGGTCTTACCGGCCTGATAAACCCCAGAAATAGCAGCGTTTGTACCTGTACCAGACTGCAAGACTGTTTTCATCATATCGGTCATCATGTAGGCTGTCGTTTCCTTCATAGCCTTGGAACCATTGTTGGAGAAAGTCTTCTCCGTTCCGTCACTGAAGACGACGCGATTGACATACTGAGGTTTGTAATAAGTACCGCCATTGGCAAAAGCAGCATAGGCAGCAGCCATTTTTTCACTGCTGGCTCCGTACTCGTTGCCGGATTTGCTGGTATTACTTGAAAAGGCATTAACATAGAACATTTCAGGATAGTTAATCCCAATACCATTCAGGAACTTGAGAGACTCATCCAGACCAACGGCTTCCAGTGTTTTAACGGCAGGAACGTTCCGGGATTCTTGGATAGCGTACTGAATCGTCATCCCGCCATAGTATTTCTTATCCCAGTTGTAGACCGGAGTGCTGGAATACGGGAAGTTATATGGAGCATCTGTGATAGGAGCAGCAGTCGAAGTATAGACTTCATTTTCAAGAGCTGGAGCATAAGCGGTGATTGGTTTCATAGTTGAACCCCAGTCCCTATTGGTTTCAACAGCTTGGTTGGTACCAAAGGATACGTTGGTAGACTGGTGACGGCCCCAAGCTGGGCAATGACCTTACCAGTTTGGACATCCATAACTGTGGAGGCAACCTGCATTTCATCATCTGGATAAGCTACATAGTCTTCAGTATTGTAAATATCCCAGAGTTTCTGTTGAGCCTCTGTGTTGACGTTTGTATAGACTTCCATACCAGTTGTCAGGACATTGTAACCAGTTTCTTCTTCAACCTGTTCAATTGCTTCTTTGATATAGTTATCCATGTAAGCTGGGTAGCTAGTAGAGGCTTTCAGACTTTGAAGTCCATCGGTTACAGGTGTATTTTTGGCTTGCTCATACTGTTCATCTGTGATGTATTTGAGGTCGTGCATCTCACGAAGTACCAGATTACGGCGATTGGTTGCAGCCTCAGGATGGGTGTAGGGGTCATATTGATTCGGTGCCTGAGGCATACCAGCCAGCAGAGCCGTTTGGTGTAAGCTCAAATCTTTTAGATCCTTGCCATAGTAGCTTCGGGCTGCTGTCTGCATACCGTAGTTACTGTTAGACATGTAGACTTTATTGACATAATAGGTCAAGATTTGCTGCTTGGTCGCTTTCCGCTCGAGTTGAACAGCCAGCCAAGCTTCTTGGATTTTTCGTGAAAGGGTCGCGTCCGAAGAAGAAGTTGAGAAATAGGACAACTTAATCAACTGCTGGGTCAGAGTTGATCCCCCTTGACGGCCCCCGCCACGGATGTTACTGATAAGGGCGCCTGCAATCCGAATAAAGTCCACTCCGCGGTGATTGAAGAAGCGATGGTCTTCAATGGCGACAATGGCGTTAACCAAATCCGTAGGTATTTCACTTGTTTCAGCATTGACCCGCTTTTCAGCGCCTAGGTCCGCAATCAAATTGTTATTGCTGTCAAAAATCTTACTGGATGTGGTCGCGACCAGGTCTTTTTCAGAAAGCTTGGGAGCCTTGACCGCATAGTAGGTAAATACCAAACAGCCAATCACGAATCCAATCATAAGCAGGGTTATAAGCGCACTTGCAAGATATTTCAAAGCCTGCATAAGAGTTTGTTTATTCATTTATAATACCACCTAGTAGTTTTTGTTCGATAATTTCAAGATAAGGGATGCTGGGAAGCTGCTGCATTTCAATCGGATAACCATGTTCTTGAATATAGCTTAAGGGCAGGGACTTCCCTCCCTTGTCGATCTTGTAAAACTCAATTAAATAAGAAGCGGGAAGCAGGTAAGTCTCCCTTAAGCTGGAAAAATGCAGTAAGACAAAGCAGATGCCCTTTTGCTCAAGGACTGCCTCCATATGCTCAATCTGATGCGAATGAAAATTTTTCATGGGCATCGATTTTTTCTGTCGGGTTTCCTTGGCTTCAAAGTCAATATAATGGCCTTTGTAGACACCAGAATAGTCTGTTGTGGAAGCTTGCCGAAAGTAAGCCTCTACAATCTTGGCTCGGCTACGATGCGGATAATCAACCTTGACAATCTGAATGGGGGTGGGCTTTTTATGGATGACAGCGAGTCCTCTGCTAAGATAGTAGTTGTTGGATTCGTTGATCATCTTTTCAAAAGACATCCCACGATTGGCAAAGTTAGTCATGCCGGAAACCGGCCTATTGATACTGCTTTTTGCCTTTAGCTTATGCGGATAGTTGACCATAAAACTCCTTATTGGTACAATAGCATCACTCTATTATACCACAAAAAACTTTTTTAAGGGAGAATAAATGACCAGTCTACTAATAACAGGCTACAAAGCCTTTGAAATCGGCATTTCGACGGAAAAAGATATGAGAATAAACATCATAAAAGAAGCCGCTAAAAGGGACTTAATCCGTTTTTTGGAAGATGGAGTGGACTGGCTGGTTTTTATGGGCAATCTGGGCTTTGAGTCTTGGGTCTTGGAGCTGGCCAACGACTTAAAAAAGGACTATGAGTTTCAGATAGCAACCATCTTTCTCTTTGAGAATCAAGGTGAAAATTGGAACAAAGCCAATCAAGCCCAATTAGCTGCTTTTAAGCAGGCGGATTTCGTCAAGTATGCTTATCCGACCTACCAAAATCCTAGTCAGTTTCGTGATTACAATCAATTTATCATTCAAAATACGGACGGAGCCTACCTCTTTTACGATGAAGAACAGGAGACAAAACTGAAATATCTTTACCAAGAAATGAAAAAACAAGAACAGTATTTTATCAAAAAATTAACATTTGATGACCTGAATGAAGTGGCCGAAAATTTTTCGGAAAATTAGATGATAAATCTTGATTTTTATAGTGCATTTTGTTTATAATTGAATATGACAAACTAGATTGGAGAGAGAAGATGGCAAGTATTATTTTTACAGCAAAAGATATTTTTGATCAGGATTTTAAACGTGAAGTACGTGGCTATAGTAAGTCCGAAGTGGATGAGTTTTTGGACGATATTATCAAGGATTATGAGACTTATGCAGCCTTGGTAAAGGAGCTGCGTGAGGAAAATCGCCGTCTCAAGGAAGAGTTGGCTGCGAAGCCGGTTGAAAAAGCACCAGTTCAGCCGACTCAGCCTGTCCAATCAACACAAGCGACTCAGTCGACTGTGGAAAGCTTCCCACAGATGACTTCTGCGACTAACTTTGATATCTTGAAGCGCTTGAACCGTCTCGAAAAGGAAGTATTCGGTAAACAAATTCTGGATCGTGAATAATAGTTCTTTTAGAACAGTGCAATTTTTGGATAATCGCGTGGAAATTTTAGATTTTCATGAGGAAAGTCCATGCTAGCACTGGCTGTGATGCCGGTAGTGTTTGTGCTAGGCGAAGAAATAAGCCTAGGGACGGATTTTTCCGTTACGGCGACTGAAAGGGCTAAGTCTTTGGATATGTCTGATTAGGTCTGAAAGTGCCACAGTGACGTAGTTCTTCTGGAAACATAAGAAGTGGAACGCGGTAAACCCCTCAAGCTAGCAACCCAAACTTTGGTCGGGGCATGGAGTGCGTGGAAGCGAACATAGCACTCTGACTGGAAACAGTAGACAGATGATTATCGAAGGAAATGGTACCTAGTCATTTCCGGAACAAAACATGGCTTACAGAAAATTGCATATAGGCTGAGGCTGGGACGTCAAGTCCTGTCCTCTTTAAATTTTATAATAGAATAGCAAGAGAGTGGCTGAGCGCTCTATTCTCTGCCAAGTTCAACTAGCTGTTGCTTCATTTGTCTGATGGACGTTTCAAGTAATGAGCTAGCTGACAAATGGCAGCGAAACCTTCTCAGCCCAAAATTTAAAAAGGGAGAGTGAGGAAAATCGATGTGACGAAATCACGATTTTTGTCTCACTCCCTTTGTTTGTATAGATTGGAATCCATTTAAAAGCCGAGATGAAAGAAAAATTTAATTTAATTGCGACCGCAGCGGCAGGACTTGAAGCTGTCGTCGGCCGTGAAATCAGAGAGCTGGGACTTGATTGTCAGGTCGAAAATGGCCGGGTTCGCTTCGAGGGTGATGTCAGTACGATTATTCAAACCAATCTCTGGCTGCGCGCGGCCGATCGGATTAAGATTCTAGTTGGCAGTTTTCCAGCTAAGACTTTTGAAGAGCTTTTTCAGGGAGTTTTTGCTCTGGATTGGGAGAATTATCTACCGCTGGGAGCTAAATTTCCTATTGCCAAGGCTAAATGCGTCAAGTCAAAACTTCACAATGAGCCTAGTGTTCAGGCTATTTCTAAAAAGGCAATTGTCAAGAAGCTGCAGAAGCATTATGCACGTTCGGAAGGGGTGCCCCTGCAGGAAAATGGAGCTGAGTTTAGGATAGAGGTTTCTATTCTAAAAGATGTAGCGACAGTCATGATTGATACAACAGGCTCTAGCCTCTTCAAACGTGGCTATCGGGCAGATAAGGGCGGTGCACCGATTAAGGAGAATATGGCAGCGGCTATTTTACTCCTGTCCAATTGGTATCCAGATAAGCCTTTGATTGACCCAACTTGCGGCTCTGGTACTTTTTGTATCGAGGCAGCCATGATTGGGATGAAGATAGCGCCAGGACTCCATCGTTCCTTTGCCTTTGAAGACTGGAATTGGGTGGATAAAGACCTGGTAGCCCAGGCTCGCTCGACTGCACTCAGTCAGATTAATCAGACCATCCAGCTGGATATTGCTGGCTCGGATATCGATGGCCGCATGGTAGAGCTAGCTCGAAAAAACGCTGAGCAAGCAGGAGTTGCAGAGCAGATTCAGTTTAAGCAGATGCGTCTGCAAGATTTGCATACAGATAAGATCAATGGTGTGATTATCTCTAATCCGCCATACGGGGAGCGCCTCCTAGATGATGAGGCTGTGACTCGGCTTTATCAGGAGATGGGAGAAACCTTTGCTCCGCTCAAGACCTGGAGCAAGTTTATCCTGACTAGCGATGAAGCTTTTGAAAGCAAATACGGCAGTCAGGCCGATAAAAAACGCAAACTTTATAATGGTACTTTAAAAGTTGATTTGTATCAGTATTTTGGCCAGCGGGTCAAACGTCAGTTAGATTAGAAAGGATTTGCCGTGACGAAAGAAGAAAACTACTCACCGGAAGAAGAAAAGAAAGAGTCGGTCCTTGATTTTGAAGAGGCCAAGGAAATGACAGTCGGCCAAGCCACTCGTAAGAAAGAGGAGCTGGAAGCCGGTGTGAATGAAAGCGACAATGTGCTGGATAAGTATATCAAGCAGCACCGTCAGGAAATCGAAGCAGGAAAATTTGAAACCCAGAAAATCAGAAAGCTGCAGGAGCAGGAAACGGCTCAGGCTGAGCAAGCCTCTTCCGATTTGACCGACTTCATCAAAGAAAGACGGCAAGAGGTTGAAAGTGAACAGGAGATTCCAACAGCTCAGTCGACAGCCACTGAGACTGCAAGTGAGCCAGAAGTAGCTCCAAACCCCTTAGGATCTCGCAGTCAACGCTCAGAGCAGGAAGATGCGGTTCCTGCTGCCCCCGTTCAAAAGACATCTTACGGTCCTATTCCGGAGCCGCTTGATGAGAAGGAATTACAGGTTCCTAAGACACCTTTCTACAAGAAAAAAGCTTTCCTTTATCCAGTTTTAGGACTTTTAGGGATTGCTGTAGCGGGAACAGGGTTCTACTTTGCTCTGGGACATAATTGGGGTCACAAGACCGTTACAAGCTCCAGCTCTTCAACATCGCAGTCCAGCAAAAAGAGTTCGTCTTCCTCTAGCTCTGATAATACTGCCAAGGATCTGAAGTCCTTTAATGATGAGTATGCTTCATTTTTCACAGATAGCAATCAGACAGCTATCAAAAACAGTAAATTTGGTGACTTGGAAAAGTTAAAAACCTTACTTGAAAACCTAAAAGGCAGCAAAGACTATGATGCAGCCAAGAGCAAGTATGATTCCTTAGTCAAGCAGATTTCGGCTATCCAAAGTGTCAATTCGCAGTTTGACGGCGGAGCGATCACTGACGGCGTCTTGAACAAGGAAGCCAAGGCTAATACAAATGCGACCTTCTCAGATGTATCAAGCGGCAATGCTAAGCTAGATGAAGTTCTAAAGGCAGCAATTGCCCAAGGACGTAGCCAACAGGTGCCAACTCCAGCTCCTGCTACTGATCAGGGAGGCACTGGTGCGGGTACAAGCGGCGGTTCAAGTGCATCTGCTTCTGGTTCAGGGGCTTCTAACTCTTACTCTGGCTATGGTCTCCCAAGCACTGGAGTAAATCTGCAGAGAGACCTCAGTCGTGTCCCTTATAACCAAGCAGCTATTGATGACGTCAACAATCCGGCTTGGACATTCAATCCTGGCGTTTTGGAGAGGATTTTGCAAACTTCTCGTGAGCGTGGCTATATTTCTGGAGATAACTATATCCTGGAACGCGTCAATATTATCAAAGGAAACGGCTACTATAACCTCTTTAAACCCGACGGCACCTATCTCTTCAGTATCAACTGTAAAACGGGATACTTCGTCGGAAATGGACCGGGTTATGCTGACTCGCTTGATTTCTAGTTATCTGTTAATATTTCTTCAGCAGCTGGCTTTCTAGTTTGTTGATGGATTTCATTATACATGCACAAAAAGAGTTTGGGACAAAAGTCCAACCTCAAATATAAAAAGCGAACAAAACTAGTTTTCTGGTAATCAGAATTCTGCTTTGTTCGCTTTTCGCATTTAATTATAGATTTGAAGGGCTTAATAATTAAGATTTTTAAAAATTGAAATCTTTTTGTCCCAAACTCTTTTTAAATCACATGGCGTTCAAAGGCATCATCAGAAATCCCTTGGCTGAGAATAAGTTTAGCCCATTCTTTGGCTGAGAAAAGGCTGTGATCCTTGTAGTTTCCGCAGGATTCAATGGTTGTTCCAGGGACATCTTCCCAGCTAGTTGACTCAGCGATTTCTTCCAGACAGGATTTGATGACCTGAGCAATCTGGTTGGTACTGTGTTGGCCCCACATAATCATATGAAAACCGGTGCGGCAGCCAAAAGGTGAGCAGTCAATCATACCATCAATGCGCTTGCGGATCAGCATGGCCAGCAAATGCTCGATGGTATGCAGGCCGGCTGTCGGGATTGAATCTTCATTAGGCTGAACCAAACGGATATCAAAATTGGAAATGATATCGCCTTTAGGACCGGTTTCCTCTCCGATGAGGCGGACGTAAGGCGCTTTGACAATGGTGTGATCCAGCTCAAAGCTTTCAACGATAACTTCTTTAGACATGGTTTCTCCTTTACAATGTAGCGAGTGCGAGAAGGTTTTTCTAGTGATATCAAGCCATAGGTTTGTCTTGTTAGTGAAGAAAAAGCCTGTCTCATATACACATTTTCTTCTCTGATTATAGCATAAAAAAATTTTATTTGGGAATAAAGTTTAAGTTTTAGAAAAATGAAAAATTTGAACAATCTTGCTTATGGTTTGAAAAAGTTTTGGTGCACAGGCTTCTACAAACTTTGATGATTTTGACGGTGAAAATTGGACAAAAGCTTTCTTGAATTTCAAAAAATAGGTTTGTGAATTTTTTAGATTTGTGATAGAATAGTATGGAATTTTGAATTCAACAATTAAATAGATTTGGAGTAAAAACATGGACCTATTTCCTATAATTATGTCTGTTTTTGCTGCCATCATTGGTTTAGTGATTGGATATGTAAGTGTCTCGGCTAAGATGAAATCATCTAAAGAAGCTGCAGAGCTTACTCTTTTAAATGCTGAACAAGAAGCAACCAATTTACGCGGACAAGCTGAACGCGAAGCTGATTTGATTATCAAAGAAGCCAAGCGGGAAACAAGTTCGCTTAAAAAAGAAGCACTTTTGGAGGCAAAAGAAGAAGCCAGAAAATATCGTGAACAAGTTGATGCAGAATTTAAGTCTGAACGTCAAGAGTTGAAACAAATCGAAAGCCGCTTGACAGAGCGCGCTTCTACCCTTGACCGCAAAGATGATAATTTAAGCAACAAAGAAAAGGCTTTGGAGCAAAAAGAACAAAGTCTCTCAGATAAATCTAAACACATTGATGCGCGTGAAGAACAAGTAGCGGAACTTGAAAAGCAGAAGGCAGCAGAGCTGGAGCGAGTTGCTTCGCTATCGCAGACAGAAGCGCGTGATATTATTTTGACGCAGACCGAAGACAAGCTTTCTAAAGAGATTGCGACTAGGATTCGGGATGCGGAGCAAGATATCAAAGAGCGGTCTGACAAGGTTGCCAAGAATATCTTGGTCCAAGCCATGCAGCGTATTGCTGGTGATTATGTTGCTGAGCAAACCAACTCAACGGTGCATCTGCCAGATGACAGTATGAAGGGGCGGATTATTGGTCGGGAAGGTCGCAATATTCGGACTTTTGAAAGTCTGACTGGTATTGATGTCATCATTGATGATACGCCTGAAGTCGTTACTCTCTCAGGTTTTGATCCGATTCGCCGCGAGATTGCTCGTATGACTATGGAAGCACTCTTGAAAGATGGTCGCATTCATCCAGCCCGCATCGAGGAGTTGGTTGAGAAGAACCGTCTGGAAATTGACAATCGCATTCGTGAGTACGGGGAAGCCGCAGCTTATGAAATCGGAGCTCCTAACCTACATCCTGATTTGATGAAAATCATGGGTCGCTTGCAGTTCCGTACTTCTTATGGCCAGAACGTCCTTCGGCACTCTATTGAGGTTGCCAAGCTTTCCGGTATTATTGCTGGTGAGCTTGGTGAAAATGCCAATTTAGCTCGCCGTGCTGGATTCCTCCATGATATTGGCAAGTCTATCGACCGTGAGGTTGAAGGCAGCCACGTGGAAATCGGGACAGAACTGGCTCGTAAGTACAAGGAGCATCCAATCGTTGTTAATACGATTGCTAGCCACCACGGAGATGTGGAAGCAGAAAGTGTCATTGCTGTTATCGTAGCTGCAGCAGACGCTCTTAGTGCCGCTCGGCCAGGTGCGCGTAGTGAATCTCTGGAAAGCTATATCAAGCGTCTCCAAGATTTGGAAGAGATCGCTAATAGCTTCAAGGGTGTCAAGAACAGCTTTGCTTTACAAGCCGGCCGGGAAATCCGGATTATGGTTCAGCCGGACAAGATTAAGGATGACAAGATTACGATTTTGGCGCACGATGTTCGTGAAAAAATCGAAAACAACTTGGAATATCCAGGCAATATCAAGGTGACGGTTATCCGTGAGATGCGAGCCGTTGACTACGCAAAATAAAGAAAAAATGCAGTCTGGTAACAGATTGCTTTTTTCTTGAATTATCTGCTGGTCTATTTTGTTTTCCGTATGATTGCTTGCTTATTTTTTCTATTTTCTCAAAACTCTAGACACATACATTTCTTCCTATCCTCTTGAAATATCAGCCTAATTTTGTTACACTAGATAGAAAGACTGTGAAGGAGACATGATGACGGAACGAGGCTTACTAATCGTCTTTTCTGGCCCCTCTGGTGTAGGAAAAGGGACTGTTAGACGAGAAATTTTTGAAAGCACTGATAACCAATTCCAGTACTCGGTATCCATGACGACTCGTCCGCAGCGTCCAGGCGAAGTGGATGGAGTTGACTATTTCTTCCGTACTCGAGAGGAGTTTGAAGAGCTGATTCGTCAGGGACAGATGCTGGAGTATGCAGAGTATGTAGGGAACTACTACGGGACGCCTCTGACTTATGTCAATGAAACGCTGGATAAAGGTATTGATGTCTTTCTAGAGATTGAGGTTCAGGGAGCTTTGCAAGTCAAGAAAAAAGTTCCAGATGCCGTCTTTATTTTTTTGACTCCTCCAGACTTAGAAGAACTTAAAGATCGCTTGGTTGGTCGTGGGACAGACAGTGCGGAGATTATCGCTCAGCGCATTGAAAAGGCCAAAGAAGAAATTGCCCTTATGCGTGAGTATGATTATGCCATTGTCAATGATCAGGTGTCGCTGGCTGCCGACCGTGTCAAGCGCGTGATTGAAGCAGAGCATTTCCGAGTAGACCGTGTTATCGGCCGTTATCAGGACATGCTTCCAAAAAATGAAACGATTATTCGATAGAAAGTTAGAAATTAGGTAGAAAATTATGATGTTAAAACCGTCTATTGACACTTTACTGGACAAGGTTCCGTCAAAATACTCCTTGGTTATTTTAGGGGCTAAGCGCGCTCATGAGCTTGAAGCTGGAGCTCCCGCTACGCAGGAATTCAAGTCTGTCAAATCCACTCTTCGTGCTTTGGAAGAAATTGAATCCGGCAATGTCGTTATCCATCCAGATCCAGAAGGCAAGCGCGAGGCAGTTCGCCGTCGGGCAGAAGAAGAGCGCCGGCGTAAAGAAGAAGAAGAACGCAAGATTAAAGAGCAAATCGCTAAAGAAAAAGAAGAAGGTGAGAAGATTTAAGGTTGGGGATGCTCAATCTTATTTTTTCTGTAATGATGCTTAAGAAAGTGGGGTGAGAATGTGAAGCTAGCAAAGATTATTGTGGATGTTCCTCTGATGCAGACGGACAAGCCCTATAGCTATGCTATTCCAGAAGAGTTTTCAGGGATGCTGGCAGCTGGCATGCGGGTCCATGTCCCTTTTGGGCAGGGAAATCGCCTGATTCAGGGGATTGTGGTCGGCTTTGATGAGACGGGAGACCAAGAAGAGCTGAAGGAAATTGCGGAAGTTCTTGATTTCAGGCCAGTGCTAAACCAGGAACAGCTCTGGCTGGCGGATGAGCTGCGCAAGTCAGTCTTTTCTTATAAGATTACCCTTTTAAAGGCCATGCTGCCTAGTCTTCTCAACTCCAGCTATGATAAACTACTCTATCCGACAGACTTACTGAATGATGAGGAGCGCTCAGCTATATTTGGTCAGGAAGACAGCCTTCGCTTTTCTGATTTGGACAAGAAAAGTCAGGCCAAGCTGATGCGACTGACCCAGACTGGCCGCATTCGACTGGAGTATCAGGCGACGGACAAGAAGCATATTAAGACTGAGAAATGGTATCAGGTCAATCATACTACTCTGCAAAATCATGATCTTCCCCGAAAGGCTAAGAAAAAACAAGAATTAAAAGAAGTCTTGCTAGAGCAGAAAGATAGCCGTCTCTTGGCTGATTTGCGAGAAAACTTTTCGCGCGATATTATTAATTACTTTATCAAAGAAAATCTAATTAGCATAGAAGATAGAGAAATCAGCCGTTCTGCTGCTTATTTCCAAAAGGAGCGGCAGCAGCAAAGTCTGACCTTAAACGATGAACAGGCCGCAGCGGTTGTGGCAATCACTCAGAAAATTGGTCAGAGTCATTCTCGGCCAGTCCTCTTAGAAGGGATCACAGGCAGTGGGAAGACCGAAGTTTACCTACAGGTCATCGCAGAGGCACTGGACCAGGGCAAGACCGCTATCATGCTGGTTCCAGAGATTTCTCTGACTCCGCAGGTTACTGACCGCTTTATTTCTAGATTTGGCGACCAAGTTGCAATTTTGCATTCAGGTCTGTCTGATGGTGAGAAATATGATGAATGGCGCAAGGTGGAGCGAGGAGCTGCCCAGGTTGTTGTCGGCGCACGTTCAGCTATTTTTGCTCCCTTGACAAATATTGGAGCCATCATCATTGATGAAGAGCATGAATCCTCCTACAAGCAGGATTCCAATCCTCGCTATCATGCCAGAGAGGTGGCTCTCCTGCGAGCTCAGTACAATCAAGCTGTTTTAGTGCTGGGTTCGGCGACTCCGAGTTTGGAGAGCCGTGCTCGAGCAAGTCGTGGTGTCTATGATTTTCAGCTGCTCAGCAAGCGCGCAAATCCGCTGGCGCAGATTCCTCAAGTGGAAGTGGTGGATTTTCGGGATTATATCGGGCAGCATGAGGCCAGTAATTTCACCCCGGTCCTGCTAGAGGCTATTCAAGATCGTCTGGATAAGGGGGAACAAACGGTTCTCATGCTCAACAGGCGGGGTTATTCCAGCTTTGTCATGTGTCGGGAATGTGGGACCGTTGATAGCTGCCCTAACTGTGATATTTCTCTGACTCTGCATATGGACACCAAGACCATGAACTGCCACTACTGTGGTTTTACTAAGAATATTCCTCAGTCTTGCCCTAACTGTGCCAGCCGCAGCATTCGCTATTATGGGACTGGGACGCAGAAAGCTTATGATGAGTTGGTTCAGCTCTTTCCACAGGCTCGCATTTTGAGGATGGATGTAGATACGACCCGTAAGAAAGGCAGCCATGAAGCCATTTTAGAAAGCTTTGGCCAGGGGCAGGCAGATATTCTCTTAGGAACCCAGATGATAGCCAAGGGACTGGATTTTCCAAACGTGACGCTGGTTGGTGTTCTCAATGCAGACACAGCTCTCAATCTGCCGGACTTTCGCTCTTCTGAGCGAACCTTCCAGCTATTGACTCAGGTGGCAGGTCGGGCTGGTAGGGCAGAAAAGGCTGGTCAAGTCTTTATCCAGTCCTATAATCCTAACCATTATGCTATTGAGTTTGCCAAGCAGCAGGATTACGAGGGTTTTTATGCTTATGAAATGGGAATCCGCCGGCAGCTGGGCTATCCGCCTTATTACTATACAGTCGGCTTGACTCTGTCCCACAAGGATGAAGGGACAGCAGTTCGAAAAGCCTATGAGGTCATGGATATTCTGCGGAGCGGTCTGTCAGAAAAAGTGCAAATCCTAGGTCCAACGCCGAAGCCCATTGCCCGCACCCACAATCTCTATCATTATCAGATTCTGCTCAAATATCGCTTTGAGGACAAGCTGCATGCGACGCTAAATCAAGTCTTGGACTGGACACAGAATCGGGACAATAAAGATTTACGCCTGACAATTGATAATGAACCACAAAATTTTATGTAAAGCTTTTTAGCCGAGATTAAGGTAGTTGCAGGCGACTTCTGATATAATAAGGGAAGGAACAAAGAAGGAATCAATAGTTAAAAATGATGAAAATAATATTTATGGGAACACCGGACTTCTCAGCGACTGTCTTAAAAGGGCTGCTGGACAGCGGTCAATACCAAGTGTTAGCCGTGGTGACGCAGCCGGACCGTGCCGTCGGCCGTAAAAGAGAGATACGCATGACTCCAGTAAAAGAATTGGCCTTAGAATACAAGCTGCCGGTTTATCAACCGGAAAAGCTGGCACAAAGCTCGGATATAGAGGAGTTGATGAACTTAGAAGCAGATGGTATTGTCACAGCTGCTTTTGGGCAGTTTTTGCCTAGCCGTTTGCTGGACAGTGTTGACTTTGCGGTGAATGTTCATGCCTCTTTGCTACCTAAATACCGAGGTGGGGCACCTATCCATTATGCTCTGATCAATGGAGATGAGCAAGCGGGTGTTACGATTATGGAAATGGTCAAGGAAATGGATGCCGGAGACATGATAGCCAGCAAGGCGACGCCGATTGAAGAGACTGACAATGTCGGAACTCTCTTTGAGAAATTGGCGTTTATCGGTCGAGATTTGTTGTTGGATGTGCTGCCAGCTTATAGGGCAGGGCAGATTACACCTCAGCCGCAGGATCCTAGCCAGGTCACTTTCTCACCGAATATCAGCCCAGAAGAAGAGCGGGTAGACTGGAGCAAAACAAACCGCCAAATTTTCAATCAAATTCGTGGCATGTATCCTTGGCCGGTAGCTCATACCTTGCTGCAGGGGCAACGCTTTAAGATTTACGAAGCAGATATGACGGCTGGCAGCGGTCAGCCTGGACAGATATTGTCTATTAGTAAAAAAGAGCTTGTGGTCGCAGCTGGTCAGGGAGCTCTCTCGCTGAAGACAGTTCAGCCTGCTGGTAAACCCAAGATGGCTATCGTTGATTTTTTGAATGGACTGGGCCGCAGCCTGTCTATAGGAGATACTTTTGGAAAGTAAGCAAAAAACGGCCCGTTGGCAGGCCTTGGAAATTTTGGAAGAAGTTTTTGAAGAAGGAGCCTATTCCAATATCGCCATAAACCGAGCTCTGAGTCAAAGCCTACTGAGTCAAGCAGATAAAGGTCTGGTAACAGAGCTGGTTTACGGCACAGTTGCTCGGAAAATCACTCTGGAGTGGTATCTTTCTAACCTGATTGAGGATAGGGACAAATTAAATAACTGGCTCTACATTCTGCTTATGCTCAGTCTGTACCAGATGCTCTATCTGGATAAAATCCCTCAGCATGCAGCTGTTCATGAGGCTGTTGAAATTGCGAAAATCCGTAAGCGCGGCAGCGAGAAATTTGTCAATGCCTTGTTACGCAGGATTGAGCGTGAGGGTGTAGCTGATTTTAAAACGATCAAGCGCAAAAACAAGCGCTATTCGATCCAGTATTCTCTGCCGGTCTGGCTGGTCAAAGACCTGATAGAAGAGTATGGCGAAGAAAGAGCCCTAGCTATCTTTGCCAGTCTCTTTGTCCGCAGTAAGGCTAGTATTCGCGTGACAGATATGTCGCGCAAGGCAGAGCTTCGCCAGCTTTTAGGGGCTGAGGACTCGCTCTTATCTCCGTCAGCCTTGGTTAAGAAACAGGGGCATTTTGCTGGGCATCACCTTTTTGAAAGCGGAACGATTACGATTCAGGATGAGTCTAGCCAGCTTGTGGCTCCTGCTCTGGCCATCGAAGGAGAGGAGCAGATTCTGGATGCCTGCAGTGCACCGGGGGGCAAGACTGTCCACATGGCTTCCTATCTGACGAGCGGCCACATTACAGCCTTGGACCTCTACGATCATAAGTTAGAGCTCGTAGAAGAAAATGCAAAACGGCTGGGCTTGGCAGATAAAATCACTACTAAAAAGCTAGACGCAACCAAGGTATTTGAGACTTTTGGCCCAGATGCTTTCGATAAAATCCTGGTGGACGCTCCTTGCTCTGGTATTGGCTTAATTCGCCGCAAACCAGATATAAAATATAATAAAGAAAATGCAGATTTTGAGAATTTACAAAAAATTCAGCTAGATATACTAGACAGCGTTTGTCAAAGTCTACGTAAAGGTGGTATAATAGCTTATAGTACTTGCACGATTATGGCCAAAGAGAATTTTGAGGTTGTCGAAAAATTTTTGGCCAGTCATCCGAATTTTGAGCAAGTCTTATTAGATCATGAAAGAAAAGATATCGTCAAAGACGGCTGTATCTTGATTACGCCGGAATTATATGAAAGCGACGGATTTTTTATCAGTCAATTTAGGAAGATATCGGAATAAGAGGAGGAAACTGACAGTATGGAAATTTCATTATTAACAGATGTTGGTCAAAAGCGTACAAATAACCAAGATTATGCCAATCTTTTTGTGAATCGGGCGGGCAAGACCCTGATCATCTTGGCAGATGGTATGGGCGGTCACAGAGCTGGAAACATTGCCAGCGAAATGGCTGTGACAGACTTAGGAGCTGCCTGGGTTGATACACAGATTGATTCGGTGAATCAAGTACGTGAATGGTTTGCGGAGCATTTGGAAGAGGAAAATCAGCGCATTCATCAATTTGGTCAAGATGAAGAATACAAGGGCATGGGCACGACTTTGGAAGCCTTGGCTATCATTGATAATCAAGCCATCTATGCCCATATCGGCGATTCTCGCATTGGCTTGATCCGCGGTGATGAATACCGCCAGCTGACTAATGATCACTCGCTTGTTAATGCTTTATTGAAAGCTGGACAGATTACTCCAGAAGAAGCAGAGCGTCATCCGCAGAAGAATATCATTACCCAGTCTATTGGTCAAAAAGACGAAGTACAGCCTGACTATGGCATGATTACCTTGGAAGATGGTGACTACCTTCTGCTCAACAGTGATGGTCTGACTAATATGATTTCAGACAGTGAAATTTGTGACATTGTCACCAGCGACATCAGCCTGTCTGAAAAAACACAAACCTTAATTCGCTTTGCCAACAATGCTGGAGGACTGGATAACATCACAGTTGCTCTGGTTCGCTTTGACAAGGAGGATAAGGCATGATTCAAATCGGCAAAATCTTTGCCGGGCGATATAAAATCATCAAGCAGATTGGCCGCGGAGGCATGGCAGATGTCTATCTGGCCAAGGACTTGATTTTGGATGGTGAGGAAGTTGCGGTAAAGGTTCTTAGGACCAATTACCAGACAGATCCTATTGCTGTTGCACGCTTCCAGCGGGAAGCCAAGGCGATGGCTGACTTGGACCATCCGCACATCGTTCGGATTACTGATATTGGAGAAGAAGACGGCCAGCAGTATCTGGCTATGGAATACGTGGCAGGTCTTGACCTCAAGCGCTATATCAAAGAGAATTCTCCGATTTCAAATGAAGAAGCAGTCAGAATCATGGGACAAATCTTGCTGGCGATGCGCTTGGCGCATACACGCGGTATTGTCCATCGTGACCTGAAACCACAAAATGTCCTCTTGACCCCAGATGGCAATGCCAAGGTAACAGACTTTGGGATTGCGGTGGCCTTTGCGGAGACAAGTCTGACTCAGACTAACTCAATGCTAGGCTCAGTTCATTATCTATCGCCTGAGCAGGCACGTGGCTCTAAAGCAACTGTTCAGAGTGATATTTATGCGATGGGGATTATTTTTTATGAGATGCTGACTGGTCATATCCCTTATGATGGGGATAGTGCCGTTACGATTGCCCTGCAGCATTTCCAAAAGCCGCTGCCATCCATCATTTCTGAAAATCCTAATGTGCCTCAGGCCTTGGAAAATGTCGTCATTAAGGCAACAGCCAAAAAACTGACGGATCGCTATCAGTCGGTTGCAGAGATGTATGTTGATTTGTCCAGCAGCTTATCCTATGAGCGCCGTAATGAAAAGAAATTAGTCTTTGATGATGTAGCGAAAGCAGACACCAAGACCTTGCCAAAAATCTCACCTGTACCTCAGCCAGCAGTTCCACCTGTTAAGCCAACTCCGGCTAAAACGGAAGCGGATGAAATTAAGGAAGAGACATCTGATGCGGTTAAGAAAGCTCCAAAGAAACGCCGTTTGAGAACGCGTTACAAGGTTCTTTTCTTTGCTATCCTATTGGTTTTGGCCGCCTTTGTCGTCCTTCTCTATAACAGCCCGTCCAACACCAGCGTGCCAGATGTTTCTGGCCAGACTGTAGCAGAGGCTCGCTCCGCTATTGAAGCTAAGAAGCTGGTTGTCGGAGAGGAAAAGGAAGAATACAGCGACAATGTCGAATCCGGCAAAGTCATTAAAACTGATCCACAGGCCAACAGTCAGCGCCGCGAAGGCAGCAAGATTGACCTGATTATCTCCAAGGGACCCAAGACCTTTGTCATGGAAGATTATGTCGGTCAGGCAAAATCAGCCGTAGTTGAAAATCTGAAAACAAACTATAATGTTTCTGAGAAATTGATTGAGATTGTTGAGGAGGAATCGGACGAGTACGAGCCAGGTCAGGTCATTCGCCAGTCTCCGGCAGCTGGTTCGACCTATGATTTGACTTCTAATCATAAGATCAAGCTGACAGTGGCGAAAGCAGTGACTAGTGTGGCCATGCCTGACTTTGGCAGCATGCAGTACACCTACGCTAATGCACGTTCTTACTTGATTCAAATGGGAATTTCTTCGTCTCGAATTGAGCGAGTTGTTGACCGTTCGGTCACTTCGACTCAGGCAGACTTGGTAACTTCCCAGTCACCAGCGGCAGGTCAGACAATTGACCTCAAGTCTAATGAAAAAATCACTCTTTATGTGACTGAAGCAACGACACCATCATCATCTAGCTCGTCATCCTCATCTAGCAGTTCAAAGAGCAGTTCATCGTCTGATGATGAAAGTCATTCTAGTAGTTCTAGTTCTTCAGAACATCAATGATAAAAGACTATTCCTTTTAAGCTTTCTGGCTTGAAAGGAATGTTTTTTTCTTTTTTGCTGGACAAATTTCCCCATTTCATGCCTTGGACGGAGGATTTTTGGTTTAATTTTGTTAAAATAGGAAAGTAGAGAAAGGAAACGGCTATGTGGAAGGTTCAATTATTTGTCTTTGTTGAAATAGTCTTATTATCCATGGCATTGGTTACCATGTTGGCAGCTGATTTTTCACGAGTTGTCATTATCTTGGTCCTTTTTTTGCTGCTGCTCTATTATTACTTCGGCAAGCAAAAAGGGAATTTTCTGCTGGTTGCTTCCATGATTATGCTGTTTTTCATTATTATGCTCAATCCCTACGTCATTGCTGCCCTTTTATTTGCGCTTGTTTATGGGATGATTGTGGCCTACCCTTATATCTATAAGGAAAATCAAGAAACCCATCTCGTTTACGAAGAAGATGTGGAAATTCAGAGTGAAAAAAATCGCTGGTTGGGGGACCTGCAGCATTTTTCTAAGGACAGCTGCCAATTCCACGATATCAATCTTTTGCGTATCGTTGGGAAAGACACCATTCATTTGGAAGACGTGATTTTGGTCAACCATGATAATGTCATTGTCATTCGAAAGGGGTTTGGCGATACCAAGATTATTGTGCCACTGGATGTGGAAATTCAGCTGCAAATCAATACTCTTTACGGGGAGCTGAACTTTCTGCATCATCCATCTCGCAAGCTGCGTAACGAAACCATTTCGCTGACGACACCAGACTATAAACGAGCCAATAAGACAGTGAAGATAGTCCTCGTCAGCTTCTTAGGAAATGTGGAGGTTGTCAGAAAGTGAAGAAATCAAATTATTTTCTCATTCTCCTCTATACTTTCTTTGTCTTATTTATTATCTTTCATTATATTTTTAATATTTTTGATTTCACTTGGCAGGAGCTCTTTAATGATTTGGAGCTGTTGCAGTCTTTTGTGTTCTTTGTTGTGATTATCGGTTTATCACTGACCATTCTGATTGTGATTGCGGCCCGCTTGATACAATATCTGTCGGTAGCCCATGTGCAAAAAAATCTTCGGCATTTGCTAGATGGACGGAGGCTGGAGCCGACAGACCAACCCGAGCTGGATCGCTCTTTACATCAGCTCGAGAGAAGGCTGCACCGTCTGACAGAGAATCTCCAAAAGTCTGAAAATCAAACCCTGCAGACAGAAGAGAAAATTATCGAAAAAGAACGGCGGCGGATTGCGCGTGATTTGCACGATACTGTCAGTCAGGAATTATTTGCAGCCATATGATTCTTTCAGGAGTGGCTGGAAATGTAGAACGGCTCGATGGACAAAAACTGCAAAAGCAGCTCAAGGGGATTGCAGATATTCTGGATACAGCCCAGAAGGATTTGCGGATTCTCCTGCTCCACCTGCGACCTACAGAGTTGGAAAATAAGACTCTGGTCGAAGGTATGGATGTAATTATCAAGGAGCTGACTGATAAAAGCGATATTGATGTTCACTTCAATCATCAGGTTGGGCATCTACCCAAACAGATGGAGGAGCATGTCTTCAGAATCATGCAGGAAATTATCAACAACACACTGCGGCATGCTCAAGCCAGTCGGCTGGATATTTACCTCTATCAGGCACCTAATGAACTTAAAATCAAGGTATCTGATAATGGCGTTGGTTTTGATCCGCTGGCTCAGGATGAACTCAGCTACGGCTTGAAAAATATGGAAGACCGTGTACGGGATATGGCGGGCACTTTTAAGCTTTTGACAGCCCCCAGAAAAGGCCTTTCTATTGAAATCACGATACCTTTACTAGAAGGAGAAGATCATGAAGATATTGTTAGTGGATGACCACCAGATGGTCAGATTGGGATTGAAAAGTTATCTGGAACTGCAAGATGATATAGCAGAAGTATCTGAAGCAGTCAATGGTAAAGAAGGAGTTGAGCAGGCTTTGGCAAGTCGTCCGGATGTGATTATCATGGATATCGTCATGCCTGAGATGAATGGGATTGAAGCGACACTGGCCATTTTAAAGGAGTGGCCGGAAGCAAAGATTCTGATTTTGACTTCTTATCTGGATAATGAAAAAATCTATCCTGTTCTGGATGCAGGCGCTCATGGATACATGCTCAAGACTTCTAGCGCTGAAGAAATTCTCCGTGCTGTCAAAAAAGTGGCCAAGGGAGAATTTGCCATTGAAACAGAGGTCAGTAAGAAAGTGGAGTATCATCGTAACCATATCGAGCTCCATGAGGATTTGACCGCTCGTGAGCGTGATATTTTAGGGCTGTTAGCCAAGGGTTATGAGAATCAACGGATTGCAGATGAGCTTTTTATTTCCCTCAAAACGGTCAAGACTCATGTCTCAAACATCCTGTCTAAACTGGAAGTGAGCGACCGTACTCAGGCAGTTGTTTATGCTTTTCAGCACCATCTTGTCCCACAAGAAGACTTTTAATGGTATAATAGAAAAGATTAAGATTGGACAAGGGGAGATATGGACGCAAAATTAAAGTATAAGGCAAAAAAGATAAAAATTGTCTTTTTCGATATAGATGATACCCTGCGGGTCAAGGATACAGGTTTTATCCCAGACTCTATCCAGACAGTTTTCAAGCAGTTGAAGGACAAAGGGATTTTGACGGGTATTGCGTCTGGACGAGGAATGTTTGGTGTCGTGCCGGAGCTGAGAGCTTTGCAGCCAGACTTTTTCGTTACTCTGAACGGAGCCTATGTCGAAGACAGCAAAGGAAAGGTGATTTCTCAGACGGTTATCCCATCCGATAGAGTGACATCCTATATTGCTTGGGCTCAGGAGGAAGGGATTGACTATGGTCTGGTCGGCAGCCATGGAGCAGCCTTGTCCAATCGAAATTCTCTGATTTCAGAGGCCATTGATGTGGTTTATCCAGATTTGCCTGTAAATCCAGACTTTCATTTAGACAAGGATATTTATCAGCTTTGGACCTTTGAAGATAGAGGAGATAGCCTGCAGCTGCCAGAGGCGTTAGCGGAGCATCTGCGTTTGGTTCGCTGGCATCCTCATTCGTCAGATGTTGTACCGACAGAAGGTTCCAAGGCAGCCGGAGTTTCCAAGGTTGTCGAACATCTGGGCTTGAAACCTGAAAATGTCATGGTTTTTGGCGACGGACTCAATGATTTAGAATTGTTTGACTATGCAGGAATTGGCATTGCCATGGGCGTTTCCCATGAGGAACTGCGAAAAAGAGCAGATTATATTACAAAAACAGTAGAAGAAGACGGTATTTTTGCCGCTTTAGAGGAGTTAGGTATGGTAGAAAAAGAATTACATTTTCCGCAAGTAGAACTTGCAGCAGCAGAAGGTCCAAAAGCGACTATCAAGACTAATCATGGGAACATGAAAATTCAGCTGTTTCCAGAACAGGCACCAAAAACAGTTGCTAACTTTATTGGACTTGCTAAAGAAGGATACTATGACGGTGTGATTTTCCACCGCATTATTCAGGACTTTATGATTCAGGGTGGTGATCCTACTGGTACCGGTATGGGCGGTCAGTCTATCTATGGCGAGAAATTTGAAGATGAGTTTTCACCTGAGTTATACAATATTCGTGGGGCTCTTTCCATGGCAAATGCTGGGCCGAATACTAACGGCAGTCAATTCTTCATTGTTCAAAATAAAGATCTTCCTTATTCAGCTAAGGAATTGAGCCGCGGCGGCTGGCCTGAAGCTATCGCTGAAGTCTATGCCAGCCAGGGAGGAACACCGCATTTGGATCGGCGCCACACTGTCTTTGGTCAGCTGGCTGATGAAGCCTCCTATCAAGTTTTGGACAAGATTGCAGCTGTTGAGACGGGTGCGATGGACAAGCCGGTGGAAGATGTTGTGATTGAGACAATTGAGGTAGAAGACTGATGAAAATCGGTGATAAATTAAAAGGCAAAATCACTGGGATTCAGCCTTATGGAGCTTTTGTTGAGCTAGAAAACGGAACGATTGGCCTGATTCATATTTCAGAAATTCGTCCGGGTTATATTGAAAATATCCATGATAGCGTAAAGATTGGCCAGCAAGTCTTGGTACAGGTTGTGGACTATGATGAATTTTCTGGGAAGTCCAGTCTATCCATGCGGACCCTAGAAGAAGAAAAGCACCGCCTTCCTAGACGCCACCGCTTTTCAAACGACCGCTGTAAAATTGGTTTTGAGCCTTTAGGCAGACAGCTGCCTATCTGGATCAAAGAGGCAAAAAAATTCTTAAAAGAAGAAAAGGTTTAAAAAATATCCTGTTCCATAAGAGAACAGGATATTTTGCTTGGATAGAATTGCTATTCAATTCATAGCCGACTGCTAAGTTGAAATGGACATGTTTTTCAAAAAAATACTAAGCATCAAATTCATAGAGAGCGGTAGACAGGTAGCGTTCGCCGTTATCAGGTGCCAGAGCAAGGACTTTCTTGCCAGCTCCTAGTTTTTTCGCTACTTCAATAGCTGCGAAAATAGCAGCAGCAGATGAAATCCCCACTAAGAAGCCTTCCTGACCGCCAATATAGCGTCCGAATTCCAGTGCTTGATCAGAAGTTACGCGGACAATCCCATCATAGGCTGCTGTATCTAAGGTCTCTGGAATGAATCCAGCTGAAAGTCCTTGGATTTTGTGAGGACCTGGCTTCTCACCAGAAAGGATAGCAGATTCGTCTGCTTCAACTGCGTAGGTTTGGATGTTCGGATTAACTTTTTTGAGGGCGTGAGATACACCGGAAATAGTTCCACCAGTTCCGACACCGCCAACAAAGGCATCCAGTCCAGTTTCACCGAAAGCAGCGATGATTTCTGCTCCTGTTGTTCGTTCGTGAACCTCTGGATTGGCCGGGTTGTTAAACTGCAGCGGCAGCCAGCCATTTCGTTCTTGGGCGATTTCTTGTGCTTTTGCAATAGCACCTTTCATTCCCTCGCTACCCGGAGTCAAAACTAGCTCTGCCCCATAGGCTTGAATAATCTTGCGACGCTCCACACTCATGGTCTCTGGCATAACGATGACAACCTTGTAGCCTTTGGCTGCACCGACCCAAGAAAGACCAATACCGGTATTTCCGCTGGTTGCTTCAACGATAGTATCGCCAGGCTTGATAAGGCCATCGCGTTCAGCCGCCTCAATCATGCTGAGAGCAATCCGATCTTTAACAGAAGAGCCAGGATTGAAAGCTTCTAACTTCACATAAACCTCAGCGGCTCCTTCTGGAACCAAGTTGTTCAATTTGACAATGGGAGTTTGCCCAATTAATTCTGTAATATTTTGATAAATACGTGACATAGGATACATACCTCAATATAATTTAATAGAATTAGTATAAAATGAAACAAGCGCTTTGTAAAATATAAAAAAGCTATGAGAGCCATAGCTTTTCTTTATGTCAAAACGTCAAGGGGACTTCTACTTGGCGCAGTCCTTGATCCACCATCTCCAATTTGCCCTTAAAAAACTCAGTCAGTTTATCTTTGAGCAGTTCTCCTTCACCTTTGTCAACGAAAAGAAGAGTGGAGACAGTATCAGTAAATTCAGTATCGTATTCAGCAAGATTTTCTGCCTTGAGAAAATTCGCAAAATCCTGATATTGGCTGTAAGACAGTTTTAGGCGCAGGCCAGCCTGTTCTTTTATTTCAACCAGTCCAATCTCCTTAATAGCCAGAGCAACACTGCCGGCATAAGCTCGAATCAGACCGCCAGCTCCTAGTTTAATACCGCCAAAATAGCGAGTAACCACAACGCAAAGATTGGTCAAGTCGTGCTTCTCTAAGACTCCCAGCATAGGGACTCCGGCTGTTCCGCTGGGCTCCCCATCATCACTGGTCCGCTTAATATCGCTCTTTTCTCCAATGATAAAGGCAGAGCAGTTATGGGTAGCCTTGTAATGTTCTTTTTTTATAGTAGCTATAAAAGCGCGAGCCTCTTCCTCGGAGTAAACTCTTTTCACATGGCAGATAAAGCGGGATTTTTTAATTTCCTCTTGAACCAGGCCATCTTCTTTAATTGTCTTAAATTCCATAACTATATTTTACAAAAAAAGATGAATTTTGCCAAAAAATTACGAATATATAAGTATGTTAGAGTTACAAGATTGTTTAGGACGAATATTTACAGAAAATCAGTTAGAGCCTAGCTTGCGAGCAAAAGCAAAAGCAATTCCCAGTATCCAAGAAGAAAAAGGCAAGCTCCTCTGTGGACGCTGCAACAGCTTGATTGAACGAGAAAATCAGCTACCTATTGGAGTTTATTATTGTAGAGAATGCTTAATCTTGGGTCGGGTACGGAGTGACCAAAAACTCTACTATTTTCCTCAAGAGGATTTTCCTAAAAATCAGGTGCTTAAATGGCAGGGACAACTGACAGAGTTTCAGGGGAAAGTCTCCAAAGGCTTACTTGATGCGCTAGAGAAAAGACAGAATACGTTAGTGCATGCTGTTACTGGCGCTGGAAAAACAGAAATGATTTACCAAGTGCTTGCAAGAGTTATTGATAGAGGTGGTTCTGTTTGTTTGGCCAGTCCGCGGATTGATGTTTGTTTAGAGCTTTATCGACGCCTTAAAGAAGATTTTTCTTGTGAAATAACCCTTCTGCATGGGGAGTCAGAAGCTTATTTACGCAGTCCCTTGGTGATTGCTACCACTCACCAACTCTTGAAATTTTATCAGGCTTTTGATTTGCTGATTGTGGATGAGGTAGACGCCTTTCCTTATGTGGATAATCTCATGCTGTATCACGCTGTAGAACGTTCTGTGAAAGAGGATGCTACAACTATTTTTCTGACAGCCACTTCAACAGATGAACTGGACAAAAGAGTTCAAAAAGGTGAGCTGAAACGCCTAAGTCTTCCCAGAAGATTTCATGGTAATCCCTTGACTATCCCTCAGAAAGTTTGGTTATCTGATTTTCAAAAGTATCTTCAGAAGAAGAAAATAGCACCTAAACTTTTGAACTATATACAAAAACAGAGGGAGACTCAATTTCCTCTCTTGATATTTGCTGCAGAAATTCAAAGAGGAGAGGATTTTGCTCAGGCTCTGCAGATTGCTCTGCCGGATGAAAAGCTAGCTTTTGTCGCCTCCACAACAGAAAATCGTCTGGAGATTGTTGAACAGTTTCGTCGCAAGGAGATCACTATTTTGGTGACAACGACTATCTTAGAGCGTGGGGTGACTTTTCCTGGCGTAGATGTCTTTGTCTTGGAAGCCAATCATCGCCTATTCAGTCGTAGTGCTCTGGTTCAGATTTCAGGCCGAGTTGGCCGTAGTATGGATAGACCGACGGGACAGTTGCTATTTTTTCATGATGGGACTACCCTTGCTATGGAAAAGGCAATTCGGGAAATGAGAGATATGAATAAGGAGGCGGGATTATGACAGAGTGTCTTTTATGCAAAGGGCAAATTGAGGACAAAAGTAGTTTTTTACGACTTTTTCTATTAAAAGAAGAAGGACCAAGCTGCTGCTCCACTTGTTATCAAAATTTTGAAAGCATATCTGAAGAGCATTGCCCTCGCTGTTTTCGCGACGGTAAATCAGATTTATGCACAGATTGCAAAAAGTGGGAGAAAGAAGGGAATCTAGTCCAGCACCAGTCAATATTTACTTATAATCAAGCAATGAAGGCTTATTTCAGTCAATATAAGTTTCAGGGAGACTATGCATTGCGCTTTGTATTTGCAAAAGCAGCTAGAAAAGCAGTCAGAATGTTTAGAGAGCATACCATCGTTCCGATTCCAGTCAGTGTCGAAAAATTTCAAGTTCGAGGATTTAATCAAGTGCAGGGGATTTTAGATGCAGGAAAAGTAGCATATAGAAATCTCTTAGAGAAAAAAGACACCATAGCCCAGTCTAGCAAGACTCGTGAGGAGCGTCTGCAGACGCAGCAGGCTTTTAAAATTAAGAATGGAGTTGATTTGCCAGATAAAATTTTGCTGGTTGATGATATCTATACGACTGGAAAAACCTTGCAATTAGCCAGGCAAATCTTATTGGAAGCCGGTGTGAAAGAAGTATTGTCATTTTCAATCGCAAGATAAGAAAAAATTTGCAAAAAAAGGATGAAAGCGTTATAATGATATTATAAATAAAACATTTATGTTTAGAAAGAAGGTACTTATATGCTTAAATATAGTATCCGTGGTGAAAACCTAGAAGTAACAGATGCTCTCCGTGACTACGTAGTTTCTAAACTTGAGAAGATTGAGAAGTATTTCCAAGCAGAGCAAGAACTTGATGCGCGTGTGAACCTCAAGGTTTACCGTGAAAAGACTGCGAAAGTGGAAGTGACAATTCCGCTAGGCTCCATCACTCTTCGTGCAGAAGATATCTCTCAGGACATGTATGGATCAATTGATTTGGTCACAGATAAGATTGAGCGCCAAATCCGCAAAAATAAGACCAAGATTGAAAGAAAGAATCGCAATAAAGTTGCTACAAGCCAGCTTTTCACAGATTCCTTTGCTGAAGAAGCAGAAGAAGTTCCGTCAAAAGTTGTCCGTTCAAAACATATCGATTTGAAGCCGATGGACTTGGAAGAAGCGATTCTGCAGATGGATTTATTGGGGCATGATTTCTTTATCTATTCCGATGCAGAGGACAGTAGCACAAATGTTATATACCGTCGTGAGGATGGAGATATTGGACTGTTAGAAGTCAAATAAATAAGAAAAGAAGGTTGAGAGCAAGTTTCTCAACCTTTTTAATTTTATAGAAAGTTAAACTGTCAGTTGACATAGAACAAGCACCTTACGCATAAAGAAATTAACTTTATATTTACAGTTGAAAAAATAAACTTCAAAAAAATGTAAAAAAGGTCTTGACAGGTTGGTGGTATAGGTGATATACTAATATAGTTGTCGCGAAAGACAAAGCCCTTTGAAAACTGAACAAGACGAACCAAGTGCAGGGTGACATAGAGATATGTAACCTGTCAAAAACGAGAAAATAAATCTGTCAGTGGACAGTAATGAGTGCGAACTCAAACTTTTTAATGAGAGTTTGATCCTGGCTCAGGACGAACGCTGGCGGCGTGCCTAATACATGCAAGTAGAACGCTGAAGAGAGGAGCTTGCTCTTCTTGGATGAGTTGCGAACGGGTGAGTAACGCGTAGGTAACCTGCCTGGTAGCGGGGGATAACTATTGGAAACGATAGCTAATACCGCATGATATTGAATATCGCATGATAATTGATTGAAAGATGCAAATGCATCACTACCAGATGGACCTGCGTTGTATTAGCTAGTTGGTGAGGTAACGGCTCACCAAGGCGACGATACATAGCCGACCTGAGAGGGTGATCGGCCACACTGGGACTGAGACACGGCCCAGACTCCTACGGGAGGCAGCAGTAGGGAATCTTCGGCAATGGGGGGAACCCTGACCGAGCAACGCCGCGTGAGTGAAGAAGGTTTTCGGATCGTAAAGCTCTGTTGTAAGAGAAGAACGGGTGTGAGAGTGGAAAGTTCACACTGTGACGGTATCTTACCAGAAAGGGACGGCTAACTACGTGCCAGCAGCCGCGGTAATACGTAGGTCCCGAGCGTTGTCCGGATTTATTGGGCGTAAAGCGAGCGCAGGCGGTTAGATAAGTCTGAAGTTAAAGGCTGTGGCTTAACCATAGTATGCTTTGGAAACTGTTTAACTTGAGTGCAGAAGGGGAGAGTGGAATTCCATGTGTAGCGGTGAAATGCGTAGATATATGGAGGAACACCGGTGGCGAAAGCGGCTCTCTGGTCTGTAACTGACGCTGAGGCTCGAAAGCGTGGGGAGCAAACAGGATTAGATACCCTGGTAGTCCACGCCGTAAACGATGAGTGCTAGGTGTTAGGCCCTTTCCGGGGCTTAGTGCCGCAGCTAACGCATTAAGCACTCCGCCTGGGGAGTACGACCGCAAGGTTGAAACTCAAAGGAATTGACGGGGGCCCGCACAAGCGGTGGAGCATGTGGTTTAATTCGAAGCAACGCGAAGAACCTTACCAGGTCTTGACATCCCTCTGACCGCTCTAGAGATAGAGTTTTCCTTCGGGACAGAGGTGACAGGTGGTGCATGGTTGTCGTCAGCTCGTGTCGTGAGATGTTGGGTTAAGTCCCGCAACGAGCGCAACCCCTATTGTTAGTTGCCATCATTGAGTTGGGCACTCTAGCGAGACTGCCGGTAATAAACCGGAGGAAGGTGGGGATGACGTCAAATCATCATGCCCCTTATGACCTGGGCTACACACGTGCTACAATGGCTGGTACAACGAGTCGCAAGCCGGTGACGGCAAGCTAATCTCTGAAAGCCAGTCTCAGTTCGGATTGTAGGCTGCAACTCGCCTACATGAAGTCGGAATCGCTAGTAATCGCGGATCAGCACGCCGCGGTGAATACGTTCCCGGGCCTTGTACACACCGCCCGTCACACCACGAGAGTTTGTAACACCCGAAGTCGGTGAGGTAACCGTAAGGAGCCAGCCGCCTAAGGTGGGATAGATGATTGGGGTGAAGTCGTAACAAGGTAGCCGTATCGGAAGGTGCGGCTGGATCACCTCCTTTCTAAGGAGTCCGTAAGGACACACGGAATGCACTTGGGTCTTGTTTAGTTTTGAGAGGGCTATGTGGGGCCTTAGCTCAGCTGGGAGAGCGCCTGCTTTGCACGCAGGAGGTCAGCGGTTCGATTCCGCTAGGCTCCATTAGGATATGGAAGACGTTCCGCTTGCGGGAACTTCTGTAGAAAAATAGAGAACTGACATTGTGTTCGATGAACACAAGGAAGTTAGTCTTTTTTCCTAAGAAGTTAGTCTGGAATTCAACTTTGGTTGATAGCTATCCTACTTGTCCATTGAAAATTGAATACTGATATCAAATAGTAACAAGAAAATAAACCGAAAACGCTGTGAATATTAATGAGTTTAAGACTGAAAGGTCAAAAATAAGGTTAAGTTAGTAAGGGCGCACGGTGGATGCCTTGGCACTAGGAGCCGAAGAAGGACGTGACAAACGACGAAATGCCTCGGGGAGCTGTAAGTAAGCTTCGATCCGGGGGTGTCCGAATGGGGGAACCCAACAGGTTGATGCCTGTTACCCATTTCTGTTAAGGAAATGAGGAGGAAGACGCAGTGAACTGAAACATCTAAGTAGCTGCAGGAAGAGAAAGCAAAAGCGATTGCCTTAGTAGCGGCGAGCGAAGAGGCAGGAGGGCAAACCGAAGAGTTTACTCTTCGGGGTTGTAGGACTGCGCTGTGGACTCAGAATTTATAGAAGAATGACTTGGGAAAGTTGGCCAGAGAGAGTAAGAGCCTCGTATTTTAAATAGATTCTGTACCTAGCAGTATCCTGAGTACGGCGGGACACGTGAAATCCCGTCGGAATCTGGGAGGACCATCTCCCAACCCTAAATACTCCCTAGTGACCGATAGTGAACCAGTACCGTGAGGGAAAGGTGAAAAGCACCCCGGGAGGGGAGTGAAATAGAACCTGAAACCGTGTGCCTACAACAAGTTCGAGCCCGTTCATGGGTGAGAGCGTGCCTTTTGTAGAATGAACCGGCGAGTTACGTTATGATGCGAGGTTAAGTTGAAGAGACGGAGCCGTAGGGAAACCGAGTCTGAATAGGGCGCCTTAGTATCATGATGTAGACCCGAAACCATGTGACCTACCCATGAGCAGGTTGAAGGTGCGGTAAAACGCACTGGAGGACCGAACCAGGGCACGTTGAAAAGTGCTTGGATGACTTGTGGGTAGCGGAGAAATTCCAAACGAACTTGGAGATAGCTGGTTCTCTCCGAAATAGCTTTAGGGCTAGCGTCGACATAAAGATTCTTGGAGGTAGAGCACTGTTTGGGTGAGGGGTCCATCCCGGATTACCAATCTCAGATAAACTCCGAATGCCAATGAATTATGGTCGGCAGTCAGACTGCGAGTGCTAAGATCCGTAGTCGAAAGGGAAACAGCCCAGACCACCAGCTAAGGTCCCAAAATAATTGTTAAGTGGAAAAGGATGTGGGGTTGCACAGACAACTAGGATGTTAGCTTAGAAGCAGCTATTCATTCAAAGAGTGCGTAATAGCTCACTAGTCGAGTGACCCTGCGCCGAAAATGTACCGGGGCTAAAACAATTTACCGAAGCTGTGGATACCTTTTATAGGTATGGTAGGAGAGCGTTCTATGTGTGGTGAAGGTGTACCGTGAGGAGCGCTGGAACGCATAGAAGTGAGAATGCCGGTATGAGTAGCGCAAGACAGGTGAGAATCCTGTCCACCGTAAGACTAAGGTTTCCAGGGGAAGGCTCGTCCGCCCTGGGTTAGTCGGGACCTAAGGAGAGACCGAAAGGTGTATCCGATGGCCAACAGGTTGAGATTCCTGTACTAGAGTATGAAGTGATGGAGGGACGCAGTAGGCTAACTCGTGCGTACGAATGGATGTACGTCTAAGCAGTGAGGCGTGGTATGAGTCAAATGCTTATACCTCTAACGTTGAGCTGTGATGGGGAGCGAAGTTTAGTAGCGAGTGAGTGATGTCACACTGCCAAGAAAAGCTTCTAGCGTTGTATCATACTCTACCCGTACCGCAAACCGACACAGGTAGTCGAGGCGAGTAGCCTCAGGTGAGCGAGAGAACTCTCGTTAAGGAACTCGGCAAAATGACCCCGTAACTTCGGGAGAAGGGGTGCTGACTGAAGTCAGCCGCAGTGAATAGGCCCAAGCAACTGTTTATCAAAAACACAGCTCTCTGCTAAATCGTAAGATGATGTATAGGGGGTGACGCCTGCCCGGTGCTGGAAGGTTAAGAGGAGTGCTTAGCGGTAACGCGAAGGTATGAATTGAAGCCCCAGTAAACGGCGGCCGTAACTATAACGGTCCTAAGGTAGCGAAATTCCTTGTCGGGTAAGTTCCGACCCGCACGAAAGGCGTAATGATTTGGGCACTGTCTCAACGAGAGACTCGGTGAAATTTTAGTACCTGTGAAGATGCAGGTTACCCGCGACAGGACGGAAAGACCCCATGGAGCTTTACTGCAGTTTGATATTGAGTGTCTGTGCCACATGTACAGGATAGGTAGGAGCCTACGAGATCGGGACGCCAGTTTCGATGGAGGCGTTGTTGGGATACTACCCTTGTGTTATGGCCACTCTAACCCGGTAGGTTAATCATCTACGGAGACAGTGTCTGACGGGCAGTTTGACTGGGGCGGTCGCCTCCTAAAAGGTAACGGAGGCGCCCAAAGGTTCCCTCAGACTGGTTGGAAATCAGTCGCAGAGTGTAAAGGTATAAGGGAGCTTGACTGCGAGAGCTACAACTCGAGCAGGGACGAAAGTCGGGCTTAGTGATCCGGTGGTTCCGAATGGAAGGGCCATCGCTCAACGGATAAAAGCTACCCTGGGGATAACAGGCTTATCTCCCCAAGAGTTCACATCGACGGGGAGGTTTGGCACCTCGATGTCGGCTCGTCGCATCCTGGGGCTGTAGTCGGTCCCAAGGGTTGGGCTGTTCGCCCATTAAAGCGGCACGCGAGCTGGGTTCAGAACGTCGTGAGACAGTTCGGTCCCTATCCGTCGCGGGCGTAGGAAATTTGAGAGGATCTGCTCCTAGTACGAGAGGACCAGAGTGGACTTACCGCTGGTGTACCAGTTGTTCTGCCAAGAGCATCGCTGGGTAGCTATGTAGGGAAGGGATAAACGCTGAAAGCATCTAAGTGTGAAACCCACCTCAAGATGAGATTTCCCATAACGCAAGTTAGTAAGAGCCCTGAGAGAAGATCAGGTTGATAGGTTGGGAGTGGAAGTTGTGTGAGCAATGGAGCGGACCAATACTAATCGCTCGAGGACTTATCCTAGAAATAAGAACTTCATCAGAGTGCAGCGAATGGTTTAGAAAATTGTGAGATTTGATATTGTATTCAATTTTGAGTTGACAAGGCTTGTCTGAGAGGACAGGAAAGTTAATTCAATAGTTAAGTGACGATAGCCTAGGAGATACACCTGTACCCATGCCGAACACAGCAGTTAAGCCCTAGAACGCCGGAAGTAGTTGGGGGTTGCCCCCTGTGAGATATGGAAGTCGCTTAGCGAAGGGAGTTTAGCTTAGTTGTAATTGAGAGGAAATCGAAATTACAATCGGCGGATGAGAGAAACGAAGTTTCTCACTGTTGGCTGAGCTAGACTCCACCCTTTGGGAGTTTAGCTCAGCTGGGAGAGCATCTGCCTTACAAGCAGAGGGTCAGCGGTTCGATCCCGTTAACTCCCATATTCTGAAAAGAATAGGTCCCGTAGTGTAGCGGTTATCACGTCGCCCTGTCACGGCGAAGATCGCGGGTTCGATTCCCGTCGGGACCGTTGAAGTCAAGAAGATTTCAAGAAAAGCAAGAGACTCGTTAGCTCAGTTGGTAGAGCATTTGACTTTTAATCAAAGGGTCACTGGTTCGAGCCCAGTACGGGTCATAAGAGCGGGTTTGGCGGAATTGGCAGACGCACCAGATTTAGGATCTGGCGCTTTAGGGCGTGGGGGTTCAAGTCCCTTAACCCGCATATAAGATAATAATGAGCCGGCTTAGCTCAGTTGGTAGAGCATCTGATTTGTAATCAGAGGGTCGCGTGTTCAAGTCATGTAGCCGGCATTTTTGAATAGGATGCGAACGTAGTTCAGTGGTAGAACATCACCTTGCCAAGGTGGGGGTCGCGGGTTCGAATCCCGTCGTTCGCTTGAGGCGGCCGGGGTGGCGGAACTGGCAGACGCACAGGACTTAAAATCCTGCGATTGGTAACGATCGTACCGGTTCGATTCCGGTCCTCGGCATAGACTTGTAAGAGGCAGTAGAAGAAGATGAGCACCCTTAGCTCAACTGGATAGAGTACCTGACTACGAATCAGGCGGTTAGAGGTTCGACTCCTCTAGGGTGCATTTGGAAGCGAAGTCTTGGGGCTCCGTTTTTAGATTGTTTAAACACCGGGAAGTAGCTCAGCTTGGTAGAGTACTTGGTTTGGGACCAAGGTGTCGCAGGTTCGAATCCTGTCTTCCCGACTAGATAACATAGAAGATAGATATACTGATCTATCTTTTTTGTTTTTCAAGAAAACTGTGTTTTCAGTATCTATGACTTAGCTAGCATATGTTGTTATTAAGACTCCTTACTTATAGTCGGAGTTAATAAGCAATACAATTTTTTAAAGCTTCTGCTTCTGTATCTTTGTATAGTCCTATTAGAAAGCAAGGGATTTGATTACTTAACCAGGTTTAGTTTGATTTTAAAGACTAGTGTTCTGGGAGTTTAGGAGGTATCAAGCTTCTGAAATGTACTTTTCATTTGAGATGAACAATACTAAAGATAAAAACCTCTGATAGCATTGTTTGTTGCTTTCAGAGGTTTTTATATGTGCTGAGTTTGATTTACTACATCAAAGAGTATTCGTCAGATAGCATAATGGTTTCTTTGCCCTTGTTATCAACTATGTAGACTTTTCTGGGAAAGAAAGGGTCAAATTGATAGTTTAAGTCAAATGAAATAATGGTGTTGAAGTTCTTTTGTGAGAAGCGAAGAGATACTCTTCCTTGGCTATTGATGATTTCGAACTTGAGGACTGGGCGAAGTTCAAAGACTCCTTTGAGATTGTTATCAATAACGTACCAGAATGAGTCTATAATTTCTTCAGGGAGGCTCGTCATGATGCCAAAGCTGGCATATCGTCCGAGAGTATTTGTAAATGCCATGGGAGACTCCTTTCTTACAGTCTGGATTTTCTTATATGATACCCGAAAATGCTTGAGATTGCAAGAATTTGACCTCTGGTGAGGCCGAATTGGACAAAAGAAAAAGAGCTTGCGCTCTTTGACAACTTTATCGATTCTTTAGTTCAACATAACGTTTGTACCAAATATTGACATAAGCATCTGAAAATGGACCTCTTCCGTTGTTAATCCAATCAACTAGGATTTTGACATTTTCTTTGAGAATGAAATCCAAATCATCAGAATAGTGCATCTGTTTTTTGTGGCGTTCATATTCTTCTACATCCAAGAGGCGTTTTTCACCATCAGCAAAGACTTTGACGTCTAAATCATAGTCAATGTATTTTAGAGCTTCATTATCCAGATAGTAAGGACTGGCTAGGTTGCAGTAATATGAAGTTCCATTGTCTCGAATCATGGCAATGATATTAAACCAGTATTTTTTATGAAAATAGACAATGGCTGGTTCACGTGTTACCCAACGTCGACCATCACTTTCTGTTACCAGTGTGTGGTCATTAACGCCAATAATGGCGTTTTCTGTTGTCTTTAGTACCATGGTATCTCGCCAGGTGCGGTGAAGATTCCCATCATGCTTATAACTTTGAATTGTAATAAAGTCGCCTTCTTTTGGAAGTTTCATAACTTACCAACTTTCTACAATTTATAAGTTCATCTTCTATATTGTAACATATTTTCATAGAAATGCATAAGTTTTCATTGGAAATCTTAAAGATATTCTCTCAGGGCGCTGGCAATGTCGGAGAAATCATAACCTTTGCGGGCTAGAGCTTGGATTAAACGTTGTTTTAGGTCGTAGCCATCGTACTTTTTTGAGTACTTGCGGTATTGCTTGTCTAGCTCTTTATAGAGCAGTTCTTGCTGGTTTTCTTGGTCTTCTTCGATTTTCAAATGCTGATAGGCGGTTTTGGCTTGGCTGTATGAAAAACCTTTGTTTATCAGGGATTGGAGAATTTTATCTTGTAAGGCCTTGCTGGGCAGTTTTCCTTGGTTCTTTTTGAGCAGCTTTTCGGCAACCTTGTCTGTTAGTTCAGTAAAATCAAACTGGTTCAATTCTTCTTCTATGATAGTGCTAGAAATCCCTTTTTGACTGAGTTTTTGCTTGAGAACAAAAGCGCCTTTGTCACTAGTGAGAAGGTTGGATTGGATAAAAGAGTTAGCATATTTTCTATCATTAATCCAATTATCCTTTTTTAGATTGTCCAAGACCTGGCTGATGATTTCTGGTTGGATGTCGTGCTGTGTTAAGTAGTCTTTAACTTCCTTGGCAGTTCTTTGCTTGAAGGAGAGATGGTAGAGGGCTAGATTTTTTCCGTAGGAGAATTGGGCATAGTCTTGAATTTCTAATAGCTCTTGTTCTGTGATTTCCATTCCTTTAGATAGCATGAAGCGAACGATGGTGTCTTCTGTGATATAGAGCTTTTCACTGTCGTCCAACTCCAAGAGGTAGAGTCTTTTTTTCTTTTCGATTTTTGTGATTTTCATAAGAGATTTTGGTAGAATCCTTTCTTTTAGCCAAATGCTTCAAATGCAGCTATCAAGCGCAGTTTGTCTGTATCAACATCCTTCCTGCCATAGTAGTCAAGAAAGAGCTCTGCGTATTGAGGGTCAGATAAATTATAAGTAAGAGACCAGATTGCCCAGAAAAGGTCAATGTGGCGGTCGCTAAGGCCGGCGAGGCCAAGGTCAATAAAGCAGGAGAAGGTTGAAGCGTCTTTCAGAATGAAATTAGGCAAGCAGGCATCTCCATGAATCAAGGTATCCGCCGTCAGTAGTTTTCCCTGTTCTTGGATAAGCTGGTAGGCTTCCTCTCGGTTTTGGATATGAAATTGAGGCAGTAAGGCTTTTTGATAAAAGCAGCCTTTCCGATAATTTTCCTCTGCTTGCCCTTTATAGAGTTGGAGGCGATGCTGGATTGGGAAATGCTGGGGTTGGATGCTGTGAAGTTTTTTTAGTGCAGCAGCCATTGTTTGGCAAAGTTCTTCTGGCTGTTGGAGAAAGGCTAGGGCGTCCTTACCCTCGGCTTCTTTAGTCAGCAGGTAATCTTTATCTGCCGTCAGATAGTAAATGACAGGTACGCCGAGGCCTTGCTTCTCAAACCATTTGGCAAGTGTGGCTTCTTGGGCTAACTGCCCTTTTTGGTCGATTTTCAAATAATAGCCTGTATCAACATAGAAAACGCTGGCTCCAGAATGTGAGGAGCTGTCGTAAAAGTTGGCTCCCTCTAGATAAGTTCGTATTTGCTTAGGGTAATGGGCTAGTGGAAGGGATATTTTTTCTGCTTTCATACTTTTATTGTACCATATTCTCAACTAATGCGAGGCAGCGTGGTATAATAGAATCATGAATGTGAAAGTGAAGCAAAGAATCCCTTTGAAAATTAAGAAAATGGGGATTAATGGGGAAGGGATTGGATTTTATAAGAAAACGCTGGTCTTTGTGCCTGGGGCTTTGAAAGGCGAGGAAGTCTACTGTCAGGTGACCAGAGTTCAGCGTAATTTCATCGAGGCCAAGCTCTTGACCATCAACAAGCGGTCGAAATTTCGGGTGGAAGCGCCTTGTGAGATTTATGATAGCTGCGGGGGCTGTCAAATTATGCACCTCCATTATGATAAGCAGTTGGCGTTTAAGGAAGATTTGCTGCGTCAGGCCTTGAAAAAGTTTGCGCCAGCTGGTTATGAAAACTATGAGATTCGGCCGACCATTGGTATGCAGGAGCCGCTCTATTATCGAGCCAAGCTGCAGTTTCAGACTCGGAAGTTTAAGGATGAGGTCAAGGCGGGGCTCTATGCCCAGAATTCCCACTATCTGGTCTCGCTGAAAAACTGTCTGGTTCAGGACAAGGTGACGCAACAGATCATAAATAAGGTGGCTCGGCTTTTAGGTAAATACAGGCTTCCTATTTATGATGAACGAAAGACTACTGGAGTGAGAACTGTCATGATTCGCAGGGCTAGAAAGACGGGTCAGGTGCAGATGATTTTTGTGACGGGGCGTAAGCTGGATTTTTCTCCAGTCGTTCAAGACCTAGTGGCTGAATTTCCAGAGCTGGAGACAGTAGCAGTCAATTATCATACGAGCAAGTCTAGTGAGATTTATGGGGATAAGACAGAGATTATCTGGGGCGAGGCGGCTATCCAAGAGGGAGTGCTGGACTATGAGTTCTCCCTATCGCCTCGAGCTTTCTATCAGCTCAACCCTGAACAGACAGAGGTGCTCTACGGGGAGGCAATTAAGGCGCTGGATGTAACGGAAGAAGACCATTTGATTGATGCTTATTGCGGAGTGGGAACCATTGGCTTTGCCTTTGCTAAAAGGGTCAAATCTCTGAGGGGCATGGACATCATCCCTGAGGCCATTGAAGACGCCAAGCGCAATGCAAAAAGGATGGGCTTTGCCAATACTCTCTACGAGACTGGAACGGCAGAGGAGATTATTCCTCGCTGGTATGCTGAAGGCTATCGGGCGGATGCCTTGATTGTCGATCCGCCGCGAACAGGTCTGGACGATAAGCTGCTGGAGACGATTGTTCGTTATGCACCTGAGAAGATGGTCTACGTTTCCTGCAATGTCTCAACTCTGGCTCGCGATTTGGTCAAGCTCAGCCAGGTCTATGATGTGCACTATATCCAGTCGGTTGATATGTTTCCGCATACTGCTCGGACCGAAGCTGTGGTGAAATTGTCCAAGAGAAATAGCTCTCGTTTGAGTTAATCGGAAACGGCTCGCTAGAGTTGATAAAATCATTCTAAAAAGGACTTAGTTTTCTGTGATACAGAACTAAGTCTTTTCTTTTATCAAAATTGCAATGGTTTTATCTTAAGCATAAGCTAGGAAGGTTAGTCTCCACCTCAATTAGTCACAAAAAGAGAACACTCGTCAAGTGTTCTCTAATGGTAATCAGTTATATTAGAATAAACCAAAGACTAGGACTGCAAGGACGGCTCCAATGATTGGTCCGACAACTGGAATCCAAGCATAGCTCCAATCGCCATCTCCTTTTTTGGGAATAGGAAGAAGACTGTGCATGATGCGAGGTCCTAAGTCACGAGCTGGGTTGAGGGCATAGCCAGTTGTTCCACCAAGTGAGAGACCAATTCCGACAATGAGTGTTCCGACTGCAAAAGTGCCAATGCCTGCTTGCAGTTTATAAAGTCCAAGAGCGAAGATAGTCAGCACAAGGACAAAGGTTCCAAGGATCTCGCTAATCAGGTTAGAGAAGGTATCTTTGATAGCCGGGCCTGTGCTGAATGTACCCAGGACGTTAGCCGGATTTTCTTCAGCTAGATAGTGAGGTTTGAACTGTAGGAAGACAAGGAATTGTCCGACCATAGCACCTGCAAACTGAGCGAGGATGTAAGGAAGAACAGATGCCCAAGGCAAATCACCTTTCAGAGCTACTCCGATAGTTAGGGCAGGGTTCAGATGGGCTGGGCCAAGGTTGCCGGATACAAAAGCAGCTATGGCAACGGCAATCCCCCATCCCATGGTAATCACAATCCAACCTGAATTGTGACTCTTAGTTTTGGGAAGAACCACACCTGCGACTACACCATTTCCCAAAAGGAGCAAGAGCAGTGTTCCTAAAAATTCGCCAAATATTTCTTTCATCATTTATGTTACTCCATTTAAAAGAAGGGGTGGCAGACAGTTGTTTTGCCTACCGCCTCTTCTCGTATTTTCTATTTTTTTAATTCTTCTAAATCGTTATTTGCAAGGGCAGCTTGAACATCGTTTCGATAAGATGTTTTTTCTGCTTCTGACCAGTCGTAGAACCGTCCCATTTCATCCAGAACAGGCTCTACAATAGCGTCTAAACCATCCCGCATAAAGAGCATGTGATTTGTCCGGCGAAGCAAGAAGTCAACTGGGCTGAGTGCTAATTCATTACGCATAGCATAATGCAGCGACAAGGTATCCGCTAGGCTAAGACCTGGTGCTTGTTCGATACTGTGAGCGAGGGCAAAGACTTTCGGAGCATTGGAGCCGTAAAGGTTTGCAAGATAGAAGGCTTCTTTACCATCTAAACCACGTGAGACACCAAGTTGAGCAAAAGCTTCGATTTCGGAATCCACATTTGCTGGATTGAGCTCTCCGCCTGAAACAGGATAGGTCTTCGAGTTGATGAGCTTGAAGCTGCGGTCGAATTCTGCTTTGAGGATTTCAAGGACATGCTCCATGGCTCCCTCAGCCATCTTACGGAAGTCCGTAATCTTACCGCCAGCAAGGGTCAAAAGGCCATTGTTATCACGTTCCAGACTGGAACCGCGGGACACAGCAGATGGATCCAAGTGTTTTTCAGAAGTGCTGCTTTCGAGTTGCGTAACAGCCGCTTCAACATCCTCACGGGATTTTTCTTTGGCTAGATAGCTTTCAACAGTCGCAATCAGTGCATTGAAGCTTTCGTCGCTAATGGTACCGTTGTTTCCGCCGTTGTAGTCAGAAGCGCTGTTTCCTGCAATCAGAGGACGCAGGCCTGCCCAGCTGCTTTCGATGTCGTCAATTGTGATGTTGGCTTCTGGGAAGCGATTATTGACAATACCCAAGAGGTAATCCACATCTTCTTGGGTTACCTTTGGATGCTCTAGGTCACCAGTGTAGTCAGTATCTGTCGTACCAAAGTAGGTTTTATTTTCACGTGGAAGAACAAAAACCATCCGGCCGTCTCCCAAGCCTGTATCAAAGTAGACTGGCTGAGAAACTTTGATCTTGCTAGAGTCAACTACCAAGTGAACTCCCTTAGTTGGACGCATTTGTGAGTATTGCTCACCATCATTTGACAGATTGCGCACCTTGTCGCTCCAAGGTCCAGTTGTGTTGATAACTAGGCGAGCCTTGATTTCAAAGACTTCATCCGTCAAGAGGTCACGCGCAACAACGCCTGTAATCTTTCCAGATTCATCAAAGAGGAAGCCTTCTGCCTTAACGTGGTTGGCAATCAGGGCACCGTCTTGGTTGGCGCGTTTGATATTTTCAATTACGAGGCGAGCGTCGTTGTTGCGGAAGTCAAGATAGACACCGCCGCCGACCAGGCCTTCTTTCTTGAGTTCAGGTTCCCGTTCTAGCACTTCTTCCTTGCTCAAGACCTTGTTGGCAGCAGGAGTGTTGTTAACACCAGCCAAGAGGTCGTAGAGGTCCATAGCTACTTTGAGACGGAAGAGGCTGAAAGTAGCACCCGCTTCTTCGTAGACGGGAAGGAGCATAGGATCTGGTTTTGGAATATGAGGGGCAATTTGCTGTACCACAGCACGTTCAGAAACTGTATCTGAGACCACCTCTACGTCGAATTGCTTGAGGTAACGAAGTCCACCATGAACCAGCTTAGTCGAACGGCTAGAAGTCCCTTCTGCAAAGTCCTGCATTTCAATCAGACCAGTCTCCAGTCCACTAGCTGCTGCTTGCAAGGCTACCCCAGCACCGGTAATCCCACCACCGATAATCAAGAGATCCAAGGTGCGTTCCTGCATTTTTTTTATCGATAATTCACGTGTTTTCTTTGAAAATTCCATAATTACACACTTTCTAACTTAGTCGTTTCGTGCTTCTACTGACTTGATTATTAAAATAAGAATCAGTATTAGTCGTCGATTTCTGCAAAGACTTGAGTTGCCTTAACGGCTTTTTTCCATCCTTTGTAGAGTTGTTCCTTGCGGGATTCATTCATAGATGGTTCAAAGAGTTCTCCAGTTTCATTGAGAGTGCGGAGTTCATCTAAGTCTTTCCAGTAGCCTACTGACAATCCTGCCAAGAAGGCTGCACCAAGAGCAGTTGTTTCTAAGTTTTTAGCACGGGCAATATCGATTCCCAAAATGTCAGCTTGGAACTGCATGAGGAAGTTGTTCATAGCAGCACCGCCGTCGACTTTGAGGACTTGAATAGCAGTCTTGGCATCCACCTGCATGGTATCAATGATATCTCGTACTTGGTAAGCGATGGATTGCAGAGTAGCCTTGATAAAGTCTTCCTTGCTGGTTCCGCGGGTCAAGCCAAAGACAGATCCACGGGCATTTTGATCCCAGTAGGGAGCGCCCAGACCTGTAAAGGCAGGTACGACATAGACTTCGTCATTGTTGTGAGAAGCCAGGGCATATTTTTCAGATTCTGGTGAATTTTCAACCATCCGAAGACCGTCGCGTAGCCACTGAATAGCACTTCCGGCAATGAAGATAGAACCTTCTAAGGCATAGTAAACTTTGCCGTTGATACCGTAGCCAATGGTTGTCAAGAGGTTGTTTTGAGACAACTGCATCTCTTCACCAGTGTTCATGATGATGAAAGAACCTGTTCCATAAGTATTCTTAACCATACCAGGCTCAAAAGCTAACTGTCCAAAGAGAGCCGCCTGCTGGTCACCAGCCATACCAGAAATTGGAACTTCTCCGCCGTAGAAATGGAATGGAGCAGTCTTACCATAAATTTCTGAGTTAGAACGAACTTCTGGAAGCATAGCCTTTGGAATGTTAAGGATTTCCAAAATCTCATCATCCCATTTAAGATCCTTGATGTTATAGAGCATTGTACGGGCTGCATTTGAGTAGTCGGTCACGTGAGCCGCGCCGTCAGTCAATTTCCAAACCAGCCAGGTATCAATGGTACCAAAGAGCAATTCACCCTTTTCAGCTCTTTCTTGTGCACCCTCTACATGATCCAAAATCCAGCGAACCTTGGTAGCAGAGAAGTAAGCGTCAATAATCAAACCAGTCTTTTCATGGAATTTCTCCACATAGCCTTGGCTTTTCAGCTGTTCAGCCAGAGGAGCTGTCTGACGAGATTGCCAAACGATAGCATTGTAGATAGGAAGACCTGTATTCTTATCCCAGACGACAGTTGTTTCACGCTGGTTGGTGATTCCGATAGCTTCGATTTGGTTAGGTTTGACTCCACTTTCGATGAAGGCACCTGCGATAACGGACTGCACTGAGTTCCAAATTTCATTGGCATTGTGCTCAACCCATCCAGCTTGAGGGAAAATCTGAGTAAATTCTTTTTGACTGGAGCTAACTTTTTCTCCTTTTTTGTTAAAGATGATGGCGCGTGAACTAGTAGTTCCTTGGTCGATGGCCATGATGTATTTTTCTTGTGACATGAACTGTCCTCCTGGTAAAAATCTTGAGGATGTTTCCTCTACAGTAACTAGTATATAAAATAAAACGCTTTCTTTTTTATCAACTTTTTTTAAATTTTAAAAAAATATGAGGAGATTGTGCGAAAATCACAAAGAAACCTGGATTTCTCCAAGTTTCTTAATGAAATATCATGTGACGGATTTGAGCTAAATCTTCCAAATCCAAGTCATTTTTTAAATAATAGATAGGAACCTGCTGGGTCTGATGAATAGGATTGTTGGTGATGATGAGGTCATAATTTCTGGTAAGGTCGTAGGATTCAATCGTAATAAAACGATTGTACTCTAAATACCGTCTTAAAATGGCCGTCATCCTGGAAACAACGATAAAGCTATCTGTCAAGTCCATGCCTATCTTGATGACTTGACCGTCGTTTTCAGCAATGTACTCCATCAGCTGGAGCCATTCCCACAAAACTTTTTTATCCAGAGATGTTCCCTGCTGGAAAATAGGAAGTTTGCTAAAAATAGTGTCTGCCACTTGTCGATAATCGTATTCGCTCCATAAGTAAGGATGGCGCAATTCCAGATCATGCTTGTATTTGTCTTGCAAGAGATAGCCTCGGAAAAGAAAGACGCGGGCGCAGAGCTGACTGAGTTCGTAGGTCACTTGGTCTTCAATATAGTCACCTAGCAAGTCCTGAGACTTCATCTCTTGAATGAGTTGCGTAATCAGACTGGCAATTTCACCTCCAAAGCCCAGTATATACTCCATGGTGTGCAGGGGTAAAATCCGATGGGAGAGCAGAAATGAAAAGAAAATCATCATTTCCCCGTCTTCCTGGCTCAGGGTGATGTGCTGACCGGCAAAGAAATCATTTGTCCGACGATGCAAGCGTTGGTAGAAGATGTTTTCAAAATAGCCCTGCATTTTCTGTTCAATGTTTTGAAATTGACAGGCATTGACTCTTAGGCGCTGTTGGGTGATATGTGCCCAAAGAGCCAAGTCCAATCGCTGACCTTGAGAGAGTTGGGCTCCGCAGAGTTCTTCTAAGACGGCAACTTCCTGCCTTCTTTCTGATTTTTGAAGTTCTTTTTCCCAATCTTGGCTGGACCAGACTTTGCGAAAGAGGCAGAAATAAAAATAGCGGATCTGGTGTTCAGGCCCTTTTAAGCGGCCATTTTGGATAGAAATATCAAACTCTGATAAAATCTGATTTAGACCAGATATATGGCGGCCGAGGGTTGCTTCACTGATCATCAGTTCCTGAGCTAATTGATGGGCTAAAAACTGCTGATGATAGAGCAAGTAGTTTAAAATCTGGTATTTGACGGCATTGCCCAAAAAGAGTCTGCGAATGTCCCGTCCCTTGGTATTAGGTCCGATGGACAGACTGAGCGTTTCGTCCTGAAGCTGGATGGATAAGGTTGCATGATGGCCTACAGCCTTGTCGTTAATCAGGCTAATGTACTTGGTCAAGGTTGCTTTCGAGAAGCCTGTTTCTGACATGACGGCCTTCAAACTGGATGTAGAATGCTGCTGTAAATAAGACAGGACAATAAACTGCCCCGCTTCACTCTTTTCCATTAAGTCTGCAAGATACATACGAAAACCCTCTCAATTCACTATTCTTAGCTTATCACAAAAGGGAAAAAAGACGAAGCAATGTGCTTTATTTTTTCTTATCGTTGTCTAAGGCAATAATGGAAGGCAGAAGTCTATCATCATGTCTATCTTAATTCGCTATTCCATTTCTTTTGAACAAGCGTAAGAAGAGCAAATTATCACACTTTTTTGCTTTGGGTCTGATAGCTTTTTTATGGTATAATTGTAGAAAAATAACGATGAGGGAGCAGCTATGGATAATGTGATTGATTTGTCTATCCCAGTGGCAGAAGTGATTGAGAAGCAGCCCGAGGTTTTGGATGTTTTGGTCGAGTTGGGCTTTAAGCCTCTGGCCAATCCTGTCATGCGCAATACAGTAGGGCGCGTGGTTTCTATCAAAAAAGGAGCTGCCATGAACGGCATTGACCTGAATAAAATCAAGCAAACTCTGGAATTAAATGGCTATGAAGTGGTGGGGATTTAGGTATGACTACTGAACGCATTGAAGTCCTCAAGTCTATCTTGCTGGACCTACATAATGGAGCTTCGGCAGAATCTGTTCAGGAGCTTTTCAACAAGCATTTTGCTGGTGTGTCTGCTATCGAAATCAGCCTGATGGAGCATGAGCTGATGAACTCGGATACGGGAGTGACCTTTGAAGATGTCATGTCTCTCTGCAATGTCCATGCCAACCTCTTTAAAGGAGCTATTCAGGATGTGGAGGTGGCTGATACCGACCATCCAGGCCATCCTGTTCAGGTCTTCAAGCAGGAAAATCTAGCGCTTCGGGCTGCCCTCATGCGGGTTCGCAGGCTCCTATCCACCTATGAAAGTACAGAAGATGAGGACCTTCTTCCAGAAATCCGCAAGGGACTCCAGCGTCAGCTGGGTTTGGTGGGGCAGTTTGACATCCACTATCAGCGCAAGGAAGAGCTCATGTTTCCCATCATGGAGAGCTACGGCCACGATTCGCCGCCCAAGGTCATGTGGGGGGTAGATGACCAGATTCGAGACCTTTTCCAAGAGGCTAAGACTGCTGCAGAGCAGCTGCCTGATACTTCGATTGAGGAGGTCAAGGACAAGTTTGAGACTTTTGCTACTGAGTTTGAAGCTATGATTTTTAAGGAAGAGTCTATCCTTCTCATGATACTCCTCGAGTCCTTTACTCAGGATGATTGGCTCAAGATTGCTGATGAAAGTGATGCTTATGGTTATGCTATCATCAAGCCAACGGAGAAATGGATTCCTGCGCGACACTCATTCTCGGAGGAGGAAGCTGGAAATGCTGCTGATGAAGCAAGCGAAGCGCCAGCCACTACAAAGCAGACTAGTGATGGCAGATTTGAGCAGGTTATTGATACGCCGGATGGTCAGGTCACTATTTCCTTTAAGCCTAAGGAAAAGAAAGAGCCAGCCTTTAATCGTGAGGCCCAGCAGACTTTTGGCCATGGCTATCTGTCAGTGGCGGAGGCCAATCTGATTTTGGACCATCTGCCCATGGAGATTACCTTTGTCAATAAGGAGGATATTTTCCAGTATTATAATGACAGCGTGCCGGCGGACGAGATGATTTTCAAGCGGACGCCGTCCCAGATAGGGCGCAATGTCGAGCTCTGTCACCCGCCCAAGTTTTTGGATAAGGTGCGGCGGATTTTCAAGGATCTGCGCGAGCGAGAGCGGGATAAGTTTGAGATGTGGTTCAAGTCGGAATCACGGGGCAAGTTTGTCCATGTGACCTATGCGGCGGTGCGGGATGAGTTCGGTGAGTTTCAGGGAGTGCTTGAGTATGTGCAGGACATTCAGCCCTTCCGTGACATTGATAGTGATTTTTACCGAGATTTGGACTAGGTATTTGCAGTTAGAAAGTGAGAAAAATGAGTTACGAACAGGAATTTTTACAGGAGTTTGAAGCTTGGGTCAAGACCCAGGTCATGATTAACGAGATGGCCCTCAAGGAGAGTCAGGCAGTCTATGAAGCGGACCAGGACGAGCGAGCTAAGGAAGCGGCTATTCGCTATGAAAGTCGTTTAGACGCCTATCAGTTTCTTATGGGGAAATTCGCCAACTATCAGGCAGGCAAGGGATTTCATGACCTGCCAGACGGACTTTTGGGTGAGAGAAATTATTGATTTTTCGCTGGAAAGGTGATAGAATAGGTTCATCAGAGGTGTTTTGAGTCAAGCATTTTACAGAAAGTGGCGGTGCTGAGAAGTCCACAAATGTGTCAAAGCTGGTTGCTGATGAGATGAAAAATTGAAATAAAAGTGTCTTTGTATTTACTTCAAAGACGAGAGTTGCGGGCATCTGCCCGAAATTGGGTGGTACCGCGGATAAACACATTCGTCCCTGTCATGTAGATGACAGGGGCGATTTTTTATAGAAAGCGATGTAGGAAGATGGAGCAAGCACGATTACCAGATCGATTAGAAACAGAACGGCTAGTCTTGCGAGTCCGCACCGTGGCGGATGCCGAAGATATCCATGCCTACGCAAGTCTGCCGGAGGTCGCCTACCCAGCAGGCTTTCCGCCCGTCAAGACCTTGGAAGATGAGATTTATTATCTGGAGCATATTCTGCCTGAGCGTAATCAAAAGGAAAATCTCCCAGCAGGCTATGGAATTGTCGTCAAAGGGACGGATAAAGTCATTGGTTCTGTTGACTTCAATCACCGTCACGAAGATGATGTTCTTGAGCTCGGCTATACCTTGCACCCAGACTATTGGGGTCGAGGCTATGTGCCAGAAGCGGCGCGAGCCTTGATTGATGTGGCTTTTAAAGAATTGAACCTACATAAAATTGAATTGTCTTGCTTTGGATATAACCTGCAAAGTCAACGAGTTGCTGAGAAACTTGGTTTTACCCTTGAAGCTCGCATCCGAGACCGTAAAGATGTTCAAGGCAATCGCTGTGATGATTTGAGGTATGGATTGCTGAAGAGTGAGTTGGAGGAGAGAAAAGATGGCTAAAAAGAAAAATCGTAAAAAAGAATTAAGACGTCAGCAGAAATTGGCAATCAAAGTCATTTCTGAAGAAGAGGCTGCGTTGACAGAAGCATTGGCCCACAAACCAATCTTAGTTGAGCGGCGTAGAATTCAAAACTTTGATGAGCAACACACAGCAATTATGCAATATGCTGATGAGTATGGTGACTATCCGAATATTCAGGAAATTAATTACCAATTAAGAACAGGAACTTTTGATTGGCATCAGGATCATGCTTTATTTAGAGAAGCGATGCATACTAGAAATAAACAAAAGAGAAATAAACTGTTGAAACAAGTGTTAAAGCTCAATCCAGATTATTTTGCAGCGGAGTTTCATCTATTTGTATCAGAGGTTGAAGACTTTGATTTGCCGTCCTTTGAAAAAGTTTTAGAATTTGAAACTCTGGTATTAGAAAAATGGAAAATCAAGGGCTATAATAATTGGAATTATTTTGAAGCACGGCCTGTTCTAACTGCTCTTATGTTTCTGATTGAGTATTACATGGCGGAGGGATGTTACTATAAGGCCTTGGAATTAGTTAATCTGTACTTGAGTAAGCGACCAGATCGTTTTCCGCCCAACTTTGTTTTCTGTATGCTTTCCTTATATCATATGACCGGTCAGGAGATAAAGGTTGAGCGCTTTTATCAAGACGAACGGAATAAAGGGAAATACGATGATACTATATTGGTACATGCTATTATTGCTGCTTTCTTGCGAGGAAAACTAGAGGAAGCGAGAAAATTATTTGCAAAGTTAGCTGAGATTAACGCTGAAGCGATTGCCTTCTTTGCTGAAGAAGACTGGTATTTTCAAGTGTTTGATATAGAGGAGCAAGAATATTACTACCCAAACACAAATGAGTCACTGATGGCGAGTCTCTATCCACTTTTTGATTTTTTAGAAAGAAACATCATTGTAACGCAGTTTTTGACAAATGAAGCGAAAAAATTGGATGACAAGGAGCACTTTGCCTTTCCTTATGGACTAGAAGAAGGCTTTATTGAGCTAACTGCCTTGTTTGCTTTTATGGCAGAACCAGAAATGAACGATATTCGAATGGATTATGCTCGTATTTTCGTAAATAATGGAATCTGTACATCAGCTGATTTCAAAGATTGGACAGAAAAAGAAGTCCTAGCTTTAAAAGGAATCGGCCCTGTCACTGTTAAGAAGTTAAAGGAAAATGGTATAAAGTTTAAAAAAGCGAATTAATCGCTTTTTGAATGAATGAGGGAATCTTGTTTTGATTGTAATTTTCAAATTCAAAGAGTAGTAGAAAAACTCGGCTTTGTTCTCAAAGAACGCATTCTATACCACAAAGATGTCCAAGGAAAACGTTGTGACGGTTAGTATTTATTGATTTTCGAAAGTGAGGTGAGAAAAATTGGAAACAAACCAGATTATTACTCTGTTCTCTAGTGTAGGCTTAGGAGCGATATTAAGTGCTATTTTAGTGTTTGTTAATAATAGTAAAAGAAATCAGCTCGATTATATTACTAGAGAACGATCTGAGTGGAGGAAGAAAATTGAAAATATTATTGAAGAGCTTCAAGATACCTCAAATCATGAAAGTGTTCTGGCAAGATTAAAAAGCCAAATCAATCCCTATGGTTACAATCTAGAAATAAAAAACACAAAATTTTATTTTATGAAAGATGGTCATATCTGGGATAGTATCGCAGATGGTAAATATGAGGACACCATTTACTTTTTAGAATTACTATTAAAATTTGATTGGGAAAGGAAAAAGCAAGAGGCTAAATTTCACTATTCAATTATATTGTTCCGTATAATGCAAATATTTTCAGGCGCCTTCTCTCTCTACTTGTTTTACTTAGCAGCTCAGAATTTAGTGAAAAATCTGTGGTCTCAGATAGCTCTAGGAGGACTAACTTTGTCAATATTTCTCATCATATTACAAGGTCTTGTTATTGATGGTTTAAAAATAAATCCATCTAAAAATGATGCAGAAAAGAAATGGTTATATATTATATTTTTTGCTACACCATTTTTTATAAATTGGGGAGTAGGTATTAACTATACGGATTTTCTAAAAAATCCTCCAATTGCTATCACTACTTTTTTAGGAATTTATATCTACATGTTTCATTATTTGTCATTGGTAACAATTAGAGTAGAAGATGATTATGTGGAAGCTATAGAACGATTTCTAAAAAAACCTTCCACAATCAATAATAAAGCTAGTAGGCTTAATAATGAGATAATACGCTTAGAATCCAAAGTTTATAGTTTTGATAACAGAAAAATAAATTTAGAATCACTGGAAAAGAAACGTAGAAAGTTAAAAAAGAAATTAGTTAATAAAAATCAACCTAATAAATTCCAGCACCCAATACAATTTTATTGCTTTTTGAAGAACAAAAAACGGATTTCTAAACTAGTTTTGAGAATGCTAAATTAAAGGAGAACACACATGTCTAAAGAACTTCCACCTAAATACAATCCAGCCGAGGTTGAGGCTGGTCGTTATCAAAAATGGCTTGAGGCTGATGTTTTCAAGCCTTCAGGAGATCAAAAGGCTAAGCCTTATTCGATCGTTATTCCACCACCAAACGTAACTGGGAAACTTCACCTTGGTCACGCTTGGGATACAACTTTGCAAGATATCATCATCCGTCAAAAACGCATGCAAGGTTTTGACACGCTTTGGCTTCCTGGGATGGACCATGCGGGAATTGCGACTCAAGCTAAGGTCGAGGAGCGCTTGCGGGAGCAAGGCGTTTCCCGTTATGACCTCGGTCGTGAGAAATTCCTCGAGAAGGTCTGGGAATGGAAAGACGAATATGCGACGACCATCAAGGAACAATGGGGCAAGATGGGGCTCTCTGTAGACTATTCTCGTGAGCGTTTTACTCTGGATGAGGGACTGTCAAAAGCTGTTCGCAAGGTTTTTGTCGAACTTTACAAGAAAGGCTGGATCTACCGTGGTGAGTTTATCATCAACTGGGACCCCGCAGCTCGCACAGCTCTGTCTGATATCGAGGTGATTCACAAGGACGTGGAAGGTGCCTTCTACCACATGAACTACATGCTGGAAGACGGTTCACGCGCCCTTGAAGTAGCGACCACTCGTCCTGAGACTATGTTTGGGGATGTTGCGGTTGCGGTCAATCCAGAAGACTCACGCTACAAGGATTTGATCGGACAAAACGTTATTCTGCCGATTGCCAATAAATTAATCCCAATCGTGGCGGATGAACATGCAGATCCTGAGTTTGGTACAGGTGTCGTGAAAATCACACCTGCCCACGATCCAAACGATTTCTTGGTTGGTCAACGCCATAACTTGCCACAAGTTAACGTTATGAACGACGACGGAACCATGAATGACTTGGCCTTTGAATTTGCGGGTATGGACCGTTTTGAAGCTCGCAAAGCGGTTGTCAAGAAACTGGAAGAAATCGGTGCCCTCGTTAAAATCGAAAAACGTGTCCACAGCGTTGGTCACTCAGAGCGGACTGGCGTTATGGTTGAGCCGCGTCTATCTACTCAGTGGTTCGTCAAGATGGACCAATTGGCTAAGAATGCTATTGCCAACCAAGCAACAGAGGACAAGGTAGAATTCTACCCACCTCGTTTCAACGACACCTTCCTCCAATGGATGGAAAATGTTCACGACTGGGTTATCTCTCGTCAGCTCTGGTGGGGTCACCAAATCCCTGCTTGGTACAATGCTGAGGGTGAAATGTACGTCGGTGAAGAAGCTCCAGAAGGCGACGGATGGACTCAGGACGAAGACGTCTTGGACACTTGGTTCAGTTCTGCCCTTTGGCCGTTCTCAACTATGGGCTGGCCTGATGTCGACTCAGAAGACTTCAAACGTTACTTCCCAACTTCAACCTTGGTTACCGGTTACGACATCATCTTCTTCTGGGTGTCTCGTATGATCTTCCAATCCTTGGAATTCACAGGACGCCAACCATTCCAAAATGTCCTTATCCACGGTCTCATTCGTGACGAGCAAGGACGCAAGATGTCTAAATCTCTCGGGAACGGGATTGACCCGATGGATGTTATTGAGAAATACGGTGCTGATGCCCTTCGTTGGTTCCTCTCAAACGGTTCTGCCCCAGGACAAGACGTGCGCTTCTCTTACGAGAAAATGGATGCCTCTTGGAACTTCATCAACAAGATCTGGAACATTTCCCGCTACATCCTCATGAACAATGAAGGTTTGACGCTGGATGCGGCGCGTGAGAATGTCGCTCAGGTGGCGTCTGGTCAGGCAGGTAATGTCACTGACCGCTGGATCCTCCACAACCTCAATGAAACTATTGGCAAGGTGACTGAGAACTTTGATAAGTTTGAGTTTGGCGTGGCTGGTCACATCCTCTACAACTTTATCTGGGATGAATTTGCCGACTGGTATGTGGAGCTGACCAAGGAAGTGCTTTACAGCGACAATGACGACGAGAAAGTCATCACTCGCTCTGTCCTCCTTTACACGCTAGACCAAATCCTGCGCCTGCTTCACCCAATCATGCCTTTCGTGACCGAGGAAATCTTTGGACAAATCTCAGAAGGCACCATTGTGATAGCGGCTTATCCAGTGGTTCGTCCAGAGTTTGAAAATGCCGAGGCAGCAGCTGGCGTGGAAGCCCTCAAAGATCTAATCCGTTCGGTGCGTAATAGCAGAGCTGAGGTCAATGTGGCGCCAAGCAAGCCGATTACTATCTTGATTAAGACGACAGACAGCGCGCTGGAAACCTTCTTCAAGGATAATGTCAACTACATCAAGCGTTTCACCAATCCTGAGCATCTGGAAATTGCAGCAGACCTTGCTGTGCCAGAGCTGGTTATGTCTAGCATCATCACAGGAGCAGAAATCTATCTGCCGCTGGCAGACCTCCTCAATATCGAGGAAGAGCTGGCTCGTCTCGAAAAAGAACTAGCCAAGTGGCAAAAAGAACTGGATATGGTCGGCAAGAAACTCTCTAACGAGCGCTTCGTAGCCAACGCCAAACCAGAAATCGTCCAAAAAGAACGCGACAAACAAGCCGACTACCAAGCCAAGTATGATGCGACAGTAGGGCGGATTGAGGAGATGAGGAAGTTGGTTTAAAACCTCAAATTCATTATATGAATATGACGAAAACACAGTGCAAAAACTGTGTTTTTTTGGTATAATGGGGGCAAACAAAAAATAATGTAAGATAATAGGTAGAATTGTGAAAAGTAAGAAGAAAAAAAAGAGATTAACCGTGATTGATTTTTTCTGTGGAGCAGGTGGTTTTTCAGAAGGATTTCGTAGAGCGGGCTATGATGTTATTATGGGAATTGATGTTTGGCAACCAGCAATCACGACTCATAATTTTAACCATGGGCTAAACGATAAAGTTAAGAGCGTACTTGATTTTGAAGATATTGATGAAATCAATAAGTTGCCAGATTCGGATATTATCATTGGTAGTCCCCCATGTCAATTATTTTCTCTTTCTAATCAAGGTGGGAATGCTAACAAAGATTTGGGTATCCATCTGATTAATACTTTTTTTAAGGTAATTGCTGTAAAGAAATTTCAAAAGAATTCTAAACTAAAAGCATGGTTAATGGAAAATGTTCCAAATTCTCAAAACTATGTCCAAGAGGAGTATACTTTTGAGGACTTGGATTTGGTAAGTTGGGCCGTTTCTCAGGGGTTAAATCCAAAATCCATTGCCATCAAGTCTAAATATAACGGTGGGGTTTTACATGCAGATGATTATGGTGCAGCACAGGCAAGACGTAGGTTCGTCAGCGGGGAAATAACTAAGACTGGTGAATTTCCATTTCCTGATAGGGTTGCTAAAGAGAAAGTTACTTTAAATAAATTATTTAGAAATTTTCCAGATCCATTAGATCAATCGCCTGTAGAATTTATAACAGATCCAAATTATCCAAATGAATCTGTTAAGTTTGAGGATTTTAAAGATCATTTTTATGATACAGGTGTCTATCAAGTACAATGGCAGAAAGCTCGGGATTTAAAACAGAGACATCCTTATATGGGTAAAATGTCGTTTCCTGAAAACATGGATAAGCCGAGTCGTACAATTATGGCAACACAATCAGCTAGTACCAGAGAAGCTATTTTATATAAATCTGGTTATGATAGAAAAGGTGATGGTGAGTATCGCTTGCCAACCATAAGAGAAGCAGCCTGTATTATGGGGTATCCTTTAGATTATCAATTTTTTGGTGATGAATCTACAAAGTGGAGACAGGTAGGCAATGCGGTTTGTGTTCAACTATCCTATGCTTTGGCTATGAAAATTTTAGAATTAATAAAATTTCCAAAATTAACGGCTAAGCTTATAGATAAAGATATCAATCAATTTAAATATTTAGATAATAAAGAAATAAAAGAATTTAATAATCCTCCAACACGAAATGAAAAAGCCTTGTTTAGACAATTTCCAATTAAGTCAGGGAACATGACAGTCGATTTGACTAATAAAATTAATGGAGAAATCGGTAACTGGGGGGTTGTAGCACATGCTGGTACTGGTAAAGGATTTAAAAGTATTATTGTTTCAAGAAAAAATCAGCTAGAAGCAAAAGAGTTATTAGTTCTAAATCATAAAGAAATTGTTGAAAAAATAAATAATAGTTTAATAATTAAGCAAATTTCTAATAATGACTTAAACGAAAAAAACAAGAAATATGGATTTGATGATGAGGATTGCACACATCCATACTATATTGTAAAAAGTATATCTAATATTATTATGGATTATTTACAAAAATATGAAGATAAGAGCATAGATGTATCCAATACAGAATTAGCAGAATTAAAGGAGCTAATTCCTCTGAGTCAACTTTTGTCGTTATACGCTGTTAGCGTAATAATTTATGGTCAATAATGATAATTAATATTTTCTAGCGGGGAGATTACATGGAAGAAGAAGCTAATAAAACAATATCAATTTATTTCTTATGCAAATTTGGCTTAAGTAATCGAATTGCAAAAACACTGTGTGGTAAGAGGGTCGAGTTAATTGATTTTTTTGTAAGAAACAATCATGGACTGTTTAATAAGATAAGTAAAAATAAAATCGAAAAAATAAATTTGTATTTAAGTGATTGTATTTTAGAAATTAACAAAAATCCAAATATTTTTGATGACATTAGAATGTTGTACTCAGTAGGCGCTAAAATAGTGTTTAGTAAAATTTATCATATGACTGACTCAATTGATGAACTGGTTATAATGTTGAAAAATAATAATTGGATGGAAATGGGTTTAAAATCTGCTTCTGTTAAGGCTACTGTTCAAATAGATAAATATTCTGAATTATTGTTTAACTTTAATATAAAAAACGAAATTTTAAAATGGAAGACGTTTACTATTTTTCTTGAAAAATTTAAAATCAGAAATTCTGAACTGGATTTTTTAGGTCTTCAGGCCTCAATAATAAAACAACTTGAAGATATGCAATTAATTTTCAAAAGTCAAGTAGATGATGCATGGTGCTTATTTATTGAAAATCTTACTTTTAGTGAAGAAATTATTAAGGTATATGGATTGGACATGGAATTTTATTTGAAAGAAAGGAGTTATAAAAGTGGAATCGAAGAAAAGCTAATATCAATTGACTCTTTTTTTCAATCTTCTTTTAAAGATATTAATTTTTTAAAAGAAAGACTAGACGGAAAGACTCTTGAAGAAATTGGGAATTCAGTTGGAATTACTCGGGAAAGAGTGAGACAGAAAATTAATAGGTCTTTAAAAAGAATACCTAAAATTTATGAAGTTGAAAAATTTAAAGATTTATATCAGAGATTTGATGTATCTGAAGATATATTCAGCACTATATCAGAATCAGATTCCAGACTATATAATTTAATGGGACTCCTATACACGAAAGGAGAGGAAGATATTCTCGATGAAATCTTAAAAGGGAATTATTCTGATGAAGTAAAGAGATATATTTTAAAAAAACGTAACAAATTTGCTTCTAACGGGAGAGTATTAAAATTAACTAGAGAGAATTATATTATAGATATTTTACGAAGGTATAAAAATCTCCAGTTATATTTTAAGACTGATGAATTATTCTATCTTATCAAAGAGGAAGCTAATGATTTTCCACAGATTTTACCCAAAAGTGAAAGGGCTCTTGAAAGTCAGTTGAATAGATATCAGCACATTGTTTTTTCTCTAGGGAAGGGTTATAGGTACCATCCTTTAGAAATAAAAGAACACGAAAAACAGGAATTACTTTCTCTTTTTGAAAACCTAGACGATGGTGCATATAGTATGAATTACATTTTTGAAACTAATCCAGGTGTGATGGAACGATTTGATATTCTATCTGGATCAGAATTGCACAATATATGTAAAAAATATAATATATTGACTGAAAACATACATCTAGGTCGTAATCCAGAATTTATAGCAGGAGAAAAAGATAAAAAAGACTATATAGTCGATAATATGTCTACTTATGAAGGAATATCTTTAGAGGAATTTTGTATTGATATGAATCAAAAATTTGGTTTGCATAAGGGTTCATTATCATCGTTTATATCCTCTAAATTAAGAAAATATATTCTAGATGGTAAAATTCATGTGGATAAGTCTAATTATAATGAGATAGCTTCTAATATTCTTCCGTATTTGAATAGATATATATATTCAAAACAAGATTTTATATCTATAATAAAAAAATACAGTGGGTTACAGGAAGTATCGCAATCGTTAATTTTTTCACTAGGTTTTATACTTAGGGGAGAGTTAGTAATAAGTTCAAAGTACAGAGGTGCTAAAGATGCGTTAACTACATTAATTTTATCTCAAAAAGTTTTTCATGCAGATGAAATCTCTTTTAAAAAAACAGTAGATTATTATAGCACGATATACAACCTTGAAAAGAAATTAAAGATATTAAAGATTTCAGAAAATACTTACATTAACGTTGAATTCATGATTCAGAGAGGATTTGAATTAGAGAAACTTAAAAGTTTTATAAAAGAAATCGAAATTTTGGTACCCTCTAATTCTTATTTCTCTATAATATCTTTATTAAATGATGGTATAGAATTTTCTCTATTAGATGATGGAATAGAGTTAATATCTTTGGATCGACTTATTAATATTTCTAATAAAACTAAACCTGTTAGCATTGGTTTTCCTAATATTTACTTCAAAGGAGATGTAAAGAGAAATTTAAATGATTTTTTAGTTGATTCCTTACTACAATTAGGTTCAGCGAATATTGAAGATTTTACGGATGATTTAAATAAGAAATACGGAATCAATTTGGATGAATACAATGTTCGGCTTAGATTAGTTGAATGTGGAGCATATTATTCTGATAAGTTAAACAAAATTTATATAAATAAAGAAGATTTTTTAGAAGAGGTATTTGGCAGATGAATTTATTAGATTATGACTTGGGTGATGCAATCGCTACAAAAAAACTTTCATTACAAGGCGAAAAAAAAATATTTGAAGTATATCGGATTCCAATCAAACATCTTGTATATAATAAGAAGAACGGAAGAATTGCAACTTATGTTTCTCAATATTTAGACGAAGGAAATGAGTTCCCAGAAGATGTAGAACAATTTAATAATATTATCGAAACATATATTGAGAAAAGTAATAGCGATGCTTTAAAAAAGACCAAAGCGAATATAAGAATTATGTCGCAGACAGAGCCAGCAGTTGTCTTATCTAATGGAATAGTGCTAGATGGGAACAGGCGTTTTACATCTTTACGCCAACTTTCTAGGAAGGGGCTGGAGCAGAGTTTAATTATTTGGAAGCAGTTATTCTAGATAGCAAAAAATATAATGAAAAAGATATAAAGCGTTTAGAATTAAATTTACAACATGCTATTGAAGCACGTGTTGATTACAATCCTATAGATAGGTTGGTTGATATTTATAGAGATTTAATTGAAGACGATGGTGTTTTTACTCCTGAGGAATATAGTCGTGAAACACAAATTTCTTTAAGTAAAATTAAGGAGGATATTGAAATTTCGAAACTAATGATTGATTATCTTGATTTCATTAAGAGACCTTTAAGGTTTCACATAGCTCGTGATCAGAAAATTGATGGCCCAATTCGTGAAATACATAAGATTTTGAAGAGTAATAGGATTGATGTGGAATCCAAGGATGATATTCAAGAATTTTTATTTCTTAATATAATGTCGTTAAATGGTGACATATCTAGAAAAATTCGTGATTTAAGACCAGTTATAGAAGACAAGCAACTAGGTACAGAATTGTTAGACGAAATCGATGAGACAGAAATTTTAGACGATGCAGTTAAATCGTTTTCTGAGAATTATAACAAGGAAACAGTTAGTTTAGATATCCAAATACGAAGTAAAGTTTCAGAATTAACTGAGGGAATGGTAGAGCGGAAAAAAATACAGAACGCTAAGAATCAACCTTTCGAAATTTTAAACAAAAGTTTTAAAATTTTAAGAGAAATTGATTTGGATTCATTGAATCGCTTGGAAAAAAATTCAAAACAAGAATTTCATGAATTACTAGTTCAAGTTGCTAATTTTGTTGAAGAGTTAAAAAACATATGACATTTTCAGATTTAGAATTTAAAACCTTTTACTCTACTAAAGATGATAATATTCCTGAATCATTTTATAATTTGGTCTTAAAGGAAGCTGTTCTATATAACAGAGTTAGTGGATATTTTAGCAGCAAATCTTTGGCATACTATACAAAAGGAATTCAAAATTTATTGCTTAATAACGGAAAAATGCGTTTCATAATTTCTCATGAAATATCTGAGCAAGATTATGAAGCAATCAGATTGGGATATTTTAATAAGTCTAAATTGACAAGCGATTTGTTCAAAAACTTTAATTATGATGACTCAGACGTTTCTCTAAAAATTAATATTTCTAATTTAGCTTATTTAATAGAAATTGGACTAGTAGAAATAAAAATAGGATTTACCCATTCTGGCTTATTTCATGCAAAATATGGGATGTTTCTAGATGATTTAGATAATATGGTGTTTTTTACCGGATCGTTGAATGAGTCAGAAGCAGCGTTTGCAAAAAATTACGAGGAAATCACAGTTTTAGATAGTTGGACTCAGTCAGAACAGCAACTTAGAACAAAGCTAAAAGAATTTAATAAATTGTGGGATGGTGAAAATGATGATGGTTATATTTTTGTAAAGTCAATTAATGAGATTGTTAGATTAAGATTAATTAGTTATAGTAAAGGAAAAATTATTTTAAATAAAAATATGCTTAAAAACGAAGCGTTGATATTGTATTTCAATAATGACCTAAAATTTCAAAATAATCTAATCAAGCAAAAGATAGATTTTAATCAGCGTTCTATAAATCAGTTATCCAAAAAATATTTTCTTAATGCTTCATTAACAACATTTAAAACAGATTTAAATTATACAGATATTGAAGAAATCATTAAGCTCCTTAAACGATATGGAAAACGAACAGATACCCAAATAATAATAGATGATTCGGTATACATGTATATCCAAAGTAATAAGTTTCAAATTGAAGAAATGAAAAAACTTGGACTTGCACTCAAAAACAAAGATGAGATGTTTAAGCAGGAATTTGACGTTTTCAAAAATATCGTAAATCAAGAAGTAGATAGAGAGTTATATGATATTCAATATTGGTTAAGTTTCTATCAGGTTTGTATGAAAAGGGCTGCTAATTTTTCTGTTCCAGGCGCAGGTAAAACGTCAATGGTGTACGGTTCCTTTGCCTATCTTTCTAGTCCACAAATAAATAAAGCAAAAAGGATTGTTGTTATAGGTCCAAAAAATTCCTTTTTATCATGGAAAGAAGAGTTTAGAAATGTGTTTGGAAATAAAAGGAGTCTGAGAGTTTTAGATATACATGCATCCGATTTTGTCAGTGAAATGATGTATAAAAATACTGATAATTATAGTCTTGTATTAATTAATTATGAATCGCTTATAAAACATAAGGAAGCTCTATCAAATATAATTGATGAGGAAACATTGTTAGTTTTTGACGAAGTACATAAAATAAAAAGAATAGGATCAGAACGAGCCAAGGTTGCAATAGAATTGTCATGTAAATCTACTTATAGACTTGTTTTAACGGGAACACCAATCCCAAACTCATATCAGGATATTTGGAATTTTTTACATATACTTTATAATTTTGAATATAAACAGTATTTTGGATTTTCTCAATCAGAACTTAGTCATTTATCTCCTACTGAATCACAGGAAATAAATGAAAAGTTATCACCATTCTTTTGGAGAGTAACAAAGAATCAATTATTAGTTCCAAAGGAAAACGAGGATCAATTAATTAGAGTGACAGCCAACGATACGGAGCAGTTAATTATTGATATTTTGTGGAAAAAGTATGGTCATCAACCATTTAAACTCTATATTAGATTAATCCAACTTTCTTCTAATCCTACCCTTTTAATAGAAAAGATTACTAAAGAAATATATGGCGATTATGGTGTTGATGAAGAACAGCAATTAATAAATTATACTGACGAGCTTCCAAACTATACGAATTATGAGCTGGATTTAATAAAATCATTAGAAAATTCGTCTAAGTTTGATAGATGTATTTCTCAATCAGACTCTCTTTTAACAAAGAATAAACCTCATATTATTTGGTGTATTTTTATTGATACCATAAATAAATTGCATGATAAAATACAGGAATTGGGTGCAAGAGTAGCAGTAATCTATGGCAGTATACCATCAGAGGAGAGAGAACGGATTATAATAGATTTTCAAGCTGGTCGTTATGATGTTTTGATTACCAATCCGCATACATTAGCGGAATCAATTTCATTACATATGATTGCTCATGATGCCATTTACTATGAATTCTCATTTAATCTAACTCATATGCTTCAATCAAGGGATAGGATTCATCGTTTAGGCTTGAAAGAAGGTCAGGAAACAAACTATTTTTATCTTTTTATGGATGGACAAGAAGGATGTAGAAATACTATAGATTATAAAGTTTATTCTAGACTTTCTGAAAAGAAAAAGCTTATGTTGGATGTAATAGAAAACCAAGAATTACATTGTGAATTTTCTATAGATGAGCAGGAAGAAATATTAGAAATTATAAAGGAAATAGATAACGATAAATGAAAGATAACATTTATCAATGATTTCTTATTGGATTGTTTAAGTCATACTCAGAGAATATGAGATTAGAAAACTTTATTTGCAATAATATTCTCTCAGATGTTTATGCAATTTTCCTTTCACAGAGTTTTACTTTTCAATAGTCCTTATTTCATACTATTATTGATAGCAATGATTATTCTTTCATATAGAGTCTTATCACATCATTGCTAAGGTTGATGATGAAGATTTTGTGGTTATGAATATTCATGGTAGCGAAGCAATGAGAACTCTATCAATTTAAAGGGCAGAATTGAACCTACGTTTAAAAAAAAACAACTATCTAGCTTTAAAGTAAATCTCCACAACCAAGTTCAGTTAATCTGTGCTTGGTTTGTCTATCCCTCCCTCTTTCATCCTTCACCGACTTAATACTTTCTTTTAAGTCTTAAAAATGATAAAATAAGACAAACAAACTATAGGAGAACATAATGACTAAAGCAAATTTTGGTGTTGTTGGTATGGCTGTTATGGGCCGTAACCTTGCCCTAAATATCGAATCTCGTGGCTATACAGTTGCCATTTATAACCGCTCAGCAAACAAGACGGAGGACGTCATTGCCTCTCATCCTGAGAAAAACTTTGTGCCAAGCTATGATGTGGAGTCTTTTGTGAACTCTATCGAAAAGCCACGTCGGATTATGCTGATGGTTCAAGCTGGCCCTGGTACAGATGCGACTATTCAGGCGCTGCTTCCTCACTTGGATAAGGGAGATATCCTGATTGACGGTGGGAATACTTTCTACAAGGATACCATTCGCCGCAATGAAGAGTTGGCTAACTCTGGTATCAACTTCATCGGTACAGGTGTTTCCGGTGGTGAAAAGGGCGCATTGGAAGGACCGTCTATTATGCCGGGTGGTCAAAAAGAAGCTTATGAGTTGGTAGCGGATGTCTTGGAAGAAATCTCTGCTAAAGCTCCTGAAGACGGTGCACCATGTGTGACCTATATCGGTCCTGATGGTGCTGGTCACTATGTAAAAATGGTCCATAACGGGATTGAATATGGAGATATGCAGCTAATCGCTGAGAGTTATGACCTGATGCAGCACTTGCTGGGGCTTTCAGCTAGTGAAATGGCAGACATCTTTACGGAGTGGAACAAAGGCGAGCTAGACAGCTATCTGATTGAGATTACAGCGGATATCTTGACACGCAAGGACGATGAAGGTCAAGATGGTCCAATCGTTGACTACATTCTGGATGCGGCTGGCAATAAGGGAACAGGTAAGTGGACTAGTCAATCTTCTCTGGATTTAGGTGTTCCGCTGCCCTTGATTACTGAGTCAGTCTTTGCGCGTTACATTTCGACCTACAAAGATGAGCGTGTGGCAGCTAGCAAGGTATTGCCAAAACCAGCTGCTTTCAGCTTTGAAGGAGACAAGGCAGAGTTGATTGAAAAGATCCGTCAGGCTCTTTATTTCTCAAAAATTATGTCTTATGCTCAAGGTTTTGCTCAATTGCGTGTAGCTTCTAAGGAAAACAACTGGAACCTGCCGTTCGGTGAAATTGCTTCTATCTGGCGTGCTGGCTGTATCATCCGTGCTCGTTTCTTGCAAAAGATTACAGATGCTTATGGCCGTGATGCTGACCTAGCTAACCTACTATTGGATGAATACTTCATGGACATTACGGCTAAGTATCAGCAGGCAGTGCGTGATGTTGTCAGCTTGGCTGTGCAAGCAGGAGTACCAGTGCCAACTTTCTCTAGTGCTATTGCTTACTTTGATAGCTATCGTGCGGAAAATCTGCCAGCTAATCTAATTCAGGCTCAGCGTGATTACTTTGGTGCTCATACATATAACCGTAAAGATAAAGAAGGTACCTACCACTATTCTTGGTACGACGAAAAATAGGATAGGCCTATGGCAAAGCGAATTTTACTAGTAGAAAATGAAAAAAATCTTGCCCGATTTGTGAGTTTGGAACTGCAAAAGGAAGGCTTTCTTGTAGATTTAGCTGAGACTGGTCAAGAGGGACTGGCTCTGGCTAAAGATGTGGATTATGACTTGCTCTTGCTCAACTATGATCTTCAAGATATGACAGCCAGCGACTTTGCTAAACAGCTGAGCTTGATTAAGCCAGCGTCCGTCATTATCGTTCTGGCTAGTCGCGAAGAGATTGCAGAGCAGCAGGAAGCAATCCAACATTTTGCTGTTTCCTACGTGGTCAAGCCTTTCATTATCAGTGATTTAGTGGAGCGCGTCTCCATCATTTTCCGCGGGCGCGACTTTATCGACCAGCACTGCAGCCTCTTGAAAATTCCGACCTCTTACCGCAATCTGCGAGTGGATATTAAAAATCATACGGTTTACCGCGGTGAGGAAGTCATTGCACTGACACGGCGGGAGTACGATCTGCTGGTAACCCTGATGGGCAGCAATAAGGTCATGAGCCGTGAGCAACTGCTGGAGCGTGTCTGGAAGTACGAGAGTGCAACCGAGACCAACGTTGTAGATGTTTATATTCGTTATCTGCGCAGTAAAATTGATGTGGAGGGGCAACCAAGCTATATCAAAACTGTTCGCGGTGTTGGTTATGCCATGCAAGAATAGAAAATTAAAGACTCTGTTCTCTTTAGGAGACGGAGTTTTTTTGCGCTTGTTACAGGATTGATAGAAGAAATAATGCGGACTTTCTGGTTGTTTTATGCAATCGTTTTCGTTAAAATATAGCAAGAATATGGCTGGTAAAGAGAAATTTCAGCCTTTGGGATGCAAAAAAAGAGAAAATATTTTTATAAAAGCCTTTACAAAATAAAAAATCGTGCTATAATAGATGTATCGAAATGCAAACGATTTCACAAAAACGGACTTGTTTGCAAAAAATATAAGGAGGTCTGAATGATGAAAGATTCATTCAAGAACATTTTTAGCTTTGAATTTTGGCAAAAATTCGGTAAAGCTTTGATGGTGGTCGTTGCTGTTATGCCGGCAGCAGGACTGATGATTAGTATCGGTAAGTCTATCCCGATGATTAATCCAAATCTAGGTGTTTTAGTCACTATCGGTGGTGTTTTAGAGCAGATTGGTTGGGGTGTTATTGGTAACCTGCATATCCTCTTTGCTTTGGCTATCGGTGGAAGCTGGGCAAAAGAACGCGCTGGCGGTGCCTTTGCAGCTGGTCTGTCCTTTATCCTGATTAACCGTATTACTGGTGTCATGTTTGGTGTTACCAGCGATATGCTCTCAGATAAAACAGCTGTAGTTAAAACAATGTTTGGCGCATCTATTAAGGTTTCTGATTATTTCATCAGTGTTCTGGAGTCACCAGCTCTGAATATGGGTGTCTTTGTCGGAATTATCGCAGGTTTTGTTGGAGCAACAGCTTACAACAAATACTATAACTTCCGTAAATTGCCAGATGCCTTGTCATTCTTCAATGGTAAGCGTTTTGTACCTTTCGTTGTTATCTTGCGTTCAGCTATCGTAGCAATTATTTTGTCATTTGTATGGCCAGTTGTTCAATCAGGTATCAACAGCTTTGGTATTTGGATTGCTAACTCACAAGATACTGCGCCAGTTTTGGCACCATTTATCTATGGTACTTTGGAACGTCTCTTGCTTCCATTTGGTTTGCACCACATGTTGACCATCCCAATGAACTACACAGAGCTAGGTGGTGTTTACCACGTTATTGTTGGTTCTGGTGCGGGAACAACGGTAGCTGGTCAAGATCCACTTTGGTTGGCTTGGGTAACTGACTTGGTTGGTACGAAAACAGCTGATCCTGATACTTATAAGCACTTGCTTGTGACTGTTCACCCAGCTCGCTTCAAAGTTGGTCAGATGATTGGTTCCTTCGGTATCCTTATGGGGGTAGCAGCAGCTATCTATCACAATGTGGATGCTGATAAAAAGCACAAATACAAAGGTATGATGATTGCGACTGCTCTGGCAACCTTCTTGACAGGGGTTACTGAGCCAATCGAGTACATGTTCATGTTTGTTGCAACTCCACTTTACTTGGTCTACTCAGTTGTTCAGGGTGCTGCTTTTGCAATGGCTGATATCGTCAACCTTCGCGTACACTCATTCGGTTCTATCGAATTCTTGACCCGTACACCAATGGCAATCAATGCTGGCTTGGGGATGGATATCATCAACTTCATTTGGGTAACGATTCTCTTTGGTGTTGTGATGTACTTCATTTCTAACTTTATGATCAAGAAGTTCAACTACGCAACTCCAGGACGTAACGGTAACTATGAAACAGCAGAAGGTTCAGATGAAGCTTCTTCATCAGAGTCAACTGGCGGTAAAGTTGCTGCTGCTTCTCAAGCGGTAAATGTTATCAATCTTCTTGGCGGCCGTGCTAACATCGTTGATGTAGATGCATGTATGACTCGTCTGCGTGTGACTGTCAAAGATGCTGAAAAAGTTGGAACAGAAGAGCAGTGGAAAGCTGAAGGCGCTATGGGATTGGTTATGAAAGGCCAAGGCGTTCAAGCTATCTACGGACCAAAAGCCGACGTTCTTAAATCTGATATTCAAGACTTGCTGGACTCTGGTGAAGTGATTCCTGAAACACTTCCTAGCCAAAAAGCAGAATCAGCGGCTGCCGAAGTTTCTTACAAAGGTGTGACTGAGGAAGTTGAAACTGTTGCGGACGGTCAAGTCATTGACTTAGCAGATGTTAAAGATCCGGTCTTCTCACAAAAAATGATGGGTGACGGATTTGCAGTTGAGCCAGAAAATGGTAAGATTTATTCACCAGTTGCTGGTACAGTAACTAGCGTCTTCCCTAGCAAGCATGCTATCGGTCTTGTGACAGATAACGGCCTGGAAGTCTTAGTACATATTGGTTTGGAAACTGTTAGCCTTGAAGGTAAACCATTCGAAGTTCATGTTTCAGAAGGTCAAAAAGTTGCAGCTGGAGATCTTCTAGTAACGGCTGACTTGGAAGCAATCAAAGAAGCAGGACGTGAAACTTCAACAATCGTAGTCTTCACAAATGCAGCAGCTATCAAGTCTGTGACAGTAGAAAAACTTGGTCAAGCATCTGCTAAGACAGTTGTTGCTAAGGTTGAATTGTAATATAGAAAAGAGAAATCATGGCAAAATTCCTGACATTAAATACTCATAGTTGGATGGAAGAAGAGCAAGAAACTAAGCTTAATCAGCTTGCAGAACGCATTCTTCAAGAAAAATATGATGTCATTTGCCTGCAGGAAGTCAATCAATTAACGGAGTCTGAACAGGTTGTTCAGGCTCCTTTCTATCAGGCGGTTGAAGGAGCGATTGCGATTCATCAAGACAACTTTGCTCTATGTCTGGTAGAAAAGTTGGCTGAGGCAGGACTGGACTATCATTGGTCCTGGGCCTATAATCATATTGGGTTTGATATTTACAATGAAGGAGTGGCAATCCTATCTAGAAATCCTATGGCTCCTAGAGAAGTTCTGGTATCAGAGGCTAATGATCCTACGGATTACCATACCCGCAAGGTCTTGCTAGCCGAGACTGAGGTAGAAGGTCAATTGCTGACAATTGCCTCCTGCCATTTGTCTTGGTGGGATAAAGGATTTCAGGGGGAATGGGCTAAGCTTGAAGCAGAGCTGCTAAAAGCAGAAAGTCCTCTGGTCCTCATGGGTGATTTCAACAACCCGGTTGGCCAGCAAGGCTACCAGACCATCTTAGCCAGTCCCCTGAAGCTGCAGGATAGTCATACCGCTGCAAAAGAAGCTAGCGGAGAGGCAACAGTAGAAGGGACTATTGCAGGCTGGGACGACAATAAGCATGCTCTGAAGATAGACTATGTTTTCACTAGCCAAGGGATGGACGTTGAGCGCTCCGCTGTCGTTTTTGACGGGAAAGCAACACCTGTTGTCAGTGACCACTTTGGTTTAGAAGTGCAAGTGACATGTTAGTATAATTAAAAGAGGCTGGGACAAAAGTCCAACCTCAAATATAAAAAGCGAACAAAACTAGTTTTCTGGTAATCAGAATTCTGCTTTGTTCGCTTTTCGCATTTAATTATAGATTTGAAGGGCTTAATAATTAAGATTTTTAAAAATTGAAATCTTTTTGTCCCAAACTCTTTTAATTATTTCTCACATCCGATACCATCACCATCTCTATCAAGGTGACGACCATATCCAGGTTGTCCTTGGTAAACGGGTGCAGCACCAGCTGCTCTTGCTTCGGAGCAATTTTTGTAATAAACATTAGCTTGAGGCTGTTCTTGAGCTACTTGAGCATCTGCTTCCTCTTGTTGCTTTTGAGCCTCAGCGGCAGCTTCTTCTTGTTGCCTTTGAACTTCCGCAGCTTTTTGAGCTTCTTCTTGTGCTATTCTTTCCTTTTCAGCTTTTTCAGCAGCTTCTTTTTCTTCTTGTTCAGTCTTAGCTTTTTCTGCTTTATCTATTTTGGCTGAATTATTTTGTGTAGATGAACTACTACTTGATGAGCTGATACTTGAAGAAGATGACGAGAGACTAGGAAGAGCTTCTGTATTATCTGTGTCTGAAGAGCAAGCAGCAAGAGATGCGTAAGCTAGCAAGATGCAAAAGTAGGCGACGATTTTCTTATTTATTAATATCATAAAAATCTCCTTTATGTATAATGATAGCGTTTCCAAATCTATTGTATAAAAATTTATATAGAAAAAGAATAACAGATTGCTATTAATTGTCTAATTTCTATCAAAATAACTTACAAAAAAAGATTTTCTCAATTGTTATTACATCAAACCGCTGTCTTTTGTTATTCTTGAAAACGTGTTATAATGAAGTATTAGGATTCTAGGAGGAAATGGTATGCGTTGTCCGAAATGTGGTGGAAATAAATCAAGTGTAGTTGATAGCAGACAGGCAGAAGATGGAAATACAATCCGCCGCCGCCGTGAGTGTGAGGAATGTCAGCATCGTTTCACGACCTACGAGCGCGTCGAAGAGAGAACCCTAGTGGTTGTCAAAAAGGACGGGACACGTGAGCAATTTTCTCGAGATAAGATTTTTAACGGTATTATTCGATCCGCTCAAAAACGGCCAGTATCTAGTGACGAAATAGAGGAGATTGTCAACCGAATCGAGCAAAAGGTCCGCAGTCAGAGCGACAATGAAATCAATAGTGAATATATTGGATCCTTAGTCATGGATGAACTAGCTGAGCTGGATGAAATCACCTACGTTCGTTTCGCCAGTGTTTACCGGAGTTTCAAGGATGTGGGCGAGCTGGAAAGCCTGCTCAAGCAGATTACCAAGGGGTCCAAGAAGAAAAAGGACAAATAAATGAAACCAAATGATAAATTTTACTTTATTAAAAATTATTTTGTAAATTTGAATATTGGTGATTTGATTAGGTGTTACTTGCCTATCATCGGTATGGGCTCTTCTTCTGTTTACCAATTTCTTGTTGCTATATGGGATAACGGTAGTAAACCACATCAATTTAGTGAAATACTTAATCATTTGAATTTTGGTTTTAATACTTTACAAGATAGTTTTGATTTGTTGTCAGCTATGAAGCTTATTGAAATTTATGAGCAAAAAGATTCTCAAAATCAACAAATTTTTGGGATTGTATTATATCCGCCGCTATCTACTCAAGATTTTTTAAAGCATAATGTATATAGAACGTTACTTGAAAAAAAAATAGGTGAAACCTGTGTTTCGAACTTTGAAAAAGTAAATTTAATTCATGAGAAAAAAATATCAAAAAACTTTTCAGATGTTTTTGATGATTCAGGAGAAAATTTTATTACGAATCGCCCACAGAATGATTTTGAAATAGAACATTTTGAACGACTGATGGCTAGAGATTTACTGAGGTTCGAGAATAAGGATGACAGTATAATTGCTCTCTATAACATTTCTGAAAAATATAAAAAATCTTGGTTTGACGTGTATCAAGTTGCTAAAGAAACAGCTGTTGATGATGTTATTTCTATAAAAAGAATTAAGAACTTTTTTAAGAGCAGAACACAAAATTCGAGTAAAGTGATATTTTCTGATTCGGAGAAATCTCTAATTTCAGTAGCAAAATCTAAAACTCCAATTGATGTGCTGGCTGAATTTAAAGAGAGTAAGTATTCGGGTATAACTGGGTCTGAAAAGGAAGTATTAAAATACGCTAAAAATCTTGGCTTGCTGGATGAAGTAATAAATGTAGCTCTGTTTGATTATTTTAATAGATATACGGATACTAGTAATCTAAAAGCTAATCTTTTTAAAGCATTGGTGAATGATTATTCATATAGAGGACTAAATCAAGCTGAAGATGCGGTGGAATTTTTGTCTAAGGAAATAAAATCTCAAAAGCAAGGGGAATTTAAAGGAAATAATAAAACTCATAAAAGCAACGTACCTGACTGGAGTCAGCCAGATTATAAAAATGAAACGAGCGCAGAGAGGCAGGCCGAGCTAGAAGAGCAGAAACGTCGACTCTTAGCCAAACTTGAAGGAGGAGGCGAATAAATGGAGAAAATAGGAAAGAATATGCCTCATATGAATAGGGTGTGGCAGTTTGACTATCAGGAGCTGGTCAAGCAGATTATGGCCGATCCAGATGTGGCAGCCTTTATCCAGCAGGAAAAGCTGACCCAAGCTGAGATTCAGCGTAGTGTCTCCAAGTTTAACCAGTATATTACGGAGCGCAACCGCTTTTTGCTGGGGGATGAGACCTATATTGCCAAGGGTTATAAGCCAATCTTGGTGAAAAATGAAGGCTATGCGGATGTTGCCTATGAAGAGACGCCTGAGTTGATTGAGCAGGAGAGACAGGAGGCCATTAGAAGCCGTCTCAATCTTATCAGCCTACCAGCCAGTCTCAAGGAGGCTAGTCTGGCTCAGGTGGATCTGGACGATGATGGCCGCTACAAAGCTTTTGAACTGTTGACCAACTTCGTTGCTGAGTTCCCGAATTATCAGAAGGCTGTTTATCTCTACGGCGATTTTGGGGTCGGTAAGAGTTATATGATGGCTGCTCTGGCGCATGATTTGTCAGAAAAACGCAGTGTTTCAACGACACTGCTCCATTATCCAAGCTTTGTTTTAGATGTTAAGAATGCGATCAGCTCTGGCTTGGTCAAGGAGAAGATTGATCAGGTCAAGACAGCTCAAGTGCTGATCTTGGATGATATCGGTGCAGAGCAGTCTAGCCCTTGGATGCGCGATGAGATTTTGCAGGTCATTCTCCAACACCGTATGCAGGAAAATCTGCCAACTTTCTTTACTTCTAACTTTAAGTTTGCAGATTTGGAGCGTCACTTTGCCAGCTCTAAGAATGGCGATGAGACATGGCAGGCCAAGCGGGTTATGGAGCGGATTAAGTTTCTGGCTCAGGAGGTGCGCCTAGAAGGAGAGAACCGCCGATGAATGAAACGATTAACTTGATGAATGCTCACACGTCTGTTCGCCGCTTTACAGAGGAGCAGATTTCGGATAAGGAATTACGTGCTATCATTGATGCTGGGCGGGCTGCGTCCAGCTGGAAGAATTTCCAGTCCTATTCGATCATTGTGGTGCGAAGCAAAGAGAAAAAAGAAGCCCTCTTTGACTTGGTGCCCCAAGAAGCCATTCGGCAGTCTTCAGCCTTCCTGCTTTTTGTTGGCGACCTCAATCGTGCCCAAAAGGGCGTTCACATGTATACGGAAGACTTTTATCCTGAGGGAACGGAGAATCTCCTGATTAGCTCAGTAGATGCTGCTTTAGCTGGACAAAATACCCTGTTAGCAGCTGAAAGTTTGGGTTATGGTGGAGTAATCATTGGACTGGTTCGATATGCTGCCAGTCAAATAGCAGAGCTTTTTAAGCTACCGGACTACACTTATCCAGTCTTTGGGATTGCTCTGGGAACTCCCAACCAGAACCATGTAGTCAAGCCACGTCTGCCTTATGAAGCAGTGGTCTTTGAGGAAGAATATCGTGAGCAGGATCGTTCCACTATTCAAGCTTATGACCGCGTACAGACTGAATATGCTGGCGAGCGAGCTAAGGAAACTTGGAGTCAGCGCCTAGCTGCCCAATTTGGTCAAGAGCCTAATCAAGCTATCGACCAACTATTCAAAGAAAAGAAATTAGAAAAATAGGGCGGAGTTTGGCTCTGTCCTAAAGAATGAAAGAGGAAAAACATGGCCTTACCAACTATTGCCATTGTCGGCCGGCCTAATGTCGGCAAGTCAACGCTCTTCAATCGGATTGCCGGTGAGCGGATTTCCATTGTGGAAGATGTTGAAGGGGTGACCCGCGACCGAATCTATGCGACAGCAAGCTGGCTCAACCGTAAGTTTAGTATTATTGATACGGGCGGAATTGACGATGTTGACGCGCCTTTTATGGAGCAAATCAAGCACCAGGCTGAGATTGCCATGGATGAAGCGGATGTCATCGTTTTTGTCGTGTCTGGCAAGGAAGGTATTACGGATGCGGACGAGTATGTGGCTCGCATGCTCTACAAGACCCATAAGCCGATTATTTTAGCGGTCAATAAGGTCGACAATCCTGAAATGCGCAATGAGATTTTTGATTTCTATGCGCTGGGCTTGGGTGATCCATTCCCAGTTTCCTCAGTCCACGGGATTGGTACAGGGGATGTTCTTGACGCTATTGTTGAAAACCTGCCAAATGAAGAAGTAGCTGAAAATCCTGATATGATTAAGTTTAGCTTGATTGGCCGTCCTAATGTCGGCAAATCTAGCTTGATCAATGCAATCTTGGGGGAAGACCGAGTCATTGCTAGTCCAGTGGCTGGTACAACGCGTGACGCTATTGATACGGTCTTTACAGACAGTGAAGGTCAGGAATTTACCATGATCGACACGGCTGGTATGCGCAAGTCAGGCAAGGTCTATGAAAATACGGAAAAATACTCTGTCATGCGGGCCATGAGGGCGATCGATCGCTCAGATGTCGTTCTCATGGTGCTGAATGCAGAGGAAGGAATTCGTGAGTACGACAAGCGAATCGCTGGCTTTGCCCATGAAGCAGGAAAAGGTATTGTTATCGTTGTTAATAAGTGGGATACTCTGGAAAAAGATAACCATACCATGAAAGACTGGGAAGAAGATATCCGTGACCAGTTCCAGTACTTGTCTTATGCCCCGATTATCTTTGTTTCTGCCCTGACCAAGCAGCGTCTCCATAAGCTGCCAGACATGATTAAGCAAATCAGTCAGAGTCAGAATACCCGTATACCATCAGCGGTGCTCAATGATGTTATCATGGATGCCATCGCGATTAATCCGACACCGACCGACAAGGGCAAACGCCTCAAGATTTTTTATGCGACTCAGGTAGCAACTAAACCTCCGACCTTTGTCATTTTTGTCAATGAAGAAGAACTCATGCACTTCTCTTACCTGCGTTTCTTGGAAAATCAAATCCGCAAGGCCTTTGTCTTTGAAGGAACTCCGATTCACTTGATTGCAAGGAAGCGCAAGTAGGAGTTGGAAAACAGCAATTTGACAAACATACGTTTATATGTAAAAATGAAAGTAAGCATAAGAGCTTGCTTTTCTTTTTTATGTCGAAAGTATGGTATAATGGTGAGATAAATGTAAGGTGGTAATTATGGCAAAATTAATTCCTGGTAAGATTCGGACAGAAGGAATTGCTCTGGTTGAAAACAATAAGGTAGTAATCCTTGAGGTCAGTGATTCTCTTTTATATGCTCGTGTAGACGAGTGTAATTTGCGCTATAGCTTGGATGATGATGTCATCTTTTGTTATTGTGACTTTTTCCAGAAGAAAAAATATTGTGCCCATCTGGCAGCCTTGGAGTATTATCTGAAAAATGCCCCATCGGGAAAAGATGTGCTAAAGAGTATGGAAGAAGAGGAGTTGACCAGTCAGGAGACCCAAGAGCTGGTTTCTTTCGGAAGCTTGTTCTTGGATAAGGTCTTGCCGGAGAAATCCGATCAACAGGTTCGTTATGAGCTTTCAGCTACTGGTCAAGAAGATTCTTATACAGGACAGTTTCTCTGGAGTCTCCGGATCAGTCGCTTGCCGGACGAACGCTCTTATGTTGTCCGAGATGTTCTTTCCTTCCTTCGGACCTTGGAAAAGGGCGGGCATTATCAGATTGGTAAGAGTTACTATGAGGCTATTCATTTGGAGGATTTTGATGAAGCCAGTCAAGATTTGCTCGTTTTCCTGCAGGGGCTAGTTCTCGACTATCAGGGGCAAGATTCCTCTTTGGTTTTCCCAAATGCTGGGCGCAATCTTTTCTTCCCAGCCAGCATCTTTGAAGAGGGAGTTATCTTCCTGATGAATCTGTCTTCTTTCCGCTTAGAGTACAGCCTTTACGATTACAGTGAAGTCTTTTTCCAAGATTTACATGAAGAGGCAGAAGTTTATACTTTCCAAGTGGAAGAGCATGAAGAGCATTTTGAGCTAGTCATTGCTGAGAAGAATTATAAGATGCTTTATGATGGCCAGTTTATCTTTTATGGAGATACTTTCTACCAGCTAAATCCTCAGCAGATTAGACTGATGAAGGCTTTACGGGAGCTGCCTATAGAGCATGATCGGTTGAAGCGCCTGCAATTCGACTTGTCAGAGAGAACAAAGCTGGCTTCCAGTTTGTCTGAATTTAAAAAGGTTGGCCGGGTAGAAGCACCTGAAAGTATGATGATTCATGACTTTACAGCCAAGTTTGACTTTGACATCGGTCCTGACAAGCGTCTGATTTTGGACACTGTCTTTGACTATGGAGACAGGAAAGTGACCACTCGCAAAGACTTGGAACGTCTCCCTTTTGCGGGTAATTTTGAGCATGAGCAGCAAGTCTTTAAGCAAATGCTGCAGGCAGGTTTTGTGGCAGACTTTTACAGTCAGCGACCGCCTCTGAAGCCAGAAGAAATTTATCATTTCTTCTCAGAAGTCATTCCCAACTTTGAGGCTTTGGGCCATGTCAGCATGACAGAAGAGTTAGAGGCGCTGGCACAGACAGAAAGTCCAAGGATCTCTGTCAAGATGAAGGGCGGTCTCTTGGATGTTGGTTTTGATTTTGCCGGCATTGAGCAGTCAGAGATAGACGCAGTGCTTGATTCGCTCTTTAAGGAGCAGGACTTCTTTATCAGTAAGTCTGGGCAAGTCTTGATTTTCGATGAGGAGACCAAGGAGATGAGTCGGACTTTGCAGCAGCTGCGGAGCAAGCGAACAAAAAATGGCTTCATTCAGACCAGCAGTCTGGCGGCTTATCAGTTGGATGAATTTTTCAAGGGCAAGGATAGGGTACAGTTTTCAAAAGATGTGCAGCAACTGGCCTTTGACCTGACTCACCCAGAGGAATTCTCTCTTCCCAAGCTGCAAGTCAAGGCTGACCTTCGGGATTACCAAGAGACGGGTGTCAAGTGGTTATCTATGTTGGATAAGTATGGATTTGGTGGAATTCTGGCTGACGATATGGGACTAGGGAAGACCCTGCAGACGATTTCTTTTCTGAGTTCGCGTATAGATGACTCTAAGAAAGTCTTAATCTTGGCGCCATCCAGCTTGATTTACAACTGGAGCGATGAGTTTGCTAAATTTGCTCCGCATCTGGATGTGGCGGTGGTGTATGGTCTGAAAAATGTTCGTGATGAGCTGATTGCGGAGAAGCATCAGATTACCATTACTAGCTATGCTTCTTTCAGGCAGGATGTAGAAGAATACCAGGACAATCACTTCCAGTATTTGATTTTGGATGAGGCTCAGGTGATGAAAAATGACCAGACCAAGATTGCCCAGTATTTGCGGGATTTTGAAGTGGAGCATACCTACGCCCTTTCTGGGACGCCGATTGAGAATAATCTGGGAGAACTTTGGTCTATTTTCCAAATTGTCATGCCAGGACTTTTGCCAAGCAAAAAGGAATTTTTAAAACTGCCGGCTGAGAAAGTCGCCCGTTATATCAAGCCATTTGTCATGCGGCGCAAGAAAGAAGATGTGCTGCAGGAATTGCCTGATTTGATTGAAGTTGCTTATCGCAATGAATTGGCAGATAGTCAGAAGACTATCTATCTGGCTCTGCTCAAGCAGATGCAGGACAGAATCGTCCATGCGACAGAAGATGAAATCAACCGCAGCAAGATAGAGATTCTGTCAGGACTGATGCGCCTCCGCCAGATCTGTGACACTCCGAAGCTGTTTATGGAAGATTACGAGGGCGAGAGCGGTAAGCTGGAAAGTTTGCGGGAATTACTTGAACAGATACAAGATGGTAATCGTCGTGTCCTCATATTTTCACAATTTCGTGGTATGCTGGATATTATCGAGAGTGAGCTGGACAAGATGGGCATGGAGTCCTTTAAGATTACTGGCTCTACTCCGGCCAAGGAGCGTCAGGACATGACAACAGCCTTCAATGAGGGCCAGCGTTCAGCCTTTCTAATCTCCCTCAAGGCTGGAGGTGTCGGTCTCAATCTGACTGGTGCAGACACAGTTATCTTGGTCGACCTCTGGTGGAATCCAGCGGTTGAGGCCCAGGCCATCGGCCGTGCCCACCGTATCGGTCAGGAGCGCAATGTCGAAGTCTATCGGATGATTACACGGGGCACGATTGAGGAGAAGATACAGGAGCTGCAGGAGAGCAAGCGCAATCTGGTTTCGACTATTCTTGACGGAGCAGAAGCCAAATCCAGTCTCTCTGTGGAGGAAATTCGAGAAATTCTGGGAATTTCAGCAGAATAGCTTGAAAAATAGCCTGAATAGTTTATAATAATGAAGGGTTGAAAGGAAAAAGATATGACTGATAAACAATTTCCTCTGGTGTCAGATGATGAAATCATGCTGACGGAAATGCCGCATATGAATCTTTATGATGAACTGGATCTCATTAGCAACATTACCGGAGACTATACAGACCGTAATTATTTGGAATGGATGCCGATTGTGGACTCCAGCAGGCATGCTCCCATCGCTGCCAGCCAGGCTATCAGAAGACCGCTGCAAAAGCAATCTGCTTTCAAGGATTTTAAAAAGCCGATTGATAAGAAAGATCCGGCCATTCGTTATGCTGAGCAGGCACGCGAGGAAGCTCGGGCAGATTTGAAAAAGAAGCGTTCAGCTCCTTATCTGACCAGCGACCTTCCGACTAAGGTCCGCAGCAGAAAGCTTCCAACAGCTTCCAATGCGGAAAGACCTAAGCCAACAGCCCCTTTTCAAAAGAATACATCGGGCGAGTTTACGAAGTTTGGCGACAGGCTTCAGCAGGATAACTATATTTTGGCGGATATTCAGCCTGAGTATAGCCCTCAGCCAAAGGAGTCGGAAGAAAAGCCTAAGAAGAACAATTATGATTTTTTAAAAACCAGTCAGATCTATAATCAGGATAGAGCTAAGGAGGAGCAGTTGAAGCATTCCAAGGCTCAAGAGCTGAACTTGACAGGCTTGGACAGCGATTAAAGCTGGCTTGCTTGAGACTTTTCTGCCTGCAGTTTTCTGATGTATAAAGGAAATTGCTAGTTGATTATGTAAATGTAAAATTTATCTGCATATAACATCCATCATCGGTTGAAGAAGACCGATGTTAGAAGCTGGGACTTATTGATTGGTCCGGCTTCTTTGGTGTTTTGATGGTGCCCAAAAGCTTGTACATAAAGAAAATCCCTGCGATCTGATTAGGGTCTGCGGAGATTTTCCTCTTTTGACTTGCTTTTATGGCCCTGTATCTTAAGGAGTAATCATGACGAAAATCTATCATTTTATCGGGATTAAGGGCTCTGGTATGAGCGCTTTGGCTTTGATGCTGCACCAGATGGGCCATAAGGTTCAGGGCAGTGACGTTGATAAATATTATTTCACTCAGCGCGGTTTGGAGCAGGCTGGCATTTCCATCCTGCCTTTTGATGAAAAGAATATCCAGCCAGACTTCGAAATCATTGCTGGCAATGCCTTTCGTCCAGATAACAATGTAGAAATTGCCTATGCAGACGCAAACGGAATTGGCTATAAACGCTACCATGAATTTTTAGGTGGCTTTATGCGTGACTTTGTCAGCTTGGGAGTGGCTGGTGCCCACGGGAAGACCTCTACAACGGGTATTCTCTCCCATGTTCTCTCCAATATCACGGATACTAGCTATCTAATTGGGGATGGTACAGGTCGCGGATCTGCCAATGCCAAGTACTTTGTCTTTGAGTCAGACGAGTACGAGCGTCATTTCATGCCTTATCATCCGGAATATTCGATCATTACCAATATCGACTTTGACCATCCGGATTATTTCACGAGCCTGGAAGATGTCTTTAACGCTTTCAATGACTATGCTAAGCAGATTACCAAAGGACTCTTCATTTATGGAGAAGATGAGCAATTGCGCCGGATTACGTCCAATGCCCCGATTTACTACTATGGCTTCAAGGAAGAGGGCAATGACTTTGTCGCTCACGACCTCTTGCGTTCTACCAGCGGATCAGGCTTTAAAGTTTCTTTCCGCGGGCAAGAGCTGGGTGAGTTCCAGATTCCAAGCTTTGGCCGTCACAACATTATGAATGCGACAGCAGTAATCGGCCTCTTGTATACGGCAGGTCTTGATTTGAATCTAGTTCGGGAACATCTCAAGACTTTTGGCGGAGTTAAGCGCCGCTTTACAGAGAAAATTGTCAACGAAACAGTTATCATTGATGACTTTGCTCACCATCCAACGGAAATTATCGCAACTCTGGATGCAGCTCGTCAGAAGTATCCAAGCAAGGAAATCGTGGCAATCTTCCAGCCGCACACCTTCACTCGGACCATTGCTCTCTTGGACGAATTTGCGGAAGCCCTCAATCAGGCTGACTCAGTCTATTTAGCTCAAATTTACGGATCTGCGCGTGAGGTGGACAATGGCGATGTTAAGGTTGAAGATTTGGCTGAAAAGATTGTGAAGCGGGCCAAGGTCATTGACGTGGATAATGTTTCTCCGCTTCTTGACCACGATAATGCTGTTTATGTCTTTATGGGAGCTGGAGACATCCAGACCTATGAATATTCCTTTGAACGTCTCCTGTCCAATCTGACAAGCAACGTTCAGTAGGAGGAGACTTGATGGAAGCACCGATTCGAATCAGACAGGCTGACTTGAGCGACTGGGAAGAAATTTTTGCAATTGAGCAGCTGAATTTTCCAGCAGAAGAAGCAGCCAGTTCAGAAGTTCTCAAAGAGCGGATTGAGCAGATTGCTGATACTTTTTTGCTAACAGAGCTGCATGGTCAGCTTGCAGGCTATATTGTTGGACCAGCTGTTCAGGTGCGATATTTGACAGATGACCTCTTTAGCAAGGTGGGTGCTAATCCTCCAGAAGGTGGCTTCATTGCTGTCCAAAGTCTGTCCGTCCATCCTGATTTTCAGAGGCAGGGGGTCGGAACCTTGTTGCTTGCAGCTCTCAAGGAGACAGCTGTTCAGCAAAATCGACAGGGCATTAGCCTAACCTGTCATGATGAGCTGATACCTTATTATGAGATGAATGGTTTCGTCCACGAAGGGATTTCTGACTCAACTCATGGCGGGGCTGTTTGGTCTGATATGGTGTGGGAAAATCCCAATTTTAAGGAGAAGTGATGATTATCCGTCAAGCTCAATTGGCTGACTTAGATGCCATTTATGCTATCGAATTGGAAAATTTCAGTCCAGAAGAGGCTGTTAGCCGCGAAAGTCTAGCAGCACATATCCAAACCCTATCTTCGACTTTTTTGGTAGCAGAAAAGGATGGTAAGGTTCTGGGCTATCTGGAGGGACCTGTCCGTCCAGAACGTTATTTAAATGATATTTCCTTTACAGAGGAGATTGAAGATTATGGTCATCTGGACGGTGGCTTTATCTCTCTGACCAGCCTTTCTATCTCTAAGGATGCTCAGGGGATGGGGGTTGGCCGCAAGCTACTGGAAGCCATGAAAGAAATTGCTATAGCAGATGAACGCCACGGCATCAATCTGACCTGTCACGACTATCTCACCGCTTACTACGAGAAGCATGACTTTGTAAATGAAGGTTTGTCAAAATCAACTTACGCAGGCGCTACTTGGTTTGACATGGTCTGGGAAAATCCTAGACTCAAACTGCAAAAAAACCAATAATAAGCTAGAAAATCCTACTCTTATTGCATTTATCTGACTTTTAAGATATAATGTTAGGGATTATGATGAAGGAGGTCAAATTTTTGACTGAAAAATCACAAGACAAAGAGAAGAATCTGAGCTTTAAAGAGCAGATTTTGAAAGACTTAGCTGGAGAAAAGGAAGAACAAACTCCCTCTTCAACTAGCCAGTCAGAAGCGGACTCTGCTTCTGCAAAAGAAACAGCAGCTGCGGAGGACTTTGAAGCTAGACCGGCTTCGGTAGATGTTTCCTACAAGGTTGCAGAGAATGAAAAGGCTCACCCTCAGGTCTATGGCCGAGTGGATGAGGAAGATAAGAAACCTAATGAGGTCTTATCTCGGGCTAATCGGGCCAACAATACGGTCAAGAAAAAACGTCAAAACACATTAGCCCGCAGGATTATGACAACTGTTCTGCTGATTGTCCTGCTGGGACTTGTGGTCACAGGAGTTGTCGGCTATACTTATGTATCTTCAGCTCTTAAACCTATTGATGCAAACGCAACAGAGTATGTGACGGTTGAAGTACCAGAAGGCTCAAGCTCTAAGCAGATTGGAGAAATCCTTGAGAAAAAGGGGCTGATTAAAAATGCCCAAGTTTTTAGTCTCTATTCCAAGATTAAAAGCTTTAACAATTATCAGTCTGGCTATTACAATCTCCAGAAGAGCATGGACCTAGATACCATTGCTCGGCAGCTTCAGGAAGGTGGAACAGATACACCGCAACCACCAGTTGTTGGTAAGGTTACTATTCCTGAAGGCTATACACTGGAGCAGATTGCAGAGGCTGTAACGGTTAATGCAGCTGCAACTTCTAAAAAGACTAGTAAGACACCTTTTAGCAAGGACGATTTCCTAGCTAAGGTGCAGGACGAAGCTTTCATTTCCAAGATGGTGGCTAAATATCCACAGCTGCTGGGCACATTGCCAAGCAAGGACAGCGGAGTCAAGTATCGCTTAGAAGGTTATCTCTTCCCTGCCACTTATAACTATGGTGAGGATGCGGATCTGGAAAGCTTGATTGACCAGATGTTGGGCGCTATGAATACCAATCTGTCTTCTTATTACTCTACTATCGAAGCGAAGAACCTAACGGTTAATGAAGTTCTGACACTTGCTTCTCTGGTGGAAAAAGAAGGTTCAACAGACCAGGACCGCAAAGATATTGCCAGCGTCTTTTATAATCGTCTCAATCAAGCGATGCCGCTTCAGAGTAATATCGCTATCCTTTATGCTCAAGGCAAGCTAGGAAAGAAAACGACTTTGAAAGAGGACGCCGAGATTGATACCAATATTGACTCGCCTTTCAATGTCTATAAAAAAGAAGGGCTTATGCCTGGGCCAGTTGCTAGTCCAAGCCTGTCAGCTCTGGAAGCTACCATTAATCCAAGTAAGACGGACTACCTCTACTTTGTGGCAAATGTTGAAACAGGCGCTGTTTACTTCGCCAATACTTATGAAGAACACGCTAAAAATGTTGAGGAGCATGTCAACAGCAAGCTCACTCAATCCAGCAGCACTGATTAAAATGCTGTTATTGCAGACGATAGAAAGCTAGCGCAGCTAGTTCTAGCTTTCTTAGTCCTGCTATATAAAAAAGGGACTGATACAGACTTGTCTCAGCCTCTTGTTTTAGTTTTAAAATAAAAGAAAATAAAAGAAAAGAGAAAAAATGGCTGAAAAAACTTATCCTATGACCCTAGAGGAAAAGGAAAAACTAGAAAAAGAATTAGAAGAATTGAAATTGGTGCGTCGTCCAGAAGTGGTAGAACGTATCAAGATTGCCCGCTCATACGGCGATTTGTCAGAAAACAGTGAATACGAAGCTGCTAAGGACGAACAGGCTTTTGTGGAAGGTCAGATTTCTAGTCTGGAAACCAAGATCCGCTACGCTGAGATTGTAAACAGTGACGCTGTAGCCAAGGACGAGGTAGCTATCGGAAAAACAGTTACCATCCAAGAAGTAGGCGAAAGCGAAGAGGAAGTTTACATTATCGTTGGTTCTGCTGGTGCAGATGCATTCGCAGGCAAGATATCTAATGAAAGCCCGATTGGACAAGCTTTGATTGGCAAGAAAATAGGCGATACTGCAACAGTCGAAACACCGGTTGGCAGCTACGACGTTAAAATTCTCAAGGTTGAAAAAACCGTTTAATAAACACCAAAAGGAACTGGTTAGAAGACTGGTTCTTTTTTTTCGTTTCTTTTAAGACAGAGAGTGTAGGCTAGATAAGAAGAGCAGGGAAAAAATAGCGAAAAGACAGATGGTTATGCTATAATGAGAATAAGCTAGAAAAGTAGGAGAACTGTATGCAAGAGCAAGATATTTATGGGAAATATGGTGTCTACCTGCCCAAGATTTTAGATAATCTTAGTCAGCGTATTCAAGAGGCTAATGATCGAGTCAAGCAGGAAACAGGGCAGAAGCTTTTTGAGCATTTTAATGCACGGGTAAAGCAGGCAGCCAGTATGGAAGAGAAATGTCAACGCAAGAATCTGCCTAGGGCGCCAGAGTCTGCCCTGAAAGAAATTCGTGATGCGATTGGGATTCGGATTGTTTGCGGTTTTATCGAGGACATCTATCAGACGATTGAGGTGCTTCGTCAGCTGGAGGGCTGTGAGATTGTTCTGGAAAAGGACTATATCCGAGCAGCCAAGCCTAATGGGTATCGTTCTTACCACTTGATATTAGAGGTGGAGACTCCTTATGAGGACTGTTTGGGACAGACTCCGGGCCATTATTTTGTAGAAATCCAGCTTCGGACCATTGCTATGGATTCTTGGGCCAGCTTAGAGCATCAGATGAAGTACAAGCATGAGATTAAAGACAGCAAGCGGATTGTCCGCGAGCTGAAACGCTGTGCAGATGAGTTGGCTTCCTGTGATGTGACCATGCAGACCATCCGCAATTTGATTCGAGAAAGTGAGTGAGATGATGAAGATTTTATTAGCAGAAGATGAGCAGCAGCTGTCCCGTGTCTTGGAAACAGCTATGACCCATGAAGGCTATCAGGTCGATACCGCTTTTGATGGGCAGGAGGCTGTTGACTTGGCCAAGGAAAATGCTTATGATTTGATGATTTTGGATATCATGATGCCGGTCAAGACAGGCATTGAAGCATTGAAAGAAATCCGCCAAACCGGCAATACGACCCATGTCATCATGCTGACAGCTATGTCAGAGGTGGATGACAAGGTCACAGGGCTGGATGCCGGTGCAGATGATTATCTGACCAAGCCCTTCTCTCTGAAAGAGCTTCTAGCTCGCCTGCGGTCTATGTCCAGACGAGTAGCGACGTTCACCCCCAATTTGCTGCAGATTGGCCAAACGAGTCTCAATGTCGGAGAACACGAGCTTATTAGCTCCAACTCCATCCGCCTAGCCGGTAAGGAATCTAGAATGATGGAATTTCTCATGCTTAATGCCCAGAAGAGTCTTTCTACTCAGGAAATCTTCCGCCATGTTTGGTCCAAAGACGAGGATGAGGATTTGGACGAAGGCTTCGTCTGGATTTATATTTCCTATTTGCGTCAGAAGCTGAAGGCTGTTCATGCTGATCTTGCTATCTTGGGTGAGGAAGGCGGCAGTTTCACTCTGGTGCCGCTAGAAGGAGATGGCCATGTTTCGGAAGCTTAAAATTCGGTTCATTCTGCTGGCTTCGGCGGCTATTGTCTGTATTTTGCTGACCATGATTGCTGTCTTAAACTCCGTTCGCTTTCTGCAGACCAACGGAGAAATCCAAGCCGTTCTCAATATTCTATCTGCCAATAATGGAGATTTTCCCAGCGTAGAAGAAACTGCAGAGGGCTTGCAAAACGACCGTATCACCATTGACACGATCTTCCAATACCGCTATTTTAGCGTGGTCTATAACGAAGACAAAACAGTTTACTCCTCTAACTTGGACAATCTTTCCAATCTATCTAAGGAGCAGGCGCTCAGCTACGCTAACAAAGTGATTAAGGACAGCCGCAGCAATGGGGTTTTTAAGGTAGGCAGTCAGTTTTATTCCTACCAGATAACGCAGGATTCCAAGACCAAGCGCTATTTACTGGTGGTCTTAGATTCGACTAATTATCTCGAAAGCCGCAATGACTTTTTCTGGCTGTCTATCCAGTTAAGCTTCTATAGCTTTATTTTCTTTGTCTTAGTCGTGTCTGGATTTTCCAACTTTGCCATCCGTCCCTATATCAAAAACTATGAAAACCAAAAGCGTTTCATTACCAATGCGGGACATGAACTGAAGACACCATTGGCAATCATCTCAGCCAATACGGAGCTGCAAGAGCTGATGACTGGCGAAAATGAATGGATAGAAAGCACCAAGGACCAGGTCAAGCGTCTCAGTAATCTAATCAATCAAATGGTCGTTCTGGCCCGTCTGGAAGAGCAGCCAGATGTTACCTTGGTAGATGTGAATTTCTCAGAAGTTGTCAAAAAAGTAGCAGGAAACTTCAGGTCTGTCGTCGAGAAGGCAGGCAAGAAGTACGAGATCAAGCTGCAGGAAGATATCCATGTTATGGCAACTGAAGATGAACTTTATGAATTGGTTAGTATCCTGATTGACAATGCCTGCAAGTATTGTGATGAAGATGGGCAAATTTTTGTCACCCTGACCAAGGCTAAGCGGGGGAAACGAGCTCGTCTGACGGTAGCCAATAGTTACGCGGACGGCAAAAATGTTGATTACAGTCGTTTCTTTGACCGTTTCTATCGCGAGGACGAATCGCACAATCAGAAGCAGCCTGGCTACGGAATTGGCCTATCCATGGCAGAAAGTCTGGTTCGGATTTTCAAGGGCAGAATTGGGGTTTCATATAAGAAAGGCTTGATTGGCTTTACCGTTTTATTGTGATAGAGTCACCTCGTTCATCAGTTATTGCTTTGTTTGCTGAGTTTTTTGTATCGGTTACGCCGATTCTTACTCGAGATTAAAAAAATTCTCCTAGCTAATACTAGAAGAATTTTTGTTTATCTTGACCGTTGCTTACCAGCATTGCGGTTCTTTTTCTTTTTGTTCTTTTGCTCAATAGCCGGCTGAGCTTTTGGAGTAACATCTTTAGCCCGGCTAGCTTTTTTCAAACCTTTAGGAGGATTTTTTTCAAATTCCTCTGCTACCTGTTTTTTCAGGCGAGGTCGAATGATATAGTTGATGATAAATTGCTGGATGATTTGGATAAATCCACCGACTACCCAGTAGAGAGTAACTGCGGCAGGTGAGAAGAATGAGAAACCAACAATCATGATAGGGCTCATATAAGAAGCCTGTTTCATGCTGTTTCTTTGAGTTTCATCTTCAATACCATGCAGAGAGAGCACTGACTGGATATAGTAGAGGACACCGACAATGGCGGTCAAAGCCCAATCGCTTTTGCCTAAATCGTTAATCCAGAGGAAGGAGCTGCCTGCAACTCCTAGAGTATACTGGGCTGCAAAGAAGAGGGCTGAGAAGAAAGGCATTTGGATGAGCAGAGGCAGACAACCTATACCGCCAAATATGCTGAGTCCATTTTCTTTTTGAGCAGCCATCAGTTCTTGCTGAGCCTGTATTTTCTCTTCCTGAGTCTCAGCATTTTTGATTCGCTCTTGGATTGGGGCAAAAATCGGCTTAAAGTAGTTCATCTTTTCAGACTGAAGCGTCGCCTTCCAAGACTGATAGATTCCCAGCGGCAGAATGATAATCCGCACGATGAGCGTAACGATGATAATCGCCAGACCATAACCCAGGCCTAAATTCTTGGCGAAAAAATGAATGCCATCCGCCATAGGCTGACCAATCACGTCCCAGATCAGACCAGAAGGATTGCCAGCCTTGTCGCGGCCCACACAGCCAGACAGGAAAAGAAGCGCAGCCAGTCCCATACCAGAGAATAAAAAGCGTTTGAAATGTTTCACGAATTCATATCCTTTGTTTCTAAAAAATAATAATACCTATCTATTCTACTGTTTTTTTGCAAAATATACAATAGTTCTGCAGACCTAATTTGAAATTTTAAAGTCAGGATAGGAGTCGAAATTAGCCATGGTCACATCTAAATAACTGACTTTAGAAAAAGGTGTCGGTCCTTTGCGGATTTCCTGGATAAATTTGGCCATCAGAGCTGGGTCATCAGCTTGAGCCAGAATGCCAACAGTACCGTCATCGTTGTTCCAGACCCGGCCAGTAATACCTCCGATTTCCAGCGCTAGAGAATAGACTCCCCAGCGGAAACCAACCCCTTGTACCCGTCCTTGGGCTATCATTTTTACTTTCTGCATGGTGTCCTCCTTTAGTGAGCGGACCGAGGGGATTTAAGCCCTCAGTATGAGTGCAAGTCTGCTAAATTGTGGTATAATGTTCTTATGAATATTATAACCTCAAAAGCCAATAATGTGGTAAAAAAAGCTAAAAAACTTCATAACAAAAAATACCGCAAGGACTCTTATTTGATTGAGGGCTGGCATTTATTTGAGGAAGCTGTCAGCAGCGGGGCAGAGCTGATTCGGATTTTTGCTTTAGCGGAATACGCAGAGCGATTAGCTGATTTTTCTCAGGTAATCTTTGTCAGTCCAGAGATTTTAGCAGATTTGGCTGATAGTAAGACGCCACAGGGCATTGTCGCGGAAGTGGCTTTTGAAAGGGAAGAAATACCTGCGGAGTTAAGTGGACGCTATCTTTTCTTGGAGGACGTTCAGGATCCAGGTAATGTCGGCACTATCATTCGGACTGCGGATGCAGCTGGGTTTGACGGGGTTTTCATCTCTCGTTTGTCAGCAGATATCTATAACCTAAAAACGTTGCGCTCTATGCAGGGGAGCCATTTTCACATGCCAGTTTATCGGTTGGATACAGCGGATTTTATTCGGCTGGCTCAGTCTTCCAGTCTGCCAATTCTGGCGTCGACCTTGTCGTCAACATCTATCGATTACAGAAAGGTGGGTAGCAAAAAGAGCTTTGCCCTAGTCATGGGCAATGAGGGGCAGGGGATTAGTCCAGAAATGACGGCAGCAGCTGATCTTCTGGTCCATATTTCCATGAAGGGACAGGCAGAAAGTCTCAATGTTGCTGTCGCTGCTGGTATTTTAATCTTTCATTTAAGCTAAAAATCAGAAAAAGAGATATAATAGTTGGCAAGGGAGGTGATTCTATGCTTTACAAAAAGGACGAGGAATTTATGGCCTATGTTGGGCACTTGATTGAAAAGCCCAGTGTGCAGCGCCTGAAAGAAATTCCCCATCATATTCATTCCAATAGACTTGAACATTCCATCAATGTAAGTTATACTAGTTACAGAATTGCCAAAAAATTTGGCTGGAATGCCCGCAGCACAGCACGCGGTGCCCTGCTTCATGACTTATTCTACTATGATTGGCGTGTAACCAAGTTTAAGAAGAGTCATGCTTGGGTTCATCCGAGGCTGGCAGTTCGCAATGCTCGTAAGATTACCAAGCTCAATAAAGTCGAAGAGGACATTATCATCAAGCATATGTGGGGCCTGACCTTGGCACCGCCTCGCTACAAAGAATCATTCGTTGTGACCATGGTGGACAAGTATTGGGCCGTCAAAGAAGCGACGGCACCTTGGAGACGCAAGGGTGGTAATCGCAAGCTCTTTCATCGAAAGATGCTGAAACCGTAAATGTTTTATTATAAAAGGAGTAACTATGAATCATTCTATTATTCAAGATCAATCAGATATTAATTCTTTCTATGCTAAGATTTATTCTATTGTTGGCGTCGGTATCGGAATCTCAGCAATCGTATCTCTCTCGATGCTGACCCTCTTTCAGGACATTATTACCTCTGTTCTGACAGGCTCCACTTGGATTTTCTATGCGGCTATTGCAGTTGAGTTTATCCTTGTTTTGGTAGCTTATGGGGCAGCTCGGAGCAACAGTCCAGCAGCGCTGCCAATGTTTTTAGGCTACTCAGCCATCAATGGCTTTACCTTAAGTATTATCATGGCGCTGTATCTTCAGTCAACCGTTCTCTTAGCCTTTGTAACAACGACCGTTATGTTCTTTGCTATGGGCTTTATCGGCAAGGTGACTAAAAAGGATCTATCTGGAATAGGGAAAGCTTGTATGGCTGGTTTGATTGGTATTATCGCTGCCAGCATCCTCAATATCTTCTTGGGAAGCAGTGGCTTGGACTTTATTATCAGTATCGTTGGCGTCCTTATTTTCTCAGGACTCATCGCTTGGGACAATCAGAAGATCCGCTATGTCTATGAGCAAACCAATGGCAATCCAGGAAATGGCTGGGCAATTTCTCTGGCTCTGCATCTGTATCTGGACTTCATTAATCTCTTCCTCAGCTTGCTGCGTATTTTTGGAAGAAACAAATAACTAAGTTAAATATGACTTAAGCATTGGACGTTTGCTCCAGTGCTTTTTGTTTCTCCTATGGATTTATGGTATAATAAATCCAGCAAATAGAAAGTGAGAATAGTATGAAAACTCCTTTTGTCAGTCGTGAAAAGCTAGCTGAGATTACGGCGCAGTTTCCAACACCTTTCCATCTTTATGATGAGAAGGGGATTCGGGAAAGAGCGCGTGCCCTGCATGAGGCCTTTTCTTGGAATCCAGGCTTTAAAGAGTATTTTGCCGTCAAGGCCACTCCCAATCCTGCTATTTTAAAAATCCTCAAAGAAGAAGGCTGCGGGGTGGACTGTGCCAGCTATGTCGAGCTGCTCATGAGCCAAAAGCTGGGCTTTGCTGGACAGGATATCATGTTTTCGTCCAATAACACACCGGCCGAGGAATTTCAGTTTGCGCGTGACCTTGGAGCGACTGTCAATCTGGATGCCTATGAAGATGTAGCTTTTCTAAAGGAAGCCGCTGGTATTCCCAAGGTCATTTCCTGTCGTTACAACCCTGGCGGTGTCTTTGAGCTGGGAACCAGCATCATGGATAATCCTGAAGAAGCCAAGTTTGGTATGACCAAGGACCAGCTGATTCAAGCTTTCAAAGAGCTCAAGGAGTTGGGAGCTGAGAAGTTTGGGATTCATGCCCTCTTGGCCTCTAATACTGTCAGCAATGACTACTACCCCGAACTGGCCCGTCAGCTTTTTGAGCTGGCTGTGGAAGTAGTGGCTGAGACAGGAGTTGAGTTGGACTTTATCAATCTCTCTGGTGGAGTCGGCATTAATTATCAGCCTGAAGGCGAGGAAAATGACATTGCGGTCATCGGTCAAGGAGTTCGTCAGGCCTATGAAGCTATTCTGACACCTGCTGGTCTAGGACAGGTAAAGATTTATACGGAGCTGGGCCGCTTCATGCTGGCGCCTTATGGCCTACTTGTCACTAAAGTTACCCATAAGAAGCAGACCTACCGAACCTATCTGGGAGTGGATGCCTCTGCGGTCAATCTGTTGCGTCCTGCCATGTACGGTTCTTATCACCACATTACCAATATGGATCGACCCGAGGGTGAGACAGAGGTTGTGGATGTTGTCGGCAGTCTTTGTGAGAATAACGACAAATTCGCCATTAATCGCTCGCTGCCTGTCAGCCAAATTGGCGATACACTGGTGATTCACGATACGGGTGCTCATGGTTTCTCTATGGGTTATCAGTACAATGCCAAGCTCCGCTCCAGCGAAATTCTCTTGGAACAAGATGGCAATGTTCGCATGATTCGTCGGGCTGAAAAACCAGAAGATTATTTTGCGACACTATATGGCTTTGATTTTGAAAAATAGAGAAAATTTGATATAATGAAGAGCAATGTAAAAATGGAAATAGAGGAGTTCTCGATATGAATTTAGTTTTAGCAATTTTCTTGATTATGGCAGCATTTGCTTTAGGCGTGATTTTGGGTATGTATCTGCTTCGTCGGCAGGTAGAGAAGGAATTTGCAGAAAATCCGCGTTTGAATGTAGAAGCAGTTCGGACCTTGCTGAGCGCTAGCGGTCAACGGCCCAATGAAGCGAAAGTGCAGCAAGTCTATCGTCAAATTATCAGCCAGCAGAAAGCTGCGCTTGCTAAGAGCAAAAAGAAAAAATAATTTTCTAGTGACTGGCTTTTCATACCAGTAGACAAAATCTATAAAAAAATGGGGATTTGGAATCGGCTTCCAGTCCCTTGTTTTAGAAAGAAGACCTTATGGATAATCGACCAATCGGTTTTTTAGACTCAGGAGTGGGCGGTTTGACTGTAGTCCGTGAGCTCATGCGGCAGCTCCCCACGAAGAGGTCATTTATATCGGAGATTCAGCGCGGGCTCCTTACGGACCTAGGCCTGCTGAGCAGATTCGCGCTTATACCTGGCAGTTGGTCAACTTCCTCCTGACCAAGGATGTTAAGATGATTGTCATTGCCTGCAATACTGCGACTGCCGTTGTCTGGGAAGAAGTGAAGGAAAAGCTGGATATTCCAGTACTGGGCGTGATTCTGCCGGGGGCTAGTGCAGCTATTAAGTCAACTGCCAGCGGCCGCATCGGTGTTATTGGAACGCCAATGACTGTTTCTTCTGATATTTATCGTCAGAAGATTGAAGCGCTCTCGCCGGAGATGCAGGTGGAAAGTTTGGCCTGCCCTAAGTTTGTACCTTTGGTAGAGTCCAATGAACTTCATTCCAGTCTTACCAAAAAAGTGGTCTATGAAACCCTGCAGCCTCTGGTTAGCCGGGTAGATACCCTTGTCTTGGGCTGCACCCACTATCCCTTGCTCCGGCCTATTATTCAAAATAGGATGGGACCAAATGTGAAGCTGATTGACAGCGGGGCTGAGTGCGTACGGGATATTTCTGTCCTGCTTAATTACTTTGAAATCAACCGCAGCCGGGAAAAACAGGAGCTCAATCACCAATTTTACACAACTGCTAATGCCAAGAGCTTTTCGGAAATTGCAGAAAGCTGGCTGGGCCTGAAAGTGAATGTGGAGCATGTAAGTTTATGACAAATAAAATTTATGAATACATTGACGAGAACAATTGGTATATCGGAGAATGGACCCGCTTTCGCAAGGCTGGCTATCATTTCAACGACATCCCATATAGGCTCTTAGAGCATATTGATGCAGAGTTGAGTGAGTTGCTTAAGCGGGATTTGGACGAAGAATACAACGCTTTTACCACAGTTGTGGTCAAATACGGATCGCCCATGTCCTATATCCAGTTTGTCCTCAATATGATTAACGACCGCCAGGAGCGGGATTTTAAGGCGACTAGTCATAAGGGAGCTATTCTAATTACAGAAAAGGACTTGCTGCGCAAGGTCTTCTTCCTGTCCAAGGATGGGGTTAAGATGACCGACTTTTTTGGTCAGGGGCAGGAGTCCGAGATGGCTGTCGGAGACACCATTTTGATTGCGACTCGCAACGAAGGAAAGACAGCAGAGTTTCGCAAACTCTTTGATAAGTTGGGCTATAAGGTTGAAAATCTCAATGATTATCCTGATTTGCCAGATGTGGAAGAGACAGGAACTACCTTTGAGGAAAATGCGCGGCTCAAGGCAGAGACAATCAGTAAGCTGACCGGTAAAATGGTGCTAGCTGACGACTCAGGTCTGCAGGTCGATGTTTTAGGCGGCTTGCCTGGCGTCTGGTCGGCTCGCTTCGCTGGAGTAGGCGCGACAGATGATGAAAACAACATCAAGCTCCTGCATGAGTTAGCTATGGTGTTTGATATCAAGGATCGCTCTGCCCATTTTCATACGACCCTAGTGGTGGCCAGTCCTGACAGGGAGTCACTGGTAGTTGAAGCGGATTGGTCGGGCTACATTGCCCATGAGCCAAAAGGGGAAAATGGCTTTGGCTATGATCCTTTGTTCTTAGTGGGAGAAACAGGAAAAACGTCTGCCGAGCTGACGATGGAAGAAAAGAATGCGCAATCTCATCGGGCTCAAGCAGTTAAGAAATTAGTGGAGGTATTTCCAGCATGGCAAAGCAAACCATTATAGTCATGAGTGATTCTCATGGCGACCGTGCTATTGTAGAAGAGATTAGGAATCATTATATTGGAAAGGTAGATGCGATTTTCCATAACGGAGACTCTGAGCTTCCTTCTGATGATGAGGTATGGCAAGGGATTCAGGTTGTTGCAGGGAATATGGACTTTTACGACGGCTATCCAGAACGATTGGTGACAGATTTGGCGGGGACCATTATTGCCCAGACTCACGGGCATCTCTTCCATATCAACTTTTCTTTTCAAAAGCTGGATTTGTGGGCGCAAGAGGTTAATGCAGACATCTGCCTTTATGGTCACCTGCATATCCCAGATGCTCGAATGGAGGGCAAAACGCTCTTTCTGAATCCGGGCTCCATCAGCCAGCCACGCGGCCTAATCAACGAACGCCTCTACGCTAAGGTAGAGATTGATGATGACCGCTTTAAAGTTGATTTCTATACGCGAAATCATGAACTTTATCCAAGCTTGTCCAAGGAGTTTAGCCGATGATTGCTAAGGAATTTGAAGACTATCTGCTGCAACATGAAGAAACTTTTTTGACGCCTGGGGAAAATCTGGCGGTTATGATTGACACCCACAATGTGGATCATGCTATCCTACTATTGAGCCAGATGACATACTCACGTGTACCAGTCGTGACAGCAGGTAAAAAGTTTGTTGGTACGATTTCCCTGACCGACATCATGTCCTATCGCATGCGCCATGATCTGCCAGAAGAGGAATTCATGATGACAGACATCGTCCACATGACCAAAATGGACGACTTGACAGTTGGGCCAGATTATACTGTATCAGATGTACTTCATAAGCTGGTCGACGAGTCATTCCTGCCGGTTGTGGGCAAGGATCAGCATTTTTACGGAATTATTACTAGAAAGTCCATTTTGAAAGCTGTCAATTCCTTGTTGCACGGCTTTAGCAAAAAGTACGAAATTCGCAAAAAATGAAAGAATACATTAGACCGTTTTTAAATCAAAAAAACATCTCAGAAAATTCTAAAATTGCCTATTCTTATGATTTGGAGCAGTTTATCGAGGAAGTACATGGCCGGATTACCGAGACTAATCTGCGGATTTATCAGGCCTCTATCAAGGATTTTAAGGCAGCTGTTCAGAAGAGGAAGCTCTCAGCAGTCAATCAATTTCTCTACTTCCTTTATCAGCAGCAGCTTATTGAGGAGTTTCACCGCTTGGTCCTGCCCAAGGTTTCCATATCAAAGGAGCAGGAAAATGAACTGCTGGACCTGTCTGCTTTTTGGCAGGAATCAAGCGTTCCCAGGGGGCGGCTGATGGCTCTGCTTATCTTGGAAATGGGCTTGCTGCCCAGTGAGATTCTGCAGGTCAGAGTGGCAGATGTCAATCTTGACTTTCAGGTTTTGAAGATTGAAAAGGCCGGTCAGAAGCGGGTCATCAAGATTCCTGAGAGCTTGACGGGCGAGCTGGAAGACTATCTGACAGGGACATATTTATTTGAGAAAAACGGCAAATCCTATTCTCGCCAATGGGGCTTCCGTCAGCTAGAGGCCTTCTTGATTGAGCAGGGACAAGCCAGTCTATCCGCCCAAAGCCTGCGTGAACAGTTTATTTTGCGCCAGCGGGAGAAGGGAATTGGCCTCTATGATATTGCCCAAGATTTGGGCTTGAAAACCATGATTACACTAGAAAAATATAGATAAAAATGGATATCAAACTAAAAGATTTTGAAGGCCCGTTGGACCTGCTGCTCCACCTTGTATCTAAGTACCAGGTGGATATTTATGATGTGCCCATTACGGAGGTTATCGAGCAGTATCTGGCTTATGTGGCCACCTTGCAGGCCATGAAGCTGGAAGTGACGGGCGAGTACATGGTCATGGCAAGCCAGCTCATGCTGATTAAGAGCCGCAAGCTTCTACCTAAGGTGGCGGATAATGCTGAGCTGGAAGATGATTTAGAGCAAGACCTCTTGAGCCAGATTGAGGAATACCGCAGGTTCAAGCTTTTGGGTGAGAAAATGTCGCTCCAGCATGATGACCGAGCTCTTTATTACTCTAAGCCCAAGCTGGAGCTGGTTTATGAAGACGCTGAGCTCCTACATGACAAGTCAACGATAGATCTTTTCTTGGCTTTTTCCAAGGTTATCGCCAAGAAGCAAGAGGAGTTTTCTAAGAGCCATACAACCATTGTGCGAGACGAGTATAAGATTGAGGACATGATGGAAGTGGTGCGCCAGCGTTGTGCTGGTAAGAGCCGTCTGGCTCTGCAGGAGATTTTTGCAGAGACCAAGGACATGAATGAAGTTATTACTCTCTTTCTGGCGACCTTGGAATTGGTCAAGGTGCAGGAAGTGCAAGTCATTCAGGAAGAAAATTTTGGAAATATTTATTTAGTAGGAAGAGGAAATGAGTAAGTTAGCAGAGATTGAAGCCCTGCTTTTTGTGGCGGGAGAAGATGGACTCAAGGTTCATCAATTGGCAGAAATCCTTTCTTTGCCGCCGACCGGTGTCATTCAGAGTTTGGAGAAGCTGGCTGAGCAATATGAAGCAAATCCAGACTCTAGCCTGACCCTGCTGGAAACCTCAAAGACATACAAGCTGGTCACAAAGCCAGAGTTTGCTGAGATTCTGCGGGCCTATTCGAGGGCTCCGATCAATCAAAGTCTGTCGCGGGCAGCGCTGGAGACCTTGTCTATCATTGCCTATAAACAGCCGATTACAAGGGTGGAAATAGATGACATCCGCGGGGTTAATTCCAGCGGTGCTTTGGCTAAGCTCTTGGCTTTTGAACTGGTTCGAGAGGATGGCAAAAAAGAGGTCATTGGCCGGCCAAATCTCTATGTGACAACGGATTATTTCTTAGACTATATGGGAATTAATCACCTAGATGAGTTGCCGATTGTCGAAGAAACAGAGCTAGTTGCTGAAGAAAGCCAGCTCTTTATTGAAAGGACAGATATCGATGAGAATCAATAAATACATCGCTCAAGCTGGGATAGCCAGCCGCCGTAAGGCAGAAGAGCTCATCAAGCAAGGGAAGGTCAGTATAAACGGCCAAGTGGTACGTGAGCTGGCGACGAACGTTAAGTCTGGCGATCGTGTGGAAGTAGAAGGCCAACCTATCTACAACGAAGAGAAGGTTTATTACCTCCTCAATAAGCCGCGCGGGGTCATTTCCTCTGTCAGTGACGACAAGGGTCGTAAGACGGTCGTGGAGCTCTTGCCTAAGGTCAAGGAGCGGATTTATCCGGTCGGTCGTTTGGACTGGGATACTTCTGGCATTCTCATTCTGACCAATGATGGAGACTTTACCGACGAGATGATTCATCCCCGCAATGAGATTGATAAGGTCTATGTGGCGCGTGTCAAAGGATTGGCCAATAAAGAAGTTCTTCGTCCTCTGACTCGAGGTGTTGAGATTGAAGGACGCAAAACTAAGCCAGCGGTTTATGAGATTATCAAGGTTGATCCGGCGAAAAATCGCTCGGTCGTTCAGCTGACCATCCACGAAGGCCGTAACCATCAGGTCAAGAAGATGTTCCAAGCGGTCGGATTGCAAGTAGATAAGCTTTCACGGACTCGCTTTGGTCATTTGGACTTAACTGGCCTTAAGCCTGGTGAGTATCGTAAGCTCAGTAAGAAAGAAGTCAGCCAGCTGCATACACTGGCTGTAACCAAGACCAAGAAATGATAAAGAAACTGCTTATTGCTCCTGTCCGCTTTTATCAACGCTTCATATCGCCTGCTTTCCCTCCATCTTGCCGCTTTCGGCCCACCTGCTCTAACTATATGATAGAAGCTATCCAGAAGCATGGAGCCAAAGGTGTCCTAATGGGCTTGGCGCGCATTCTCCGCTGTCATCCCTGGTCTCAGTCGGGAGAGGATCCTGTACCAGACCATTTCAGTTTGAGAAGAAATTATTCAAGAAAAAGAGAGTGGGACAGAAATCGGTAATTCGTTAGAATTCGATTTCGTCGTCCCACCTCCGCACAGTTGAGTAGGGCTGTAAAAGCTGATGAAATCAGCGTAATAGAGCCCACTCAACCACTGCGTCTTGCTCGACAATCCAAAGACAATTGAGAGGCTAGGACTTTTGTCCCAGCCTCTTTATATATATCTATATTCTCCGAATATTTCCTATCTTCTAGACCAAGTCTTAGGCAGGAAGAGCAGGAGAATCGGGTAGATTTCCAAGCGACCGCCAATCATAGCAAAGGCCAGCAACAGTTTGGAAAAAGGACTAAAGATAGAAAAATTATCTGTCGTCCCAATCATGGGGCCGATATTGTTGAAGCAAGAGAGAACCCCGCTGACAACCGTCATGAAATTATTATTATCCAAGCTGACAATGAAAATGAGAGCTAGAGTAATCAAGATATAAACGGCTAAGTATTTCAGTACCTTATGCTGAGTATCCTTGTCAATGACCGCACCATTGACATGCAAGGTCAGGACGCGATTAGGTGATAAGGTAGATAGAATCTGATTTTTAGCAATGCGGGACATGATAATCCCCCGAATGACCTTAAATCCCCCAGCTGTTGATCCAGCTGAGCCCCCGATACACATGAGCAGGAGCAGGATAACTTGAGAAAAGAGCGGCCATTTGACTGTATCGCCATAGCCAAATCCAGTTGTTGTGATGACATTGGCTACCTGGAAGAAGGAAATCTCCACGCTCTTGGCAAAGCCTTGATAGAGATGGAAGACATTAAAGGCAATCAAGGCTGTGGAAAGAAAGACAATCCAGAGATAGCCCTTGAGCTCCTCATCTTCAAAGCAAGCTTTAAACTTACGAATCAGCAAGTAATAGTAGAGATTGAAGTTGACCCCGAAAGCTAAAACTCCAAAGCTGACTAGATAAGTAATCAGCGAGCTGTTATAGTGGGCGATACCGTCATTATAAACGGTGAATCCTCCTGTGCCAGCAGTTCCCATGGCAATGACGAGACTATCAAAGAGGGGCATGCCCGCTAGGAAATAAAGCAGAGCAAAGATAGCAAAGAGAGCCAGATAGATGATGTAAAGAATCTGAGCCGTACTCTTGAGCTTAGACACGACCTTGCCAAAGACTGGGCCCGGAACTTCTGCTTTCATGACCTCCAAGTGACCATTTTTAGCATTGTCCATAATAGCTAAGGCAAAGACCAGCACTCCCATCCCTCCGATTAAGTGAGTAAAGCTGCGCCAGAAGAGCAGCGAATGGGAGAGAACGCCGACATCGTTAAGGATAGTCGCTCCCGTGGTTGTAAAGCCAGAGCTGATCTCAAAGAAAGCATCAATAAGGTCTGGAATCTGCCCGGAAAAAACAAAGGGCAGGGCTCCGAAGAAGGACCAGAGAATCCAGCAAAGGGCTACAATTAGGACCCCTTCCTTGGCGTAGATATGCAGGTCCTTGGGCTTGAAATAAGAGCCTATTCCACCTAAAACTAGCAGGATGGCCATGGTTGCCCCGATAGAGAGAAAGACCTTTAAAGGCTCACCGTAGATTAGAGCTACGATAATGGGCACAATCAGCAGTGCCGCCTCAATCAGCAGTAATTTTGCCAGCAGGTAGCGAATCATAGATCTATTCATGGGCTTACCTCGCTAACAGATCGTAAATCTGCGTGATATTTTGCAGCAGAGTGGTAACGATAATCTTATCTCCGACTTGCAGGTCGTCATCACCGGTAGGGAAGATGGCTTTGCCTTGACGGATAATGGCCGCAATCAGGACATCTTTCTTCAGATGAAGCTGAGACAGAGGAATACCAGTCATTTTGTTTTCTTCCTTGATTTGGAATTGCAGGGTCTCAATTTGGCCATTGGCTACATGGTGCAGAGCTTCTAGGTTAGAGAATTGAGCATTGTAGCGACCGCGGATAAAGTGCATAATGGTATCAACAGCGATACCTTTAGGCGTCACGATGCTGGCAAAATCTTGGTTATCAATGATTTCCAACAAACTAGTCCGGTTAATCTTGGTGATGTTTTTCTGTACACCTAGATTATTAAGGAACATGGAAGTGATGATATTTTCCTCATCCACACCGGTCAGGGTAGCGATGGCATCAAAGTTATTAGCGCGTTCCTCCAGCAGGATGTCCTTGGCAGTACCATCACCATGGACGACATAGAGATCAGGAAATTCCTGACTGAAAAAGTTTGCTCGCTCACGGTTGGATTCAATGATTTTGAGCTCGATTTTACTGTTTTTGAGAATATTGAGCAGGTAATAAGCAATCTTGCCTGCCCCGATAATCATCAAGCTCTTAACCACTCTAGGGCGTACCATATTGTGGAATTGAACGATGTCTAGGCGGTTACCTGTTACATAGATCTTGTCCCCGGCCTCCAAAGTGAAGTCGCCATCAGGAATTTCCAAGTGCCCTTTTCTCTCAATAGCACAGACAATGATATTTCCAAATTTCTTACGGAACTGGGAAATATTCATCTGGCAGAGATTGCTGTCTTCCTTGAGTTTGAACTCCATCAGTGCCACCCGCCCATTGGCAAAATGCTCTACTGACAGGGCATTAGGAAAGTCAATGATGTTAGCAATATAGCGAGCAGTTAGGAGCTCAGGATTGACCACCAGCGAGAAGCCCAGGATGTTCTTCTCCTTAAAGTAAGGGTTGGAATACTCAGGATTGCGCACTCGGACGATAGTTTCCTTAGCCCCCATCCGCTTTGCTAGAACCGCTGAAACCATGTTGACCTCATCATGCTCGGTCATAGAGATGAAAATGTCACAGTGGCTAACATCCGCCTGCTCTAGGATTTTGAAGTTGGCTCCATTGCCAGAAATACCGATAATATCATAGCGTTTGGTAATCTGGTTGAGAACAGCCTCATCCTGCTCAATCAGGATAACATCATGTTTTTCAGCCACTAAGGAGCGACAGAGGGCCGTTCCGACCTTCCCGCCGCCAACAACGATAATTTTCATAAGTTTAGATTCCTCCAAAGTATGTATCTATCATACTCTTTTTTCATTTAAATTTCATCTATAAAATACAGAATAGTCTAGTTATTTATAGAATTCCGAATATTTTTTCACTAAAATGATATCTTCCTATGAAAATTTTAAAAAAACTAGAATTTTTTGAGCCGTTTTTATTGACTTGTAGGCTGAAAGTGTTATACTAAATGAGTACCTTCATTGGTTTACCTCAAACCTGTTGTGATGTAAGTTAATGAAGCCTTAACCACGCTGTTTGCTGAGCTTGACTCCGGGCAGTGTGGCTATTTTTTTATCTAAAGAAAAATACTAGGAAAAATATTCTTATTATGAAAAATCATATCGTTCTTTTTGAGCCTCAGATTCCGCAGAATACCGGCAATATTGCCCGTACTTGCGCCGCGACTAATTCGCCGCTTCACATCATCAAACCCATGGGTTTTCCCATTGATGACCGCAAGATGAAGCGGGCGGGATTGGACTATTGGGATAAGCTGGATATCACCTATTATGAGAGTTTAGACGATTTTATGGAGCAGATGGACGGTAGTCTGTATCTGATTTCTAAGTTTGCAGAGAAGGTCTATTCTGAGGAAAATTTTGCAGCAGAAGGTTCGCACTATTTTATGTTTGGTCGTGAGGACAAGGGGTTGCCAGAGGAATTTATGCGTCGCCATCCAGAAAAGGCCCTGCGTATTCCTATGAACGATCAGCATGTCCGCAGCCTCAATGTCTCCAATGCGGTCTGCATGATTGTCTATGAAGCCCTGCGTCAGCAGAATTTTGCTGGCTTAGATTTGGTACATGAGTATGAAGCGGACAAGCTGAAGTAGCGGAATGAATGTATCTAAGCAGTAATTTTTTCTAATAGATAGAATATTATTGTTGAAACATTTTTAATTACATCAATCAAATTGCTTGCTCTGGCAGGCTTTTTTTGTTATGATAATGATGTCTTCAGGGCAGGGTGAGATTCCCGACCGGCGGTAACTTTTGGCTGGAAAATGTTTTTTCTCAATGCCAAATCAAGTCCGCGAGCGCAAGCTGATGTGGTGAGATTCCACAACCGACAGTATAGTCTGGATGGGAGAAGACGAGAGGCAGTGAAGCAATCTTGCCGTTTAATCTTTATTTAAGGGCTGAGCCTTATACTAAATAATCATTAGCTGACAAGCTTTTTTCAGTGGCCTTTCCGGCTTCTCTAATTTTTATAAATTGGAGGAACCTGTGATGACAAATACTCGTAAGTTGGCGATTGTAGCAGTTTTATCTGCTCTATCATTTCTACTCATGCTTTATGAGATTCCCTTGATAACCGAGTTTCTAAAGTTGGATTTTTCAATTATTCCGATTTTACTGGCTTTGGTGGTCTTGGATTTCAAAAGCTCTATGGCAGTTCTCTTGATTCGCTCTGTCTTAAAGCTAGCTTTGAATAATCATGGTATAGGCACTCTTATCGGTCTCCCCATGAATATATTGGCAGTAGCTGTATTTGTTTCTGCTTTTGCACTCTTATGGAAAAAAAGGAAGGGATTAACTAGCTATGTGAAGGCCTCCTTGGCAGCAACGCTTGGTCTTACGATCACTATGATCGTTTTAAATGTCATCTATGCAGTGCCTCTCTATGCGAGGTTTGCTGGTTTTGATATTAATAAAGCATTTGGTCTTTCCAAGTACCTGCTGACCATGATTGTCCCTTTTAACCTATTAGAAGGAGTAATCTGGGCTGTCGTCTTTTGGCTAATTTACAAACTCTTGCAGCCCGTTCTAAAACGCTATGAAAAATAAACAATCATATCTAACAAAGGGTACTTTTGCCCTTTTACTTTTCGTTATACTCGGTTATATGGTCAAATTTTATCCTGACCAGCTGACTAATTTTGATACCCCGATTCAGACCTGGTTGCGGGGTGATTTACCTGCAGCTTTGACGACATTTTTCAAACTAGTGACCCGTATGATTGATCCGATGGGGATTATCATCTGGGTTTCAGCTCTTGTCCTGTTTTTCCTTTATAAAAAATGGAAGCTAGAAGCTGCCTTGCTAGCGGGAAATCTGGTCTTACATGGGATTTTGATTAAGCTGATTAAACTCGTTTACCACAGAAACCGACCGAGTCTTTCGCATTTGGTCGAAGAGAGTGGTTATTCTTTCCCGAGCGGACATTCCATGGCGGCAGCCATTGTTCTAGGGACCTTGATTATTATCGCTCAGCAACGGATTCAAAACCAAAAAATCAAGCGCTTGGTACAAGGCCTGCTTCTGGTCTATATCTTCACTGTTATGGCATCCAGAGTCTATCTGGGCGTGCACTATCCGACAGATGTTATCGGAGGGGCCTTGCTGGGCTTTGCTATTCTCAATATCGAATTTCCCTTTTATGACAAGCTGCGCTTTCAGTGGCGTTTCAAGGGAAAGCAGAAATAAATATAGATGCGAAAGGTTGGCTTTGCTGGCCTTTTTGTCTTGACAAATAAAATCCCTTTCTTTAAGATAGGAACAAACAAGATTAGGAGGTCAGAATGTCCAATTTGAATCAAGAAATCATAGATGCTGTTTTGGTAGTAGTAGATAGCATTCCCTCTGGGTGCGTGGCAACCTATGGTCAGATTGCTCGTTTGATTGGACGGCCTAAAAACGCCCGCTTGGTGGGAAAGATTCTCAGTCAATCGGAACTTTATGGCAGCAAGCATCCTTGCCATCGGGTAGTCAATGCAGCAGGGCGCCTCGCACCTGGCTGGGAAGACCAGAGACACTTGCTCTGGGCGGAGGGAGTGGACTTGAAGGCTAATGGCTGTGTGGATTTGAAAGTCTATTTGTGGGAACGGTGATTTCCTTCTTTCTTTGTGAAAGAGGGAATTTTTGTTTCTATGCCCCTTTTTGTGGTAGAATGAAAGGTATGAAATCTTACAATTCTTTGAATGATTATTATCGAAAACTTTTTGGAGAAAAGACTTTTAAGGTGCCTATTGATGCGGGTTTTGACTGTCCCAATCGGGATGGTACGGTAGCGCATGGAGGCTGTACTTTCTGTACCGTTTCGGGTTCTGGCGATGCCATTGTGGCGCCTGATGCGCCCATTCGCGAGCAATTCTATAAGGAAATTGACTTTATGCACCGCAAGTGGCCAGATGTTCGCAAGTATCTGGTCTATTTCCAGAACTTCACCAATACCCATGAGAAGCTTGAAGTAATCCGTGAACGCTATGAGCAGGCTATTAACGAGCCAGGGGTCGTTGGACTCAATATCGGGACTCGGCCCGACTGTTTGCCTGATGAGACCATCGCCTACTTGGCTGACCTGTCCGAGCGCATGCATGTGACTGTGGAGCTGGGCCTTCAGACTACCTATGAGGAAACCTCGGACCTCATCAATCGTGCCCATTCTTATGAGCTCTATGTGGAGACGGTCCAGCGAGTCCGTAGGCTAGCTCCCAAGGCGGAGATTGTCTCTCACTTGATTAACGGACTGCCGGGTGAGACACATGAGATGATGCTAGAGAATGTCCGCCGCTGTGTGACGGACAATGATATTCAGGGGATTAAGCTCCACTTGCTTCACTTGATGACCAATACCCGCATGCAGCGGGATTACCATGAGGGGCGATTGCAGCTGCTCAGTCAGGAGGAGTATGTCTCCATCATCTGCGACCAGTTGGAGATTATCCCTGAGCATATCGTCATCCACCGTATCACGGGCGATGCTCCGCGGGATATGTTGATTGGCCCCATGTGGAGCCTCAATAAATGGGAAGTTCTTAATGCCATTGAGACAGAAATGCGCCGTCGTGGCAGCAAACAAGGCTGTAAAGCAAAGGAGCAGAGATTCGTATGTTAAGACCCTTACAGATGGCCCATGCCTTTTTGGCAGAAGTCGTGACCAAGGAAGATGTCGCTGTGGACGCTACCATGGGCAATGGACATGACACCCTCTTTCTGGCTAAGTTGGCCAAGCAAGTCTATGCTTTTGACATTCAGGAGCAGGCTGTGGAAAAGACCCGCCAGCGCTTGGCAGAAGCTGGCTTGGACAATGCCCAGCTAATCTTGGCCGGGCACGAGACCTTGGACCAGTACACAGATCATTTCAAGGCCGCTATTTTTAATCTGGGCTACCTTCCTTCAGCGGACAAGTCTGTCATTACCCGACCCACTACGACGCTGGAAGCTCTGGAAAAGGTCTGCCGGGGATTAGAAAAAGGGGGCCGAGCAGCTATCATGATTTACTATGGGCATGAAGGCGGCGAAGTTGAAAAAGATGCGGTGCTAGACTTCGTCAGTCAGCTGCCCCAGCAGGACTTCACCGTTGCCCTCTACAAGACCATCAACCAGATTAACAACCCGCCTTTCTTGGTCATGATTGAGAAATTGAGAGAAGTGCTTGGCTAAACGCCTCAGGAAGCGTTTGGTCAAGTGCCTTTTTAATTTACTGACGATTTTATTTGGAAAAATAAGCAAAAAAGCAGTAAACCATTGCGATTTACTGCTTTAAAAATTCTTCTATTCATTTTTGCGACTCCTGTATTCAGGATAGCACAATAATCTCATTGGTAATCATGTATAGAGATGTTATTCCCAAATTCTAATTTGATGCACTGTAGATGATCCTCATTTCACACGCTACATCTGAATTGCTGTTATCCAAAAACATACTCCGGCTATAAGTGAAATCGGAGTCATTACATATTTTTCTTTCTTACTTTTTGAAATCATGTTCATAATCGTATTCAAGGATAGGTAAGCGGCAAAGAAGAAACAAATATATTTAGTCACATTAAAAGACAGCCACAAGGGAAGTAAACCTCCAGCTTGCAAAATAATGATCATGGCAAAAATTTGGATAGCCACCGAAATGACTGCCGCAAGTCTAAATTTCTTAGGTAAGATTTTATGTTGTCCACCCATTGTATATTCGCCCAAAGGCAGACCGCAAGCAACAAGAACTGTCATAATTGCTATAACTCCAAATAATACTGCACCTAATATGGAAAACATAAATCGCTATTCTCCCTTCGCAAAATACAAAAAATTTTAATTACAAATTCAACTTTGTTTCACTTAATGTTCCTATAAATATTATAAGAAATTCTTATCAAGTGTTCAAGTTTTATAGGTTTTTCTCAAGCTGGTCTATTGATTTCCCTTTTCCTTTGTTCTTCCACCAATCGCTCAGATCGACTAAGGATTGAGCGGCGGAAGGGATGAGAAGGAGGACATAGATATAGACATACTGGCTCTTGGTTTCCCAGAAGAAGTGGAAGAGGCCGCCCCCCAAGAGAAAGATGAAGGGATAGAGGTCAAAAGGCGTCAGCTTTTCCTCGGCGACGAAAAATTTATGCAGGATAAAGAAACAGGAGAGAAGATAGATGCTGGCTAGTAGGGTTAAGAGCAGGAAATTAACAATCTGATAACCCTTTCTTTCCTCATAAATACTGCGCAGAATAGTTGGTTTCATGTATTGCTGGCGCTCAATCTGAGGCCCAGTCCAGATAGACTGAAAAGTCGGCTCAGTCCAGGTCGACTTGACCTTTTCGTAGAAGAATTTCAGCGCATAAGCAGGATGCTTACTGAAGTGAATCAAAATATCCTTCAAATCCCGAGTGGCCATTTCTGTAGCCAAATTTTCATCGTACTTGTTGCGCTTGAGAATCTTGGTATTGTAGGCATCGTACCAGCCTCCCAAGGTCTGCCGATTAGGATCATCTCGCAGGCCCATAGTGATATAGGCGATTTTTGGGGTACCAACACCAATCTCACTCCCAATCAGCTGTTCATAGTAGGCCGTCAGTCCCTTGTTTGAAAGAACGATGCCGGCTAAAATCAGAATGATGGCTAACGGTTTCTTCCAAGACCATTTATAAAAAATGGACAGGAAGCAGACGCCGATCAGCATAATGGCAAAGATAATGTAGTTGTTGCGCAGGAGGCAGGCTAGACTGATGCTGGCAGCTCCCAGCAAAGCATAGAGTAAGTTTCCTTTCTGGTCCAGCTTGATAAAAGCATAGAGACTGAGCAGACAGAAGAAGAGCCCAGGAATGGTACCATAGACAAAGAGAACGAAAAAGAGCTGTGGTAGAAAGAGAAAAGTCAGCAGAATCGTGTATTTCTGGATGATTTCTCTGGCATTTAGGAGAGCTGTAATCTTATAAATCAAGAAATGACTGAGTAGAGTCCAGACGACATTCATGCTAAAGGCAAACTGAGTCGTTGGAGAAATAAAAGCATAAAGTCGCTCCAGAGTCATCAGTCCTAACTGATGGGGATTTCGGTACATGTAGCTTCCGATTGTTGTCAGTGAGCTGTAATCTCCTCGGTTAAAGGCTAGCGCTGCATTGAAAACGTGCTTGGCGTCAGCTCGGATGCGGCCATCGTAGGCCGTTATCAGAAAAATCGCTGCTGCTATAAAGATGAGGGACAGGATCCAAAAAAGATGCTTGGTCTGAACCTTTTCCAACAGGGGCCGGATTAAAAAGAGGCTGAGGAGAAAAAGCAGGAGAATAGGGTAGAAATACCAAGGATTACTGACGAATTGGACCCCCTCAGCAATCCTCAAAGGGATGTAAGTATGGGACAGCAGAATCTGCCCAGACAGGAAAAGCAAGGCAATCGCAGTCATGGTCAGAATCAGAAAATAGCCCAGGTTGAAGATGGTATTAGAAAATTGCTTCATGAGGAACTAACCTCCACCTTGATGAAATAGTGGTCTTCTCCTAGCTCAATCAGCTCGACTGGTTGGGGATAGAAGCGGTCCATGACCTCTTTTTGAAAAATTTCTTTTTTAGGACCTTGGGCTATGATTTGGCCTTCTTTTAGGAGCAGGACATGATCCATAGCAGCAGTGATTTCCTCTACATGGTGGGTGACATAGAGGATGGTTGGAGCCTGATTCATCTCTGTAATCTTACCAATTTGATCCAGCAGGCGCTCGCGGGCAAAGAGATCCAGACCGCTGGTCGCTTCGTCTAAGATAAGCAGTTCTGGCTTTTCCATGAGACTACGCGCAATCAGCAAGAGCTGCTTTTCCCTTGAGACAGACTGGCGTAGCTTCGGCCAATCAATTCTTGCCCGCCAATGGAAGCCAGCATTTCCCTAGCTTGATTCAGCTCAGTTTGCCCGTAAGGAGCATAGAGAATACTGCTTTTATACTTGCCTGTTAGGACGATTTCTTCGGCTGTGAGACGGCTAGGCAGGCGTTCAGCAATGAAGGAGCCGACTACTCCAATCTTCGTTCGCAGCTGAGGAATGTCGCCGGCACCAAATTCAGTACCGAGAACTGTTACCTTACCCTGGGTCTTCCAATGTTCAGCCATGAGCAGGCGCAGGAGAGTAGACTTTCCAGAACCGTTGAGACCGAGAATAGCCCAATTCTCCCCCTTTTTCACCTGCCAGTTGAGATCTTTTAAGATGGTTCGGCCTTGTTTAGCCAAGCTTACATTTTCCAGTTTGATAATCTTTTCCATTTTTATTCTTTCTTTCGTTAAATCTCCTTTATTATAACAAAATTTATGGTAAAATAACTGATAGGAGGAGTCAAATGTTTCATAAAAGTAAGCTGATGTTTTGGACCAGTGAGGTCCTTTTGCTAACGATTATCTTCTTTATCTGGCGCCAGATGGGTGATATGATAACCCCGATTGTTAGCGTTGTGAATACAATCTTGATTCCCTTTCTTGTGGGAGGATTTCTTTACTATATTACGAATCCACTGGTGAAATTTCTCCAGGACAAGCTCAAAATCAACCGGATGATTGGGATTCTGATTACGCTCAGTCTTTTGTTTGGCTTGATTGCTTTGGGCGTTATTTACCTCTTGCCGATTTTGATTAATCAGCTGAGCAGCTTGATTAATTCCACACAAGGCCTTTATTGGGAAATTCAAAGTTTTGTCAATCAATTATCTAAAAATCCGCTCTTTCGAAATCTGAATATCCAGTCCACCATCCAGCAGCTCAACCTGTCTTATGTGGACATTCTGCAAAATATCCTCAACAGTGTCACCAACAGTCTAGGCAGTGTGCTGTCAGCAGTTGTCAATACGCTGATGATTTTGATTATGACGCCTATTTTTTTGGTTTACTTCCTCATGGACGGCCATAAGCTCCTACCCATGCTGGAGCGGACAGTCCTCAAGCGCGATAAGCTCAATATCTCTAGCTTGCTGACCAATCTCAATGCTACTGTTGCCCGCTATATCAGCGGAATTTCAATTGATGCCCTGATTATTGGTGCTCTGGCCTATATTGGCTATAGTGTCATTGGACTCAAGTACGCTTTGGTCTTTGCTATTTTCTCCAGTCTAGCTAATCTGATTCCCTATGTAGGACCGAGCATTGGCTTGATTCCCATGGTCATTACTTATGCCTTTACGGATCCTCAGAAGATGGTGGCGGCCTTGATTTACATGCTGATTATCCAGCAGGTAGATGGCAATATCCTCTATCCCCGTATCGTTGGCGGTGTGATGAAGGTCCATCCTATTACTATCATGGTGCTCTTGCTCTTATCCAGCAATATCTATGGCGTGCTAGGGATGATTGTGGCAATCCCGACCTATTCTATCCTCAAAGAAATCGCCAAATTCCTGGCCAACCTCTATGACAATCACAAGGAAGCCCAACAGCAGAAGAAGAACGAAGAGTTTGGGATTATTAATAAATAAGGATGAGTTTCGGAATCGATTGATTCCAGAGTCTCGAGACTAGAAATAAGACGGAAGGAAGGCTTTCCGTCTTATTTTCATTTCCTGTGCACTAAATTTAAAAATATGATATAATCAGATTTACTTATACATTTCGAGGAGAAAGAATCAATGGAAGACCCTGGCAGTCAGAATATGTTATGGCAAGCCTTACTACTGTTTATATTGACTTTGTTAAATGCCTTTTTCTCAGCTGCTGAGATGGCAATGGTATCGCTCAATCGGGCGCGTGTGGAGCAAAAGGCTGAAGAAGGCGACCTCAAGTATAGCCGCCTTTTGGCTGTCCTGGAAAGCCCTAATAATTTCTTATCAACTATTCAGGTTGGGATTACGGTTATCAATATCCTGTCTGGGGCCAGCTTTGCGGATAATCTGGGAAAGCTTTTCTCTTCTTGGATGGGAAATTCCGAAACAGCACGTGCTATCGGAACTTTCTTGGCTCTGGTGCTGCTGACCTATATTTCCATTGTTTTGGGTGAGCTTTATCCTAAGCGCATTGCCATGAACCTTAAAGATAATCTAGCTGTGCGGGCTGCACCGGTCATTATCTTTCTTGGCAAGATTGTCAGCCCTTTCGTCTGGTTGCTGTCAGCATCAACCAACCTGCTGAGTCGGATAACGCCGATGAAGTTTGATGATGCAGACGAAAAGATGACCCGGGACGAGATTGAATATATGCTGACCAAGAGTGAGGAGACCTTGGATGCAGATGAGATTGAGATGCTACAGGGGATTTTCTCTCTGGATGAGCTGATGGCTCGTGAACTGATGGTGCCGCGGACGGATGCTTTTATGGTGGACATTCAGGACGATACCAAGGAAATCATCGAAAGCATTCTCAAGCAGAGCTTTTCGCGGATTCCTGTCTATGATGGGGATAAGGACAATGTCATCGGTCTGATTCATACCAAGCGACTGCTCAATGAAGGATTCATCAATGGTTTTGACAATATCGTTCTGCGTAAGATTCTGCAGGAACCACTCTTTGTACCGGAAACCATGTTTGTCGATGATTTGCTCAAGGAGCTTCGCAACACGCAAAATCAAATGGCGATTCTCTTGGATGAGTATGGCGGAATGGCTGGTCTGGTTACACTGGAAGACCTCTTGGAGGAGATTGTCGGTGAGATAGATGATGAGACTGACAAGGCTGAAATCGAAGTCCATGAAATCGGCGAGAACACCTACATTGTCTTAGGAACCATGACCCTCAATGACTTTAATGAATACTTTGAAGTCGAAATTGAAAGCGACGATGTGGATACGATAGCTGGTTATTACTTGACTTGTGTAGGGACTATTCCAGATCCGAAAGAACGCATTAGCTACGAAGTCGAAAGTCAGAATAAGCAACTCATTTTGACCAATGACAAGGTTAAAAATGGCCGTGTTACGAAGGTTAAGGTTGAAATTTCAGAACAAGTGGAAATCGATGAGGAAGCTAATAAATAGTTGACTCTTTGTAAATCAAACAGGCTTTCTTATAAAGAAGGTCTGTTTTTGATTATCCCAATAAGGAGGTTTGTGTCATTGAGGTAGAGATGATTCAATAGTAAAATTGCGGAAAAGGCTCTAGTTTTATGGTAAACTATATATAGAAAGACATGGTATTTTGTATGATGAAACGCGTGAAATCTATTCTTTTATCACTGATTTGCCTTTTTGTGCTTGTGATAGGAGGTAAATTTTATATGGATCGAATGAAAGTGGATAATCTATATCGGCATGGTTTTCAGCTCTATGAAGAACAAATCGCGACTTATCTAAAGGAGCATTATAGCGGTATCAGTAAAATCGAATTTTCTCCGATTTTTATTAGTGGAGGAAAGGGAGAAAGCTTTGTTCATTCTCGGGTTATACCTGTGATTTATGATAATTATGGCAATAAAGCCTATCTTCAAAATGGCAGACCTCTAGATATTGGAGTACCTCGTTATGGAACATTTTCCGGTCTTGAATTAGATTTTGCGTACGGTGGTTCCGAGTTTATTCATTTGTTAAATGATGATAAAGAATATATACAAGCTGATCAGTATCAGCACCTGCCTCCATAATTAAAGTTAAAGAAGGATGATATCATGGATGAAGTTATGACGGCCTATGTGAATGAAGGACTTCTAAAGGGAGTAGAAAAAAATAGTCAAGGCAGTCCCAAAGCTGAGATTGTCTATAATTTGGAAATTAGATGAATACAGGGAAGAGAGACTTTCGAATGGCAGTAACGCACTAATTTATTTAGGAAAAGATACATACGAAGAATTTTCCATATGATTAATTGAGTTCTTGTCATTTGTTCATCTCTTTTTGTGGTAAAATTAATATATAAAGAAAAGGAGGTTTATATGTCTAAACGAACAAAATCTATTCTTTTATCTTTGCTTTGTTTTTTTCTACTAGTAATAGGAGGTAAGTTTTATATGGATCGAATGAAAGTGGATAATCTCTACCGGCACGGTTTTCAGCTTTATGAGGAACAAATCGCGACTTATCTAAAGGAGCATTATAGCGGTATCAGTAAAATCGAATTTTCTCCCATTTTTATTACTGGTGGAAAGGGAGAAAGTTTTTTACAAGGCCGTGTAGTTCCAGTAGTTTATGATAGTTATGGAAATAAAGTCTATCTCAGAAATGATGGTTTTGTTGAGAAGGTTCTTGTGGATTATAGTATGGTATTTGGAACTGATTTGGATTTTAATGTTAATGATGGCTCGGAAATTATTAATCTAAGAGATGATAAAAGAAGACACAATAGTGTTATTTGGGGGCAACCGCTACCTGAAAATTTGAAATGGGTAGACCACGAGACAACAGATGAATCGATGGAAGCTTTTTCTAGTGAGGGACATCTAAAAGGTGTAGAAAAAAATAGCTTAGGTAGTCCCAAAGCTGAGATTGTCTATAATTTGGAAATTAGAAGAATTGATGAAAGAGATTTGGATAAATGGAAATAACACATAGGGATATTCAGGTTCTTCAAAAAGATACTAAATATAATGCTACACACCCATCAAAAAAGTTTATAGAAAATCCTGATACCGGTCAGAAATTTCAAATCATCGACCGAATGGAGGGAGTCACTCAGGCTATTGCAGTAGCCCCCTTGGATGCTAATGGAGAGCCTATTGTTTCACAGACTATTGTAACAGTCGCAGGGACTCAGCCAGTTTTTGCCAACCCTCTCAGTCCAGACCATTGGGCTTCAACTTACAATGCCTTTGGAGGAGGTGCCTACGGAGATGGGATGACAGCTCAATATGAGGATATTGAAGCTTTTTATCAGCGTGTCCAGAAGATTACAGAAGTAGGTGACAAGAAGCTAAACCAGCTGGTCAGAATTTATGCCATGAGTGGTTTTAGTCAGTCAGCGAGTCCAGTTGTCAAGATAGCAGCGGAACATAACGTCCCTATGGTTGTCAATTTTACAGACTGGGGAGCTCAAGCTGCTCTTGATAAGGGGAATTTTACTGCCAGTGATTTATCTTATATCAATCGACATGTCACCACCTATGATGCTAATACAAAAGATACGACCATAATGGATAGCAATGGTGGGCGGATTCCATATGCTAATATCATTTCCCGTGAGGGAACGCAAGGACTGCATTCGCCTGCAGAAGATCATAACCCAGCAAAATTCTATATTATTGGCAATAAACTGGATACAGAAAAGTATGCTAAGGAAGGAGAGTTTGTATCAGGGATGACCCCAGAGCAGGTGCGTGCAGCTGCTAAAATCAAAGCTGAGCGAACACCTATCTGGGACAAACACGATGAAGCTTACTTCATTCGCGAATACTATGAAAAGTTTCCGCCCAAGATTGGCAATATGCTGGATTTAGACTGGTATGCAAAAAAAGGTGAATTCTTTGTTGGTATGACGGAGAAGCAGGTGCGTAAAGCAGCTAAAATTAAAGCGGAACAGTCACCTTTCTGGGACAAACACGATGAAGAATACTATGTTAAAGAGTATAAAAAGATATACGGTGAGTTTATATCTGAGGCTAGATATAAGCGTTTATTGACTATTAATCGTGCGATTGAAACAATTTCTACGGCTCAGTCTGGTTTTTCAAGCGTTAGTGGGAGCCAGCTGGTTTATCTACGAAAAGATCTTGTGACTGCAGTTGCGGATTTAGCTGAACAGCAAGGAGCAGAATTTGAAGAGTTAATCAAGCAAAAATTGAGCGAATATAAGCAAAATATTGAAAACATGGTGACATCACTCCGATTGATAGCTTATGGTAGCAGAATCTATTTATCGGATGACGAGTTGGAATCGCTCTTGTCTCAATTTACATTGGAGACTTGTTGGGATAGTGGGGTTGAAGAAGCAACGCTAAGTGAGGCGGCTTCTTACAAACAAAAATTGGATATTTTTGGTTCTAATATACGCCAAGCAGCTGATAGACTCGAAGAAGTAGATCGTCAAGGAAGCATACAGTTTAGTAGTAAGTAGGAGGAACTATGGTAAATCTCAGAAGAATAGAATTAACAGCGAATAATAATCTTGTTGAACTAATGAAGGCTCAAGAACGGGAGATGATCAATGCTCTGATTCAATCGGAGAAATCTAAGGTTACAGCGCAGTCTAGCCTTTTAGCTGCTTGGTTGGCTGAGCAAAAGCTACAGATGTCTGATTTTGCTACTGCTACTCTCAATAACAGTCTAAAGGGTGGATTTTCGGGGAAGGCTGCGACAGCTGCGACAAATTATCTAACAAGTATTCCACAACCAAATCTGCAAAACCCTATTAAATGAGGTCGGCTATGGAACAGATATTCAAACTAGAAGAGAAATATAAGCAAGAATTAAAGAAAATAGAGCAAGTTGAAGAAGCACTGGATTCTATGAAATTAGATGCTCGGAGAAAGACGGATTTATTGAGTGAACAATTGCTTTACTATTCTAGAAATCAATCAACTGATGAGATATGTCGAGCAGTTAGTAAGATGAATGACAATATGGATCAATTTGATTTGTCTTTCAGAAAATTTTTTGACGAACTTAGTGAAGAGAGGGAAGAAATAACCGCTAAATATCGGAAAGACATAGAACGATTGGAGGAGGAATATTATAAAAGAAGGAAAGCCGAGAATTCTCAAATATAGACTGTAAAAATGCCATAGATCAATGCAGTATAAAAAGTGATATTTAATGTTAGCCTTTTAAGTTTACTTCAAGTTTTTTATAAGTCTGTCTTAAGTTTCTGGGATTATACTAATACCATCAAAATAGAAATGAGGACAGTCCAATGACATCTAAAGTTACCCTATATGATAAGCAAATATTGACATTCTCACAGGCGCAAAAGTAGGAAAGGAAGTAATAAGAATCAGTAACGTTTAAAAAGCAGCAGAAGCCCTTAACTAATTTTTTCATATAAATCTCCTAAAACAAGTAAAAAGAAATTTTGAGGCTCTTTGTCGCTCCAAAACAAGGCAGCCTTAGATTACTCATAAAAGAAACCACCTCTGCCAGCTGGAAGGCAGAGGTGGTTTTGTGGTCTAGATGGGACTCAAGTTTATTCTTTCTGACGCTTAGCAAAATCCACAAAGCGAAATTTGTCTAGCTTGTGACGGCTCTCGGTATATTGAAACTGGCGGCCGTCTGCCAGATAGACCTGAGACTTGACAGAGACGACCTGCTGCTCCTTGCCTAGGTCCATGAGAATCTTGTCTCGGTCATTGGCGTGGTCAATGGTAAATTCCTTCTTGGCATAGGCAATGTTGAGTTTTAAGTCATTTTCCAAATAGGCATAAATGGACTGCTCAGCGATTTCCCTTGTCAAGTGGGGGACGATACCCTTGTCTAAATAGTCAATATCTAAGACCGAGGCGACTTGGTCTACAACACGCTGACGGACGACTCGCCAAACCAGTCGGTAGGGAGGGAAGCCGGTGATGTCGGATAGTTTCTGATCTACGGTAATCTTTTCCAAGCTGACAACATTGGTTTTGGACTGCATATTATTCTGCTTGACTACTTCTTGATAGCTGGTCAGCTTAGACACAGGAAAGTCAAACTGTTCCTGCTTGATGACTTTGGAACCCTGTCCGCGAACTTTTTCAATCAATCCTTCTTCCTGCAGCAGCGCCAGAGCCTTGCGGACTGTATCGCGGCTAACCTGGTAGTCTTCTGTCAGCTGATGTTCGCTGGGCAAGAAATCTCCGACAGCATAACGCTCGTCTAAAATATCTTTCTCAATCTGTTTGAATAATTGTTTGTATTTCTTCATCATAAACCCCACTTGTTTTCTTTTTTGCATACAACCTAGAAAATTTTATCAAAAATGAGGGATTTTTTCAACAAACAACTTGCCTACATCTTTGAAATCGATTACAATAATTTGTAAGAGCTTGTTGAAAAACCGACTCGTAAAAAAAATATAAGGAGAGTGCTGGATTCTCATTCAGCCAGTAGTCAAATGGGAAAATTTGAGAAGGAAGCCAAAGATCTGCTAGATGCAATCGGCGGCAAAGAGAATGTCACAGCAGTTAGCCACTGCGCAACGCGGATGCGCTTTGTACTTGTCGACGATAAAAAGGCCAACGTCAAGGCTATTGAGGCAATCCCGGTGGTCAAGGGAACATTCACAAATGCTGGGCAATTCCAAGTCATCATTGGAAATGATGTGCCAATCTTTTACAATGACTTCACTGCTGTTTCAGGTATTGAGGGAGTATCAAAAGAAGCAGCAAAGTCTGCTGCTAAGAGAAATCAAAATCCCCTTCAGCGGGTTATGGCCACTCTGGCGGAAATTTTTACCCCGATTATTCCAGCTTTGATTGTCGGAGGGTTAATCCTTGGCTTCCGCAATGTCCTTGAGGGCGTGCATTGGTCTATGTTGGATGGGAAAACAATCACAGAGGTATCCAAATTCTGGTCTGGAATAAACCATTTCTTGTGGCTTCCAGGAGAAGCAATTTTCCAATTCCTGCCAGTTGGAATCACTTGGTCTGTTTCTCGTAAAATGGGAACTAGCCAAATTCTTGGGATTGTCTTGGGAATCTGTTTGGTGTCCCCACAATTGCTCAATGCTTATTTAGTAGCATCGACACCAGCAGCTGAAATCGCTAAGGACTGGGTTTGGGATTTCGGTTTCTTCACTATCAATCGTGTTGGTTACCAAGCTCAGGTTATTCCAGCCCTTTTAGCAGGTTTATCTCTATCTTATCTGGAAATCTTTTGGCGTAAACATATTCCAGAAGTAGTGTCTATGATTTTTGTGCCATTCTTATCATTGATTCCAGCTCTGATTCTGGCTCATACTGTCTTGGGTCCTATCGGTTGGACAATCGGTCAGGGGCTTTCAACAGTTGTTCTTGCAGGTTTAACTGGTCCAGTTAAATGGCTCTTTGGCGCAGTATTTGGTGCTCTTTATGCTCCGTTTGTGATTACTGGTCTTCACCATATGACCAATGCCATTGATACTCAGTTGGTAGCTGATGCTGGTGGTACTGCTCTTTGGCCAATGATTGCTCTGTCCAATATCGCTCAAGGTTCAGCTGTATTTGCTTATTACCTTATGAAACGCCATGATGAGCGGGAAGCGCAAATTTCCCTGCCTGCTACCATTTCAGCTTACCTTGGTGTTACTGAGCCTGCTCTCTTCGGGGTCAATGTCAAGTACGTTTATCCATTTGTTGCGGGAATGATTGGTTCGTCTATTGCGGGTCTGCTTTCTGTAACCTTTAATATAACGGCAAATGCTATTGGTATTGGTGGTTTACCAGGTATCCTTTCTATCCAAGCAAAATATATGATTCCATTTGCAGGAGTTATGCTTGTAGCAATTCTTGTACCAATGTTCCTGACTTTCTTTTTCCACAAGACAGGCTTCTTAACGAAGACAGAGGAAGATCCAGAATTGCAGGCAGAGTTTGCAGCTCAGGAAGAGGCAGAATTTGCTGGGCCATCCAAAACCGAGTCATCTCCAGAGGTGCAAGCAGCTGATTTATCAGCTCCTGTAACGATTACTAGTCCCTTGGCAGGAGAAGTCAAAGAATTGAGTCAGGCAACAGATCCTGTCTTTGCACAAGGTTTGATGGGGCGTGGAGTTGTCATTGTTCCTAGCCAAGGTGAGTTGGTTTCACCAGTCAATGGTACAGTAACAGTCTTCTTCCCAACCAAGCATGCAATTGGCATCTTGTCAGATGAAGGGGTTGAAATCCTGATGCATATCGGAATGGACACTGTCAATCTGGAAGGCAAAGGCTTTGAAGGTTATGTGTCTCAGGGAGATAAGGTCAAGGTTGGCGACAAACTCATTTCCTTTGATATAGACATGATCAAGAAAGCGGGCTATGTAACGGAAACACCAGTCATCATTACAAACTCAGACAGTTATCAGGTAGAGGAGATTGAACAACTTCCTCGGGCAGTTGAGCGAGGAAGTCAGTTGATGAACGCTAAGCCACTTTAAAGAAAAATGAAATGACTATAGAAAGGGACGGTTCTTTAAAATCTGTCCCTTTTCTCAAAAAAGGAGAAAATATGACACTTGATAAAACAAAGGTTGTCTACCAAATTTATCCAAAATCTTTTAAAGACACGACTGGCAACGGTTTGGGAGATTTTCGCGGGATTATTGAAAAACTTCCTTACCTGAAAGAGCTGGGAGTGGATATGATCTGGCTCAATCCATTCTATCCGAGTCCGCAACGCGACAATGGTTATGATATTTCTGACTATACTGCGGTAGACCCTATCTTTGGTGATATGGCAGATTTTGAAGAGATGGTCAAGGTTGGCCAGCAGCATGGTATTGACTTTATGCTAGACATGGTTCTCAATCATTGCTCGATTGAGCATGAGTGGTTCCAAAAGGCGCTGGCTGGGGATTCCTACTATCAGGACTTCTTTATCCTGCGGGATGAGCTGACGGACTGGCTGTCCAAGTTTGGCGGCAGTGCCTGGGCGCCATTTGGCGATACGGGCAAATATTATCTGCATCTTTATGATGTGACTCAAGCAGATCTTAACTGGCGCAACCCCAATGTTCGTCAAGAGCTCTTTAAAGTGGTGAATTTTTGGCGGGATAAAGGAGTCAAGGGCTTCCGCTTTGATGTCATCAATGTCATCGGAAAAGATGAAGTGCTGACGGACTGTCCAGAGCAGGAGGGCAAGCCAGCCTATACCGATAAGCCAATCGTGCATGACTATCTGCGTATGATGAACGAAGCAACCTTTGGTCAGGACGATTCCTTTATGACGGTTGGCGAAATGAGCGCTACGACGATTGAAAACTGTATCCTTTACACCGCACCAGACAGGCAGGAGCTATCTATGGCCTTTAATTTCCATCATCTCAAGGTGGACTATGAAGCTGGACAGAAATGGACGCTTAAGGCCTTTGACTTTGAAGAGTTAAAACGCCTCTTCCATACTTGGGGCAAGGAAATGAGCAATCATGAAGGCTGGTCAGCCCTTTTCTGGAACAACCATGATCAGCCGCGAGCTCTCAACCGCTTTGTCGATGTAGAGAATTTCCGCAATGAAGGAGCGACCATGTTGGCAGCCAGTATTCACCTTTCGCGCGGGACGCCTTATATCTACATGGGTGAGGAGATTGGCATGGTGGATCCTGACTATGACTCCATGGAAGATTATGTGGATGTCGAGTCTCTCAATGCTTACCAGACTCTGCTTGCTGAAGGTCAATCGCCAGAAGCAGCCTTCAGGATTATCAAGGCCAAATCTCGTGATAATTCTCGGACGCCTATGCAGTGGGATGATTCAGTCAATGCAGGTTTTACAACAGGAACTCCATGGCTGAAGGCGGGCAAATCCTATCCTCTTATCAATGTGGAAAATGAAATCAAGGGCCCGATTTTTACCTTTTATCAGAAATTGATTGCCCTGCGTAAGGAACTGCCTATCATCGCAGAGGGCAGCTATCAGCCAGCTTATGAGGACAGTCCTCAGGTCTATGCCTTTGAGCGGGAGTGGCAAGGACAAAAACTTTTAGTCCTTAACAACTTCTATGCTGATCCGATTACTGTGGACATCCTGCCGGATTATCAAAATGGTCAGGTCCTCCTGTCCAATTACGGCAAGAATCAGGTTGAACATGTGCTGACCCTGCAGCCATACGAAACCCTGGCTATCTTGGTGGAGGAATAAATCATTCTAAAAGAATCTGGAAAGGACTTTCAGATTCTTTCAGATTGAAGACAAAGTCCAAAGAACAGAAGTTTCTAAGGGCTTTGTCTTCAATCTGAGCAGCCCTTATGGGGCTGTTTTTTTCAATGAAAGGAGATCTTATGTTTAGAAAAATTTTTGACACCAAGAAACCGCAACGCTCTAGTGACCGATTCAAGTCCCTGATACATACCCTATCTAGTATGAATGAGCAGGATTTAGCAAAAGTAGAGAAATTACTTGAACTCTAAATGCTTATGTTTCTCTTGACTGCCAATTCAAACCCCATCTCCCTCGATGTAGAGGACTTTGGGTTTCCTTAACGTTTCTGACAAAGCAGAGCTACTTTGAGCTATCTTCTCAGCCACATCCTGCGTGATGCGATGGACGGTCTGGTGGCTCATGGAAATATCAGTCAAGAGTTCTAAAGTCTCAATTGTGTAAAACGCTTTCTAAAATGTTACAATTAATATAGAAATATTTTTATAGGAGGTCTAAGATGAAAAAAATAGGGCTTCATTATTGGAAATTATTGAAGGATAAACGATTTTAAGAAGATAAAAGGGAAGTGGTTTGTCTCGCTTTTATTTATCAGAAATAGGACCGTTTTTATAAGTAACTTTACTTTAAGAAATGTAATTTAGGAAAGTTTGAAATATTTCTAAAACAGTCACAAGAAATTTTATGCTAAAAGAAAAATTACGGAGGAAGTTTTACAGTGAAAAAGTTACCATATTATCAACCAGATTTACAGTTGCTAATTCATGAATTAAAAAATTGCAGTAGGATTATTGATGAAGAACACGAACTGTATAAATTCTTAATTACGTATTTCGCTGCTTCAGCAACTGAAAATACTGGATGTCTACTTCCAGAAAAATATAGAAAATTCAAGAGAGATTCATTACAGAGCAGAGGAATGCAGCTCATTGGTCAAATTCTAGATGAATTACATTTTTTAGATTTAGATATACCTTCGACATTTACGTTAACAAATTCAGGTATTAAGCAAGTTATTGAATATATCAATGAAGAGTTAGACAGAAAAATTCAGGAAGAATTGGTATTGTATCGAAAAGAAAGTTTATTGCTTAATTTAACATTGTTGGCAAGTGTTTTAAGTAAAATTACTATATATTTAAATACCGATTATAAGGCGACAGTACCTGATGGAATAGATGAACTGATAGTTTCTTTTAATTCGATAAAGTCATATATATTTTTTGATCCGCGTGTCTTTTTAGGTGAATTAAAGTCTACGTTAGAACATATACTTAATCGACTGCTTTTAACTGGAGAACAGGAATATCGTCAAAACTCTCGTAAAGTAGAAATAAACTATACTGGCTTATGTAGCCTATTTGAACTATTCTTTGCGAAGATACTTCTGGATTCGTATATTGATTTGTTACCTTTTGTTAATAAGGACGAGCGTGATGAGATTTCATTTTCAAAGGAAAAAGGTATTTCTCTACCAAATAGAATTCTTGAAAACTTTACAAACTATATCGTTGATACACGAGACGAAGAACTTATCATTGGCGATAAAAAAATTGAGGTAATTTTGAAATATTTACAACAAGTAAAAAATATATCGCCAAATATTTTAAATAATTATCTCTCACAGCCTGATGAGAATAGAGCCTTAAAACTTGAAAATATTTATTTAAGTTTATGTGAAAAAAATCTCATTATTAGCGATTTCTCAATGAATCAATCTCTTTCGACTGATGACTCTAAATTAGTGATTGAAAATCTAACTTTAAATAATAAGAGTTTCTACGAGAGTATGCCCATAAACAGTATCATTGGGGAACCGAATATGAGACTATTTAGAGCACCAGTGCTTGAGTTTTCAGAGATAGATATTCTTCCAACGTTTTCATTTTTAGAATCAGCTAAATATTTTCCTTATCGAATATTGAGAAGTGATATTCTTAATAAGAAGAATGGGAAGACATGGACAACACTAATACGAAAAAATTTTGATGAAAGATTACTACCGGAGTTTAAAAAAATTGCAGAAAGCTACGATAGGGATTGTAAAATAAATTATTACCTTAATCAGTCAAAGATTGATGGGATTAAGGCATTAGTAAAAAATAATTCCTTAATTGAGGAGTTGGATTTAGTTTTTATTTACAATAATACTTTATATACTTATGATTTAAAAAATTATGGACTTGCCAGAAATGTAAAACAATGTAAAAGTATAGTTAATTCACAGATATATAAAGAGTTTGCAAAATTAAATAAATTAAAATCTACGATTTTATCAAATAAATTGTTGTTTCAGAAAGAGTTTGGTCAATTTGATACCGTAGAAATAGGCGTAGTCACCGTTAATACTACACCATATAAGTATTTCAAAAATGGTAGAGTGTATTCTATTCCAGAACTTAGAAAAAATCCCAATCTATTAATTTCTTAAAAAACTGGAAGATAGTAATTTGAAAATAGAAAAAAGTTTTCTTAACACTTTATAAAATATTTAAAAATAATTTTCGAGAGCTTCGGCTCTCTCAGACCAAAGACAAACATTCCAAATGGTGTTTGTCTTCAATCTGAAAGAATCTGGAAAAAATTCCAGATTCTTTTTTATGTGTTGGGCCAGTCTAGGCAAGTATTTTTCTGAAGTAAGAGAAACTAATACAGAATTTTAAGAAAGCCTTTGCAAAATTTGATTCTTTTCTTTATAATAAAAATTAAATAGGATAATATACATTTATACAGAAAAGGAGAAATTCATGAAAAAACAAGTTTCTTACAGGCAGCTCTTTCCTACAGTGGTCTTGCTAGCTGCTTTTCTGTCCCTGCTTTTTTCTGTCCAACTGGTCGGAGCAGAAGAAGCAGTAAGTTCGTCGACTTCAGATGCGGCAGCTCTTACAGAGAATCCACCTGTAAGCGATGCGTCGGTTGCCAGTCAAACGGAGAGTCCATCTGCAGAATCGGGAGAGTCAAGGCCAGCTTCTACAGAGACAGTGGAAAAGGCAGACCAAGCCCCTGCTGCAGCACAAGCTGCGACTAGCGGACCAGAAGTTGTTCCAAATGTAGGAACTATTCAGGGAGAATCACAAGTCTCTCCCTATGAGAACAAGGAAGTCCAAGTTTCCAATGTAGTTGTGACGAAAACAGACCGCTATGGTTTTTATGTTCAAGACGTGACTCCTGATGGAAATAGCAGGACTTCTGATGCTCTTTATGTTGTTTCTAAAGAAAAAGTCGATGTCGGTGACAAACTTAGTCTTGAAGGTCGTGTCAAAGAAGGTTATATGGAAGAGCTCAGCGTTCGTCAGGGGCAAACTTTCAACAAGCCCAGTGGTAGTTTGACAGTCACTATGCTGGTCGCTTCCAAGGTGACCAAGGAAGGGAAAGTTGACTTACCTGATCCAGTTGACATCGTGGCTAATATGCCTCAGGATACGGTCGATAACGATATTAATAACTATCAGCCTCAAAGTGAAGCTTTGGACTACTGGGAAAGTTTGGAAGGAATGTTGACGACGGTGAAGAAACCGCATATTCTGGGACCTCAGTACCGAGGTGATGTTTATGTCTTGCCAGAAGGTTATCAGGCTTTACCATTAAACAATATCGGAGGGCTCAATCTTCGTCCAAACGCCCAAAATACCGCAACCATTCCAGTATATGTTGGCAATAAATTCATTGCCAAGGCCAAGGATTATTTCAATGGTGATGTGGTTGGAGTCGTGACCTATCGTGGTAAGATTTACAAGTTGGAGCCGACTCAGCTGCCTGATTTGGTGGACGGTGGCTTGCAGAGACAGGTCTCTCCTATCTATCCAAGCGAGGACAAGCTGACTATTGCTTCCTACAATATCGAGAATTTTTCTGCTAATGCTAAAAAAGGTGAAACACCTGAGGAAAAAGTGACTAGAATCGCTAATTCCTTAATCAATGAAATCCACAGTCCAGATATCATCACGCTCATCGAGGTTCAAGATGAGAATGGCAGTGTCAATGACGGGACGACCAGCGGTGTCAAAAGCGGCGAGAAACTAGCGAGCCGCATCAAAGAACTGGGCGGAAAAACTTACAAGTACACCGAAGTTGCTCCACTTGACGGTCAAGATGGCGGCAAGCCTGGCTCTAATATCCGAGTGGCCTTTCTCTACGATCCAAATCGGGTGAAGTTAGTCGAAAAAGAAGCCGGTACGAGTGACGAAGCAGCTAGCTTTTCCGGTGGCCATTTGGTTAAGAATCCTGCTCGGATTGCTCCAACAAATCCAGCCTTTACCAAGGTTCGTAAATCCTTGGCAGCTGAGTTTGAATTTAAGGGCCAGCATATCGTCGTTATCGCCAATCATTTGAAGTCCAAGATTGGGATGATGCCGTTTATGGTTCCGCTCAGCCAGCAGTTCAGCATACGCAGGCAGCCCGAATTGAGCAGGCGAAAATTTTAAATAGCTTTGTTCAAGAAGGGCTGAGACAAAATCCTAACCTTAAGTTTGTGCTGACTGGTGATTTCAATGATTTTGAATTTTCCGAAACGGCTAAAGCACTGGCGGGTAATGAACTGATTAATCTTATGCAGGAGCATGATGCGGCTGACCGTTATTCCTATTTCTACCGTGGCAGCAACCAAAGCTTGGACAATATTTTCATTTCGAAGAACCTGGCAGGCAAGGCAGTCTTTGCGCCTGTCCATATCAATGCCTCCTTCATGGAGGAACATGGCAGAGCTTCAGACCATGATCCAGTAGTGGTGCAGCTGGACTTTTCTAAGGATGTCACAGCTTCGTCATCTGACAGCTCCCAGCCGTCTCAATCAACTGGACAATCTTCTGTAGCAGTAGAGCAAGGAGCTCCGTCTCAGACCAATCCTCCATCGTCCAATCAAACTGGACAAGGTCAGACTGTTGGCAGCAAGAAGAAGGGACTCCCGCAGACTGGCCAAAATAACAGTGGCTGGGCAGTTTTGGGATTGACCTTGCTAATGTTTGCTTTTACTCTCAAAAAGAGAAGTAGAAATTAACTAAAATCAATTTAAAAAGTGAAATTGGGGTGGAATAAAGATTCTGCCCTGATTTTTTTGCTTACTGCTTTCGCCCTAAAGTTTCATCTGTTGTAAAACACTGAAAATGAAACTGAAAAACAGTTTGTTTTCTAAAAAATAGGCAAATTAAGTCTATTTTTGCTTTAATCATGTTATAATGTAGTTAGTTATAAAACGTTTTCAGAGTTAAGAGGTTGCATGATGGTTGAAGAGAAAATTGAAGAAGCAGTTGATTATGGAAAGGTAACGGGCATGGTCCACTCCACCGAAAGTTTTGGAGCTGTTGATGGACCGGGCATCCGTTTTATTGTCTTTTTGCAGGGCTGCCATATGCGCTGCCAGTATTGCCATAATCCGGACACATGGGAGATGGAGACCAACAAATCTCAGCTGCGGACAGTGGATGATGTTTTACAAGAAGCTCTCCGTTACAAGGGTTTCTGGGGCAATAAAGGCGGAATCACTGTCAGCGGAGGAGAAGCCTTGCTGCAGATTGATTTTCTGATTGCCCTCTTTACCAAGGCTAAGGAGCTGGGCATCCACTGTACCTTGGATACCTGTGCCCTGCCTTTTAGGAATACGCCTCGCTACCTGAAAAAATTTGACAAGCTCATGGCTGTGACGGATTTAGTTTTGCTAGATATCAAAGAGATTAACGAAGAACAGCACAAAATCGTGACCAGCCAGACTAACAAGAATATCTTGGCTTGTGCCAAGTACCTATCTGACATTGGAAAGCCAGTCTGGATCCGCCACGTCTTGGTTCCGGGACTGACTGACCGTGATGATGACCTGATTGAACTGGGTAAATTTGTAAAGACGCTGAAGAATGTTGATAAGTTTGAAATTCTACCTTACCATACCATGGGAGAATTCAAATGGCGGGAGCTGGGCATCCCTTACAAGCTGGAAGGTGTTAAGCCTCCAACAGCCGATCGGGTCAAGAATGCCAAGGAACTCATGCAGACTGAATCTTATACAGAGTATATGAATCGGGTGCATAATAGCTAATCTACTTTGAGTATGAATTACTGGGCTGGTGAGCTAACCAGTCCATTTTTCTTAAGAAAATGCCCTTCTGCTTTTGTGAAATGCCTGTAATTGTGGTAAAATAAATGCAATAAACATTATATAAAAGAAGAGGTTTATCATGTCTAAAATTTTAGTTTTCGGTCACCAAAATCCTGACTCAGATGCCATTGGTTCATCTTACGCTTTTGCTTACTTGGCTCGTGAAGCTTATGGCTTGGATACAGAAGTTGTTGCTCTGGGTGAGCCTAATGAAGAAACAGCCTTTGTTTTGGATTACTTTGGCGTGGCTGCACCGCGTGTGATTACATCTGCAAAGGCAGAGGGAGCTGAGCAAGTTATCCTGACAGACCACAATGAATTCCAGCAGTCCGTGGCAGATATCGCTGAAGTTGAAGTATATGGCGTGGTGGACCACCACCGTGTAGGCAACTTTGAAACAGCTAGTCCCCTTTACATGCGCTTGGAGCCAGTGGGATCTGCTTCATCTATTGTTTACCGCATGTTCAAGGAGCACGGCGTAGCAGTTCCAAAAGAAATTGCAGGACTACTGCTGTCAGGTTTGATCTCTGATACTCTCTTACTTAAGTCACCAACGACTCATCCGACTGACAAGGCCATTGCACCAGAATTGGCTGAGCTGGCTGGTGTCAACTTGGAAGAGTATGGTTTGGCTATGCTCAAGGCCGGAACTAATTTGGCTAGCAAGTCTGCTGAAGAATTGATTGATATCGATGCTAAAACCTTTGAATTGAACGGAAACAATGTCCGTGTAGCACAAGTTAACACTGTTGATATTGCTGAAGTTTTGGAGCGTCAGGCAGAAATCGAAGCAGCTATTGAAAAAGCAAACGCTGAAAATGGCTACTCTGACTTCGTCTTGATGATTACAGACATTATCAACTCAGACTCAGAGATTCTGGCTATTGGCAGCAATATGGACAAGGTCGAAGCAGCCTTTAACTTTGCTCTTGAAAACAACCGTGCTTTCCTTGCGGGCGCTGTTTCTCGTAAGAAGCAAGTGGTACCTCAACTGACAGCAAGTTTTAATGCTTAAAGAGCTCATTTGACGAAATAGGTTACTAGATGGGGGCTATTCCCCTCATACTAAAAAGGAGTTTCGGCTCCTTTTTTGATAGGCGAGAGAAATGAAGATTCAAGATTTACAAGATGGAGATTTGATTTTTACAGTCGGATCTTCAGAAATTGCTACAGCCATTCGAGCAGCGACTGGTTCATACAGCCACGTGGCCATCTTTTTTAATGGTGAGATTTATCATGCAACTCAGGAGAAGGGCGTTATCAATCAAAACTTATCTGATTTTTGGCAGGATGAGGATGATTATAACGTATATCGCTATCCAGCTATTGAAGCAGAAGCTGTCTTTAAAAGGGCCAAATTACATCTAGGAAAGCCATACAATTTCAGCTTTTATCCTCAGTCCGATAGTTTTTACTGCTCGGAGTATATTGCGGAAATTTTGCCGATTTTTGATACGATTCCCATGCAGTTTGGTGATGAGGAAAATCTAATTTCTGATTTTTGGCAGGAATATTATTGGGATTTGGGCTTAGCGGTTCCCCTAGGTCAGCCTGGGACGAATCCTAGTCAGTTGGCTCAGTCAAGAAAACTCATCTACAAAGGAGAACTTCATGATTAAAATCATCAATCACAGCCGTTTGACGCGCCAGCCCTTTTTTCAGGAGCTGATTGATTATTTAGACCAGCATGAGACAGTGATTCTGCGGGAGATTAAGAGAGAGTTTGAGGGCGTGGCCAATATTGACCGCTCAATAGAAGAGTATATCAAGGCTGGCTACATAAAGCGAGAAAACAAGCGATATTACTTAACGCTGCCTCTTGTGGAAAGTTTGGAAGATTTGCAATTGGACCAGGAAGTCTTTATCCGTGATGACAGCCCTCTCTATCAGGAACTGTTGGAGCTGCGCTTTGAGACCCAGCTTTCCAATCAGACCAATGCGGCGCTCTTGCTGGAAGAGACAGATTTTCAGCGGGATAAGCTGACCTTGGCTAATTATTTTTACAAGATGCAACGCCAATATCCGCTGTCTGAGGCACAAAAGCCCCTCTATGCTGTCTTCGGCGATGTCAATCCCGAGTATGCACTAAAGTATATGACGACTTTTCTCCTCAAGTATGTCCGCAAGGATGAGCTCATGCAGAAGCGGCGGGACATTTTTGTCGATAGCCTAGTAATCTTGGGTTATATCCGGCAAAACGAAGCAGGCAAGTATGAGTTGCAGGCCAGCTTTGATAAGGAGAGATTGATTTTCCAGCTGTGCTGATTTTCCCATAGAATGAGCAGAATAGTTGACCTTTGAAAAGAAAAAACTTATACTACTGTAAACGGTATCAGATACTGTAAAAAAAGAATGGAGGCAATCATATGTCACTAGAAAATAAATTCGATCAAGCTAAAGGCGCTGTTAAAGAAGGCGTGGGCAAAGTTACAGGAGATAACAAGACAGAAGCAGAAGGCTTTGTAGAAAAAACAGTTGCTAAAGCTAAAGAAGTTGCTGAAGATGCTAAAGAAGCTGTAGAAGGTGCCGTTGAAGGTATCAAAAACAGCTTGGATAAATAAGAATAGTGAGAAGAGAGTTAAAATTTAACTCTCTTTTTCCTTTCCAAGTAGAGATGAAAATTTTTTTCACCTTCTGTTTGTAAATGAAAAACGAAACAGGTAGCAGTAAACAGCAATAAAAGAGTTTTATAAAATTGTAAATAATAAAAATTTAAGCTTTTCATGCTAAGATAGAAATATAAAAAAGAACCTGCAATGATGATATGAATGTACAGGCGCTGAAAGGAAAGATGATGAAACTATTGATGCACTTACGCCCCTCCAAGCCTTTGAAAGAGCTGAAGTGGTTTGATATTGCTGTGATTACCCTGCTTATGTTTGGGCAGTTTATTTACCGCTCAACGGAGCTTTATCTATCTAGCTTTGGACCAGCTTCCAGCACAGGAGCGACTGAAACGGTGACCAATACAGCCAGTGAGGGAGCGGCTTTTTCTAGCAATTTCAATTTTCAGCTACTGATGCTTGTCTTGACCATTCTTTATCTATTGCTTCGGCGCTTTGACTTTAAGCAGCTCCCCATCCGTATGAGCTGGTCGGTTCTCCTTTGGACTCCTCTTATTTTTGTAGTGGTAGGGTTCTTTGGTGACATTGTAACGACATTGAGCGGTGAGTATAATTATTTTGATCCAACTCTCTGGTCTTATGTAGACTTGCTAGAAATTTTTCGGAAATTTGCTGAACTGACACCTATGGCTATTCTCTATGGACTTCTCAATGGCTTCTATGAAGAATTCTTCTTTCTGGGTCTTATGACCTCTGTTAAGGATAAGTATAAGTGGTGGGCTTTGGCCTACTCTACTATCATTCGGATTTCTTTCCACACCTATCAGGGCATGCTTTGGGCTTTGGTTATCGGAGTGGTGTACGGTCTCTTTTACTATTTCCTTTACAAGTACAAGGTCAAGAACCTCCTGCCTTTCTTTCTCGTGCACGCTTTGGCGGATATGTTTGGCTCCAGCTTGATGTATGTCCTGATTAAATGGCGTTAATTTTTACAAAACGACAATGAGGCTGGGACAAAAGTCCAACCTCAAATATAAAAAGCGAACAAAACTAGTTTTCTGGTAATCAGAATTCTGCTTTGTTCGCTTTTCGTATTTAATTATAGATTTGAAGGGCTTAATAATTAAGATTTTTAAAAATTGAAATCTTTTTGTCCCAGCCTCTCTTATAAATACTTTTCAGCAAGGGCATAGTCTCCTGGATAGGCTACTTTTTCTCCTTCTACGATTTGGTAAGCATCCGCTCCTTTGCCAGCTAGAATGACGGCATCTCCCTCTTGATCTGTCAGACTGAGAGCTTTTTTGATGGCTTCTTCACGGTCCGCTATTTTTTCCACTGGATAGGAGATATAGGATGCGATTTCCTCCGCAATGGCTAGGGGATCTTCATAGTTGGGGTCGTCCGCGGTTAGGATAACGGTCAGCTCAGGATGCTGATTAAGTAGGAGACCGAAGTCTTTGCGGCGGCTTTCACCCTTGTTGCCAGTAGCACCCAAAAGGAGAATAATCTTGCCTTTCTGGTGTTCCTCTACCACAGATATTAGGTTGCTCAGGCTGACGCCATTGTGAGCGTAGTCAACGAAGACCTTGGCGCCATTTTTCTGAGTCAGAACTTCCATACGGCCTGGGACTTGGGTTGCGGCAATTCCTTTTTTGATGTCTTCGAGGCTAGCACCCAGACGCAGACAGGCAAGACCAGCCGCTACTGCATTTTCCTGATTGAAGCGGCCGATGAGCTGGATATCATAGTGGCCAGTTAATTTACCAGCAGCTTCAAAGCTGAAAGCCTGAGAATCCGTGATAGTGTTGTTAGAGCCTGTTCCATAGAAATCGTGTTCCATAGAAGCGACTTGCTCTTTCACGATTTGGAAATGGTCCATGCCGCTATTCACAATAACTGCTCGGCTATTGTCCATCAAGAGCCGCTTGTTGTAGAAGTAATCTTCAAAGGTGGGATGCTCGATTGGACCGATATGGTCGGGGCTGATATTGAGAAAGACACCGACATCAAAGGTTAGGCCATAGACCCTTTTCTTGAGATAAGCCTGACTGGAAACTTCCATGATGAGATGAGTCCGATTATTAGCAAGGGCTTGGGCCATCATTTTAATGAGATCCAGACTCTCTGGTGTAGTCAGAGTTGACTTGAAGAAAGTCTCGCCATCCAAAGTGGTGTTCATAGTCGAAAGCAGGGCAGGATGATGACTTTGGGAAAGGATTTGATAGGCAAAATAAGCTGTAGTGGTCTTGCCCTTGGTGCCTGTAAAGGCCAGCAGTTTGAGCTTTTTCTCAGGATGGTCGTAAAATTCCATGGCTAAGAGACTCATGGCCTGCTTGACATCGTTGACCAAGAGGACCGGAATGCCCACTTGAAAGTCTGTCTCGCTGATATAAAAGCGTAGGCCAGCTGTGACGGCTTTTTCTAGAAATTCTTTCTTAAAAGCCTCACCCTTGACAAAAAAGAGGGTAGAGGCATCCGCTTCCCTGCTGTCATAGCTGATACTATCGAAAGTTAAGCCGCTGTAGGAGAAGAAGTATTCTCCGTCTTTGACAATATCCCGAAAATTATGGTCTTTTTTTAAAATATCTAATACGGTTTCAATTTTAATCATAAATCTATTGTAAACCTTATGGCTGGGTTTTACAAGAGGCAAGGAAAAGTTTATAATAAAAGAAGAATAAATAGAAGAGGTTTTCTATGAGCCAAGAAACAACAAGCCAGCAGCAACAGATGCTGCGGGGAACTGCCTGGTTAACTGCCAGCAATTTTATCAGTCGTCTTCTGGGTGCCATCTATATCATTCCTTGGTATATCTGGATGGGCAAGCACGGCGCTGAGGCCAACGGCCTTTTTACTATGGGCTACAATATCTATGCTTGGTTTTTACTGATTTCGACAGCCGGCGTGCCAGTGGCCGTAGCCAAGCAGGTAGCTAAGTACAATACCATTGACAAGGAAGAGCACAGTTTTACTCTGATTCGAGAGTTTCTCAAGTTTATGTTGCTTTTGGGAGCCATCTTTGCAGTCATCATGTACCTGCTCTCACCAGTTTTCGCTTCTATGTCCGGTGGTGGTTCAGACTTGGTGCCTGTTATGCAGAGTCTGTCCTGGGCTGTTTTGATATTCCCATCGATGAGCGTTATCCGAGGTTTTTTCCAAGGTTTTAACAATCTCAAGCCTTATGCCATCAGTCAGATTGCGGAGCAGGTCATTCGGGTGATTTGGATGTTGCTGACAGCCTTTTTCATCATGAAAATCGGTTCTGGCAACTATGTAGAAGCGGTTACCCAATCAACTTTTGCCGCTTTTATCGGTATGCTGGCTAGTATGGCTGTCTTGGCCTTCTATCTTTGGAAGACAGGAATGCTGACTTCCATCCTTCATAAGCCATCGAATGCTACAGAGATTAATGGCCGTGCCCTGCTCTGGGATACCATTCGTGAAGCCATTCCTTTCATTATCACGGGCTCTGCTATTCAGCTTTTTCAGATTATTGACCAATCTACCTTTATCAATGTCATGGGCTGGAACAGTAAGTACAACAAGTCAGAGCTTCTGGTTCAATTCGCCTATTTCTCAGCCAATCCTAATAAAGTCACCATGATTTTAATTGCTGTGGCGACCTCTATTGGTGGTGTGGGGATTCCTCTCTTGACCGAGAACTATGTCAAAGGTGATTTTCGCTCGGCTGCCCGCTTAGTGCAGGATAATCTTAGCATGCTGATTTTCTTTATCCTGCCGGCAACTATTGGTGCTGTTTTGGTGGCGGAGCCACTTTACACCGTTTTCTATGGCACGCCAGATAGCTTAGCACTAGGCCTTTTCATCTTTGCTATGCTGCAGACCATTATCCTCAGTCTATATACGGTGTTGGCTCCGATGATTCAGGCCCTCTTCCAAAATCGAAAAGCTATTATTTACTTCCTCTATGGAGTAGGAGTGAAGTTGGTGCTGCAAGTGCCATTGATTTATATTTTCAAAGCTTATGGACCTCTTCTTGCGACGACAATTGGTCTGATTATCCCAATCCTGCTCATGTATCAGGAAATTCGCAAGGTAACTGGTCTGAATCCTAAGAACCTCTTTAAACGAAGTCTCCTGTCAGTGATTCTGACGGTTCTGATGACTATCTTTGTCTTGGTAGCAGAACTGCTCATTGGCCTCTTTCTCCATCCTAGCGGACGGATTTCCAGCTTTGTCTATATAGCTCTGATTGGGGGCATTGGCCTCGCTGTCTATGGCGGTCTGGCGCTCAAAGTTCGCCTTATGGATCGCTTTATCGGTTCAAAAGCAGCCAGTCTGCGCCGACGCTTTCATATCTATTAAAAAGCCGCAGGGCTTTTTAATTTTTAGCTTTGTTTTTCTAAAACATCAACATTATAGTTTCAAACTATAGCTAGCTCTTGAAAAGAAAAAAGATAAATGTTTTCAAAAGATGTTACAATAGAGGATGAAGTATTAGCGAAGGATTGGAAGGTTAATATGAGTAAGGACGTAAAATTAAATACACTACTGGCTCAGGCTGGGGTTAAAACAGATGAAGCAACCGGTGCCTTAACAACACCCTTGCATTTTTCAACGACCTACCAGCACCCTGAGTTTGGCCAGTCAACAGGTTATGACTATACTCGAACCAAGAATCCAACACGGGTTAGCTTGGAAGAGACTCTGGCTGCTATCGAAAGCGCAGACTATGCCCTAGCAACTAGTTCTGGTATGTCGGCTATTGTGCTGGCCTTTAGTGCCTTTCCAGTCGGCAGTAAGGTTTTAGCTGTTCGGGATCTCTATGGAGGCTCTTTCCGTTGGTTTGCCCAGGCTGAAGCGGAAGGACGCTTTGACTTTACCTATGCCAATACAGAAGAAGAACTGCTGAACGAACTGACAGAGGATATAGATATTGTCTATATCGAGACACCGACAAATCCTCTTATGGTAGAGTTTGACATTGCCCGCATTTCCCAAGCGGCTCACGAGCGAGGAGCAGCTGTCATTGTGGACAATACCTTCTACAGTCCCATTTATCAAAGACCACTGGAGGATGGAGCAGATATTGTTCTACACTCTGCGACCAAGTATCTAGGCGGGCACAATGATGTCTTGGCTGGAGCTATCATGACCAATGACGCTGCTATTTATGACAAGCTATTCTATAACCTCAATACAACTGGGCCAGTTCTGTCTCCTTTTGACAGCTATCTGCTTTTGCGCGGCCTCAAGACATTAGCACTCCGCATGGAGCGTTCTACTCAGAATGCACAAGAAGTAGTCGCTTTTCTGAAGCAATCTCCTGCGGTAAAAGAGGTTCTCTATCCAGGTAAGGGTGGTATGATTTCCTTTAAAGTTGTGGACGAAGGGAAGATTCCTCATCTCTTAAATAGCCTGAAAGTCTTTACCTTTGCGGAAAGTTTGGGTGGGGTGGAGAGCCTGATTACCTATCCGACGACCCAGACTCATGCAGACATTCCGGTAGAGGTGCGTCATTCTTATGGCTTAACTGATGATTTGCTGCGCCTGTCAATTGGAATTGAGGATAGTCGAGATTTGGTAGACGATTTACGCGCAGCCTTGGAGAATGAATAATATGGGAAGATATAATTTTGAAAAAGCCCCCTGTCGTGTAGGGCATCATACTTATAAATGGAAAGAAGTGGAGAAGGACAAAGAAGTCCTGCCAGCATGGATTGCAGATATGGATTTTGAAGTCCTGCCTGAAATCCAGCAAGCTGTTCATGATTACGCTAATCAGTTAGTCTATGGCTATACCTATGCTAGTGAAGAGCTAATCAATGCCGTTCTAGATTGGGAGAGGGATGAGCACGACTATACCTTTGATCGGGAAGCCTTGGTATTTATTGAAGGGGTTGTTCCTGCTATTTCGACAGCTATTCAAGCCTTTACAGAGGAAGGTGATGCCGTTCTCATCAACACTCCAGTTTATCCGCCTTTTGCCCGCAGTGTTAAACTCAATAATCGTCAGCTTATTACCAATTCTTTGATAGAGAAAGACGGACTTTTTCAGATTGACTTTGAACAGTTGGAGCGTGACATTGCAGATAATGAAGTCAAGATTTATGTTCTTTGCAATCCGCACAATCCCGGAGGTCGAGTTTGGGAACGGGAAGTGTTAGAGAAAATTGGCCGCCTCTGCCAAAAGTACGGCGTTATCCTGGTCTCAGACGAAATCCACCAAGATTTGACGCTGTTTGGCCATGAACATCAGTCTTTCAATACTGTTTCGCCTGACTTTAAGGACTTTAGCTTGATTTTAGCCAGTGCAACTAAGACTTTTAATATTGCTGGGACTAAAAATTCCTATGCTGTGATTGAGAATCCTAGCTTGCGGCAACGATTTAAAAAGCGCCAGTTGGCCAACAACCAGCATGAAATTCCTGGCCTTGGTTTTTTAACGACAGAAGCAGCCTACCGTTACGGTTGGTCTTGGTTGATGGAGCTCAAGGAAGTTCTGGAGAAGAATGTGAATTTTGTGGTTGATTATTTTGCCAAGGAAGCGCCGCGCCTGCGGGTCATGAAGCCTCAAGGAACTTATCTGATTTGGCTGGACTTTTCAGATTATGGCCTGACAGATGACCAACTCTTCCAGCTGCTGCGAGAAGAGGCTAAAGTCATCCTGAATCGGGGAAGTGATTTTGGCCCAGAAGGTAAAGGTCATGCCCGCCTAAATGTTGCTGCTCCGGAGACGATGGTTGAAGAAATCTGCTCCCGTATTGCAGAGGTATTGCCAAAATAAATCAAAAATATTTTTGATTTATTCTCAAATACCTTTATATCATGTGTTATAGTCTACGGAAGTAAAGTGTAGAAAATCGTTGAAAAGGTTTGCTTATGGCAAGCCTTTTCACTCTTTTTTTGATATAATAAGAAGAATAAATTGAAAGAAGGAAATCCAATCATGGGAAAACTTGAAGTTATCGCTCATCCACTAATTCAGCATAAATTGTCTATCTTGCGTCGCACAGATACGTCTACCAAGGCTTTTCGTGAATTAGTAGATGAAATCGCAATGCTCATGGGATATGAAGTTTTGCGCGATTTGCCACTTGAAGATGTCGAAATTGAAACACCGATTACGAAAACCATTCAAAAGCAGATTGCTGGGAAGAAATTAGCTATTGTTCCAATCCTGCGAGCTGGTATTGGCATGGTAGATGGACTTCTGAGCTTGGTTCCAGCAGCTAAGGTCGGCCATATCGGAATGTACCGTGATGAGGAAACCTTGAAGCCGGTTGAATATCTGGTCAAGCTTCCAGAAGATATTGACCAACGTCAGATTTTTGTTGTAGATCCAATGCTAGCTACGGGTGGTTCTGCGATCTTGGCGGTGGATTCTCTCAAGAAACGTGGTGCTAGCCACATTACTTTTGTATGTTTAGTTTCTGCACCTGAAGGAGTAAAAGCCTTGCAGGAAGCTCACCCAGATGTTGATATTTTCACAGCTGCTCTGGATGACCACCTCAATGACCATGGCTATATCGTACCAGGGCTGGGAGATGCAGGAGATCGTCTTTTCGGAACTAAGTAAAAGTTTCTATTTGACCTTTTTTGACCAAAAGGATATAATAGTCACGTAATTTGAAATTCTATTCCCTAGTTTGATAGAAAATTTTAAAAAGAGAAAGAGAGAAAACTATGATTCCTGTAGTTATTGAACAAACCAGCCGAGGGGAGCGCTCCTATGACATTTATTCTCGGCTATTAAAAGATCGGATTATCATGCTGACTGGTCCAGTAGAGGATAATATGGCTAATTCAATCATTGCCCAGCTCCTTTTCTTGGATGCACAGGACAATACTAAAGATATTTATCTCTATGTAAATACGCCGGGTGGATCTGTTTCAGCAGGTCTTGCTATTGTGGATACTATGAACTTCATCAAGTCTGATGTTCAGACCATTGTTATGGGTGTAGCTGCCAGCATGGGAACGGTCATTGCTTCCAGTGGTGCCAAAGGCAAACGCTTCATGCTTCCAAATGCAGAATATCTGATTCACCAGCCAATGGGAGGAGCTGGAAGTGGTACCCAGCAAACAGATATGGCCATTGTAGCTGAGCACTTGCTTAGAACTCGTAATACCTTGGAAAAAATCTTGGCTGAAAACTCTGGTAAGTCTGTTGAGCAAATCCACAAGGATGCAGAACGCGACTACTGGATGAGTGCTCAAGAAACCTTGGAATACGGCTTTATTGACGAAATCATGGAAAATAGCAACCTGAACTAACATAGTAGGAGCCAAAAGAGGCTCCTTTTTTGCTGTTTTGAATCTGATAAGTTTGCAAGTTCAGGTGTTTTAAGCTAATCATAAAGCTTTTGAGGGCTAGTTTTTTTGCCCTATCTTTGCTATAATCATCTAAGAACTACATGAACCGGAAAGGAGCTTTATGATAGAGAGAGAAGAAAGAGTGGGCTTGATTGTCTATCTTTACTATAATCGAGATGCCAAAAAGCTGGCTAACTTTGGGGATATTATTTATCATTCTAAGAAGCATCGCTATCTGCATCTCTATGTCAAGCAAGAGGAAGCCCAGAACTTACAGGAGAATCTGCCCAAGGAGCGCTATGTTAAGCAAGTTCGGATTTCTCACATAAAAGAACTAGATCAAAACTTTGTTGGAAGCCTCTATAGAGAACAAGAAAACGTTATCATTTGATAAAATTTTTATAAAGGGTTGACAATTGTCAGATAATTCGATATATTCTTACTATATCATCAAATAACTCACTTAAGGAGATTTCCTAATGAAGAAAAAATTTGCACTATCCTTAGTAGCTTTTGCTAGTGCGGCCCTTCTCGCAGCTTGTGGAGAAGTATCTAACAACAACTCAACAGCAACTGGTACAGAAATTGGAGATACAATTAAATTTGGTTTTAACTTTGAAGAATCAGGTGAAGTAGCAGCCTACGGTACAGCTGAACAACGTGGTGCTCAGCTGGCAGTTGATGAAATCAACGCTGCTGGCGGTGTGGATGGCAAGAAGATTGAAGTTATTGATAAGGATAACAAGTCAGAAACAGCTGAAGCATCGACCGTCACCACTAGCTTGGTTACCCAAAGCAAGGTAAATGCAATCATTGGCCCTGCGACTTCTGGAGCTACAGCTTCAGCTACTGCAAATGCTGCTAAAGCGGGTGTACCAATCATTACACCAAGTGCGACACAGGATGACCTGACCAACAAGCAAGATTATCTTTTCCGTGCTACCTTTATTGATAGCTACCAAGGTAAAATCATTTCTGAGTATGTCACTGACAACTTGAAAGCTAAGAAAGTCGTTCTTTACTACGACCAATCTAGTGATTACGCTAAAGGAATGGCGGATGCCTTCAAGAAGGAATTCAAGGGTGAGATTGTAGCAACAGAAACGTTCCAATCCAAGGATACAGACTTCCAAGCTGCTTTGACAAAGATTAAGGGCAAAGAATTTGATGCTCTGGTTGTTCTAGGTTACTACACGGAAGCTGGTAAAATTGTCAATCAAGCGCGTGGTTTGGGTATTGACCAAACAATCGTTGGACCTGATGGCTTTGGTGATGCTAAGTTCGTTGAGCAAGCAACTCCTGCTGCAGCTACAAATGTTTACTATGTATCTGGCTTTACAACTTCTGGTGAAATGTCAGAAAAAGCTAAGAAGTTTGTTGAAGCATACAAAGCTAAGTACAAAGAAGAGCCATCTATGTTTGCAGCTCTGGCATATGACTCTGTTTATATGGCAGCAGAAGCAGCCAAAGGTGCTAAAACTTCTGTAGATATCAAAGACAACTTGGCTAAGCTTAAAGATTTCGATGGAGTGACTGGTTCAATCACTATTGATAAAGATCACAATCCAGTGAAAACAGCTTTGATGATTGGCTTGAAAGACGGTCAGGTAGATACTGTAGAAACAGTTAAAGCGGAATAAGAGTTATGAGGCTGGGGCTATCCCAGTCTTTGACTTGTTTTCTATTTTTAGTTGTTTGAACGAAATTAGTAGATGATTTCTTGCTTTATGAATCTATGGGTTGAAAGAGTATTGTTTTATAATCTATTCTTCTTCGTTTCTCAATCAACTATTATTCGTATTTTGGGAGTGGGATGACTCAATCACGACCTGGTCTGATGATTTTTATCCCATTCCTTATTTTATTATAGAAAGAGTGGTGTCTAATGCTCCAACAATTAGTCAACGGTCTAATCCTGGGTGGTGTTTATGCGCTTCTGGCTTTGGGTTATACCATGGTTTATGGGATTATTAAGCTGATTAACTTTGCCCATGGCGATATCTATATGATTGGTGCCTTTATGGGTTATTACTTGATTAATATCCTGAAGTTTAATTTCTTCCTTTCTCTCATTTTAGCCATGATTGGGACAGCGATTCTCGGGGTGGTTATTGAGTTTTTAGCCTATCGTCCTCTGCGAAATTCGACTCGGATTGCGGCTTTGATTACAGCCATTGGAGTTTCCTTTCTCCTCCAGAATGGTATGATTTTCTTTGTCGGTGCCAATACCCGTTCCTTCCCGCAGGTTATAAAGACAGTACGCTTTAACTTAGGACCGATTTCTATCTCAAATATTCAGTTGCTGATTTTGGGAATTTCGATTTTCCTCATGGTAGCTCTGCAGTTCATCGTGCAGAAGACAAAAATGGGTAAGGCTATGCGTGCTGTGTCTGTAGACAGTGATGCTGCTCAGCTGATGGGAATCAATGTCAATCGGACAATCAGCTTCACCTTTGCTTTAGGATCAGCTCTTGCAGGAGCTGCTGGCGTCCTAATTGCCCTCTACTATAATTCATTAGAGCCTTTGATGGGGATGACTCCAGGTATTAAGTCCTTTGTAGCGGCCGTTCTTGGTGGTATTGGAATCATTCCTGGTGCAGCGCTTGGTGGCTTTGTTATTGGTCTTTTGGAAACTTTTGCGACAGCGCTTGGATTATCTGATTTCCGCGATGCCATTGTCTATGCGATTTTGATTGTCATTCTTCTGATTCGTCCAGCTGGTATCCTTGGCAAAAATGTGAAAGAGAAGGTGTAAGGTATGAAAAAGAATTTAAAGGTAAATATTTTCTGGCTTGGCCTTGTCTTAATTGGCTACCTGCTGATGACAGTATTGGTTAGTGCCGGTGTTCTCAATGCTTTTTACATTCAAATTTTAGAGCAGATCGGAATTAATATTATTTTGGCTGTGGGGCTCAATCTCATCGTCGGATTCTCGGGTCAATTCTCTCTTGGGCATGCTGGCTTTATGGCTATCGGTGCCTACGCTGTAGCAATTATTGGCTCTAAATCGCCAACTTATGGAGCTTTCTTTATTGCTATGCTGGCGGGAGCTGTCATTGCTGGTATTGTGGCTTTGGCAGTTGGTTTGCCAACGCTTCGTCTTAAAGGCGACTATCTTGCGATTGCGACTCTTGGTGTCTCAGAGATTATCCGGATTCTGATCATTAATGGCGGTACTTTGACTAATGGCGCAGCTGGTATCCTATCCATTCCGCCCTTTACTTCTTGGCAGATGGTCTATGTCTTTGTTGTTATCACAACTATTTTGACCTTGAATTTCCTGCGCAGTCCTATTGGCCGCAGTACTCTGTCTGTCCGTGAGGATGAGATTGCTGCCGAGTCTGTTGGGGTTAATACTACTAGAATCAAAGTGACAGCCTTTGTCTTGGGAGCTATCACGGCTTCTATTGCTGGCTCTCTTCAAGCTGGCTTCGTTGGTTCAGTTGTTCCTAAGGACTATTCCTTTACCAACACTATCAATATCTTGATTATTGTCGTTTTTGGTGGTCTAGGCTCTATGACTGGAACCATTGTAGCTGCAGTAGTATTGGGCATTCTCAATATGCTGCTGCAGGATGTATCAAGCATTCGGATGATTGTCTATTCTTTGGCTTTAATCTTGGTCATGATTTTCCGTCCAGGTGGACTTTTAGGAACTTGGGAGCTCAGTCTGTCTAAGCTCTTCAAAAAGAATAAGGAGGTCAAAGAATAATGGCGCTTCTTGATGTAAAAAATCTAACTAAAAATTTTGGCGGTCTGACTGCTGTCAGCGATGTGACCTTGGAACTCAACGAGGGCGAGCTGGTTGGTCTGATTGGCCCTAATGGTGCAGGAAAAACGACTCTTTTCAATCTCTTAACGGGCGTTTATGAGCCGAGCGAAGGGACAGTGACACTGGATGGTCACTTGCTAAATGGTAAGGTTCCTTATAAGATTGCTGCTTTAGGTCTAGGGCGGACCTTCCAGAACATCCGGCTCTTTAAGGACCTTAGTGTTTTGGATAATGTTTTGATTGCCTTTGGTAATCATCATAAGGCTCATGTGTTAGCTTCTTTCTTCCGCCTGCCAGCCTACTACAAAAACGAAGAAGAACTCAAAGACAAGGCTTTGGAGTTGCTGAAAATTTTTGACTTGGACAAGGAAGCAGAAACCTTGGCTAAGAACCTAGCTTATGGTCAGCAGCGCCGCTTGGAGATTGTTCGGGCCTTGGCAACAGAGCCCAAGATTCTTTTCTTGGATGAGCCGGCTGCAGGGATGAACCCTCAGGAGACAGCAGAGCTGACTGCATTGATTCGACGGATTAAAAACGAATTTAACATTACCATCATGCTGATTGAGCATGACATGAGTCTGGTAATGGAAGTCACTGAGCGAATCTATGTGCTGGAGTACGGCCGCTTGATTGCGCACGGAACACCTGATGAAATTAAGAATGACAAACGCGTTATTGAAGCTTATCTAGGAGGTGAAGCCTAATGTCCATGCTTAAAGTTGAGAATCTCTCTGTCCATTATGGCATGATTCAGGCTGTCCGTGATGTCAGCTTTGAAGTAAACGAAGGAGAAGTCGTTTCCCTGATTGGTGCCAATGGCGCTGGGAAAACGACTATTCTCCGGACTATTTCAGGCTTGGTTCGTCCAAGTGCTGGTAAAATTGAATTTGTAGGCAATGAAATTCAAAAAGTTCCTGCTCAAAAAATCGTAGCAGCTGGACTTTCGCAAGTACCAGAAGGCCGTCATGTCTTTCCAGGTTTGACCGTTTTGGAAAATTTGGAAATGGGAGCCTTCCTCAAAACAAACCGCGAAGAAAATCAAGCCAATCTCAAAAAGGTCTTCTCTCGTTTTCCACGCTTGGAAGAGCGTAAAAACCAAGATGCTGCAACCCTTTCAGGAGGTGAGCAGCAGATGCTGGCTATGGGACGTGCTTTGATGTCTACGCCTAAGCTTTTGCTCTTGGATGAACCTTCTATGGGCTTGGCGCCGATCTTTATCCAGGAAATCTTCGATATTATCCAAGATATTCAGCGACAAGGAACTACAGTTCTTTTGATTGAGCAAAATGCAAACAAGGCTCTCTCTATCGCTGACCGCGGTTATGTCCTTGAAACAGGTAAAATCGTTCTGTCCGGAACTGGACAAGAACTCCTCGCTTCTGACGAAGTCCGCAAAGCTTATCTAGGTGGTTAAAAAGGTCCAGTGGACCTTTTTAAGTTGCAGCTAAAGAAAACAAGGTTTTCGTCAAGATGGCCGGTGGATTGTTTCAGGTTGCAGATAGGAACTCGCGGTAGCGAGTTTTCTTCAAAATGTCTGGGAGACATTTTTAGGTTGTGGATAGAAAGTTATGGAAGTAACTTAACATTTTGAAAAGGTCCCTTGGACCTTTTTAAGTTGCAGCTAAAGAAAACAAGGTTTTCGTCAATATACTCAGTGGATTGTTTCAGGTTGCAGATGGGAACTCACGAGAGCGAGTTTTCGCTCGATGAGGTCCATTGTACTTTTTTCTCTTAGATGCTTAAAATAGTTTAGCTAGGCATTTCCTATCTTCAATTTTTCCAATCGTAGGATTTTTCTAAATTTTGAAAACTTAGGCAAAGAACTTGGAAGCGTTTGAAATCAGCTGCAAAATAAAGTATAATGAGTATAAGAAATACGGATAGGAAGAAGGGGGAACTCTTATGGCAGTTAAAGATTTTATGACGCGTAAGGTGGTTTATATCAGCCCAGATACAACAATTGCTCATGCGGCAGATATGATGCGTGAGCAGAAGCTCCACCGTCTGCCGGTAATTGAGAATGACCAATTGGTAGGGCTAGTTACAGAGGGAACGATTGCAGAAGCTAGTCCATCTAAGGCAACGAGCCTGTCCATTTATGAGATGAACTATCTTCTCAACAAAACCAAGGTTGGTGATGTTATGATTCGTGATGTGATCACGATTTCTCAGTTTGCCAGTCTGGAAGATGCGACCTATCTGATGCTGAAAAATAAGATTGGCATCCTGCCTGTTGTGGACAATGAACAGCTTTACGGAGTTATCACGGATCGTGATATTTTCAAGGCTTTCTTGGAAGTATCTGGCTATGGCGAAGAGGGAGTTCGGCTGCGTTTTGTCACTGAGAATAAGGTGGGGGTTCTTGAGCAGATTATCCGTCTTTTGGTGGAAGAAAATCTCAACATCTCCAATACAGTCAATATCCCACGCAAGGATGGCAAAGTTGTCATTGAAGTACAGTTAGCTGGTGATATAGACATGGAGCTCCTCAAGAAAAAATTTGAAGAGCATGCTATTAAGCTGGCTGAGATTACACATACTGCTGCAAAAGCTTTATAAATAACATAAAAAAGCCTCATCGTTAGATGAGGTTTCAGACCGTAGACAAACATTCCAAATAGTGTTTGTCTTTTTCTGTTTGTCAGGCTAAAATTTCATCTTTTGATTTCATCTTTTGATAGCATAATGGTCATTTGAACAAAATAAAAAGGCTTCCCCACCCTCATTTTTACTAGTTTTTTGAGATTCAAACACGCCAAAGTAAGCCCAACCTTATCTTCCATCTTGGACTTGCCTTTCTCTCTTGTATAACGGAGGTTGTGGTATTCTTTAGCTGTCCCAAAGAGCCGCTCAATGGTTTCTTTGCGCTTCTTATAGAGCTCCTTCATCCCTCTTTGGTGTCGAATCTCTTCACAACATTCAAGCGCATCTTTCCATACATGTCTTGTGATGACTTTCTGCTGATTCTGGCTCTGGGTACAAACAGATAATAGGGGACAGGCGACACATACTGTTGAATCACTCTTATACTCACGGTAGCCTGCTCGGGTCGTCGTGCGATAGGTTAACACTTGGTTCTCTGGACAGAGGTAACAGTCATAATAGGAATCATAAACAAAATCATTGGGCCTTAAGTTCCCTTTTACACCCTTGGGGCGGGTATAAGGGAAGACAGGGGTAATCTCTCTGTCTAACAAAAATTTTGCAATACTTGGGGTTTTATAACCTGCATCTGCGATGAGATAGGTTGGATGAAAAGGCTCAATCTTGGCAAAAAGGGCAGGGAAAGCCTGACTATCATGAACATTTCCTGCTTCAACCGTATAAGCCAAGGCCCAACCATGCTTATCACACGCTACTTGGGCAGAATAGGCAAAGACTTCCTTGTGTTCCCCCTTGTGGAACCAACCACTCTCAGGATCTGTCCTTGAGATTTTCTTTTCCTTAGCCTCGCTTTCTTTTGCGGGCTTTAAGGGCTTTTTTTCGTGTTTTCTCCTATCTAAATCAATCTCAACTTCCAATTGCTCACTCATAAATGTAGCTTGTTGGGCAACCATTTCCTTATGATACTTGTGGCTGTTGGCTGCCGCTTTAATATGGGTTCCATCCACAAATATCTCAGAAGGATCAATCAAACCAGCACATAAAGCTTGATGGAGTACGTGTGAAAATATCTCAGTAATCAGTGCTTTATCTTGAAAACGACGGCTGTAATTCTTTCCATATGTGGTAAAATGAGGCACCTTGTCATCCAAGCTTAGTCCAAGAAACCAACGATAAGCTACGTTTACTTCTATGTCTTTAATGGTTTGGCGCATGGAGCGAATGCCATAAAAACATTGAATCAAAGGAATTTTGACCAACATGACGGGATCTAGACTGGGACGACCCTGATCTGGGCTATAGGTTTCTTCAACCAAGTCATAGATAAAGTCAAAATCAACCTCCGCTTCCAATTGGCGAAGAAAGTGATCTTCTGGGACCAATTCGTCTATCGTATAGAAGCCATATTGGCAGCGATTATAATCAGATTTTTCTTTGTGAAACATAGGGAGCACCTCACAACTGTTCTTACCTCTATTATACGACTTTACAAAAAGAAAAGCCCTTAGAAACTTCTGTTCTTAGGACTTTGTCTTCAATCTGAAGCCTCATCGTTAGATGAGGTTTTTAACGTACAATAGGTTGTTTGTTGGCATCTAAAGTGAAGCCTTCGCCCAAGATCTCATGGGCTTCGGTAATAGTAGTAAAGGCAAATGGATCGACTTGGTTGATGAGTTTCTTCATTTGCTGCATTTCATTACGGGAAACAACACAGTAGACAATTTGCAGATCCTGCTTGCTATAGAAGCCTTGCCCCTTGAGGTAGGTCACTCCACGATCCAGCTTGTCATTGATAGCTTCAGCTAGCTCAGTGGGCTTACTGGTAACAATAAGGAATCCCTTACCAGCAAAACCTCCTTCTGCAATCAGGTCAATAACGCGGGAGGTGATAAAGACAAACATCAAGGTGTAAGATACCATACGTAAGTCTTTGAAGACTAGGAGAACCAAGGTAATGACTACAAAGTCAACCGTCAGCATGAGTCTGCCTATGGAAATGCCGGTGTATTTATTGAAGATGCGGGCTACAATGTCGGTACCGCCAGTTGTTCCACCAGCATTAAAGATGGTGCCTAGTCCGATTCCCATAACAATCCCTGTTCCAAGACCGGCTAGTAAGACATCGCCGTCCAGAGCTGAGATAAAATAGTCTTGCAGGTGTTTGGAAGCAGGTAAGATTTCAAAAATCTTGAGCCAAGCAGACACAGAGAAAGTCCCTAGAATGCTAAGGTAGAGAGTTCGCGAACCCAGTAGCTTCCATGCAATAATAAAGAGAGGAATGTTAATCACTAGGTTGGTCGTCGAGACAGGGATTTTAAATAGATAGTAAGTAATCAAGGTCAGACCTGTTGCTCCGCCCTCATATAAATGAAAGGGAATGACCAAATAATGAATCGCAAAAGAAAAAATTCCAGCCCCAAAAATGATGGCCAGTACGTTTTTTAATTTAAACATAAAATCCTCCTAAATCTCTTTCCAGAAATTTCTTCTGAATATATTTTACCAAAAATTTAGCCTTTGTAAAACACTTTGAAAAAATATTTAAAGTTTTTTTATGATGGGATTTTAGCTTTTTTTTTGGTAAAATAAACAATAGATAAAAAAGAGCGGGATGAAAATAATGAGTTGACGGAGTCGGCTCTTATCAGGCTGCTCAGCAATGTGGACGAACTCTGAAAAGTAGTTTATATCAAGCTTGAGAGTAATTCGCATCTGCATTTTCTTATAAAGATTAAAAAATTAGAAGTTAGAGATTAAAGGTAAAGATGAAAAATGGTATTTTGATTTCGCTGGAAGGTCCGGAAGGGGCTGGAAAGTCGAGTGTGTTGGAAGCCTTGCTTCCTTTTTTGAAAAATTATGGCACTGGTCTGATTACGACACGGGAGCCGGGCGGTGTCCAGATTGCGGAGGCTATTCGCGAAGTGATTTTGAAACCTAGCCACACGGCTATGGATGCAAAGACTGAGCTCTTGCTGTACATTGCCAGCCGCCGCCAGCACTTGACTGAGCGGGTTTTACCAGCTTTGGCGCAAGGGAAAATCGTCTTGATGGACCGTTTTATCGATAGTTCGGTGGCCTATCAAGGCTACGGCCGAGGGCTGGATGTATCTGATATTGAATGGCTCAATCAGTTTGCGACAGATGGACTCAAGCCTGATTTGACTCTCTATTTTGATATTGATGTGGAAGAAGGGCTGGCGCGGATTGCTAAGAACGAAAGTCGAGAGGTGAATCGGCTTGATCTGGAAGGTTTGGACTTGCATCAGCGGGTTCGGCAGGGCTATTTGGCGATTCTTGATAAGGAACCCGAGCGCTTTGTCAAGGTAGATGCCAGCCAATCTTTGGATAAGGTAGTGGCTGATAGTTTGACCATCATTCAGGAACGATTTGGGAATCTGTCATGAAGATAAAAGATTTACAGCAAAGCCAGCCCAGCTTGTTTGAGCAGTTTCAGCATATTTTGGAACAGGGACGGCTTAGTCACGCCTACTTGTTTACCGGAGCTTTTGGCAGTTTTGAAATGGCCCAAATCCTGTCCCAGAGTCTCTTTTGCGAGAATAAGCAGGGCGTCTGGCCTTGCCAGTCTTGTCGTTCCTGCCGTTTGATTGCAGAAGAAGATTTTTCTGATGTAACGGTGGTGCGACCAGCTAATAACATTATCAAAACTGACCGAGTTCGGGAGCTGGTCCGAAACTTCTCTCAGAGTGGTCTGGAAGGCAGTCGGCAGGTTTTCATTATCTGCAATGCGGATCGGATGCATGTTAATGCAGCCAATTCCTTGCTCAAAGTCATTGAGGAACCACAGAGCGAGATTTATATCTTTCTCCTGACTGCTGATGAACAGCTGATTCTGCCGACGATTCGAAGTCGGACTCAGGTTTATCATTTCTTGAAAAATACAACTGCTCTGCAGCACAGCTTGGAGCAGGATGGCTTGATTAAAAGTCGAGCGGAGCTGATAGCTGCCTATAGTCAGACTCAGTCAGAAGCGGAAAGCTTGGCACATAATAACGCCTTTTTGAATTAGTCAGTGAATGCGAGCGCTTTGTCAAGGATTTTCAAAATCGCTCCGGTCAGGCTTTTCTGCAAGTTTCACGTCTGGCAAAGCTGGCTGATGATAAGGAGAAGCAGGAACAGGTCTTCAAGCTCTTGGAAGTGTTATTTTATAAGGACATAGCAACAGAAAACGGTCGACAGGCCTTGGAGCAGCTTTTGCTGGCTCGGAAGATGTGGCGGGCCAATGTATCTTTTCAAAACGCTTTAGAATATATGACTTTGAAGGGAAAGTAAAAAGAGGCAGCACAGGAGTATAAAATGGATAAAAAAGACTTATTTGACGCCTTAGATGATTTTTCACAGACGCTTTTAGTGACCCTTGCTGAGGTGGAAGCTGTCAAGAAAAATCTCAAGAGTGTGGTAGAGGAAAATATTGCTCTGCATCTGGAAAATGACAAGCTGAGGGAGCGCTTGGGAGAGGTGGAGAAGGAAGCTCCGACCAAGACCAAGAAAAACCGAGATAATCTGCGCAAGCTTTACTATGACGGCTTTCATGTCTGTACGGATTTCTATGGCCAGCGCCGGGAGAATGACGCAGAGTGCATGTTCTGTGATGAATTGTTATTTAGGGAGTAGTGATGCAGGTTCAAAAAAGTTTTAAGGGAGAAACTGCCTACGGCAAGCTTTATCTGGTTGCGACTCCTATTGGCAATCTGGATGATATGAGTATCCGTATGGTCAATACTTTGAAAGAGGTCGATAGGATTGCGGCTGAAGATACGAGAAACACCGGCCTGCTGCTTAAGCATTTTGGGATTGAGACTAAACAAATCAGCTTTCACGAGCACAATGCCAAGGAGAAAATCCCAGTTCTCTTGGACATGCTTCAAAGAGGAAATGATATAGCCCAGGTTTCGGATGCTGGTCTGCCCAGTATTTCTGATCCTGGACATGATTTGGTTCAGGCAGCGCTAGAAGCTGGAATTACTGTAGTGCCGATTCCTGGTCCTAGTGCTGGAATAACAGCCTTGATTGCCAGCGGATTGGCTCCACAACCGCATATTTTCTATGGTTTTCTACCTAGAAAGGCTGGCCAGCAGAAGGAATTTTTCACTAGCAAAAAATCCTATCCTGAGACCCAAATTTTCTACGAATCCCCTCATCGGGTTCGGGCTACGCTGGAAAACATGCTGCCAGTTTATGGTGACCGCCAAGTCGTCTTGGTGCGCGAGCTGACTAAGATTCACGAAGAGTATCAGCGAGGGCAGATTTCAGAATTGTTGGCTTATACGGCTGAACATCCGCCTAAAGGAGAGTGTCTCTTGATTGTAGCTGGGGCGGCAGAAGATGCTCAACAAGAAATATCTCAAGAGCAGATCCTAGCTGAAATTGATCTTTTAGTTGAAGCCGGCAGCAAAAAAAATCATGCCATCAAGAACGTCGCCAAGAGATACGGCAGGAACAAGAGCGAGCTCTATGCGGTTTATCATGGAAATATGGATTGATAGACTCTCAGAAATTTCTCAATACAACCAGTTGTCTCTTTTAGAATTGGAAAAAGCGCAACTCAGCTTTTTAGTAAGACTATTTAATCCTGACTTAAAATCAGGATTTTTTTTGTTATCTGGATTAGACAGTTGGTTTTGCTTATCTATATTTCAACAATGTTCGGGAATTGGCTAAAAAAGTGCTTGATTTCTAAAATAAAATAGATATTTTCTAAACTTTGTGATATGATATACAAAATAAATTTTGGAGGTAGGATATGACGATTTACAATTTTTCTGCTGGACCGGCAGTATTGCCCAAGGAAGTCTTGAAAAAAGCTCAGGCTGAGTTTTTAGACTATGCCCAAAGTGGCATGAGTGTGATGGAGCTGTCCCACCGATCCAAGGAATTTGACGATATTATCAAAGAAGCTGAGAGCTTGCTGCGTGAGCTCATGGATATTCCAGACAATTACCGCGTGCTCTTCCTGCAGGGTGGGGCTTCTACCCAGTTTAGTATGATTCCCCTTAATCTAACTCAAGGTGGAAAGGCCTATTACCTAGTGGCTGGATCTTGGGGAAAGAAAGCTTACACTGAAGCAGTCAAACTGTCTAAGTTTATTCCTTTTGAGCCTATTCTCTTGGCTTCGTCAGAGGATTTAAATTACACAGAAATTCCTTCTTTTGATGAAAAGGAGATTGATCCGCAGGCGGCTTATGTGCATCTGACAACCAATAATACTATCGAAGGAACGGCTATTTATGATCTGCCTGCAACAAATGGCGTACCGATTGTGGCGGACATGTCTTCTAATATCCTTGCTGCTCAGTACCGAGTAGAGGATTTTGGTTTGATTTATGCTGGGGCTCAGAAGAATATCGGACCTGCCGGCGTGACAGTTGTCATTATCCGAGAAGACTTGCTGGATGATGAGCCAGTTCTATCTAGTATGTTAGATTACCGCATTCAGTCAGACAATGGCTCTCTTTACAATACACCACCGACTTTTGCCATCTATATGGCCAAGCTGGTCTTTGAGTGGGTCAAGGAGCTGGGTGGCGTAGCAGAAATGGAAAAGCTCAACCGTGAAAAATCAGGCCTTTTGTACGACTTCATTGAGCAGTCTGATTTTTACCGCAGTCCAGTCCGTTATAAGGAGCAACGCTCAGTCGCCAATATTCCCTTTGTATCACCAACTCCAGAGCTGGATGCCAAGTTTAACAAAGAGGCCGCAGCAGAGGGATTCAAGAATATCAAGGGGCACCGCAGTGTAGGCGGTATGAGAGCTAGTCTCTACAATGCCTTTCCGCTCCAAGGAGTCAAGGACTTGATTGCCTTTATGCAGAAATTTGAAGAAGAGAATTCTTAAGGGAGGGAATCTATGGTCTTTAGTGTCAAAACCTTTAACAATATCAATCAAATCGGGCTTAAGGAGCTGGGCAATGCTTTTCAGATTGACGGAGACAAGTCTGACAATCCAGATGCTTATATCCTCCGTAGTCAAAACCTGCATGGACAGGAATTTCCGAGCAAGCTCAAAGCCATTGCGCGGGCCGGAGCAGGAACCAATAATATTCCGGTCGACCAGGCAACAGCTCAGGGAATTGTGGTCTTCAACACGCCAGGAGCTAATGCCAATGCGGTGAAAGAAGCGGTCTTGGCTTCCATTCTTCTGTCTGCCCGTGACTATATCGCAGCTAACAGTTGGGCTAACGGCCTTTCTGGAGATGATGTTCCCAAGCAAGTAGAAGCTGGTAAGAAACAGTTTGCTGGGACAGAGATTTCAGAGAAGACTTTGGGAGTCATTGGTCTGGGAGCTATCGGCGGTCGTATTGCCAATGATGCCTATCGTCTGGGGATGAACGTCCTAGGCTACGATCCTTATGTATCCATTGAAACAGCTTGGAATATCTCTAGTCATGTCAAACGGGTAGCGGATATTAAGGAAATCTTTGAGAAGAGTGATTATATCACTATCCACGTGCCCCTGACTGAGGATACACGCGCTACTTTCGATCAGGAGGCTTTTGGTCTCATGCAAAAGGGAACAACCCTTATCAACTTTGCCCGTGGAGAGCTGGTGGACAATGCTGCCCTCTTTGATGCCTTGGAAACAGGTGTTATCAAGCGCTATATCACAGACTTTGGTGTAGAAGAACTACTCCGTCATCCGCAGATTACAGTCTTTCCGCATTTGGGTGGCTCGACAGAGGAAGCTGAGCTGAACTGTGCTATTATGGCTGGGAAAACTATCCGCCGCTTCATGGAAACGGGGGAAATTATCAACTCTGTGAATTTCCCTAATGTCCGTCAGGCTCTCTCAGCGCCTTATCGGATTACTCTGATTAACAAAAATGTACCGAATATTGTGGCTCGGATTTCAACAGCGGTCAGTGATTTGAATATCAATATTGACAATATCATCAATCGTTCCAAAGGCGATTATGCCTATACTTTGCTGGATCTGGATGAGTCGGATGAAAGCAAGATTCAGGACTTGGTTGATAAATTTGAGAATAGCGACAATATTGTGCGCGTGCGTTTAATTAAAAAATAATCGAAAAATAGAGGTGTTTCTTTATTGAATGCGTCTGTACCAGCCGATAAGCCTTTCGCTTGTCGGCTTTTTCTAATGAGTCTCGGCTTGACAAGAAGGAGCTAGCTGGGCTATCATAGGGACGGAGGAAAAACAATGTTACAATTTATCGAATACCCCAAATGCTCTACCTGCCGTAAGGCCAAGGCTGAGCTCAATCAATTAGGAGTGGACTTTGAAGCGGTGGATATTGTCCAAAATACACCTAGCCGGGACCAACTCCTAGACTGGATCCAGAACTCGGACTTTGAGCTCAAGGCTTTTTTCAATACTAGCGGTCTCAAATACCGTGAGCTAGGGCTCAAAGAAAAAGTTCCACATATGACAGCCCAGGAAGCTGCTGATTTATTATCGACAGACGGGATGCTGATTAAACGACCGCTCTTAGTTCGAGATAACCAGATTTTGCAGATTGGCTACAGGAAGGCTTATGAAGAGTTGGGGTTGTGAGAAGATAAGGCTTGATAAAAAAGTGGTTAAAAATTTTTATTTTTGGACTGATATGATAGATGTTGCTCTTAAGTATCAAAAATTACATTTTTTGTTTCAATTCCAATAAACAAAAGCAATTTGAATAAATATTCAATGAAAGGATAAAAAAAGAGATGGGGAATATACAAAGTGAGTTGCAAACTGCAGCTAATATAGCTGGACGGATTGTTGCAGGAGGAAATAGTATTTTAATATCTGGCCAAGTTACAAAAGATAGCACTAGTAGTTATCAAGGGAATACCACTGCAGGGAATTTATTAACCAATGAGGCGGTTATCGCTCAAAGTATTAGTACAAAAATTGGTGAATTTGTATACTTGGTTCATAGTCTTGCACAAGAATTTGATGCTAAAGATTCTGATTTGAGTAAATTATTTGAAAATGGAGTGAATCTTAGAATGAGAGGTTATGGTCCTCAAATACAACCTTCTTCACCAGAAAATTCATTAAAAACTCCCTTGAACAAAATATTGGAGGCGGGGCATGAATGATAAGAAGGACAGTAAAAGAACTTGGGAACAAGTACGTGATGAAAAAATAATTGTTCAGGAAAAGATATTTGATATACAAGATAAAAAAAGAAAATAACAAACCTTGAACTGGAAATCGATACAAGATATTCTAATTCAACATTACTTCTAAATGAACTTCTATATTATAATCTATCCTATAAAGATGAAATTAATCGCCAAACTACCTTGGAACAACTGCAGCATACATCTGACTTATTGGTAAGCATAATTGAGAAAAATAAGAAGCTACTGCAGAAAGAAGAAACAGCTTTTGAAGAAAAACTAAAAAATCTAGAGCGAGAGCATAGGTTAATACATCTGGAGGAAGAGAAGTCCAGGAGGAAAAATTATGGGTATTAAAATGAGTTTGGGTTCTTCGGATACCCAAGCAACGACAGCTTCTAGCGTAGTAACAAGTAGAACGACGGCCTATCTTTCTGTTATTGCAGCCTTGGAAGTTTTTATAGGTGCAAATAATCTGCAAGGAACCGCTTATAGCGGAGCCAAAGCTTATGCTGGAAATGTTCTTATTCCTTTATTGAAAAGCGCATTATGTTCTCGGAAGAGTTATCATCTGGAACAAGTAGTCTGCCAACTACCTACCGTTCAGATGTTGGAGAAGAGGACTTAGATGAAGCAACACTTGAAGCGCAAATCACTGCTCAAGATGGAATTATTGAAAATTATAATGCAATTATTTCTGAGGTAAAAAAACTTGGATTAAAAGATTCTGTCGCTGGTTTGCAAGAAATAAAGCAGAATCTGCAGTCGGCTCAAACATTAAGAGATAGTTATCAGGAAAAATTGACTAAGCTCAGAAATTTTGCAGCGGGTTCAGCAACTCTATTGTCTGGAGCTGAGAATATGTATTCGTCTGTGATGCAAGGATTAACGATGATAGGTGCAGATTTTAAGGGGTTCAATGGTAGCTTTCATTCTGCACCAACAGATTGGTCCCAAAATATTCAAAGCTCTTGGGGAGTCAGAAATAAAGCTACTAATCTATCTAAAAAATCTCAAAGTCTAGAGGAATTGCAAAGGTTGATTGAACGAGCGAATCAAGGAGATTCAGACTCTATTAATAAACTTATAGCTGCCTATGATTATAAAAATGCAGTAGGGACAGCCCCAATTTTGACAGATGAGGAAAAGCAAGTTAGGAATGCAGAAGTATGGAAAAGAACGGAAGAATTTGGTAAAAATTTACTAGGTGAATTTACTGGAATTTATGATATTAAACGACTGATAGACGGGAAAGATCCTGTTACAGGTGAGAATGCTAATCGCTTTGAAGCTGGTGTTTGGACACTCATGAATCTCATCCCAATTGCTAAGGGGGCAGGTAAAGTCGCCAAAGCAGTTGATACTGTTGGCGATGTGGCAAAAGTAGTCGATAAGATAGATGATGTAGCAGATGCAGCCAAGGCAGTGGATAAGACTACGGAAACGGCAAAGGCAGTGGATAAGGTAACTGATACTGCTAAAGTAGTAGATAAAGTAGAAGATATTAAAGATGCTAATAAAATTCCTCAATATGTTGAAGATACTATTTCACAGATTGAAAGCAATAAGGGGAATCCGCCAGATGGATTTAAAGGTGGAAAACTTTACAAAAATAAACCTTTAAATGGTGAAGAATTTCTTCCAGATGGAACTAAATATAAGGAGTACGATGTTCATCCATATCAAAAAGGAATACCAAGAGGACCCGAAAGAATTGTTATAGGTGAGGATGGTTCTGTTTGGTATACTCAAGATCACTATCAAACTTTCACAAGAATAAAATAAGGAGAATATAATGTCAAAAAAATTTAATGATAGAACGTTTAGAAAGATAGAACAAACTTATAGAATTTATTTACCTGACGAATTTAAAAAAGTTTTTGGAAATATGGAGGAACTTCCTGAAAACTGGTATGATTGGAGTGACTTTTCACCTCAGAATGTTAAAATGCTGAGCAATTACATACAAATAATCAAAGAAAATATAGCAGAAGAAATAGAATATGTTGATTGGAGTGATAATTGGGGAGAAGCTCCTAGCGATTTAGAACTTATGAAAAGAGAAATACGAAGTCGTTTAATAAATTCTCCAACATTATTTCCTATTTCTGGTCATAGGTATATTGCGTCATGTAATACTCCGATTTCGCCAGTATTTTCAATTGTTGGTTCCGATATAATTTATTATTCTAAAAGTTTAACAGATTATTTTCATGGAATTGCAATAAGCAGAGAGACAAATTTATCTGATTTACCCCAAATTTCTTTTTGGTCCGATATTGCACAGTGATAAAATTGAGATAAAAATATTTTTAGTCCCATCAACAGGAAATCTGCATTGAAAAGAGAAATATTTAGGAAAGAATATACAAGATGTCATGATTTTTCTTTTAGGGAATGTGGTTCAAGTAGATTGTATGATTGAATTTGGGTTAGGAAGCGTGGCAGAAGAAGCTCTTAATGACATTAAAAAGCTTTTCATGATATAATAAATCTATCTCAATCTTAGAAAGAAGAATCATGGTTTTATCAAAAAAACGAGCTCGACATGTCATTGAAGAGATTATTGCCCTCTTTCCTGATGCCAAGCCCAGTCTGGATTTTCGCAATCACTTTGAGCTTTTGGTAGCGGTCATGCTGTCGGCTCAGACGACAGATGCTGCGGTCAATAAGGCAACACCGGCTTTATTTGAAGCCTATCCAAGTCCTCAAGACATGGCTGCGGCTGGTGAAGCAGACATTGCTAAATACATCTCCCGTCTGGGTCTTTATCGCAACAAGGCCAAGTTTTTGAAGAAATGTTCCCAGCAGCTTTTGGATGACTTTGACGGCCAAGTACCACAAACGCGGGCAGAATTGGAAAGTCTAGCTGGTGTTGGTCGCAAAACGGCCAATGTAGTCATGAGTGTGGGCTTTGGTATTCCAGCCTTTGCTGTCGATACTCATGTGGAGCGCATTTGCAAGCACCATGATATTGTAAAAAAGTCAGCAACGCCACTAGAAGTAGAAAAGCGAGTTATGGATGTCCTTCCACCGGAACGTTGGTTGCCAGCTCATCAGGCTATGATTTACTTTGGCCGTGCCATCTGTCATCCTAAAAATCCCGAGTGCGATCACTATCCGCAACTCTATAACTTTAAAGACATTTAAAAAGCGAGGTCTGATGACTTCGCTTTTATTTGATAGGGAAGAAAGTAAGTAAGATCCAGTAAAATAGCAGAGCAATAGCGTTAATTCCAAGGCTAAATAGAACGGCAAGAATGATTGTTTGGTAGGGAGCTTTACCTCTTTCTTCGGCTTCTTCAATCTCGCTCAGGCTGCGTCCTTGATCATAGGCGACAATCTGTCGATAGGTACGAAGATTATGCTTTTTCTTGAATTTCTCAATGCGTAGGGCATAGAACATAGTGATAGCAAAAATCAAGCAACTAATAGCGATACCGTACCAATCCAAATAAAGAATTAGTGGAATCATTATTATAGGACTGCCAATTAGTAAAATGGCAAAAACCGCTACATCTTTTTGATAGCGCATAAATTCTTGGTCGTGAATAATTTGTTTCATGGTTTCCAAATCTCCTTTTACTAGTTTGTCCAATGACACTTCAAAGACCTTGCTCAGTAAGAGCAGATTTTGAATATCAGGATAGGTTGCGCCGCGTTCCCAGTTGGAAATGGATTGACGGCTGACAAAGATTATTTCAGCTAAATCGTCTTGAGATAAATTTTTCTCTTTACGATAGTGCTGGATTTGCTTTCCGACTTGCATAAGATTTCCTCGCTTTCTGATTTCATTCTACTTAATTATACAAAAAATGACTATCAAAATTCTTTGACATGTTGATTTCATGGGATTTAGCAAAGGTTTTTGCCACTGGATTTACAGGTCTGTCAATTTATATTTACCTACTGAAAAAGGGGCCAGCAGCCTCCTTTTTCTTATTCACTAAATCTTAAAAAATAACCATCTGGATCCAAAATCGCAAATTCATGGGGATAAATAAAACTATCTCCCACTCGAAATTCTCTTTTTGTCAGCGGACGATGGATGGGATAGTCAGCTTCCAGCAGTTTTTGGTGGAGCTGAGAAACATCCTCGATGCCAAAGGAAATATTGATACCACGTCCGAAGGGATAAGTTAGTTGGGCTAATTCTTCTGCGCTGCCTTCTTCTAGCATAAGTTGGCAGTCTTCAAGCGAGAGGAAGAGAAATTTCTCCTCTGGACGCTCGTATTGGACAGAGAATCCCAGCAAGTTGCAGTAGAAGTGGCGTGATTTTTCGATGTCAGATACCACAAATTCAGGAATGACAGCTTGATAGTCCATTCGTTTTCTCCTTAGAGTTCAATCTCCATGACAATGGGTGTGTGGTCTTGGCGCGCACCGGAGTCAATCATATCAGACTTGGTCACTTTGTCAGCCACACGGTTGCTGGTCAGCCAGTAGTCGATTCTCCAGCCTGTGTTGTTGATTTTAGAAGTCTTGCTGCGCTGCGCCCACCAGGTGTATTGGTTAGGGATATCGCCGTGCAAGTGGCGGAAGGTATCGGTAAATCCTTTAGCTAGCAGGTTGGTGAAGCCAGCGCGTTCTTCGTCAGTAAAGCCTGGTGAACGGCGGTTGCTGGCTGGATTGGCCAAGTCGATTTCCTTGTGGGCCACATTGTAGTCGCCAGTAGCGAGGACTGGTTTTTGTTCATCTAGTCTTGCCAAGTATTCAGCGTATTTGGCATCCCAGACTTGACGATCATCCAAGCGTTTGAGTCCATCGCCAGCATTGGGCGTATAAACTTGAGTGACAAAGAAACCGTCAAATTCCAGCGTAATGATGCGGCCTTCGACATCCATGGTTGACGGAGCGCCGATTTCAGGGAAGGTTACGGTTGGCGTCAGTTCTTTTTTGTAGAGGAACATGGTTCCTGCATAGCCTTTGCGGGCCGGCTCTTGTGAGGAGCGCCAAGTGTTTTCGTAGTCTGGGAAAAGATTTGTCAAAATCTCCAAGTGTTTTTTTGTCGGACCTGTCGCAGACAGTTTTGTTTCCTGAATGGCGATAATATCTGCATTTTCCGCTTGCAAGGTTTGAAGGACTGCTTGAGAGAGCTGAGCGCGGGCAGAATCACTGGTCAATGCAGCGTTGAGAGAGTCAATGTTCCAAGAGATGAGTTTCATAAAATTTCCTTTTCTAGTAAAATTTTCTGAGTTTATTATAACAAAATTTAGAACTGATTTATAGCAAAGTGATTGTAAGAAAGCTTGAAAAATAATGAAAATTTTTCTATAATTATCCTAGAAAAATAGAGGGAAGAAACCATGAAATTCTATTCTTATGATTATGTTTTGAGTCAGATTAGCCAGCAAAACTGGGTGACAGTTGCGCTTTCTGTCTTGCTGCTGCTTGTGACAGGATTTTTTGCTTTTAAGGCCTATCGCAATAAGCGTGATTCAAAATTCCGGGAACTAGCCATCATCTCTGTTTTGGCCTTGGTGGCTATGGTCTTGATTGGCATTAGCAATTTTCAGACTGACCAAGACTCTAACAACCAGTTTCAAACCTCTCTGCATTTTATTGAGGTCATTTCAGAAGACTTGGGTGTGGATAAGTCGGAAGTTTATGTCAATACTTCAGCCGCAACTGATGGAGCGATTTTGAAAGTAGGAAAGAACTTTTATCGGGCTATGAGCGGAAGTGAGCCGGATAAATATTTGCTTGAAAAAATTGATTTGCATAAGACGACAGATATCGAAATAGTGGAGGTTGAAAAATGACATTGAATTTTCTTGAAATCCTAATTAAGCTAGCACTGGGACTTTTCTCACTGGTTTTTGTTATTAATGTGACGGGAAAAGGCAATTTGGCGCCCAATTCAGCGATCGACCAGATTCAAAACTATGTCCTTGGTGGCATTATCGGTGGGGTGATTTATAATAGCTCCATTAATATTCTTCAGTATGCAGTCATTCTCATCATGTGGACTATCTTGGTCTTGATCCTAAAGTGGCTCAATAACAATGTCCGTGCGGTTAAGCATTTGATTGATGGCAAGCCGACAACGTTGATTCAGCATGGGAAATTGATTCCCGAAGCCTGCCGTTCTGTTGGTCTTTCAGCAGCAGATGTGGCTTTGAAGCTGCGCAGCCAAGGTATTTTCCAGCTCAAGCAGGTCAAACGGGCGGTTATAGAACAAAACGGCCAGCTGATTATTGTACAGGCTGGTGAAGAGAATCCTAAATATCCCCTTATCACAGATGGTGTTGTCCAAATTGATATTCTGGAGTCTATTGATAAAACAGAAGAGTGGCTGGTGGAGAGACTGGCTAAAGACGGATATACTGATATTTCTAATGTCTTCATCGCTGAGTATGAGAGTGGCAACTTGAATGTTGTAACCTATTAAACCTAGAATATTTTCTAGGTTTTTTAATTGATTTGACTGTTAATGAATGTCTTTTCGCAAACTTAACAAAATATGATATAATGAAGTGCTATTAAAAAAGGTTTCATTAGCCTTGAAAGGATTAAAAAATGACTGAAAAACAATCGTTTTATATTACAACCCCTATTTACTATCCGAGCGGTAAGCTCCACATCGGTTCTGCCTATACGACCATTGCCTGTGATGTTCTAGCTCGCTACAAGCGTCTCATGGGCTACGATGTTTTCTATCTGACTGGTCTTGACGAGCATGGACAGAAGATTCAGGCTAAAGCTGAGGAGGCTGGCATCAGTCCTCAGGCTTATGTCGATGGCATGGCAGTTGGGGTCAAGGAACTCTGGAAACTGCTGGATATTTCTTACGATAAATTTATCCGGACGACCGATGACTACCATGAAAAGGTTGTAGCCGATGTCTTTGAACGTCTCTTAGCCCAAGATGATATTTACTTGGGTGAATATTCAGGCTGGTATTCTGTATCTGATGAGGAATTTTTCACTGAAAGCCAGCTGGCAGAAGTCTTCCGTGATGAAAATGGGAAAGTGACTGGCGGAATTGCGTCATCTGGACATGAAGTGGAGTGGGTATCAGAAGAGTCTTACTTCCTGCGCCTTAGCAAGTACCAAGACCGCTTGGTAGAATTTTTCAAATCACATCCTGACTTTATCACGCCGGACGGACGTCTTAATGAAATGCTGAAAAACTTCATTGAGCCGGGCCTGGAAGATTTAGCGGTATCTCGGACAACCTTTACTTGGGGCGTGCCTGTGCCATCTAATCCTAAACACGTTATCTATGTCTGGATTGATGCTCTGCTTAACTATGCGACGGCTCTTGGCTACGGTCAGGATGATCATGCTAACTACGATAAATTCTGGAATGGAACAGTCTTCCACATGGTGGGTAAGGACATTCTGCGTTTCCACTCTATCTACTGGCCAATTCTGCTCATGATGCTGGATATTAAGCTGCCCGACCGCTTGATTGCTCACGGTTGGTTTGTCATGAAGGATGGCAAGATGTCCAAGTCTAAGGGTAATGTAGTCTATCCGGAAATGCTGGTAGAACGTTATGGTCTGGATGCCCTGCGTTATTACCTCATGCGCAGTCTTCCGGTTGGATCTGATGGAACATTCACACCTGAGGACTATGTAGGTCGTATCAACTATGAATTGGCCAATGACCTTGGAAATCTCCTCAACCGTACGGTTTCTATGATTAACAAGTACTTTGACGGTCAGGTACCAGCCTACGAAGAAAATGTGACGGATTTTGACGGAGCTCTGGCTCAGGTGGCATCTGAATCCATCGCTGACTACTACAAACACATGGATGCAGTTGACTACCCACGTGCTCTGGAAGCAGTCTGGACGCTCATCTCCCGCACCAATAAATATATCGATGAAACAGCTCCTTGGGTTCTGGCTAAGGATGAAGCTAAGGTCAAAGAACTGGCAGCAGTTATGAGTCACTTGGCAGCTAGCCTCCGTGTTGTAGCTCATATGATTGAGCCTTTCATGATGGAAACCAGCAAGGCTGTTCTCAGCCAACTTGGCTTGCCTCAAGCAACGTCTCTGGAAAATCTAGCAATTGACCAGCTCCCAGCAGGTCTGACAGTTGTAGAAAAAGGAACACCAATCTTCCCGCGTCTCGATATGGAAGAAGAAATTGCCTATATCAAAGACCAAATGGAAGGCAACAAACCTGCGCTTGAAAAAGAATGGAATCCAGAAGAAGTCGAGCTCAAACTCAACCGAAAGGAAATCAAGTTTGACGACTTTGATAAGGTGGAAATCCGTGTCGCAGAAGTCAAAGAAGTTTCTAAGGTTGAAGGTTCTGACAAGTTGCTCCAGTTCCGCTTGGATGCTGGAGACGGTGAAGACCGCCAAATCCTCTCTGGTATTGCCAAATACTATCCAAACGAGCAAGAACTAGTCGGTAAGAAAGTCCAAATCGTAGCCAATCTCAAAACGCGCAAAATGATGGGCCGCATCAGCCAAGGCATGATTCTATCAGCCGAGCATGGTGACCAACTGACTCTCCTTACTGTGGACGAAAAAGTCCCAAATGGAAGTTTGATTGGATAGCAATCTTTGCTCTAATGACAATCCCCCAGCAAGAGTCTGTTGGGGGATTTTTATATCTCTTTTTGTTTAAAACAAACAAATAATATGGAAAAAAACAGAAAAATGAGTTATAATAAACAAAACTAATGTGTAGAGAGGCTAAAGTATGGGTAAAAATCAGAGACAAGACGAAATAGTTAAGCTGGTGGATCGAGCTGGGACAGTGACGGTTGCTGAGATTGTAGATAGTATGAAGGTCTCAGATATGACGGTTCGGCGGGACTTGATTGAGCTGGAAAGCAAGGGGCTGCTGACTCGTGTTCACGGTGGGGCTAAAAGTAATCAGCACCTCAAGTACAGAGAAATCCCTCATGAAGAGAAGCTTTATCAGAATATCGAAGCCAAGCGGGCTGTTGCCAAGAAGGCTGTGGAGCTGATTGAAGATGGCGATACTATTTTTCTTGGACCGGGGACTTCTGTGGAAGTACTGGCTGAGGAAATCACCAATCAGAATTTGCGCGTGATTACCAACTGCCTGCCGATCTTTCATGATCTTTTGAAGAAGAAGTCGGATACCTTCAAAGTCTTTCTACTTGGTGGGGAGATGCGGGAAGCGACTCAAGCCTTTGTTGGCGAGATGACCAATGCAATCATGGATAAAATGTACTTTACTAAGATGTTTTTCAGCGGCAATGGTATCAAAAATGGGCAGATTATGACTTCTTCTTTTGAAGAGGCCTATACTCAGAAGCTAGCTTTGGAGCGCTCGACAGAGACCTACCTACTGATTGATTCTTCTAAGATTGGCAAGGAAGATTTCACCTCTATCTGTCCTTTGGCAGATATTACAGCTGTTATTACAGACCAGATGTCTGAAAATGCTCAGGAAGAGCTGGAAATTTATACCAAGGTTATTTCCTAGTTTATTTTAAATGATAAATTGTAAAATATAGTGCAACAAAAAAACTCATAGCATTTCATTGGTGTAAACTGTAAGTAACCACACAAACAGAACCCGAGGAAAAAACTATGAGCTACTCCCATCTTACCATAACCGACCGAATAAAGATAGAAACCTACTTGAAATTAGCTTTGAAGCCTTGCCAAATCGCAAGTAAACTTGGCGTCCATAAGTCTACTATTTCCAGAGAGTTAAGACGATGCCAAAATGGTTATTCTGTAGCCTTAGCACAGGAGCAGTACGACTGCAAGGCCAAGCAAAAAGGTCGGAAGTCTCGTTTGACACCAAAGTTGAAAAAGGATATTGAGAACGGTTTAAAATCCTCCTGGTCGCCTGAACAGATTTGTGGCCGCTATCAGCTTGAACAAAAGCCAATGGTAGCTTTTAAAACCATCTATAACTGGCTCTATGCTGGTTTGATTGATCTGGATTTGAGCGTCCTTCGTCGTAAAGGAAAGACTCGACAACCCAAAGAAACACGTGGGACATTTAGGATTGGCACGTCGATTGCCAAACGTCCTAAAGAGGTCAGGAATCGTAAAACTTTTGGTCACTGGGAGCTCGATACTGTGGTGTCTTCCAGAGGCCAAAGCAAGGGGTGTCTAGCTACTTTTCTGGAGCGAAAAACGCGCTTTTACTTAGCTTTCAAGATACCAGACAGAACTGCCAAAGCCATGTTTTCAGCCATCAAGCAACTTTGTAAGCTATTTCCAAAAGAGGCTCTTAAAACCTTCACTTCAGACAGGGGAAAAGAGTTTGCCTGCTATCCTCTGGTAGAGAATTTGGGAATTTCCTTTTTCTTTGCGGACGCCTATTCATCCTGGCAGAGAGGAAGCAATGAGAACGCAAATGGCTTACTAAGAGAATATTTCCCCAAGAAAACAGATTTAGCCGCTATCTCTGATGAAGCTTTGCACAAGGCTTTATATGAGATCAATCACCGACCACGAAAATGTTTAGCTTACAGAACCGCTTGTGAAGCTCTAGAGGATGAGTTAGAGTAAGTGTTGCACTTATTCTTGCAATTTATCAAATGAATAAAAAAATTATCAGAAAGCTCTTTTGGAGCTTTTTTTGTTTATTTTAATCATCCTCAAAAATATTTTGATTAAAACAAACAAAAATGTGTTGACAAATGACTTTTAAAGGAGTATAGTATGATTATAGGAAACAGACAGTGTTTTTTATAAACAATATTCTGTGCAAGAAATCAAACAAAGGAGAATGCTCATGGCAATTATTATTGGAGCAGATGCTGCTGGAAGCAAGCTGAAAGATGTGGTCAAGGATTTTCTCATCGGAGAAAACTTTGAAGTGGTGGATGTGACGAAAGAAGGTCAGGATTTTGTTGATGTGACCCTTGCAGTTGCAGCTGAGGTGAATAAGCAAGAGGAAAATCTTGGATTGTCATCGATGCTTATGGGGCTGGTCCATTCATGGTAGCGACCAAAATCAAAGGCATGGTTGCGGCAGAAGTCTCAGATGAACGCTCTGCCTATATGACTCGTGGCCACAACAACTCTCGTATGATTACGATGGGAGCTGAAATTGTTGGTGAAGGCTTGGCTAAGAACATTGCCAAAGGCTTTGTCAACGGGAAATACGACGGCGGCCGCCACCAAATCCGGGTCGACATGCTCAACAAGATGTGCTAAGAAAAGGAGAAATCAAATGAAAATTGCAATTGGATGTGACCATATCGTTACTAATGAAAAAATGGCAGTCTCAGATTTTCTAAAATCAAAAGGCTATGAAGTTCTTGATTTTGGTACTTATGACCATACACGGACACACTATCCAATCTTTGGTAAAAAAGTAGGGGAGGCAGTCGTTAGTGGACAAGCTGATCTTGGTGTTTGTATCTGTGGTACAGGTGTCGGTATTAACAACGCTGTAAATAAAGTTCCTGGTATTCGTTCAGCTTTAGTGCGCGATATGACCTCGGCTCTCTATGCTAAGGAAGAGCTCAACGCAAATGTTATTGGTTTTGGCGGAAAAATCACTGGTGAGCTCCTCATGTGTGACATCATCGAAGCTTTCATTCATGCGGAATATAAACCAACCGAAGAAAACAAGAAGTTGATTGCTAAGATTGAGCATGTAGAAAGCCACAATGCTCATCAGGCAGATGATAATTTCTTTACAGAATTTCTTGAAAAATGGGATCGTGGAGAGTACCACGATTAGTGAGGTAGCTAGATGATTCTTACAGTGACCATGAATCCTTCTATCGATATTTCCTATCCTTTAGAAGAATTGAAAATAGATACTGTTAATCGTGTTGCAGAAGTCAGTAAGACAGCAGGCGGCAAGGGGCTCAACGTCACCAGGGTCTTGGCGGAAATTGGAGACAATGTCGCTGCGACGGGACTGATTGGTGGGACTAATGGGGAATTTCTCTTGCAGAATCTTCATCAAGCTGTGCAGCCATTATTTTATAATATTTCGGGAGATACGAGAAATTGCATTGCTGTCTTGCACGAAGGCAAGCAAACAGAAATCCTGGAAGCCGGTCCGACTATTACAGCTGATGAGGCGAGGGATTTCCAAGAACACTTCCGGTCTTTGATGGCTGAGGCAGATGTTGTCAGTATCTCGGGCAGTTTGCCAGCGGGCTTGCCGACAGAATACTATATCCAGCTGATTGAAATTGCTAATCAAGCTGGCAATAAGGTGGTGCTGGATTGCTCTGGAGCATCTCTGGAAGCTGTACTTAAATCAGATGTGAAGCCAACTGCTATCAAGCCTAATAACGAAGAACTTTCTCAGTTATTGGGTCGCGAAATTTCAAAAGATTTGGATGAGTTAAAAGCTGTCCTTTCAGAACCGCTCTTTGAGGGAATCGAGTGGATCATCGTATCACTCGGTGCAGATGGAGCTTTTGCCAAACATTGGAATACATTCTATAAAGTAGATATTCCTAAAATCCAAGTGGTCAATCCAGTTGGCTCTGGCGACTCAACTGTTGCGGGGATTTCTTCAGCTTTGAGTCATCAAGCAGACGATGTCTCCCTACTCAAAAAGGCAAATGTTCTCGGCATGCTCAATGCCCAGGAAAAAATGACCGGTCATGTCAATGTTGAAAACTACGACGGCCTATACGATCAAATCACAGTAAAAGAGGTATAAAGAATGGTATTAACAGAACAAAAACGCAAGTACATGGAAAAACTTTCTGATGAGAATGGCATCATTTCTGCCTTGGCATTTGACCAACGCGGTGCTTTGAAACGTCTCATGGCTCAACACCAGAAAGCAGAACCAACAGTAGCTCAAATGGAAGAACTGAAAGTTTTGGTTGCAGAAGAGCTGACTCCTTATGCTTCATCTATGCTGCTGGATCCTGAGTATGGACTGCCTGCTACTAAGGCTTTGGACAAGAATGCTGGCTTGCTATTGGCCTATGAAAAGACAGGCTATGATACTTCTAGTACCAAGCGCCTACCAGACTGTCTGGATGTTTGGTCAGCAAAACGCATCAAAGAACAAGGTGCGGATGCGGTGAAATTCCTCCTTTACTATGATGTAGACAGCTCTGAAGAACTCAACCAGCAAAAGCAGGCTTATATCGAGCGTGTGGGTTCTGAGTGTGTGGCTGAAGACATTCCTTTCTTCCTTGAAATCTTGGCTTACGATGAAAAGATTGCGGATTCTTCCAGCGCTGAATATGCTAAAGTGAAACCTCACAAGGTTATCGGTGCCATGAAGGTCTTCTCAGATCCACGTTTCAATATTGATGTCTTAAAAGTGGAAGTTCCAGTCAATGTTAAATACGTTGAAGGCTTTGGCGATGATGAAGTGGTGCATACTAAAGAACAAGCAGCTGCCTTCTTCAAGGAACAAGATGAGGCAACTAACCTGCCATACATCTACTTGAGTGCGGGTGTATCAGCGAAACTTTTCCAAGAAACACTTGTGTTTGCTCATGAGTCAGGTGCTAACTTCAACGGCGTTCTTTGCGGACGTGCGACTTGGGCTGGCAGTGTCAAAGATTACATTGAGCAAGGTGAAGAAGCAGCTCGCAAGTGGCTTCGTACAACTGGATTTGAAAATATTGATGAGCTCAACAAGGTTCTTCAAAAAACAGCTACCTCTTGGAAAGAAAGAGCCTAAAATTTGTTTAAAAAATAAATAAAGTAAGGGTTTACATTCTGATGCTGATATGCTATAATGAAATCAGAAATTGAATAGGGTGAGCGTTACTAAGTTGGATTAGGCGTGACCGCAAATAAATTGAGGGAAGATATAGCCTCGGTTTGTTTGTGGTCTTTTTGTTTTGCCAGAACCCTAGAAAATGAAGAGGAGGAGATATGTATCGAATCATACATCCTATGAACAACAATGTTGCTCTAGCCAAACATGAAAATGGTGAAGAGGTTGTTCTGATTGGCAGTGGCATAGCTTTTAATAAAAAGAAGGGTGACATCGTTCTGGAAAGTAAGATTGAGAAAATCTTTCGCCTACGAACGGAGGAGTCTAAAGAAAACTTTGTGGCCTTGCTCAAAGATGTTCCGCTGGACTTTATCACAGTGACTTATGATGTAATTGACACCCTTTCTAAGAAGTATGATTATCCTGTCCAGGAGTATATCTATGTCACTCTGACGGATCACATCTACTGTTCTTATCAGGCTGTGCAGCAGGGGCGGTACAAGGAGAGCGATCTGCCGGATGCTTCGGACAAATACCCTGTCCCTTATCAGATTGCTCAGGAAGCGGTAGTTATATACCGCGAGCGGTTGTTGGATAATTTCCCTGGCGACGAGGTTAATCGGATTGCCTATCACTTTATCAATGCCGAAGGGGAGACCAATCCTGAGGGGCAAAGCCACTTGGGCAGGCGAAAAGATATTCTGGCTGCTGTTGAGACAGAGCTGAAGAAAAATGGCATTAAAAGAAGTGCAGAAAACAGCAACTTTTATGACCGTTTTATGATTCACCTGAACTACTTTTTAGACTATCTGAACCGAAGCCGTGATGACAATGTTTCCTTACTGGAAATGGAGAGTCAGATCCAGATGACCTACCCTCAAGCCTATCAGGTCGGAAGCGATATTTACCAAATCATTGCCCAGAAGACGGGAATTGATCTCTACCGCAGCGAACGGGTCTACCTGGTGCTGCATATTCAACGTCTTTTATAATAGAAAATAATAATAATATTTTACATAAGAATACAAGGAGGATCTCTCATGAATAGAGAAGAAGTAACATTGCTTGGTTTTGAAATTGTGGCCTACGCTGGTGACGCTCGCTCCAAGCTCCTAGAAGCTTTGAAAGCTGCAGAGACTGGGGATTTTGAAGTAGCTGATAAGCTTGTGGAAGATGCAAACAAGATTTTGGCTGAAGCACACAATAAGCAGACGGATATGTTAGCTAAGGAAGCTTCTGGTGAAAATATCGAGCTTGGTATCATCATGATACATGGACAAGACCATTTGATGACAACAGTTCTTCTGAAGGATTTAATTCATCATTTGATCAATATTTATAAGAATAAATAAAATTATAGGAGAACAACAATGAATGAATTGGTAAAACAAATTGAAAAAATGAAACCATTCTTTGAAAAAGTTTCACGGAATAAATATCTCCGCGCTATTAAAGATGGTTTTATTGCAGGAATGCCTATCATTATTTTTGCCAGTATCTTTATGCTGATTGCTTATGTTCCTAATATTTGGGGATTCTATTGGCCAAAAGATATAGAGGCAATGATTGTCAAACCTTATAATTATTCAATGGGGATTATTGGGTTGATTGTTGCAGGTACTACTGCAAAGAATTTAGCGGATAATTTCAATCGTGATTTGCCAGCAACCCGTCAAATCAATAATATAGCTAGTCTCATTACAGCGATTATCGGATTTTTGCTCTTGTCAGCGGACCCAATTGATGGTGGCTTTTCAAGTAGTCACATGGGAACATCTGGACTCTTATCAGCCTTTGTCGCTGCAATTATAACAGTTCATGTGTATCATTTCTTTATAAAAAATGATATCAAAATTCGTATGCCAGAAGAAGTTCCGCCAAATATCTCGCAAGCCTTTACAGATTTATTCCCTTTGGGAGTATCCGTCTTTGTCACTTACGGAGTTGATTTATTAATTCGTCACTTCTTCCATATGAACTTTGCACAAGGAATCATCACCTTATTCCAACCATTGTTTACGGCAGCAGATGGCTATCTTGGAATTGCTATTATCTATGGTGCTATGGCAATGTTCTGGTTCATTGGTATCCATGGTCCATCAATTGTTGAGCCAGCTATTTCAGCCATTGCATTACTTAATATTGATAATAATGTGGCTCTTCTCAAAGCAGGAGAACACGCAACGCATATTATCACACCTGGCTTGCAATACTTTGTAGCCACTATGGGTGGTACTGGTGCAACCTTAGTCGTACCATTTATGTTCTGGTTTATGGCTAAATCAAAGCAAAATAAAGCAATTGGTCGAGCGGCGGCAGTTCCAACATTCTTTGGTGTGAATGAACCAATCTTATTCGGTGCTCCTCTGGTGCTGAATCCTGTCTTCTTCGTTCCATTTATCCTGACCCCTATTTTGAATGTGTGGATTTTCAAATTCTTTGTTGAAGTGCTTGGAATGAATAGTTTTTCTTACGTTCTTCCTTGGACGACACCAGGACCAATTGGTTTGATTCTTGGTACAGGTTTGCTACCTCTTGCCTTTGTACTCGCAATTGTCTTGATTGTAGTTGACGTTTTGGTTTACTATCCATTCTTCAAGGTTTATGATAATCAAATTCTTGAAAATGAAGCAAAGGTTGATGCTGAATTGGAAGGTAAAAAAGTCGAAGAAGTAAAAACTTCTGAGGCGATTGTAGAGTCTAAAGCAGAAGCTGAAAGCGATGAAGTTGTAGGTTCTTTTGATTCAAAAATCAGTAAAAATAAAGATTTCAGTAAAAAAGTTCTCGTCCTTTGTGCAGGTGGTGGTACTTCAGGACTTTTATCGAATGCTTTAAATAAGGCCGCTAAAAAATATAATATAGATATTAATTCTGCAGCAGGAGCTTACGGTGCTCATCAGGATATTCTAAAAGATTACGATCTTGTCGTTTTAGCTCCGCAAGTTGCTTCCAATTATGAAGATATCAAAAAGGATACCGACCGTTTAGGTATTAAGTTGACGAAAACAGAAGGTATGGAATATATCAATTTAACACGTGATCCTAAAGGTTCTTTAGAGTATGTTATGAGCCAATTTGAAGAATAATGTAATAGGGAAATGATGGAGTGGTCATTCGCAAGGAAGATTCCCTCGTCTTTCCCTTTATTTGCTAAATAGAATGAAAGAGGTTACAAATGTCTAAGGTATTGCCTGCAGATTTTATTTTTGGTGGAGCAACAGCTGCCTATCAGGCAGAAGGAGCAACTGATATTGATGGCAAAGGTCGTGTTGCTTGGGACACTTTTCTTGTTAAGGAAGGGCGTTTTTCAAGTGATCCTGCCAGCGATTTCTATCACAAGTACCCAATTGACTTGGAATTATCTGAGAAATTTGGTGTGAATGGTATTCGGATTTCCATTGCTTGGTCTCGTATTTTTCCAAATGGATATGGGGAAGTTAATCCGCTCGGTGTGAAATTTTATCATGACTTAATTGCAGAATGTCGTAAGCACAATGTGGAACCATTCGTGACGTTGCATCATTTTGATACTCCAGAAGTTCTATTTAATCATGGTGATTTCTTAAATAGAGATAATATTGACCATTTCCTTGAATACGCAAAATTCTGTTTTAAGGAGTATAGTTCGGAAGTTAAATACTGGATTACCTTCAATGAAATATTGTCTGTTGCTGCAGGTCAGTATCTACTGGCGAAATTTCCTCCTAACGAGCGATTTCAAACAGATAAAATGGTGCAGCAGATGCACAATATGATGGTTGCCCATGCGCGTGCAATTTTGGCATTTAAAGAGATGAATGCGGAAGGGGAAATTGGGATTATTCACATTTTAGAGACTCGTTATCCTTATAATTCAGAAGATCCAAAAGACCAAGAAGCAGTTCGTAAAGATGATACCATATCAAACAAATTCTTGCTGGATCGTACATTTCTTGGTGTTCTCTCTCCAGAAACAGAAGAAACTATTAACGGAATCTTGGAACAAAATAACATGTCTTACACTGTCTATGATGGCGATGTAGAAGTATTGCGTCAAGCAGCTGAACTCAATGATTTCTTGGGGATTAACTATTACCAAAGCACCTTTGTTCAATACTATGAAGGTGAAAACAACATTAACTTAAATGGTACGGGAAAAAAAGGGACTTCTATCTATGCTTTTAAAGGTATCGGCCAATACAAATTCGATATAGATATTCCTCGTACAGACTGGGATTGGTTGATTTATCCAAAAGGATTGTATGACCAAATCATGCGTATTATCAAAGATTATCCAAATTATAAAAAACTTTATATCACCGAAAATGGTATGGGTTACAAGGATAAATTTGAAGATGGTTTTATTGATGATCAACCCAGAATTGATTATATTAGAGGGCATTTAGAAGCAATTTGTGATGCAATTCAAGATGGTGCTAATGTTAAGGGATATTTCTTATGGTCACTTATGGATGTCTTTTCTTGGGCAAATGGCTATAACAAACGATATGGTCTTTTCTATGTGAACTTTAACACGCAGGAACGCTATCCAAAGAAGAGCGCATATTGGTTTAAAGAACTATCTAAAACTAGAGAGATAAAATGATAAATGTTTAACGAGGTAGAAAAGGTGAAAACATTACCTAAAAATTTATTTTCGGTGGTGCAACAGCAGCCTATCAAGCTGAGGAGCAACCCACACAGATGGAAAAGGATCTGTTGCCTGGGATAAATACCTAGAGGATAACTACTGGTATACGGCAGAACCTGCCAGCGACTTTTACCACAAATACCCTGTGGATCTAAAATTAGCTGAAGAGTATGGTGTTAATGGGATTCGGATTTCCATTGCTTGGTCACGGATTTTCCCTACAGGCTATGGCGAGGTCAATCCAAAAGGTGTGGAATTTTACCATAATCTTTTCGCAGAATGCCACAAGCGTCATGTAGAACCTTTTGTGACCCTTCACCACTTTGATACACCAGAGGCTCTTCATTCAAATGGCGATTTCCTCAATCGGGAAAATATTGAGCACTTTGTGGACTATGCGGCCTTCTGTTTTGAAGAATTTCCAGAAGTTCGCTATTGGACAACTTTCAACGAAATTGGCCCTATTGGTGATGGCCAGTACTTGGTCGGCAAATTCCCGCCGGGGATTCAGTATGACTTGGCCAAGGTTTTCCAATCCCATCACAACATGATGGTCTCCCATGCTCGTGCCGTTAAGCTTTATAAGGACAAGGGCTACAAGGGTGAAATTGGTGTCGTTCATGCACTTCCGACAAAATATCCTTACAATCCAGAAAATCCAGCAGATGTCAGAGCAGCAGAGTTGGAAGATATTATCCATAACAAGTTTATCCTAGATGCGACTTATCTAGGGCACTATTCAGATGTAACTCTGGCAGGAGTGAATCATATCCTTAAGGTCAATGGTGGTCAGCTGGATCTGCGAGATGAAGACTTTGTGGCTTTAGAAGCAGCTAAAGACCTCAATGACTTCCTCGGCATCAACTACTATATGAGTGATTGGATGCGCGACTTTGACGGTGAAACAGAAATTATCCATAACGGAAAAGGCGAAAAGGGAAGCTCTAAGTACCAGATTAAGGGTGTAGGGCGCAGAGAATCTCCAACCCATATACCAAAAACTGATTGGGATTGGATTATCTACCCGCAAGGTCTTTATGATCAGATCATGCGGATTAAGAAAGATTATCCAAACTACAAGAAGATTTATATCACAGAAAATGGTCTGGGTTATAAAGATGAATTTGTGGACAATACAGTTTACGACGATGCTCGGATTGATTACGTCAAGCAGCATCTGGAAGTTTTGTCCGATGCGATTGCGGACGGGGCTAATGTCAAGGGCTACTTTATCTGGTCTCTGATGGATGTCTTTTCTTGGTCTAACGGTTATGAAAAACGCTACGGCTTATTCTACGTAGACTTTGAAACACAGGAACGCTATCCTAAGAAATCCGCTCACTGGTATAAGAAACTAGCCGAAACACAAATGATTGAATAGAAAAGTAAAACTCCCATCCTTAGCTAAATGAAATCGGCTAAGACGGGAGTTTTTTATTCTTCATCATCTGTAAATTCTAGGATGTCTCCAGGCTGGCAATCAAGGGCCTGACAGATAGCATTGAGAGTGCTAAAGCGTATAGCCTTGGCCTTGCCCGTTTTGAGAATGGAAAGATTAGCGTTGGTGATACCGATGATATCGGCTAGTTCTCCCAGTTTCATCTTTTTCTTGGCCAGCTGGACATCAAGATTAACGATAATCATGATAGCAGCCCCCTAGATGGTAAATTCATTTTCTTCAGCTATATCAATCCCCTTTTCCAGAATTTTCATCATCAGCCAAATAATCAGAGCACCTAAGAGAGGTGTAAAGCTCATACTGGCGTTAAAAGAGAAGGGGAGAGCGATGGGATTGCCTGATGCAGCAACCTTAACGGAAAGAAAGGTCAGAGCCAGAAAGACTTTCCATGCCTTATCAGCTAGTTGCGTGTTTGATGAATCAAAAATCTTTCCACCAATCAAATTTTTGATGAAATTACGAGCAAGATAGATGAGATAAATAGTCAAAGAGGCTGTGAGAAGATTTATAACAAAGGCTAGAATACTCCACCAATTTGAAAAATCAACTGAGGGCATAAATTGAACATTGAGCTTTATTCCCAACCTGTCGGAAAGACCGGTGTAAGAAATCACACTTAGGATAGTAAGAAACACCAAAATAGCAGCATAACCCACTATGATAAGGTTTAATAGAGTAACAATATCTTTGAGCAAAGAGTTATTTTTTAATTCAATCTTTTTCATGATGCTTACCTCTATCGAAAATCAGCCGGCAGTAGATTTCCTTTTCCTTTTATTCTTATTATAATCTATTTTTTATTGTATTTCAAGAAAAATATATCGAAAAACAATAATTTTTTGAGACCAAAAGGATATTCTATAGAGTCTTTGGTATAGATGAAAATTTTGATACAATATATACTGAATATCAAAGCAACGAAGGAAATAGTAATGAATCCTATGATTATGATTGTGGTGCTTGGGCTACTCTGGCTAGTCATTGTTTTTCCACTCTATCTTCACTATCGAAAAGAAATTTCTATTAGAAGTAAATCTACATCTTTAATATCAGGCAAAGTAGTAGGGTATAACAGTTCCATCTATAGTCGCCACGGAGAGCCACCTCAGGTAGCCTTGCCCCTTGTAGAATATACTGTCCGCGGAAAATCCTATCGAAAAAGACTTGAGCATAAACAGTTTATCCCTGCATCTTCAGGAAAAATCCAAAAAGATGTTTTTTCAAGTGACTATGTTTATGGGTCGGATAGGAGTCTAGACTTGAGAAAGATATTTCCGATTGGATCAAATATGACGGTTTACTATAATCCTAAGAATCCTGAAGAAGCGTATGTTGAGCGCTGCATCAGCAATGAAAAGTATTTTAAATATTTGTTTATCGGATTTTCTATTTTCTCCCTTGTTTTGATTTGTATCAATCTTTTCCATCTATTCTTGTAGTTTAAACAGTTTATTTTTGGATATTGAGTGATAGAAATTTTATCTTTTTCAAAATTTGTTGAATCCAAATAGACTAAAAAAGAGGATTGAACTCCTCTTTTCAGATTGAAGACAAAGTCCTAAGAACAGAAGTTTCTAAGGGCTTTTCTTTTTGTAAAGTCGTATAATAGAGGTAAGAACAGTTGTGAGGTGCTCCCTATGTTTCACAAAGAAAAATCTGATTATAATCGCTGCCAATATGGCTTCTATACGATAGACGAATTGGTCCCAGAAGATCACTTTCTTCGCCAATTGGAAGCGGAGGTTGATTTTGACTTTATCTATGACTTGGTTGAAGAAACCTATAGCCCAGATCAGGGTCGTCCCAGTCTAGATCCCGTCATGTTGGTCAAAATTCCTTTGATTCAATGTTTTTATGGCATTCGCTCCATGCGCCAAACCATTAAAGACATAGAAGTAAACGTAGCTTATCGTTGGTTTCTTGGACTAAGCTTGGATGACAAGGTGCCTCATTTTACCACATATGGAAAGAATTACAGCCGTCGTTTTCAAGATAAAGCACTGATTACTGAGATATTTTCACACGTACTCCATCAAGCTTTATGTGCTGGTTTGATTGATCCTTCTGAGATATTTGTGGATGGAACCCATATTAAAGCGGCAGCCAACAGCCACAAGTATCATAAGGAAATGGTTGCCCAACAAGCTACATTTATGAGTGAGCAATTGGAAGTTGAGATTGATTTAGATAGGAGAAAACACGAAAAAAAGCCCTTAAAGCCCGCAAAAGAAAGCGAGGCTAAGGAAAAGAAAATCTCAAGGACAGATCCTGAGAGTGGTTGGTTCCACAAGGGGAACACAAGGAAGTCTTTGCCTATTCTGCCCAAGTAGCGTGTGATAAGCATGGTTGGGCCTTGGCTTATACGGTTGAAGCAGGAAATGTTCATGATAGTCAGGCTTTCCCTGCCCTTTTTGCCAAGATTGAGCCTTTTCATCCAACCTATCTCATCGCAGATGCAGGTTATAAAACCCCAAGTATTGCAAAATTTTGTTAGACAGAGAGATTACCCCTGTCTTCCCTTATACCCGCCCCAAGGGTGTAAAAGGGAACTTAAGGCCCAATGATTTTGTTTATGATTCCTATTATGACTGTTACCTCTGTCCAGAGAACCAAGTGTTAACCTATCGCACGACGACCCGAGCAGGCTACCGTGAGTATAAGAGTGATTCAACAGTATGTGTCGCCTGTCCCCTATTATCTGTTTGTACCCAGAGCCAGAATCAGCAGAAAGTCATCACAAGACATGTATGGAAAGATGCGCTTGAATGTTGTGAAGAGATTCGACACCAAAGAGGGATGAAGGAGCTCTATAAGAAGCGCAAAGAAACCATTGAGCGGCTCTTTGGGACAGCTAAAGAATACCACAACCTCCGTTATACAAGAGAGAAAGGCAAGTCCAAGATGGAAGATAAGGTTGGGCTTACTTTGGCGTGTTTGAATCTCAAAAAACTAGTAAAAATGAGGGTGGGGAAGCCTTTTTATTTTGTTCAAATGACCATTATGCTATCAAAAGATGAAATCAAAAGATGAAATTTTAGCCTGACAAACAGAAAAAGACAAACACTATTTGGAATGTTTGTCTACGGTCTGAAAAGAGGATTGAACTCCTCTTTTTGGTTTCTTTATTTAAACTTAAAACCTTCATAGACCAGATCTGCTTTTGGATTGGTCTTTTTAAATTCATTGGCTAGTTTATCCATCATCTTGACAGGTCCGCACATGAAAACGGTGGTTTGGTTGTCCAGAGGATAATTCTTGAAGTCCAAATAGCCAGAGACCTTGCTATCGACCAAATGAAGGTCAAACTGCGGATTCTTGGCCGCGTAGTCTTTGAGGAGGTCTAGGTAAACAGCATTTTCTGCTCCAGTATAAGCGTAGTAGAAGCTGACTGGACGATTCAGATTAGGATTTTCACGGATATAGGAAATGAAGGGCGTAATGCCAATCCCACCAGCAATCCAGATCTGCTTTTCCTGCCCCTGGTCAAGAATCATGTGACCATAAGCTCGGTCAATGGTGACCTTGGTTCCCTCTTGGATCTTGTCATAAAGTTTCTTAGTGTGGTCTCCAGAGTTCTTGATAGTAAAGTAGACGATATTGTCATGACCGCCAGAGATAGAGAAGGGATGCGGCGCTTTTTCAAATCCTTCTTGGAAAATCTTGACGAAGGCAAACTGCCCATACTGATAATCTAGTTTTTGACTGAGTTGGATCTTCAACTCCACGGTATCGTGGTTCAGTCGTTTGACCTGCATGATTTTTCCCAGATGACGAAAGGCCAAACTTTGATAGAGGAAGATGATGTAAAAACCAGAAGCTAAACCTATGATAGCGTAGAATCCGACTACGAAACCTAGTAAGGTCGGTGTTAGGAGTTGACCGCCCATCAGCATATAAGCGTGGAAGAGACCAAAGATATAGGCCAAATAAACAAAGCGGTGAATCCAGCGCCAAGCTTCATATTTGATGTGCTTGCCAAGATAGGCCACCAGAACAATGCTGACAAATAGATAGATGCCGACGTTCCCAAGCTGGGCTGCGAGATGAGAGCCCCAGAGACTGCCACCCATAGCAACATTGTGGAGAGCAAGAAGAACGACAGAAAAGATAGCTGTAAACTTGTGGTAAGTGTACATTTTTTCGATGCCGTGGAACCATTTTTCCAAAAGTGCGTTCCGAGTCGCAAGTAAAAAGGTCAGCGAAAGGGTAGTCAAGGCCAGACCGGGTACAATAAAGTTGATCATTCCAGCTGAAGCCCAAGCATAGATGGTCAGGATTATGCTAACAGTAATAAGGGCGATTCCTTTGATAGATTTCATGATGGATTCCTTTCTGATTTTTATCACTACTTAGCTGTAAATATGTTTGTTACATTCTAACAAAGAAAAAACAAGCTGTCAAGATAAGAGCTTGTTTAGTTTTTGGTTTGGATAGGTCAAATCTTCCGTTAGCCAAGCTATAGAAGAGATTTGTGATTTTACTCTTGAACCTCTGCGGCAGTGTCTTCCTTTTTGTCAGTCTCAGACTGGCCAAAAGGCAACTGCTTGCTCCAGCGTGATAGGTTTTCTCGGATATTCTTACCAATGGCAGTAGGCTTAGGCAAGTTTATATCGTCCTTCCAGCTTTGGACACGCATATCCAGTAGTAGCTTGGACAAGCGCAGCAGCATGTCACGTTCTTGGTCTGTTAGAGATTGAGCATTTTTTAGGATATCAAGGACTTTGTTAAAGTTTTCAACATTGGACAGTTCGTTGACAGACTGGATGCCAGCATCCAAAATCAGTCCGAAAAAGAGGTCGAAAAAGTCTTTAAGTTCTTCATCTGAAACAGTGCTCACCCAATTTTTAAACGTTTTGTCTATCTGCAGGCTCTCTGCATCTAGTGTATCCAGCAATAGGAAAGAGTCTCCCTTGATTTTCCACGAAAAGGTATCGTGCTGGGCAAAGCCGCCGATGGCACTGCTTTTGACAATTCTAGCTTCCTTAGGTGTTTCCAGCATCATGCCGACGATGGAGTTCTGAGGCAGGTAGCGTTTCATCCTTTCAACCACAGTCTGATAGCCATCGCTTTCGGTGACAGAGTGATTGAGACCGGGAGAGTCATAGCTGTAGATGGCTTCAATACGGTCTTGAAGCGATGCTTCCATCTGACTGGCTGCATAAGAAGCTAGATTTCCTCCTTTGGAATGGCCGGTTAGGATAAAGTTACCGGGCAGATTTTCTAAGGCTTTCTGCAGGTAGCGGGCGGCCATTTTCTGAGCAGGGATCTGATCCATATAGGTCATGTGGAAGTCTTCCTTCCAGCCGACGATGGAGTCGTCCGTTCCGCGAAAGACTAGGACATAGGTATCAGGCTTGACTTTGAAAATCAAGGCAGCGAATTGCTTCTGGATATCTTGATCAACGTCATTGACATAGCCCATCAGTTTTAGATTTTTAAAGCGGGTAGAGGTTGCGGCCAAATTTAAGAGTTTCAGACGGTTTTTGCTGACCATCATGGAGAGGTCGCGAGGCACTTTGGTGGCTAAGTCTAGCAGTCGGCAGTCGCAGTAGGAGGACATATCCTCATGAACCAAGTCATCAAAAGGTAAGTAGGTTAGCTCAGTCAGAATCAGCAGATCCAACTCATTAAATGGTCGATCATAAATGCTGTCATGCTGGGCTTCTTCTAGGTAAGTAAGAATATTGCTCATATTTCGTCTCCAATTTCTACTAGTTAGTATAGCATATTTTTCTAAGAGATTTTATCTTTTCCAGAAAAATCCTACCTCAGACTGAGGATGATAAACAAGCATGCGACTTTTTTGGTATAATGTAACTAGCAAGAAATCAGGAGGGAAAGATGCATAAGATTTTACTAGTAGAAGATGATCCAGTCATCCGCCAAATGATAAAAAAATGCTGGAACAATGGGGCTTTCAGGTAGTGGCAGTCGAGGACTTTATGGATGTGCTGACTATCTTCGTCCGAGAGGAGCCGCATCTGGTGCTGATGGATATCGGCTTGCCCTTGTTTAACGGCTATCATTGGTGTCAGGAAATCCGCAAGATTTCAACAGTGCCCATCATGTTTTTGTCTTCCCGCGATCAGTCCATGGACATTGTCATGGCTATCAATATGGGGGCAGATGACTATGTGACCAAGCCTTTTGACAACAATGTCTTTCTGGCTAAGGTTCAGGGCTTGCTGCGCCGTTCCTATGAGTTCGGAAACGACCAGAGTCTCCTAGAGCACCAAGGTGTCATTCTCAATCTTAAGTCGACAGATCTGGTTTTTGATGGGAAAGTGGTGACCTTGACCAAGAACGAATTTCAGATTTTGCGGGTTCTCTTCGAGCATTCGGATGGTATTGTGGCACGTGATGATCTGATGAAGGAACTCTGGAACAGCGACTTTTTCATCGATGACAATACCCTATCAGTCAATGTCGCTCGCCTGCGTAAAAAGCTTGAAGAGCACGGACTGAAGAATTTCATCGAAACCAAAAAAGGAATAGGATACGGTCTCATCAATGGACACACAGGATAAATTTTTCTTTTTTAAGTCTTACCTTTATTCGCGGCGATTTTTTCTAGCTCTGCTGATTCTGCTGCTAGGCTTTATTCTGCTCTTTGCCTTTGTCTTTGATGATTACCGCAGTCTGCTGGAATATGTCGCGCTCTTGTTAGCTCTTTTGTCTTTCTTGTTTATCGGAGCAGATGCTTGGACGTCCTTTAAGGGCTATCGCAGCCAGAAGCTGCAGGTCGCTGCTCAGGCTCAGACTCCTCTAGAAAAGCTCTTGCAGGAAAGAGTGGAGGAGCTGGAGTACGAACAGAAGAATCAGCTCTTGGTTGAGCAGGAGAAATACAATGATTTGCTGGACTACTATACTCTTTGGGTTCATCAAGTCAAGACACCCATTGCTGCCAGTTCACTTTTGATTGGAGATTTGAAGGATAAGGAAGCCAAGTCTCAGTTGGAGCAGGAACTCTTCAAGATTGAATCCTATGTTCATCTGGTGCTCCAGTACCTCCGTCTGGAAAGCTTCCATGACGATCTAGTTCTGAAGCAGGAAAATTTGGCTGATTTGGTCAGGGAAATTGTCAAGAAATATGCTCTTTTCTTTATTCAGCAAGGACTCAGCCTCAATCTTCATGACCTAGACCACACGATTGTCACTGATAAAAAGTGGTTTGTAGTGATTTTGGAGCAGGTCCTGTCCAATAGTCTTAAATACACCAAAGAAGGCAGCATAGAGATTTATTTTCAAGAGGGCAGTCTCTACATCAAGGACACAGGTCTGGGCATTCAAAATGCTGATTTGCTGCGGGTTTTTGAGCGCGGTTTCTCAGGCTACAACGGTCGTCTGACCCAGCAGTCATCAGGCTTAGGTCTTTACCTGTCCAAGAAAATTGCTGACCAGCTGGGACACAAGATTGCTATAGACTCTCAAGTTGGTCAGGGAACGACGGTTTCCATCGCCTTTCCTGAGAAGAAATTGATCTTTGAGTAGGAGGAAGAAAGTTGTTAGTAGTGGTTTATGATAGTCTGACTGGTTTGGGCAAAAAGTTTGCTAAAAGTCTGGGAATGCCTAGCCAGTCAGTCTGGAAAAAGCTGGAGGAACCCTGTATTTTAGTCAGCAGAAATAGCGGAGCAGGGCAGATTCCGTGGACGACCAAGCGCTTCATCAGAAAGTACAGACATCTAATCAAAGGCTTTGTCATCAATGGCAATCAGAAGCGTTATCCGCGGACCTTTTGCGGGGCAACGGATAAGATAGTGGAGCAGTATGGCCTCCGCCACATTCGTAATATTGAGGGCTCTGGAACGGAAGCAGACAGACAAGCAGTCAAAGCCTTTTTAGAACAGTTGCAGACAGCTGAAAGTGTGCATAAAAGCCACTAGGTTTTGTGCTATTTTTGACGGATGCTCCTGCATGATTTTTAAAAGTGACAAAATTGTAAGAATAAAACTAGCAAATGAAAGGTTAGGTTATGGTACCAGCCTTTCTTTTTTATTATCATAGAGTCAAGAAATAAGAAGGAGACAGAAAAATGAAATCAAAAGGTATAAATGCTTTTCAGTTGAAGCTCTTCATGGCATTTCTTATGGTTTTTGACCATATCAGTCAGATACCGGGGCTGGTGCCGGACGACTGGGATGGCGTCTTGCATGCCCTAACCCGCTGTGTCGGAGTAGCATTTGCCTTCATGGCAGTGGAAGGTTTTCTCCACACTCGCAACCGCCTGGCTTACAATATGAGGCTCTTCTTTTGGGCAGCCCTGATGCAGACAGGAAACTGTATCCTGACGCTCCTCTTTCAGGAGAAGGGCATTTACCTCACTCACAATATCTTCCTGACCTTGGCCTGCGGTGTCCTCATGCTGAGTCTTTTCTTTGGCTTTTCTGACAATGGCGGAGCTACTAAGGATGGGAAGCGTGGTTTGCGGCTGACAGCAGGAGTATTAGTCTTGCTGGCTGGGCTTCTCTTTAGCGAAGGCGGCATGGCTCTGCTTCCTTTCATGCTCTTGACCTACCTTTTTAGAAATCAAGTCTTTTTCAGAAACTTGTCCTATGTAGTTTGGGCGGGAATTCTCTTTGCCATGAGTATTCAAATTTATCCAACCTTGCAGGACACTCTTTCTATGTTGCTCTATAATTCAGACTGGCTCTTTATCACTGTTCTTCCTCTCTTGCACTTCTACAATGGTGAGCGAGGATCTAGCAGCAAATGGAGCAAATATTTCTTCTATATATTCTATCCAGCCCACCTTTGGCTAATTGCCTTGATCGCCTTTTGGGTAAAATAAAGCTCATCTCATCTTACAAAAGTGTAAGATTGCACTTTAAAATGTAAGCTTAGGTTATGGCTGAGCGATTGGAATTGAGATAGAATAGAATTATCAATTAGGAAGCAGTTTATAAATACTGCTAAAAGCAGGGCGTTGATAGGTGCCTGCTAAACAGAAAGGAAACAAGATGACATTATTAGACGTACAGCACGTGAAAAAAATTTATAAAACCCGCTTTCAGGGCAGCCAAGTAGAGGCCTTGAAAGACATTCACTTTACAGTAGAAAAAGGCGAATATGTCGCCATCATGGGGGAGTCGGGCTCTGGGAAATCCACCCTGCTCAACATCTTAGCTATGCTGGACAAGCCGACTGAGGGCCGCGTCTTTCTCAACGGAACTGACACGGCAACCATCAAAAACAGCCAGGCTTCCAGCTTCCGCCGGGAGAAATTAGGCTTTGTCTTTCAGGATTTCAACCTGCTGGATACCCTGTCAGTCAAGGATAATATTCTCCTGCCTCTGGTCCTCTCTCGCCGTCCCATTACCGAAATGATGCAAAAGCTGGTTACGACCTGCAATGAGCTGGGGATTAACAAACTCCAAGAGAAGTTTCCTTATGAGATTTCCGGTGGTCAGAAGCAGAGAGTTGCAGTGGCTCGGGCCATCATCACAGAACCTGAGATTTTGCTGGCGGATGAGCCGACGGGAGCCTTGGATTCCAAGTCTTCAGCAGCCCTGCTGGATGTCTTTGACGATATCAATGCCCGCGGTCAAACTATTCTCATGGTGACTCACTCAACATCAGCGGCTAGCCGCGCCAAGCGGGTGCTCTTTATCAAGGATGGGATTCTCTATAATCAAATCTTCCGCGGTGACAAGACCGAGCGGCAGATGTTCCAAGAGATTTCCGATACTCTGACAGTTATGGCAAGTGAGGTGGGCAATTATGTTCAAACTAACGAGTAAACTAGCTTTGTCCAATCTGGTTAAAAATCGCAGTTTGTATTATCCATTTGCTTTTGCGACGGTACTGGCAACAGCGATTTTGTATAGTTTTGTCTCACTGGCTCATAGCCCTAATATGGAGAGCTCTTATGGTGGTACAGCAGCTCGCATGACCTTGCAGTTTGGTATCTATGTCATTCAGATTGCCGTCCTTATCCTCATCACCTATGCTAATAGCTTCGTTATGAAGAACCGCTCCCGAGAGTTGGGAGTCTATAGTTTGCTGGGCATGGAGAAAAAGCATCTGCTAGTCATGACCTTCTTTGAACTCTGTGTCTTTTATCTAGCTACAGTTGGTCTGGGTATCTTGTCTGGCCTAGCTTTAGATAAAATGCTCTACGCAGTCCTTTTGAAATTGATGGGAATGCCGGCAGTTCTTGCCTCGACCTTCCAATGGCAGAATGTCTGGATGACTCTAGCTAGTCTGGGTGTCGCTTTTGCGGTGATTTTGTTGCTCAACTCTACGCGTCTTCTACGCTATAGCTCTCTTAATCTAATGAAAGAAAAGAAAGCTGGTGAGAAGAAGGGACGCTTCCTTTTTCTGCAGACCTTGCTGGGGCTCCTGCTCATGAGTGTAGCTTATTACATGGCTTTGACCGTTACCAAACCTGTCGCTGCTATCGGCAATTTCTTTATAGCTGTGATCATGGTTATCCTAGCAACTTATCTGCTTTTTAATGCAGGTTCGATTACACTATTGCAATTTCTCAAAAAGCGCAAAGGCTACTACTACAAAACGCAGAATTTCATTTCTGTTTCCAATCTCATCTCGCGGATGCGCAAAAATGCAGCAGGATTGGCAACTATCTCCATTCTATCTACTATGCTCTTAGTGACTCTGGTTGGTACAATCAATATCTATGTTGGGGGTCAGGATTATATTACTACCTTGCATCCGAAGGATTATAATGTCAGCATCGTCTTGCCGAAATCGACTGATCAGAAGGAGGCTCTGTTGGCCAAGGTCCAGCAAGTCGCTCAGGACACTGGTCTGAGGAAGCCAAGCTATACTAACTATCTCTACCAATCAGCCTTCATCATGAAATTAGCTGGTAATGATGTGACAGTTCCAATGCAAAGCGAGCTGGAGTCGGATACAAGTATCTTGACCAAGTCTGTAGGCACGATTACAGTCATCAATCGTCAGGATTATGAAAAAATGACAGGGGAAAAGATAGACTTGGCAGACGATGAAACTCTTGTCTATGGGAAAAATATTTCCTTAAATAAGGACAAGCCTCTCCGAGTAAATGGTAAGGACTGGAAGATTAAGCAGCTTTTATCGTCGAATTTCACGCATGGGGAAATCCCTAATCCAAACGATGTGGCCATGGAACAGGGTCTCTATATGGTGGTCAATGATAGCAAAGAGGTTAATCTTGATGTGGATCATTACTACTACATTGGAGTTACTTCAGAGACTAAGGACAGTAAAAGTTTGTCGAGCAAGTCCAGCTGGGGTTGAGGGACACTTTGGATCAGGAACAAGCACAAGATGGTAGCTTCGCAATGGCTAGTGACCGTTACAGCGCAGAAAAGAGCTATCAAGAACTTACTGGAACTTTGCTCTTCATCGGTGTCTTCCTCTCCGTTATCTTCCTCCTAGGAGCTGTTCTCGTGATTTACTACAAGCAAATCTCTGAAGGCTATGAAGACCGTGATGGCTTTATTATCTTACAAAAAGTTGGTTTAGATGAAAAGCAGACTAGAAGTACCATTCGCAAGCAGATCTTGACTGTTTTCTTCCTACCTCTCATCTTTGCTTTTCTACATGTAGCAGCAGTCTTAACTACCAAACCCCAATCGCTAAGCGAATCAGCTCTTAACAAAAAACACTTTATAAATTTTGTATAGAAAAGTGTTGCCTTTTCAGGACTTTGTCTTCAGTCTGAAAACCGGAAACAAATTCCGGTTTTTTATGCTCTTGATGAAAGAAGCCGATATACATCGGTGAATTTATGGCTATTGACGCGGTTTAAGGGCAATCGAAAACTATTTTTTCTAAGTGACAAAAATGTAAGTTTAAAGGCTAAAATGAAAGGTTATCTTATGGCAGCTAGCTTGGGAATTCGGTATCCTATAAGTGTAAAGAAAAAGAAGATAACTATCTTCCAAACTAAAAATCAGATTTCAAGAAGGAGGCCCACTATGAAAATCAATCTTTTTAACCATCGCCAAAGTAAACCTAAAGCTCAAAAGATTTCCAAGGAAGAAATCGAGAAGACTCGCCTAGGCTGTGCTTCCAGTCAATATTATTTCTGGCTGCAGTACAGTCACTGAGAGATTCCAGTATTCAAGGATAAGAGAAAGGTCAGTTGACTTTTCTCTTTATCCGACTTGGAGCACAAGATGACAAAAATGTAAGATTGGCGGGCAAAATGAAAGATTAGGTTATGGAAACTTGTCTGTCTTTCCGGTATGATAGTAGTATCAAGTTAAATAAAGAAGAGGTTCGAGTATGACATTATTAGACGTACAACACGTGAAAAAGATTTATAAAACCCGCTTTCAGGGTAGTCAAGTAGAGGCACTGAAGGACATTCACTTTACGGTAGAAAGAGGCGAATATGTCGCCATCATGGGGGAGTCAGGCTCCGGGAAATCCACCCTGCTCAACATCTTAGCCATGTTGGACAAGCCGACTGAGGGCCGTGTCTTTCTCAACGGAACTGACACAGCAACCATCAAAAACAGCCAGGCTTCCAGCTTCCGTCGGGAAAAATTAGGCTTTGTCTTTCAGGACTTCAATCTGTTGGATACCCTGTCGGTCAAGGATAATATTCTCCTGCCTCTGGTTCTCTCTCGCCGTCCCATTACCGAAATGATGCAAAAGCTGGTTACGACCTGCAATGAGCTGGGGATTAACAAGCTGCAAGAGAAGTTTCCTTATGAGATTTCCGGTGGCCAGAAGCAGCGGGTTGCAGTGGCTCGGGCCATCATCACAGACCCTGAGATTCTGCTGGCGGATGAGCCGACGGGAGCCTTGGATTCCAAGTCTTCAGCAGCCCTGCTGGATGTTTTTGATGACATCAATGCCCGCGGTCAAACTATTCTCATGGTGACTCACTCAACAGCAGCGGCTAGCCGCGCCAAGCGGGTGCTCTTTATCAAGGATGGGATTCTCTACAACCAAATCTTCCGTGGCGACAAGACCGAGCGGCAGATGTTTCAAGAGATTTCTGATACTCTGACAGTTATGGCAAGTGAGGTGAAGGACTAGTGTTTCGATTAGCAGCAAAATTGGCGGTATCCAATCTGATTAAGAACCGCCGCCTCTATTATCCTTTTGCACTGGCTACCTGTGTGGCTGTAGCCATTTCTTATATTTTCAACTCCTTGGCTTTTAATCCCAATCTATCCAAAATGTCAGGTGCCAGCTCTGTTATTTTCGTTTTGGTCCTAGGGGTCGTTATTGTGAACATCACAGCTGGAATTATTGTCTTTTATGCCAATCAATTTGTCATGAAGAATCGTTCCAAGGAGCTGGGGCTTTACGGCATGTTGGGGCTCAATAAACGCCATCTCTTTGTTATGACCTTTATTGAGCTTCTGATTTTCGGGCTAGTGGCTGTAAGCTTGGGACTGACTATAGGTGTTCTCTTTGACCAGCTGATTTATGCTTTTTTGCTCAAGCTTATGGGGACCAAGGTAGTTTTGGTTTCAACATTTCAACCTTTTGTATTGGTATTGATTATCATTTTCTATGCTTTTGTATTTTTCTGTTTGCTAATTAAAAATGGCTTTTACTTAAGAAAGTTTGATGCTCTGCAATTAGTCAAGGAAAAAAATAGTGGGGAGAAAAAGAGTCGCTTTTTACTCTTGCAAACTATTATTGGTATATCTTCTCTCGTTTTTGGATATTATCTTGCTTTAGGTGTATCTGATCCGGTGGCAGCCATAATCATTTTCTTCGTAGCCGTACTTTTTGTTATTCTAGGGACTTATCTGCTTTTCAATGCAGGAACAACTGTTTTCTTACAATTTTTGAAAAAGAAGAAGACGTTTTATTATCAGCCTGATAACATGATTTCGGTATCTAATCTAATTTTTCGAATGAAGAAAAATGCAATCGGTTTAGCGACGATTTCTATTTTGTCGACAATGGTTTTGGTTACCTTATCTGGTGGAGCCAACATTTATGCTGGTGGTGATTATATGCAGAGTGCCATGTTTCCGCATGATATCAGTATCCAAGGAAAAGAAGTAACAGGTGAGCTTCTGGAACAAGCTTTGACAGAGTTTGTTCAAGAGCAGCAACTGCAGGTTAATAAAAAAGTTGTTTACCGGTATTATACGATAGGGGTTAGCGGACGAGCTGGTAATCGGCTAGATATTTATTCTAAGGAACAGAAACCCTTCGTTCCAAATCTTTATATTTTGGCCATTTCTGAGAGTGATTACCAAGAAATGACAGGTCAAAGTCTTCAGCTTAAAGATGATGAAATAGCCATATTTGAGCAAGGATTGGAACTAGATAGCAAAAAAGATTTACAGATAGCTGGAAAAAATTTAAAAATCAAGAGAAAATTAAAAGAAGATTTCGTTTTCGGTAATCTACCCGATCCGATGAATATGATGGTGCCTGAAAGAATCTATATGGTGGCTAAAAATCCGAGTCAAATCTTTTCTTCATTGATGAACGATTACGCTGTCAATGTTAACTATTATGGGGGATTAAATCTCAAGCTACCAAAAGAAGAACAGATAAACCTCAGAGAATCATACCAAGAAAAGCTAAGCAGTTTTAATGCCACTTTACCTGAAAATCAAGCTGTTTATGGTTCGGTGACAGCCTTTGATAAGCAAGAAATAAAGGGAATGCTAGGCGGTATGTTCTTTATTGGAATTTTCCTATCAATCGTTTTTATGCTTGGAACCGTTCTTATTATCTACTACAAGCAGGTTTCTGAAGGTTATGAAGATCGAGAAGGCTTTGTTATTTTACAAAAGGTTGGATTGGATGAAAAACAAATTAAGCAAACAATTCGTAGGCAGATTTTGATTGTCTTCTTCCTACCCCTAATCTTTGCCTTCCTTCATTTGGCTTTTGCCTATCACATGCTCAGTCTCATTTTACAGATGTTGGGCGTGCTCAACGCAAGTCTTATGTTAGTGGTGACTCTAGGTGTCTGCGCTCTGTTTATTGCAGTATATGTTGGTGTCTTTCTCATTACTTCTCGCAGCTATCGCAAAATTGTGGCTATGTAATAGCAGAGACATTCATATACCTTTCATCTATTTTAAAGACTTAGGCTGAGACAAAAAGATTTTGATTTTAGGAATTCTTTATTATAAATTTTTAAAATCGATAGATTAGATAAAAAAAGCGAACAAAGCAGAATTCTGATTACCAGAAAACTAGTTTTGTTCGCTTTTTATATTTGAGGTTGGACTTTTGTCCCAGCCTCTTTCTTTTCTCGGAAAATTTCTGAGAAAGATTCCTAAAAGCGTGTAAATATGATAAAATAGAGCGTTAATGCAATTAGGAGAGTAAAAATAGATGAATATTTTTAGAAAAAAAGATGCCAGTAAGGATAGAACGGGCATGCGCCGTCACTTGAAACTTCCTGATTTGATTTTGCTTGGTATTGGAGCAATGGTAGGAACTGGAATTTTCACCATTACAGGAATCGGAGCGGCCAAATATGCCGGGCCTGCTCTGACCGTTTCGATTGTCATTTCAGCCCTTTGTGTGAGTATTTCGGCCCTTTTTTACGCTGAGTTTGCCTCACGGATTCCGGCCAATGGCGGAGCCTATAGTTATATTTATGCGGTTCTGGGAGAATTTCCTGCTTGGCTGGCTGGTTGGCTGATCATCATGGAGTTCATGACAGCTATCTCAGGTGTTGCCTCTGGCTGGGGCTCTTATCTGAAGGGGCTGCTGAGTGGCTTTGGTATCCAGCTGCCGACAGCTCTGAATGGCACCTTCAATCCAAAAGCAGGTACTTACGTGGACTTGCTGCCTATTCTGGTTTTGGTCTTTGTTACAGGGGTTGTCCTTTTGAACTCAAAGGCAGCCCTGCGCTTCAACTCAGCCTTGGTGGTCTTGAAATTCTCAGCCTTGGCACTCTTTATCATTGCAGGATTTTTCTTCATCAAACCTGAAAATTGGTCTAACTTTGCACCTTTTGGCTTCGGAGAAATTTATGGCGGTAAGGTCGGCATCATGGCCGGGGCTTCACTTATGTTCTTTGCCTTTCTGGGCTTTGAGTCCATTTCCATGGCGGTAGATGAAATCAAAGAGCCCCAAAAATGTTCCTCGCGGGATTGTCTTATCCTTGAGCATCGTGACCATTCTCTATATTTTGGTGACCTTGGTCTTGACTGGGATTGTCCACTATAGCAAGCTGGATGTCTCAGATGCGGTGGCCTTTGCCCTGCGCAGCGTCGGACTTGGATGGGCAGCTAACTATATCTCTGTTGTCGCTATTTTGACTCTGATTACTGTCTGCATCTCCATGACCTACGCCTTGTCGCGGATGATTTACAGTATTGCGCGTGATGGTCTCTTGCCTCGCTCTTTCAAAAAATTGACAGAGACCAGTCGGGTGCCAAAGAATGCAACAATTTTAGTAGGGATTGCCTCAGCTGTTTGTGCCGGTATCTTCCCCTTGGCTAGTATCGCTTCTTTCCTCAATATCTGTACCTTGGCCTATCTGATTTTATTGGCACTCGCTGTCTTGAAATTGCGGAAAGATCAAGGAATGCCTAAAGCTGGAGAATTCAAAACACCTCTAGTACCTCTGACACCGATCTTGTCCATTATCATCTGCCTGTCCTTTATGACTCAATATACCAAGGAAACCTGGCAGGCCTTTGGCATTGCCCTAGCGCTGGGAAGTCTCATCTACGCCTTTTATGGCTATAGGAACTCAGAAATATCTGTAAAAGAGAAGTAGGGATAGAGTATTGCTATTAAAAAGAAAGTAAAAGGAGAAAATAATGAAGAACCTTAAGCTAACCCAAAAGAAGAAAATCTGGCTCTTTGCCCTTGCTTTTATCGCCCTAATTTTACTGGCGATTGTGATCAATATTCAGCTGAACCAGCCTGAAGATATGCATGCTGAGTATGTTCGGCTTTGGAAGACAACTTGGCATGAGGAAAATAAAGATTGGCTCTACCCACTGAAAAATATCTGTCTTGTTATTCTGGCAGTTCTGGCAGGGTCTGGTTTGATGATTGCATTCTCCAAGAGTGAGAGATGGAAATAAGCTTCTGTAGATTAAAATAATCTTACAAAAATGTAAGATTGACGATGATAAATGTAAGGTAGAGACATGGAAAACGTGTCTCTATTTTGCTATAATCGGCTCAGAAATCCTCACAAGAAAGGTTGTGCAATTATGAAAAAAGTCCTTTTAGGTTGCTTAGGGACAGTACTGGTTTTGCTTGCTCTTTTAATAGGTTTTCTGGCTTACTTTGGTCCGGACTATGGCATTTTTCTTTTCCCACCTAGTCCGCAGGACTACGCTCGCTCGGTTGTGAAAAAGCTTGATTTCGGTCTTTATACGGACAAAAATTGGGAAAATGAGAAGAAGAAAGCTTTAGAGAAGCTTGAATCTGCCAATACTTATCAAGACACCTATCCCGTTTTGGAAAAATTAACCAAAGAGGCTGGCGGGAAGCATTCTTATTTTTTAAGTCCACAGGATAATCCCGAAAATAGTCCAGAAAGCAAAAATCAGCCTGAAGTGCAGAATCGAGAGGGAGTTCTCTATTTAAAAGTTCCTGCTTTCACTGGTGATGCACAGGCAGCGAAAGCTTATGCCAACAAACTTTCAGCAGCTCTTAAAAAGGATGACTATCAGGCGGTTCTTGTGGATTTGAGAGACAATACCGGCGGGAATATGTATCCGATGATTGCTGGACTGTCCTCTCTTTTGCCTGATGAAGACCTCTTCCAATTCGTTTATAAAAATGGAAGTAAGAGCCCGGTTTCTCGGTCAGATATTCTTAAGCAGCTTGGTCTGGAGCAGACTGATGAGAAAGCAAAGAAAGTGCCAATAGCTGTCCTTACCAATGGGAAGACAGGTAGCTCAGGAGAGATGACTGTTTTAGCTTTTAAGGGACTGGAAAACGTTAAAATATTTAGTCAGCCAACGGCAAGCTATACTACGGGAAATAATTATTATCAACTATATGATGGAGCGGTTTTGCTCTTGACTACCTCGAGTATCCTAGATCGCACGGGCAAGCTTTATGAGAATGAGGCCATTCAGCCCGATGTCCTAACAGACCAGCCTTTAAAAGAGGCGGAGCCTTGGTTGAAGGGACAGATGGGAGAATAGTTCATTGAAAGCAGTCAAAGAGACTGCTTTTCTGCTATAATAAAGAGAAGAACGAGGTGACAGATGATTCGTAAAGTAAAACTAAGAGATGTCGCAGCCATTCAGCGGCTCAATGCTGAGTGTCTGGGCTATGACTTCGATAGGGAAGCGACGGAGTCTCAACTGAAGAGGCTGCTAGAGAATGACCAGCATTTAATTTTGGTAGCTGAAGAAGGCGGTCAGGTCATAGGTTACGCTCATGCGGCTAGCTACGACTGTCTCTATTTCCCGTCCTTACTCAATCTCTTGGCTTTGGCTGTCGCTCAGGATTTTCAAGGGCGGGGACATGGCAGAGCGCTGATGCAAGCTTTGCGTGAAGAGGCAAAAGCAGCAGGCTACACAGGGATTCGGATTAATTCAGGTATTTCACGGTCTTCAGCCCATGAATTTTATCGCAGCCTCGGCTGCAGCGAAAAAGCAGACCAGAAACGATTTTATTGGGAGTTTTAGAGAAAGGAGGAGTAGATGATGATTGAACCACTAAACCAGCAGCATGCTATAGAAATTGCTAACGACTGGCATTACGAGACGCCTTATGATTTTTATGACATGAAAAATGACCTAGAGGATTATGAAGAAATGGTTTCTCCTGAAGCGCGTGGGGACCGTTATTATCAAGTACTGAGTGAAGGGGAACTCTATGGATTTTTCTGCTTGGAGCAGAAAGGGGAGCGAACTTTGGAGCTTGGTTTGGGGATGAAGCCGGAGCACTGTGGAAAAGGTCAGGGCGCTGCATTTTTGCAGGAAATTTTGGACTTTATCATGGAAAATTTTGCACCACAAACCCTAAGGCTATCCGTTGCTGACTTCAATCACCGAGCCCAGCAGCTCTATCTCAACATGGGCTTTGAAGTGGTGAGGCGCATTCCGCAAGAAAGCAATGGCGATATTCATCTCTTTGTGGAGATGGAGAAGAAGGTCTAGTCAATATCGCAGCCAGACAAAGAGACATATAAGCTCAATCACTCATTATCCCTAGAAAAGTGAGTAGGCAGTTTACCATGAAAAAAGAAAGCAGCAGAAGAGCTAGCAATTGTGAAATTCGTTTTGTAGAAAGTGCGGAAGAATTTCAAGCTTTGTTAGAGATCTTTCAAGAAGTCTTTAACTGGGAAGAGTCGGAGTTTCCGTATCCCTCGTATCTTGCCAATCTGCTAGAAAATCCTCAATTTTTAGTGCTTGTCGCAAAGGCAGAAGATAAAATTGCTGGCGGTCTGACAGCCTATGTTTTGCCGAGATATCAGACTAAAAAGTCCAGCATCTTTATCTATGATTTGGGCGTCGCGACTAGTTTCCAGCGGCAAGGAATTGGCAAAAGTTTGATTGATAAACTGTTTGATTATGCAAAAAATATCGGATACAGGATGTTTTTGTCGATACAGAGCTGGAGGATAATGAAGATGCTCTGGCCTTTTACCAAAAGACTGGCTTTGACAATCAAGCAAAAGTCGTCCAATATACTTATGACTGCTGAAGGCTAGTAGGGAATTTGTCAATGATTATCAATAAACAAAAGGAGCAAACCATGACATTTGAAGAAATTTTACCAGGCCTTAAGGCCAAGAAAAAATATGTGCGTACAGGCTGGGGTGGGGCAGAAAACTACGTCCAGCTCTTTGATACGATTGAGCAGAATGGGGTGGCTCTTGAAGTGACACCTTATTTCCTCATCAATGTTTCAGGCGAAGGTGAGGGCTTCTCCATGTGGAGTCCGACTCCTTGTGATGTCCTTGCGACAGATTGGGTGGAAGTGAATGACTAAGACAGTACTGGTGACGGGAGCTAGCTCTGGCATCGGCCGAGCTCAGGCTCTGGCCTTTTTGGAAAATGGCTACCGGGTCTACGGGGTGGACAAGGATGAAAATCCTGGTTTTCTCAATGAGCTTCGTTTTATTAAGCTGGATTTGACTGGTGATTTGGCACCTCTCTTCACCAGCTTGCCCGAGGTGGATATTCTCTGCAATACAGCAGGTATCTTGGACAATTATCGTCCCCTGCACGAGACAAGTGACGAGGACTGGGAGCAGATTTTTGCGCTCAATCTGACTGCGACTATGAAAATCACTCGCTTTTACCTGCAGAAAATGCTGGAGAAAAAGTCTGGTATCATCATTAATATGTGCTCGATTGCTAGTTTTCTGGCTGGCGGCGGCGGTGCTGCCTATACAGCCTCTAAGCATGCTCTGGCTGGCCTGACCAAGCAGATAGCCTTAGATTATGCGGATAAAAATATCCAAGTGTTTGGCCTAGCGCCGGGCGCAGTCAAGACAGCCATGACTGCCGCCGATTTTGAGCCAGGCGGACTGGCAGACTGGGTTGCTGAGGAAACGCCGATCAAGCGCTGGCTGGATCCTCAGGAAGTGGCAGACGTCAGCCTCTTTCTAGCCAGTGGCAAGGCAGCTGCTATGCAGGGCGAGATTCTCAAAATTGACGGCGGCTGGAGTTTGAAGTAAGTGAATGAAGAATGCGAACTATGAAAAAGCTAATAACTTTTTCCAAACCTGGACCAAAAATATGGTACTTTACGGCTTGGATGCTGGTCTAGGGCAGTTCTGTATGAACGCGCCTGAGACATCCTGCCTTTACCAACTAGGAAATTTCATCTTTCCTGCTGGTCAGGTGGAGCCGAATTTGTGGCAGGAATTTAGCAAAAAATATAGTTTAGCTGACAAGGTCTTTATCTCCGAGGAGCCCGGTTGGCAAGAGTTTCTGGATGGTCAGAGTGAGCTGCACCGATTCACTCGCTATGCTTTTGCGGACAGGGTTGCCTTTGACACAGAGGCTTTGGAGAAATGGCAGAGCAGGCTACCTGCAAATTACTACCTTTGTCCGATTGATGTGATGAGTTATGAGCGTTTGGCTGAGGAAGCCTGGTCTCAGGATTTGCAGGGTGATTTTTCCGATTTTGACCATTTTCAAGCGGCGGGTGGCTTTGGTTTTTTACTCTATTCAGATAAGGAAATCATCGCTGCTGTATCGACAGGATTGGTCTATTATGGAGCCCTTGAGATTGAAATTGCTACCAAGCCAGCCTACCAAAGGCAGGGCTTGGCCAAAATCTTGGGCGCCCAGATGATTTTAGAAGCTCAAAAACGCTCACTCTTTCCTCTATGGGATGCGCACAATGAAGCCTCCAAGAAGGTCGCAGAAAGCTTGGGCTATCAGTGCCTAGGAGCTTATCCGGCTTATGAATGGAAAGGGACTTTTGACCAATGAAGAAAAACCAAACCTATTTCTTAAAAGATATCATGGAGGCTGTAAAATCGGAAGAGCTAGATGATGATTTCTGTTTGTATGCTAGGGAAGATGGAGAACTGAATTTTCAGGACAGCTACTTGCTTGCTGATTATCCTCAAGTAGTGGAAGATAAGGATGTTTATCCTAGACAGGTAAGGGAGCAAGAACTGGAGCTGATTTATTACGGTGAAGATTTTGCGGATGTTCTCTTGTCAGTCATGGAGCAGAAAGCAAAAGCGACTGATCAAGAGTGTTTACAGGCTCTGATTTACTATTATGAGCATGATGATTTTATGGATTTTGATAAAGATATAGTTTTGTAGGAAGATGTTTATAAACCATAATTATCATTTTAGAAAGACAGGAGAAATGATGACCCCAAAAGAAATGTGGCAGGCATACAAGAAAATTAATCCAGAAATTGGCGACGAGATTAACGCCTGGGCCTTCGGTACCTTGGCAGACCAACTGGCTGATTTGGTGCTTCGTGGTGAAAAGACAGCGACGGCTTCGGCCTATGAGCTCTATAAGCTTGAAAATGAGCCTCTACCTCAAGTAGGAACTTTCGATGTCATACTGGACAGTCGTGACAGAGCCGTCTGTATCATCGAAATCACCAAAGTCTCTGTGCTGCCTTTTAATGAGGTTTCAGCCGAACACGCCTTTAAGGAAGGAGAAGGAGACAAATCCTTGGCCTACTGGCAGCAAGTCCATCAGACATTTTTCACAGAGTGTCTGGCGGAAGCCGGTTTGGAATTTTCCCAAGAAACGGGTGTCGTCCTAGAAGAATTTCGTAAGGTCTATCCGTTGGATCAAGCTTAAGTCTATTTTTGAATAGGCTTTTTGTTTATCCTTGATAAATTGAAGCAAAAATGTTACTATTAGGTATATAAAATCGTGATTCGGAGGAGAAATGGACAAATTAATTTTAGGCTTACTCATGATTAAGCATTTTACAGTTTATGAAATTCGTCAGGTGATGCGGCAAAATTTCAGTTCTATGTGCAGCGACAGTCTAGGAAGTATCCAAGCAGCCTTAAAAAAACTGTCCCAGCAAGGGGCGGTGACTTATTCGGAGTATGTAGAAAAAGGAAAAATGAAGAAGGAATATGCCATTACCGCTTCGGGACGAATCTTGTTTTTGGAGTGGCTTAAAACGCCTATAGACATGAGCAAGAACAAGAATATGGACTTGGGGAAATTCCTCTTTATGGGTTATCTTCCTAAGAAAGAGCAGCTTCAGATGCTGGATTTGACCATTGAGGGACTGGAAGTTGAAGTCCAAGAGTTTGAAGCTGTCAAAGACGCGATTCGTTATACAGAGGAGCAGGGAAAGGTAAAAGCCTATCTAGAGCAGAACAGCCACCTGGCTACAGAGCTGATAGAGACCAGTCAGGCGGCTGATTTGGCTGAAAGTATTTCCCAGATTGGCTATTTTGAAATGAAGACGCTCGAATTTGGGCTGGATTCGGCCCGCTTTCAGTTGGACTGGTTTACCAAGCTTCGCCAGCAGTTGGCCGAAAATGAGAAAGAGGGTTGAGATGCTAAGTATTCAAAAAGCAGCGGCTACTTGCCTTGTTGATACATTTGGCAATGACTTTGAGAGTTTGAAAAACCAATTAGCATTTCTCCTCTACAGTCTTTCAAAGACCGTTTCTGAAAAAAGATTGAAAATAGGTCTAAAAAAGCTTATAATAAAAGCTATAAAACGACAGAAGGCTTCTAGGAGGATTGATTTTGAAGAAGGTTCATTTTTTTATCATTTACGGCTGTGTCTGCTTCGTACTGATTGGCGGAACCTTTCTCTATACTTACTTTAAGCCTGGAGGCATAGCAGAAGCAATCGAGTCCCGCTTTAAGCTGTCTGCTGTAGTGGATGCATCCTTGAAAAAATTCGATCATGATAGTTTCTACATGGATCGGCTGTCTGAGTCAACCTATCTAGAAGGCTACAAAAAAAGAAAAGCCGAAACCGTTAAGCAGCTGACCGTTTCAGAATCACCTTATTTAGCCAAGCTTTATGAAACCTATGATGATCAAGAACTGACCCATTATTTCAGCGAAGATCGGATGTACTTGGAAGAAAAAGATGGCTTTGAGACCATTGATGACACCGACTCCCGGAAACATATCAATGGTTATTCGGGGATGTCCTCCTTTAAGGCTTTGCTGCAGGTCATGGTAGATAATGAGTCAGAACTAACTAAGAAAAAAGTGGACGGCGGCTATGAGTTTTCAGTGACAGCAGAAGGTGATTTGGCCTATGACCTTATCGATGCCTTCTACTATGCTTATAATGATGAGCATTATGATACGACCATCGATATTGAGAAGTGTAAGGTTGCCTTTGTGGTTGACCCTAAGACTCGGACTATCCGCTCTATTGATATGACTATGGATTTAGACGAAGACACAGCATTGGATGGAGAATTAATTTACTTCAAGCAGCGTGCTGTCTTCAAGGACTATGGCAAGGCTAAAGTTCATCTTCCAAAGAAAATCAAAGAAAAAGAAGCAAAATCAGCTGTTTAAAGGCTGATTTTTTTGTGCGAATGGTTTTTATTGTAGCATTTTCTCTGGTATCTTGATTTTAATTTTTAAAAATTACCTTTTAGTGATATAATAAAGGTGATATCCTACAGAAAAGAGATAATTGATGACAAATTACGCGATTATTTTGGCTGCGGGTAAAGGTACTCGCATGAAGTCAGATTTGCCAAAAGTGTTGCACAAGGTTGCAGGAATTTCCATGCTGGAACATGTTTTCCGCAGTGTCAATGCTATTGATCCAGAGAAGACCGTGACAGTTGTTGGCCACAAGGCAGAGCTGGTCGAGCAAGTCTTGGCAGGTCAGACTGACTTTGTCCGTCAGACTGAGCAGTTGGGAACTGGTCATGCCGTTATGATGGCCGAGCCTGTTTTGGAAAATTTGACGGGTCAGACGCTGGTCATTGCTGGTGACACTCCCCTGATTACAGGAGAAAGCCTGAAAAATCTGATTGACTTTCATATCAACCACAAGAATGTTGCGACTATCCTGACAGCAGAAGCGGACAATCCTTTCGGCTATGGCCGTATCGTTCGCAATCAGCACGACGAAGTCTTGAAAATTGTTGAGCAGAAGGATGCTTCTGACTTTGAGCAGCAAATCAAGGAAATCAATACGGGAACTTACGTCTTTGACAACGCCCGTCTCTTTGAAGCCCTCAAAAACATCAATACCAATAATGCCCAAGGCGAATACTATATCACAGATGTGATCGGCATTTTCCGCGAGAATGGTGAAAAAGTCGGCGCTTATACGCTGAAAGACTTTGATGAGAGTCTGGGGGTTAATGACCGCGTAGCTTTGGCGACAGCTGAGAGTGTCATGCGCCGCCGGATTAACCAGCAGCATATGGTTAACGGTGTCAGCTTTGTCAATCCTCATGCGACCTATATCGATGTGGATGTAGAAATTGCGCCTGAGGTTCAGGTTGAAGCAAATGTGACTCTGAAAGGTCAGACCAAGATTGGGGCAGAGACTATCCTGACCAATGGTACCTACATCGTGGACTCTGTCATTGGAGAGCGGACTGTGATCACCAACTCTATGATTGAGGAGTCAAGTGTTGCAGATGGAGTGACGGTCGGACCTTACGCTCACATTCGTCCAGGTTCTAGTCTGGCCAAGGATGTCCATGTCGGCAACTTTGTAGAAGTTAAAGGATCGTCAATTGGCGAAAATACCAAGGCTGGTCATTTGACCTACATTGGAAACTCTGAAGTTGGTGCTAATGTCAACTTTGGTGCAGGTACGATTACGGTTAATTATGATGGTCAAAAGAAGTACAAGACTATCATTGGTGACAATGTCTTTGTTGGTTCCAACTCGACCATTATTGCCCCAGTTGAGCTAGGTGACAACTCACTGGTCGGTGCGGGGTCTACTATTACAAAGGACGTACCAGCAGATGCTATTGCTTTGGGACGCGGCCGTCAGATTAACAAGGAAGATTACGCTAAGCGTCTTCCTCATCATCCTCAAAATAAGTAGGTTCAGTCATGGAATTTGAAGAAAAAACCGTCCAACGGACAGAGATTTATCAGGGACCGATTTTTAAAGTGGTTCAGGACCAGGTAGAGTTGCCAGAGGGTAAAGGTCAAGCCCAACGGGATTTGATTTTTCATAATGGAGCGGTGGCTGTAATTGCTATCACTCCGGAAAACAAGATGATTTTAGTCAAGCAGTACCGCAAGGCGATTGAAGCGACTTCTTACGAGATTCCAGCTGGCAAGCTTGAGCTAGGAGAGAATGCAGATCCCCAAGCGGCTGCCCTCCGAGAATTAGAAGAAGAAACAGGCTACACTGGACAGCTGGAGTTGGTCTATGATTTCTACTCTGCCATCGGTTTTTGCAATGAGAAAATTAAGCTCTACAGCGCCAGCCATTTGACAAAGGTCGAAAACCCTCGTCCCCAAGACGAGGATGAAACATTGGAACTTTTTGAAGTCAGTCTGGAGGAGGCACATCAGTTGCTGCAAAACGGTGACATCTGCGATGCCAAGACCATCATGGCCCTTCAGTACTGGGAACAAAAAAATCTGAATAAATAGGAACGTAGATCAATGGGAAAAGCTTTATTAACAGATGAAATCATTGAGCGGGCCAACCGCGGTGAGGATATTTCGGGGCCGCCTCTCATGGATGACGAGGAAACCAAGATTCTTTCAACTGGCAGAAGCTCCTTTAGCTCGCAGCAGTCCAGCCATCAGGATACTCAGTTTGGTTATCAAAGCCCTCAAAACCGCTTTGGTTATGAAGAAGCTCGATTACAGCAGAATCACAGTCGTTTTGGCTATCAGACTGCTCAAAACCAAGAGGAGTTTACGGATGAGACTCTGCACATTGAGGTAGATCCGACCGTGACTAAGAGCCGTCGGATTGAAAACCAAAAGCGGAGCCTCTTTCAAGCCAAACTCAATAAGATTCTCCTTTGGGTGGTCATCCTCTTGATTGGTTTGATTGCTGCTATTATTTGGTGGCCTTAAAAACCAGCTCTATTGCACTTAAAAGGAAGCCTAGCCTGTCTAAGCTTCTTTTTCATCAGATGATTTGAGGTATTATATGAAAATTGGAATTATTGCGGCTATGCCTGAAGAGCTGAAGATTTTGCTGGAGCATTTAGAAAATCCAAAGAAGCACCTGCGTTTAGGTCATGTCTATCATACGGGATCTATTGGCTACCATGAAGTGGTCTTGGTCGAAAGCGGGATTGGCAAGGTTATGTCCGCTATGAGTGTGGCTGTTTTGGTCAATGACTTCAAGGTTACAGCCGTGATTAACACAGGCTCAGCTGGAGCAGTGGCAGAAGGTCTGGCTATCGGCGACGTGGTGGTCGCAGATCGTCTGGTCTACCATGATGTGGACGTAACAGCCTTCGGCTATGATTACGGTCAGATGGCACGGCAGCCGCTCTATTTTGAAGCGAGCCGCTATCTGGTTGCTGAAATGAAGAAAATTTTGGAAAAAACCCATCAAAATGCAAGAGTAGGTTTGATTGCGACAGGTGACAGCTTTGTTGCTGGTCAAGATAAGATTGATCGCATTAAGGAGCATTTTCCAGATGTCTTGGCTGTGGAGATGGAAGGCGCAGCTATTGCTCAAGCCACACATTCGATCGGCCTGCCTTTTATGGTTATTCGCGCCATGAGCGATACGGCAAGTCATGATGCTAATGTCACATTTGATGAATTTATTCTTGAAGCTGGTAAACGCTCTGCAGAAACCCTGATTCAATTTCTGAAAGAGTTGGTTTAAAGGGGGAGATAGTATGTACAAGGAGTCTTATTTTGATGGTGGTCTCTTTTCTTACATCGGTCATGTGATTTTAGCTACCTTGATTACAGTATTTACGCTGGGAATTTGTGCACCTTGGGGTATGTGTATTCTGTATAATTGGAAGATAAAACATACAGTTATTGATGGGCATCGTCTTTACTTTGACGGTACTGCCATGCAGCTTTTTGGAAATTGGATTAAGTGGTGGCTCCTGACCATTGTTACCTTTGGTATTTATGGCTTTTGGCTGAAAATCAAACTGACCCAATGGATTACCAAGCATACGCATCATGCGAATTGAGAACAAGCAAGCGAGACTTAAGTGGCTCGCTTTTCCTTTTCTTCTGTCTTGCCAAAAAATCCCTTTTGATGGTATAATCAAGGAACTGCAATCAACGACAGAGGAGAAAAAATGAGTATCTTAGAAGTAAAAAATCTCAGCCACGGTTTCGGAGACCGGGCTATTTTTGAGGATGTATCCTTCCGCCTGCTCAAGGGTGAGCATATCGGCCTGGTCGGTGCCAATGGTGAGGGGAAATCAACCTTTATGAGCATTGTGACGGGTAAAATGCTGCCGGACGAAGGTAAGGTTGAGTGGTCCAAGTATGTGACGGCTGGCTATCTGGACCAGCATGCTGTGCTGGAGCAAGGCCAGTCTGTCCGTGATGTCTTGCGTACGGCCTTTGACGAGCTTTTCAAGACAGAGGCTCGTATCAATGAAATCTATATGAGCATGGCTGAGGAAGGAGCCGATGTTGATGTCCTAATGGAAGAAGTGGGTGAGCTGCAGGACCGCTTGGAGAGCCGAGATTTCTATACTCTGGATGCCAAGATTGACGAGGTCGCACGGGCTCTAGGTGTTATGGACTACGGTATGGAGAGTGATGTGACAGAGCTATCTGGTGGACAGCGGACCAAGGTTCTCTTGGCTAAGTTGCTTTTGGAAAAACCAGATATCCTGCTCTTGGACGAGCCAACCAACTATCTGGATGCGGAGCACATTGACTGGCTCAAGCGTTACCTTCAGAACTATGAAAATGCCTTTGTTCTAATCTCGCATGATATTCCTTTCCTGAATGACGTCATCAATATCGTCTACCATGTGGAAAATCAGCACTTGACTCGTTATTCTGGCGACTACTATCAGTTCCAGGAAGTCTATGAGATGAAAAAATCTCAGCTGGAAGCGGCCTACGAGCGCCAGCAGAAAGAAATTGCGGACCTCAAGGACTTTGTTGTTCGTAATAAAGCCCGCGTGGCGACCCGTAATATGGCTATGTCCCGCCAGAAAAAGCTGGATAAGATGGACATTATTGAACTACAAAGTGAGAAGCCAAAGCCTTTCTTTGACTTCAAGCCTGCCCGCACATCTGGCCGTTTTATCTTCCAAGCCAAGGATTTGCAGATTGGTTACGACCGCCCTCTGACCCAGCCCCTTAATCTGACCTTTGAACGCAATCAGAAGGTGGCTATCATCGGGGCAAATGGGATTGGAAAAACAACCCTGCTCAAGAGTTTGCTGGGGATTATCCCGCCTATTGCAGGTCAGGTCGAGCGTGGGGACTATCTAGAGCTGGGCTATTTCGAGCAGGAAGTTGAAGGCGGCAATCGTCAGACACCGCTGGAAGCAGTCTGGAACGCCTTTCCGGCCCTTAACCAAGCAGAAGTCCGAGCTGCTTTAGCTAGATGTGGTCTGACTTCCAAGCACATCGAGAGCCAGATCCAGGTCCTTTCAGGTGGAGAGCAGGCCAAGGTCCGCCTTTGCCTCCTCATGAACCGAGAAAATAATGTTCTGGTGCTGGACGAGCCAACCAACCACCTGGACGTAGATGCCAAGGAAGAGCTCAAACGAGCTCTGAAAGAATACAAGGGCAGCATCCTCATGGTCTGCCACGAGCCTGATTTCTATGAAGGCTGGATGGACCAAATTTGGGATTTTAACCAGTTGACTTGATAAAATTTAATAAAAGAAAAGAGACGGTTCATTGAGAATTGTCTCTTTCTGTTACTAATAATTCAAAAACTGCTCGATTTCCTGCTTCTCAATCTGTTTGCCATGCTGGCAGACAGGGCAGGTGAGGTAGAATTTTTTTCCATATGGAAAGGTAGGAATCCAATAAAGTGTAAACTTTCGGCCAGTTTCAATAATGTCCCAAGGTGCGACGTTGTGGCAATTGGCACACTCGATATTGCTTTGGGTCTGTCCTAAGTTTTTCTGATAACCTTTATATCCCCAGATAATCATATTGATTTCCCTCCTTTGTTGGTTGGGCAGCAAGCTTATTTGCTGAAGTCATAGTCCTTGATAATCTCGATTCTTTCAATCTTGATATCTTTTTTAGGCTTGTCATTATCGTCTGTTTCTGCGGCAGCGATTTTGTCGACCACATCCATTCCTTCGAGCACTTGGCCAAATACGGTATAAGCTCCACCATCTAAATTAGGATTTCCACCGTTTTTATAGGCTTCAATGATTTTGGCAGGGAAAGAATCCGTAGACATTTGGCTAGACAGGTCTTTCTTGCTTTGGTTGATAAAGAACTGACTGCCATTGGTATCAGGGCCTGCATTGGCCATGGATAGGGCGCCACGAATATTATAAAGATATGGAGAATACTCATTTTTAAAGCCGTTTCCAGAGTCTTTGGACTTGTCTTTGCCCTTCCAGATAGACTCACCCCCAGTGCCGTCACCTTTAGGGTCTCCAGTCTGAATCATAAATTCATTGATAACGCGGTGGAATGTAATGCCGTCATAATAGCCTTCTTTGGCATGGTTAGGAAGTTTTCAACGGCCAGCGGGGCTTGTTTTGGAAAGAGCTTGATGCGGATATCGCCTTCAGTCGTTACCAACTTGACCTCCGCTTCATCTTCAGCAACTTCTGTAGACAGCTGCGGGAAGTTGGCATTTTCGTTGGTCATGGCATCCTTGTATTGCTCACGGAGTTTGCTGGTTTCCTCCGAGTCAGAGCTAGAGCTCACTAATGAGGAACTGCTGGATGGGTCGGAGGAGCTAGTAGTCTCCTCTTTCTTGTCTTTACCAGAGCAGCCGGCCAAGACAAGTCCTGATAAGAGGCTGATAAGAAGAATTTTTTTCATATAAAACCTTTCTCGCATTAAATTGTAAACTACTGATATTTTACTACAATTAGGCTAGTTTTCAAACCCTCTTGTGTCAGGCAATCCAGAAGCAGGTTTTTAAGCCCTGCTGGACGTAAGTTCAGGTCGGGAATTGCTTCTATGTCTAACCATTCAGGTTGATAGATGTTCTTGGCATGACTGCGAAGGGCTTCCTCGCCCTGAATCATTGGCGTTGATGTATGGCTGATAGTGGCGCGAAAATAGATTTCTAAGCGGTGGCCATTTCTGAAAGTAAAAGCTGGCTGCAGCTGCTCCTCAGACAAGATCCAACCCAGCTCTTCCTGAATTTCTCGCTGAGCTGCTTGGACTGCAGTCTCACCTGACTCGGCTCCGCCACCCGGTATCACAAAATACTCTTCTCCATTTTTCCAGCGGTGGATGAGCAGTGTCTGCTTAGATTGGGGATTGAAAAGAATGACTCCGGCTCGCATGATCTTCCTCCTCCTATATTTTTACTGTAAACTGATTAGAATTTCCTTTTATTCTAACACAAGAACAAGAGTTTTGCTTGGACTTGCCAAGAGAATGGTAGAGAGAACACATTTATCTTGATAAGATTAAGTTTTAAATACAGAAGAAGTTTAATAGTAGGCGGCCTTGTGCAACATGAAAGAATATGGTAAAATAAATAGACTAAAAATAATAAGGAGTGTTTTCCATGGAGAAAAGACTGACAAGAGATGTCAAAAACAAGAAAATCGCTGGTGTATGTGCTGGTATCGCAAACTACTTTGATTTAGATCCAACCTTGGTTCGTGTTATTTGGATTCTTTTGGTCTGTGTGGCAGGTACAGGTGTCTTGGCTTACTTGATTGCTTGGGCGGTTATGCCAGAGGCATAATAAGAAATTACGTGATAGTGAAACGAGAACTGGTTAGCCCAGTTCTTTTTGCGTGGATAAATAAGTTTTTTGCTTCTGATTTAGATAAAAGATTTCTCATCTAAGGCTCAAATATGGTATAATAAGGGTTATGGCAACTAAGAAAAACACGAAAAAAGGCCGGACAACTCGTCGGCCGACAAAAGCAGAATTAGAAAGACAAAAAGCAATAAAGAGAATGATTGCCACCTTTGTATTGGCTCTTATTCTTTTGCTTGCAGCAATTAAGCTGGGCGCCTTTGGGGTCACCATTTATAATATGATTCGCCTCTTGGTGGGAAGCTTAGCTTATCTGGCTATTCTGGCCAGCCTTAGCTATCTCTTTTTTTTCAAGTGGCTGCACAAGCACGAAGGGACGGTTTCAGGATTTATCAGCCTCTTTTTGGGGCTGGAGTTAATCTTCCAAGCTTATTTTGTCAGTGTGTTGAAGCTAGAAGGGGCTGCTGTCTTATCCACAACTCTAGGCAGGGTCTTGACTGATCTGACAGCCTTTAAGGTCAGCTCCTTCGCGGGTGGCGGCCTGCTAGGCTCTCTCTTATACGCACCTATCTCTTTCCTTTTTTCAAATATCGGTTCTTATTTCTTCGGCCTGCTACTCATTCTTTTGGGTGGTCTGCTTATGAGCCCTTGGTCTATCTATGACATTTCAGAAAAGGCTATGGCAGCCTTTCAAAATTGGAGAGAGAAGCAGGAAGAAAAGCGTCAGCTCCGTTTCCTGGAGCAGGAAGAAAAAGCTGCACAGGTAGCTATGCAAGCCATTGAAGTAGAGCAAGAAGAAGCTGAAGTCGATCCTGAAACAGGAGAGATTTTAGATGACGAAGACTTGTCAGATACGGCTATGGACTTTGACGAGGCAGACTCTGAGGAGCTGGGAGCATATGACCCTCATGAACCTCTGGACTTTGGTCACGAAGAAGAGACGGAGGAAGCAGACGTAGATGTTGAAGTGGACTTCACCGCCAAGGAAAGTCTAGACTATAAGCTACCGACCATCAACCTCTTTGCGCCTGATAAGCCTAAAAACCAGTCCAAAGAAAAACGCATTGTCCGAGACAATATTAAGATTTTGGAAGAAACCTTTGCTAGTTTTGGCATCAAGGCTGCTGTTGAGCGGGCTGAAATCGGACCATCTGTCACCAAGTACGAGGTCAAGCCAGCTGTTGGTGTTCGGGTCAATCGGATTTCCAATCTGGCTGATGACTTGGCTCTAGCTCTAGCTGCTAAGGATGTGCGGATTGAAGCGCCGATTCCTGGAAAATCCCTTGTCGGGATTGAAGTGCCCAACTCTGAAGTTGCGACCGTGACCTTCCGAGAACTTTGGGATCAGTCCAAGACGGATGCTAGTAAGCTCCTAGAAATCCCCTTGGTAAGGCTGTCAACGGATCTGTCCGCTCCTTTGACTTGGCTAAGATGCCCCATCTCTTGGTAGCGGGCTCTACTGGCTCTGGTAAATCTGTGGCTGTCAACGGCATTATCGCCAGCATTCTCATGAAGGCCAGACCGGATGAAGTCAAGTTTATGATGGTGGATCCTAAGATGGTGGAGCTGTCTGTTTATAATGACATTCCCCACTTGCTTATCCCAGTTGTAACCAATCCTCGCAAGGCCAGCCGTGCCCTCCAGAAGGTTGTAGACGAGATGGAAAACCGCTATGAACTCTTCTCCAAGGTTGGTGCCCGTAATATTGCCGGCTACAATGCTAAAGTAGCCGAGTACAATGCCCAGTCAGAATACAAGCAGGTTCTCCTGCCTTTAATCGTCGTCATCGTGGACGAGCTGGCTGACCTTATGATGGTGGCCAGCAAGGAAGTGGAAGACGCCATTATTCGTCTGGGACAAAAAGCGCGTGCGGCTGGGATTCACATGATTCTGGCTACCCAGCGGCCATCAGTAGATGTTATCTCGGGTCTGATCAAAGCCAATGTACCCTCTCGGATCGCCTTTGCTGTGTCCAGCGGGACAGACAGTCGGACCATTCTGGATGAAAATGGGGCGGAAAAACTCTTGGGACGTGGGGATATGCTCTTTAAGCCTATTGATGAAAACCACCCGGTTCGTCTGCAGGGCTCCTTTATCTCGGATGAAGATGTGGAGCGAATCGTAGCCTTTGTCAAGAATCAAGCTGAAGTTGATTATGACGATAGCTTTGATCCTGGTGAAGTGTCTGAAAGTGATTTGGATACTGGCGGGGGCGAAGATGAAGGTGATCCCCTCTTTGAAGAAGCCAGGGCCTTGGTTATCGAGACTCAGAAAGCCAGCGCTTCTATGATTCAGCGGCGACTCTCGGTCGGCTTTAATCGGGCCACTCGTCTTATGGAAGAACTCGAAGCAGCAGGCGTTATCGGACCAGCCGAAGGAACCAAGCCGAGAAAGGTTTTGCAGACTAATTGATTCTAATTTCACTAGTTTGCTAGCAAGATAATCATTTGATAAAAATAAATCTGCTAGCAGTTAGCCGGCAGATTTTCTCTACTTAATTTCAAGGAAAGGAAAAGAAGGTATGAAACTAGATAGCATTCACCATATAGCCATCATTGGTCATGATTATGCTAAGACCAGGGAGTTTTATGTGGACAAGCTGGGCTTTGAGCAGCTGGATGAGCACCACCGACCAGACAAACAGGATATTCTCTTTAATGTCCGCAAGGGAAATCTGACTCTGGAAATTTTTATCAAGGAAGAAGCACCCAAGAGACCAGCCTTGCCTGCTCCAGAGCATACTGGCCTGCGGCATCTGGCCTTCCGAGTGACAAATGTCGAAGAAACGCTGGAGGAATTTGACCGTTTGGAGATTCCTCATACCGAGCTGCGCTATGACGACTTCGACGGTCGTAAGATGGCTTTCTTCTTTGATCCGGATGGCCTGCCTTTGGAGATTCACGAATAAGACTAGGAGCATCGGAAGGTCCCTTTTTCTCAGTAAAAGAACGACTTGTAAGTCCCGCATATGAAAAACCCATCGGCTATCTAATTAACCGATGGGTTTTGTTTTACATTGTTAGAAAAAGAGTCCGATGACCATGGCTAGGTACATGAAGAAGGTCAAAAGAAATCCAGCCCGCCAGAAGAACTTAAAGAACTTAGGATAGTAGAAGCTTCGTTTTTTCTTGAGAAAATAGGTGGTGATGGCGATAGCGAGAACTGAGAGAGCTAGGGTCAGCTGGGGCAACAAGCTATGGTAGTAGGCCTTGTCTGAAATGATATAAAATTCCACAACAAAAAGCGGAAAAGCCAAGTCCGCAAAGTTCAAACCGTATTTTCTTAATTGAAAAACTCGTACTGTAATAGTGGTTAAAATCAAAGTTAAAAAGATAAATAAAATCGAAGAAATCTTTAATAGTGTCATAAGATTATTTTACCACAAAAAATTCAAAAAAGAAGATAAAATTCCTTGCATTTAACAAAGTTTAGTGTATAATAGAAAGGTATGCGAAAAGCATACTTGTGGGAGGTAAAAATCTTTATTTACCGCCAAAACCACAAAGGAGGATTTAAAAATGGCTAAAAAAGTCGAAAAACTTGTAAAATTGCAAATCCCTGCTGGTAAAGCTACTCCAGCTCCACCAGTTGGTCCTGCGCTTGGTCAAGCCGGTATCAACATCATGGGATTCACTAAGGAGTTCAACGCTCGTACAGCTGATCAAGCTGGTATGATCATTCCAGTTGTTATCTCAGTATACGAAGACAAATCATTCACTTTCGTGACTAAGACTCCGCCAGCTGCTGTTCTTTTGAAGAAAGCTGCAGGTGTTGAAAAAGGTTCTGGTGAGCCAAACAAAACGAAAGTTGCAACAGTTACTCGTGCGCAAGTACAAGAAATTGCTGAAACTAAGATGCCAGATTTGAACGCTGCAAACATCGAGTCTGCAATGCGTATGATTGAAGGTACTGCTCGTTCTATGGGATTCACTGTTGTTGACTAATCAATAACTTACATCCCATTTGCCCGCACTACACTTGATCAGATTGACGAGTGACGTGGGAGATGAAAATCGATTGAACCACTTACAAGGAGAAAGATAAAATGGCTAAAAAAAGCAAACAACTTCGTGCTGCTCTTGAAAAAATCGACAGCACAAAAGCATACAGCGTAGAAGAAGCTGTAGCACTTGCAAAAGAAACTAACTTTGCAAAATTCGATGCAACTGTAGAAGTTGCTTACAACTTGAACATTGATGTTAAAAAAGCTGACCAACAAATCCGTGGCGCAATGGTATTGCCAAACGGAACTGGTAAAACTTCACGCGTTCTTGTTTTCGCACGTGGTGCTAAAGCAGAAGAAGCGAAAGCTGCTGGCGCAGACTTCGTTGGTGAAGATGACCTCGTTGCAAAAATCAACGACGGTTGGTTGGACTTTGACGTAGTAATCGCTACACCTGACATGATGGCTCTTGTAGGTCGCCTTGGACGTGTCCTTGGACCTCGTAACTTGATGCCAAACCCTAAGACTGGTACTGTAACAATGGACGTTGCAAAAGCAGTTGAAGAGTCTAAAGGTGGTAAGATTACTTACCGTGCAGACCGTGCAGGTAATGTACAAGCTATCATTGGTAAAGTTTCATTTGAAGCTGACAAGTTGGTTGAAAACTTCAAAGCTTTCAACGACACAATCCAAAAAGCGAAACCAGCTACTGCTAAAGGTACTTATGTAACCAACCTGACTATCACTACTACACAAGGTGTTGGTATCAAGGTTGATGCAAACTCACTTTAAGAATTAATTGAACTGCCTCAGGGTAGTTCTTTTTTTGAAATAAAATTGATGATAGCGATTACAAACTCATAGAAACATGTTATAATAATATCGAATCAATTTATTTTATAACAAAAGGAGACGATGTCATGAAAAAGGATCAGAACCAGCTAACCTGGCTGATGGTATCTCTGATTGCTTTTAATATGGTCTGGGGTCTGGGCAATGTGGTTAATAACTATTCCCAGCAGGGCATTTCGGTAATTGTTTCTTGGATTCTTATCCTTGCTATTTACTTTATTCCCTATGCCCTCATTGTGGGGCAGCTAGGCTCGACTTTCAAGGAGAGTGGAGGCGGTGTCAGTGACTGGGTGGAGAAAACCTCTACCAAGCGGCTGGCTTATTTTGCGGCCTGGACTTACTGGGTGGTGCATATTCCTTATCTGGCTCAAAAGCCACAGGGAGTTTTGATTCCGCTGGGCTGGGCTATTCAGGGAAATGGAGACTTTTTGAGCAGTCTTGATATTCACTGGATTGTTATTCTTAGCTTGCTGATTTTCGGTGCCTTTCTCTACTTGTCTACCAAGGGGCTGTCCACGCTCAAGGTGATTGGGGGCTTGGCAGGAAGTGCCATGCTGATTATGTCTTTCCTCTTCGTCCTCTTAGCGGTTGGGGCGCCTTTTATCAAGCCGGATATGCAGTTTGCGACGGCTAATATGGATAAGCTCAGCACCTATATTCCCAACTTTGATTTTTCTTATTTCACGACTATCTCCCTCTTAGTCTTTGCGGTCGGCGGGGCTGAGAAAATCTCGCCTTACGTTAATCAAACACGCAATCCAGCCAAGGAATTTCCAAAGGGGATGATTGTTATGGCTGTCATGGTTGGTGCCTCTGCTATCCTAGGCTCTCTGGCTATGGGCATGCTTTTTGATGGCAGCAATATTCCTGAAGACCTGATGCGAAACGGCGCTTACCAAGCCTTCCAAAAGTTGGGCAATTACTGGGGAGTGGGAAATGTTCTAGTAGTCATCTATGCCCTGACCAACATGGTTGGACAGATTGCTGCACTGGCTTTCTCTATTGACGCGCCTCTGCAAATCATGCTCAATAATGCTGATGAAGAGTTTGTCCCAAGCTGGCTGCGCAAGCGGACATCAAAAGGAGTCCTCATTAACGGTTACATCCTGACAGGGATTTTGGTTAGCTTTTTGATTATTCTGCCTATCTTTGGAATCAAAGAAATTGATGGCCTGGTCAAATGGATGACCAATCTCAACTCCATCGTGATGCCTATGCGTTATCTCTGGGTATTCCTGGCCTACATGATGTTGAACAAGGCCTGGAAGAAGTACAAGGATGCCGAGTATAAGTTTACAAAAAATCCCAAAGTTGGCTTTGCTATCGGAGCTTGGTGCTTCCTCTTTACTGCCTTTGCCTGCATCTTAGGGATGGTTCCGAAAGTAGACTTTGCCAAAGACCCAGCTGGCTGGCAATTTTCTCTATTGACAAATATCCTGACGCCAATTGTTTTGATCAGTCTGGGTGTTATCCTGCCGCTCTTAGCTAAGCGGGAAAGGAAACAGTCGCTCAAGCAGTGAGTAGATTTTGCAAAAGATAATTGAAGTATTTATTCCCAGTCCTATCTGATGATGGGACTGGTTTTTTTGTGAAATGAGCTTGTCTGCTCTGCTATTTTACAAAAAGGAAAAAAGAAAAATTTCGGTGATTTAACTATATAAAAATCACAAAATGTGGTAAAATAGTACAGATAAAATAAGGAGTAAAAAAATGGTAGAACCTAAGTATAAGCGTATTTTGATTAAGTTGTCGGGTGAAGCTCTTGCCGGTGAAAAAGGCGTTGGTATTGATATTCAAACCGTTCAGAAGATGGCGGAAGAAATCAAAGAAGTTCACGATTTGGGTGTTCAGATTGCTCTGGTTATCGGAGGCGGAAACCTTTGGCGGGGTGAGCCGGCAGCAGAAGCGGGCATGGACCGCGTGCAGGCCGACTATACTGGTATGTTGGGCACTGTCATGAATGCGCTGGTAATGGCGGATTCGCTGCAGCAGGTAGGTGTTGACACGCGCGTGCAGACAGCGATTGCTATGCAGCAAGTAGCTGAGCCTTACATCCGAGGTCGAGCCCTTCGTCATCTGGAAAAAGGCCGTATCGTGATTTTCGGTGCAGGTATTGGTTCTCCTTATTTTTCAACCGATACAACCGCTGCCTTGCGATCAGCAGAGATTGAAGCAGATGCGATTCTCATGGCTAAAAATGGCGTGGATGGTGTTTACAATGCCGATCCTAAGAAGGACAAGACCGCTGTTAAGTTTGATGAGCTGACTCACCGCGATGTTATCAGCAAGGGACTGCGGATTATGGACTCAACGGCTTCGACCCTGTCTATGGACAATGATATTGACTTGGTTGTCTTTAATATGAATGAGCCGGGCAATATCAAACGCGTTGTTATCGGTGAGCAAATAGGAACAACAGTATCAAATAATTTATAAGAACGGAGATTAGAAACTCATGGCAAATGCAATTGTAGAAAAAGCAAAAGAAAGAATGACCCACTCGCACCAAAGTTTGGCTCGTGAATTTGGCAGCATCCGTGCAGGCCGCGCCAATGCCAGCCTTTTGGACCGCATCCATGTGGAGTACTATGGAGTAGAAACTCCGCTCAACCAGATCGCTTCGATTACGATTCCGGAAGCGCGTGTTCTTTTGGTGACACCTTTTGACAAGTCTTCTATCAAGGACATTGAGCGTGCGCTTAATGCTTCTGACCTCGGGATTACGCCAGCCAGCGATGGCTCTGTGATTCGTCTGGTCATTCCAGCCCTGACAGAGGAAACTCGCCGTGATTTGGCTAAAGAAGTGAAAAGGGTTGGTGAAAATGCTAAAGTTGCTATCCGTAACATCCGCCGCGATGCTATGGATGAAGCTAAAAAGCAGGAAAAAGCCAAAGAAATCACTGAAGACGAATTGAAGACCTTGGAAAAGGATATTCAAAAAGTAACGGACGATGCTGTCAAACATATCGATGAGATGACAGCAAATAAAGAAAAAGAACTTTTAGAAGTTTAACATTTTTATCAGAATCAAAACTCAGTTGGCTTTGGCTGACTGAGTTGTTTTAACATCAAAAATCCTTGCCCGGTTTGAAGAAGCAAGGTAGAAAATAGGTCTATATGAATACAAATCTTGCCAGCTTCATCGTGGGTATCATCACGGATGAAAATGATCGCTTTTACTTTGTTCAAAAGGACGGTCAGGTTTACGCTCTATCTAAGGAAGAGGGGGCGCATGAGCTGGGGCAGTCTGTCAAAGGCTTTGCCTACAGCGATATGAAGCAGAAGCTTCGCCTGACAACTCTTGAAGTCACGGCTACCCAAGAGCAGTTTGGCTGGGGAACAGTAACGGAGGTTCGCAAGGATCTAGGCGTCTTTGTCGATACCGGTCTGCCAGATAAGCAAATCGTCGTATCACTAGACATCTTGCCAGAGATCAAGGAACTCTGGCCCAAAAAGGGCGACCGCCTTTATATCCGTCTAGATGCGGACAAGAAAGACCGCATCTGGGGCCAGTTGGCCTATCAGGAGGATTTCCAACGCTTGGCTCGTCCTGCCTTCAATAACATGCAAAATCAAAACTGGCCGGCCATCGTTTATCGGCTCAAGCTTTCTGGCACTTTTGTCTACCTGCCGGAGAATAATATGCTGGGCTTTATTCATCCCAGTGAGCGCTATGCAGAGCCTCGTCTCGGTCAGATCTTGGATGCACGGGTGATTGGCTTCCGTGAAGTAGACCGCACGCTTAACCTCTCCCTCAAGCCTCGTTCCTTTGAAATGCTGGAAAACGATGCCCAGATGATTCTGACCTATCTGGAGAGCAACGGTGGCTTCATGACCTTGAACGATAAATCTTCACCAGACGACATCAAGGCTACCTTTGGCATTTCCAAAGGCCAGTTTAAAAAAGCCCTGGGTGGGCTGATGAAAGCTGGTAAAATTAAGCAGGACCAGACTGGAACGGAGTTGGTGTGAGGATAAAGAATCACATATCTAGAGCTGATGCTTGGAAGGATACAATCTTAAAGAAATGAAAGGAACCTATGAGAAAATCTTTTTACAGCTGGCTGATGACAGAGCGCAATCCTAAGAGTAAGGAGCCCAAGGCTATTTTGGCGGACTTAGCTTTTCAGGATACGGCTTTTCCCAAGCATACGGATGATTTCGATGAGGTCAGCCGTTTTCTGGAGGAGCATGCAAATTTTTCCTTTAACTTGGGTGAGTTTGATGCGATTTGGGAAGAGTATCAGGCTCATTAAGCAGATAATTGCTGGGAATAGTCATTTTCTGCTTGCTTTGATATAATAAAGATAATTCATTCAAAAAAATAAAATAGAGAGGTTCTTTGTTTGCAGGAACATTCAGTAGAATTGAAACTAGGCCATCCAGATGATGCCTTTCATCTCTTTGGTTCTAATGAACGCCATCTGCGCTTGATGGAGCAGGAATTGAAGGTCACCATCCATGCCCGAACCGAGATTGTGCAGATTTTGGGTACGGGGGCTGCCTGCGAGGAGACTCGACAGGTCATCCAGGCTCTCTTGGTCTTGGTCAATCGTGGCATGACAATTGGTACACCCGATGTTGTGACAGCTATTACCATGGTCAAAAATAATGAAATTGATAAGTTTGTAGCTCTTTATGAAGAAGAAATCATCAAAGACAGCTATGGCAAGCCGATTCGCGTCAAGACACTTGGTCAAAAAATCTATGTGGACAGTGTTAAAAATCATGATATTGTCTTTGGTATCGGGCCAGCTGGAACAGGGAAGACCTTTCTGGCGGTGACCTTGGCCGTGACAGCTCTCAAGCGTGGGCAGGTCAAACGAATTATCCTGACAAGGCCAGCGGTAGAAGCTGGTGAAAGTTTGGGCTTTCTGCCGGGAGACCTTAAGGAAAAGGTGGATCCATATCTGCGTCCGGTCTATGATGCCTTGTATCAGATTTTGGGTAAGGACCAGACGACGCGCCTCATGGAGCGAGAAATCATTGAGATTGCACCCTTAGCCTATATGCGGGGGCGGACGCTGGATGATGCCTTTGTGATACTAGACGAAGCTCAGAACACCACCATCATGCAGATGAAGATGTTTCTGACACGGCTGGGCTTCCAGTCCAAGATGATTGTCAATGGAGACATCAGTCAGGTCGACCTGCCTCGCAATGTTAAGTCGGGTCTCATTGACGCTCAGGAGAAATTGAAGAATATCTCCCAGATTGACTTTGTGCATTTCTCAGCTAAGGATGTCGTTCGTCATCCAGTGGTGGCGGAGATTATCCGAGCTTATGAACCAGCTCCTATTAAAGAGGCTACAACTGAGCCAGCAGAATTGGAATCTGAGAACTAAATATCAGTTTACGCCAGATATTATATAGAATTTTTAAGGCTTATAAAATGAATAAAAGTGATTATCTGGAAAGATAGAATTTTAAAAAGAGGTAGAAGATGGATTGGTATGATTATATGATTAATGCTTCTAGGCAATCAAGGTTTAACGCCAGTCATTGGTTTCGTTACCTTAGAAAGGTTATTTTTGAAGATAGTTCTTATTTGACTGACAAAGATGTGGAACGTTTGTTGGCTTCAAAAGAGTTGACAGATTTTCAAAAGGTTAGTCTGAAATATGCTCTACAAGAACACACTCCCACGCATGAGTATGTAGTTTCTTTAAACAAACCTGCTAAGTTAACAAATGTTCAAGAGCTGATGGAGAGATATAAGCATGGATAAGATGAAACCAGTTTTTGAAGCCTTAAATCAAGAATTAGCCCAAGCCAACCTTACTTTGACTATTATTTGTGTTGGGGCTATGTCTTGGAACATCATGTCTTGCGAGCAACACAAGATATAGATGCTTTTTACCAAGAAAACCAAAAAATCAACGAGATTATTGCGAAAGTTGGACGACAATTTAATCTCAATACTCATGAAGAACTTTGGCTTAATAATAATGTAGCGAACATGAACAAGCAACCAGCGCCTGAGTTATGTGAGACCTTATATACTTTTAGTCATTTAACGGTTTTAATGGTTCCGATTGAATATGTTTTAGGAATGAAAATGATCAGCATTAGGGAACAGGATTTGAAAGACATCGGAGCTATTATCAAATACAAAGATTTTCATTCCCCATTCAATACCTTTGAGGACTTGAGGAAATTGGGCTTTGATACGCTTGATTTTTCTGTTCTTTTAGAAGGTTTTAGTCATGCCTATGGTATGGAATGGCTAGAGGAATTTTTCAAAGAAAATCAAGAAGAGCTAAAGGGGTATTACTAAAGAAAGCTTTGATTTTTATCTAATAACATACGAAAAGAGGCTGGGACAAAAGTCCTAGCCTCTCAATTGTCTTTGGATTGTCGAGCAAGACGCAGTGGTTGAGTGGGCTCTATTACGCTGATTTCATCAGCTTTTACAGCCCTACTCAACTGTGCGGAGGTAGGACGACGAAATCGAATTCTAACGAATTACCGATTTCTGTCCCACTCTCTTTTTTGGGATTGATTTTAAAGTTGAAATAATCAACTAAACGAGTTCTTCAATAGAAGTGTAGTCCTTGTTGAGGCCTTCTGCAACTGGCTGGCTGGTGATGTGACCTTGGTAGGTTGTGACACCTTGGCGCAGACCTTGGTCATCTGCAATGGCTTGTTTGAAGCCTTTCCCTGCTAAAGCCTCCACATAAGGAAGAGTGACATTGGTCAGGGCGATGGTAGAAGTACGGGCTACGGCCCCAGGGATATTAGCAACTGCATAGTGGAGGACACCGTGTTTTTCATAGACAGGCTCGGTATGAGTCGTTACACGGTCGGCTGTTTCAATGACACCGCCTTGGTCAACGGCTACGTCTACAATGACAGAGCCTGGACGCATTTGCTTAACCATATCGTCTGTCACCAGTTTTGGAGCCTTCGCACCTGGAATGAGGACAGCACCGATCACGACATCTGCCTCTCGAACGCTAGCTTCGATATTGAAAGGATTAGACATGAGGGTCTGGATTTGATGGCCAAAGACATCTTCTAGGACAGACAGACGCTTAGCGCTGATATCCAGAATAGTCACTTGCGCACCCAATCCTAGAGCGATACGAGCGGCATGAGTTCCTACGACACCGCCACCGATGATGGTAACTTTCCCTTTCGGAACGCCCGGTACACCACCGAGAAGTACGCCAGATCCACCTTCACGCTTAGTCAGGAAGTGGGCACCGATTTGGACCGCCATCCGGCCAGCTACCTCACTCATAGGCACCAAGAGTGGCAGTTGTCCATCTTGATCGCGGACAGTTTCGTAGGCCAGACCAGTTGTCTTGGCGCTTGTCATAGCATCTGCTAGCTCAGGGGCGGCAGCCATATGCAGGTAGGTAAAGAGCAAGAGGTCATCACGGAGGAAGCCATATTCAGCTGCAAGAGGTTCTTTGACCTTGACTACTAGCTCGGCTGCCCAAGCTTCTGCAGCAGTAGGGACGATTTTTGCACCTTGCTTTTCGTAGTCTGCATCGGCAAAGCCAGATCCCAGACCTGCGTTTGTCTCAATCAGAACTTCATGGCCTTTGCCAACGAGACTATGAACACCAGCTGGTGTCAGAGCGACACGATTTTCATTGTTTTTGATTTCTTTTGGAATACCGATTAACATAAAAAATATGCTCCTTTTTTAAGATGTTTTTATTGTATAGGAAAACGCTTCAAAAATCAAGAAAAAATCAGAGTGGTTTGCTTTCATCAGTGAATTGTGCTATTCTGTTAAGAAAATCTAGGAGGTCCTGATGGAAAATATCTATGTCAAACTGGCTCATCATGCCAGGCTGGAAACTGAACGGCTGATTCTGCGTCCGGTGACCTTGGACGATGCCTCGGCGATGTTTGAGTATGCTTCGGATGAGGAAAATACTCGCTATACTTTTGAGACAAATAAAAGCCTGGAAGGAACACGCAATAATATCGCTCTCTTTTATCTGGCCAATCCTCTGGGGCGCTGGGGGATAGAAGTGAAAGAAAATGGCAAATTCATCGGGACGATTGACCTGCATAAGATCAGGCTGGATTTGAAAACAGCGGCTATCGGCTATGTAATCAATAAAAAATACTGGAATCAGGGCTACACGACAGAGGCCAATCGCGCAGTAATCAAGATGGCTTTTGAGGAAATTGAGATGAACAAACTTGTGGCGCTGCACGATGTGGACAATCCAGCATCTGGCAGGGTTATGGTCAAGTCTGGTATGAAATATTCCCACGAAGAGCCTTACGCATCACTAGACAAGCATGAGAAAGGACGCATTGTGACGCGGATCCATTACTATCTGACTAGGGAAGATTATTTTGCAAAAAAATGAGAAAGGATATTGACAAGCACCTATCTACATGATATATTAGATAGGTACGCTGATTTAGCTCAGTTGGCAGAGCGCATCCATGGTAAGGATGAGGTCGCCGGTTCGATCCCGGCAATTAGCATCTTGTAGGACAAGGTTGGGTTTTCCCAGCCTTTTCTTTTTGTCAATGATAGCAAATAGTGAAAAGCAAAGTTTCGGGGAGGGACAAAATAAAAATAGCTGCTTTTGTCTTTGCGGTGAGAGGTTGACAAATCTGCTCTGCTATTTTCCAAAACCCTGGCCTCGGCTCCCTAAAGTGAGTCAAAATATGATATAATAAGGTAATACTAGCAAAGCGGGTAAGATATGTATATCGAAATGGTAGACGAAACGGGTCAGGTTTCGGAAGAGATTCTTAAACAGACTCAGGAAATTTTGGAGTTTGCTGCCCAGAAAACGGGCAAGGAAAAGAAGGAAATGGCTGTGACTTTTGTCAGTAACGAGCGCAGTCATGAACTCAACTTGGAATATAGAGATACGGATCGGCCGACGGATGTGATTAGCTTGGAGTATAAGCCTGAGCTGGACATCGCTGTTGACGAGGAGGATTTGCTGGACCACCCTGAGCTAGCTGAGATGCTGGAAGATTTTGACGCCTATATCGGTGAGCTGTTCATTTCAGTGGACAAGGCGCGTGAGCAGGCTAAAGAATACGGCCACAGCTTTGAGCGGGAGATGGGCTTTTTGGCAGTGCATGGTTTTCTGCATATCAACGGCTATGATCACTATACGCCGGAAGAAGAAGCAGAAATGTTTGGTTTACAGGAAGAAATTTTAACTGCTTATGGACTCACAAGGAAATAACAAACGCAAATGGAAAAATCGGGATGTGGTCTCGAGTCTGGAATTTGCTTTAACCGGTATTTTTACAGCCTTTAAAGAGGAGCGCAATCTGCGCAAGCATGTCCTTTCGGCTCTGGCAGTGATAGTTGCGGGACTGATTTTTGACTTGTCCGCGATAGAATGGCTCTTTCTCTTTTTGAGCATTTTTCTGGTCATTGCCTTTGAGATTGTCAATTCTGCCATTGAAAATGTTGTGGATTTGGCCAGCGATTACCACTTTTCTATGCGGGCCAAGAATGCCAAGGATATGGCAGCTGGAGCTGTTCTGGTCGTGTCTGGCTTTGCCGTTGTGACAGGACTGATTATTTTTGTTCCAAAGATTTGGGATTGGATTTTTTAAAGATTTGAAAATCGGGGAGACTGCCGATTTTCTGCTGTTTTTATGGAAATAATAGAGGTGAAATAATGACTTTTAAATCAGGCTTTGTAGCTATTTTAGGACGTCCTAATGTTGGGAAATCAACCTTTTTGAATCATGTTATGGGGCAAAAAATTGCCATCATGAGCGATAAGGCTCAAACCACACGCAATAAAATTATGGGGATTTACACGACGGATAAGGAGCAGATTGTCTTTATCGACACGCCGGGAATCCACAAGCCCAAGACGGCTTTAGGCGATTTCATGGTAGAAGCGGCCTACAGTACCCTGCGTGAGGTGGATACTGTCCTCTTTATGGTGCCGGCTGATGAGCCGCGTGGCAAGGGCGATGACATGATTATCGAGCGCTTGAAAGCGGCTAAGGTGCCAGTTATTTTGGTGGTTAATAAGATTGATAAAGTCCATCCGAATCAGCTTTTAGCGCAAATTGATGATTTCCGTCAGCAGATGGACTTCAAAGAAATCGTGCCGATCTCAGCCCTGCAGGGTAATAATGTTTCCCGTCTGGTTGACATCCTCAGTGAGAATTTGGAGGAAGGCTTCCAGTATTTCCCAGAAGACCAGATTACCGACCATCCGGAGCGTTTTCTGGTGTCAGAAATGATTCGGGAGAAGGTTTTGATGCTGACGCGGGAGGAAATTCCCCACTCAGTCGCAGTGGTCGTTGATAGCATGAAGCGAGACGAGGAGACAGACAAGGTCCATATTCGAGCGACCATCATGGTGGAGCGAGACAGCCAAAAAGGCATTATCATTGGTAAAGGTGGATCCATGCTGAAGAAAATCGGATCTATGGCTAGGCGCGATATTGAGATCATGCTGGGGGACAAAGTCTTCCTAGAAACCTGGGTCAAGGTCAAGAAAAACTGGCGGGACAAGAAGCTGGACTTGGCGGACTTTGGCTATAATAAGAAGGAGTATTGAGGTTTTCTAAGCAAGCTTGGAAAAATAATGTTTGAAATAGCGGTGAAAGAGAGCATAACATTTTGTTATCTCTTTTTACTACAAACTAGCAGCAAGATAGAAAATTGTTGATATTACGTTATTAAATATTTGCTATCCTTCCGTTAATCTGCAAACATTGTTCCGTTAATCCTCATATTGTTCCGGACTATGGTATAATAGAGGGAGAAAGTGAGGAGTGCTCATGTATATGACAGTGAGGCAGGCGGCTGATCTCTGGGGAATTTCTGATCGTCGGGTTCGGTCTCTGTGCAGTCAGGGAAAGATTCCAGGTGCTGTTCAAGAAGGGCGTTTGTGGAGGATTCCCTCAGATGCCAGAAAGCCAGCGGATGGCCGTTATAAGAAAGCAGAGAGTCTCTTGCCTTTGATTGATGAAAAGATGAAGCAGTTATCAAAACTCCGCCCTTTGACGGATGGAGAGTTGGAGCGGCTGAATGAAGAGTTCACAGTCGAATATACCTATAACTCAAATGCTATTGAGGGCAATACTCTGACCTTGCGTGAGACAGATTTGGTCCTGCGTGGATTGACTATTGACCAAAAGCCTTTAAAAGATCATATGGAGGCAATCGGTCATCAGGAGGCTTTTCAGTTTGTTCAAAGGCTTGTTGAGAAGAACCAGTCTTTGTCAGAACAGATGATAAAGGATATTCATTATCTAGTATTAGCGGATAAAAAAAATGACCGAGGCATTTATCGCAGAGTCCCGGTGCGCATCATGGGAGCAGCTAATGAACCGGCTCAGCCTTACATGATTGCTCCATTGATGGAGAAGCTCCTAGTGGACTATGCTGCAAGTCAGGAAAATATGGTGACCAAACTAGCTCAGTTTCATATTGCCTTTGAGAGTATCCATCCGTTTATTGACGGCAATGGCCGAACAGGTAGGCTCTTGGTGAATTTGGAGTTGATGAAGGCGGGCTATCCACCGATTGATATAAAATTTACGGATAGATTGTCCTATTACCAAGCATTTGATGACTTTCATTCAAAAGGAAGTTTATCGGCAATGGAGGATTTATTTGCCAAATATATCAATGAAAGATTGGATATGTATTTGGAGATTTTATCTCTTGATGACGAAGGATAAGGAGATCAGATTTATAGTTTATATAAATCTTTCCAATCCTGCTTTCTTTATCTCAGGTGGGAAAGAAGCCGAAACTATTCATGACTGGCACTCCAAGTTGGCACATAAAAATGCTAAGTCTGAATGCGCCTATTATTCTGGCAAAGGGCATGCTTGGCTTTTTAGTGATGTGGATACGCATATTCAGCTACTGCGCTATTTCTTTCAAAACGCTGCCTTCCCAGAGAAATTGAAAGGATTTTGATATGGACTATATTTCCTATATTCGCTCCAAGGTGGGGCATGATAAGGTTATTCTGAATTTTGCTGGTGGAATTCTGGCAGACGAAGAGGATCGAGTGCTTCTGCAGTTGCGAGGTGATAAGAAAACATGGGCGATTCCTGGTGGAGCTATGGAGCTCGGGGAAACTTCTCTGCAAGCAGCCGTGCGTGAGTTTTACGAAGAGACAGGCATTTCTGTTGAAGCCAAGCGCTTGCTGAATGTTTATACTAATTTTGATGAATCTTACCCTAATGGCGACAAAGTGCAGACGGTTGTCTTTCTGTATGAATTTCAGGCATTGGAGAATGTTGATATTTCCAATTTTCACAATGAGGAAACTCTACGCCTGAGTTTCTTTTCTAAGGAAGAAATTGAGAAATTAGAATCTGTGAGTAGTAAGCATCGCCTAATGTTAGCTGAGTATTTTGATGACAACTTTGCGATGGGACATTGAGTTGAGATTGCCATAATCAGTGATTAGTTTAATTTTTTAAGGAGGCAGGGCAATGGAATTTGTAAATCTTTTAGTAGAAAACGTGGAACGAGTCGAGGAGCGTTTTTTATCGGTGCTGGATAATTTATCTGTGGAAGAAGTAAATGCTTTTCCGGTTGCAAATACAGTTCCGTCCATTAAGTCTGTGACTTGGCATACGGCGCGGGAGCTGGATTTTCAGATTGCTGATTTAGCAAAGACCGAGCCAGTTTGGTTTTCTAAAGGTTGGAAGAAAAAGTTTGCCTTGGATTTGCCAGATGATACGGAAGATTGGCACCATACTCCTCAAGAAGCGCATAAAGTTGTGGTGACAGATATTGATTTTCTTAAAGATTATCTGTCTGATGCGGTTGCGACAGCAATTGCTTATTTATCAAAGGTAAATGAAGATAGTCTGGATGATGTTGTCGATGAGAATTGGTCCCCAGCAGTTAAGCGTGGGAATCGCTTAGTATCAATCATCGACGATGCTGCTATGCATTCAGGTCAGGCAATCTATGCTCGCCGCTTGTTAGAAAGAGAAGATTGAAAAAGGTAATGGTAGTGGAAATTCGAGCGGTCGAAAAATCTCATCTAGCTGATTGGGCTTACTTTGCTCATTTAGTTTGGAAAACAGAGAAAAAGAAATTACTAGCAGCATTTTCTGAAGGAAAATTTCCTAATGAATTTTTATACTATTTAGAGGGAGAAGCCGTTGCTTGGATCAGCTTATCTATGCGTTCGGAGTATGTGGAAGGAGCAGAGCAACTTCCTGTCGCATATATTGAAGGCATAGCGGTAGCACCTGTTTTTCAAAGACATGGTATCGCTACTCAGCTTCTTGACTTTGCTCAGTCGTGGGCGACAAAAAAAGGAGCATCTCAGCTAGCTTCAGATTGTGATATAGACAATGCAGTCAGTCAAGCTTTTCACAAGAGTGCGGGATTTGAAGAAATAAGTCGAACGGTGCATTACATGTTACATTTGGATAAGAAAGGATAAAGATTTCATGCCTGAATTACCTGAAGTGGAAACGGTTCGGCGCGGTTTGGAGCGTCTGGTTGTTGGCAAGACGATTGATCAAGTGCAGGTCCGCTATGCCAAGATGATTGGTACGGGAGTGGATAGTTTTGTCCATGACTTGCCAGGTCAGACCATTGAAAGGATTGGGCGTCGGGGCAAGTATTTGCTCTTTTACCTGACAGGCGGAGTGCTGGTTTCCCATCTGCGAATGGAAGGTAAGTATCTTTTTTATCCTGATGCGGTGCCTGAGCGCAAGCATGCTCATGTCTTTTTCGAGATGACGGATGGTGGGACGCTTGTTTATGAGGATGTCCGCAAGTTTGGGACCATGGAACTGTTGAGAAAGGATCAGCTGGAGGCTTATTTTGCTGTCAGAAAGCTTGGTCCTGAGCCGACAGAGGCGGACTTTCTTTTGTCGCCTTTTGCAGCAGCTTTGAGTCGTTCCAAGAAGCCCATCAAACCCTATTTGCTAGAGCAGACCTTGGTCGTTGGTCTGGGCAATATCTATGTAGATGAGGCCCTTTGGCGGGCGCGGATTCATCCGGCAAGGCCAGCAGCTAGTCTGAAGCCTGCTCAAGTGAAGCGACTGCGTGAGCAGATTATAGAAGTTTTGCAGCTTGGGATTGAAAAGAGAGGATCGACCATTCGGACCTATCGAAATGCTTTGGGTGAAGACGGCACGATGCAGGATTTTCTGCAGGTCTATGGAAAGACCGGTCAACCCTGTGCTAGATGCGGCAGCCCGATTGAGAAAATTAAGCTGGGTGGACGAGGTACACATCTCTGTCCTCATTGTCAGAAAGCGAGGTAGCTGTCATGGCAAGAATTATCGGTATCACTGGCGGTATTGCCTCGGGTAAGTCAACTGTGACAGAGTTTTTGAGGCAGCAGGGCTATCAGGTTATCGATGCGGATCAGGTAGTGCATGAGCTACAAGAGCCGGGGGAACGGCTTTATCAAGCTCTTTTATCTACTTTTGGCTCAGCTATCTTACAGGAAGATGGCCGCTTGGACCGGCCCAAGCTGGGAGCTATGATTTTTGGGATCCCGAACTCTTGGCTCAGTCCAGTCAAATACAAAACCAGATTATCCGCGAGGAATTGGCTGGCAAGCGAGATTTGTTGGCAGAAACTGAGTCTATCTTTTTTATGGACATCCCTCTCTTATTTGAGTTACAATATGAAGACTGGTTTGACCAAATCTGGCTGGTGGACGTGACGAAGGAAACTCAGCTCAGTCGCCTTATGACTCGAAACGCTCTTAGTCAAGAAGAGGCAGAAAAACGCATAGTAGCTCAGCTATCTCTCCGAGAAAAACGAAAAAGGTCAGACGTGCTGATTGATAATAATGGCTCGCTTGAGGAAACTCGACAGCAGATTCACGATGCTTTGCAGAAATTAGAAAGAAGATGATTTATCACGTCACAAGTAAACTGGAAACATAACCTGAAAGTCGCTTGGTTTGGGAACTTCCTGACTGGTGCCAGCATTTCTCTGGTGACGCCTTTTATGCCACTTTTCGTGGAGCAGCTAGGTGCCAGAGGTCATGAGGTGGAGTATTACGCTGGGCTAGGGATTTCTCTCTCTGCAATCTCAGCGGCACTGCTCTCTCCTGTTTGGGGAAGTCTAGCGGACCGATATGGCCGCAAGCCTATGATGATACGTGCAGCTACTGCCATGGTTTTCACGATGGGCGGTATTGCTTTTGTACCCAATATTTTCTGGCTCTTGCTCCTACGCTTTCTAAACGGTGTTTTCGCTGGTTATGTTCCCAATAGTACAGCTCTGATTGCCAGTCAGGCTCCCAAGGAAAAAACTGGTTATGCTCTGGGAACTCTCTCGACAGGTGTCGTTGCGGGTAATCTTATGGGGCCATTTATTGGAGGTCTGATTGCGGAGATGTTCGGTATTCGCAATGTCTTTCTCCTGATTGGCGGCTTCTTTCTGGTGGCAGCCTTGATGACCTTTTATTTGATTCGGGAGGATTTTGTGCCGGTGACCCGACAAGAAGAGGTAGGCTTTAAGGAATTGCTGCGCCAACTCAGGTATCCTAAGATGTTGATTAATCTCTTTCTGACCAGCTTTGTTATCCAGTTTGCAGCTCAATCTATCAGCCCTATCCTTGCCCTCTATGTCAGAGAACTGGGGCAAAAGGACAATCTGATCTTTGTTTCGGGTCTCATCGTTTCTAGCATGGGACTTTCCAGCATGATGAGCTCCAGCATTCTGGGGCGTTTAGGAGACCGTATCGGCAATCACCGGCTTCTAGTGCTGGCACAGTTCTATTCAATCCTGATTTATTTGCTCTGTGCCAATGCTGGCTCCCCTATGCAGCTGGGCTTTTATCGCTTTTTATTTGGCCTAGGAACAGGGGCGCTGATACCAGGAGTCAATGCTCTGCTAAGTAAGATAACACCCAAATTTGGAATCTCTAGGATTTTCAGCTATAATCAGATTTTCTTTTATCTGGGCGGGGTGGTCGGGCCTATGTCTGGCTCGGTCATTGCGGCAGCCTATGGCTATCATTCAGTCTTTTATGCAACAGCAGGGCTAGTCGCCGTCAGTATGCTGGCCAATCTCTTTAGTTTTCGAAATTTATTTAAGAAGAAGGATATCTAGTGCGCGTTAAAATAAATTTAAAATGTTCCAGCTGCGGCAGTCAGAACTATCTGACCAGCAAAAATACGAAAACGCATCCGGAAAAAATTGAGGTCTTAAAGTACTGTCCTAAGGAAAGAAAAGTTACTTTACATCTTGAATCCAAGTAGATTTTATGATAAAATAGATAGGATTTTAAGGAGTTTTTATTTATGTACAACCTATTATTAACCATTTTAGTCATTTTATCAGCTATTATTGTCATTGCAATTTTCATGCAGCCAACCAAAAATCAGTCTAGCAACGTCTTTGATGCCAGTGCCAATGATTTGTTTGAACGTCCTAAGGCACGCGGTTTTGAAGCTGTGATGCAGCGTATGACGGGAATTATGATTTTCTTCTGGCTACTGATTGCATTGGTATTAGCAGTATTATCTAGTAAATAAAATGGGCTATGACTTCGTCTTGGCCTATTTTTTAAGTTTTAAAGAGATTTAGCAAGGATGAAGAATGAACTCATCAAGAGAAGAGGAATATGAAATCAGAAATCATTGAATATTTAAAAGACAGGCAGCAGGCTAGCGTAGATGAGCTGGCGGCTGCTTTGGGGAAAGAGTCTTCCAAGGACTTTAGTAGCTTGGTCAAGACCATCTCCCAGATGGAAAGAAAGCATCAAATTCGCTTTGATGACAAGGGGCGGATTGAGCTTTATGAGAAGAAAAAGCAGGAGCGTCTGACGCTCAAGGGTGTTTTTCATGCCCACAAGAATGGCTTTGGCTTTGTCACCCTGAATGAGGAAGAGGATGACCTCTTTGTCGGCCGCAATGATGTCAATCATGCCATTGATGGCGATACAGTGGAAGTAGTCATCACCAAGGTGGCAGATCGGATCAAGGGAACATCAGCTGAGGCTAAGATTATTGATATTTTGGAGCATAGCCTGACGTCAGCAGTTGGCCAGCTGGTTCTGGATGAAGAAAAGCCAAAGTATGCGGGCTATATTCGCTCGAAAAATCAGAAAATAAGCCAGCCTATTTATGTCAAAAAACCGGCCTTAGTTCTGGATGGTACAGAGGTACTCAAGGTCGCTATTGACAAATATCCAACCAAGAAACACGATTTCTTCGTGGCCAGTCTGGTTGATGTGGTCGGCCATGTCAACGACCCTGGTATTGATGTACTGGAAGTGCTGGAGTCGATGGACATTGTCTCTGAATTTCCAGAAAAGGTCTTGGAAGAAGCCGAGCGAGTTCCAGATGCACCGACTGAGAGTGATTTGAAAGGGCGCTTGGACCTGCGTGATGAGATTACCTTTACCATCGATGGAGCGGATGCCAAGGACTTGGACGATGCGGTCCATATCAAGCGCCTAAAAAATGGCAACTTTGAGCTGGGCGTCCATATCGCAGATGTGTCCTACTATGTCAAAGAAGGCTCTGAGCTGGACAAGGAAGCCCTTAATCGGGCAACCTCTGTCTATGTGACCGACCGCGTGGTGCCTATGCTGCCAGAGCGCCTGTCCAACGGTATCTGCTCCCTCAATCCCAATGTGGATCGGCTGACCCAGTCGGCTATCATGGAGATTGATGCCAAGGGGCGCGTGGTCAAGCATACTATCACTCAGACTGTCATCAAGACGACCTTTCGCATGACCTATAGTGATGTCAACGACATCATCGCAGGAGATGAGGAAAAAGCTGAGCAGTTCAAGGCCATTGTACCTAGTATTGACAGTATGGTCCAGCTGCATGAGATTCTGGAAAGCATGCGATTTAAGCGAGGTGCTCTTAACTTTGACACCAATGAAGCCAAAATCATGGTCAACAAGGAAGGTCGGCCGGTGGATATTGTTCTGCGTCAGCGGGGAATTGCCGAGCGCATGATTGAGTCCTTTATGCTGGTGGCCAATGAGACGGTGGCTGAGCATTTTGCTAAGTTAAATCTGCCCTTTATCTATCGGATCCACGAGGAGCCTAAGGCGGAGAAGGTGCAGAAGTTTATCGACTACGCCTCTAGCTTTGGGATTCGGATATACGGGACGGCTAGCTCTATGAGTCAGCAGGCCCTGCAAGATATTATGGAGGCGGTCAAAGACCAGCCTTATGAGGATGTCCTGTCCATGATGCTTTTGCGCTCCATGCAGCAGGCTCGCTACTCTGAGCACAATCACGGCCACTATGGTCTGGCAGCGGAGTTTTATACGCATTTCACCAGTCCGATTCGCCGCTATCCTGACCTTCTGGTTCACCGGATGGTGCGGGATTATGGCCAGTCTAAGGAAATAGCAGAGCATTTTGAGCAAGTGATTCCAGAGATTGCTAGTCAGTCTTCCAGCCGAGAGCGTCGGGCTATCGAAGCCGAGCGGGAAGTCGAAGCCATGAAGAAGGCTGAGTACATGGAAGAATTTGTTGGGGAAGAGTTTGACGGCGTAGTTTCAAGCGTGGTCAAGTTTGGACTTTTCGTTGAACTGCCCAATACGGTCGAAGGCTTGATTCATGTCACCAACCTGCCAGAGTTTTACAGCTACAATGAGCGGACGATGACCCTGCAAGGAGAAAAGTCCGGCGTGGTCTTTAAGGTCGGTCAGCAGATTCGCATCAAGCTGGTCCGAGCGGATAAGGCTACGGGCGAGATAGACTTTGAATACCTGCCTAGTGAATTTGACCTGGTAGAAAAGACTAGCAAGAGTGGCAGAGGCAGGTCAGGCAGAAAGAGACGTCGTGAGGATGACAAGCGCAGCCATTCTTCTAAAGAAAAAGGCTACAGAGATAAGAAAGATGAGAAGTCCAAGAAAGGCAAGAGCCAGAAGGCATTTTACAAGGAACTAGTCAAGAAAGGAGCCAAGCATGGCAAAGGGAGAAGGAAAGGTCGTCGCGCAAAATAAAAAGGCCAGACACGACTACACCATCGTAGATACCATCGAGGCGGGCATGGTGCTGACGGGGACGGAGATTAAGAGCGTCCGGGCTGCCCGCATCAATCTCAAAGACGGCTTTGCCCAGATCAAGAACGGTGAGGCCTGGCTCAGCAATGTCCATATCGCGCCTTATGAAGAGGGCAATATCTGGAATCAAGAGCCTGAGCGCCGCAGAAAGCTACTGCTCCATAAGAAGCAGATCCAAAAGCTGGAGCAGGAGACCAAGGGAACCGGAATGACGCTGGTGCCGCTCAAGGTCTATCTCAAGGACGGCTATGCCAAGCTGCTCCTGGGCTTAGCCAAAGGGAAGCACGACTATGACAAGCGCGAGTCCATCAAACGCCGCGAGCAAAACCGCGACATCGCTAGACAGATGAAGAACTTTAATACAAGATGAAAGACTGGGCGACCGGTCTTTTTTTAGGTTTCAACTTTGACTTGAGAATTATGCTATAATGGGAGGGATGAGGGTTTTAGAATAATTGATTTTCCTCAAAGTTTATATTTTAAAATAAAGTACATAGTGGAGTAAGTAGAAAAACATCAAAAAGACAAATAGAAAATACTTGACTCGTTTTCTGATACTTGTATCTATCATCGGATTGCTAGGGGGAGGATTGTTCCTATATCAATGGTATCTGGCGGAGAAATATACAGGCTACCAGTATTACACTGGAAAAGCGAAAATAGACTCTTATCAAATTATTGCGGATGGCAAAGGAGCCATAGTACATTGGGATGTAGACCAGTCAGAGGAAGCAGAATTACGCAAGTATAATAAGCAATTATTCACTGAATGGCGCAATCCCACCTCTCAAAACTATATTCTCAGGGATAATATGAAATTACCAGAGCACCCTTCGGCTATCCATGAATCGGTTGGGAAGGATGCTTATTGGACTTTATCAATTTACAAGGTAGAAGGGAATAAACTAGAAGAAGAACCTGAAATTGACTTACTGGCTACAGTGGACGAATATAAAAAAGGTTATATTTCGAATGATATTGGTCCGGTTTACTCTTACAAAGCAAAAGATTTGCTGGCGCTGTACATTAGACCCTTGGAAAACCATGAAAAAACGAAAAAAGTATTTTTAAATCTTCAAACAAGAAAAATTGAAGAAGTAAAAGCTATTGAAAATATAAAGTTTCCCTATTCTACTATAAAACTTAGTAATATATCTGACTTTGGAATAAAAAGTGATGTAGTTGGGTTCCATTTTACAATCAAACCAGAGGAAATGGGAGGTACACCTATTAGCAAAGATAAAAATGCTATGAACATATTAGAGAAAGAGAATTCTCAAGTTGTCATTTTGACAAATGAAAATAGTTTTGATACCGTTGATAGAATTGCATCAGTTTATTCAAAGTTTTTGCCAAACGATTATAATCTTTATAGAGACTCTAAGATACCCAAAGAATTGTCTACAGATGGTCAAGAACATGCGTTCAGTTCCAAAGAAGAATTTGACCAATATTATGATATTGAAAAAGCCAAAAATCTTTATCATCTGAATGATTAGAATGTTGGTAGACGGTTTATTTTCTATCTTCGGCAGTATATTATCTGAAGGAGCACACTTTGATTTTGGTTACTGAGCGCGGACCGATAAGGGAAACAGTGATATATTTTTTCTTGATGTTCTCATATTTTTTGAATTGAACGATCAAAGATATGCTGCTAGTTGCTGTATTAGGCTTCTTTGGCTACAAGCAAGTTAGCAAGAAAAAAGAAGAATAGTAGACTTCCTATGTGAGAAAGAACTGGTTGATGGACCAGTTCTTTCTTTTTGCAGGGAAGGCCGTCCAATTTAACACTTGTCAAGTTTATCCTTTTCGAGTATGATAAAGACAGTTAGATTATTCGGAGCTTGGCTTTCAGAGAAAGGATTTTTTATGACAGAAGAATTGCTAGCCTATAAACTCATGCCGCTGTGGACGGCAGAGACGATGCCAGAGACAGTAAAGAGAAAGCACAATACCAAAGAGGGCACTTGGGGAAAAATCACGGTTCTTAAGGGACGACTTAAGTTTATCGAGATGTCAGAGGAAGGTGAGGAGCTGGCTGAGCACATCTTTGAAGCTGGTCAGGACAATCCTTTTGCCCAGCCCCAAGCTTGGCATCGGGTCGAAGCCCTGACGGATGATTTGGAGTGGTATTTGGAATTTTACTGCCGACCTGAGGATTATTTCCCTAAGAAATACGGCAGCAATCCAGTGCACTCAGAGGTTTTGGAAGCCGTGCAGACAGTCCGACCAGGGCGGGCTTTAGACCTAGGCTGTGGTCAAGGTCGCAATGCTCTTTTTCTGGCCAAGCAGGGCTTTGAAGTAACGGCCGTAGATCAGAATGAGCTGGCATTGGAGATCTTACGTAGCATTGTGGAGCAGGAGGATTTAGATCTGCCAGTGGGTAGCTACGACATCAACTCAGCTAGTCTGACTCAGACTTATGATTTGATTGTTTCCACCGTTGTCCTGATGTTCTTGCAGGCGGAGCGGATTCCGGATATTATCCGAAATATGCAAGAGCACACAGCGCTTGGTGGCTACAATCTCATCGTCTGTGCCATGGATACAGAGGACTTCCCATGCTCTGTTCCCTTTCCTTTTACTTTTAAGGAAGGCGAGCTTGCTGACTATTATAAAGACTGGGAGCTGGTTAAGTACAATGAAAATCCTGGTCACCTCCACCGCCGTGATGAAAACGGCAATCGAATTCAGCTGCGCTTTGCGACTATGCTAGCTAAAAAGATTCAGTAGATGGTGGTAGGATAGAAGTTAATTTTGGAAATTTAGCTTGGCTCACTTATTTTGAGGTTCAAGTTTAAAAGGTCTGGGTGACAATTTAAAATGTCTCAGCCTCAATATTTTTTGTGCATAATAAAGCTAGACTGAGGCATTTTTGTCCCAGTCTTTTTTTTAAAAGATAAATTGTAAAATATAGTGCAACAAAAAAACTCATAGCGTTTCCTTGGTGTAAACTGTAAGTAACTACACAAACAGAACCCGAGGAAAAAACTATGAGCTACTCCCATCTTACCATAACCGACCGAATAAAGATAGAAACCTACTTGAAATTAGCTTTGAAACCTTGCCAAATTGCAAGTAAACTTGGCGTCCATAAGTCTACCATTTCAAGAGAGTTAAGACGATGCCAAAATGGTTATTCCGCAGCCTTAGCGCAGGAACAGTACGATCACAGAGCTAAGCAAAAAGGTCGGAAGTCTCGTTTGACACCAAAGTTGAAAAAGGAAATTGAGAACGGTTTAAAATCCTCCTGGTCGCCTGAACAGATTTGTGGTCGCTATCAGCTTGAACAAAAGCCAATGGTAGCTTTTAAAACCATCTATAACTGCCTCTATGCTGGTTTGATTAATCTTGATTTGAGCGTCCTTCGACTCAAACGGTGCAAACTTTGATGAAGAGGGGAATTTGAACAATTGGTGGACAGAAGCAGATAAGAAAGCTTTTGACAAGAAAATTGAAGCTGTTACCAAGCAGTGGGATGGTATTGAAATCTACGGCGGCAAGGTCAATAGCAAGCTTACGGTAACAGAAAATGTAGCCGATGCGGGTGGACTTTCAGCTAGTCTAGAAGTCGTTAAAAAGAAATATCCAGATGCAGACTTGAAGAATTACTTTGAAAACTATGCCAATATCTGGAGAAGCAAGGCTAGTCTGCAATTTAACCAACTTCTCCTGAAGGTAGATGTCCATGCTCCTGCTGAGCTGCGGGTCAACCAGCAACTTAAAAATGTAGAGGCCTTCTATGAAACTTATCCAGAAATCAAAGAAGGCGATGCCATGTATCTGGCTCCAGATAAGCGGGTCAGCGTATGGTAAGATTGCTTGTCTAGAGAAGACGGTAAAATAATCTAAGCTATGAAGCACAACCAGTTTGGTAATAGGAGAGAAGTTCGTTCTTTTTCTCCAATCCATTCTTTCCTGCGACACTTGCGCGGCTGCGGGTTGTGCCTCCGCAGCCACGTGTCTTTAAAGTCAGATTTTATCTGGCTTTCAGAACGTAGACAAACCCTATCGATAATTAAAAAATGCCCTTATCAAGGTTGGTTGTCAAATAGTGAAAACTCTTAGGAATGCTGATTTAATGCTATTTTTAAGAGTTTTATTATTTTCTCTAGTAAAAGAAAAAGATTGAACAAATTGTCCAAAATGGACTTTTTCTTCAATCTGAAATTTAAATAATTTTCAGGAAATATATAAAATAAGGATTTGTAATCGCTTGCAAAACCTGGTGTAAAAGGCTATACTGAATATAGTATTTAATTTTGTAATTTTTTTACAAAAAACAAAGGAGATATTTTTATGAAGAAAATATTGTTTCGTTCCTTGCTAGCTCTCTCGACCATTTTTCTCTTTCCTTTCCAAGTGGTTGAAGCCTGCACAGGATTTATCGTCGGGAAAGACCTGACTGCAGACGGTACGACGCTTTACGGTCGGACAGAGGACTTGGAGCCCAATCACAATAAGGTCTTTCTGGTTCATCCGAGAAAGACAAATGCGAGTGGTGCCAAGCTGATCGATGAAACCAACGGCTTTGAATGGACCCTGCCGGCAGAAAGCTACAAGTATACTTCGGTATCAGATGTGACCCCATCCCAAGGTATTTTTGACGAGGTTGGCTTCAATGAGTACGGTGTTTCGATTTCTGCGACAGTTTCTGCCAAGGCCAATGATGCCATTCAAAAGGTGGACCCGTATGTAGAAAATGGCTTGGCTGAGTCTATCCTGACAACTGTCGTTCTGCCCCACGTTCAGACAGCCCGTCAGGGAGTGGAGCTGATGGCGCAGATTGTCAGAGAGCAGGGAGCAGCAGAGGGGAATATTATCACCATTGCTGATAAGACAGGTGTCTGGTATATGGAAATCCTATCTGGCCACCAATATGTTGCCATTAAATTCCCAGATGACAAGTATGCAGTCTTTCCTAACACTTTCTTCTTAGGCAGTGTTGATTTTGATGATACGGAAAATGTCATTGCTTCAAAAGGTGTTCAGGATGTAGCCAAGCAAGCAAATTCTTATAAAGAAATTGACGGCAAATTCCATATTTCTCAGTCCTACAATCCACCGATGGCAGAGGCAGATCGTTCACGTGCCTGGGCAGGTATCACCAGTCTAGATCCAAATGCGGCCGTGTCTTATAACGACTCTTACTTTGATCTCATGCACTCCACAGACAGAAAGATCAGTGTAGCAGATGTTATGGCTATGCAGCGCAATCGCTTTGAGGGCACTCAGTTCAAACCGCTGGACCAAATGGAGCTAGATGGTAAGGGGCTGCCACAACGCGGTACGACAGATCCTGTTTACAAATATCCGTTGGGCAATCCAAATGTCATGGAAGCTCATATCTTCCAGCTCAAAGACGGCGTTCCAGCCAATATGGGCGGAGGCACTATGTGGCTGGCAGTAGGCAGTCCGCGCTTCTCACCTTACCTGCCTTATAATGGTAATATCACAGATACTTACGATGCTTATAAGGTCAACACAACTAGCTACAGTCCAGACTCTTGGTACTGGGTAGCATCTCATATCTACGATATGGCAGCCAAGCATCAGGACCTCTTTGGTACTTCTGTTCAAGACAGATGGAAGGCTTTGGAAGCCCGCTTTATTGAGGAACAAAATGCTCTGGATGCAGCCAATGCAGCTCTGCCAGACTCTTCAGCAAAAGTTACAGAAGAAACACAGGCTCGAGCAGCGCAAGTCTTTAAGGAAATGAAAGAGCTAGAAGCTGAAATGGAAGCTAAAATCAAGGAAGCAGCAAAAACTACTCCTTCCAGCTCCAACAAAGATTCTAGCAGTTCTTCTTCATCTCAAAGCTCATCCAGTTCTTCCTCTTCAGCAACTTCTAGCAGTTCTGATACACGGACGGAAGTCAATGTAGAAGATGACAGCTTGGTGGATGTTGCAACTGGCATTCGCTTGAAAAATGCTGACTTGGTCAAGGCCGGTCTCCAGCTGTCAGTGAAAAAACTGGAAAGCAAGATTCAGCCGACAGATACTTATGACATTAGCTTGACCGATCCGAATGGTCAGCCGGTACATCAGGTCAGTCCAACCCTTGTGACAATCCCAGTCCGCAAAGACCTGCCAGTGGATGCCGTCTATGCTTTGGATGAAAATGGCAAGCAGGTTGAGAAATTTGATGTAACGGTTAATCAAAATCAGACTATCAGCTTCACGACCAATCATTTCTCTGTTTACCAAGTGCAGTATCGAAATGAGCAGTCCGTCAAGGCCAAGAAAAAAGACTTGCCATCAACAGGTGAGCAAGTCACCATCATGGGTCTTGCAGGCTTGATTATCCTAGCAGGAGTCTTCTTCCTTTTGAAGAAAACAAAGAAAAACTAATGGAATATAAAAAGAAGGTCGAGCAATATGTTCGGCCTTTCTTAGTGGAAAAAATGACTTTTGTCTAGTCAGCCTTCAAGCTAGAGCCCTTATCTCAAATAATCATAGTTATAAGTAGTCAAAATCATGTCCGTGATTTCTTCGGGTTCTTCTTGAGCACCACCGGCTATCCAAAGAGAAATAATCCCCTCAACACTGGATAGGAAGATTTCCAGTGCATATTTCGGAGGAATCTGAAAGTTCTCCTCTAAAAAACGCTGGGTAGCAGTCTCTTGCTTGTCACTCAGAATGATAGTGGTTATGTACTCCCGAATAGCCTCTCGAAAGTCAATATAATGACTTCTGGTCAGGGCATTGATCAGACGCTCATTAGCACGCAGTATATGAAATTTTGCTATCATGAGCCTTTTGGAATAGTCGCCTTCTTCTTCAAAAAGACTATAGCTAGAAAGTTGGGAAATAATTTCGCTTTTGATGCTGTCAATCATCTGATACTTGTCCTCGTAGTGGAGGTAGAAGGTGCCTCGGTTAATCCCAGCCCGTTTGCAGAGCTTACTGATGGAGATGTTCTCGAATTTTTCTTCTGAAAGCAGCTGGATCAAAGCTTCCTTGATATCTTCCTTGGTGCTAGTTTTTCGTTTCTGAATCATTTTTTTTTACCTTTTTCCTAAATCAACACTTTGTTGATTTTTGGTTATTGCTTTTTGTCTAAGCTCATTATATAATATTTGTGATTTAGAATCAACACCTTGTCGATTTAAGGAGATGAGGTTTGAAAAGGAGAGAAGCGATATGGCATATATTGAAATGAAACATAGCTTTAAACGTTATCAGATGGGGGATACGGAAATAGTCGCCAATCACGATATTTCTTTTGAGATTGAAAAGGGGGAACTGGTCATTATTTTGGGTGCTTCAGGTGCCGGTAAGTCTACGGTACTTAATATCCTTGGAGGTATGGATACCAATGATGAGGGAGATATCCTGATAGATGGCCAGAATATTGCTGACTACAATTCCCACCAGCTGACGGACTATCGCCGCAATGACGTGGGCTTTGTCTTTCAGTTTTACAATCTGGTGCCCAATCTGACGGCTAAGGAAAATGTCGAATTGGCTTCTGAGATTGTCAAGGACGCTCAAGATCCAGTGGCAGCTCTGACCGCAGTGGGACTGGAAAAACGCCTCAATAACTTTCCTGCTCAGCTATCGGGCGGGGAGCAACAGCGAGTGTCCATCGCTCGAGCTGTAGCTAAGAATCCCAAAATTTTGCTCTGCGATGAACCGACAGGAGCTTTGGACTACAATACTGGTAAGCAAGTGCTGCAAATCTTACAGGATATGTCCCGCAATCAAGGAGCGACGGTGATTATCGTGACCCACAATGCTGCCTTGGCCCCCATTGCTGACCGGGTCATCCGCATGCACGATGCGAAAGTCAAAAGTGTTACGGTCAATGAATCGCCTCAGGACATAAGTACATTGGAGTATTAATATGAAGAGAAAGATTTATTGGAAAGATATTCTGCGCTCCTTCACTAGCTCTAAAGGACGTTTCCTATCTATTTTAATCCTCATGATGCTGGGCTCTTTAGCTCTCGTGGGACTTAAGGTCGCTCCACCCAATATGCGCAGAGCAGCAACAGATTACTTGAAAGAGCAACGAACCATGGACTTGGCTGTTATGGCGGACTATGGTTTGGATAAGGCGGATCAGAAAGAGCTGGAAGCTATTAAGGGAGCTGATGTCGAGTTTGGCTATATGACAGATGTCACCGTAGACGAGGAGGCTCTCCGAGTATTCTCGGATACCAAGAATATTTCAAACTTTCAAGTGACCTCAGGCCGTCTTCCTAAAAATGAGCAAGAAATTGCCTTAGCTAGCTTTTGGTCTAAGAAATATAAGCTTGGTCAGGAGATTGATCTGACCGAAAAAGCAGGCAGGCCGTCAGTTCTGAAAAACAAGACCTATAAGGTCGTGGGCTTTGTCAACTCGGCAGAGCTCTGGTCTGATAGAAATTTGGGCAATGCGACTAGTGGCAGCGGGGCTTTATCGGCCTATGCTGTAGTCAGCCCCAAGGCCTTTGATACAGATGTTTACAGTATTGCCCGCCTGCGCTATCATGATTTAGAAAATCTGGCTCCTTTCTCTACAAGCTATCAGGAGCGTTTGGAACAGCACCAGACAGCTTTGGACAAGAGCCTAGCGGATAATGGATCGGCCCGGTTTAAGCGATTAGAGACGAATGCCAAAAGTACCATTCAGAAGGGCGAAGATAAGATTAGTCAGGCTGAGCGTGAGCTGACCCAAGGGAAAAAGCAATTAGAGCAAGCTCAAAATCAGCTGGATCAACAAAAAAGCCAGCTAGCAGTAGCTCAAGCCGCTTCTATCCTAGCCCCTGCTCAGATTAGCCAGAACCAGCAGCAGATTCAGGAAGCTGAGTCCCAGCTCAATCAGAAAAAATCTCAGCTAGCACAGGCAGAGAAAGACTTATCAACTAACAAGGACAAGATAGCTGAGGCTAAGGCAGACCTGAGTCGTTTGAAAGAGCCGGCCTATCATAGCTATGACCGCAAGTCCCTGCCAGGTGGGAATGGCTATCATATGTATACAAACTCCATGAATAGTATTGCGTCGATTGGTAATATCTTCCCGGTGGTGCTCTATCTGGTGGCAGCGATGGTAACCTTTACCACCATGACGCGTTTTGTCGACGAGGAGCGAACAAATGCAGGTGTCTTTAAGGCTCTAGGCTATCATAGCCGTGACATCATTCGCAAGTTTGCTCTTTACGGTTTGGTGGCGGGGAGTCTCGGTACCCTCATAGGGATTCTGCTGGGACATTATTTCTTGTCAGGAGTGATTTCTTCTATTATTACCAGAGGCATGGTGCTTTCTGCCCCTCATGCTTATTTTTATATTTCCTATAGTTTACTTGCCCTTGGGCTTTCCCTTATATCCAGTGTTCTCCCTGCTTATTTAGTGGCAAGACGGGAGCTGACAGAAGAAGCAGCTTACTTGCTTTTGCCCAAGCCACCGGTCAAAGGCTCTAAGATCTTTTTGGAAAGACTATCCCTTATCTGGCGACGTCTTAGCTTTACTCAGAAAGTCACAGCTCGCAATATCTTTCGCTATAAGCAGCGGATGTTTATGACCATCTTTGGTGTGGCGGGTTCTGTTGCCCTACTCTTTGCTGGCCTAGGGCTCCAATCTTCTATCGGTGGTATTCCCAAACGTCAGTTTGAGGAGATTCTGCGATACGACTTGATTGTCGCTGTTAATCCTGGGGAAAATCAGGCTGAGCAGGACAAGCTCAAAAAGATGCTGGCGGATGACTCGATTGCTGCCTATCAGGAAATCCACAGTGAAACCTTGTCAGAGAAATACAAAGGAAGAAAAGAGACAGAAACAGTCACTTTGATGGTCACGGACAAAGAAAATTTTGAACCTTTTATTTCTCTGGAAAGTCCCAACAACCAGCAGGAGCTGACCCTCAAAGATGGTGTAGTCGTTTCGGATAAATTGGCTCGCATAGCTGGAGTCAGCCCTGGTGGTAGTATAGAGTTGGGTGGCAAGCCTGTCAAGCTCGCAGCAGTCAATGAGAATCATTTTGGGCATTTTGCCTTTATGAAGGCGACTGACTATCAGAAGATTTATGGGGAAAAACCTGAGAAAAATACTTATCTAGTGCAGCTCAAGGATTCTTCCAGTAAAAATATTGTCAATATGGCCAATAAATTTATGAGCCTCAAGTCTGTCAAGAGTGTCTCACAAAATGCTAGCATGGTGAAGCAGTTCAACGTTCTAGCTGATTCTCTTAATAACACGATGCTTATTTTGGTGGTAATCTCCGTTCTTCTAGCAGTTGTCATTCTCTACAATCTGACCAATATCAATGTGGCTGAGCGGATTCGCGAGCTGTCCACTATCAAGGTTCTGGGCTTCCATAATAAGGAAGTGACTCTCTATATCTATCGAGAGACCATTATTCTTTCAGTGATTGGGATGGCAGTTGGGCTTCTAGGTGGTTTCTTCTTGCATCGTTTTTTGATTGAGAAGGTTGCGCCTAGCATTATTAGCTTAAATGCTCAAGTAAGTCTCTCCGTCTATCTGTTTCCTCTAACAGCAGTGACTCTTATTTTGACCTTACTTGGCTTCTTTGTCAACTACCGTCTCAGACGGGTGGATATGCTGGAAGCCCTCAAATCTGTTGATTAATTAAAAAAACATTTCAAAACTTTCACTCATTTGGTGAGTGGAAGTTTTTTTGAACTTTGATATAATATTGTAAAGAAAGAGAAAGACACACGATGACACGAAAAATTGCCTTATTATCCGATGTGCATGGGAATAGCACAGCCTTGGAAGCGGTACTGGCGGATGCGAAAAGCCAGCAGGTGACAGATTATTGGTTTTTGGGGGACTTGCTCCTGCCAGGAACCGGCCGCAGAAATATCTTAGATAGGATGGAGCAGCTGCACATCAGCCTCCAGGTCAGAGGGAATTGGGAGGACAGCCTCTGGCATGCCCTGCATCAAAAGTTAGACTTGACACGTCCCAGCCATCTCTACCTGACCCGGCTCTGCCATTTTGTCCTAGAGGAAATCCGTCCAGAAGAGATTGACCGTATGCAGGAACTTCCTCTGCAGCTCTTGACAGAAGTAGAGGGATTGAAGATTGCGGTTAGCCACCATCTGCCTGATAAGAACTGGGGTCGGGAGCTGATTCATATTGGCGAGCAAAGTGATTTCGACCGCCTTTTTGAAGGGAATGATTGCGCTGTCGCTGTTTATGGTCATATTCACCAGCAGTTTCTTCGTTATGGGACTAAGGGCCAGCTGATTATCAATCCCGGCTCTATTGGTCAGCCATTCTTTCTAGATTCAGCTTTGCGTCAGGACTTGCGAGCCCAGTATGCCATTTTAGAGATAGATGAGACGGGTCTGGCTGATGTCGACCTACGGCGCGTGGTCTACGATGTGGAGCAGGAACTGCGATTGGCTCGGGAGCTCCACTTGCCTTACTATGAGATTTATCGGGAGAGTTTGGTCAATGGTATCCACCATACCCACAACCACGACCTGCTGCGGGAAATCAGTGAGCGGGAAGGCTATGCAGAAGATATTGAAGCTTTCTTAAAGTCCAGTCGTAACTCTTGAAGTTACACCATTTTTGAGATATAATAGTGAGAGAAAATGATGAGGAAGGAGAAAAAATGCAGATTTCTAGCCGTTTTACCATTGCCACTCATATGCTGATTGTCTTGGCTTTGGAGGGAAAAAAACAAAAACTGACAAGTGATATCCTTGCTGGCAGTGTCGGCGTCAACCCAGTTATTATCCGCAAGACCCTGTCCCAGCTCAAGAATGCCGGGATGATTACCGTTGCTCGTGGGACTGGAGGAGCAGAGATTGCCAAAGATTTGAAAGATATTAGTCTGTTGGATGTCTACAGTGCGGTTGAGTGTCTGGGCAAGAGCGGCCAGCTCTTTAGTTTTCATGACAAGCCCAATCCAGACTGTCCTATCGGTAAGAACATTCACAATGTCTTAGACGACCGCTTGGCGGCTATTCAGGCAGCCATGGAAGCTGAATTGGCTCAGACTAGGCTTGACGAGGTCGTCGCAGCGACCGAAAAAGAAATTAAAGAACAATCTGTTTCCTAGTGAGCAGATTGTTTTTTTTGTTAAGAATTTTCTGAGATGTAATCCTTGACATTACATCAAAACGTGCTATACTTATAGATGTAACGAAAATAATTACAATTTAAAATAATCTTTCGGAGCAAATGGAAAGGCAGGCATCCGCATCAAGAAACTTATCTCTATTTTGGAGAAATAAAAAAAGATTAGGCGGGAAACCTGCTAACATTTAAAATTTAAGAGAGGAGAAAGTATATGACTTTTGAATATCAAAGCAAGATTTATCTAGGAGAGGTGGCACTTTATGTAGCTGACTTAGCGAGACAAAGAGATTTTTATCAGCACGTTTTAGGCCTGGAACTTTTGGAAGAGCAGGACGGAGAGGTGGCTTTGGGCAGGGACGGACAAGTGTTGGTGAGGCTTTTAGCGACTAATGACCGACAGTCCGTTAAGTCGGCTTACGGTCTTTATCATTTGGCACTTTTGCTTCCAAGCCGTCAAGCCTTAGCAGATATCCTGAAGCATTTATCAGAAAGTAAAGTTCCTATGGTTGGAGGGGCGGATCACGGTTACAGTGAAGCTATTTATCTGGAGGATCCAGAAGGCAACGGCATTGAGCTTTATCGGGACAAGCCTCAGGCTGATTGGGATATTCGGGAAGACGGTCGCATTATCGGAGTGACGGAAGCTCTAGCGGCTCAAGAAATCTATGAACTGGGTCAGGAAGTCCAGCCGTTTAGTATTGCTGAAGGCACTCGTATGGGCCATGTCCATCTGTCTGTGAAAAATAGCAGAGTAGCCAGTCATTTTTACCAAAAGCTTCTAAGCTTGGAGGATAAATTTTCTTTACCTTCTGCTAGCTGGCTGGCATCAGGAAACTACCATCACCATTTAGCAGTTAATGAATGGGGAGGTTCTCACTTGAATCATCGCCAACCTAAGCAAATGGGACTAGCCTATTTTGAAGCGCAAGTTCAAGGGAAAGAAGACCTAGTAGCTATTTATGAAAACGCTCTGGACTTGCAGGCGTCAGTCCGATGGATTAGCTCCCAAGAGCTAGAAGTCACAGACCCAGATGGGATTGTGGCTAAAGTTAAGACAAGAGTGGTATAATAAGGCATATTAAGAAAATCGAAGAAAGAAAAAATATGTACAAGACTTATTATGCATCACCGATTGGCCGGATTCTCATCTTGACAGACGCAAATGCCTTGTTGGGACTTTGGCTAGAGGGTCAGAAATATTTTGGGGCAGGCTACGATTTGGAGCAAGCGCAGCAGGAGGAGACAGAAGTTAGCCAGCATGTTGCTGCTTGGCTGGATGCTTATTTCAAGGGAGAAAATCCCGCGACAGATGAAATTCCATTGGCACCTCAAGTGACTGAGTTTAGAAGCAAGGTTTTGACAGTGTTGCAGAAGATTCCCTATGGACAAACGGCTACTTATTCAGACATTCTACGAGAATTACAAGCCGAGTACGGTAAGATTGGATCGGCCAGAGCAGTCGGTGGTGCCATCGGCCATAATCCCATTTCCCTTCTGATTCCCTGCCACCGGATTGTCGGGAGTGATGGCAAGCTGACCGGCTATGCTGGAGGCCTTGATAAAAAAGCCTTTCTGTTGAAACTAGAAGCGGGGGAGAAGACTCAATAAATCTTTCTACTCAAGATTTTTACCATTTTACTGGTGAGAGTCTTTTGCTTGCATTAATAAACTAAAAACCCCTTTGTCAGCTGCTGTAAGTGACAAAGGGGTTTTTTATTAGTCGAGATGCCATTGTGTGGTCAGCCAGTCGGCAAAGGCCGCATAGCGCTCTTTGAGAGCTTCATGATGACCGTAAGGATCAAAGACGGAGCAAGTGGTAAGGATTTCTTTCTGAGTCAAGCGATGAATTTCTGCAGCATAAAAAGGAGCGTTGGAAAGTCGGTTTGAATGATTCGCGCCTTCAGTCTTTCCATTCTGCAAATAGACTAGACAGTCCTTGTTTTTTAACTCCTGAGACCGGCAATAGTTGGTAAAACCTGGGTACCAAAAGGAACCGCAGATAGAAAAAACACAGGGGATCTTGCAACCGCTATAGAGACTGTAAACAGCCGCTAGTCCACCGAGAGAGTAGCCACCATAGGCAATTCTCTTGTCATCCAGTAGGTAGTGCTGTCTGATTTCCGCTAATATACCGTTGAATAGTTTCTGATGGTAGCTATCCGCTCTGCCGCCAAAATCGGGATTGTCAGGCTTTAGAGCATTGGCTTTCCAGGGTGTATAATCGTCCAGCCTGTTGTTCGATATCAGTCCGATCAAGATTACCGATGGAGAAAGCCTGCTTAGGTAGTTTATCTGTCCATCATTTAGCAAGATTGCTGGATAAGGTCGTGATCCGTCATAATCTTGGGGTAGGGCAATATTGACAGTGATACCCTCCCAGACAAAGATCTTATTTATTGACAAAGTCATTGATTTTCTCGAGTGAGTCGATTACAGCAGGTCCATAATCCATGAACTCATCATAGGAGATGGTCATGATTTTCTGATTTTTGACAGCTGGGACATCTTCTAGAACTGGATTGGCTTTCATTAGTTCAACTGCTTGCTCATCCAAGGCCTTGTTGCGGTCGCTGGTTACGTAGATGATGACTTCTGGATCCATAGAGACCAGATTTTCCAAGGTTAGGTCAGAGGTTCCAGTCGCTACATTGGTATAGCCGAGCTGGTTGAGCAGACTCTCTTGCAGGGCAGATTTATAGGCACCGAAAGTCTCATCGTTGTAGGCACACATGATGAGCGCTTTTTTCTTTTCCCTTGACTAGCCTTATTGGTTTTCTTGACACTGTCAATTCTTGCCTGCAGCTGGTCAGCATACTGATTGGCCTTGTCTTGGACATTAAAAATGGTTCCTATATTCTTAACATCTTCAACAATATTGCCTAGGTCTTGCTTGGTATTGGACAGGGAAGCCTTCTGTGTATAGACAGGGATTTTGTTTTCATTCCAGGCACTGACTGTCCCCAGAGACTTCTCGGAAAACATCATGTTTCGGCCAAGAAGAGCATCTGGCTCATAGGATAGCACAGTTTCCTGTGATACGGTTTTCTTGTCGCCGACTTGCGGAATGGTGGCAATATCAGCCTTGTATTTATCTGTGACATCGTTGTCTGGATTGAGCATACCGGCGATCTTGTCTTTCAATCCTAGTTCAATCAAGATTTCGGTCGTCGAAAGGTTGTTGGTGATGACTTTTTCCGGTGCCTTTTCAAAGACCTGATCAATCTCCTTGCCTTCGGCATCGTAAGTTTTGATTGTCACTGGATATTTTGTCTCTGCTGTGCTCTTTTTCGCGCTTTCTGTTTTGGAGGAAGATTGTGAAGTTGAGCTTTCTTTCGTGCTCTCCTGAGATGAAGAATTGCAGGCTGCCATTGTCAGTGCAGCAGTTGCGACGAGTAAGATACTGAGTGTTTTTTTCATATTGCCTTCCTTTCTTGGGCTTGGAGCTTGTATAGATAAAGCTGAGAGCAGGCTCTTATAGATACTGAATCATGGCCTGTCGATCCTTGGTCCAGATTACTTTGCTCTGAATACCGTAAACGGCTTGCAGTGAATCATGGGTGATGGCCTCCTTTGGAGCACCTTGGTATGCAATCTCACCTCCTTTCATGAGGTACAAATAGTCTGAATACCGACAAGCCAGTTGGATATCGTGTAAAACAGCCAAAACATTGATGTTCAGGTCTTTGACGATACGCAGCATATCCAGCTGGTATTTGATATCCAGATGATTGGTCGGCTCGTCTAAGAGCAGTAGGCTTGGCTGCTGGGCCAAAGCGCGTGCCAGCAGGACTCTTTGCTTCTCTCCACCAGACAGGGATAGATAGGTTCGCTCTCCCTTGTCTAGCATGTCCACCTGTCTCAAGGCATGACGGACAAGGGCATAGTCTTTTTCGCTCTCTTTTTGAAAAAGGGACAGATGTGGCGTCCTGCCCAGCATGACGATTTCTTGGACGGTGCAGTCAAACTGAAGATGGTTAAACTGAGTTACAACGGCTATTTTCTGGGCTGCTTTTTTTATGCTGACCTGTTCAAGTGGCCTACCGTTTAGATAAATATCCCCGCTGTTAGGTTTGATTTGGCGGTAGATGGTTTTGAGCAGACTAGTTTTGCCGCTTCCGTTGGGCCCTAAAATGGTGTGAAACTGATTTCCCTCGACCGTGAGTGAAATCCCTCTTAAGATTTCTTTTTGGCCGACAGTATAGTGGATATTTTGGCAAGTTAGATCCATATCAGCTGCTTACCTCCTTTCGGCTTTTGGCTACAATGTAGATAAAGAAGGGTGCACCGACCAAAGCGGTGAAGATTCCAATCGGCAGCTCGGCATTTTTGACCAAAATTCGAGCTAAAACATCTGCCCAGACAAGAAAGAGAGAGCCGAGCAGGGTAGCAATAGGAAAGAGCCTTTTGTAGTTGGTACCGACTAATCTTCGAGCAATGTGCGGAGTGATTAGTCCAACGAAGCCGATAATGCCGCAGCAGGCAACCAGTACCGCTGTCATGACTGCGACAACTGTGATATAAAGGAACCAGTAAAAACGCAGAGGCACCCCCAGTGTCAAAGCTGCTTCGTCCCCCATCATCATAGTATTGAAAATACGATACTGGGAACAGAAAAACAAAAAGGAGAGACCAACAACAAGAGCCGGCAAGGCAAGATCTGACCAAGAAGTTCCGGCTAGTGAGCCCATGGTCCAGAACTTGATTGTCATAAGGCTGTCAGCATTAGCACCGACAGAAATGATAAAGTTAGAAAAGGCGATAAAAAGGGCATTTACAACTGTTCCTGATAAAATCAGACTGCTTGTCGTCATTTTTCCCTGCATGGATGCGATAAAAAGGACCACTGCCGATGCCAGAATGGCTCCTATAAAGGCACCTGTGCCAGTAATGGATTTGAGCCCTAAGATAATGCTCAGTGTGGCTCCGAAGGTTGCACCCGCTGAAATTCCTAGGATATAAGGCTCTGCGATGGGATTATTGACAGTAGATTGCATGACGCTGCCACAGACAGACAGCCCAGCACCAGCTAGGATTCCCAAGATCACTCTTGGAACCCGCATGTTCCAAACAATAGCGATTGTAGACGGCGATAGTTTGCCTGTGCCAAGGGAAAATCCGAGCTTACTGAAAATAATCTGGTAAGTATCTTGTATGTCAATAGTAACTGATCCCAAAGAAACAGCTAAAAAGAGAGAGAAAGCCAGAAAAATGATGAGAAGCAAGAGCAGGCAGATATAGCGAGAAAATCCGTGATTTTCTGACCTTTTGAAGAGCATCCAGACCTCCTTAACAGCAAAGATTAGAATTTTTAGACAATTTTTCATAAAAAATTATAACATTTTTAAATCAGAAGGGCAAGAAGGGATAAAAACCTCTGATATGACAAGGTTTGATGATGCTTTATCTTTTCAGTGATGAAAACATCTTGCTGGTGTAAAAAATGGTTAGAGCTGAGTAATTGAGTTTTTCGGAATGTCTCTAGAAACGACTTCATTGGAGAAAAAGTGGGTGAATCTAAATGACTTAGTATAATTACTAGGAAACAAGAAAAAACGACAGAAACTTTTCTATCGTTTTTTGAAATTATAAATGCGTAAGGACTAAGAGCGCTATAACGATATTCAAAACCTATTTGAGCTAAAGAAGAGTGAGAAGCGGTCACTTTATTCAATTTTCTCATTAATCAAAAAGTGATGCCTGAAAGCCTCCAACAATGATAGCTAAAATGGTCAGATGGCTTTTGCCAAGCCTAATAATCATTCAAGACATAATATAGGCTTATAAAATTCTATTCAAAATACAGCAAGTCCTTGCTAGTTTCGGTGAAGAGTTCAAAACCATTCTTAGTGACATGGCCGCAGTCTTCGATGCGGACACCGACCTTGCCAGGGATGTAGATACCAGGCTCAACAGAGAAGCACATGCCTTCTTCAATGACCATGTCGTTGCCCTCCATAATAGATGGAAATTCGTGAACATCCATACCGATACCATGGCCGAGACGGTGGTTGAAATACTCACCATAGCCCGCTTTTTCGATGACTTGCCGAGCAGCACGGTCTACTTCATGAGCTGTGACACCTGGCTTGATAAAATCAAGAGCAGCTTGTTGGGCTTCTAAAGTCAGATGGTAGATATTTTTTTTGAACTGGTCCGGCTGGCCAACAGCAACGGTCCGTGTCATATCGCTGGCATAGCCATTAACCATGCAGCCCAGGTCAAAGAGCAGGAGGGCGTTATTTTCGACTTTATTGGCACCGGGAATTCCGTGCGGATTAGCTGCATTATTTCCCGTCAGCACCATGGTTTCAAAGCTCATCTCATAACCTTCTCGCTTGATGGCAAAGTCAATCTGAGCGATGATATCTGTTTCAGTATTGTCCAGTGAGATATTGTCAAAACCAATATTAACAGCCTTGTCAGCATATTGCCCAGCTACCAGCATTTTCTGGATTTCATCGGCAGACTTAATCAGGCGCAAGCGGTTGACGTAAGGAGTCAGGTTGGCAAATTCTGCGCTATCAAAGACAGTTTTCAATCCATGATATTTGGTCAAAATCAAGTTATCAAACTCAAGAGCGACAGTCTTGAAGGAGTGAGCCGGCAGGGCAGCTTTAATCTTCTGCCAAGGATTTTCGGAGTCCATATAGCCAAGGACTGAAAAGGGAACAGCTCCTGAAGCCCGCTCAACTTCTAGAGCTGGTACGAAGAGCAGGGGTTCATGGTCAGGATAGACAAACAAAAACATCTGCCGCTCATGCGGGTCGCTGTAGAAACCAGTCAGATAATTGATAGTGACAGGATCAGACAGGACAGCAGCATCTAGCTTCTCATTCTCGAGATAGTGGGTGATTTGTTGGATTTTTGTCATGGTCACAACCTTCTTTCTATGCCTCTATTTTGGCAAAAAATGTCAAAAAAAGCAAGACTTTTCAAAAACTTATCAAAATACTTGAAAGTGTTTACAAGAAGTGATAAAATGGTGAATGTAGGAAAGTGAAAACGATATTTTCAATAGAAGAAAGGAAACTATATGAACACAGACGACACAGTAACCATTTATGATGTCGCCCGTGAAGCGGGAGTTTCGATGGCGACAGTCAGTCGGGTAGTGAATGGAAACAAGAACGTCAAAGAAAACACACGTAAAAAAGTTTTAGAGGTCATTGATCGTCTTGACTATCGTCCAAATGCAGTAGCACGTGGCCTAGCCAGCAAGAAGACTACAACCGTCGGCGTTGTCATTCCAAATATTACCAATAGCTATTTCTCAACCCTGGCAAAAGGGATTGATGATATTGCTGAAATGTATAAATACAATATTGTCTTGGCTAACAGTGATGAGGACGATGATAAGGAAGTCTCCGTTGTCAATACCCTCTTTTCTAAACAGGTGGATGGCATTATTTTCATGGGCTATCATCTGACGGAGAAAATTCGCTCAGAGTTTTCTCGTTCGCGTACACCGGTCGTTTTGGCGGGTACTGTCGATGTGGAGCATCAGCTTCCGAGCGTCAATATTGACTACAAACAAGCAACGGTTGATGCTGTAGAATTACTGGCTAAACGCAATAAGAAAATTGCCTTTGTCAGCGGACCGCTTGTAGATGATATCAACGGGAAAATCCGTCTATCAGGCTATAAAGATGGCTTGAAGAACAAGAAGCTTTCATACAGCGAAGGCTTGGTTTTTGAATCTAAATATTCTTATGATGATGGCTACCACTTGGCAGAGCGTGTCATTGCTTCCAAAGCAACTGCAGCTTTTGTCACAGGAGATGAACTGGCAGCAGGCCTCTTAAATGGTCTGTCTGATCAAGGCATCAAGGTTCCAGAAGATTTTGAAATCATTACCAGTGATGATTCGCAAGTAGCTCGTTTCACTCGTCCTAACCTTTCCACAATCGGTCAGCCCCTCTATGACATCGGCGCTATCAGTATGCGCATGCTGACTAAGATTATGCATAAGGAAGAATTGGAAGAACGCGAAGTTCTCCTAGCTCACAGCATTAGCGAGCGTAAATCAACTCGGAAATAAGCGGTGATCTGCAAGTCTGATTAGGAACTTCTCTGAGCTTGAAAAGCGAGCGAAGAGACTAAGTCAATGACTGCTTTAAGAGAGTTTCATGACTATGAAGCGAGGAGAGTGGGACAGAAATCGGTAATTCGTTAGAATTCGATTTCGTCGTCCCACCTCCGCACAGTTGAGTAGGGCTGTAAAAGCTGATGAAATCAGCGTAGTAGAGCCCACTCAACCACTGCGTCTTGCTCGACAATCCAAAGACAATTGAGAGGCTAGGACTTTTGTCCCAGCCTCTTTTTTGTGTTTCCATTTAGCTAGGGGTACTTTTCTAAGCCTATCAGGCTTTGGATGGATTTTTTACCTCATTTGCCCTTGTGGTTTTCCTTTTTATTTGATTTTCGGTATAATAGGAAGTATGAAAGTATTACTGTATCTTGAAGGAAAGTCCGTTTTGGAGAAATCAGGAATCGGCCGAGCCCTCCAGCATCAGATGCATGCCTTGGATTTGGCTGGGATTCCTTATACGACGGACGTTTTAGGAGATTATGATGTGGTCCACATCAATACCTATGGTCCCCGTAGCTTGCTTCTTCTGCATGCTGCCAAGAGGGGCAATAAAAAAGTGATTATGCATGGGCATTCGACCAAGGAGGACTTTGAAAATTCCTTTATTGGATCCAATCTCTTTGCTCCGCTTTTTGGTAAATATCTGACGCACATGTATAAAAAGGCGGATTTCATTATCACGCCATCTGAGTATTCCAAGCAGCTGATCCAGTCTTATGGAGTCACTACGCCTATGGTGGCTGTGTCAAACGGTATTGACCTGCCTAAGTATAAGAAAGATGCTCGCAAGGAAGAAGTTTTTAAAAATATTTTAAGATTGAAGAAGGGCAGAAGGTGGTTGTCTGTGCTGGCCTTTATTTCCGCCGCAAGGGGATTGAGGACTTTGTAGAGGTTGCCCGCAGGATGCCAGATGTGCGCTTTATCTGGCTGGGCTCTATCAATCTCTGGCTGATTCCGCGAAAGATTCGTCGTCTGGTTCTCTTTGACCATCCTGATAATGTTGAATTTCCCGGCTATTTTAAGGGAGCGATATTTCAGGGAGCCATGTCTGGAGCAGATGCCTTCTTTTTCCCGTCCTATGAGGAAACTGAAGGAATTGTTGTCCTGGAAGCCTTGGCCAGTGAGCAGAATGTTGTGCTGCGTGATATTCCGGTCTATCAGGGCTGGGTGGATGAGCGTTCAGCCGAGCTCTGTCATAACGTAGACGAGTTTGTCCAGTCTCTGAGAAATATCTTGGATAAAAAGGTGGATAAGCGTGAAGCAGGCTATCAAGTGGCTAAAAGCCGAGCCATTGACGATGTTTCAGGTCAGTTAGTTGAGGCTTATCAAACAGTTTTGGAGATGTAAGATGCGTATTGGTCTTTTTACAGATACCTACTTTCCTCAGGTCTCTGGGGTTGCAACCAGTATTCGGACTTTGAAGACGGAGCTGGAAAAATTAGGTCACACGGTATTTATTTTTACGACGACGGACAAGGATGTCAATCGTTATGAAGATTGGCAGATTATTCGGATTCCCAGCGTACCTTTCTTTGCCTTTAAGGACCGAAGAGTGGCTTACCGAGGATTTTCTCACGCCTTAGAAATTGCCCGCCAGTACCAGCTGGATATTATCCATACCCAGACTGAGTTTTCACTAGGGCTGCTGGGGATTTGGATTGCCAAAGAGCTGCGGATTCCGGTAGTACATACCTATCACACCCAGTATGAAGATTATGTGCACTATATTGCCAAGGGGATGGTTATCCGTCCTAGTATGGTCAAGTACATCGTCCGTGGCTTCATGAGTGATTTGGATGGGGTTATCTGCCCTAGTGAGATTGTTTATGACCTTTTGGTTAATTATAAAATCGAAGCAGAAAAACGGGTAATTCCGACAGGGATTGAGCTGGCGAAGTTTGAGCGGCCAGAAATTTCGCGTGAGGATATCAAGAAGCTGCGTTTCAAGCTAGGACTGGCTGAAGATGAGATTATGCTGCTCAGTCTGTCCCGTATTTCTTATGAAAAGAATATCCAGGCTATCGTCGAGGCGATGCCTGCCGTCCTTGAAGAAAATGACAAAGTCAAGCTAGTTATTGTCGGCGACGGTCCTTATGCGGAAGACTTGAAAGAACTGGTTGCCAAGCTTCAGATTGAAGAAGCTGTCATCTTTACAGGGATGATTGCTCCTAGTGATACGGCCCTTTACTATAAAGCTGCGGATTTCTTTATCTCTGCGTCAACCAGTGAGACTCAAGGTCTGACATATCTGGAAAGCTTAGCCAGCGGCACACCGATTATTGCCCATGGAAATCCTTATCTGGATAATGTTATCAGTGACAAGATTTTTGGAACCCTTTATTACCAAGAGCGTGATTTATCAGGCGCTATTTTAGAGGCGATTATTGCGACACCTGATATGGATGAGCAGAAGCTAGCAGACAAGCTCTACGAGATTTCAGCGGAGAATTTTGGTCGCAGAGTCTATGAGTTTTATCTGGATTTAACCATTTCCAAGGACTTCCATAACGAGCTTAGCCCAGAGGAAAGTGCTGCCAAGCGTCTGGCCAAGACAGTGGCCTATCTGCCTGGCAAGGTCATCTCTCTTCCAATCAATGGATCCGTTCGTATCCTCAAAGCTTCGAGTAAGCAAGTGAAAAAAATCAGGAATATTACTAAATTATTAGAATAGAAACATGCCTTGTATCATTGTGTCAATAGCTATTTATGCAAGGTTCTGTTTAGAAATAGAGGAGAAATCTTATGAAAAAATATCTCAAACAGTTTCCTTGGCTGCTTTTGTTCTATGGCATTTTCATTGCTTCAGATTGGATTTGGCAAGAGCTTTGGAGATATCTTATAGACAATACAGAAAGTGTAGAAAGTGTTTTGAACTGGCTTTCAAACCTTAATATTTTGTATTATCTTTTACTGCTGCCCTTGGTTGCTGCAGTGATTGTTTATATAAATACTCGGATGCAAGGCTTTTCACTGCCTTTTCTTCTTTTGATTCCTGGTGTCCATTATTATTACCTATTCAAAAATTTTTTTGACGGACTTTTTTACTCAGGAGACGAGATTTATAATCCAATCACTTCAACGCTTTATAATGCTAGGGATATTCATGTCTTGTTATTCCTTTCTTTGGGAGGAATGCTTTTGGCAGAGCAACACCGTAAAAAACGTCAAGCAGCCACTTTGAGTCAAGAGGCTCTCAATCGTTTTTCTCGTTTTGATGGTCAATAGCTCTTGCAAATTTCTCCAATCGTGCTATAATGTTTTCTAGAGACAAATCACCTGCAGGAAATCTTTTAGAGAGCGCGTGGAGCTGGAAATCGCGTAGAGGATGCAGTTGGGACTACTCTATTAGCTTTTATGCAAACATAAAACGGTGGCTACGTTAGAGCCGATTCGAGGTGTAAGTCTTTTGACTTGCATAAATGAAGGTGGAACCACGTTGCGACGTCCTTTTTGGATGTCGTTTTTTTGTTTTCATTTTTCTTTTGTTACTTTTGGGGTGGCGAGAGAGGACTTTTCCTTTGCTACAATATTAAAAAAATAAAATGAATAAAGGAGATCTGTATGGGATTCAAATTTGAAGAAATTAAGGCTTATTTAATGAAACATGGCTTAGATTCTAGCATAGCTGAGTCGCTGCATGCGGTTTATGGAACTCAGCGCTTGGGAGGCACTGCAAATGCCTACTTTTTAATTGTTTTTACCGAGACAGGAATATACATCATTTCTATTACCCCTATGGGGAAATTAGGAGAGGTTGTAGGAGAATTTTCAGCAGAAGATATCAAAGCATATCAATTTAAGAAGCGCTTGTTCATAGGATATAAACTTAAATTTTCGATGAATGATAAACAGAGTTTTGAATTTAATGTTAATAAGGTAATGATTGGTGCAGGCTGGCATAAAACTGAGCTACAAAAGATTCTAGAAACAAACTATTACAATAAAAGAATAGATTCTTAAAATATTTGGATGATAGATAAGGAGAAAACTCATGATTAAGATTACTTTCCCAGATGGCGCTGTGTGTGAATTCGAATCTGGCGTGACAACTTTTGAAATTGCTCAATCTATCAGCAATTCCCTAGCTAAAAAAGCTTTGGCTGGTAAATTCAACGGCAAATTGATTGATACGACTCGTGCCATCACGAAAGATGGTGCCATTGAAATCGTGACACCTGAACACGAAGATGCTTTAGATATCCTGCGTCACTCTGCGGCTCACTTGTTTGCGCAAGCAGCTCGCCGCCTTTTCCCAGATATTCACTTGGGTGTTGGTCCTGCCATTCAGGATGGTTTCTACTACGATACGGACAATGAAACAGGGCAAATTTCAAATGAAGACCTGCCTCGTATCGAAGAAGAAATGAAGAAAATCGTCAAAGAAAACTTCCCATCTATCCGTGAGGAAGTGACTAAAGATGAGGCGCGTGAAATTTTCAAAAACGATCCATACAAGTTGGAATTGATTGAAGAGCACTCAGAAGATGAGGGCGGTTTGACCATCTACCGTCAGGGTGAATACGTGGATCTCTGCCGTGGGCCTCACGTTCCATCTACAGGTCGTATCCAAATCTTCCACCTCTTGAACGTAGCCGGTGCATACTGGCGCGGGAACAGCGACAATGCTATGATGCAGCGGGTCTATGGTACCGCTTGGTTTGACAAGAAAGACCTGAAGAAATATCTGCAAATGCGGGAAGAAGCCAAAGAACGTGACCACCGTAAGTTAGGGAAAGAGCTGGATCTATTCATGATTTCTCAAGAAGTGGGTCAAGGTTTGCCTTTCTGGCTGCCAAATGGTGCGACTGTCCGTCGTGAGTTGGAGCGCTACATCGTTGACAAAGAGTTGGCTTCAGGCTACCAACACGTTTACACTCCGCCTTTGGCTTCTGTGGAGCTCTATAAGACCTCTGGCCACTGGGAGCACTACCAAGAGGATATGTTCCCAACCATGGATATGGGTGATGGAGAAGAGTTTGTTCTTCGTCCCATGAACTGCCCTCACCACATCCAGGTCTACAAACACCATGTTCATTCTTACCGTGAACTGCCAATCCGTATTGCTGAGATTGGCATGATGCACCGTTATGAGAAATCTGGTGCCCTAACTGGTCTTCAACGTGTACGTGAAATGTCCTTGAATGATGGTCACCTTTTTGTAACGCCAGAACAGATTCAAGAAGAATTTCAGCGTGCGCTGCAGTTGATTATCGACGTTTACGCCGACTTCAACTTGACAGAATATCGTTTCCGTCTGTCTCTTCGAGACCCTCAGGATACGCATAAGTATTTTGATAACGATGAGATGTGGGAAAATGCCCAAACCATGCTGCGAGCAGCCTTGGACGAAATGGGTGTGGACTACTTTGAAGCAGAAGGAGAAGCAGCCTTCTACGGTCCGAAACTTGATATCCAGGTTAAAACAGCCCTAGGAAATGAAGAAACTCTGTCAACTATCCAGCTGGACTTCCTCTTGCCAGAGCGTTTTGACCTCAAGTATGTCGGAGCTGACGGTGAAGAGCATCGCCCAGTTATGATTCACCGTGGAGTTATCTCAACCATGGAGCGCTTCACAGCCATCTTGATTGAAAATTATAAGGGTGCCTTCCCGACTTGGCTGGCTCCGCATCAAGTGACCTTGATTCCTGTTTCTAACGAAGCCCATATTGACTATGCTTGGCAAGTGGCTAAAAAGCTGCGCGACAAGGGTGTGCGTGCTGATGTGGATGAGCGCAATGAAAAGATGCAGTACAAGATTCGTGCTTCGCAAACTAGCAAAATTCCTTATCAGCTCATCGTTGGTGACAAGGAAGTAGAAGATGGCACTGTTAATGTACGCCGCTATGGTCAAAAAGAAACACATACAATACCAGTAGACGAATTTGTAGAGCAGATCTTAGCAGACATTGCCAGCAAATCACGTGTTGAAGAGTAGAATTCATTGGATAACGATTAAGAGTCTGGGACAAAAGTCCAGCCTCAAATATAAAAAGCGAACAAAACTAGTTTTCTGGTAATCAGAATTCTGCTTTGTTCGCTTTTCGCATTTAATTATAGATTTGAAGGGCTTAATAATTAAGATTTTTAAAAATTGAAATCTTTTTGTCCCAAACTCTTAATTATTTTCTATCTGTAAGTAAAAATTTCTTTACTAATTATGTTAGCAAATTTGATCTTAATTCAAGTATTTATCCACATAATCATCAAAATCAGGATACTCATTTCGGTTCATGGCATAGAGCATTTCCCCATAGAGAGGATCACTTGATGGGTCTTCAGGTTCTATAAGAGTAGCTATTTTCATATCATCATCTGGGAAAAGGATGGTGTAGTGATAGGTATCGCTGACAGTGATACTGTAATATTTAGTGTTATCTTGATAGCCCGAATCGTCTATCTTATAGTGAAATTCTTTATCGCCTAGTTTGCCTGTTTTGTCATTGAAGACAATGTCAATGTCCTCTCCGTTTGCTTTCTGAGCCTTCCATTTTCCTTGGAAGCTAGCGTGCTGACCGCAGGCGCTGAGAAAGATTAGTGTTAAGACAGTGATGAAAAGCCATGTTAGTTTTTTCATATCGTTCTCCTTATCTATCCTTTGATATTATTCTACCACAAATATTAAAAATAAAAAAGCTGAGTTGGAAAAACTCAACTTTTGCACAGTAGGTCTGTATCTGAGCTACTTATTCTGCAGCTTGAGCCCAGCGTTGAGATAGCTTGCGCGAGAAGCTGGAAATGGCGAAGTTAATCAGGAAATAGATGGCTGCTACTAATAGGTAGAGTGCGAAGACCTGTTCAGCTTCAAAATAGCGTCCCATTAGAATTTGAGCAGAACCAAAGAGTTCTTGGAGCGCAATAACAGAATAGAGCAGGCTGGTATCCTTTATCACTGTAACAAACTGAGAAATGATTGCTGGCAGCATTTTTCGAATAGCCTGAGGTAGGATGATATAACGCAAAATCTGAAACTGAGTAAATCCTTGAGATAAGCCAGCTTCAGTCTGGCCTGGATCGATGGCATTGAGGCCGCCCCGGATAATTTCTGCCAAAGCAGCAGAAGTAAAGACGGTGAAGCTGATGATACCGGCTGGCGTTGACTTAATCTGAAAGACTAAAAAGATGGTGAAAATCCAGAGCAGATTGGGTACATTACGGACAAATTCGATATAAATGCTGGCAATTAGCTTGAGCAGTTTATTTTTTCCGTTTCTCATGACTGCTAGAATAGTTCCAAAAATGGTTGATAGGACAATGGAAATGAAAGAAATTTGCAGCGTCAGCCAGAGCCCCTTAAGGATAAAGAGGAGGTTGTTTGCGGTTAAGACTTTTAAAATGTTTTCCATAGAGACCTCCTTAGATGCTGTAAGCTTGTTTATTGGCTTCCTCTACCCTACGTCCCCAGCTAGCAATTGGGAAGCAAAGGAGGAAGTAGAGCAGAGCTGCTCCGGCAAAGGCTGGGATGTAGTTGGAATTCAGGGCAGACCAAGACTTGGTCACGAACATCAGATCCACACCAGAGATAATAGCGACGGTAGATGTATTTTTTATCAGATTGACAATTTGATTGATTAGCGGTGGCAGGATAATCCGAAAAGCTTGGGGCAGGATAATGTATCGCATGGTTTCTACATAGGTAAAGCCCTGAGATAGTGCAGCTTCGGTCTGCCCGCGAGGAATAGACTGGATACCTGAGCGGATGACTTCGGCGATATAAGCACCGTGGTAGAGTCCCACACAGAGCACCGCAGTCCAATAGATTGAGGGCATGATGGTGTAATTGCTGACTAGCGGAAGACCGTAAAAGATAATCACAAATTGCACTAAGAGTGGTGTGTTCTGATAAAACTCAACAAAAACACGAGCTAGACCACGTAGAACTTTATGCTTACCTGTGCTGATAGCTCCGAAGAAAATCCCTAGTAGAAGAGCCAAGGTCAGAGCACCGATAGAAATGGCTAAGGTAAAGAGAAATCCTTGGAAAAACTTGCCAAAGTCCGCAAAGTAGGCCTGCCAAGAAGAAATACTAAAACTCATGGGATCTCCTTTTTAATCATCTGTTGAAGCAGATGGTTTTAAATTATATTTGTCATAAAGTTTCTGAAGACTGCCGTTTTCCTTCCATTTAGAGATTAGGCCATCTACATAGTCATTCAATTGAGTATTGGATTTTTTTGTTACCACACCGTAATCGGCTTTTTTGAAGCTGTAATCCAGAATGTTTGATTTGGAGCTTACATAGCCGGTCAGGATGGACTTGTCAACAGAAATGGCATCAATACGGTGAGCCTGCAAGGAAACAGCAAGTTCAGGGTAGGAGCCTAACTCCACATATTTGAAGTTGAGTTTTTTCTCTTGAGCGATTTCTTCCAACAAGGTTTGGGTAATAGAACCTTGGACGACGCCGATAGTCTTATTATTCAAGTCCTTGACATCTGTAATTTTGCTGGATTTATTAACCAAAAAACCAGAAGCATCTGTGTAGTAAGGGGTTGTGAAATTATAGATTTCCTTACGCTCATCTGTGATGGTAAAGGTCGCAATTACCATATCAACTTGCCCATTGTCCAGAAGTGGTCCGCGTGTTTGTGCGGTAACTGGGACGTAGTTGATTTTGACGCCTAGTTCCTTAGCAATCTTTTTTGCAATATCGATTTCTAGACCGCTATATGTATTGCTATCAGGATTGAGGTAACCAAAGTTAGGTACATCCTGCTTGACACCGACATTAAGGACTCCGCGTTTCTGGATGTCCTTGACCTGTTGGCTGGTACTGGAATCGGCTTGTGCAGGAGCGGCGTGAATCAAGCCTAGAGTCAGAAGGAGTATGAGTAGGCTGATGATTATTTTCTTTAGTTTCATAGATCTTCTCCTTTCTAAGAAAGCACATTATCGCTCTCATGGTTGATAATTTTACTGAGAAACTGCTTAGCACGAGGTTCGGTAGGATTGTCAAAGAAAGCATCAACATCAGTAGTATCCACCAGCACCTCACCGTCTGCCATGAAGATAATGCGGTCAGCTACCTCACGGGCAAAGCCCATTTCGTGTGTGACCACAATCATATTCATGCCGTCTTTGGCTAGTTTTTGCATAACAGCCAGAACATCCCCGATTGTCTCAGGATCCAGGGCAGAAGTCGGTTCATCAAAGAGCAGGAGCTCAGGATGCATGGCTAAACCTCGGGCAATGGCAATCCTTTGCTTTTGTCCACCAGATAGCATGCCTGGGTAGGAGTCTTTCTTGTCCCACATGTTGACAAATTCTAGATATTTTTGAGCGATTTTGTTAGCTTCTTGTTTATCCATTCCTAGAACTTTAATAGGCGCCATGGTAACATTTTCTAACACCGTTTTGTGGGGGTAAAGATTAAAATGTTGAAAGACCATTCCGACTTCTTTACGTAAGTTGACCAGATCTTTGGCAGCAGTGTTCGCGACCTCGTGGCCATTGACGATCAAGCTTCCCTGATCAATGCCTTCTAAAGCGTTGATTGTACGGATAAGAGTAGATTTTCCTGAACCAGATGGTCCCAGCAGTACAACCACTTGCCCTTTTTCAAAACTGAGATTGATATTGCGCAGAGCATGGTAATCTCCGTAATACTTTTCGACATTTTTAAATTCAACTAAAGCCATATCTTTCTCCTTCGTGTTAGATAATATAACATAGATTTTACCACAGAATAAATAAACTGTCAAATTGAATAAAAATGACTATTTTCGTTCAGAGAAAAATTTTTTAGATGAGAATCGTCCATTTTCTACAAATGTGGAATAAAAATGGCTTGAATTAGTGTTTTTTAAGAAAACTTTGGTATAATAAGACTAGATAAATGAATAAAATTGGATTGGGAGTCTAGCTAGGCAAACTAGATTGCCTTTTGCACGTTTTGATGCAGGACGACTTAGCTGACTATGTCACAACTTTTCTATCATGGAGTTGATTCAATCCCAATCTTATGTTAAGGTGAATATATGAAGAAAATATTAGTTGTAGATGATGAGAAGCCAATCTCAGATATTATTAAGTTTAATATGGCCAAGGAAGGCTATGAGGTTTTGACTGCTTTTGATGGTAAGGAAGCCTTGGAAATGTTTGAAGCAGAACAGCCAGACATCTTGATTCTGGACTTGATGCTGCCAGAAGTGGACGGACTGGAAGTTGCTAGGACTATTCGTAAGACCAGCAATGTTCCGATTATTGTATTGTCTGCTAAGGACAGTGAGTTTGACAAGGTTATCGGTCTTGAAATCGGTGCAGATGACTATGTGACTAAGCCTTTCTCAAATCGTGAGCTGCAGGCGCGTGTCAAGGCACTTCTTCGTCGGGCTGACCTTGTTGTTGAAAATCAAGTAGAAGAAAGTGGTCCGAACGAGCTGACCATTGGGGAACTGCAGATTTTGCCAGATGCTTTTGTAGCTAAGAAGCATGGCAAGGAGCTGGAGCTGACCCACCGCGAGTTTGAGTTGCTTCACCATTTGGCGACACATATCGGTCAGGTGATGACACGTGAGCACTTGCTGGAAACAGTATGGGGCTATGACTATTTTGGTGATGTCCGTACAGTGGATGTGACTATCCGCCGCCTGCGTGAAAAGATTGAAGATACGCCAAGCCGGCCTGAGTATATCTTGACTCGCCGCGGAGTTGGCTACTATATGAGAAATAATGATTGAATCAATTAAACAATTTGTGGTTTCTGCGGATTTTGTCTTTGCAATCATTATTATCGGCTTCATTGTAGTTGTTGCCCTGCTTTTATTGGAAAATCGCCGTGATAACCAAAAGCTTGTACAGCTTAATCAAAAGGTTAAAGATTTGATTGCAGGTGACTATTCTGAAGTGCTGGACATGCAGGGAAGTCCGGAAATCACAGATATGACCAACAGTATCAATGATCTTTCAGAGGTCATTCGACTGACGCATGAAAACCTTGAGCAAGAAACAAAACGCCTTTCCAGTATCCTGTCCTATATGACAGATGGCGTGCTTGCGACCAACCGCCGGGGGCAGATTATCACTATCAACGATATGGCTACCAAGCAGTTGGGAGTTAAGAGAGATGAGGTCCAAAATATGAGTATTTTGGATCTGCTTTCGATTTCAGACGAGTATGATTTGCGTGACCTGATTACCAATGTTCCTGAGCTGACGATAGATTCTCAGGATGAAAATGGTGAGTACTTGAGCTTGCGGGTTCGCTTTGCCTTGGTAAGACGGGAGTCGGGCTTTATTTCAGGTTTGGTGGCTGTCCTGCATGATACAACAGAACAAGACAAGGAAGAGCGGGAACGTCGCCTCTTTGTATCCAATGTCAGTCATGAGCTGCGGACTCCGTTGACCAGTGTCAAGTCCTATCTGGAAGCCCTAGATGAGGGAGCTTTGTCTGAGCCAGTAGCACCGGACTTTGTCAAGGTATCACTCAATGAAACCAACCGCATGATGCGGATGGTGACGGACCTGCTCAGTCTGTCCCGAATTGACAACGAGACCAGTCATTTGGAAGTAGAGCTGACGAATTTCACAGCCTTTATCACCTTTATCCTCAATCGCTTTGACAAGATAAAAAATCAAGACGAGACCAAGAAATACGAGATTATCCGTGATTATCCTATAACACCGATTTGGGTGGAGATTGATACAGATAAGTTGACCCAGGTCATTGATAATATCATGAACAATGCCATCAAGTATTCACCGGATGGTGGAACCATTACTGTTTCCATCAAGACAACAGATGAGCAGTTGATTCTCTCGATTGCGGATGAAGGTCTGGGAATTCCCAAGCAGGACCTGCCTAAGATTTTTGACCGCTTTTATCGAGTGGACAAGGCGCGCAGCCGTGCTCAGGGCGGAACGGGTCTGGGACTGGCTATTGCCAAGGAAATTATCAAGCAACATCAGGGCTTTATCTGGGCTAAGAGTGAGTATGGTGTGGGATCAACCTTTACCATTGTCTTGCCTTATGAGAATGATGGCGTCCGCGATGACGACTGGGATAATGAAGATATATAGAAAGTAAACATGACTAAAGGATTTCAATACAGTATTCTGGCGTCAGGATCAAGCGGTAACTGTTTCTATCTGGAAACAGATCAAAAGCGGATTCTGGTTGACGCTGGCTTATCAGGCAAGAAAATTACTAGCTTGCTGGGCGAAATTGGGCGCAAGCCTGAGGATTTGGATGCCATTTTAGTGACCCATGAGCACAAGGATCACATTCATGGTGTCGGCGTTCTGGCTCGTAAGTATCATTTGGACATTTATGCCAATGAGGCCACTTGGAAGGCTATGGAAAAGGACTTGGGCAAGCTGGATGCTAGTCAAAAGCATATCTTTGAGTTAGGCAAGACCAAGACCTTTGGAGACTTGGATGTGGAGAGCTTTGGTGTCAGTCATGACGCAGCCTGTCCACAATTTTACCGCTTTATGAAGGATGACAAGAGTTTTGTCATGCTGACGGATACGGGCTATGTCAGTGACCGGATGGCTGGAATTATCGAAAATGCTGACGGGTACCTGATTGAGAGCAACCATGATATTGAAATTCTTCGCAGCGGTGCCTATCCTTGGAGTCTCAAGCAGCGGATTTTGTCGGATATGGGCCACCTGTCCAATGAAGATGGAGCAGAGACCATGATTCGGACTTTGGGCAATCGCACCAAGCGAATCTATCTGGGACATCTCAGTAAGGAAAATAATATCAAGGAATTGGCTCATATGACCATGGTCAATCAACTGGCTCAAGCCGACATGGCAGTTGGTCACGACTTTCAAGTCTATGATACCTCGCCTGATACCGCAACGCCTTTGACGAGTATTTAAACACTAGACCGAAAGGTTTGGTTTTCTGGCTCTAGTGCGGTATCCATTAAATATTTAAAAAACAACGGTTTTATTTTGCAAAGGAGCTTGTATGCGGCCAATTTACTTTGTGGTAGGTCTATTATCTTTAGGGTTGGGAGTTTTGGGGATTTTTCTGCCTCTCCTGCCGACTACGCCATTTCTTCTCTTGTCCATTGCCTGCTTTTCGCGCAGTTCCAAGCGTTTTGAAAATTGGCTCTATCATACAAAGATGTACCAGACCTATGTGGCAGATTTTCGAGAGACAGGGACGATTGCTAAGGAACGTAAGAAAAAGATTATCGTTTCCATCTATATCTTGATGGGGATTTCCATTTTGCTAGCGCCTATTATTTGGGTTAAGATTGGACTGTTTGGTCTGACTGTTTTTATCACCTATTATTTGTTTAAAGTAATTCCGGATAAGGAATAGAAATCGCTGTCAGCAGGTGCGTTTGCGCCTGTTTTTTGTTATAATAGAGACTGTATATCTTTGGAAAGGAAAAGGCATCATGCTGCTTATCTGACTGAAGTCAGCATGATGTAAAATAGTAATGGAAAATTTGAAAAAAGCATTGCTGGAGCAGTTTGACTTGGTCTTCTCTGATGAGACCTTGTTGGAAACAGCTTTTACCCATACGAGCTATGCCAATGAGCACCGCCTCTTAAAAATTTCACACAATGAACGATTGGAATTTTTAGGAGACGCTGTTCTGCAACTGATTATTTCGGAGTATCTTTATACCAAATATCCTAAGAGACCAGAGGGCGACCTGTCCAAGCTGCGTTCCATGATTGTTAGAGAAGAGAGCTTGGCAGGCTTTGCCCGTGATTGTCAGTTTGATCATTTTATCAAGCTGGGACGCGGTGAGGAGAAGTCTGGCGGCCGGAATCGGGATACGATTTTAGGTGATTTGTTCGAGGCCTTTTTAGGCGCCTTGCTCTTGGATAAGGGTGTGGAAGCAGTCAAAAGCTTTCTCTATCAAGTCATGATTCCCAAGGTGGAAGCGGGAGATTTTGAGCGGGTGACGGACTATAAGACCAAGCTGCAGGAGTTGCTGCAGATTAATGGCGATGTGGAAATTGCCTATCAGGTCGTCTCTGAAACAGGGCCGGCTCATTCCAAAAATTTCGAGGTAGCTGTTCTCATCAATGGCCGCAAGTCCGGTCAAGGCCAGGGGCGTTCTAAAAAGCTGGCCGAGCAGGAAGCTGCTAAAAACGCATTTGAAAAGGAAAGTTCTTCATGTTTTTAAAGGAAATTGAAATTCAGGGCTTTAAGTCATTTGCTGATAAGACTAAAGTTGTCTTTGATCAGGGAGTGACAGCGGTTGTTGGGCCAAATGGTTCCGGCAAATCCAATATTACGGAGAGCCTGCGCTGGGCCTTGGGAGAGTCCAGTGTGAAAAGTCTGCGGGGCGGCAAGATGCCCGATGTGATTTTTGCGGGAACAGAAACCCGCAAGCCACTTAATTATGCATCAGTGGTAGTGGTTCTGGACAACAGTGATCAATTTATCAAGGATGCTGCCAATGAGATTCGGGTGGAGCGTCACATTTACCGCAGCGGTGACAGTGAGTATAAGATTGATGGCAAAAAAGTCCGTCTGCGCGATGTCCATGATCTTTTCATGGATACTGGACTGGGACGAGATTCCTTCTCCATCATTTCCCAAGGGAAAGTAGAAGAAATCTTCAACAGCAAGCCGGAGGAACGCCGGGCAATTTTTGAAGAAGCGGCTGGAGTGCTTAAGTATAAGACACGCCGCAAAGAAACGGAAAGCAAGCTTAGTCAGACCCAGGATAATCTGGACCGTCTGGAAGACATTATCTACGAGCTGGAGAGCCAGGTCAAGCCCTTGGAGAAGCAGGCTGAAACTGCTAAGCGCTTCTTGAGTCTGGATGGCCAGCGCCGAGAGCTTTACTTGGATGTTTTGGTCGCTCAGCTGACAGCTAACAAGGAAAGACTGACCAAGGCTGAAGAAGATTTAACGAATATCCAGCAGGAGCTAGCAGCCTACTACAGCAAGCGCGATGAGCTGGAAGATGAAAATCAAACCTTGAAGGCCAAGCGCCATGAGCTCAATCAAACTTTGTCTGATGATCAGGCTAGTTTGCTGGAATTGACCCGCTTAATCAGTGATTTGGAGCGTCAGATTGATCTTTCTAAGTTGGAGTCCAGCCAAGCAGCGACGAGCCGTCGGGAAAATGAAGAACGTTTGGCCACTCTGTCAGAAAAACTGGCTCAGATAGAAAGCAACATAGAAGCCAAGCAAGCAGAATTGAGCCAAATAGCTGCCAAACTGAGTGACAATGAGCAGTCTATCGCTGCTTTGGAAGCAGAATTAGCAGACTTTTCAGATGATCCGGACCAGCTGATTGAACATCTGCGTGAGCAGTATGTCAAGCTCATGCAGGAAGAGGCAAATCTTTCTAATGACTTGACTTCTCTGGAGAGCCAGCTGGCTAGCGAGCTTAAATTGGCTGAGAGCAAGAAGGCAGACTATGCTAAATTGCAAGCAGATTTGGAGGCTAGTCAGACTCAGGAGCAAGCTGGTTTGGAGGAGTTGGAAATTGCTCGCCAAGCCCTCAAGAATCTACTAGCAGACTACCAGAGTCAGATCCAGTTAGTAGAGAAGCTAGAGGCTGACTATAAGCATCAGCAGACTAAGATGTTTGAGCTTTTGGACGACCTCAAAAACAAGCAGGCACGTTCCAATAGTTTGGAAGCCATTCTCAAAAATCACAGTAATTTCTATGCAGGGGTCAAGAGTGTGCTGCAGGAAGCAGGTCGACTGGGTGGTATTGTAGGAGCAGTCAGTGAAAAACTTAGCTTCGACCCCCACTATCAGACTGCGCTGGAAATTGCGCTAGGAGCCAGCAGTCAGAATATCATCGTGGAAGATGAGGCTGCTGCGACTCGGGCTATCGAATTTCTGAAGAAAAATCGGGCTGGTCGGGCAACCTTCCTGCCTTTAACAACCATTAAGCCGCGTCAGCTGCCTGACCATAACCGTGCTACGATTGAAAAAAGTGCTGGTTTTCTGGGACTGGCTTCTTCCTTGGTCAGCTACGAGTCATCGTTAGACAGCATTTTTCAAAATCTGCTGGGAACGACCGCTATTTTTGATACAGTGGAGCATGCCCGAGCAGCAGCTCGCCAAGTACGCTATCAGGTTCGTATGGTGACTTTGGATGGAACAGAGCTTCGGACTGGTGGTTCTTATGCTGGTGGTGCCAACCGCAATAACAATACTATCTTTATCAAACCGGAGCTAGATGCTTTGCTTGAGGAGATTAAGCAGAAAAATGTCAGCTTGAAAGAGCAGGAAGAAGCAGTGCAAATTCTGCAAAACCAACTGAGTCAGGCTAAGCAGGTATTGGAACAAATCAAGACAGACGGTGAGCAGGCTCGCTTGGCTGAGCAAAAGGCTAATCTGGCCTATGAACAGTTGACCAAGCGCGTAGAAGAGCTCACAAGTCTGAAAAATCTACAGGAACAGGAGTTAGCTGGTCAATCTGCTTTGGATATTTCAGAAGAGAAAGACCGACTGCAGACCCGCTTGACTGAGATTGAGCAAGAAAAAACGGACATCACTGCAGAAATAGAGCAGGTTAAGTCGAACAAAGATGCAGTTCAGGCTCGCTTTGAAAAGCTTTCCTCTCGTCTGGCTGAACTCAAACTCCAGCGGACAGAGTTGACCTCCAACCAACGCTTTGAAAAGAATGACTTGGAACGACTGTCCGAGGAAAAAGCTAGCCTTGAAAAAGAGCAGGCAACCTTGGAGCTTTTGATGGAGCAAAAGGAGCAGTCCAGCCTGCAGAAGGTGGATATTACGATTCTGGAAGAGCAATTAGAGACCGCCAAGCAAGAAAAGATTGAGCTGGATCAAAGACTGATTCGTCTGAAATTTGAGCTTGAAGATCTAGAAGGTCAGTCTGACGATATTGCCAGTCGTTTGGAGCAAGCCCGCCATCAAAATGAAGAATTGATTCGCCGGCAGGCTAAAGCAGAGGCAGAAAAGGATAAGCTCATGGATGTCATGCGCCGTCTGGCAAGCAATCTGACAGATGACTTTCAGATGAGTTTCGAAGAAGCAAGCAGGCAGGCTCGTCCGTTAGAAAGTTTGCCAGCTGCTGAAAGCCAGGTGAAGGATTTGGAAAAAGCCATTCGAGCTTTAGGCCCAGTCAATCTGGAAGCAGTTGAGCAGTTTGAAGAAGTCAGCAACCGTCTGAACTTCCTCAACGAGCAGCGAGACGATGTCTTATCAGCCAAAAATTTGCTCTTAGAGACGATTGAAGAGATGAATGACGAAGTCAAGGAACGCTTTAAATCAACCTTTGAAGCTATTCGTGAAAGCTTCAAGGTGACTTTCCGCCAGATGTTTGGCGGCGGTTCGGCAGACCTGATATTGACGGAGGGTGACTTGCTGACGGCTGGTGTAGAAATCTCCGTGCAGCCACCGGGCAAGAAGATCCAGTCGCTTAATCTGATGAGCGGTGGCGAGAAGGCCTTGTCAGCTTTGGCTCTGCTCTTCTCTATCATCCGCGTTAAGACCATTCCTTTTGTCATCTTGGACGAGGTGGAAGCAGCGCTGGACGAGGCCAATGTTAAACGCTTTGGGGATTATCTCAATCGCTTTGACAAGGACAGCCAGTTCATCGTGGTCACTCACCGTAAGGGAACCATGTCAGCTGCAGACTCTATTTATGGCGTTACCATGCAGGAGTCTGGTGTTTCCAAGATTGTCTCGGTCAAGTTAAAAGATTTAGAAAGTATGTAAAATGAGGATAAAATTAGTAGCAACGGATATGGATGGCACCTTTTTAGACAGTAAAGGTCAGTTTGATATGGACCGTCTCAAGCAAGTTTTGACTCGCTTCAAAGAAAAAGGCATGTATTTTGCTGTAGCCAGCGGGCGCGGCCTCTTGTCGCTGGAAAAGCTGTTTGAGGAAGTACGCAATGAGATTATTTTTATTGCTGAAAACGGTAGTTTAGTTGAGTTTCATGGCGAGGATCTCTATGAAGCAACCATGCCACGGGATTTTTATCTCAAGGTTTTTGATAAGCTACAGGAATCTCCCTATGTCAATGTCAATGAGTTGCTTTTGACGGGCAAACGCGCCTGTTATGTCTTGGAGACTGTGGATCCGACCTATCTTTCTTTCAGTGCTCATTATAATGAAAACATTCAAAAAGTAGCTAGCTTGGCTGATATTGACGATGATATTTTCAAGTTTACGACCAATTTTGCTGAGGACCAAGTCGCAGCTGGTGAAGCTTGGGTCAATGAGAATATCGAGGGTGTAAAAGCTATGACGACTGGCTATAAGTCCATTGACATCGTTCTGGATTATGTGGATAAGGGTGTTGCCATTGTCGAGCTGGCCAAGAAGCTTGACATAGATCTTTCTCAGGTTATGGTTTTTGGTGATAATCTCAATGATTTGCACATGATGCAGGTGGCTGGCTATCCGATTGCGACTGAAAATGCTCGCCCTGAGATTCTGGAAGTGGCCAAGGAAGTCATCGGTCACCATGATGCTCAGTCGGTTATCACTTACATGGAGGGATTATAATGGCAGATATAAAACTGATTGCTCTGGACTTGGATGGAACTCTTCTGAATTCAGACAAGAAGATTTCTGACCGCAATTTAGCAGCTCTAAAAGAAGCTCAGGATAAGGGAGTTAAGGTAGTTCTGACTACTGGCCGCCCCCTTAAGGCCATGGACTTTTTCCTCCATGAGCTGGGAACAGACGGTCGAGAGGATGAGTACACCATTACTTTTAATGGCGGTCTCGTTCAGCGCAATACTGGAGAAATCCTCAATAAAACAGTCTTTTCTTATGATGATGTAGCTCGGATTTACGAGGAGACAGACAAGCTCCATATCCCTCTTGATGCTATCTGCGAAGGACTTGTCTATCAGATTCAGTCCGATCAAGACTCGCTTTATGCTCAGTTCAATCCTGCTCTAACTTTTGAGTCTATTGATTTCAGTGATTTGTCCAGCCAGCAGACTTATAATAAATGTGTCACCGCTTATGCTCAAGAACCACTGGATGCGGCTATTGAGCAAATCTCACCAGAATTATTTGAGCGCTATGAGATTTTCAAATCTAGAGAAATGCTGCTGGAGTGGTCCCCTAAAAATGTCCATAAGGCTAATGGCCTGGAGAAACTGATTGCCCATTTAGGCATTGAGAGAAGTCAGGTCATGGCCTGTGGTGATGAAGCCAACGATCTGTCTATGATTGAGTGGGCTGGTTTGGGAGTGGCCATGCAGAATGCAGTAGCCATCGTCAAAGAAGCAGCCAATGTGGTGACACCTATGACCAATGATGAGAATGCAGTGGCTTGGGCTATTGAAGAGTATGTACTAAAGGAGGATTAGCCGATGGGATTATTTGACCGCCTTTTCGGCCGAAAAAAACAAGAACCGCCGATTGAAGAAGTTGTCAAGGAAGCATTGGAAAACATTGGCGAGCTTGAAGAAGAAACAGCGCCTGTTCCAGAAGCAGGAGAAAATCTTGAAGCGGAAGCTGTTCAGCCCTATCAGGACGAGCAGCAACTTGATGACCAAATTTCGGATACAAAAGATAGTTTGGCCGATGTTGAAGAGCAGTTAGTAACAGAAGAGCTTGCATCTCAAGCTATCCAAGAAGAAAGCAAGGAGCCAGAGCATGAAAAAGAAATTATTGCAGAAAATCAAGAAGTGGCTCAAGGAGCAACTCAGACTGAAGAAACTCTAGAAGAGCACCAGTCTGAAAGCAGTGACGAAACGGTAGAAGAACTTGTTGAACAAGCGGATCTTTCGGATGAAGCATCATCTCATACTGAACATGAAGCTGCTTCTTATGACGAGGTGGCAACTGATTCAAATAATGAGATTGAACCAGCAACAGAAGCTGTGCCACTAACAGAATCAGAACAGGTCAACCAAGAAGCTGATATTGCTGAAGAATCAGAAGCAGCAGCTACAGAAGAGCCTGCTGAACTTCCTCAAGAGGAATCCACTCAGGAAAAATATGACCGCAGCCTAAAGAAGACTCGGACAGGATTTGGAGCACGGCTCAATGCCTTCTTTGCTAATTTCCGCTCAGTAGATGAAGAGTTCTTCGAAGACTTGGAAGAGCTGCTCATTACTAGTGATGTAGGGGTTCAAGTGGCTTCCAGTCTGACTGAGGAACTACGCTATGAGGCCCGTCTGGAAAATGCTAAAAAACCAGCTGCTCTGCGCCAGCTGATTATTGAAAAATTGGTGGACATTTATGAGAAAGATGGCCACTTTAATGAAAAAATCAATTTCCAAAACGGTCTGACTGTCATGCTCTTTGTTGGGGTCAACGGAGTCGGTAAGACCACCTCTATCGGTAAACTAGCCTATAAGTACAAACAACAAGGCAAGAAAGTCATGTTGGTAGCAGCAGATACATTCCGAGCTGGAGCGGTGGCTCAGTTGGCTGAATGGGGTCGACGCGTGGGTGTTCCTGTAGTGACGGGGCCTGAGAAGAGCGATCCTGCCAGCGTGGTATATGACGGAATGGAGCGTGCTCAGGCGGAGCAGGTTGATGTTCTTATGATTGACACGGCTGGCCGCCTGCAAAATAAGGACAACCTCATGGCAGAGCTGGAGAAAATTGGCCGTATTATTAAACGGGTGGATCCAGAAGCACCGCATGAAACTTTCCTAGCTCTCGATGCTTCAACTGGTCAGAATGCTCTAGTTCAGGCCAAGGAATTTTCTAAAATCACCCCAGTCACAGGAATTGTACTGACGAAGATTGATGGAACAGCTAGAGGCGGGGTTGTGTTAGCTATTCGTCAGGAATTGGATATTCCGGTCAAGCTGATTGGCTTTGGAGAAAAGATTGATGATATCGGTGAGTTCAACTCAGAGAACTTTATGAAAGGCCTGCTTGAAGGCTTAGTATAAAACAAAAAACCAGTACGAGTACTGGTTTCAGATTGAAGACAAAGTCCTAAGAACAGAAGTTTCTAAGGGCTTTTCTTTTTGTAAAGTCGTATAATAGAGGTAAGAACAGTTGTGAGGTGCTCCCTATGTTTCACAAAGAAAAATCTGATTATAATCGCTGCCAATATGGCTTCTATACGATAGACGAATTGGTCCCAGAAGATCACTTTCTTCGCCAATTGGAAGCGGAGGTTGATTTTGACTTTATCTATGACTTGGTTGAAGAAACCTATAGCCCAGATCAGGGTCGTCCCAGTCTAGATCCCGTCATGTTGGTCAAAATTCCTTTGATTCAATGTTTTTATGGCATTCGCTCCATGCGCCAAACCATTAAAGACATAGAAGTAAACGTAGCTTATCGTTGGTTTCTTGGACTAAGCTTGGATGACAAGGTGCCTCATTTTACCACATATGGAAAGAATTACAGCCGTCGTTTTCAAGATAAAGCACTGATTACTGAGATATTTTCACACGTACTCCATCAAGCTTTATGTGCTGGTTTGATTGATCCTTCTGAGATATTTGTGGATGGAACCCATATTAAAGCGGCAGCCAACAGCCACAAGTATCATAAGGAAATGGTTGCCCAACAAGCTACATTTATGAGTGAGCAATTGGAAGTTGAGATTGATTTAGATAGGAGAAAACACGAAAAAAAGCCCTTAAAGCCCGCAAAAGAAAGCGAGGCTAAGGAAAAGAAAATCTCAAGGACAGATCCTGAGAGTGGTTGGTTCCACAAGGGGGAACACAAGGAAGTCTTTGCCTATTCTGCCCAAGTAGCGTGTGATAAGCATGGTTGGGCCTTGGCTTATACGGTTGAAGCAGGAAATGTTCATGATAGTCAGGCTTTCCCTGCCCTTTTTGCCAAGATTGAGCCTTTTCATCCAACCTATCTCATCGCAGATGCAGGTTATAAAACCCCAAGTATTGCAAAATTTTTGTTAGACAGAGAGATTACCCCTGTCTTCCCTTATACCCGCCCCAAGGGTGTAAAAGGGAACTTAAGGCCCAATGATTTTGTTTATGATTCCTATTATGACTGTTACCTCTGTCCAGAGAACCAAGTGTTAACCTATCGCACGACGACCCGAGCAGGCTACCGTGAGTATAAGAGTGATTCAACAGTATGTGTCGCCTGTCCCCTATTATCTGTTTGTACCCAGAGCCAGAATCAGCAGAAAGTCATCACAAGACATGTATGGAAAGATGCGCTTGAATGTTGTGAAGAGATTCGACACCAAAGAGGGATGAAGGAGCTCTATAAGAAGCGCAAAGAAACCATTGAGCGGCTCTTTGGGACAGCTAAAGAATACCACAACCTCCGTTATACAAGAGAGAAAGGCAAGTCCAAGATGGAAGATAAGGTTGGGCTTACTTTGGCGTGTTTGAATCTCAAAAAACTAGTAAAAATGAGGGTGGGGAAGCCTTTTTATTTTGTTCAAATGACCATTATGCTATCAAAAGATGAAATCAAAAGATGAAATTTTAGCCTGACAAACAGAAAAAGACAAACACTATTTGGAATGTTTGTCTACGGTCTGAAACCAGTACGAGTACTGGTTTTTTATGAATATTTTTTAAATCTTATTTTTTTGGAGACCACTGCCAGTCAGCTCCAAATTCTCTAAGGAGTTCAAAGGAAGCATCTGGTCCCATAGAACCGACAGGATACTCATGGAGAGGCACTTCATTGCTATGCCAGAGCTCTTCAATCTGATCAATCAGCTCCCAACTGGAGCGGACTTCATCCCAGTGGCTGAAGTTAGTTGAGTCATTGTTAAGGACGTCAAAAATTAATTTTTCGTAAGGATCAAGGGAAGCACCGCTAGCTGTTGCGTCTGTTCGATAGTCTAGAGAGAGAGGAGCTAAGCTGAAGCGCTCGCCGACCTCTTTGCCATTCATGCTAAGTGAGAAGCCCTCAGTCGGCTGGATATGAATGGTCAGAACATTTGGTGCTAATTCCTCACCAAAGATAGACTCCATCTGCTTGAAGACAATATTAACAAGAGTGCCTTTTTCAGTGAGACGTTTACCAGTTCGGAAGAAAAATGGAACATCACGGAAACGATTGCTATTTACGAAGAAAGCTCCTGAAGCAAAGGTCTCGGTCATGGAGTCAGGATTAACATTAGGTTCGCTCCGGTAGGAGATGTATTTCTTACCTCTGACCGTGCCAGACTTATACTGACCGCGGATAAAGAAGCGTTTTAGGTCTTCTTTATTCGGCTTTACCAAGCGCTCAAAAACTTTGACTTTCTCTGCCCGAATGTCCTCTTTACTGAAGCTTTTCGGCTTATCCATAGCTAAGAGGGAGAGCAGCTGCAGAGTATGATTTTGAACCATGTCCCGCAGAGCACCGGACTGGTCATAGTAACCGCCGCGTTCTTCAACACCTAGCTTTTCTGCAAAGGTAATCTGGACATTGTCAATGTAGTCACGATTCCAGATGTTTTCAAAGAGAAGATTTGCAAAGCGGATAGCGAAGATGCTCTGAATCATTTCCTTGCCTAGGTAATGGTCAATACGGAAAATCTGCTCTTCATCAAAGGCAGCCAAGAGTTCTTCGTTAAGTTGGCTGGCAGTTGCCAAATCTGTCCCGAAAGGTTTTTCGACAATCAGACGTTCAAATCCTTTGCCATCTACGATGTTTTCAGACTTGAGGTGTTTGGCAATGGTGCCGAAAAATTGCGGAGCCATGGACAGGAAGAAGAGTTTATTGTGCTCGGCTTGGTACTGCTCATTGAGTCGGTTTTGAAGCTTGCGCAGCTCAATGTAGTGCTCGGTATCCTGCACATCATGACTTTGATAGTAGAAGTGACTGGCAAACTCTTGGGCTTGCTCTGGACTGTCAGCTAAATCAGCGATTGCTTCGACAACGACAGACTCAAAATACTCCTTGCTCCAAGGCCGGCGGGCTGTTCCAATAACTGCAAAATGCTTGGAAAGATTGCCAGATTTATAGAGCCTGAAGAGGGATGGATAGAGTTTTCTTTTGGCCAAGTCACCGCTGGCTCCGAAAATTGTTACAATAACTTTTGAAGACATCCTGATACCTATTTTCTAAATGATGTCTCTATTTTATCACAATTTTTCTAAAGATTGTATTCAGAAATTCGCTTTCTGAAAAGGGAGACAAATGGAAAGAAATTGACCGCTGCTTGAAACATATTCAAATATAAAAAATGAGGCTAAGACACAATTGTGCTAGCCTCGTTTTCTTTATTCAAATACCCGATAAACGTAAGGATTTTCTGGTTTTTCTACCTTACCAAAGCTTTCAACTTCTAGAGTTGGAAGGCTTTGTCCCAGACTTTTATGGTAGTGCATGGTAATTTTTCCCTTGGCATGAATCCAGGTGTTATTCTCGAAATGCTGGGTATTTCCAGTCGTCAAGAGGCCATAGACACCTGAGTCGGCGATACAATGGATAATACCAAAGCGAAAGAGAAATTGACTCTTCTGATCGCTGGGGTCATTGTAGACAAAGCCGGTGAACTCCAGCGTCTTGCCCACAAACTCGTCGGGATAATCATAGATGACCTCCATGACCTCCATGTAGTTCTCAGTTGTGACCTGAATGGTATCTTGCTTAACATATTTCTTAGCGGCTGCCCGCATTTCTTTTTCGTAAGCCCCTTTGGTAAAGTAGGTGCTGGTATCCGGCTTTAGGTATTGGCTGGTTGTGCCTTCGTCCTGCTGAATAGCAGTTGAAGTTCCCTCAGCCAGCGGGAAATGAAATCCTTTAGCTGAAACTGTTGTCGAATCCAAGGTTACAGTTGGAAAGAAAATTCCTACAAAAAGCGGAATGACAAGGAGCAGCACGCTGCCTAACTTGGCCCAGCGAGTACTTAAATGACTGTGAACCTCCATCTTCTTCATCCAGATGATAAGCTGCACAACTGCCAAGACAAAAGACAGAATCATAGACAAGTATGCCAGATAGGAATAGTGGAGATTGATATATTGATTAAGCTTGCCCGTCAGCTGCAGATACATGGTAAGCTCAAAGTAGCCGACTAATATTAGAAAACGAATCATAGCACCACCCCCACAAGCCAAGAGTAAAGAAAGACGACGACGGTAACCAGGCTGATAAATTGCCAGATAAAGCGTGTCTTAAAGTAGTTTTTCATCATCAGCAGATTCTTGACATCTAGCATAGGCCCAATGACCAAGAAAGCTAAGACTGGCGATAAGCCGAAGCTAGAAATCAAGGAGCTCCCGATGAAAGCATCAGCTTCACTGCAAAGTGAGAGCAGGAAGGACAGCAGCATGAGGAGAAGAATAGCAACAGCTGGTGTCGAGCTGATAGAGGTCAGGATTCTGGTTGGCACATAGACTTGGACCAGGCTGGCAAAGAGACAGCCAAAGACCAGATAGCGGCCTGTATCGAAAAATTCGTCAATGGCTTGCACAAATACCTGAAATAGCTTTTGTCCTTTGCTGAGATGTGAAAAGTCATGCTCATGGACTGCTTTGCGATTTTCTTTTTGAATATTGCTATCTGCAAAGAAGCCCAGAAAAATCCCTAAAAGAATAGCCACGACCATAGAACCTAAAGTACGAAGCAGAGCCATTCGGAAGGAATTACCGAAGGCTGAGTAGGTCGCAAAGAGTACGATAGGGTTGATGACTGGAGCCGTTACCAGAAAAGGCACAGCCGTGTAACTGGGAACTTTCTTTTCAAGAAACCGATTTATAATGGGAACAATTCCGCACTCGCAAGAGGGGAAGACAAAACCAATCAAGCTTCCAAAGAAAATCCGGGCCCATTTGTTCTTGGGCAGGAAACGATAAACCTTGTCTGGCGTGACATAAACCTCGATAAAGCCAGAAATAATACTTCCAATCAAGACAAAAGGCAGGGCCTCAATGATAATGGAGAGAAAGATGGCGCCTGCTTGCAGGACACTGGCCGGCAGCTGAGAGAAGAAGCTCATTCTTTCTTATCCTTCTCATTTTTAGATTTTTTCTTGTCTTCCTCAGGGAACTCTACCTTTTCAATCTTGGGCAGGGTCGCAAACTCCTCGAACATCTTATCCAAATCGTCTGATCTAGTAAATTTAACAGCCATAAAGGCACCTCATTTCTAAAATAATAATTCTATTATACTACCAATTATCAAAAAATGAAATTTTGAAACATAGGAGACTCTTTGTCGCTGATTTACCCTAAATTTTTTTGTACAAATATTACTAAATAGTTCTAAAACTGCCTATCTTTCAAAGCACTTGTGATATAATAGGATTGTTATGGAAAATATAAATATTGAAAAAATTGCCCAGAAATTGGGCCTTAAAGAAAGCCAAGTATCACAGGTCCTAGATCTGACTGCTGAAGGAAATACAATTCCTTTTATTGCTCGTTACCGTAAGGAAATGACAGGAAATCTGGATGAGGTAGAGATTAAGGCAATCATTGACTTAGATAAGAGCATGACTGCTTTGGCAGAGCGTAAAGCAACGGTTTTAGCTAAGATTGAGGAGCAGGGCAAACTTACGGATGCGCTGCGCTCTGAGATTGAGGCTGCTGAAAAGCTAGCAGATGTGGAAGAACTTTATCTTCCTTACAAGGAGAAGCGCCGTACCAAGGCAACTATTGCCCGTGAAGCAGGTCTCTTTCCTTTGGCCCGCTTAATCCTACAGGATGCGGCTAATCTGCTGGAAGAAGCTGAGAAACTTACTAGTGAAGCCTTTCCGGCAGCAGAGGATGCTCTAGCTGGAGCAGTGGATATTCTGACTGAAGCAATTTCTGAAGATACCAAGCTGCGGGCTTGGACCTACCATGAGATGCAGACCAATTCTTCTATCGTATCCAGTCTCAAAGACGGGGATTTGGATGAAAAGCAGGTCTTCCAGATTTATTATGATTTTTCAGAAAAAGTAGCGACCATGCAAGGCTACCGCACCTTGGCTCTTAACCGTGGTGAGAAGCTAGGTATTCTCAAGGTGGGTTTTGAGCACAATCTTGAGAAAATTCTGCGCTTCTTTGAAGTACGCTTCAAGGTGAAAAATGCCTATATTATTGAAGCAGTTCAGCAAGCGGTTAAAAAGAAAATCATTCCAGCTATGGAGCGCCGTATTCGGACCGAGCTGACTGAGGCTGCTGAGGATGGTGCGATTCAGCTCTTCTCAGATAACCTCCGCCAGCTCCTCCTAATTGCTCCTCTCAAAGGTCGCGTAGTACTGGGCTTTGACCCAGCCTTTCGGACAGGAGCCAAGCTGGCTGTTGTTGATGCGACAGGCAAGATGCTGACGACTCATGTCATCTATCCCGTTCCACCAGCAAAGCCAGCTCAGATTGAAGCTGCTAAGAAGGAACTGTCAGAGCTGATTGAGCAGTTTGGCGTGGAAATCATCGCCATCGGAAACGGAACGGCCAGTCGAGAAAGCGAAGCCTTTGTAGCTGAAGTTTTGAAATCCCATCCAAATGTCAGCTATGTTATCGTCAATGAGAGCGGAGCATCTGTCTACTCTGCTAGTGAACTGGCTCGTCATGAGTTTCCAGATTTGACTGTTGAAAAGCGCTCAGCTATTTCCATTGCTCGCCGTCTGCAAGATCCTTTGGCAGAGCTGGTTAAGATTGATCCTAAGTCCATCGGAGTTGGTCAGTACCAGCATGATGTCAGCCAGAAAAAGCTGTCTGAAAGTCTGGACTTTGTCGTTGATACCGTGGTTAACCAAGTCGGGGTCAATATCAACACCGCCAGTCCTGCTCTGCTGGCCCATGTAGCTGGTCTTAATAAAACTATCTCAGAAAATATTGTCAAGTACCGGGAAACGGGAGGCTTGATTCGGTCTCGCGAGGCTATCAAGAAAGTGCCGCGTCTAGGCGCAAAGGCTTTTGAACAGGCGGCCGGCTTCCTGCGTATTCCTGAAAGTGATAACCTGCTAGACAATACAGGTGTTCACCCAGAGTCTTATAAGGCAGTGGAGGAGCTCTTTAAGCGTCTTGAAATTAGCAGTTTGGATGAAGCAGCCCAAGCCAAATTAAAAGCAGTGCAGACTGCTAGTTTGGCTGCAGAGTTAGGCTTGGGAGAAGAAACCCTCAAAGATATTATTGCTGATTTGCTCAAGCCTGGCAGAGATTTGCGAGATTCCTTTGACGCACCAGTTCTGCGGCAAGATGTCTTGGATATCAAGGATCTGCGCATCGGTCAAAAGCTGGAAGGGGTCGTCCGCAATGTCGTTGATTTCGGAGCCTTTGTGGATATCGGTATCCACGAAGACGGTCTTATTCATATCTCCAAGCTGAGCACAGACTATATCAAGCATCCTAGTCAGGTCCTATCTGTTGGCGATTTAGTCACAGTCTGGGTAGACAAACTGGATGTGGAGCGGGAGAAGGTTAACCTCTCTCTGATAGCACCAAATGAATCTAACTGATTACGTCAAGCGGGTTTCGCTTGAGGATTTTGGCTGGGAATTCCGCCACCAAGCTTATTGGAACAAGCGTCTCCGCACTACAGGGGGACGCTTCTTTCCTAAAGACGGACATCTGGATTTCAACCCAAAAATCTATGAAACTTTTGGGCTGGAGACCTTTCGAAAAATTGTCCGCCATGAGTTAGCTCACTATCACCTCTATTATCAGGGCAAAGATTACCGTCATGGGGATAGAGATTTTAAAGACCTGCTCAAGCGAGTTGATGGTCTGCGTTACGCCCCCTCATTGTCAGATTCGCAAACCTTTCTCATCTATGAATGCCTGAGCTGCGGAGCACTTATCCGTCGCAGACGCAGAGTCAATCTTCAAAAATACCGGTGCGGACGCTGTATGGGCAAGCTCCGTTTGTCGGAGAACGCTTGATAAACCAGCAAGAGGCTGGGACAAAAGTCCTAGCCTCTCAATTGTCTTTGGATTGTCGAGCAAGACGCAGTGGTTGAGTGGGCTCTACTACGCTGATTTCATCAGCTTTTACAGCCCTACTCAACTGTGCGGAGGTGGGACGACGAAATCGAATTCTAACGAATTACCGATTTCTGTCCCACTCTCTTTTTTAAAAGAATGAATTTTCTAAACTATAATCAGCCTTTGGCCCGATTGTTTTCGCATAAATTATGGTAGAATAAAGTAAATATGATTATTGAGGTCTCTATCATGAACGTGAAATTCTATAAGTTGAAAAAAAATCGGCTGATTTCCGGTGTCTTGTCCGGTCTGTCTGATAAATTTGATTTTGATCTGAGCCTAGTGCGCTTCCTCTTTATTATCTTTACTGTGGTCAATTTCGGCTTGGGAATTCTCATCTATATCCTGCTGGCTATGGTTATGCCCTATAAAGAAGATATAGAAGAGGAAATGTATGGAACTGGCCCACGCAAACGAAAAGAAGCGGAAGCTATCAAAGACGATAAAGACGGCTGGTTTTGGTAATTCTTAATAAGATAGAAAATTTCGGGATGCACTCCCGATTTTTTACTTGACGTAGGGAATGTTTTAGTAAGACATTTCTATGCCGTGATTAATTTTCTGCTTGCTTCTTTTAGATAAACTCTCAAAAAAAAGCAGGCTAGAAAACCAGATAAATCTATACTTAAAAACTCCACCAAAATATTAGTAATTCATCCAAGGAGGAAATATGACAGAAGTTTGGAATGCTTATGACTTAAATCGAAATCAACTCCCTCATCTCCTGGTTCGAGGAGAAAAAATTCCTGAAGGACAGTTTCATCTCTGTGTCAATGTCTTGGTTCGCCATCAGGATGGCGATATTCTCTTTATGCGACGGTCAGCAAATAAAAGTCTTTATCCTGGCTACTATGAGTTCGGAGCGGGAGGCAGTGTGCTGGCAGGAGAGGATAGTCAGACAGCCGCCCTGCGTGAGTTAAAGGAGGAAACTGGCCTGGTTCCTGATAGCATCAGGCTTTTGGAGCAGGTGTGCTCTGTCAAAGATCAGTGCCATTTCGACTATTATGAAGTGCTTGTGTCTGGCGATAAGAGTCAAGTCCGCTATCAGGTAGGTGAAACAGATGCTCATGTCTGGTTGCCTCTGAAAGAGGTCTCGGCCTTTGTAGAAAACCATCCTTGTTTTAAGAACCAAAAGAAAATTCTCAGCAGCCTGATTGATTGATGTTCTGGCTGTTTTTCTATTTTTACTAAAAAGTTGATTTAAATCAAAATATTTTTTCGACCTAAAATTAATCTTAAGGGTTCTTTTGAGGTAAAAATTTGCTATAATAGAGGAAGACAAATTTGAAGGGAGAAGACAATGTCGGTAAAGGTCAAAGACCTCTTAAAAATATCCCGCCTGTCTCAGGAGTACGGAGATAACGTTTTACTGGAGAAGGAAATAAAGACTTCAGATATTTCTCGGCCAGGACTTGAACTGACAGGATATTTTGATTTTTATAAACCTGATCGGATACAGCTGATTGGGATGAAAGAGTGGTCTTATCTGATGAAGATGAGCTCTCATAACCGCCATCAGGTGCTGCTGAAAATGTTCCAGCCTGAGACGCCGGTGATTATCATTGCTCGGAATTTAGAGATTCCTGAAGAAATGATTAGTGCTGCTGATGAGAAGCAGATTGCTATTCTTAGAAGCAAAACCTCTACCAGTCGCTTGTCTGGAAAAATTTCCAGCTACCTTGATTCTCGGCTGGCTGAGAGAACCAGTGTTCATGGTGTTCTGATGGATATCTATGGCATGGGGGTTCTCATCCAAGGGGACAGCGGAATCGGTAAAAGTGAAACAGGGCTTGAGTTGGTTAAGCGTGGCCATCGGTTGGTTGCGGATGACCGAGTGGATATCTATGCCAAGGATGAAATGACACTTTGGGGAGAGCCGGCTGAAATCCTGCGCCACTTATTGGAAATTCGTGGTGTTGGTATCATTGATGTCATGAGCCTATACGGAGCTATTGCTGTCAAAGATTCTTCTCAGGTTCAAATAGCTGTCTATCTGGAAAACTTTGATGTCCATAAGACCTTTGACCGTCTGGGCAATGATACAGAAGAGCTAGAAGTTGCCGGTGTCAGAATTCCGCGTATTCGGATTCCTGTGAAAACTGGTCGAAATATCTCGGTTGTGATTGAGGCTGCAGCAATGAAATATAGGGCTAAGGAAATGGGCTATGATGCTACCAAGATCTTTGAAGAACGCCTCACTGATTTAATTAGACGAAATGAGGTGAAACATGATTGATCCAGTAGCTATTCAACTTGGACCTATCAGTATTCGCTGGTATGCCATCTGTATTGTCACAGGCTTAGTCTTGGCTGTCTATCTTGCCATGAAAGAGGCTCCGCGTCGAAAGATTATTCCTGATGATATTTTGGATTTTATCCTAGTGGCTTTTCCCGTAGCCATCGTGGGTGCCCGACTTTATTACGTTGCCTTCGAATGGGATTATTACGGTAAGAATCTGATAAAAATCATTGATTTTTGGAATGGCGGAATAGCAGGTATTGCTATTTATGGTGGGCTGATAGCTGGTGCTATCGTTCTCTACTTTTTCTGTCGGAGAAGGCTGATTCATCCAGTTGATTTTCTAGATATTGCAGCACCAAGTGTCATGATTGCCCAGAGTATTGGGCGCTGGGGAAATTTTGCCAACCATGAGGCCTATGGTGCGGCAGTTAAGAGTTTGGACTATCTGCCTAGCTTTATTCGTGAGAATATGTATATCGAAGGCAGTTACAGACAGCCAACTTTCCTCTATGAATCTCTATGGAACCTACTTGGTTTTATCTTGATTATTGTTCTCCGCCGTCGGCCTAAGTTGCTGAGGCAGGGAGAAATCGCCGCCTTCTATCTAATCTGGTATGGATTTGGCCGGATGATTATTGAGGGTATGCGGACGGACAGTCTCATGTTTGCTGGTCTGCGTGTTTCCCAATGGCTGTCGCTGATTCTTATTTTTGTCGGAATTGGCATCATCATTTACCAAAGAAAAAAGCAAGCCCCTTATTATCAAGAATAAGAAATGCTTAGAGCCGCTGACTCTTGTAAGAGATGTCTGCAATGAAAGGAGAGAAATATGATAATTGAAATTGCTTATGCTTTACTGGCGATAGCCCTCATTATCTTCGTGATTTACTTGACGATTACTGTCAAAAATCTGGGCGAGAAAGCTGGTAAGATGCTAGATGAAACAGAAAATACCATCAAGGTCTTGACTTCTGATGTCAATGTGACCCTTCACCAAACCAATGATTTACTGGCCAAGGTCAATGTCTTAACTGACGACATCAATCAAAAAGTCGCAACCATTGATCCTTTGTTTACAGCTGTTGCGGACCTGTCTGAGTCCGTTTCAGATTTAAACGTTCAAGCGCGTACGCTGAGTAAAAAAGCGGTGTCTGCTGGTAAGGGAACCGTCAAAACTACAGCTGGCTTATCTGCTTTGCGTTTTGCTTCAAAATTGTTTAAAAAATAAGAAAGAAGGTTTACCATGGGAAAATTTTCATCACTGTTATTGGGTGCCATTACGGGTGCTGCTGCTGCCTATTTCCTGACCAGTAAGAAAGGAAAGGAAACGACAGACAAGGTTCGGGAGTTTGTTAAGGATTACCAAGAAAATCCTGACGATATCCATGAATCTGTGGTTCAGTCTGCTAAAGACTTTTCAAATCAAGCTGTCAGTGCTATTCAACAAACCAAAGAAAAGGTTGAGAAAGGCGAGATTACAACTGAAACAGTCATCGAATCTGTCAAAGAAACGACAAAATCAGTCGTAGACTACTCACAAGATAAGTTTAACGAAATCAAAGAAAAATTTGATAAAGAAGAAAGCAACTTTGCAGAGGAAGAGCCTGTAATCTTCCAAGAGGAAGAAGAGGAACCTTCAGAAGAAATCATCATTGACTTCGGAGCAGAAGCGACAGAAGGTCAAGAAGAAAAGACTGCTGAAACTGATAATCAAGAAGAGAAATAAAACAAAGAAGCCTAGCAAAATTGCCAGGCTTCTTTGTTTGCTAGAATGAAAAAACCGAGGACATAAGGCATCTTCGGTTTTTTCTTATATTTTAAAATCGTAGAATCACAAGGTTGGTTTATTTGCTAGTTTGGCGTTTCTTTGCGAACAAGCGATAAGACTGGATGCTAATCAAGCTGGAAGCGATGGCCAAAGCGAAGGACATAAATGTATTCATTTTCAAGCTCAAAAATATAAAGCTAAACAAAACTGTCAAGACACAGAAAACAGCAATATTCAAGAAGAAAAAGAGTTCGCTTAATCTTGGTGATGTTTCCGCTTCAGGCAAGTACTCTTGATAGAGTGGTGTTTGTTCAGATTCAATTTCTTGGTAGTAGTAGTCAGTTGGGTCATCATATTGTTGGTATTTTCTTACGTGCATAATTCTCTCTCCTTACAGTACCCTCTAATTCTACCATTTTTTTGCAGGTCAAAATATTACAAAAACATTACAAAACGAATAAATTCGAATGAAAAACCACTCCTTTATATTTTTTTGCTATAATGGTTTTATGAAAAAGATAATTATTACAGCAACAGCTGAAAGTATAGAGCAAGTTGAGGAACTTTTGGAGGCAAATGTCGATCGAATTTATGTTGGCGAGAAAAATTATGGCCTTCGTTTACCTCATAATTTTAGTTTAGACGAATTAACTCGAATTTCTGAATTAGTTCATCAATCAGGAAAAGAGTTAACCGTTGCGGTGAATGCTCTCATGCATCAAGAAATGATGGATAAGATCAAGCCCTATCTTGATTTCCTCCAGGAAATTGGGGCAGATTATATTACCGTTGGAGACGCTGGTGTTTTCTATGTGTTGCAACGCGATGGCTACAAATTAAAAACCATTTACGACGCTTCGACCATGGTTACCAGCAGCCGTCAGATTAACTTTTGGGCTAAGAACGCTGGTGTGTCAGAAGCTGTCTTGGCGCGTGAGATTCCTTCTGCTGAGCTTTTTAAGATGCCAGAGATTTTGGAAATTCCTGCTGAAGTCTTGGTTTACGGGGCCAGTGTTATCCATCACTCCAAGCGTCCTCTCTTGCAAAATTACTACAACTTTACTCATATCGATGATGAAAAGACGCGGGAGCGGGATCTCTTTTTGGCGGAACCTAGTGACCCGCAGAGCCATTACTCGATTTTTGAGGACAATCATGGTACTCATATTTTTGCCAATAATGACTTGGATTTGATAACCAAGCTAATAGAGTTGGTTGACCATGGATTCTGCCACTGGAAGCTAGAAGGTCTCTACACACCTGGTCATAACTTTGTTGAGATTGCTAAGATTTTTGTAGAGGCAAGGGATTTGATTGAAGCAGGCAAGTTTAGCTCAAATCAAGCCTTTGTGCTGGATGAAATGATTCACAAACTGCATCCGAAAAATCGTTTTCTCGATACAGGATTTTATGACTATGATCCCGATATGGTAAAATAAATATCGAGGCTGGGACTCCTTTTAGGAGTTCTTTTTTGAGAACAAAAATAACATTGATAAATTAGGATAAAAAATAGATGTTTGGTTTTTTGAATTAATTCGAATAATCTAAAAATTAGAATTGTGAAAATAATTCAAAGAACCTTGCTTTTAGGGGCAAATTACTATAAAATAATAAGGATTAGACATCAACACTTTTATATTGCAAATAGGAGAAAATGATGGCAAGAAAGATGAAACGACCAGAGGTGTTATCACCTGCTGGTACTTTGGAAAAGCTAAAAGTAGCTGTTCGATATGGAGCAGATGCTGTTTTTATTGGCGGACAGGCCTATGGTCTGCGCAGTCGGGCTGGGAACTTTACCTTTGAACAGATGGAAGAAGGGGTTCAGTTTGCGGCTCGTTATGGGGCTAAGGTCTATGTCGCGGCCAATATGGTCATGCACGAGGGCAATGAAGAGGGAGCTGGTGAGTGGTTCCGCCGTTTGCGGGATATCAGGATTGCGGCTGTCATTGTTTCAGATCCGGCTTTGATTGCTATTGCAGCATCAGAAGCACCTGGTCTGGAAATCCACCTGTCAACTCAGGCTAGTGCGACCAACTATGAAACGCTGGAATTCTGGAAAAATCTAGGATTGACTCGTGTTGTCCTAGCTCGCGAAGTTTCTATGGCTGAGCTGGCTGAAATTCGCCGACGGACTGACGTTGAAATAGAAGCCTTTGTTCATGGAGCCATGTGTATTTCCTACTCCGGCCGCTGTACGTTATCCAATCACATGAGTATGCGCGATGCCAATCGTGGAGGCTGCTCGCAATCCTGCCGTTGGAAATATGATCTCTACGACATGCCTTTTGGTCAAGAACGTAAGAGCTTGAAGGGGGAAGTTCCAGAAGAATTTTCCATGTCCGCAGTTGATATGTCCATGATTGACCGCATACCAGACATGATTGAAAATGGAGTGGATAGCTTGAAGATTGAGGGACGGATGAAGTCTATTCATTACGTTTCTACGGTGACTAACTGCTATAAAGCAGCAGTGAACGCTTATCTAGAAAGTCCTGAAAAGTTCGAAGCTATCAAGCAGGATTTGGTCGATGAGATGTGGAAAGTTGCTCAACGAGAATTGGCCACAGGATTCTACTATCATACTCCAACTGAGAATGAGCAGCTGTTTGGAGCGCGACGCAAGATTCCAGAATACAAATTTGTAGCAGAAGTAGTAGCCTATGACGCAGACAGTCAGACAGCGACTATTCGTCAGCGAAATGTTATCCATGAAGGAGATCAGGTTGAATTTTACGGACCAGGCTTCCGTCATTTTGAAACCTTTATCACAGACCTTCGAGATGCTGATGGGAACAAAATTGATCGGGCTCCTAATCCGATGGAACTCCTGACCATTCACTTGGAGCAGCCCGTAGAGGCTGGCGATATGGTGAGGGCTCGCAAGGAAGGTTTGATTAATCTTTATAAGGAAGATGGCACTAGCGTGACCGTCCGAGCTTAATCTTATTTTCATAGGTGGCTTTTTAATCTAAAAGCCATTTTTATGAATAGAGGTTTTCAGAGAGGAAATAGCATGATTCAGGTTTACGGAGATATTCTTGATGAGGAGACTCGCTGCCAGCATTATCACAGTGAGAGAGATATCATAGCCCTTAAGTGCTTTGCTTGTCAGAAATACTATCCTTGCTTTCTCTGCCATGACCGCTACGAAGACCATGCTTTTCTGGGCTATCCCATGAGCCGGTCTGAAGATCGAATGGTTCTTTGCGGCCATTGCAGGACGGAGCTGACTATTTCTCAGTATTTTGGCTGTGAGGATGCCTGTCCTATCTGTACTCATCCTTTTAATCCAGGATGCAAGAAGCATCGATCGATTTATTTTCAGACAAACAAATAACTCTTCCACCCAGCTGGATGGAAGAGTTATCTTTTGAAACGACGGTTGGTGATGCGAATGTCTTTCTTTTGGGCTTCACGGATATTATTGGGTACGAGACTGATTCGCTTGATGTCCTGCACGCGGATAATAGTGGTCATACTTTTCTTGAAATTCTTGATAATCAGCTGCAGGCGCTCGCGATCGTATTTGACAATATCGCCGGTGAAGCTTTTATCCAGAAAGATAACGTGGACACCAGATTGTTTTCTCAGAGCTAGTTCAATGGTACGCAGAATGCGGCCGCTGTCCTCTGGTCCTTGCTCATTCTTTTTGCCACTGATAAATTCGTTGGCTCTTTGTAAAATCATTTCGAGATATTTTTTCATAGCTAAAATCTCCATAACTTGTTACAATATATTATATAACAAAATTCCCTAAATTGTAAATTCTTTTACGAATTATTAGTTGGAAAATAAAACAAGAGGTGAAATATGGCTGAATTTACATTCGAAATCGAAGAAAAACTTCTGGTCCTGTCTGAAAATGACAAGGGCTGGACCAAGGAACTCAACCGAGTTAGCTTTAACGGAGCACCAGCTAAGTATGATATTCGGACTTGGAGCCCAGACCACAGCAAGATGGGCAAGGGAATTACACTTTCTAATGAAGAATTTCAAATTCTCGTGGATGCATTTAAAAACTGACAGAGAAAGCTCTATCAGTTTTTTCTATTTCTCTGAAAAGTAGGAATGGAATTTCAGACTCTTAAAAATAGGGATACTGATAATGGTGATGGCAACAATTTTTAGCAAGTCTGGCAGGATAAAAGGAGTAAGGCCAACCGCGATTGATTTAGAGAAATCAAGTCCTCCTAAGAAATGCAGTCCTAGGATACCGCCGACAAAGACGAGAGCGTCACCCAATACATTGGCTATAAAAATCATATAGAAAGGACTGTCCTTATGGGTCAGACTGGATGTCACAAGTGCAAAGAGTAAGTAGAACCAGAGATATCCGGCGCTTGGACCAAAGAGAGCCTGAAAACCACCACTTCCTCCAGCAAAGACCGGCAGGCCAATAGCTCCCAGAAGCAGATAAATAAAGACTGACAAAACCGCTTCGCGAGGTTTGAAAATCGTTGCAATCAAACCGACAGCAAAAGTCTGCAGCGTGATGGGAACGGGGCCAATGGAAATAGTTAATTGGGATAGGACGGCTAGGAAGGCAGCTCCGATAGCTGGGAGGGCAAGAAGAAAAGCTTTGTTCTTGTTCATAAACAGTAAACCTCTTTTTATTTTTATGGTAACTATTTTAAAAGCTAAATAAAAAAAAGTCAAGCCCTTCTTAATCGGACGAGACAATTATTCAGACAGATTTTTATTTTCGTTTCTTGCTTCTGATAAGCAAGACGATGAAGGCGATGAGGCCAAAAATATTAAAGAAAAGGATGCCTAAGGCTGCAAGAAGCTTTTTCGTTTTACTCATCTGTTTTCCTCGTTTCTGGATTGCTTTGTACTATCATATCAAAATTTTCAATGTTTGAATAGGTTTCATTAGAAAAATTAGCTATAGCTTCAAACTATACTATTATCAATAAAAAAGGATTATCTAAAAGAGCTATAAAGAATTGCAGCAGCACACTTTGATTGATATAATAATGCAAAAGTAAATAAGATTTTTTGCTAGAGGTGTGGGTGCGTAATCAACATCTTTCCAAAGCAAGATAGACTAGATTGGAGAAGCATATGACAGATTTACTAAAAATTTATCAGGAACTACAGGCGAAAAAGTGGGTCAACTTGTCCCATCAGATTAAGGAAGACAGTCCGCATTTTCCAGCTCTGCCTGCCTTGGAGAAAAAGGATATTTTCACTTTGAAAGACGGTTTTCATGTTCAGCAGTTTTCTGTAGTTGGCCAGTACGGGACTCATATTGATGCTCCGATTCACTTTGTGGAGGGTGGTCGCTGGTTGGAAGAGATTGAGCTAAAAGATCTTTTCCTGCCTTTGGTGGTTATTGACAAATCAAAAGCAGTAGAAGAGAATCCAGATTTTATTCTGGGCAAGCAGGATATTTTGGACTTTGAAGCGGAGCACGGACAAATTGATCCAGGAACCTTTGTTGCCTTTCGCTCAGACTGGTCCAAGCGTTGGCCAAGTCAATCTGCCATGCGCAATCTGGATGCTCAGGAGATTCAGCATACTCCTGGGTGGGGACAAGATGCTCTTGAGTTTCTAATAAAGGAGCGTGGTGTCAAAGCTGTGGGTCATGAGACGTTTGACACTGATGCGGGTATCCCCACGGCGGAGCATGGACTGCTCAATGAATACTATCTTTTGGAGCAGGACATTTATCAGTTAGAAGTTATGACCAATCTGGATCAATTGCCGGCTAAAGGTGCTCTCATCTCGATTAGCTTTCCCAACTGGCATCAAGCCAGCGGTTCACCAGTGAGGGCTGTAGCTATTTTACCATAATGAAAAAGAGAGTGGGACAGAAATCGGTAATTCGTTAGAATTCGATTTCGTCGTCCCACCTCCGCACAGTTGAGTAGGGCTGTAAAAGCTGATGAAATCAGCGTAGTAGAGCCCACTCAACCACTGCGTCTTGCTCGACAATCCAAAGACAATTGAGAGGCTAGGACTTTTGTCCTAGCCTCTCGTCTCATATAATAACTAATAAATAGATCGCTTTTCATAATCTTTGGAATCTCTTGATGGGCATTTGGCAATTTACCTTTTAAAATAGTGATGCAGTAGTCTATGGTCTGAAAAAAATCTGACTTTCTTTCATTAGACTGATATTTGAAGGAAATGTCAAATGAATCTGAAATAGCTAAAATTTACAATCTTACAAAAATGTAAGAATTGTCTGTAAAATGAAAGATTAGGTTATGGAACGGTCATCATCTTTATTATAAAATGGTAGCAGAAGTCATAAAGAGGCTGGAATACCAAACCTCTTCTGATTTTGAATTTTTATCGCATAGTCACGAACTCTTCGGAGCCAGTTGGGTGAATAGCAACTGTAGCATCAAAGTCAGCTTTGGTAGCGCCCATCTTGACAGCAACAGCAAAGCCTTGAATCATCTCGTCTACTCCGTAACCAATGCCATGCAGGCCAACGACCTTTTCATCCTCACCGGCAGTGATGAGCTTGAACTTGGCTTGTTGGCGGTGCTGGGTAACAGCTGAATACATGGATGTGAAGCTTGATGTGTAAACGTGAATATTTTCTGCTCCGTAAGTCTTGATAGCCTCAACCTCAGTCAGGCCGACTGTCCCAATAGCGGGATGGGAGAAGACGACAGTTGGAATAGTTGAGTAGTCCATTTTAGCATTTGTTTTACCATTGAAAAGACGCTCAGACAGAGTTCGTCCAGCCTTGATAGCAACAGGAGTTAATTCTTTTTCACCTGTTACATCGCCTAGAGCATAGATGCCTGGAACCACAGTGTTTTGGTACTCATCTACAGCGATGAAGCCGCGTTCATTGAGAGTGACGCCAGTTGCTTCCAGATTGAGGTCTTGAACATTTGGCTTACGGCCGATAGCCCAAATAACATGCTGGGCTGTGTGGCTGCTGCCATCTTCAAAATAGAGCTTGAGCTGACCATCAGGAAGTTTTTCCAGCTTTTGCGGAATCTTATGGGTATGAAGCTGTAGTCCAGAGTTCTCCATTTCTTGGAGCAGACCGTCAATCAGATAGCTGTCGAAGTTGCGCAGTGGTCGGTCCTTACGGACAAAAAGATCTGTTTCAACTCCCAGAGCATGGAGCACTCCGGCTAGCTCAACTGCTATATAGCCTGCTCCGACAATGGCAACAGATTCAGGTAACTCTTCCCAAGCAAAGACATCATCGGAATTCTCTCCGTAGCCTGCGCCAGGGATATTTGGAATAGCAGCATGAGCACCCGTTGCGATGACAATATGCTTGGCGCGAATAAGCTCACCGTTGACTTGGACAGTATTTGCATCCACAAAACGGGCACGGCCTTCGATCAGCTCGACACCATTACGCTTGAAGCTACCATCGTAAGATGAACGTGCTCGGTCAATATAAGCTTCGCGATTTTTCCGAAGAGTAGCAAAATCAAAAGCATGATTATCAGAGGTAAATCCGTAGTCTGGTCCATAATGATGGATAGCTTCAGCTATTTGGGCTCCGTACCACATAATCTTCTTTGGGACACAGCCGACATTGACACAGGTGCCACCCAGTTTCTTTTCTTCAATAACGGCAACCTTGGCACCGTATTCGCCGGCCCGATTCATGGTAGCAATTCCCCCGCTGCCACCGCCAATAGCAATCATATCAAATTCTTTCATCTTGTTAGAATCTCCTTCTATTATATGATTTAATTGTACCTTTTTTAGCAGGTGAATGCAAAAATCTGCTACGGATTTGAGCGGAGTGACTATCTGAGATAAAATAGCACCATTTGTGAAAAACTGTAATTTTTTTTTAGAAGAATTATGATAGCCTTGTGATATAATATAACAAAAGATAATCGTTTTCATCAAGAGGAGGAAAAAAGATGAAAAAGTTAAAGAAATGGCAATTATTTAGCATTATTGGAGCTACGATTGCAGTTGTTGCAGGAGCAATTCTCTTCATGTTTCTAAACGGAGGGAATCCTTCTGAGATGCCTGTCGATACGACTCCGCTGGTTCAAAAGGCCAAGGAAGGCTCAGTGGCTTCTTCAGTCTTACTGACAGGAAATGTCACAGCCAGCAACGAGCAGTACATCTACTATGACAGCACTAAGGGTGACTTGGAAAATGTACTGGTCAATGTCGGTGACCAAGTGACTGCCGGTCAAGCGTTGGTAACTTATAAAAGCGCAGAGGCTCAGGCAGCTTATGATGCAGCTGCTCGGGCGGTTAGCAAAGCCGATCGTCAATTGCATGACTTGCAAACCAACGGTGTGACTGTAAATACGACTGGCGACGAAGAAGCAGATGGGGCGTCTGAAGCTCAGGCTCAGCGTTCTGTGGAGTCTCAGGCAGCTGACCTGCGCGATGCTCGAGCTGATGCAGTTGATAATATGAATAAAGCTCAAGCTACTCTCAATGCCTTGACAGTGACCAGCACAGCAGATGGTACGGTCGTAGAAGTCAACCGCGATGTTTCAAAATCAACAACAGGTGCCACTCAAACCTTGGTTCATATCGTCAGCAATGGTAATCTGCAGATTAAGGGTGAATTATCCGAATACAATTTGGCTAACTTGTCTGTCGGCCAAGAAGTGACCATTACATCAAAGGTTTACCCAGACAAGAAATGGACTGGTAAAATCAGCTACATTTCCAACTATCCGAAAGACGGCCAGCAGGCAGCAGCTCAGACATCTGGAACTGGTGGCAGCGGAACAGCTTCAGGTTCTAAATATCCATTTACAATTGACATTACCAGCGAGATTGGTGAGCTCAAGCAAGGATTCTCTGTCAATATTGAAGTTAAAAATAATACTCAGGGACTCATTGTGCCAGTCAGCAGTGTGGTAATGGACGGAGACAAGAACTATGTTTGGGTCCTGGAAAAAGGAGTTGCCAAGAAGACAGAAGTGACGCTCGGAAATGCTGATGCTGAAAATCAAGAAATCTCATCTGGTTTGACAAAGGATAGTAAAGTTATCATCAACCCGACAGATAGCTTGAAAGACGGTCAAGAGGTGAAATCTTATGAAGAAGCTAATTGAGTTAAAAAATATTAATAAGAGCTATCGCAATGGAGACCAGGAACTGCAGGTATTAAAAGACATCAGTCTGGAGGTTGAAGAGGGCGAGTTTGTTGCCATCATGGGACCGTCTGGATCTGGTAAGTCTACTCTGATGAATATCATTGGGATGCTGGATCGTCCGACCACTGGTGAATACCATCTGGGAAGCGAAGAAGTAGCTAAGCTAGGTGATAAGAAGCTGGCCAAGGTCCGAAATAAGCAAATCGGCTTTGTCTTCCAGCAGTTCTTTCTCTTGTCTAAGCTTAATGCCTTGCAAAATGTGGAGTTGCCCTTGATTTATGCAGGTGTCGGTCAGTCTAAACGCAAGTCCTTGGCCGAGCAGTTTCTGACCAAGGTGGAGCTGGACACGCGGATGCATCATCTGCCTTCAGAGCTTTCTGGAGGACAGAAGCAGCGGGTAGCCATTGCGCGTGCTTTGGTCAATAATCCTTCGCTGATTCTGGCTGACGAACCGACGGGGGCCCTGGATACCAAGACTGGCGAGCAGATTATGGAGCTCTTAACTGAGCTCAATCGAGAAGGGAAAACCATTATCATGGTAACCCACGAGCCTGAGATTGCTGCCTATGCCAAACGACAGATCGTCATTCGTGACGGTGTCATCTCATCTGATAGCGCTAAGGAAGGAGGACTAGTCTAATGCAAAACTGGAAATTTGCCATTGGCTCCATTCTTGGACACAAGATGCGGTCTTTCCTGACCATGATTGGGATTATTATCGGAGTGGCTTCGGTTGTGGTTATCATGGCCTTAGGAGATTCCATTACCCGACGGGTCAATGAGAGTTTTACCAAAAGTCAGAAAAACATGCGTCTCGTCTTTTCTCCTAAAAAGAGCAAGGATGGCTCCTACACACAAACGGCTGACCTCTATTCAGTAAATGTGGAAGATGAAAGCGAAGAAGTGGTGGAACCACCCAAGGCCCAGGAAGCCTGGGTTAAGGAATTGACCCATATCAAGGGAGTGGACGGCTACTATGTGACCAACTCAGCTATGGAAACCTTTAGCTACGAAAATAAGCAGGCTGAGCGCGTCAACTTTGTCGGTGCAAACATGACCTATATTCAGGTGAAAAAATACAAAATCATTGCTGGTCGTGCTTTGAGGCAGCAAGACTATCAAGGCTTTGCCAGTGTAGTGCTGCTGGACGAAGATCTGGCTGCGAACCTCTTTTCTTCCGCTGAAGAGGCAATCAATAAAATTGTGACAGTGGGTGCCAGTAACTATCGGGTGATTGGGGTTTATAGAGATCCTGAAACTGCTGCTGCATCTGGCTCCATGCAGGTCTATGGTGGTAATGCCATTACAACTAATACTCTCATAGCTGCCAACTTTGGAGTCGATGAAATTTCAGAGATTGTTCTTCGAGTGAATGATACTAGCTTGGTTCCAGAACTTGGTCCTAAGGTTGCCAAGAAATTAACAGAAATTGCTGGTCTCCAACAGGGAGAATATCAAGTGACAGATGATAGTGCCCTGTATCAGGAAGTGCAAAATATTTATGGTGCCATGACAGGAGTTATCGGTGCCATCGCCGGAATCTCACTCTTTGTTGGTGGTATTGGCGTTATGAATATCATGCTGGTATCGGTCACTGAGCGGACTCGTGAAATCGGACTTCGGAAGGCTCTGGGAGCGACACGTGGCAATATTTTGATGCAATTTTTGATTGAGTCTATGATTTTGACACTGATTGGTGGTTTGATTGGCCTGCTTCTAGCTGCAGGACTTGCGTCTGTGCTAGGCTCAGCCATGAGTCAAATGCTGGAAGGAACACCAGTAACGGTATCCCTACCAGTCAGCATCGTCAGCCTTCTCTTTTCAGCAACCATCGGTGTTCTCTTCGGAATCTTGCCGGCCAATAAAGCCTCTAAACTGGATCCAATTGAAGCACTGAGATATGAATAACATAAATAAAAGTCTGGAGAACCAGGCTTTTTTGTGATGTAAAAAATCCCACTGGAATTCCAGCAGGATTTGTTTTCTTAATATTGTATAAAATACAGATTATTTCATCGTTGGGAAGAGCAGAACGTCGCGAATAGTGGTCACATCGGTCAACAACATAACCAGACGGTCGATACCGATTCCCAGACCTCCAGTTGGTGGCATACCGTATTCCAGTGCTTCGACAAAGTCATAGTCGATGCCAGTTGCTTCGTCATCGCCCAGTTCTTTGGCTTTGGCCTGGGCTTCAAAACGAGATAGCTGATCGATTGGATCGTTCAACTCGGTGAAGGCATTGGCATATTCTTTGGTCATGATGAAGAGCTCGAAACGGTCTGTGAAGCGTGGGTCTTCTGGATTTTTCTTAGCCAGAGGTGATACTGCAACGGGATGACCGTAGACAAAGGTTGGCTGAATCAAGGTTTCTTCCACAAATTCTTCAAAGAAAGCATTGATAACATGGCCAACTTCGGTGAAGTGCTTTTCAAGCGGAACTTTCTTTTCCTTGGCTAAGGCAGCAGCTTCTTCAAAACTCATATCTTGCCAGAAGTCCACACCAGTAATTTCCTTGATGGCGTCAACCATGTGAACCCGTTTAAATGGTTCGTTAATCTTGATTTCAGTTCCTTGGTAGTTGACCGGTCCATCTCCATTTACAGAGACAGCTGCATGTTGGATAATGCCTTCAGTCAAGTCCATGATGTCTTGGAAGTCTGCATAGGCTTGGTAAACCTCGATGGAAGTGAACTCTGGATTGTGAGTCGCATCCATTCCTTCGTTACGGAAGATACGGCCAATTTCATAAACTCGCTCCATACCACCGACGATGAGACGTTTAAGGTGAAGCTCGGTTGCAATCCGAAGCACCATATCAATGTTTTGGGCATTGTGGTGGGTGATAAATGGACGGGCAGCAGCACCGCCTGCTTCGTTGTGGAGAACAGGAGTTTCTACTTCAAGGAAGCCTTGTCCATCCAAGTAACGGCGGATTTCTGAGATGATTTTTGAGCGAGTTACAAAGCGTTCAAAGCTTTCGCGGTTGGAAATCAAATCCAAATAACGTTTACGGTAGATGGTTTCGACATCTGTCAAGCCGTGGAATTTTTCAGGTAGGGGACGCAGAGCCTTAGACAAATGAGTAAGGTGGGTCGCCTTGATAGAAAGCTCTCCATATCCGTCCGCATAATCTCACCTTCGATACCGAGGAAATCTCCTAAGTCAGCCTTTTTGAAGATTTCATAATTTTCTTCACCAACAGCATCCTTACGCACATAAATCTGGATTTGGCCTTCACGGTCTTGGATGTGGGCAAAGCCAACTTTTCCTTTGCCGCGCTTGGTCATGAGACGGCCAGCGATAATAGCTGTTTCATTGAGTTCGTTTAATTCTTCTTTATCTTTATCGTTGTATTTTTCTTTCAGTTGAGCAGAGTTAGCAGTTCGCTCAAAGCGTTTGCCAAAAGGGTCAATTCCCTGCTCAGCCAGCGCAGCCATTTTTTCACGGCGGATAATCTGCTGGTCGTTTAATTCCTCGATATGTTCAGTAGTCATGTTTTTCCTCCAAAAGTTTTCCTACCTATTTTATCACAAAGATAGGGAAATTCATCTATATTTGGCTATAAAGTAAGAAAAAAAGCTAGGAATCCAGCTTTAATTTTCTGCCTTTTCAACTAAGTAATCCGTATTATTCCAAGTGATCAGCTCAAAATTCTCAAAGTCTTCTGTTTCAAGGATGGTGATACTAGCATTGGTCAGACCGCCATTCTTGCGCAGGAGAGGTGTGTCATAGCCCAGCATAGTCCGAATGCTAGCGGTTAAATTAGCACCATGTCCGACAATGAGCACTTGTTCATAGTCCTTGCCCTTTAAGGTCTTGATAAAGGAAATGGTCCGGTGGGTCGTATGGTAGACCGACTCAGCGTCAAAAAAAGTATGATTAAATTGTGAGAGATTGTGGCGGAAGGCAATCATCTGGTGCGGATAGATGGCTTCTATGGTAGAAATTTTTGCGCCTTCTAGTTTTCCTAACTGCCATTCTCGCAGTTCAGGTACTGATACAATTTCAGTCGGAAACTGGCTTTCTTCTTGAATAATCTCAGCAGAGCGAACGGCACGAGGGAGATCGCTGCTGTAAATCTTACCAAATTGTGTCTGAGCCAGATGTTTTCCTAGGCTATGCAGTTCTTCAACGGCGGTTGGCAGCAGTGGCGAATCACCGCTAGCTCCCTGGAATCGGCCTTCCTGATTCCATTCCGTTCTTCCGTGTCGGACAAAGTATAATTTCATAGTGGTGGATTGTTTCTTTCTTATTAGGGTTTATTGAGAATATTAGGTGCAGTATTGAAGAATTATGAGCTAGGATTTTCCTTGAGATCTGCAAAGTCAGCTTGAACAAAATCCGCCAAATCTTGAGCCCTGATTTCAATACTGCGGCCGACTTCGCCAGCAGACACGATGATACTATCTCGCTCTAGAGCTGACTGGTCGATATAGATTGGAAAGCTATGCTTTTGCCGGATACCGACAGGATTATTGGCTCCGTGGATATAGCCCGTTGTCTTTTCCAAGTCTTTCTGGGGAATCATGCTGACTTTTTTATTGCCGGAAATCTTGGCCATTTTCTTTTCGGACAGATGCTCTGTGATTGGCAGGATACCAATCAGTGTGCCAGTCTTGTCTCCTGTCAAGGCCAAGGTTTTATAAATCTGCGAACGGTCCAAACCATCGACTGGCTGTTCTGCTAAGGCATTTAGCTGTAGACCTCGATGTTCAATCTTAGCCTTGCTTAAAATTTGCTCGACCAGTGTTTTTTTGATTTTTGTTTTTTAGCCATTAGTATATCTCTCTTCTAATTGTGACATCCAGAGTCCCAGCCAGGTTCCCAGACCGAAGAAAAAGGCTGCAAGGACAAGTGTCAATATAGAAACTCCATTATAGCTAATGCTTTCGCTGTTTCCTGCTTGAGGCACTAGAATGAGAAGTGTACTGGATAGGACGATGCCAATGATAAAGTGATAGACACGAGAGTAGTAGTTTTTCAAAATATAATCCATCAGCTTAGAGAAGAGAATCAGAGCCAAGGCGCCTCCGATTCCGATAGGAAGAAAGGTGCCCAAGAGATCCAGTTTGCGGAAGCCGTTCAGCATAGGGGCATAGAGACCTAAAATCAGGAGAAGGTTGGACGGACTGAGTCCAGGAATTAAAATGCCCAGCGCAATCAAGGCTCCTGCCAAGACAAAAGAGAGAAAGTTAGCTGGCAAGGTGCCGATCATCCCATTTAAGGAATAAAGAAAGATTCCTGAAAGGATGAGGCTGACCCAGAAAACGAGAATATCAATCCGATCACGCTCACTTTTAGCGACAGACTCTTTAATAAGGCTGGGAACAGTTCCGATGATAGCTCCGGCAAATCCCCAAAGGACAATCACTTTGTAGTTGTCCAGCAGCAGATTGACAGGATAGGAGAAGGCAGCTATGCCTAAAATCATTCCGATTCCAACTGGTATGAAATAGAGAACGTTTTCGACGAAGTTTTCCTTTAAATGTGCTAAAAAATGAATCAGGCGCTCGTAAATACCTAGGATAGCTGCTAAAACACCGCCTGAAACTCCCGGCAAAATAAAGCCAAGTGCAATGACCATTCCTTTGAAAATTCTATTCAACCAAGAAATCATTGTATTTTCCTTTTCTAATTTCATTTATCAAATCATTATATCATAAAATATAGTCTTTATTAAGAGGAAACGGCTGAAAATTTCCTATTTTGTGACAATAAAAAACGACAGCAGTCTTTGAGACTTGAGCTGTCGCTCTGAGCTATTGGCTTTCTTTAGGAACTGTAAATAGCTTTTGATAAGTAGCTGTCTGGTCTTTCAAGGTTGACAGCTGGTTCAAATCAAGATAATGAGAGAAACCAGTCAGCTGACCTTGTGATGTGTACTGATGCAAGTCGTAATCTAGTTCAGTATTTGGTGCGGCATTGTAGTAGCCGTCGTCATTACCATAAGTCGGAATCCAAATTGCTGTGAACTTATCAGTAGAGATACTGTGTTCCTCCATAAAATAAGTTCCAATATAGATACCAATATTTTTAACACCAAGTGACTCTAGCTTGGCTCGGAAAGCTTCAACTCCAGCATTCATGTCAGACATGGTCTTTTCTTCGACGTCTAGCCAATAATAGGTTGGATGGTACTTGGCAGAAGCCTTGTAGAAACTTTCAGCTTCTTTTTCCATTTCCTTTTTGCTATTAGCGGCCACGTAGGCATAGACAGCAACAGGGATGTTGCGCTTTTGAAATTCTTTGATATGTCTTTCATAAGACTTGTCCAGACCATTCAGATGGGTTGCTGCGTTTTCTTTTTTTGCCTGCGCTCCACTATGAACACGGACAATGACTCCCGAAACATTCTGTGCGAGTAAGTCGTAATTAATCTCACTTGGCAGCTGCCAGCCAGAAATGTCAATGATTGGTCTGGAAATAAACTCTTCATCCAAGGACGAATCGTCAGATGTTTCCTCTTTTTTTGAGGAACTTGGAGTTTGTTTAGTTTGTGAAATTTTTGCCTGTGCTTGCTTTTCCTGAGAGTCAGTAATTTGCTTGCTTATCAAAATAAAAGCGATAAAAGAAGCAAAGAAAATTAGGATTGCAAGCGGTTTAATCCTCTTCCTCATACTGGTTTATTTTAACTTAAAACAAATAAAAAAGCAAAAAATATCCCCAGAATTGCTGGAAAATGAATAAAATGTAATATAATTGAAATATTATAAAGCAAAAACAAGACGTTTTGAAAGTTCAAAATGCCTTGTTTTTTTAAAGAGGTTAGTCAGGCTGTGGAAGATGAGTTGCCTTTGGCTAAATCGTTTTGCTTTTTCTTACCTTTTATAATAGCTTTTGAATGAACTCTTCAATCTTTTGAGGAGAAGTTTGTGGGGAGAAGCGTTTGACAACTTTGCCATCTCGGTTGATCAGAAACTTTGTGAAATTCCACTTGATGTTTTCGCCCAGAAGACCGCCCTTTTCTTTTTTGAGCCAGTCAAAGAGAGGAGCGGTATGAGGACCGTTGACATCAATCTTAGCAAATCGAGGAAAGGTCGTTCCGTAGTTGAAGCTGCAAAAGCTGTTGATTTCTGCAGCGTCTCCAGGGGCCTGCTGGCCAAACTGATTGCAGGGGAAATCCAGGATTTCAAATCCGTCTTTCTGATAGCGCTCATAGAGTTCCTGCAGTTCTTGATACTGAGGAGTGAAGCCGCAGCCGGTCGCTGTATTGACAATCAGCAGAATCTTTCCTTTATAATCACTCATTTTTTGCGGACTTCCGTCTTGTTTTTGGATTTCGATATCATAAATGTCTGTCATGTTCTCCTCCTTTATCTGACCTCTATCTTAACACATTTTCATGCAAAGGAGAGAAAGCAAGGTCATATTATTCTAGTCTCTGCACTAATGCTTTTTTTTCAATCAAAAAGGTGGTATAATGAGAATTGAATTTTTAGAAATTTAATGGTGAAATATGAAAATTGACAAGAAGCACTTGTTGAATTATTCCATCTTGATTCCCTATTTGATTTTATCTGTTTTGGGATTGATTGTGGTCTATTCAACGACGAGCCCTACCTTGATTCAGGCCGGAGGAAATGGTTTTGGGATGGTCTTGAATCAGGGGATTTTTTGGATAATAAGTCTCTTTATAATTGCGCTCCTATATAGAATCCGCTTGGGTTTCTTAAAAAAAGGAAGTATCCTGACTATAGTTATCTTTGCTGAGATTATCCTCTTGCTTTTATCTCGTTTTATAACAGGGACGATCAACGGCGCTCATGGTTGGCTCAAGATTGGAGCTTTCAGTATTCAGCCTGCTGAGTATTTGAAGATTATTCTGGTCTGGTATCTAGCTTTTCGCTTCACAAAGAGGCAGGAGGAGATAAAGGTCTATGACTATCAAGCCCTGACTCACAACCATTGGTTTCCTAAAGCCTTTAACGACTGGCGGACCATGGTGGCTATTCTGATTGGGATTGTAGCTATTATGCCAGACCTTGGAAATGCAACTATTCTATTTTTGACCGTCGTGATAATGATAGCTGTTAGCGGGATTGGCTATCGATGGTTTTCTACGATGCTGGGAGCCATTGTTAGTGTTTCCGGCTTGGTTCTAGCTAGCATTTGGTTGATTGGGGTTGAGCGCGTGGCCAAGATTCCAGTCTTTGGGTATGTGGCTAAGCGTTTCAGCGCTTTCTTCAATCCCTTCAAGGATCTGTCTGGTTCAGGCCACCAATTGGCTAATTCCTACTATGCTATGAGTAATGGCGGCTGGTTTGGTCTAGGCTTGGGTAACTCTATTGAAAAGCGTGGCTATTTGCCAGAAGCTCATACGGACTTTGTATTTTCTATCGTGATAGAAGAGTTTGGTTTCTTTGGTGCCAGTCTGATTCTGGCCTTACTCTTTTTCCTGATTCTGAGAATTATCTTGGTAGGGATTCGGGCCAAGAATCCATTTAACTCCATGATGGCTTTGGGAATTGGCGGTATGATACTCATGCAGACCTTCATCAATATCGGTGGAATTTCAGGTCTCATTCCTTCTACAGGAGTAACCTTCCCCTTCCTATCGCAAGGAGGGAACAGTCTTCTGGTCTTGTCAGTAGCCATCGCCTTGGTACTCAATATTGATGCCAACGAGCGCCGTGATGCCCTGTATGAGCAAATGGAAGCGGAGGCGCAAGGCCGGTCTGAGGAAGTTTAATCGCAGTTCGTGTGAACAGTTGTTGCAAAAATGAAAGGTGCAGATTATGTCATTTAATAAATTAGAAAGCTACAGCAATAAAGAAGTAATTCGAGAAGAAGTCGCTATTTTGACAGACTTACTTGCCGATATTACTCGGAATCTTCTCAGCCCTGAGACCTTTGAAAAAATCTCCCTCATGGAAGAGCTGGCTGTCAACTCCAAATATCATGAGTTAAAAGCAATTGTAGAAGAACTAACAACAGATGAAATGGTCTATATCTCCCGCTATTTCTCTATTTTGCCGCTCTTGATTAATATCTCAGAAGACGTTGACCTGGCTTATGAAATCAATCATCATAACAATATTAATCAAGATTATCTTGGGAAGCTGTCAACAACCATTGACCTGATTTCAACGCGGGAAAATGCTCAGGAAATTCTGGAAAACCTGAATGTTGTGCCAGTACTGACAGCTCACCCGACTCAGGTTCAGCGCAAGACCATTCTAGACTTAACCAATCATATCCATAGTCTACTGCGCCAGCATCGTGATGTTAAGGCTGGCCTCGTCAACGAGAAGAAGTGGCTAGGAAATCTCCGCCGCTATATTGAGCTTATGATGCAGACAGATATGATCCGTGAGAAGAAGCTGAAAGTAACCAATGAGATTACCAACGTCATGGAGTACTATAACAGCTCTTTCCTGCAAGCTATCACCAACTTTATGGTTGAATACAGACGCTTGGCAGAAGAGCGAGGTATCAAGCTGGATAATCCTAAGCCTATTACCATGGGAATGTGGATTGGCGGTGACCGGGATGGCAATCCTTTTGTAACAGCAGAAACCTTGAAACTATCAGCCACCCTCCAGAGTGAAGTCATCCTCAACTATTATATTGACAAGGTTTATACACTCTATCGCACCTTCTCGCTCTCGACCAACCTATCAGAAACTAGCCAGGCAGTAGCAGAAATGGCAGCTCTGTCTACAGACAAGTCTGTTTATCGGGAAAACGAGCCTTACCGTCGAGCTTTCCACTATATCCAGTCTAAGTTGATTCAGACCTTGCTTTACCTTAAAGAAGGCAACTTTTCAACTGACGGTCAGCGATTGACTGACCGAGCTGAGGAAAGATTGTCTGCAAAGGCCAACCTTTCTGTCAGCAATAAAGGAAGAGAAATCATCCCTAATTATATCCAGTCTCGTATCAGCGAGACCCTGACTGAGCTAAAGAAGGAGGAGACACCTTCTTACAAAACAGCTCAGGAATTTAAAGAAGACTTGCAGGTCATTTATGATTCTCTTATCGAACATCATGGGGAAGCCTTGGTAAGTGGCGACTTGACTGAACTTCTTCAAGCGGTTGATGTTTTTGGCTTCTTCTTGGCCAGCATTGATATGCGGCAGGATTCCAGCGTTCATGAAGCCTGTGTGGCTGAACTCTTGGCTTCGGCTAATATTGTTCAGGATTATAGCAGTCTGTCGGAAGAAGAAAAATGCCAGGTTCTCCTCAAACAGCTGCTTGAAGATCCTCGTATTTTATCAGCTACCCATGAGCCTAAATCCGAACTCCTGCAAAAAGAACTGGAGATTTTCAAAACAGCTCGTCAGCTAAAAGATGCTATTGGTGAGGAAGTGATTAAGCAGAATATTATCTCTCACTCGACCAGTGTATCAGATTTACTTGAGTTGGCCATTATGCTCAAGGAAGTGGGGCTGATTGATGAAAATGGTGCTCGTGTTCAGATTGTTCCGCTCTTTGAGACCATTGAGGACTTGGACAATTCCTGCGATACCATGGAGAAATACCTGTCTCTTCCGATTGCACAGAAGTGGATAGCCTCTAAAGACAATTATCAAGAAATCATGCTGGGCTATTCAGACAGTAATAAGGACGGTGGCTACCTTTCTTCTTGCTGGACTCTCTATAAGGCTCAGCAGCAGTTGACAGCTATCGGTGATCAATTTGGCGTGAAAATCACCTTCTTCCATGGCCGTGGAGGTACAGTGGGACGTGGTGGCGGCCCAACCTACGAAGCCATCACTTCTCAGCCACTTCGCAGTATCAATGACCGGATCCGTCTGACCGAGCAAGGGGAAGTCATTGGCAATAAATATGGAAACAAAGATGCAGCCTACTATAACTTGGAAATGCTGGTGTCTGCTGCCATTAACCGTATGGTAACTCATAAGAAGAGCGATAGTCATACGTCTGATAAATATGAGCGGATCATGGACCAAGTAGTTAATCGCAGTTATCAGATTTACCGTGATTTGGTCTTTGGCGACGAGCGTTTTTACGATTACTTCTTCGAATCCAGTCCGATCAAGGCTATCTCTAGCTTTAATATCGGTTCTCGTCCAGCTGCCCGTAAAACCATCACTGAAATCGGCGGCCTCAGAGCTATTCCATGGGTCTTCTCATGGTCTCAAAGTCGAGTTATGTTCCCAGGATGGTATGGTGTTGGGTCTAGCTTTAAAGAATTCATTGATGAAGACCCAGAAAATAACTTAGCCTTTCTGCAATTTATGTATAAGAGATGGCCTTTCTTCAAGTCACTCTTGTCAAATGTAGATATGGTTCTGTCTAAGTCAAATATGAATATCGCTTTTGAGTATGCGCAGCTTTGCGAAGATCAGAATGTGCGTGATATTTTCAATATTATCTTGGATGAGTGGCAGTTGACTAAGGATGTCATTTTAGAGATTGAAGGTCATGATGAGCTCCTAGCAGAAAACACTTATCTAAGAGACAGCTTGGACTACCGCATGCCTTATTTCAATGTTTTGAACTATATCCAGCTAGAGCTAATCAAGCGTCAGCGAAATGGCCAGCTTACACCAGATCAAGAAAAGCTGATTCACATTACTATCAACGGTATTGCGACTGGTCTGAGAAACTCTGGCTAATACAAAGAGAAAATCGGAATTTTTCCGGTTTTTCTATTTTTGCAACCAAAGAGCTTCTTAATTCGTTATACTTGTGACAGTTCAACCGCTTTTCTTTGTATTAACCTTACTATAAATCAGACAAGGAATAATTCACAAAAAAATGCTAAAAGACTTGCATTTTCATTTAAATTTGATAAAATAGTAAGGAAAGTTAGACTGTATTGCCTACTGTCTATCTATAAAATATATTTTATTGGAGGCTTTTACTCAAATGGCAAAAGAAAAATACGATCGTAGTAAACCACACGTTAACATTGGTACTATCGGACACGTTGACCACGGTAAAACTACTTTGACTGCAGCTATCACAACTGTATTGGCACGTCGCTTGCCTTCAGCAGTTAACCAACCTAAAGACTATGCGTCTATCGATGCTGCTCCAGAAGAACGCGAACGCGGAATCACCATCAACACTGCGCACGTTGAGTATGAAACTGCTAAGCGTCACTACGCTCACATTGACGCTCCAGGACACGCGGACTACGTTAAAAACATGATCACTGGTGCCGCTCAAATGGACGGAGCTATCCTTGTAGTAGCTTCAACTGACGGACCAATGCCACAAACTCGTGAGCACATCTTGCTTTCACGTCAGGTTGGTGTTAAGCACTTGATCGTCTTCATGAACAAAGTTGACTTGGTTGACGATGAAGAATTGCTTGAATTGGTTGAAATGGAAATCCGTGACCTCTTGTCAGAATACGATTTCCCAGGTGACGATCTTCCAGTTATCCAAGGTTCAGCTCTTAAAGCTCTTGAAGGTGACTCTAAATTTGAAGACATCATCATGGAATTGATGGACACTGTTGATGAGTACATCCCAGAACCAGAACGCGATACAGACAAGCCATTGCTTCTTCCAGTCGAAGACGTATTCTCTATCACTGGTCGTGGTACAGTTGCTTCAGGACGTATCGACCGTGGTATCGTTAAAGTCAACGACGAAATCGAAATCGTTGGTATCAAAGAAGAAATCCAAAAAGCAGTTGTTACTGGTGTTGAAATGTTCCGTAAACAGCTTGACGAAGGTCTTGCAGGGGACAACGTAGGTGTGCTTCTCCGTGGTATCCAACGTGATGAAATCGAACGTGGACAAGTTATCGCTAAACCAGGTTCAATCAACCCACACACTAAATTCAAGGGTGAAGTTTATATCCTTACTAAAGAAGAAGGCGGACGTCACACTCCATTCTTCAACAACTACCGTCCACAGTTCTACTTCCGTACAACTGACGTTACAGGTTCAATCGAACTTCCAGCAGGTACTGAAATGGTAATGCCTGGTGATAACGTAACAATCGACGTTGAGTTGATCCACCCAATCGCCGTTGAACAAGGTACTACTTTCTCTATCCGTGAAGGTGGACGTACCGTTGGTTCAGGTATGGTTACAGAAATCGAAGCTTAATTCGATTCCGTTCCCAGATAACAATTATAGTCAGACACTAAACCCCGTGAAAATGGGGTTTTTTAGTATATATTGTAATTGTTTTTAAAAATAAGGAAGAATAGAAAGCAGTCGGTAATCTCCGGAGTAGATAGCTTGATTTTGCAGAAGCACCTTGAAGATGATTTAGGAGACGGGAAGGGAAGAAGTGTATATAAGCTTGATGTTAGGTTGGGGGAAGAAATAAGTATCTAGTACCCTAAGGTTACTTTTTTTAAAGGAATTTATGGTATAATTGGATAAAGTTTTATTTATAATGAAAGAGAGTTTGATTATATTGAAAGTGGTATCGCCACAAAAGATTTTCTTTTGGAATATTCTTGGTAGCCTGTCTTCAGCAGCTGTATCTGTTATTTTATTATTTATAGTGACTCGTACTTTATCTAGTGAGTCAGCTGACTTATATAGTTTTTCTTATGCAATTGCGAATTTACTAGTTATTGTTGCGGGGTTTCAAGTTCGAGATTTTCAAGCAACAGATATTAAAGAAAAATATTCTTTTGATGCATATTTGACTACTAGATTTCTAACTAATATTTTAATGATATTAATTTTATTAGGTTATTTAATTTTAAATTTTTCTACTCATGAAAATTTTTGGATTATATTTTGGGTATCTTTTTTCAGAGTTAGTGAAGCACTGTCTGATGTATTTCAAGGTTTGTTTCAGCAGAAAGAACGATTAGATATAGCTGGTCAATCATTATTTTTTAGAAATATAATTTCAACAATAATATTCGCTGTTCTGTTATTATTTTCTAAAAATCTTCTTTTATCTATTGTTTTTCAAACAATCATCTCTTTCATAGTAGTTCTTTTTTTTGATTTTCCGAAATCTAAGTTGTTTCATCGTATTAATATCTCTACAGTAAAGCTAAAAGATATTTATAGTATTTTAAAGGACTGCTTACCTTTATTTATAAATGCTTTTTTATTAGTTTCAATCTATAACCAACCTAAGTATGCATTAAACGATATTTTTAATAGGGGATTGATTGAAGCGGGAGTACAGAGAGACTTTAGTATTCTATTCACTCCAATTTTTGCAATGAATCTAATGATTGTTTTTTTACGTCCTATGGTTACACAACTAGCAATTTTCAAGGAAGAGAAAAAAATTTCTCATTTTATTACGTATAAAAATAACTTGTTTAAGATTTTATGGGGAACAAGTGTTTTGATTTGTCTTGGTGGGGCGATTGCTGCCATACCTATTTTAAATATCATTTATGGGACAAGATTGGATCAATATCAAATTAGTTTCGTCATTCTTTTGTTAGGTGGTATTGCTAGTACATTTTCTACAGTCTGTGATAATATTTTAACTGTTTTTAGAAAACATCATTATTTAGTCATTTCATTCTTAGCGGGGTATCTTGTATCCATTCTTACAGCTGAACCACTAGTATCCCAATACGGAATTTTTGGAGCCTCGTTGTCTTTCCTTATCTCTATGATTGCTTGGTTGAGTGTCTCGCTGATTATTTATTTTATGACGAATCCATATACTTTTTTGAGAAGGAAAAAATAAGGAACATATGAAATTTTCAATTATTATACCTGCCTATAATGTAGCGGATTATTTAGAAAAATGTGTTAAGAGTGTCTTAATTCAAGAATTTAAAGATTATGAAATTTTGATCATAAATGATGGGTCAACTGACGCTACTGCAATAGTCGCTGACAAATTGTCTGTGGAGAATACCAATAAAGTAAGGGTGTTAAATCAAACAAATGGCGGAGCTTCAAAAGCAAGAAATACAGGTATTGAGTCTGCTCGGGGAGAGTACTTATTGTTTTTAGATGGTGATGACTTTTGGAGTGATCAGCACTTTTTGAATCAACTTGATGAAATAACTACAGAATGTATTGATGATGTTATCGTTTTTGGCTACAGTTATTTTTATGATGATAGAATTTTAGATTTCCCTATATCTATGTTTGAGGAAAATATTTTAAAAGCTACTTGCTTTGGAATATTTAATGGTCCAAATTGGAATAAGTGTGTATCGAAAAAATTATTTCAAAACGGCCTGAAATTTCCAGAGGGAATGGTATCTGAGGATAGTTTATATTGTTCTCGGATCTTAAAAATGACAAAGAAATTTTCAATTCTTAATAGTACTCAATACATGTATCGACAGAACCGCAAAGGAAGTTTGACTAATGTCGTGAAAGAAAAAAATGTTCAAGATACTCTTGAAGGAATCAGGACGGGACTTTCTGACTTGAAGAACTATTCAGTTGAAATTCAAAAAGCTTTAAATATCTATTTTGCAATCTCATATATCTCTATATTACCTTATGTAAATCAATACATTGATAATTTTAAAATTAAAGAGTTGCTTTATCAGTATAAGTATTTGCTCCAGTATGCAAAATGTATAGAGAACCGAGCATTTAAATTAACAGGTCTATTAGCCAATTTATTGGGGATAAAATTTTCAATAAAACTATTTCCTGTTTTATTGAAGTTTTATAAATAGAGTGGATTAGTTATGAAAGGAAAAATATGTCTAAACCAGCTATTTCAGTTATTATTCCAGTTTATAATGCACAAGACGGGATTAAACGCTGTGTAGATTCTCTTTTGAATCAATCATTTAAGAATTTTGAAATTATTCTTCTGAATGATGGTTCGAAAGATAACTCTTTAAATATTTTAAAAGAATATGAATTGAAGTATAGTTTTGTAAGAGTAATTGACAAACAAAATGAAGGAGTTGCAGTAACTAGAAATAAGGGGATTCTTCTAGCTGAGGGAGAATATACTATGTTCATGGATAATGATGATTTTGTTGATAGTGATTACATTGAAACTTTTTATCAGGCTATCCATGAGAAAAAGCTAGACTTGGTTATTGGTGGGTACAAACGTGTTAATAAGGATAATCAGATTATCTTTAGTCAAGATATACAGCAGTCAGAGTGGTCCAAGTATATTATAATGGCTCCTTGGGCCAAAGTTTACCGCACGGAGTTCTTGAAAACGAACAATCTAGAATTTTTTGACTATGGTATAGGAGAAGATATCGTTTTTAACCTAGCTGCCTATAAGACAACAGATAAAATAGGATTATTAGACTATAAAGGATATAATTGGTATTACAATAATCAGAGTATTTCTAACACTTCTCAGAGAGGTTTTTCTCCTAAAATTGATATTTTAGTTCTTTTTTCAAAAATATTAGAGCTGGGTAAGCCATCTGAGCTAGTAGTATACTATTTGAAAAGATATTATGTTTGGTATTTGCTTTTTTCTGGGAGATCCTCATCAGATCAGGAGTTTATTCATCAGTATATTAGGATTAAGGAATGGTTAAAAGAGAATAAACTCATCAGTACTATCTCTCCGTTGTCTAAGAAGGTTCAGGGCGAAAGGTTTCAGACTAAAATTTCACTTATTGTTTTTTTGAGCTTAGAGAAGTTAAGGTTAGTTCCATTATTTGCTAAAATTTATTGTAAAGGGAAGAAAGATAATTGAAAGTTTTAATGATAATTCCTGCTTATAATGAGGAAGAAAGTATTTTAAATACAGTTATGAGCATTGTAGAATATCGGAAGAAAGTTGATTTTGACTTAGACTACGTAGTTATCAATGATGGGTCAATTGACAGAACCAAAGAGATTTTGGATAGTCATCATCTGAATGCTATCCATTTGGTGATGAACTTGGGGATTGGCGGAGCTGTTCAGACGGGCTATAAGTATGCTCTTGAGAAGGATTATGATGTGGCCGTACAGTTTGATGGAGATGGTCAGCATGATATTGAGTCGCTTGGTGCTTTGCTGGAGCCTATTCGTCGACAGCAGGCGGATTTGGTTGTTGGTTCTCGTTTTATCGGTGACAAGGCTTCGGAGTTTCAGACGACTTTTATGCGGCGTTTTGGTATTACCATTATTTCAGCTTTTATTAAATTAACAACTGGTACAAGGATTTTGGATACCACATCAGGCTATCGTTTGGCTAATCGAGACATTATTCGACAATTCGCTGCGCGCTATCCTATCAAGTACCCTGAGCCGGAATCAATCGTCCATATCTTGAAGCGGAAATATAAAGTGGTGGAAGCACCAGCCAATATGTTTGAACGTGCAGGAGGAGTCTCTTCGATTACTCCGATTAAGTCCATTCGCTATATGATTGAAGTTTGCTCTTCGATTTTGATTGCTGCTTTTATGAAAGAGAGTGAATAATGTCCATTTTGTCTATTGTTATGCTAGTGGCTTCAGTTCTATTCCTGTATTTTGTCTTTCGGAATATCAATCAAAACAATATTTTGTTTGAGCAAGCCTTTATGTGGATTATTATTGGCTTTGTACTGATTGTTATCTCTATTTTTGATTGGATTCCAGTTTCGATTGCTAAATTGTTAGGCTTTGAACTGACCTCAAACTTTGTCATGTCCTTGGCCATCTTTTTCCTGCTGGTTATTGTTTTTTTACATACTATTTCTATTTCAAAGCAAAAGGAGCAAATCAAGCAGTTGGTGCAAGAACTGTCCATCATGAAGCAAAGAATGTCTAAGTTAGAGAGTGAAAAAGATGAAAAATAACCATACCTGGGTGATTTGTGCCTTTGGCGAAAGTGAATTTTTGGAAGATTGTATCCTGTCTTTGCATGCTCAAACCTTGCCTTCAAAAATTATCTGCTATAGCTCAACACCGCTGGATTCAATCAAGCAATTGTGCCAGAAGTACGGTATTCCTTTTTATACGAAAGAAGGCGGAGGTATCGGTAAGGACTGGAACAATGCCCTTTCCTTTGTAGAGACTTCTTATGCTACCATTGCCCACCAGGATGACTACTATGAGCCAACTTATCTAGAAGCAGTGATGCAAAAAATAGAGCAGTCGAAGGATATTCTCATTGCCTATACAGACTACTTTGAAGAGAAAAATGGAGTCAAAATTCCGGCTAATACCAATCTGAAAATCAAGACTCTCATGCTTAAAACCTTGAATCTGATGCCGGCCAACCGTTTTTGGAGAAATCGGGTCCTGGCTTTTGGCAATCCCATTTCCTGTCCGGCGGTGACTTACAACTTAGAGGCATTAAGCGATTTTCGATTTGATGAGGAAATGCGCGTGAGTCTGGATTGGTATGCTTGGTACAAGATTAGCGCCTATAAGGGTCGCTTTGCTTATATTTCCGAGAAGCTTATGTGCCACCGGATTCATGGAGAGTCTGAAACAACCAAGACTATTTCAGATAACACTCGAACCAAAGAGGACTTGTTCATGTATCAGCTTTTCTGGCCCAAGTGGGTGGCTAATCTGATAAATAAAGCATACATGAAGAGTCAAGACGCTAACTCAAACTAATAGAGTTATTTACAAGGAAAGTATATGAAAGATTTAATATCTGTTGTTGTAACTTGTTACAACCATCAAGATTACATTGAACAGTGTTTGCGCAGTATTTTTGCTCAGACCTATCGAAATATTGAGTTACTGGTATTGGATGATGGCTCCTCTGACCATTCTGCTGAAATCATAGAGGCTGTCTTGGCGGCTTCCCCTTTTCCAACGCGGTTTGAAAGTCATGAAAATATGGGAGTCGTTAAGACAAGAAACAAGGCTTTGCAGCAAATTCAAGGCACTTATTTTATTTTTGTGGATAGTGACGATTTTCTGGATTCGGACTATATTGAGAGTTTCTACACAAGCATGGTGCAAGAGGAGGCAGATATTGTCTATGGTGATTTGTATGACCCTGATAAAAAGGAGTTTTACCTTAAATCACGGCCCTATGACAAGCTAGCTTTCTTAACGGAGAATTATATTTCCAACTGTTCCCTCATTCGTCGTTCGGTAGCTGATGGTATTTATTATGATGAAGCGCTGAATCGTGAAAAACTGGAGGACTATGATTTTCTTTTAAACTTAATTATCAATCAAGGCGCGAAACCAGTTTATGATGCAAAAACAAAGCTGAATTACCGGGTCTTTGATAAGGAATCAATCTCTAAACGGGATTCTACGAGATATCATTACGAAATGTATCTGAAAATCCTGCGTAAGTATGTGAGACAGATACCAGATGATATTTACCAAGCTCTGGGCAAGAATATATTTACACTAGAAGGTCGTTTGGATGAGTTGATTCAGCATATGGATAAAGTGAACGACTATGTTCTTGAACTGCAGGAGGATCAGCGGCAGTTACATAAAAATCTAGACTCCTTGAAATCCAGACTGAGAACGATAAAAGAACAGCGAGATGAGGCTATTCAGGAGCAGTTTCGTATTCGCCGCTCTATTTCCTATCGACTGGGGAATGGCATGATTACGCCATTGAAACGTCTGGCTCAGATAATCAAGAATCCTCTCAGTATCAAAGCTGTTTTAAGTCGGATTAAGAAACAGCTGGTTCGTCTAAAACGTAACGCTAAGTCTCCTAAGGTTTATTACTATCAAAGGCTGCGGAATTCTCAACGAGCAAAAGCTTTAGCTTCAGTTTCAAGCGGCGAAAAAGTCTTAGTCTATGTCATTTTTGAATCCGAGCCACGCTTGCAGCAGTATAAGACTATCTTTTTAGAAAAGTTAGCAGCTTTGGCTGATAAGACTCTCATCGTCGTGAATGGCGGTCTGGCAGCAGAAGATACAGAAATCTTGGAGCAGTATGGGCAAGTCTTGGTGCGGGATAATAGTGGCTATGATACGGCAGCTTTTCGTGAAGGCATTCTTTCCTTAGGAAAGGAAACGCTGCAGCATTGCTCTCAGCTGATGCTCGTCAATGACACCAATATCGGACCTATGAGTGATTTGGCGGCTGTCTTTCAAACTATGGCTGGCAGAAATCTGGACTTTTGGGGAATTTCCTATGGTGAGACCCAGGAAGATATCACTGGTTTTAACCGCTATGGCTACATTCCCAATCACCTACAGTCTTATTTTTTGGTGATTGAGCCTTTGCTGCTTCAGTCCGAAGAATTCTACGACTATTGGCAAGTGCTGACTGATACGGATTCAAGGGAAGAGGCTATCGGAAAGCATGAAACGACTTTTACCAAGTACTTTGCTGACTTGGGCTATCGCTACGATGCCTTGGTTCACGAAAATCAGGATTCGGCCATGTACATTCATCCATTAAGGATGTTAAAGGCGGGCAGTCCTCTGATTAAGTATACTTCTTTGAAGAATTATGATGATCAGCAGTTTTTATGGCAAGGTCTGGAAAGAGAGTCAGAGGTTCCTGATGTATTGGACTATGTTCGGGAGAAGACAGATTATCCAGTAGAAATTCTTGAGAATATAGTTCAAAAATTCAAAGATGTGCCTCGTGATCAATATATTCTCATCATTGACGGTGTAGAGAACATCATTCCGCAGTGTACGCGCTACCGTGTGCTCAATAAGGCAGAGCAGCTTAGAAAGAATGGCTTTGCTGTGAAAGTGGTTAATGCGTCTGAATTTAGTCTGGCTCAGGCCCAGTATGCTAGCCACATCATTATCTACCGCGCTCCTTGGTCTGCTCAGCTCCAGCTTTTATGTGATTTGGCTCGGGAGGAGCATAAGCCAGTCTATTTTGATATTGATGATTTGGTATTTGATACCCTTTATACGGACCAGCTGAGTTATACCCAAGGCTTATCTGAGAAGGAAAAGGGGAATTACGATGCTGGAGTGAAGAATTATGGGAAAATGCTGGCGGCTTGTGATGGGGCGATTACCTCCACTAATCAGTTAAAAGAGGAATTGCTCAAATACAAGGACTCCGTCCTGCTGAATCGTAATCTGGCGTCCAGCGAATTGATTGCCGTCAGCTCGCAGTTCATGAAGGAAGATTTTGCTGCAGATGACAAAATCAAAATCGGTTATTTCTCTGGCTCCATCAGCCACAATGAAAATTTTGAGCTCATCAAGCCGGCTATCAAAGAAGTGCTGGACAATTACCCAACCGTGGAGCTTCATATTGTAGGCCACTTGGATATCCCGCAGGATATGAAACAATATACGCAGCGTATTGTCGTCCATGAGTATGTGGACTGGAAGGCCTTGCCTCAGTTGATTAGTCAGGTTGATATTAATCTGGCTCCGTTGGTTGACTCAGTCTTTAATCGGGCTAAGTCAGAAATCAAGTGGATAGAAGCAGCTCTAGTCAAGGTACCAACGATTGCCAGTCATATCGGGGCCTTTGCAGACATGATGATTGACGGTCAGACGGGTCTTTTGGCTAAAGATAGTGAATGGAAAGAAAAGCTGGAAAGCCTGATTCTTTCTGCGGATTTACGTAGAGAACTAGCGGAGAACGCCTACGCTTTTGTAATAGAAAATTGCAGTTTAGATAAAAAAGATGAAATGGTGACTTATTTTGAAAAGAAATAAAGAAGTAAAAGTCGAGAATATTTTCTTATTATTGGCAAGTATCTTTGTTTTGACTTTTATGATTGCACAGCCGATTAATCGGGTGCCTGATGAGACCAATCACGCTCGTATGACATGGGAAATCTTCCATAAACCGACCAATCGAACATATAAATGGATGGACAAAATCCCATCCACTCCGAATGTCTCGCCGGCAGAGTACAAGCAGTTGTTCTCAGAGAAGATAGATCTGGCGCAAGAAGAGTTTACCTTTGGCTTTAATCTCAAGGCTATCTCTTTCCTGCCTCAGCTCCTAGGTATGACCTTGGGAAGCATGCTTTATCCGTCAGTAGGCTTCATCGTGATGATGGGGCGGCTCTTTAATGCCTTGGCCTATATCATCGGGGTTTATCTGCTGATTAAATACTTCAAATATGGCAAAAAAGCTCTGCTTTTCCTATCTCTTTTGCCTATTATGGTCCAGCAGGCAGCTTCTCTCTCTTACGATGTGATGAACTACCTGGAAATTATGTTGGCGGTTGGCTTTTTGACCAATATTGCCTATCATAAGAAATTCACTAATAGAAATGTACTGGAGCTTTTGGTGATTTCTATAGGCCTCTTTGTCACCAAGCCGAATAATGTTCTTTTATTAGGCTTACTGCCTTTTGTTGACTTTGAATTTGAAGGATTCCTTGCGGTTCTGAACAAGCCTTTTTTTGCAACCAAAGCTTTTGTAGCTCGTTATCGCATTATCTTTTATGTGCTTGGCTTTGCTACTTTCTTTCTTGCCCTGCATCTAGCCTTTCGCAATCAGGGTGGGCTCTTGCACTATGGCCAAGTCTTATTGAATACGCTCTTTAAGCAAAGTGTCAATGGCGACTTGAATACGATTTTGACAATTGGTATGTTTGGCTTTTTGGGCAATTTCACCATTCAACTGCCTCTATGGCTGATTTTTATCGATGTGGCTGTCTTAGCTATCATCTTCTTGCAGTCGCAGAAAGATTTTATGACCAAGGGCTACACAGTCATGTCGCGTTATCTGTTTCTGGTTCAAGTGATTGCTGTTGTGTCAATTATGTATCTGCAGTGGACGCCCATCGTCTTAGGTAAAGGGGCCATGATATCGGTTGGTGCTCAGGGACGTTATTTTACACCCTTCCTGATTTTACTACTACCAACTGTTGCTAATCTAGGAACCTTGGACATTAAAGACAGAGTGGTGAATCGAATGATGGTTGGGACTCTGGTAGCTAACTTCTTAGTTTCCCTCTACTTGATGGTGCCCTTTTATTGGAATGTATTAGGATAAGCTATGAAAAAAAAGATATTATTCATTTCGCCGACTGGAACGCTGGATAATGGAGCTGAAATCTCTATTGTCAATTTGATGGAATACTTGGTCCAGACGGGCCATCAGGTTATCAATGCGATTCCGGATTATCATGTAGCAGTTCAGCAGGACTATATATCCAGCTTGGCAGCCTTGGCTATTGAGACTATAGCCTTGCCGTCAGTTAAATGGTGGTGGGAGGATGCGCCTGGTGGCCTGCCGGACAGTCCTGAGTCTAGAGCTCGGTCTTATCAGGATAATACCTCAGCGCTCAGAAAGATATTAACGGAGCGAAAGATTGATTTGGTTATTACTAACACGGTCAATATGTTTCAAGGTGCAGTGGCAGCGGCCTGCGAGAATGTTCCGCATTTCTGGCTGATTCATGAATTTCCTGACGGAGAGTTTGGTTACTATAAGGAAAAGCTAGATTTTATCAGTGATTATTCGCAGGAAATATTTGCAGTTAGAGGAGCCTTGCAAAGACAGTTACAGGAGCTGCTGCCAAATAGAAAAGTCTTGTCTTTTGCCCCTTTTACGAAAATTCAGCCTACTGACACAGGAGAAAAGGATGGAGCCGAAAGGCGTATTGTGTCAGTTGGACGTTTGACAGAGCGTAAGAATCAATTAGAATTGATAAAAGCATATAACCAGCTATCTCAGCCAAAACCGGCCTTGGTTTTTATCGGTTCCTGGGATGATGAGTACAAAAAAAGATGCGATACCTATATCTCCGAACACCATGTCAAAAATATTAGCTTCCTGGGACACAAGGACAATCCTTGGGCAGAGGTGATGGAAGCAGATCTTGCGGTATTTCCGTCTGCAATGGAAACCTTTGGCTTAGTCTATATTGAAGCGATTATGAATGGCCTTCCGACCATATTGTCGGACAATCCTGGTCATCTATCCGCCTATGAAATCTTTGAAGAAGGTCAGCTGTATTCATCTGGCAATATCGAGGAGTTGGCTGATAAGATAAACATTGCCTTGGCAAACTTTGAGAGATTAAAAGATCAGGCGGTGGCCAATCTTGGTAAAATCCAAGAGCGATACACAGTTCAGAGTGTTTACCAGACCTTATTGGATAAGATTGAAAACACTGAAATATACAAGTCTAACTCTTTGCGTCATGTCAAGTGCTTATTGGATACAAATTTACCTTCTCAACCAGCAGGCTCTTTCTTACGAAAAGTGAAAAATAAGTTGCTTTCTGGCAGAAGAGGTTAAAGAAAGAAAAGGACAAGTGCAGCCGCGGCTCTACCTGTCCTTTTTGTATTATACAAACACACTAGAAAGTGGTATAATAGAATGGATTGTAAAATCTTGAATTGAGGGAAATCATGAAACATGTCTTCATCATCGGGAGTCGGGGACTTCCTGCCAAATATGGAGGATTTGAAACCTTTGTCGAAAAATTGACAGAGAATCAAATCTCTTCTCAAATCCAGTATCATGTGGCTTGCTTATCAGATGATGAAGCTTTTCATCATTTTGACTACAAGGGAGTAGACTGCTTTACAGTCAAGCCACCTAAGCTTGGTCCTGCCCGAGTAATTGCCTATGATATGATGGCTGTCTCCTACGCCCTCAAGTTTGCTAAGAAAGAGCAGATTGAGCAGCCAATTTTTTACATTCTTGGAAATACGATTGGTGCTTTTATCCTTCCCTTTGCTCGTCGTATTCATCAGGCAGGCGGTAAATTCTTTATCAATCCTGACGGGTTGGAGTGGAAGCGGGCCAAGTGGTCTAAGCCAGTCCAAGCCTATCTCAAGTATTCTGAGAAGGTCATGACCAAGCATGCAGACTTGGTTATAGCGGACAATCAAGGCATCGAAAGCTATATTCAAAAAGCTTATCCTTGGTCTAAAACGACCTGTATCGCTTATGGAACCGACGTTTATATGTCCAATCTGACGGAAAACGAAGGCAAGGTCAGGGTCTTCTTTGAAAAGTGGGCCAGTAAGGAAAAAGACTATTACCTCATTGTCGGACGCTTCGTTCCGGAGAACAACTATGAAACCATCATTCAAGAGTTCATGAAATCCAAAACCCAACGTGACTTGATGATTATCTGCAATCATGAGGGAAATCCCTATTTTGAAGAACTCAAGCAGAAAACGGGCTTTGACCGTGATTCTCGCATTAAATTTGTTGGAACGGTCTATGATCAGAATCTGCTCAAATATATCCGAAATCATGCTTTTGCATACATACATGGCCACGAGGTTGGCGGTACCAATCCGGGACTCTTGGAAGCACTGGCTCAGACAGATGCCAATCTGGTGCTGGATGTGGACTTCAATCGGAAGGTAGCAAAAGAAACGGCTCTGTACTGGAAAAAAGAACCCGGCCAGCTGGCCCAGCTGATTGACCGAGTAGATGCTCAAACAGAGTTTACGGAGCTAGGTCAAGCCGCCAAAGAAAATATGAAAGAAAACTACACATGGGAAAAAATTGTGGGTGAATACGAGGATTTATTTTTATCATGATAGTGACCATTCTTTTGTCCACCTATAATGGGGAACGGTTTCTGGCCGAGCAGATTAAGAGTATTCAAGAGCAGACATATAGAGACTGGCAGCTGCTGATTCGTGATGATGGCTCTACAGATGGAACGCGGGCTGTCATCGAAGACTTTTGTCGCAAGGATGACCGCATTTCCTTTATCAATCGGGAAAATCCACAAAATCTGGGTGTCATTCAGAGTTTTCATAGCCTGCTTCAATACCAAGATTCGGATTTCTATCTCTTTAGCGACCAAGATGACGTTTGGCTGCCAGACAAGATTGCCATTCAGTTAGCTGAGGCAGACAAATATGATAGCAGTCAGCCCTTGCTGGTTTATACTGACTTGAAAGTCGTGGATCAAGAGCTACAAGTTGTTCACGAAAGTATGATTCGCACTCAGTCGGATCACGCTAATACAGAACTGGTCCAAGAGTTGACAGAGAATACGGTGACGGGCGGTGTTTCTATGATAAATCGCGCCTTGGCCCAACTTTGGACTGGGAAGGAAGAGCATGAACTGCTCATGCACGATTGGTATCTGGGCTTGCTGGCTGCGGCTTTTGGCAATCTAGTCTATATTGACAAGCCAGGTGAGCTCTATCGCCAGCATTCGAATAATGTGCTAGGAGCTCGAACGCTCAAAAAACGCTTAAAAAACTGGGTTCGTCCCCATGTTCTTTTTGCCAAATATTGGAAGTTGATAAAAGACAGTCAGACCCAGGCCAGAAATTTGCTGGTACTGCCGCTGACTGCTGAAAATAGAGAGTTAATTGAGAACTTTGTGACTATTATGGAGGTGCCTTTTAAGGAGCGCTGGCGCAGGATTCGTCAGTATGGCTACCGTAAAAACCGCACTTTCCATACCCTTGTTTTTACGAGCCTCATTCTCACAAAGTTTGCTTATAAGGAGTAATATTCATGGATTTTTTTAGTAAAAAAAATCGTATTCTTTTGAAAGAATTAATCAAGACGGATTTTAAGTTGCGTTATCAAGGGTCCTTGGTCGGCTATCTCTGGTCGATTTTGAAGCCATTGATGATGTTTACTATCATGTATCTGGTCTTTGTCCGCTTTTTGCGCTTTGATGATGGGACACCCCACTATACAGTAGGGCTTTTGCTGGGGATGGTTTTCTGGTCTTTCTTTACCGAAGCCACCAACATGGGCATGCTTTCCATCGTGTCTCGGGGAGATTTGCTTCGTAAATTAAACTTTCCTAAGCATACCATCGTCTTTTCATCAGTTCTTGGAGCAGCTATCAATTTTCTGATTAATCTGGTCGTTGTTTTCCTCTTCGCCTTGATTAATCAGGTGAAATTCGGCTTGCATACGCTGGTGATTATTCCTCTTTTTCTGGAGGTATTGGTCTTGGCAATGGGCTGCGCCCTCATGCTGTCTTCCTTGTTTGTAAAGTATCGCGATATTGGACCGATTTGGGAAGTGGCTCTTCAAGCTGGAATGTACGCCAGCCCCATTATCTACTCTCTGAACTTCCTTTTGAAAGGTAAAAACATTTTTGTCGCTAAAATTATGATGCTCAATCCGATTGCCCAGATGCTGCAGGACATGCGCCATTTCATCGTTTCTCCTGTCAATGTCAGAGGCTGGGACATCGTGAATAACAAACTAATCGCCCTCATTCCCTACTTGATTCCTTTTGTGATATTGGCTCTAGGTTTGTTCTTCTTTAATAAAAATGCTAAGAGATTTGCGGAGATTTTATAATGTCAAATAATATTGCAGTAAAAGTCGACCATGTAAGTAAATTCTTTCGATTGCCTACTGAGGCTACTCAGAGTTTGAGAACCAGTTTAGTCAATCGTTTTAAGGGGATCAAAGGCTACAAAGAACAGCATGTTTTGAAAGATATTTCCTTTGAAGTTGAAAAAGGGGACTTCTACGGAATTGTCGGCCGCAATGGCTCTGGTAAGTCCACCCTTCTGAAAATTATCTCTGAGATTTATATTCCGGAGAAGGGCAAGGTAACTATTGACGGTAAGTTGGTTTCTTTTATTGAGCTGGGTGTCGGTTTTAATCCAGAACTAACTGGCCGCGAAAATGTCTATATGAATGGTGCCATGCTGGGATTCTCAACAGAAGAAGTAGATGCCATGTACGATGATATCGTGGAGTTTGCTGAGCTGGGCGAGTTTATGAACCAAAAGCTCAAGAACTACTCCAGCGGTATGCAAGTGCGTCTGGCCTTTTCTGTGGCCATCAAGGCTCAGGGTGATATTCTGATTTTGGATGAGGTCTTGGCTGTTGGAGACGAAGCCTTTCAGCGTAAGTGTAATGACTACTTCAAAGATCGTAAGGAGTCGGGCAAGACGACCATTCTGGTGACCCATGACATGGGAGCTGTTAAAAAGTATTGTAATAAGGCTGTCTTGATTGAAAATGGCTTGGTCAAGGCTATCGGTAATCCTGATGATGTGGCCAACCAGTACAGTCTGGACAATGCGACTGAAACAAAAGCCATGAATGAAGGATTCCAGGTTGAGAATGCAGCAGTTTCTGATTTGAAGGTTAAGCTCTTGCATTCGCCTCAGATTTCACCTGAACAAGAGATTGAATTTGAAATTTCTTATCGGGTAAATCAAGACCTACCGACCTATGTTTCCTTTTCTCTGACAGATATCGATCGAACTATCTGGCTTTACAATGATAATTCCATGGATCAGCCAACAGAAGGACCTGGACAGAAGTGCTTGACTTACAAGTGTCATGTGTCACAGATAAATAACGCTAAGTTAAAACTGCAGGTTTCGGTGAGGGATCAAGAAGAACAAATTTTAGCCTTTGCAGACTCTCAGAACAACCCAGTTATCTTAGTCAATCGTCAGGATATTAAGGATGACGATGTCTCTGCTAAGGATTCTGCCACTGGCTTAATCCAGCGTAATGGCAGTTGGAAGATTTCTCAATCATAAAGAATAAGGTATTTTCATGGAACGAATATTACTCTATGTTCATTTCAATAAATGCAATCATATAAGCGGTCATGTCTTCTATCAATTGGAGCAGCTAAAGCCGCTTTTTTCTAAGATTATTTTTATTTCAAATAGTCCTTTGAGCAATGAGGACAAATGCCGGCTGAGAGAAGACTTGGGCATTTCTGACTTGCTTGAGCGAGACAACCGAGGCTTTGACTTTGCGGCTTGGCGTGACGGTATGGACTGGCTGGGTTTTGACACTTTGCAGAACTCAGATTCTCTGACTCTCATGAACGACACTTGCTTTGGTCCGCTATGGGATTTAGAGCCGATTTATAAGCGCTTTGAAGCGGATTCGCAAGTCGATTTTTGGGGAATGACTAATTTCCGCAAGACTAAGTATTTTGAAGAACACCTGCAGAGCTACTTTGTCACCTTTAAGCAGTCAGTTCTTAAAGACAAGGTTTTCTATGAATTTTGGTCTCAGGTAGAAGATTTTACTGACGTTCAAGATGTGATAGACCATTACGAGACCCAGTTTACCAAGCGCTTTGTAGAGGCGGGATTCAGTTATCAAGCTCTCCTTGATACCCGTCAGGAAGAAGCAGGAGAATTGGTTCATCCAGACTTTTCCTACTATAAGCCACTTAAGATTCTGGAAGCGAAGCTTCCTTTTCTAAAGGTCAAGGCTCTCACGGGTAATCCTTTTTTGGCTAGGTATTTGCTGGAAGATCTTGAAACCAACTCATCCTATCCGACTTCCCTGATTAGGGAACACCTGTTCTATCATTTTGGTCCAGACCTTCCTTGTTTGCTAGAGGATAAGTATTTGTCTCAGGCAACTTCGAACTATCGGACAGATCAGCCTGTCCTCCTGCATATCCATGTAACGGATTTTTCTATTTTTCAGCAGTATCAGAACAAGCTATTCTCTCTATCGTCTCAGTACCAGTACTTAGTGACAACAGATCAGCCAGAAGTGCTGAAACAGCTGCAGACAGCGCTGGCTCATCTGGACAATAAAGTTCAGCTTGTCCTAAGTCAGAAATCGCATCCCTTGCTTGCCATGCTAGAGCAGAATGAAATTCTGCAAAAATATGCTTATATCGGCCATCTATCTACTCATAGATTGGTGGAGAATCAGACTGTTTTTGACCAAGCTATGCGCTCTGATTTGATAAATATGATGGTGGATTATGCGGATGCAAGTATAGAAGCGCTAGCGCAGGAGTCTGCTGTAGGTCTGGTTATTCCGGATTTGCCGCGCCTAGTCAGAGATGGCTTGTTTGAGTCAGAGCCGCCGCGTCCAAGGCTATCTGCTGTCTGGCAGGAAGCTGGTTTACATAAGTCTTTTGACTTTATAACTGCCCCTTCTCTGACGAGAGTCTATGGCGGCTTCTTATGGTTCAAATATTCTGCTTGGGCTAGTGTGTTCCAGATGAAGAGCTTAGAAAGTTTGCCATCCTCTGAGCAGGAGTTTTCTGATGTTTTAGAGCATTTATTGGTTTATCTAGCTTGGGACAGTCATTATGACTTCAAGATTATGCCCTTATCTTCCCTCCCCTCTTTACTGGACTTGCAGAGGAAAAGGGAAGAGTTGACCGAGCAAAAAGAAAAATTAAGTCAGAAAAATTTATCTCAAAAGATACGAAATCGTTTGTTCAATCTTTTAAAGAAAAAGTGAGATTCTTAATTCACAAAAATCTCGCTAGAGAATATAACTATTTACCAGAAAGAAAAATGAAATTTTTACTCAAACACTATAAGCAGTTCTCATACCTGCTAATTAGTTTTTTACTTTTAGATACAGTCGCTGTTACAACAGTCTTACTATTGGAGGAAGGCGAAGATTTGCGGAATTATCCAGCCTTGTGGCTGGCCTTTCTGATGCTGCTCCCTCTTTTGTTTGGCTTGGGCAAGCTTTTGTCTCAGCTCTTCAGCAAAAGATTCTTTATATGGTCAGCTATTATTTACGCTCTCTATACAGGATTTTCTTACTTACTGACAGTAACGCAGCATGTCAATGATTTTGAGTTCAAAGCAGATCGAGTGTTTAGCAATCATTTTTGGCAGTTTAACTCCCTACCTGGCTTGCTTTTGATTTTCTTATTTGCTTATAGTTTTATTCATTTTCCAAAGCTTAAAAAACGCTTCCCAGGTAAGTTCCTGCAAGTTACTAAGAAAAACAGAGAGGTGCTGGAAAATCTTTTTCTATCTCAGCTCTTCCTATTTCTTGCTTTGATGGACAATAAGATGCCGGAATTGCTGCATCACCAAAGCTATTTAGTGAATTTCCTTGAGGAAGGCAGGTTGGAAATAACGCAGAACTTTATGCTAACTTTCCTCTGCCTTATCGCACTTATCTTTATCCTGCTTTCTTTTCCAAGCTTTCTAGCTGTTAAGGGATTGCGCGATCTCGCTCAGAATAAGGCCAGTGTTTCTGTTGCTTTGGTGCTAAGTGCATCATTTGCCCTTATATTTAACTATACTATCCAAAATAGTATCCGAGGAGATGTGATTGTTTTGGATCAGTACCTTTTCACTGGAGCCAGTCTCTTTCAAATCATTGTCTTTTTCATGATTTTTATGGCTCTTTACCTAATTTTCAATCATTTTCTCCTGCCAACCATGCTGATAACAGCCTTAGTGGTGATTGCCACCATAGCTAGCAGTCTGAAATTCCAGTATCGCCAAGAGCCAATTTTGCCTAGCGATATGGTCTGGCTGAGAAATCCTAAGACCCTCTTTGATTTTCTTGGAGGGAATTATGGATTTTATGCTATCTTGGGACTAGTTGCTCTAGGCGCTCTCTATTGGTATTTGCGCAAGAAAATCTTGCCAGGAAAGCTCATTACTGTTCTTAAATACCAGCTCCTCTTGCTAGTCCTGCCCCTGGTCTTTTTCTTGGGAGTCATGGATATATTTGCCACTAAAAAAAATGGCAAAATAGTAGAGAATATTCCAGTTATTTCGGTCTTGAATAATTACCATGACCTGACTTGGATGGGAAATACTGTCAATTCACAGCTGCGCTCCCTTTCCTTTGTCTGGTTTTCACAGATGTCGGATACAACCATGATCGAACCGCGTGGCTATTCTAAGGAAAAGATTCAAGAGATAGAAAAAAAGTATAAGAATGTTGCGGAAGCTATTAACAAAGAACGCCAGAATAAAATCGAAGATCAAACAGTCATTTATCTCCTAAGTGAAAGTTTTTCTGACCCTGCTCGGGTTGACGGCGTTACTATGTCTGAGAATCCAATTCCTTATATTCAGGAAGTTAAAACTCGCACCACCAGTGGACTTATGAAGTCAGATGGTTATGGTGGAGGAACAGCCAACATGGAATTTCAGACCCTGACTGGTTTGCCTTTTTATAATCTGTCTCCATCTATTTCGGTTCTCTATACTGAGATTGTCCCGAAGATGAATAGATTCCCTTCCATTAGCGATGCTTATTCATCTAAGAATCGGACAGTAATCCATCTGGCTTCTCCTAGCAATTATGCAAGAAATGTCATTTACCAAGATTTGGGATTTGATACCTTTATTCACTATGGTACCAAAGGCCTGAAAGGTGATAATATAGGTGGTAATTACAGCGATCAAACGACTTATAATCAAGTCTTGGAGCATTTGAATGGCAAGCAGGGACAGTTTTTCTCTGTCATGACCATGCAGAACCACATGCCTTGGAGTGAGCCCAATCCTGTCTACATGTCTGCCAGCTATCCTGACTTTAGCAAGGAAGGGAACGAATCTCTTTCTAGCTATGTCAGAATGCTTTACCATACAGATCAGGCGACCAAGGATTTTCTTGAGAAGCTTTCAAAGGTAGATAAAAAAGTAACAGTCGTCTTTTATGGCGATCATCTGCCAAGTCTCTATCCTCAGTCAGCCTTTAAAGAAGATCCAGAAAGCCAATATCTGACAGATTATTTCGTTTGGAGCAATTATGAAACTCCTAAACTCGATTATCCAAGAGTCAATTCTAGTGATTTCTCCGCTCTCTTACTGGAGCAGACAAATTCCAAAGTATCACCTTACTATGCTTTACTGACAGAAGTCTTGCATAAGGCTAGCGTGGATAAAAAGGAATTGGACGAAGAAGCACAAGAAATAGCAGATGACTTGAAACTGATTGAGTATGATATGGTCAAAGGAAAGGGCTACTTGTCTGATAGCTTCTTTAAGACAGCAAAATCATAAATAAAAAAATAGAATAGGCAAGTCTACCTGTTCTATTTTTTCTTAATTTATGCTAAACTAGTAATATGGGGGTGTGAGCATGATAAAGATTTTCGGTAAGGTTCGCTATCACTGGCAGCCAGATGTAGCTATCCTGATAATATATTGGTCTTTATCGGTCATTCCGATTTTTGTTGGCCTGGCTTTGATGTATGAAAGCTCACGAGTGCCGACTCTTGTTCTGTTTTCTTTCTTCTTGTTCATGGTTTTGCTGGGAATGGGGGTTCATCGTTATTTTACCATTTATGGCGATGGAACCTTGCGAATCATCACAGCCAATCCCTTTACTCCGATAAAGGTCAAGATTTCAGATATTGAAAAAGTCGAAGTGACTAAGACGTCAATTACCTTATATTTTAAAGGTCAGAGCCGTAGCCGGAGTTTTTGTATGCGCAAGTGGCCTAAGAAATATTTTGTCAATGCCCTGGCCCTTAATGAGCATTTTAAGGGTGAGGTAGAATTAGTAGATAATTTTACCCATATTGACTATTTTGAAGCTTACTATGGCAGTCAGACCAAAAAATCCTAGTCTTTCAAAAGAGCTCGGGTTGGGCAGTTTTTGATGGCTTCCACGACATCGGGATCCTCAGCGATTTCCTTTTCTAGGAGCTGGTCGTCCTGGTAAAATTTGACGATGCCATTGTCATGATAGTCAAAAAGATCTGAGTAGGTTTGACAAAGCCCACAGGCAATGCACCGTTCGGGAATGAGTGTTACTTTCATACCCATATTGTAATAAGATTTTAAGAAAAACTCAAGGAGGAAGTCATGGAAAAAGAACCATGGGAAGAAGATGTATACGATAACGGAGAAGATAAGTTGAAACGAACTAAGAAGTTTAGCGCTTTGAATGCAGACCGCTTGTTGACCATATTAACCATTATTTTCTGTATTTTAGTGGTTGCGGTGGTGTGCTTCTTGACCTATCTGTCTACTGGAGGAAGTAATAGACAGACCCAAATGGAAGGTTTCTACGGCACTTCAGCAGCAAGTTCCAGCAGTGAAGCGTCCTCTTCAGCAACAGAGCAGACAGAGGCTAATACTACAGAATCATCTGAGGGAACTCTGACTGTCCAACCTGGTGAAGGTGAGGCATCCATTGCGGCGCGTGCAGGTATTTCCATTGCCAAGCTGGAACAGCTTAACCCTTCTCATATGTCAACTGGATCTTGGTATGCCAATCCAGGTGATGTTGTGAAGATTGAGTAGGAGCCAAGCATGAAACAGATTCAAATTGCGATTGATGGTCCAGCTTCCAGTGGAAAATCGACCGTTGCCAAGATTATTGCCAAGGATTTTGGCTATACTTATTTAGATACAGGAGCCATGTATCGGGCTGCAACCTATCTGGCTCTGCGGCATCAACTGACAGAAGCGGATGCTAGTGAAATTGTCGAGTTGCTCAATAATCATTCGGTCAGTTTTGGTCGAGCGGAAGATGGTGAGCAGCTAGTCTTTGTCGGCGACGTGGATGTGACTCACCCAATTCGGGAAAATGAAGTTACCAATAATGTTTCCTGGGTATCTGCCATTCCTCAAGTCCGTGAGAAACTGGTGGCCTTGCAGCAGCAAATTGCAGCTCAGGGAGGGATTGTCATGGATGGCCGTGATATTGGAACAGTTGTCTTGCCTCAGGCTGAGCTCAAGATTTATCTGGTAGCTTCGGTTGATGAAAGAGCTGAGCGCCGTTACAAGGAAAATCTATCTAAAGGCATTCCTGCTGACTTGGAGAAACTGAAAGAAGAAATTGCAGAGCGGGATTATAAGGATAGTCACCGCGAGGTTTCGCCACTGAAGCCGGCAGAAGATGCCGTACATTTTGATACCACGGGCGTTGGTATTTCTGAAGTTGTTGCATTTATCAAAGAAAAAGCGAAAAAAATCATTGACAAATAAAATGAAACTTGATATGATAGTAGAGTTGAGAAAAGCAGAAGTGAGAGCTTCTCGCCTTGCGACTAACGTTGTCTGGCTCTACAGGATTCAATTTCAGTAATGAAATACTATCGTGTAGTGCGGGTTTGCGTTAGCAGGTCCGCACTTGTTTTTCTCTAAAAATAAAAAAAGAGGTGAAAACCATAGCAAAACAAGACTTATTCATCAATGATGAAATTCGTGTGCGTGAAGTTCGCTTGATCGGTCTTGACGGCGAACAATTAGGTATTAAACCGCTAAGCGAAGCGCAGTCTCTTGCGGATGAAGCAAATGTCGATTTGGTCCTGATTCAGCCACAAGCTAAACCACCTGTTGCAAAAATTATGGACTACGGTAAGTTCAAATTTGAGTACCAGAAAAAACAAAAAGAACAACGCAAGAAACAAAGTGTTGTTACTGTGAAGGAAGTCCGTCTTAGTCCAACCATCGACAAGGGAGACTTTGACACTAAACTTCGCAACGCACGCAAGTTCCTTGAAAAAGGAAATAAAATAAAGGTATCTATCCGTTTCAAAGGCCGGATGATTACCCACAAAGAAATCGGGGCTAAAGTTTTAGCAGATTTTGCTGAAGCGACTCAGGATGTTGCTATCATTGAGCAAAAGCCTAAGATGGATGGACGTCAGATGTTCATGCAGATGGCGCCAATTCCTGACAAAAAATAGATTGTCAGAAAGATAGAAAAAGGAGAAAACATTATGCCAAAACAAAAAACACACCGCGCATCAGCTAAACGTTTCAAACGTACAGGTTCTGGTGGCTTGAAACGTTTCCGTGCTTACACTTCTCACCGTTTCCACGGAAAGACTAAGAAACAACGCCGTCATCTTCGCAAAGCAGGAATGGTGCATGCAGGAGATTTCAAGCGTATCAAAGCAATGCTTACAGGTCTGAAATAAGAGCTACTGTAACGATTATCTAGGAAATATTGGAGGAAATATAAATGGCACGTGTTAAAGGTGGCGTTGTATCACGCAAACGCCGTAAACGTATTTTAAAATTAGCTAAAGGTTACTATGGAGCAAAACATATCTTGTTCCGTACTGCAAAAGAGCAAGTAATGAACTCTTACTACTATGCATACCGTGACCGTCGTCAGAAAAAACGTGATTTCCGCAAACTTTGGATCACTCGTATCAATGCGGCAGCTCGTTTGAATGGACTTTCATACTCACAATTAATGCATGGTTTGAAATTGGCTGAGATTGAAGTGAACCGTAAAATGTTGGCCGACTTGGCTGTTAACGATGCAGCAGCTTTCACAGCTCTTGCAGATGCAGCTAAAGCTAAGCTTGGTAAATAATTAAAATAAGAACTGAGGATTTCCTTGGTTCTTTTTCGATAACTCTTAATGAAAAAAAGTATGAAGAGAGAAATGGCCTGCCATGCCACTTATAGTATAGATAAAGGCTTGTTACTGATAAGACAGCTTTCATGGTAAAGCTAGTTAAAAATAGGGATTTGCGATATAATAGAAAAAACAGATACTTATGTGAAAAAAATCAGTAGAATGGAGAAATTATGTCAGAGAATCGTTTAGCTTGGGATCAGTATTTTGCGGCTCAGGCTCTCTTAATCGCTAATCGCTCAACCTGCAAGCGGGCCAAGGTTGGCGCTGTCTTGGTCAAGGACAATAAGGTTATTTCAACTGGTTACAATGGCTCGGTTTCAGGGACTGAGCACTGTATTGACCACGAGTGTTTGGTTATTGACGGTCACTGCGTACGGACCTTGCATGCTGAGGTCAATGCCATCTTGCAAGGAGCTGAGCGGGGGATTCCCAAGGGCTTTACGGCTTATGTGACCCATTTTCCCTGCCTCAATTGTACCAAGCAACTGCTTCAGGTCGGCTGCAAACGGGTGGTCTACATCAACCAATATCGGATAGATGACTATGCTCAGTATCTCTACAAGGAGAAAGAGGTGGAATTGGTTCATTTGCCGCTGGATGATGTCAAGAAGGCCATCGCTCAGACGGATTTGGTTTAGGCGAGAAGTTCTGGAGGTAAAAGGAGAAGGCAGATGAATGATAAATTGGCAGCCGCTTGGCAGTATTTCTTTGAAGGACAGTTAAATAAGGCCGAAGAACTAGAGCAGCAGCTGGAAAAAGATTCCTTTAGCCGCTGAAATTTACGGGCCTATCTAGCTGTAGAAAGGCAGGATTATCAGAATGCTTTTGCAAATTTAGAGGCTTATCTGATTCAGGCTCAGAAAGGAAGTGATAGAGAAAATGAGCATATCGCTTATCATCAGCTAGCTTATGTTGCTAGATCTGCGGGAGATTTTTGTCAAGCTTTAGAGTGGATTGAAAAAGAAGCTGCTTTCCTAGCGAAGTATTTCCCAGATGACCATTATCGTCAATCAGTTAATCTCTATGAGCTAGGCTATCTAAATCTTAAATTAGGCCGATTGGCTCAAGCTCAGGATTTTATGCAAAAGTCACATATCTATTCTATGGAGTCAGATGATGTGGTAAATCATGCATGTAGTTGCCGAGGCTTGGGTGAAATTGCTCAAGCTTTGGGAAATCTACAAGCAGCAAAATCCAACTTTGCGGCTGCTATCAGACTTTTTGACCAAGCTGGTGATGATATTGGTAAGGCGGAAGTAGAAGAGCTATTAGCAAGCTGCCCTTAGTTTATCATTGAATATAGCTATAGTTTCTGACTATAACTTTTTCTATTAAAAAAATTCTGAATTTTTTAGCGAAAAGTGGTATAATGAGAAAGTTATATAGTCCCGATAAGGTGGTAGGAAACTTCTATCAGTACTTTGTAACTCGCAAACAATGACGGCTCCAAAAGTCGCACGTCATTCTACGGTTGCCGCTATTCTGCGGTCAACCTATGCGTCTTACTAGCCTCAGAAATAAAAAGGTATTGTTTTTATTTCTTTCGCGTCGTAACTCGCAGGTGACAAGATTTTCATCATTTTGGAGTTTGTTTATTTGTTTAATATTTTTTAAGGGGGGACATTTCTATGTCAGAACGTAAACTTTTCACGTCTGAGTCTGTATCGGAGGGACATCCCGATAAGATTGCAGACCAAATTTCCGATGCTATTTTGGATGCTGTCTTGAGTCAGGATCCAGATGCCCATGTGGCTGCTGAAACAGCAGTTTATACGGGCTCGGTTCATGTTTTTGGTGAGATTTCAACTACAGCTTATGTAGACATTAACCGTTTGGTTCGTGATACCATTGCAGAGATTGGCTACACCAATACAGAGTATGGATTTTCAGCCGAGACAGTCGGTGTGCATCCGTCTTTGGTAGAGCAGTCACCAGATATTGCTCAGGGAGTCAATGAAGCTTTGGAGGTTCGTGGGAATGCGGACCAAGATCCATTGGACTTGATTGGTGCTGGCGACCAAGGGCTTATGTTTGGCTTTGCTGTGGATGAAACGCCAGAACTCATGCCGCTGCCTATCTCGCTCAGTCACAAGCTAGTCCGTCGATTGGCGGAATTGCGCAAATCAGGAGAGATTGCCTATCTGCGTCCAGATGCTAAGTCACAGGTGACCGTTGAATATGATGAAAATGACCAGCCTGTGCGTGTGGATACAGTGGTTATTTCGACCCAGCATGACCCAGAAGCGACCAATGAAGAGATTCATCGTGATGTGATTGAAAAGGTGATTAAAGCAGTCATCCCAGCCCAATATTTGGATGAGAAGACAAAATTCTTCATCAATCCAACCGGCCGTTTTGTAATTGGCGGTCCGCAAGGGGATTCTGGCTTGACAGGACGCAAGATTATTGTGGATACTTACGGCGGTTATGCTCGTCACGGCGGCGGCGCCTTCTCTGGTAAGGATGCAACTAAGGTTGACCGCTCAGCTTCATACGCAGCTCGCTACATTGCTAAAAATATCGTGGCTGCTGGATTGGCTAAGAAAGCAGAAGTGCAGCTAGCCTATGCTATTGGTGTGGCTCAGCCGGTTTCTGTTCGAATTGATACTTTTGGAACTGGTATTGTTGCAGAAAGCAAATTACAGGAAGCGGTTCGTCAGATTTTTGATCTGCGTCCGGCCGGTATCATTCAAATGCTGGATTTGAAACGGCCGATCTATCGTCAGACAGCAGCTTATGGCCACATGGGTAGGACAGACATTGACCTGCCTTGGGAAAAGTTGGATAAGGTAGAGGCTTTGAAAGCAGCTGTGCAGTAAGAAGACAGTTCTCAATCGTAATGATTGGGAACTTTTCTGTTTTTTAAAGAAAAATTCATTTCTATACAGGCAACTTTTAAAAGGCAAGCAATCTAGCCTCGCGCTTCTTTCATTTTTTGCAATACTGTTTTTTCTGAAAAATTATTGAAAAGCGATTTTCCCTGTTTCATTTTAATTTCAATTGTCTTATTTATCTAAAAGTATAGGAAATTTCCCGAATCTGTGGTATAATAAATGGCAATACCTTGAAAGAGCTTTATTTTAAACATGAAAAAAATTGTAATACATGGTGGTCGCCCCTTAAAAGGAGAGGTGACTATTAATGGTGCTAAAAACAGTGTCGTTGCCTTGATTCCGGCTGTGATTCTGGCGGATGATATTGTAACATTGGATGGCGTTCCGGATATTTCGGACGTGGATAGTCTGATTGATATTATGATTGCCATGGGGGCTAGTGTTACTCGCTCTGAGGACAGTCTGACGATTGATCCGCGTGGTATCCAAAACGTCCCTATGCCTTATGGAAAGATCAACAGTCTAAGAGCTTCCTATTATTTCTATGGCAGTTTGCTTGGTCGCTATGGTGAAGCAACGGTAGGTCTACCTGGTGGCTGTGACTTGGGGCCGCGTCCTATTGACTTGCATCTCAAGGCTTTTGAAGCTATGGGAGCCAAGATGACCATGGACGGCAACTACATGAACCTATCCACAGGAGGCCAGCAGCTGAAAGGCGCTAGCATTTATATGGATACGGTCAGTGTGGGTGCTACCATCAATACTATGTTAGCTGCTGTCAAGGCCAAAGGTCGGACTATTATTGAAAATGCAGCGAGAGAGCCAGAAATCATTGATGTGGCAACTCTCTTGAACAATATGGGAGCGCACATCCGTGGAGCAGGAACTGATATTATTACGATTGAGGGGGTTCCACACCTTCATGGAACGCGTCATCAAGTAATTCCTGACCGTATCGAGGCAGGAACTTATATCGCCCTTGCTGCAGCTATTGGTCAGGGAATTCAGATTAATAATGTCCTTTATGAGCATTTGGAGAGTTTTATTGCCAAGCTTGAGGAAATGGGTGTTCGGATGACGGTTTCTGAAGACAGCATTTTTGTCGAAGAGCAGCAAACTCTGAGAGCTATAAACATTAAGACTTCCCCTTATCCAGGCTTTGCAACTGACCTACAACAGCCTATTACTCCGCTCTTGCTGACGGCTAATGGCCACGGTAAGATTACGGACACGATCTATGAGAAGCGGGTTAACCATGTGGCGGAGCTGGCTAAGATGGCAGGTAAGATTTCGACCAGCAGCGATCAGATTGTCTATGAAGGACCAAATCAACTGCAGGGAGCTCAGGTCAAGGCGACCGATTTACGAGCAGGAGCTGCCTTGGTTATTGCAGGTTTGATGGCTCAAGGAAAGACAGAGATTACTAATATCGAGTTTATCCTGCGCGGCTATTCTAATATTATTGAAAAATTAACAAGTTTGGGTGCAGATATCCAGTTGATAGAAGAATAAGCGTTTTTCGCTTATTTTTTATAGAGGTAGCAGATGAATTTGTGGACACATTTAGCAGCCTGTTCATTTATTGAGACAGAGCATGCTTTTTTGCGGCCCATTGTATTTGAAGATGCAGGGGCTCTATATAAGATTGCGTCCAATCCGGAAAATACTCAGTTCATTTTTCCGACAGAAGCAAGCCTAGAGGAAAGTGAATACGTCATTGCCAATTTCTTTATGAAAAATCCTCTGGGGATTTGGGCCATTTGTCATAAGGAAACGCAGGAAATGATTGGCTCTGTCAAGTTTGAAAAGATGGACGAGATCAAGAAAGAAGCTGAGTTAGGCTATTTTCTGCGGCAAGACTACTGGGGACAAGGGCTGATGACAGAAATTGTTCGAGAAATTACTTTTCTATCTTTTACCCGCTTTGACTTCAAGCGCCTCAGTATTATCACTCATGCAGAGAACCTAGCTAGTCAAAAGGTAGCTCAAAAATCTGGCTTCAGCCTCTACCGGCAGTTTAAAGGGAGCGATCGGTACACGAGGAAGATGAGAGATTATCTGGAGTACCGTTATGAGAGAGGAGATTTTAATGAGTAAGCATCAGGAAATTTTAACCTATCTTGAAAATCTTCCGATCGGCAAGAGGGTCAGTGTCCGAAGTATTTCAAATTATCTGGGAGTCAGCGATGGGACGGCTTATCGAGCTATCAAGGAAGCGGAGAACCGCGGTATTGTTGAGACCAGACCTCGGAGTGGTACGGTTCGGGTTAAGTCCAAGAAAGTGGTCTTGGAGCACCTGACCTACAAGGAAATCGTTGATATTACAGGCTCAGAAGTATTAGCCGGAGAAGATGGTCTAGAAAAAGAATTCAATAAATTTTCCATCGGAGCCATGACGGAGCAGAATATCCTGCGCTATCTGACAGAGGGCGGTCTCCTGATTGTCGGAGACCGGACGAAAATTCAGCTCTTGGCTCTGGAAAATGAGAATGCGGTGCTGGTAACCGGAGGCTTTGAAGTCAGCTCGGAAGTTCTAAAGATGGCTAATCTGCTTAATATACCAGTGCTCAGGACCAAGCACGATACCTACACCGTCGCAACTATGATTAATCGGGCCCTGTCCAATATGCAGATCAAGACCGATATTTTAACAGTGGAGCAGGTCTATCGCTCCAGCCACGAGTACGGCTTCTTGCATGATACTGATACTGTTCGTGACTATTTGGACTTGGTTCGTCGCAATCGTGCCAGCCGGTTTCCGGTTATCAACCAGCAGCAGATGCTGGTGGGAGTAGTAACCATGCGAGACGCGGGGGATAAGTCTCCTCTGACAACCTTGGACAAGGTCATGACGAAAAACGTCTTTATGACAGGCCTATCTGCCAATATTGCTAATATCAGCCAGCGCATGATTGCAGAAGATTTTGAAATGATACCAGTAGTGCGCAGCAATCAGACCTTGCTGGGTGTGATTACGCGGCGGGACATTATGGAAAAAATGAGCCGTTCTCAGATTTCCAGCCTTCCGACTTTCAGTGAGCAGGTGGGACAGAAGATTAGCCGTCAGGATGATTTGTTTTCCTTTACCGTTGAGCCTTTTATGCTGGAGCAAAATGGTGTGTTAGCCAACGGTGTGCTGACAGAAATTTTGACTCGGATTACCCAGCAGCTCATGGTCAACAGCGGCCGCAGCTTGATTATCGATCAACTGATGATTTATTTCTTTCAAGCGGTTCAGATTGATGACCTGCTGCATATCCAGCCGCGCATTATCCGTCAAACTAGGCGGACAGCTATTATTGACTTTGAGATGTATCTGGAAGCGATGCTGGTTGCCAAAGCGACGATTACAGTGAAAATTAATTAAGAAGAGGAATTTAGAGAAAGAATGATTACTTTAAAATCACAGCGTGAAATTGACTTGATGGACAAGAGTGGAGATTTTCTGGCTTCGGTCCATATCGGTTTGAGAGACTTGATTAAGCCAGGCATTGACATGTGGGACATTGAAGAGTATGTTCGCAAGCGTTGTAAAGAAGACAATGCGCTGCCTCTGCAAATTGGTGTTGAAGGCTCTGTCATGGACTATCCTTATGCTACCTGCTGCTCTCTCAATGACGAGGTGGCCCATGCCTTTCCCCGTCATCAGAAGCTGGTAGAAGGTGATGTCATCAGCGTTGATATGGTGGTTGGCTTGATCGATAAGGCAGAGCTGGATGTGTCCAAGCTAGATTTTGACAATGTAGCACAAATGAAGCAACACACAGAGAGCTTCCGGGGCGGTGTGGCAGACTCTTGCTGGACCTATGCAGTAGGGAAGATTAGCCCAGAGGCTCAGCAGCTGATGGATGTGACCAAGGAATGTCTCTACCGTGGAATTGCAGCAGCCAAGGTTGGCAATCGTATCGGCGACATTGGCGCAGCTATTCAGGAATATGCTGAAAGTCATGGCTATGGCGTTGTGCGTGATCTAGTGGGGCACGGTGTTGGCCCAACCATGCATGAGGAGCCTATGGTGCCGCATTACGGTCGAGCAGGACGCGGCTTGCGCTTGCGTGAGGGAATGGTTCTGACTATCGAGCCCATGATCAATACAGGTACCTGGGAAATTGATACGGACTTTGAGACCGGCTGGGCACATAAAACGCTGGATGGCAGCTTGTCTTGCCAGTATGAGCATCAGTTTGTCATTACAAAAGATGGACCTGTCATTCTGACCAGCCAGGGAGAAGAAGGAACTTATTAGAAATCAAAGGCTGGGCAGTTGTCTCAGCTTTTTTTGAAGGAGAAGAGAGTGAAGAAATTATTTGGTAAGGTTCGCAACAATCAATTTTTAAGAGAATTTTTCCGTTTTTATAAAGAGTCAGACAGTGAGCTGACCAGCGTTGCAGTTGCTTATTATTGGCTGATTTCCGTTTTTCCTTTGCTCTTGATTGTCGTCAATATTCTGCCTTATTTCCATATTCCAATTGCGGATTTTCTGACAGCTATCAAGGACATGCTGCCAGAGACTTTATATGATGTTGTAGCAAAAGTCATGCGTGAAGTGCTGACCCAGCCCTCGACTGGTCTGCTGAGCTTCTCAGTCTTGTCGGCTCTTTGGACTTTTTCCAAGTCCGTGAATTTCCTACAGATTGCCTTTAACAAAGCCTATGGGGTAGCCAAGAGCCGAGGGCTGATTTCTCGTCGCGTCATGAGCCTCTTTGTGAGTTTAGGTTTGCAGATTCTCTTTGCCTTGGCCCTCTTTCTGACCATGTTTGGCCATATGTCGCTAGATTTCCTCCGTACTTACTGGAAACTAGATAGCCAACTCTATCAGCACTTGCAGCATTTTACCGAGCCCCTGATTTACGCCTTACTCTTTGCGGTTTTGGTCATGTTCTATTATTTCCTGCCTAACGTGAAAATCAACAAAAAACGCTATGTTCTGCCAGGCAGCGCCTTCGTTCTTCTGACTATTCTGGCCTTGCTGAACATCTTTTCCGTCTACATGGATAATTATTTAAATCACCTAGTTGATGTTCGCTTTTTTAGCTCCATCATTATGGTTGTGATGATGTTTTGGTTTATCATGATTGCTAAAATTTTGATTGTTGGCGCAGTGCTCAATGCCAGTATCCAGAGCTGCTGTGAGTCAGGATTTGAAGTCGAAAGTACAGGGCGTTTTACTTTCAAGAAGAAAGAGCAGGATGACGAAGAGGACTGATGTTGTTTTGGATCGGAGAAGGATAAATAAGTATGAAAAGTAAAAAATAACAAAATGGAAGAGTATTGTGGTTGCTCTGCTCTTACTTCTAGGATTTGTAGGCTATTATATCTGGGATAATTTTCAAAAGGTACAGTTTCAAGAAAATTATGGTCAATACACCTACTATGTGCCTGAGTATAGACCGAATTATAAATTTTTTGAAGGAAAAAAAGCTTTGTTTTATAATTGGGAACTTGTAGACTCGGAAGAAATGCAGAAAATGGCAACAGTTAAGTCAGAAGCAAGTAAGTTTAATAGTGTAAGGGCATTTACTTATGGCTATTTTATAAATAACTATATGAAGCTGAAGAATAATCCAGAGCAAGGGCTATATGATTTTAATCGGAATGTACCAGAAAAAGGAGAATATTGGAGGTTAGCTGTTTATAAACTGGTGGGAGAAAAACTAGAAAGAAAAGAATTTGATATTTTTAAGATGGTGCGTTCTTTTGACAATAGTCTTGTCCCGTCTGAAATAGAATCAACCAGAATTTGGATAGATATTTCTCATCAAAAGAGGTATGTTCGAATCCTCCTCCATCCTAAACATTCTAAAAAAGATGAAGATTATAAGGTTCACTTTATTGATTTGGACGAAGGTAAGATTTTACCAGCTAATGAGGTGAAAATGGAAGGCGTATCTAACCAAAACAATTTTGTTTCTTATACGAGTTTTCATGATAATCTAATTAAAAAGGGGGTAATTGTGTCCTATATTGATGCCGGTCTGAGTGAGGACTATCCTCCAGAAAACCTCAAAAAAACAGTTCTTGCTAAAGACTATCCAGATTTATATAAAATCATTCAAGGATATGGTGGACAGGTTACATTCCTAAACGAAACAACAGATGTAGCGTTAGTTAAAAAGGTTGCTGAACTCTTCTTTCCGCCAGGAACGAATGTATTTGAGAACGTGACTATCCCAGCTAAATATTCAGTAGATCGGCAGGAACATGTCATTAATTCAGCGGAAGAATTGCAAAAATACTACAAGGAAGAAGAAAATTAGAAAAAGACATTTGTGCCAAATTTAAAGAGGATTTTCCTCTTTTTCTTTTTAGTTAATTTTATTGCATTTGCAATAAAATGCGATATAATATGTTTAAATAAAATTTTAAAGGAGGGGATATGTCAGTATTGCGGGAAATTGGGATTATTGCCCGAGCTTTGGATTCCATTGCGAATATCGAGTTTCGTGATATTGACCTTGCGCGGGGGCAATATCTTTATCTGGTGCGAATCGCGGAGAATCCAGGAATTATCCAAGAGGAACTATCGGAGCTGCTCAAGGTGGATCGCTCAACGGTTGCCCGTTCTGTAAAGAAGCTAGAGGCCAAGGGCTTGGTGCAGCAGAAAGCAGCCAAGGACAACAAGAAGAACAAGGAATGGTTTGTGACGGAAAAAGGGGAAACACTTTATCCTTTTATCCTAGCTGAGAATGACTATTCTGAAGAGACATCCCTGCGGGGTTTTTCTCAAGCTGAAGTTCAAGCCTTGGAGGAAATGCTGATCCGAGTGCGTGAAAACATCACAGGTGACTGGGAAGCAGTCAAAAAAGGTCAAAAAAGAAACTATTAAGATTGAAGAGGTGCATCATGAAAGTTACAGTTGAACATGAATTCTGGCAAGTATTTCCAGAAGCGCAGATTAGTATTCTAGTGGTTAAGGGGCTGGATAATAGAGTGGATGAAAGTAAGGACTCTTATTTCAAATCCTTGCTGGATAAGGGAGCGAAACGAGCTGAAGACTTTATCTTAGATGAGAACTTCACTCAAAATAAAGTCATTCAGGAGTGGCGGCAGGCCTTCAGTCAATTCAAGACCAAGAAAGGAGCGCGCTCTTCTATCGAGGCCCTACTCAAGCGGGTTAGTCAGGGGCGGGAATTTCATCCAATCAATCCTTTGGTCGATATCTACAACAGTGTCTCGCTGTCTTATGCGGTTCCATGTGGCGGTGAGGATTTGGATAAGATTGTTGGAGGTCTTCATCTAGGAAAAGCCAAGGGTGGGGAAGCCTTTTTTCCGCTGGGCGCTGAGAGTGACGCACCGGCACTGCCAGAAGAAATCATCTACTATGATGAAGAGGGGGCTGTCTGCCGTTGCCTTAACTGGAGAGAAGCCCAGCGGACTATGCTGACAGAGGAGACCAAGGACGCCATCTTGGTCATTGAGGCCATTAATGAAGAGCAAGCAACACGCGCCCAAGCAGCTATGAAAGAACTCCAGACTCTGATTGAGGACTATTTTGTTGTCAAAGGTGAAATCACTCATCTGACTATTGAAAAACCAAGCTTGGAAATCTGAGAATAAAAAAACTGGATCAGAATTATCTGGTCCAGATTTGCTTTTATAGGGTGAAATAGACTGATTCGTTGTTATTTTTTCTTGTTTTTAAAGACAAAAATCTTACTAAAGACATAGTTGAGAATGATGATCAGTACTTGAGCAATGAAAGTTTCGATGGTATTGACCATTTTGATATTGTTATTGACAAACTGGCCTATGATCTGTGGGAAGCTAGTGACGAAGATAAAAGTCAATAGTAAATTTAAGCCCATAGTAGCCAAACGTGCAGTGAAAAATTTGACAAGTCTAGAAGGCCAGCCGCTCCTTGCTTGCTTGAAAACGATGGTATCGTTGGTCACAAAGGCAAAGAGAATGCCAAGAATATCACCTATTATCGTAGCTAGTAGTTCATTTCCCGTTAATTCATAGCAGAGCATCCGACTGACAACGGATACGACAGTTGTTGCCACACCAAAGAAAAGATAGGACAGAACCTCATTGTCAAAGAATTTTTTGATTAAAGTTTTCATAAAGATAGTCTATCATATTTCTAGGATTTATGCTATACTAGTTGGGTTGCCAAATCTGTGGGGGAATCAACAAATGATGCCCTCTCATGTAACGCAACCCTTGGCGCTTAGCTTCTTTCGCCAAGCATATTACACGCGGTAAAGCCGCTAAAGGAGAAAACATGAAACAAGAAAAACTGACAGTTCGTGATTTGGCTCAGATTGCCATTGTTGCTGCTATTTATGTAGCTCTTACGATTACGCCCCTTTAAATGCGATTAGCTATGGTGCTTACCAGTTCAGAATTTCTGAAATGATGAACTTTATGGCTTTTTATAATCGGAAATATATCATGGGAGTGACCATTGGCTGTATGATTGCCAATCTCTATAGTTTTGGAATCGTCGATGTCTTTGTCGGCGGTGGATCCACCTTAGTTTTCCTGTCACTGGGTGTCTATCTTTTCAGTCGCTATAAGAATCAATATCTGATTAAAGGCTTGATTCGTTTGGATCATTTCTATTTTGCAGTATTCTTTTCTATTTCGATGGTGACTATTGCTGCAGAGTTACACTTCTTGCAAGGCTATCCATTCTTCCTGACTTGGTTTACAACGGCTATTGGAGAATTTGCTTCCTTGATTGCTGGAGCTATCCTTATTAACCAGATTGCGAAAAGGATTGATTTGACAAAATAAGACAGCAGAGAGCGGAATTTCCGCTCTTTTTATGTCCTTTTGCTTTTTAGGAAGAATTGGGAACAAATAGAGGAAGATTTTGTGTATTTGTGATAAAATAGAAGTATGAAAGAAAGAATGTCAGAATTAGTAAAATTGCTCAACCGATATGCTCATGAATATTATACGGCAGACAGGCCAAGCGTATCGGATAGCGAGTATGACAGACTCTATCGTGAGTTAGTGGAGTTAGAAGAAAAGTACCCAACCGATATCCTGCCTGACAGTCCAACACATCGGGTGGGAGGGAAGATTTTAGAAGGATTTGAAAAATATCCACACCAGTATCCTCTCTTTAGTTTGCAGGATGCTTTTTCACGTGAAGAATTAGTAGCCTTTGACCAGCGGATTCGCAAGGATTTTCCTCAGGTTTCTTATCTTTGTGAGCTCAAGATTGATGGGCTCTCTATTTCTCTGACCTATGAAAAGGGAATCTTGGTAGCAGGAGCGACTCGGGGGATGGTTCTGTTGGTGAAAACATCACTGAAAATCTCAAGCGGGTCAAGGACATTCCACTGACCTTGAAAGAACCGCTGGATATCACTGTGCGGGGAGAGTGCTACATGCCCAAGGCTTCCTTTGATGCGGTCAATCAGCTGCGGCAGGAGAATGGTGAGCCTGAGTTTGCCAATCCCCGAAATGCGGCAGCAGGAACCTTGCGGCAGCTCGACACAGCAGTTGTGGCCAAGCGCAATCTAGCGACTTTCCTCTACCAAGAGGCCAGTCCGACTCAGGCTGGCAGCCAAGAAGAAGTCTTAAACAAGCTGGCAGATTTGGACTTCTCAGTCAATCCTACACATATTCTGGCGGATTCTATCGAAGCAGTTTGGGAGTTTATCGAAAAGATTGCTCAGGAGAGGGACAGTCTTCCTTATGAGATTGACGGTATTGTCATCAAGGTTAATGACTTGGCGGTGCAAGAAGAGCTTGGCTTTACTGTCAAGGCACCTAAGTGGGCCATCGCTTATAAGTTTCCGGCTGAGGAAAAGGAAGCCCAGCTTCTGTCTGTTGACTGGACAGTGGGTCGGACGGGAGTTGTGACTCCGACAGCTAATTTGACGCCAGTTCAGCTAGCGGGAACGACTGTCAGCCGAGCAACCTTGCACAATGTGGACTATATTGCGGAGAAGGATATTCGTCAGAAAGACACCGTTATCGTCTATAAAGCGGGAGATATTATTCCTGCTGTCTTGCGAGTGGTGGAGTCCAAGCGTGTCTCAGAGGAACCTCTGGAAATACCAAGTCACTGTCCGAGCTGTGAGAGTGAGCTAGTGCACTTTGAAGATGAAGTCGCTCTGCGCTGCATCAATCCTCTTTGTCCAGCTCAAATCAAGGAGGGCTTGATTCACTTTGCCAGCCGGGATGCCATGAACATTGCGGGTCTTGGTCCAGCAGTAGTGGAGAAGCTCTTTGCTCAAAATCTAGTCAAGGATGTGGCTGGAATCTATCGGCTGACAGTAGAAAATTTACTAGAACTAGAGAACTTTAAGGAAAAATCAGCAAATAAATTGTATACTGCTATTCAAGCTTCCAAGGAAAACTCGGCCGAACGCCTCTTGTTTGGCTTGGGGATTCGCCATGTGGGAAGCAAGGCCAGTCGGATTTTGCTGGAGAAATTCCATGATATTCCTAAGCTGTCTCAGGCCAGCCAAGAAGAGATTGCGGCTATCGACAGTCTTGGAGCTGTGATTGCCCAAAGCCTGCATACCTATTTTGAGCAGGAAGGCTCTCAGATTCTTTTGGCGGAACTGCAAGAAGCAGGTGTGAATCTAGACTATCTGGGACAAAAGGCAGCGGCTGATGCAGCCCTATCAGGTATGACAGTTGTCTTGACTGGTAAATTACAAAAATTGACACGCAATCAAGCTAAAGAAAAATTGCAGAGTCTAGGTGCTAATGTTTCCGGATCTGTTTCTAAAAAAACGGATTTGGTAGTGGCTGGAGCCGATGCTGGCAGCAAGCTGGCCAAGGCTCAAGAGTTAGGAATTGAAATTCGTGATGAGGACTGGCTTGATAGCTTATGAGGCTGAAGTATGAAGGATAAGATTAAACGAGCACGATTGATTTATAACCCGACTTCGGGACAGGAAATTATTAAGAAAAATATAGCGGAAGTTCTGGATGTTTTGGAGGAAGTGGGCTATGAAACCAGCGCCTACCAAACCACTCCAGCGCCTCTTTCTGCTCAAAAAGAAGCAGAAAGAGCAGCAAAAGCAGGATTTGATTTGATTATTGCGGCAGGAGGCGACGGTACCATCAATGAGGTAGTTAATGGCGTGGCGAATCTGGATGAACGGCCTAAACTGGCCTTTATTCCAACTGGCACAACCAACGATTATGCGCGTGCTTTGAAGATTCCCATGGGAGATCCAGTAGCGGCAGCCCGCATTATTGAAAAGAACCAGACCATTAAGATGGATATTGGCCGGGCCTATGGGAACAAGTATTTTATCAATATTGCGGCAGCTGGAACCTTAACAGAGCTGACTTATAGCGTACCTAGCGAGGTCAAATCCCGCCTAGGCTACTTTGCCTATGTCGCAGAAGGAGCAAAAAAGCTACCTCGCTCTAAGTTCCGCAAGGTCCGTATCAAGCACGATCACGGTGTCTTTGAAGGTAAGATTTCGCTGATGTTTGCAGCTCTGACCAACTCTATCGGTGGTTTTGAAAAGTTAGCACCGGACACAAAATTAGACGATGGAAATTTTACCTTGATTTTGGTCAAGACAGCCAATCTCTTTGATATGCTGAGTCTGATGATGCAGGCTATTAATGGCGGTCAGCACGTTGGCGATATCAATGTAGAATACCTCAAAACAAGCAAGCTGCAGCTGGAAATTTTAGACAAAAAAGGTCCATTTATGCTGAATTTGGATGGAGAATACGGCGGCGATACGCCTGTTGAACTGGAAGTGCTGCACGGACATTTGGAATTTTTTGCCAATATTGATGAAATCAGTCAGACAGCCCTTTCAATAGAATAATTTTAGATGAGAGATGAAAGAACATGCTAGACTATAAAGTCTTAGTCCATTACCACAATCCTACTGGAGATTATTTCTCCTATGATATGTGGCAGTGGCAAATAAACCAATGGGGAAAGGAAGCAGCCTTTTCTAAACTTGATTATTTTGGTATTCAGGGAGAATTATCATTTGAGACCTGGGAGCACTTGAATCAAGCCCATGTCATTATCAAACGATCAGACTGGTCCAGCCAGTCCTGTGACTATCATATTGATTTGTTGCCTCCTCATCTGGTGACGGAAATTTGGCTGATTGAGGGAGATGCTCAGGTTTATTATTCCCTGCAGGCTGCAACGACCAGTCACCAGTATTCACGCCGGCGGCCTCATAACTTTGATATGGCCCTGAGAACAGACTACTTTGATGAATGCTGGGGCTATCAAGGCTGGTTGGGACACCGTCAAACGGGCGATGTACATACATTCAAAGTTTGGGCACCGACAGCTAGGAAGGTAGAGCTGTTAGTGTATGAATCGGCTGACAATCAAGCTCCTGTTTATAAAATCTTCTCAATGCAAAAAGGTGACCGATATTCTCACGACCATAAGGAAAATACCATCGGTGTCTGGTCAACTGAAATAGCAGAAGACTTGACCGGCAAAACTTATCACTACCATGTTAGCTTTGAATACCGTAATTTTTATACTCGTGATCCCTATACTGTTGCGACCAGTCCAGATGGCAAGCGTTCAGCGATTCTTGGAGCAGATGAGACAGAAGTAGCTGGTTTTCAAGTTCGGCAGGGCAAAGAAGCTCACTGGCGTTTGGACAATCCAAATCAGGCAGTGATTTATGAGATGCATATCCGGGATTTGACCAAGTCGGAGACTTCAGGCGTGGATAGTCAGCTGCGCGGGACCTTCTTGGGAGCCTGTCAAAAAGGAACTACCAATCATCTAGGGCAAAAGACTGGTTTTGACTATATCAGCGATTTAGGCGTTAATATTGTCCAACTTCAGCCTGTCTCTGACCGTCACAAGGATTATGATGAAAATGGAGAGCTAATCTACAACTGGGGCTATGACCCGCAGAACTATCATGCTCCGGAGACTAGCTTTTCCAGCAATCCTGCCGACCCAGCGCAGGCCATTCGTGATTTGAAAACAATGATTCAGGCCTACCATGATGCGGGGCTTTCTGTGACACTGGATGTTGTTTACAATCACGTCTACTCAACCTATGATTCTGCTTTCCAAGCTACGGTACCGGATTATTACTATCGGATGAATCCTAATGGCTCTTTCCAAAACGGAACTGGAGTGGGGAGTGAGACAGCCAGCGAGCACGAGATGTTCCGCAAGTTTATGATTGACTCTCTGCTGTATTGGGTAGAGGAGTTCAATGTAGATGGCTTCCGCTTCGACCTGATGGGAATCCATGATGTGGAAACGATGAATGCCATCCGTCAGGCCATGGATGAGGTGGATCCGCGAATCTTGCTCTATGGTGAGGGCTGGGATATGGGCACAGGTCTGATGCCAGAAGACAAGGCCAAGAAGGACAATGCTTATCAGTTACCGCGGATTGGATTTTTCAATGATACAGAGCGGGATGCGGTCAAAGGAGCAGAGGTTTACGGCGGCATCAAGGCTGGTTTTGTCAGTGGTCAGGCGACGGAGGATATCGTCGCTAAGGCTATCCTTGGCAGTAGTGAGCTAGGTAGCTATCTCAGTCCTGATCAAGTTCTTAACTACGTGGAGGCACACGATAATTTCAACCTGCATGATTTGCTGGCGGAGCTGCATCCCGACGATGATGTTCTGACTCGCACTAAGCGGATTGAGCTGGCAACTGCTATGAATCTGCTCATGCAGGGCATGGCTTTCATGGAGCTGGGACAGGAATTTTCCCGTACCAAGCTAGTGGCGACTGGAGAAGACGGTCAAGTTCTTCACAGTGATCGCGAAAGGGCTATGAACAGCTACAATGCGCCAGATGCAGTCAATCAGGTAAATTGGAATATTTTGCAGGACCATCAAGAGAGTATTGATTTTATCAAGGACATCATTCGCCTCAAGACAAGCTGCAAGGCCTTTTCTTATCAGACCTATGAAGATATTTATAAGCATGTCTTTGTCCAATCAGCAGAGCAGGGCAGTGGCTTAATTATCTTTGAAATCAAGGATGACAAGCATTATCAAGTCATTTTTAATGCCAGTGGCCTGCCTTACTATCTGCCTAATGCAGATAAGTTGCGCCTCGTAGTCGGTAATAGCCGTCATAAGAAGCCTTTCTATGTTGAAAACCTGACGGTTTCTGTTTTTGAAGTTATTCAATAAGATATTAGCTACAAGAAAAGCGAGTCTGGGACAAAAGTCCAACCTCAAATATAAAAAGCGAACAAAACTAGTTTTCTGGTAATCAGAATTCTGCTTTGTTCGCTTTTCGCATTTAATTATAGATTTGAAGGGCTTAATAATTAAGATTTTTAAAAATTGAAATCTTTTTGTCCCAAACTCGGCTTTTTTGCTATCTATGGATTGGCTGTGGAACTAGAGCTGGAAGAGCTTGAGTCTTCTTGACTGCTGTCTTCGTCGCTGCTGCTAGTTTGGAACTGCTCTGGATGCAGTGCCCTATAGCTTGGCGAGTTAAATAGGTCCACAGTGGAGACATTGCCCCGCTGGGAGTAAAGACTGGTTGATTGGTCGCCTTTTTCTTTTTCAATAGCCAACAAGGCTTTCATTGAATTAAGATAAGAGTAATCTTTAGGGTTGACCTTGCCTAAGTCATTTCCCTTGTAGAAGCGAATCAAGTCACCGGTTTGAATAGCATCACTCATCTTCAGCTGAGTATTGGCAGCATTACGAATCTCATCCAGTTCTTTCTTGATGGTTTCGTCTGGATTGGTAATTTCCTCACCGGTTTGGGTGTAGTAGGTCCGTCCGTTGAAGCTAGTGTATTTTGGAGTGACAAAGTTATTGCTGGAGCGGAAGGCCACAATTTGCTGATGCTGAGATGACAACAGGTCTTGTCCAACCTGAAGGTAGTTCTTAGAGTCAATACCCAGCAAATGCTCCAATGTTGGCAGCATATCAACTTGGCCGCCGTAGGTATCAATTATCTTTCCTTTGTCCATGCCAGGTATCACTACCATGTATGGTACGCGCTGCATCATAGCATTGTCATAATTAGACCAAGTCTCAGAAGTCTTACCTAGAAGCGGTGCCAAATCAGGATTTCTAGTGTTAGAAATTCCAAAGTGATCGCCATAGAGAACTATTATGGAATTTTCATAGAGGCCGGATTCTTTGAGATAGTCAAAGAAGGCTTTGACAGAAGAATCTAGATAGTTGGCAGTGGCAAAGTAACCGTTGATGGTTTCATCCTTGGTTTTAGCCAGCGGGAATCCAATCTCGTCACCAATCAAGCTAGTCGTGTAAGGATAGTGATTGGAAACCGTGATATACTTAGCATAGAAAGGCTGCTGCAGGTGTTCCAGATATTTGATGGAATCTTTCAGCATAATCTTGTCGTTCAAACCGTACTGGAAGGAGTTGGTGTCGTCCTGCTTGGTAAAGTATGACGCATCGAAGAAATAGTTATAACCCCATTGCTTGTAGGCTGTATTGCGGTTCCAGAAGCTTCCTGTATTTCCATGGAAAACAGCAGAAGTATAGTCGCCGTTTTTGGAAAGAATGAAAGGCGCTGCTTGCTGGGTATTGGTACCACCGTAGTTAACCATGAAGGAGCCTTGATTGAGACCGAAGAGCCCAGTTTCAATCATGGTTTCAGCATCAGAAGTCTTACCAGCCTTGACCTGGTTGAAGACATTAGAGAAAGCCAGAGTCGAGTTGGAGTGGTAGAGGGAATTGAGGAAAGGTGTCACCTCGTACTCTTTCCCATCTGCCTGCAGCTTATAGTCAATCAGAAACTGCTGGAAGCTTTCCAGATGGATATAGATGACATTGCGGCCTTTGGCAATCCCGTAATATTCTGGATTTGGTTCTGCATAATGGGATTGGATATATTCTGTTACTGGTTCCAAGTCTTTTTCAGAAGCTTTGGAGCGCTCACGATTGGCGGTATATGTCTGGTTAGCACTGTAACCTAGAAAAGTTGGCAAGCCCAGAGCCCGAACGACATAATAGTTGGAAAATCCACGTGACAAGAGCTCAGGCCGGTCAATTTCAGCCAAGAATAAGTTGGCTGAGAACAGCATGGCAGACAGGGATGTCACAGCAAAGCTGGCGCGTTTATTGAAAGGCCGGTCGTCCATGCGGATGTATTTCTTAAAGAATAAGAAAGCCAAAATCGGGAAATCAATCAAATAAAGAATATCCCAAGGGCGGAAGAGCTCAAGTGCTGCTTCCCCAAGTCCAGCTGAAACGCTGCTAGAAGCCAGCATGGTATTGACTGTAACAAAGTCGCTGAACTCGCGGTAGTAAATGGAGTTAGATACCAGCCAAGCAAAGAGGAGCAGATAGATTCCGAAGGCTAGGCTGTAGAATAATTTGGTTCGTTTTACATAGAGTGCCAGTCCCAGCAGCAAGAGGCTGATAGGGATAGGGTTGATAATAGCTAAAAATACTTGATAGGCACCTTGAATATCAAGGTTGAAATCAATCGTGTAGGCCCACATGGTTTTTATCCAATAGAGGAGCAGTAAAATCAAGACAAAACCTAGTCTCGTACTCATGAAATTGAGTAAATTCTTGGTTATTTTTTTCACAAAAAGTTACTTCCTTGTCTTATTTCCTAAAAATTTTCTCCTCTAAGTATAACATAAAAAGACGGCGCAAGGAAAAATTGACCTCTTTTTGACTGAGGAAAATGTTTGAAGCAGTTAAATATTTAAGTTTTTTAATGGAGAAAGCTTTCTTAGGATTATTGTGTGAAGATCATTTTGCCGCAGACATTAGTGGAATAGAATCAAATATCGTTGGCCAGAAACTTGAAAAACAGCAGGAAAATATCTAAAAAAACACTCAAAAAATATTTACAAAAAACATAGGAAAACATATAATTAAGATAAGTTGATATATCAAAAGTCGTTGGTGCAGAGTTTTATTACTAGTTAATGGTATAGTATAAATGGTTTGTGTCTATCTAAAGGGGAGATGATGAAGAAGGCTATGAAAATCACGCTCATTCCAGCATATTTAGCAGATGATGGGTGAAAGTGTTGGAGAACAAATGGAAAGGAAGAAAAAGATGAAAAAACTATGTGCATTAGCAATCCTATTGCTTGTAGGAACTATATTAGTGGGGTGTTCCATCATGAAAAACGCGAAAAGACAGGAGTATGAAGAGCGATTCTCAAGAATTTCAGAGGTTTATCCGACAGCCAAGGCGGAGGATTTGTTTAAGAAGTTTCCCAAGGGGTTCAGGATTGTATATAGAAGAGAAGAGCGGACTAACAATAAAACATTTTTTCACGAGTTTAAACTGAGAGGTGATCATACTACCAAACAAATTATCGGAGATTATACGAAAGTAAGAAGTCAACCATATAATGATGAAATAATAATGACTTCAACTGTGACTTATAGTGATAAGAATGGATTCCAAACTACAGATGGTCAAGTTCTGGATTCTAGTTTAGAGAATGTTAGATTTCTTTTTACTCAACTTCCTATTGATTATCAGTATTTGAAGTCTCTAGATTTAGACGCTATTACGGAAAGTCCGGTCACAGGTAATTACAGCATCCGCTATGAGATTACGAATGAAAACATCAACAGCTACATTAATTTGCCCAAAGGAAGCAAGACATTATTAGAATTTCGGGGATATCCAAAATATGACAAACAAGATAAATATTTTTTAACATTATCGGTAGAACGGTCAGAAAAATATTATTTTAGCGAAACAGTTATAGAAGAATAGGAGTTAATAATGGGAAAAGAGTATACAAGTTATATCATGATGATACCAGCCTTGCACAAAAAATGCCTGCTTTAACGGAGAATAAACGTAAGACAGAGACAGAATTGATTCAGCAGCAGTATATTCTAGAGTATCTAACGATTAAGGCGCCTTCAACTGATCAGATTGTAAGTTTAATCGTCAGTCATATTGGACAGAAAGTTAGTGCAGAAAATCCAGTAGCAACGCTCGTCCCTAGTGATACAGAACTGATATTTGAAGCTCAGGTATCTGATAAGGATAGAGCAGATATTCAAAAAGGTATGAAGGATGTTGTTAAATTACAGGCCTATCCTTATTCAGACTATGGAACCATTCCTGCTAAAATGCCTTATATCAGTCCGACCGCTTTTCAAGTTAAAGGAAAAGGGATGGTATATTTAGTCCGAGTTGCGATTGACAAGAAGCATTGCACAAAGGAATTGACTTAGTTTCAGGCCTATCAGGAATACTTGAAATAAAAACAGATAATCGAAGTATCTTAGATTACTTCCTTGACCCTATTCGAGATGGTTTGAATGACAGTCTGAAGGAGAAATAATTTCAGATACTATTTGGAACATTTTTGAATGAATGAACAACCTCTCAGAAATCTTGAAGATAGTTCTGAGAGGTTTTTTGTTGTAATATACCTCTCAGCCTTCCTTGTCTTATTTCCTAAAAATTTTCTCCTCTAAGTAAGACATAATTTCTCCAGTTAAGGAAAATTTGAGCCGCATTTGAGATATTTTAAATCGGCGAAATTGTAATATTTCTATAAAAGCCTTATCCTCTCTATAGAGAGGTTTATAGTCGTTTTGTACTCGTTTGTGAAATCTTTTATTAACTCAAATGTAAAATATGTTTTGAGAATTTTCACAATCTTTGGTATAATATAATTTATGAATAAACTTACTGTTACTCAAGAGGCAGAAGAAAAACTGAGAAAGGGCATTCTTTTATTAGATAAAAAGGATTTTAGCGCTCTTTCGCTTCAGAATCAATGTGTGGAGCTGCAAAACCGTCAGGGAAAGTTCTTAGGCACAGCTTATCTCTCTCCTCAGAATAAGGGAGTTGGCTGGCTGATTTCTCAGAAGAAGGTAGAGCTGAATTCGGATTTTTTTCAAGACCTCTTTGAGCAGGCTAAGAGCAGACGTTCTACTTATTTCCATTCGTCTGACACGACAGCCTTTCGACTCTTTAATCAAGAGGGGGATGGCTTCGGTGGCTTCACGGTGGATTTCTACAATGACTTTGCGCTTTTTTCTTGGTACAATGACTTTGTCTTTGCTATCAAGGAGCAGATTCTGACAGCCTTCGCTAAGGTTTTCCCAGAGATTCAGGGAGCTTATGAAAAGATTCGTTTCAAGTGTTTGAACTGCGAATCGGCTCATCTCTATGGAGAGGAAGCACCGGAAACCTTCACAGTCTTGGAGAACGGTGTTCGCTATCAGGTATTTCTGAATGATGGTCTTATGACCGGTATCTTTCTGGATCAGCACGATGTGCGTGCTAGTCTGGTAGATGGTCTGGCTGCTGGTAAAAGTTTACTCAATATGTTTTCCTATACAGCTGCTTTTTCAGTAGCAGCAGCTATGGGCGGTGCCAGTCAGACAGTCTCAGTGGATTTGGCCAAGCGCAGCCGTGAGCTGTCAGAGGCTCATTTTCTGGCCAATGGTTTGACACTGGATCAGCATCGCTTTCAGGTGATGGATGTCTTTGATTATTTCAAATACGCTAAGCGCCACGATCTAAGCTTTGATATCATTGTGATAGATCCGCCCAGCTTTGCTAGAAATAAAAAGCGAACATTCTCAGTTGCTAAAGATTATCATCGTTTGGTTGCAGAAGCTTTGGAAATCCTGAATCCTCAGGGAATCATGATTTTAAGTACCAATGCAGCCAATCTTTCCAAAAGTAAGTTTAAACAAGAAATTGAAAAAGGCCTTGCCGGCAGAAAGCACCGCTATCTTGCGGAGTATGGCCTGCCAGCAGACTTTGTCTATAATAAAAAAGACGGGAGCAGTAATTACCTCAAGGTATTTACAATAAAGGTGGACCAATGAAGTTAGTCGTTTCTGTAATGCCCAAGAGTTTAGAAGAAGCTCAAGAAATTGATGTATCACGCTACGAAGATGCGGATATTATTGAATGGCGGGCAGATTTTCTGGCCAAGGATGACATTTTAAATGTTGCGCCAGCTATTTTTGAAAAATTTGCCGGACGTGAATTGATTTTCACCTTGCGGACCCGTCAGGAAGGCGGAGAAATCGAACTGTCAGATGATGAATATGTAGCTCTCATCAAGGAAGTAGCCGGTTTTTACCAGCCGGATTATATCGACTTTGAATATTTCTCTCACAAGGGGAAATTTGAAGAAATGCTTGAGTTTCCTAATCTGGTGCTGAGCTACCATAACTTTGAGGAGACGCCTGAAAATATGATGGAAATCCTGTCTGAGCTTACTTCTCTGACCCCTAAGGTGGTCAAGGTTTCTGTCATGGCTCACAATGAGCAGGATGTGCTGGACTTGATGAACTATACTCGCGGTTTCAAGACTTTGAATCCTGAGCAGGATTTTGTCACCATTTCCATGGGAAAAGTCGGCAAGATTTCACGCATTGCGGCTGATTTGACAGGTTCCAGCTGGTCTTTTGCCAGCCAGGAGATGGCGTCAGCACCTGGTCAGATTTCTCTGAGCAATATGAAGAGAATCCAGGAGATTTTGAATGAGAATTAATGGCCACACCCGCATGGCTGCTGTGGTTGCCAAGCCAATTAAGCACAGTATTTCTCCTCTTATTCACAATATGGCTTTTGAAAAGACTGATGTCAATGGTGTCTATCTAGCTTGGGAAGTGGAAGCGAAGGATCTGCAGGCCAGTATAGAAAATATCCGCAGATACGATATGTTTGGTGTCAATCTTTCCATGCCCTATAAGCAGGAAGTGATACCTTATCTGGACGAGCTGGATGTCAGTGCCCGCCTTATCGGAGCAGTCAATACGGTTGTGAATAAAAATGGAATTTTAGTTGGTTATAACACAGATGGCAAGGGATTTTTTAAGAGCTTGCCTTCTTTTGCTATTCGGGGCAAAAAAATGACGATTTTGGGAGCAGGCGGAGCAGCGACATCTATTATTGCTCAAGCAGCTTTGGACAATGCAGAGGAAATTTTTGTTTTCACTCGCCAAGCTTCCTATGAGAAGACTGTCAGAAAGATGGCAGTTATTAGCCACCAAACCAAGGGTCGTATCCAAGTACTAACCTTGGAGGATGCGGATAGCTTGCAGAATACAATCAACCAATCAGACCTTCTGGTCAATGGGACTAGTCTAGGCATGGATGGCATCAGTTTGCCCCTGCCTGAACAGCTTGAGCTGCCTAACCAGATTTTAGTTGCAGATGTTATCTATCAACCTTTCGAAACGCCCTTTCTCAAATGGGCCAGAAATCAAAATGTCACAGCAATCAATGGACTTGGTATGCTGCTCTATCAGGGAGCTGAAGCATTTGAGCTTTGGACTGGCAAGCCTATGCCCAGTCAGGAAATTTGGCAGTGTTTAGAAGAATTGTATAAATAAGGAGGCGCTTATGAAACTGAACGTAAATCTCCCGCATCATCCCTATGATATTCTCATCGAAAAGGGATCTTTATCTCAGGCTGGAAGTTGGCTGAGTCAGCTTTGGCAGCCTCAGAAGGTAGTTATCGTCACGGACAATCGAGTGGCTCGACTCTATGCGGAAAAGGTCAAGCTGAGCTTGGAAGCGGCTGGGTTTGAGACTTTTGTCTTTGACTTTTTGGAAGGTGAAGCCAGCAAGAACTTAAAGACAGTCAACAAAGTCTATGAGTTTTTGGTCAAGGTTGGTCTGACTCGCAGTGATGGTATCGTGGCATTGGGAGGTGGCGTTGTTGGTGATTTGGCAGGATTTGTTGCTTCGACCTACATGCGGGGCATTCATTTCGTGCAGATTCCGACCAGTCTGACAGCTCAAGTGGACTCCTCTATCGGTGGTAAGACAGGTGTCAATACGCCTTGGGCCAAGAATATGGTCGGGACTTTTACCCAGCCTGATGGAGTTCTGATTGACCCTGAAGTCTTGCATACTTTGGGCCAGCGGGAATTGATTGAAGGCATGGGCGAGGTGGTCAAGTACGGCTTGATTGAGGATAAGGAACTCTGGGACGAGCTGTCAGAAATGAATGGCAGCCCAGAGTCGATTTTGGAGCATGCTGAAAGCATCATCTACCATTCCTGCGATGTCAAGCGTAAGATTGTGGTCGAGGACGAGCTGGATAATGGCGTTCGCCTCTATCTGAATTTCGGGCATACTATTGGGCACGCTATTGAGGCGACAGCGGGCTATGGAAAAGTCATGCACGGTGAAGCTGTGGCGATTGGCATGGTACAAGTTTCCCGCGTCGCTGAAAAGAAAGGCCTCATGCCAGCCGGAATCACAGAAAACATCATCCATATGTGTCAGAAGTTTGGCTTGCCGGTGGTTTACCAGCCTTGGAATGAGAATGCTCTCTATCAGGCTCTGACCCACGATAAGAAAGCTCGAGGCAACTCTATCAAACTAGTACTGGTGCCCGAGCTAGGGTCGGCTAGTATTCACCAGATTCCGCTGGAAGAGATGAAAGAATTTCTGAAGAAATAAGTGCCAGATGGAGTTTAATACGATTGGACAGTTTGGATGAAAACGAAAAGACTGTCCAGTGTTTCCATCCCAGAAATAGGAGAAAATGTATGAGATACTTAACAGCAGGAGAATCCCACGGACCACGGCTGACAGCTATTATTGAGGGAGTGCCGGCTGGTCTTCCTTTGACCGCTGACTATATCAATGCTGAGCTCAAGCGTCGCCAGGGTGGGTACGGCCGCGGTGCCCGCATGAAAATTGAAAGCGACCAAGTCGAGATTACGTCTGGGGTTCGGCATGGCTTGACCATGGGCGGTCCGATTACCCTCAATGTCACAAATCTGGATCATCAGAAGTGGCTGGAAATTATGAATGTAGCGGATGTGGATGAAAAGAAAAAAGGGCTGCGCAAGATTACCAAACCACGCCCTGGACATGCTGACTTGGTCGGAGGTATGAAATACCGCTTTGACGATTTGCGAAATTCCCTAGAGCGCTCTTCTGCCCGCGAAACGACCATGCGTGTAGCAGTCGGAGCAGTAGCCAAGCGTTTGCTGGAAGAAATTGGTGTAGAGGTAGCCAGTCATATCGTAACCTTCGGTGGCATTGATATCGATGTACCGAATAATCTAACTGTAGCAGAAATCAAGGAAAGAGCTGCCCAGTCGGAGGTTTCCATTGTCAATCCCGAGCGCGAAGAAGAAATCAAGGCCTACATTGACCAAATTAAGAAAGACGGGGATACCATCGGTGGTGTCATTGAGACTGTCGTTGGCGGTGTGCCGGTCGGTCTGGGCTCCTATGTCCAATGGGACAAGAAGCTGGACGCCAAGATTGCTCAAGGGGTCGTGTCTATCAATGCTTTCAAGGGAGTCGAGTTTGGCGTGGGCTTTGAAGCCGGCCGTCTCAAGGGCAGTCAAGTCATGGATGAAATCCTCTGGTCTGAGGAAGATGGCTTCACTCGCAGGACCAATAATCTAGGCGGCTTTGAGGGCGGTATGACCAATGGTCAGCCAATCGTGGTGCGAGGTGTCATGAAGCCCATTCCAACCCTTTACAAGCCACTGATGAGCGTGGATATTGAGACCCACGAGCCTTATAAGGCGACAGTGGAACGGAGCGATCCTACGGCTCTGCCAGCTGCGGGTGTAGTCATGGAAAGCGTGGTCGCAACAGTTTTAGCCACTGAAGTTCTGGAGAAGTTCTCTTCGGATAATCTGGAAGAACTAAAGGATGCGGTAACCCGCCATCGGGACTTTGTCAAGAATTTTTAGAAGAGAGGAGTGGGCATGGAGAGAAAAACAGTCTATATCGCTGGCTTGGGACTGATTGGAGCTTCCTTGGCTCTGGGCATCAAGCGTGACCACCCTGAGTATGAAGTTCTCGGCTACAACCGCGGTGAGGAATCGCGACAGATTGCCTTGGAGCGGGGAATGGTAGACCGGGTAACGGATGATTTTGCGGTCTTTGCTCCCTTGGCTGATGTGATTATTCTAGCTGTACCCATCAAGCAGACCATAGCATTTATCAAAGACTTGGCCGAGATGGTTCTGAAGGAAAATGTTATCATCTCAGATGCTGGATCAACCAAGGCTGATATTGTGGCAGCTGCAGAAAAGTATCTGCAGAATAAGCCCGTCCGTTTTGTCGGTGCTCACCCTATGGCCGGAAGTCACAAGACTGGAGCTAAGGCTGCCCATGTCAACCTCTTTGAAAACGCCTATTATATCTTCACCCCCTCTAGTTTGACCAAGTCAGGTACGCTTGAGGAAATGAAAGACTTGCTGAGTGGTCTTCATGCCCGCTTTATCCAGGTGGACGCAGCCGAGCACGACCGAGTGACCAGTCAAATCAGCCATTTTCCGCATATCTTAGCCTCCAGCCTTATGGAGCAAGCGGCAGCTTATAGCCAAGAGCATGAGCTGACCCAGTCTTTTGCAGCTGGTGGTTTTCGAGATATGACGCGGATTGCGGAGAGTGAGCCTGGTATGTGGACCTCTATTCTCTTGACCAATCCTCAAGCCATTTTGGAGCGGCTAGAAGATTTTAAAGACCAGTTAGACAAGGTGGCTACAGCTATTAAGACCAAGGACGAGACAGCTATCTGGGAATTTTTCGACCGTGGAAGGCAGAGCCGCAAGCAGATGGAAATTCATAAACGAGCTGGTGTGGATAGCTTTTATGACCTCTTTATTGAAGTGCCTGACGAAGAAGATGCGATTTTGGGTATTTTGGAACTCCTGCGCGGAATTTCTGTCGTCAACATTCGGATTAACGAGGAAAACCGAGAAGATATAAACGGTATTCTGCAAATCACCTTTAAAAATCACCAAGATTTGGAAAAATCTGCTAAAATAGTAAGAGAAAATACGGATTACCTAGTGTCCGTAGACTAATATAGATTGGAGAATTCTATGTCAAATATTTATGATTTAGCCAATGAACTGAGCAGAAATCTGCGTGATTTACCTGAGTACAAGGCCGTCGCAGAAAGCAAGAAAGCAGTGGATGCTGATAGCGAAGCGAAGGTCATTTTTGAGGATTATCTGGCTTTCCAGCAGGAGTTGCAACAGCTGGCTCAGACTGGTCAGGTACCGACTCAGGAGGTGCAGGACAAGATGACTTCCTTTGGTGAGAAGATTCAGGGAAATGCTGTTCTTACTGAATTCTTCAATAAGCAGCAGCAACTGTCCATCTATCTGGCGGATATCGAGCGTATCATCTTTGATCCGGTGCAGGATTTGCTTAAATAAGCTAATAAAAAAAGAAGAATCTGGGCTGAATACCCGGATTCTTTTTGCTTCAGCTAGGATTCCAGAAATTTTAAGAATTTCTGGTCTTTTTATGATAAAATAAGAAGCAACAAAGGAAAGTACGAGGTCACCTATGAAATTATCAACCAATGTAAGAGGCCTGAAGGGCCGTATCCGCGTACCTGGAGATAAATCCATCAGCCACCGTTCCATTATATTTGGCAGTTTGGCCAAGGGGGTCACTACTGTTCGAGACATTCTGCGAGGGGAAGATGTGCTCTCTACCATGCAGGTTTTTCGTGACTTAGGTGTGCAGATTGAGGACGATGGAAATCTAGTCAAGATTCATGGTGTAGGATTTGAAGGTCTGCAAGCACCGAAAAATAAGCTGGATATGGGTAATTCTGGAACGTCTATCCGTTTGATTTCTGGTGTTTTGGCCGGTCAGGATTTCGAAGCGGAGATGTTTGGTGACGACAGTCTATCCAAGCGGCCTATGGATCGGGTGACCATTCCTCTGCGACAGATGGGAGTAGAGATTGCTGGTCGGACTGAGCGTGATTTGCCACCGCTCAAGATGAAGGGCAGCAGGGAACTGCAGCCTATCAATTACCAGCTGCCGGTGGCTTCTGCTCAGGTTAAGTCGGCCTTGATTTTTGCAGCCTTGCAGGCTCAGGGAGAGTCAGTTATTATAGAAAAGGAAATCACCCGTAATCATACAGAAGATATGATTGCCCAGTTTGGTGGGCAAATTGAGGTCAAGGGCAAGGAAATTCGCATTCAGGGTGGTCAGGAATTTACTGCTCAGGAAGTGACGGTTCCGGGTGACATTTCCAGCGCGGCCTTCTGGCTGGTGGCTGGATTGATCGTGCCGGACTCTAAGATTGTTTTAGAAAATGTTGGCATCAATGAAACTCGTACAGGTATTCTAGAAGTGATAGAGGCTATGGGCGGACGGATGACGCTGTCAGATGTCGATCCAGTAGCCAAGTCTGCAACCATCACCGTTGAGACGTCTGATCTTAAGGGAACGGAGATTGGCGGCGAGATTATCCCACGCTTGATTGATGAGTTGCCGATTATTGCGCTTCTTGCGACTCAGGCTCAGGGACGAACTGTCATTCGTGATGCAGAGGAGCTCAAAGTCAAGGAAACCGACCGGATCCAGGTAGTAGCAGACGCTCTCAATAGCATGGGCGCAGCTATCACCCCGACAGAAGACGGCATGATTATCGAAGGGAAAACACCTCTTCATGGTGCCCAAGTCAATACCTTTGGTGACCATCGCATCGGAATGATGACGGCAATTGCTGCTTTGTTGGCTCAAAGCGGTCAGGTAGAACTTGAGCGGTCTGAAGCTATTAAGACCAGCTATCCAAGTTTCTTCAGCGATTTGGAGGGCTTGATGCATGGCTAAGATATTGCTGGGCTTTATGGGAGCCGGAAAATCCACAGTGGCTAGAGGCTTAGCCCAAGACTTTGTCGATATGGATGAACTGCTCTGCCAGCGGCTAGGCATGTCAATCAAGGACTATTTTGACCAGCATGGTGAAGGGGCCTTTCGATCTGCTGAAGCCCAGCTCTTGGCTGAGTTGATCGATACGGACTTGGTCGTCTCAACTGGCGGCGGTGTCGTCGTCAGCCCAGAAAACCGCAGAATGCTAGCTCAGAATGCTGACAATATCTACCTGAAAGCAGATTTTGAAACGCTCTATCAGCGAATTCAGCAGGATGCTGGGCAGGAACGGCCTTTGTTCTTAAACCAGAGCAAGTCAGACTTGCAGCAGATTTTTGAGCAGCGTCAGGCCTGGTATGAGGAAGTGGCGACCCAGATTGTCTATACGAGGCTTAAAAGCCCGCAGGAAATTATCGAGGAAATTCAATGAAAATAGCATTTTTAGGTCCCAGAGGCTCCTTTTCTCACCATGTAGCCCAAGCTGCCTTTCCAAGCCAGGACTTGGTGCCTTATCAGAATATCACCGAGGTCATGAAGGCTTATGAGGCTAGAGAAGTGGATTACTCGGTTGTTCCGGTGGAAAATTCCATTGAGGGCAGTGTCCATGAGACGCTGGACTATCTCTTTCATCAAGCAGATATTCAGGCGGTGGCAGAAATCGTCCAGCCCATCAAGCAGCAGCTTTTAGTGACCGATTTGGAAAAGCCAATTGAGAAAATATTTTCTCACCCGCAAGCTATTGCCCAAGGAAAGAAATACATCCGCCAGCATTATCCCCAGGCTGCCATTGAGGTGACGGCTAGTACAGCCTATGCAGCTCGTTTTGTGGCAGAGCATCCTGAAAAGAATTTTGCGGCTATTGCCCCGCGCACGGCTGCAGCAGAATACGGGCTCAAAGTAGCGGCCAGCGACATTCAGGAAATGGAAGAAAATTATACCCGCTTCTGGATTTTGGGTCATGAGGTTCCTGAACTTCAACTGACCAAGACAGGAGACAAGCAGACACTGGCTTTGACCTTGCCGGACAATCTGCCTGGCGCCCTCTATAAGGCCTTGTCGACCTTTGCTTGGCGTGGGATTGACCTGACCAAGATTGAGAGCCGGCCTCTAAAAACGGCTCTGGGAGAGTATTTCTTCATTATTGACATTGACAACGAACAGAAAAAATTGGCGGATTTTGCCTATCAAGAGTTGACAAGTCTTGGAATTACTTATAAAATTTTTGGTAGCTACAGTGTGTTTCTGATTGAGGACAAGTAGCAGTAGATTGGAGAAGAGATGAAGAAACCAGAAAATCTTAGCCATCATGAACAGCTCCGCTTAGATTATCTCTATAAGAATTATTACTATCTAAACGATAAAGAAAAGAAAGAATTTGACTATTTGCGTCAGAAGTCCAAGGGGATTGGCAGTTCAGCCAGTGTGCCGGATCATGAAGAGCAGCCGCATACAGTTAGCGACGCCTATGAGCAAGAGCCAGTGGAAATGGATTCTTCTGGTCTCTTGCCCAAGTACCCTGAGCGTTCTTCTCGCAGCAGAAGGCAAAAGAAGGCACCGGAAGCTCTGGCAGAAGCTGGTCTGGGACAAGACAAGCCCAAGAAGCCTCGCAAAAAAATCCGCTTGAAACGAATTCTGCTTTGGGCAGGCATTTTCCTGCTGATGGTCTTGGGGGGCATGCTTTTCATGTTTATCAAAGGCTTGACGACAGCACACAATGGAAATTCTAAACCAGCCGAAACAGAATTCTTTGACGGACAGGACACTAAAGACGGAGTGAATATCCTCATTCTTGGGACGGACGGCCGAGTTGGCGATGACTCGACTGAGACACGGACCGACTCCATTATGGTCTTGAATGTTGGTAATAAGGACCATAAGGTGAAATTGGTCAGCTTTATGCGTGATACCCTTATTCACATTGATGGCGTCAGCAATGAGTACACTGATCCGTCGCAGGCAGATTACTATGACCAAAAGCTCAATTCTGCCTACACGATTGGGGAGCAAAACCACAACCGCGGTGCAGACTATGTCCGCCAGATGCTCAAGGACAATTTTGACTTGGACATCAAATATTATGCCCTGGTGGATTTCCAGACCTTTGCGACAGCTATTGACACCCTTTTCCCAAATGGCGTCAGCATGAATGCTCAGTTCTCAACCATTGATGGGGAAAAGGTGACAGAAGTTGAAGTGCCAGATGACTTAAATATGAAAGACGGTGTGGTGCCCAACCAAACAATCAAGGTTGGTCAGCAGCAGATGGACGGTCGGACCTTGCTCAACTACGCTCGTTTCCGTAAGGATGACGAGGGCGACTTTGGCCGGACCCGCCGCCAGCAGGAAGTATTGACAGCTGTTTTCCAGCAGGTCAAGGATCCGACCAAGCTCTTTACCGGATCAGAGGCTCTTGGTAAGGTCTTTGCCTTGACTTCGACCAATGTGCCTTACAGCTTCCTTTTGACCAATGGTCTCTCTATGGCAGGAGATTCCCGCAATGGGGTTGAGCGCCTGACGATTCCGGAAAATGGCGACTGGGTGGATACCTATGACATGTACGGTGGCCAAGGGCTCTTGATTGACTTCGAAGCCTATAAAGAAAGACTGCAGCAAATGGGTCTCAGATAAGATATATGATATAATGAAAGGTAGGACGATGTCCTGCCTTTTCTTTTGGGAAATGGCAGAGCGATAAAGCAGAAAGAGAAAAATATGTTAAAAAAGAATGATATGATTGAAGTTGAAATCGTGGATCTGAGCCATGAGGGAGCAGGGGTGGCCAAGGCAGAAGGCCTGGTTTTCTTTGTGGAAAATGCTCTGCCGGGTGAGCTCATCCGCATGCGTGTGCTCAAGGTCAACAAAAAAATCGGCTTTGGCAAGGTGGAGGAATTTCTTCGTACTTCAGACCAGCGGAATGAAAACCTTGATATGGCCTATCTGCGTACGGGGATTGCTGACTTGGGGCATCTGAACTATCCAGCTCAGCTGGACTTCAAACGCAAGCAGGTCAAGGACAGTCTTTATAAGATTGCTGGTTTGTCAGATGTAGAGGTGCCGCCGACACTTGGTATGGAGCAGCCGCTGGGTTACCGCAATAAGGCTCAAGTGCCTGTCCGCCGTGTCAATGGCCAGCTGGAAACAGGATTTTTCCGGAAAAATTCCCATGACCTCCTGCCGATTGAAGATTTCTATATTCAGGACCCAGTCATTGACCAAGTTATCCTCTTTACACGCGACCTGCTGCGTCGCTTTGACCTCAAACCTTACGATGAGCAGGAAAAGACTGGACTCATTCGCAATCTGGTTGTCCGCCGTGGCCATTATTCAGGGGAAATCATGATAATCCTGGTGACAACCCGTCCTAAAATATTCCGAGTGGAGCAGCTGATTGAGCACTTGACAGAAGCCTTCCCAGCTATCAAGTCCATCATGCAGAATATCAATGACCAGCCCGGCAATGCGATTTTCGGAAAAGACTGGCGAACGCTTTATGGCCAAGGCTACATTACCGACCAGATGCTGGGAAATGACTTCCAGATTGCTGCCCCGCCTTTTACCAAGTCAATACCGAAATGGCAGAAAAGCTCTATCAGACAGCCATTGACTTTTCCGAGCTGACTGCAGATGATGTGGTTATCGATGCCTACTCGGGTATCGGAACGATTGGGCTCTCTGTTGCTAAACATGTCAAGCAGGTCTATGGTATGGAAGTGATCCCAGAAGCGGTCGAAAATAGCCGAAAGAATGCAGAAATCAACGGCATTGCCAATGCCAGCTATGTCTGCGCTCCTGCTGAAGAAGCCATCCAAAACTGGCTTAAAGAGGGTATCCAAGCGGATGTCATCCTAGTCGATCCACCACGAAAAGGCCTGACAGAGAGCTTCATCAAAGCCAGCGTCAGCATGGAGCCCAAGAAAATCACTTATATCTCCTGCAATGTCGCAACTATGGCGCGTGATATCAAACTCTATCAAGAATTAGGATATGAGTTGAAGAAAGTCCAGCCGGTGGATTTATTTCCGCAAACGCATCATGTTGAGTGTGTAGCTCTGCTGGTAAAATCTTAGAAATCTTTTAGCGAAAGTAATTCAAAAGTCCTTGTTTTTAAATTTTTGGCAGTTCAAAGTATTAGTAATCGAAAGAGGTTAATACAGGCATGAATGAAATTATTGTACGCAATCTAAAGAAAAATTTTCATGGTAAAGTTGTATTGGACATTCCTAGCTTTAAATCGCATTCAGGAGAGATTGTTTCTATAGTGGGCACCAATGGTGCAGGTAAATCAACTTTCATAAAAATTATCTCTGGCTTAATGTTACAAGATGCAGGTGATGTATTTGTTTTTGGCAGTAAGAATACTTCGAAAGATATTCATAACAATGTCAAGCTTGTACTAGAAAGCGGTAGAGGCTACTATGAATATCTGACGGCAAATCAAAATATTGATTACTTTTTACATTTGAATAAAAGTTCGCGTAGTCAGATTAAGGAAGAATTGGAGGATTTATTTAATAAACTAGCTTTCCATCCCTATGTTGATGTATTGGTGTCCGAATTGTCACAAGGAACAAGACAAAAATTGTCTTTGATTATTGCATTACTTTGTAAGCCAAAAGTATTGTGTTTAGATGAGCCAACCAATGGTCTGGATGTCATTGCCAAAAAGCAGTTTGCGAAATTATTACTAACTCTCAGTCAAGAAAAAGGAACTATTGTCCTCATGACGACTCATGATATCTATTTTGCAAAAGAAATATCAACAAGAATTTGTATCATGAGTAGAGGCGAAATAATACAGCAAGGTAGTTTCTCAGAAATCTTTGGGAAAAATACTAGGTGGATTAAATACAGAATTGGTATTTCAGATTCTGAGAAAGATGCTTTTGAGAGGCTGTTTTCTGATTTATCTTATCAAGTAGAAAACGAAAGATTGATTGTTGAAGTAAAAGATAGTCAGGTGAAAAATAATATCTTTAATAATTTTGAGATAATATTTTTTGAAGAAGTTGAGGAAAGCATCGAAGAAATATTGTATGAGGTTATCAATGATGATTAAAGAAATAAGAAGGGAGTTAAAGAGACAGCTGCAAGAGATGATGCAGTTTAAATTTAATTTATTTTTTTCAAATTTTGGAATTTTGATAATGGTTTCAGCTTATCTTCAATACTTTAAAAATACACAAAGTAAATTTTTATTGTTATGTTTGTTATTTACTTGGTATTTTACGAGTCATAGTATTACGCATCCAACTTTTTTTATTGAGGATGACCTTTATGACAGAACTTTGATTAGTGTAATCCAGAGTAGTAAGAGTGTTTTTCATGTTTTAATGTTTAAAATTATTGTTCAGATATTGGTGGATCTAGTTAAAGCCATACCTATATTTATTATTTTATCCACGTTAAATGATATTGATTTTCCGGATAGTATCTTAAAGTTAGTTGCGAGTCTCGCTGCATGTATGCTAACTATTATTAGCATATATGGTTTAGGCTTTTGCCTATCAAGTCTCTGCTTCATTTTTAATCGTACTTCTAGCATTACATCGTTAATTTCTTATTTCATGCTGTATTTTACTGGCATACTAACACCGCTAGGTGGTTTATTTGGCTTTATAGGAAAGCTTTTCCCTTACTATGCCTTGAGAAATTTTATTATTTCTCCGTCCTACCAGAGTGTTTTTTTAATTATAGTTTATTGTGCAGTCTATTGGTCAGCTGGAACTTTCCTATTTTTCACTTTATTGAACATTGCTAAAAAAAGAGGGAGCCTTTTCCATGTTTAGTGAATTAAGAAGATATTTTAATTATAGAGTTCGATACACGTTTGATAGTATTTGCGAAGTGATTTATTCCATGATTTTTATTACAGGAATCATTATTATTTTCAATAGTGATAAACCGATAAATCTACTCTATTTTTTTATTTATTATTCCATAACTAATGTGATATTGCTTGCTAATGAGGAGTTGGAATTTGAAATTCGCACTAATCAATATACAAATATCAAAACAACTAGACGTACACCAATGATGATTTATATTGCTAGATCAACAACTTATTTTATTTGGTCAACGCTCATTTTTTTGATTTCAATTATTCTATCGTATATGTTTTTTAATGGAAAGTTTTTTATGCCTTCATTCCATTTAGTGGATTTGATTTTGATGTCAATACTTAATTATGCTGTATTTTTTGTCTTATATACCATAGCAATTAATTTAACAGAACGCTTTAAACGAGTATCCGTCTTATTGAATTTATTTAATACCATAATGCTATTTTATTCTGGACTAGTATTTCCTGCTCCCTTTGTTAGCTATGCAGATGTATTGGATATGTTTTTGAATAAAAATAAAAGTAAATTGATATGTTTAGAACTAGTCATTTAAATCTTTCTCTGAAAGATTATAAAGTAGCCCTACGTTTAATGGTTTCATTCAAATATTCAGCTCCTCTTATATCCTCGTCTAGAAAAAACGACTATCTAAGTTGCTAAATAACTTCAGGAGGTTTATACGCTATGCTTAGAGCTTATGTAACTAAAAAGTATTTATTCTCCTATTTTGTGGCGATTATGATTACTTGGCTGGAGGCTGTGATTACACCAGCTTTGATTCAGTATATTGTCTCTAGTTTTACCAATCACCAGTTGCATTTGCTGTGGCAGGTCTTGACTTGGGGGATTGTGGGGAATTTGATTCTCTTGCTGGGTTTGGCGGGGAAACGCTATTACTATGCACGAGTGCTGACGGACTTCAAGTCGGGAATTATGCAGGCTATCTTTCAGACTTTCTTATATAGCCGTCGGATAGCGGATGAAGAGGTTTTATCCGACCTGGAAAATGATGTGAAACAGCTAGAAGATAACTATATTGAGCCTACTGTCATTATCATTTCTTCTTTGGGATTTACAACTGTCTCTATCTGTTATGCACTCTGGACAAATTTTTATCTTGGCTTGCTCTTTATCATTTTTTATTCGATACCTGTTCTTTGTAGTGGAATTGGATCTAAACGCCTGGATACGATTACTAAGCAGAAATCCCTAGCTAACCAAGGCTATGTCTCTCAGGTGACCAATATGATTGCGGGTGCTCGTTCCATACGGTATTATTGGGGACAAAGCTTGTTTTACAATCTTTTTTCCAAAGATTTGCACAAGGCTTTAGAGCAAGAAGTCGCCTATGAAAAGCAACGGACGATAAACAGTCTCTTTATCAATGGAATTGATGCCTTTTGCTCTGTTGCGCCTATTGTCATTGGTGGTTTCATGACCTATTATAATTACCTATCTGCAGCCAGCTTTGTTGGGATTTACCTAGTATCGCACAATATCGGCTACCAATTTCAGGAGTTATCTTACTTTATCAATACTAGAAAATCAGCTAAGTCTCTTTGTGATAAATATCAAAACATGCTGGGAGAGGAGTTGATAATACCTTCAGCTCTTGAAAGTTCCATCTTTCCTATCCAGCTAGAGCAAGTCAGTGTAGAGCGTGATGGTCGAGAAATCCTAGCCCCTTGTGACCTTACCATTGAGGAAGGGGAAAAGATTGCCATTATAGGAGAAAGCGGGTCTGGGAAAACAACCTTACTGAACCTCATATATGGAGAAATCAAGCCTAGTCAAGGTCGGATTCGCTACCATGGACAAGAGCTAAGCTCGGATGAACTTTATCAGGCAGGAGCCTACATTCTCCAGTCCAGTCATGTCTTTGATGGATTGACACTAGAGGAAAATATCGCTCTGGGGCAAGAACTTGATTCTGTACGGATGGAAGAAATCCTGCAGCAAACCGGTCTGAAAGCTCTTAAAGGCAAAACACCCGGCAATCAAACTCTGTCAGGCGGCGAGAAGCAGCGGCTAGAAATTGCCCGCGCTCTCTATCACAATCGCCAATTTATCCTGGCTGACGAGGTTAAGGCCAATCTGGATCTAAAAAACCAAGAGAAAATCAGCCAGCTTCTCTTCTCTCTCCCACAAGCAGTCGTAGAAGTGATTCATCACTATAGCGAAGAGGACTTGAAGCGCTATGATAAGGTCATAAAACTGGAGAGATAGGTGGATACATAGTTTTTAGAAAGGAGTGGCAGAGGCCATTCCTTTTTGTGAGTTGGAAAATAAGATAATTAGCTTTTTTCTCTTTTATAATATACAATAAAGTTAACAAAGGAGTATAGAAGAGCGGCGTAATGGATAATAAAAAACAACTCCGTCTTAAAATATCGGTACAAAAATGTCAAACGAAGATTATGTTGAAGAACTTAATGAACGACTGAAGAATTTTAAAAGCTTAAAAAATAAAGCGATTTTCTTGAATTAGAGTTTGAACTATATAGTAATCTTGTAAAGTTAATCGAGGAGTTATTGATGGAGTTTATTAGTAAGATAGCCATAAGTAAAGGCTGCTCAGATGATAAAAAATATTGTGTTACAGACCAGAACCAGCAAAAATATTTATTGCGTGTTTCTGATAAAGGAAAGTTAGATTCTAAGAAAATTGAATTTGATATAATGGAGAAGGTTGCATTTCTTGGAGTTCGTATGTGTAAACCGATTAAATTTGAATTCTGCGGTGACGAAGTACATTCTATACACGAGTGGATAGATGGAAGAGATGCAATAGATACCATTTTAACTTATTCAGAAAACCAACAATACACTTACGGGATAGAAGCAGGAAGAATGCTTAGAAAGATTCATACAATTCCTGCTACAGAAGTTTGTGAAGACTGGGAAATCTTTTTTAATCGAAAAATTGATGATAAAATCTCCAAATACAAAGAATGTCCCGTCCAATATGAAAGTGGTCAACTCTTTATTGATTTTTTGGATAAAACCGTGAACTGCTAAAGAATAGACCCCAAGTTTTGCAACATGGTGATTATCATATTGGAAATTTCATGATTGGAGAAGATCGTGAGATTTATGTCATTGACTTTGATCGTTTTGACTTTGGAGATCCTTGGGAGGAGTTCAATCGTATTGTGTGGTCAGCTCAAGTATCTCCCTCTTTTGCATCAGGTATGATAGATGGATATTTTGACGACAAGGTTCCAGATTTATTTTGGAAACTTCTTGCTGTTTACATTCTAAGTAACTTAATTGGAGCTCTTCCATGGGCTATTTCTTATGGAGAAGAAGAAGTATCAGTAATGCAAAATCAAGCTAAGGAAATTTTAGAATGGTATGATTGTATAAACCAATTAGTCCCAAGTTGGTATAAGAACAAGAATAATACTGAATAATTTAAACATTGGAATATCAATTTGGAAAATGAGTAGAATTAAATGAAATCTCAAAATTAAAATTACTATTAAGCCTTGTCTCCAAGGCTTTTTAACTTGCTCAGATAAGCTCCTGCTCACAAATTGGCCACAACTTGCAATCCTTTTTTTAAAATAGTATACTAGGGCTAGATTATGGAATCGTTTGCATAAAGTTGCGATGAGTTTAAACAGAGAAATCTAGGAGATGAAAAGTATGGAATTAACAGCCATTTATCATAGACCGGAGTCGGAGTATGCCTATCTTTATAAAGAAGGTCAAGTGCATATCAGAATTAGGACTAAGAAAGAGGATATAGAGAAAATCCTTTTGCACTATGGGGATCCCTTTATTTTTCTTGAGAAATCTTATGAAGATGTGAAAGAGATGGTCAAAGTGACATCTGATGCCTTATTTGATTATTGGCAAGTAGCAGTGTCGGTTGATTTTGCTAGGCTCCAGTATCTCTTTGAGCTTAAGGATAAAGAAGGCCAAAGCATCTTGTATGGGGATAAAGGTTTCACTGACAATAGTCCAGAAAACCTTGCTTTAGAGGGCAATGGTTTTAAACTCCCTTATATTCATGAGATCGATGGTTGCCAGGTTCCTGAATGGGTTTCAAAAACGGTCTGGTATCAGATTTTTCCAGAACGATTTGCCAATGGAAATGCTGGACTTTCACCAGAAGGAGCTTTAGCTTGGGATGCAGCTATCAGTCCTAAACCTACGGATTTCTTTGGTGGAGATTTACAGGGGATTATCGATCATCTGGATTATTTGCAAGACTTGGGGATTACGGGGCTTTATCTTTGTCCCATCTTTGAATCTCCAAGTAATCACAAGTACAATACAACAGATTACTTTGAAATTGACCGACACTTTGGGGACAAGGAGACTTTCCGTCAACTGGTGGAGCAAGCTCACCAGCGTGGCATGAAGGTTATGCTGGATGCGGTTTTCAATCATATGGGCGATCAATCCGCCCAATGGCAGGATGTTCTCAAACATGGTGAAAAGTCAGCTTACAAAGACTGGTTCCACATTCAAAAGTTCCCAGTGACGAATGACAAGCTTGTGAACCCAAAAGAACTCCCTTATCACACCTTTGCCTTTGCCAGCTATATGCCTAAGTTGAATACGGCAAATCCCGAGGTGAAAGACTATCTCTTAAGCGTTGCGACCTATTGGATTGAACATTTTGATATTGATGCTTGGCGACTGGATGTAGCCAATGAGGTTGATCATCAATTCTGGCGAGATTTTCGCAAGGCTGTTTTGGCCCAAAAGCCTGACCTTTATATTCTTGGAGAGGTTTGGCATACCTCTCAGCCTTGGTTAAATGGAGATGAGTTTCACGCGGTCATGAACTATCCTCTATCGGATAGTATCAAGGACTACTTTTTGAGTAGGAGCAAGAAGACCAGTCAATTCATAGCTGAGATTAACTGCCAGTCCATGTACTACAAGCAGCAGATTTCTGAGGTCATGTTTAATCTCTTGGATTCGCATGATACGGAGCGCATCTTGACGACAGCTCAAGGAGATATCCAGCTTGTCAAATCCGCACTCGCCTTTCTCTTTTTACAAAGAGGGACGCCTTGTATCTATTATGGGACCGAGCTAGAATTGGGCGGAGCTATGGATCCGGATTGTAGACGGGTCATGCCTTGGGAACGGGTTTCCAATAACAATGATATGCTCAATTTTATGAAGAACTTGATTCAGCTTCGCAAGGAAACTGCGGACATTATCCAGTATGGGAAATTTACCCTAGAAGAAATCGAGCCTAATGTGCTGGCTTTAGAATGGCAACATGAACATCAAGTAATCAGAGTCATTTTTAATCAGTCGAATGAGAATTATCTTTTAGACAGAGATTCAGCTGATTTGGTGAGTCATTGCCAAACTGATGACCAGCAACTTCTCATCTTGCCAAAGGGATTTGTAGTTTACTCTAGACTCTAATCGTAGCAGTAAATGTCTTTCTTTCCTTCTTTCTGATATAATATTATCAAATTTTGTTTTAACAAGATGGAAATTATCCTGCTTCAGGTCATTCCTTTTTGATGATTTTTGTAAGGTATTTCTTTATAAGCAGAGAAAATATGCAAGAGGTGCAATCTTATGCCTAGACCGAAAATTAAAGAAGATTTGCTGTTAGCTGCTAAGGAAAACTTTGAGAAGTTACAAACTCTCATTTCTAAGATGTCTGATGAAGAGCTAAATACGCCCTTTGATTTTTCTCGGGATGAAAAGAAGAAAGAGGCCCATTGGAGACGAGATAAAATGTAAGAGATGTTTTGATTCACCTCTATGAATGGCATCCGCTCTTGTTGAATTGGGTGCATTCCAATCAAAAGGGGAAGAGCGGTCCTTTCTTCCTGCTCCCTATAACTGGAGGACCTATGGAGAGCTGAATCTGGAATTTTGGAAGAAACATCAGAATACTTCTCTTGAAGAGGCAACTGGGATCTTTCATCAGTCGCATCAAGATGTTTTGGACTTGGCAGACACATTCACAAACGAAGAATTATTTTCAAAAAATGTCTATAAATGGGTCGGAGGGACTGTACTAGGTTCCTATTTTGTAAGTTCTACTTCAGCCATTATGACTGGGCTATGAAAAAGTTGAAGGCTCATCAGAAAAATTGTAAATTAAAGTAAATAATTGAATACGAGTAGTGGAGAAGAATAAAATATGAAAAAAATATAGTAAAATAATCATGTCCTGCGCCTGCCTAGCTTTGACTTTTGGGCTTGTGGCATGTGCTAGTTCCCAGAAAATAAAGAAACAAGTCAAACTACATCGACTTATTCAAATCTAAACAGTAAAAAGAGTGTCGAAGAAGTCAAGAATTTGTTGGCTGCCGACTTGGATAAAGACAGTGTCGATAACTTTGTCAATCTAGTCAATGACTACAATGGACTTGTTGGCTCTACTGGATTAACGGGCGATTTCACTAAATTTACCAAAACAGAATATGATGTAGAAAAAATCAATCCTCTATGGCAGGCAAAGAAGGGCGATTTTATCGGGACAAATTGTCGGATTAATACTTACACTTTGTTGAAAAATAGCATCGACATTCCTCAAATTGAAAAAGATGACGAACTCTTGTTCATAGATAATGACTCGATTGACAAGGGCAAGCTCTTTGATGCCAAGGATAAGGAAGATTTTAATATCCTGTTTTCAAGAGTCAAGACTGAAGCGACTCAAGATGTAAAAGTCCATGCTAAGAAGATGGAGGAATACTTCAAGCAGTTCAAGTTTAGTGAAAAAGCAAGGATGCTTTCTGTCATTGTCCACGACAATCTTGACGGTGATTCTCTCTTTGTAGGCCATGTCGGCGTCTTGGTTCCAGATAAAGATGGATATTTATTTGTCGAAAAGCTGACCTTTGAAGAGCCGTACCAGGCAATCAAGTTTGCGACCAAGGAAGATGTTTACAAATACTTGCAGACCAAGTATAAAGACTACACAGGGGAAGGACTGGCCAAGCCTTTTATCATGGACAACGATAAGTGGGTAGAGGATAAGTAGTCTGCTTCAGTTAGCATTAAGAAAATAGAACTGGGAGATTTAGCGTATGGAATTAAAAGATTTTACAGAAAAGGAACAGGAGCAGATCAATCAGGGGCTCAGCACCGCAGAAATTTCCGATAAGGAGGCTGCCAAAAAGATTCTGGAACTTGTGCCCAATGAGTGGATTAAGAGAATTCCTTTCTTCGTGAGAGGCCATGCGACGACCAAGGTCGTTGAGCGAGTTGCCAAGCAATATCCTGAGCTATACGCTGTAGCCAAGCAACAAGGCGAACTTCCTGACAAGGAAAGAGAAGAATTGCGCGCCATTATGACAAGCATTTTTGAAGAAAAGATGAATAAGCATAAGATTAAATGAGTTCTTACTTTGAAAGAAGTAAGAGTCTTAGGAAGTCACTGGAAGCAGTGGCTTTTTTATTTGTTTATGGACATGACGAAGCTATTCACTAAGGCTATCTTTGGATACAGGCTTCTAATTGGGCTTTGGGACTATTCTCCATGAGAATTATCGGTAAAAATGGTATAATGTTCCTATATTTTCTAGAGGAAAAGGCAGGCTATGAAATTACTTTATACAGATATTCGCCATTCTTTGACCAAGGTCTTGGTGGCGGAGGCTGAGAGCTTGGTGGCGGCTGGTAAGCGAGTCTTTTATATTGCACCAAATTCGCTTTCTTTTGAGAAGGAGCGGGCGGTTTTGGAGTGTTTAGAAAATCAGGCTTCCTTTGCCATTACGGTGACGCGCTTTGCCCAGATGGCTCGGTATTTTGTCCTTAATGATGTTCGGCAAGGGCAGAGTTTGGACGATATTGGTCTGGGAATGCTGATTTATCGGACCTTGACAGAGTTAGATGATGGAGAGCTTAAGGTCTATGGCAGAATTAAGAAGGATGCCCAGTTTATCCAGCAGCTGATGGATCTTTACCATGAACTGCAGACCGCCCAGATGTCCTTTGCGGATTTGGAATTTCTTGATGAGCCTGAGAAGCGGGAGGATCTGGTCAAGATTTTTACAGCGGTGACCGCTGCTCTGAATAAGGGGGATTTTGATTCGTCTTCTCAGATTGCTGCTTTTGCCCAGCATATTCTGGCTGGTGATACGGATGAGGAATTGGCAGATTTGGCCCTTGTCATCGATGGCTTTACTCGTTTCTCTGCCGAAGAGGAATACTTGGTCAGTCTCCTGCATCGAAAAGGTGTGGAGATTGTTATTGGGACTTATGCCAGTCAAAAAGCCTATCGAGCAGCCTTTCGTGAGGGCAATCTCTATCAGGCCAGCGTGGATTTTCTAAGAAAACTAGCCGAGGACTATCAGGTCAAGCCTGACTATATCCCTCATGCAGAAGCAGAAGATGCCTTGGGGCGGATTTCTAAGATTTTGGAGAGTCGTTATGACTTTTCAGAATCAACGGTTAATCTTAGTGAGACAGACCGCTCGCAGCTTCAGATTTGGGCTACTATGAACCAGAAAGAAGAGCTGGAGTATGTGGCTAAGTCCATCCGGCAGCGGCTTCATGATGGTGTGCGCTATAAGGATATTCGTCTGCTTTTGGGAGATGTGGCAGCCTACCAGCTTCAACTCAAGACCATTTTTGACCACTATCAGATTCCCTACTATCTGGGGCGGAGCGAGTCAATGGCCCAGCATCCGCTGGTTCAGTTTGTCGAGTCCTTGGAGCGGCTCAAGCGCTATAATTTCCAACTGGAAGACCTGCTCAATCTCTTAAAGACAGGGCTCTACGGGGATTTGAGTCAAGAGGAGCTGGATCATTTTGAGCAATATCTGCGCTTTGCGGACATCAAGGGAGCAGGTAAGCTAGCTGAGAATTTTACGACCAATAGCCAAGGGAAATTTGACCTAGACCGTCTCAATCATATTCGCCACCGGGTTATGACTCCGATGCAAGACTTTTTCAAATCCCGCAGCCAGACGGCGTCGGGGCTCTTAGCTAAGTTTACGGAGTTCGTCCAAGCAGCCCGTTTGTCGGATAATTTGACGACTCTGCTGCAGGGAGCAAGTCAGCAGGAGAAGGAGCGTCATGAGGAAGTCTGGAAGGCTTTTAGTCATGTTCTAGAGCAGTTTGCTCAGGTCTTTGCAGATAGCAAGGTCAAACTGGATGATTTTCTAGCCTTGATTCTGTCGGGTATGCTTTTGTCCAACTATCGGACGGTGCCAGCGACAGTAGATGTGGTCAAGGTCCAGTCTTATGACCTGATAGAGCCTTTAGCAGCTCCTTACGTCTACGCAATTGGACTGACCCAGGAGCGTTTCCCGAAAATCGCGCAAAACAAGAGTCTGCTCAGTGATGAAGATCGGGCTCGGCTCAATGACGCAACGGATTCTCAGGCGGAACTGCAGATTGCCAGCTCAGAAAATCTCAAGAAGAATCGCTATACGGCTCTGTCGCTGATGAATTCTGCGACCAAAGAGCTGGTCTTGTCTGCGCCAGCCTTGGTCAATGAAGTAGAGGACAGCATGTCGACCTATCTGCTGGAATTGACTGCAGCTCCGCTTTCCTTGCCTATCATTGTCAAAAAGCCTCAGGCTTCCAGTGACGATATTGGCAGCTACCGAGCTCTCTTGTCTCAAATCATTGAGCTCTACCAAGAGGAGATTGACCGAGAGTGGACAGCAGAGGAGCAGACTTTTTGGGCGGTGGCTGTGCGGGTTATCCGCAAGAAATTGGCAGCAGAAGGCATCAGCATTCCGCAAATCAGCAAGGAACTGAAAACGGAGTCTCTGCAGCCGGTAACTCTGCAAGCCCTCTACCCTCAGGAGGAGCCTCTCCGACTTTCAGCCTCTGCTCTCAACGAATATTTCCGGCATCAATATGCTTATTTTCTCAAGTATGTTCTGCGCCTGCAGGAAGAGTGGACCATTCATCCAGATGCTCGCAGTCATGGGATTTTCCTTCACCGGATCTTTGAAAAGGTTTTGCAGGATGATTCGTCTGCTGATTTTGACCGGCGTTTAGCGCAGGCTATGGAAGAGACCAGCCGAGAGGCTGAGTTTGAGAGCATCTACAGTGAGTCAGGCCAGACCCGTTTTGCCCGCCAGCTCTTACTAGATACGGCACGGGCGACTGGCCGTGTGCTGGCTCATCCAACTGGGATTGAGACCATTGGTGAGGAGACTGGCTTTGGATCTGCTTCTAAGCCTTTCCTGACCTTGGAAAATGGCAGAGCAGTGACCGTGAGCGGAAAGGTGGACCGGATTGACCGTCTGACCAAGACCGAGAGTCTGGGAGTGGTTGACTATAAGTCTGGCGATATTAAGTTCAGCTTTGAAAAGTTCTTTAACGGACTGAATTCTCAGCTGCCGACCTATCTGGCGGCGATTGAGGACTTAGCAGACTATCAAGAGGATAAGGGAACATTTGGCGCCATGTATTTGCAGATGACCGATCCAATTGTGGCACTTAAAGATACCAAGACCTTGGCGGATGCAGTCAATCAGTCTATGAAGCCACTCCAGTACAAGGGACTTTTTGTGGCAGATGCTGTCAAGGAACTTGGTCCGCTCTATGAAAAAAATAAGACCAACTTGCTGAGTCAGGAAGATTTGGACTTGCTGCTGGCCTACAATGCTTATCTCTACAAAAAAGCTGCGGAAGGTATTCTAGCAGGCCACTTTGCAGTCAATCCTTATACAGAGAATGGACGCAGCATTGCTCCTTATGTAGAGCAGTTTAAGGCCATTACTGGCTTTGAAGCCAATCTCCACTTAGGACAGGCACGCCAGTTAGAAAAGCTGGATACAAGCAAGTTTGACAGGCGGCCGACTGGTGAGAAGTTACGCCAGGCCTGGCTAGGAAAAATGAGGGAGGAGATGGAAAAATGAAGAGAATTCCTTTTTTAACTGCAGAAGAAATTGCTCTTAAGCAAGCTCAAGAAGCTGCTTCGGACAAGCCACAGAAAAAGACGGCAGAGCAGATTGAGGCCATCTACTCCTCTGGCCAGAATATTCTGGTCTCCGCTTCAGCCGGATCGGGTAAGACTTTTGTCATGGTCCAGCGGATTATAGACCAGATTCTTAGAGGTATTGCTGTCAGTCAGCTCTTTATCTCGACCTTCACTGTTAAGGCGGCAGGCGAGCTAAAAGAGAGGCTGGAGAAGGAACTGGGGCAGGCCTTGAAGGAGGCCGAGAGTCCTGAACTCAAGCAACATTTGGCCCAGCAATTAGCTGACCTGCCCAATGCCGATATTGGCACCATGGACGCCTTTACCCAGAAAGTCCTTAGTCGCTATGGTTACCTGCTTGGTTTAGCGCCGAATTTTCGGATTCTCCAGTCTGCCAGTGAGCAGCTGATTCTGAAAAATGAAGTCTTTAGCCAAGTATTTGACCGTTACTATGACAGCGAGCGTCAGGCTTTGTTTAGCCGTTTGGTAAAGAACTTTACTGGTAAGCGCAAGGATTTATCAGGCTTCCGGGAGCAAGTTTATCGGATTTACAGTTTTCTGCAGTCAACCAGCAGTCCTCAGCGCTGGCTGGAGGAGACCTTCCTCTATGGTTATGAGCACAGTGACTTTGCAGCAGAGAGAGAGCGGATATTTGACCAAATCAAATCAGCCCTTTGGGAGCTGGAAGCTTTCTTTTCTGCACATTTGGAGCATGAAGGAAGAGAATTTGCGGGTGCTAAATATCAGGAAAATGTCCAAGATGCTCTGACCGTCTTAGCAGGGCTGAATGAACTGTCCTCGATAGAAGAAACAGCTCAGATTCTCAAACAGATCGTGACACTTTCCCAACTGTCCAATGGCCAGGCCTTTACAGCTCGGGTTGGCAAGAATGCAGACGAGTTCAAAAAAGAAATGGCCAAGGACTACAATGAGGCCAGGAAGCCTATGATTGAGCGGCTGCGAAGCTTTGACCAGCAGCTTTATCAACTGGACTTTATTGAGCAGCACCAGGAAGAGTGCCTGCCTCTGGTTGAGCTTCTGCGGGACTTTGTGGCGGACTTTGCACAGGCTTACTTGGAGCGTAAGAAAGCAGAAAATGCCTTTGAATTTGGCGACATCAGCCATTTTGCTATTGAGATTTTAGAGACATTCCCAGAGGTGCGTCGCTTTTATCAGGAACGCTACCACGAGGTCATGGTGGACGAATATCAGGATACCAACCACACGCAGGAGCGCATGCTGGACTTGCTTTCCAGAGGGCAAAATCGCTTTATGGTGGGTGATATCAAGCAGTCTATCTATCGTTTCCGTCAAGCTGACCCGCAGATTTTTAGCGATAAATTTAAGGCCTATCAAGAGGATAGCAGCCAGGGCAAGCTAATCGTCCTTAAGGAAAATTTCCGCAGTCATCTTGAGGTGCTGGAAGCGACCAACGATGTTTTTAAACGCCTGATGGATGAAGAAGTCGGGGAAATTGACTACAATGAAAACCACTATCTGGTAGCTGGAAATCCAGCTAAACGTGAGCCTAATCCAGCTAACCGCGCTTCCTTCTTAATCTATGAAGGCTCCAAGGAGAGTCCGGAAGAGGAGGGGGATGAAGGCTTGCCACAGGCGGTATCAGCTGGGGAAGTGGACCTAGTCATCAAGGAAATCATCCGCCTGCACAATGAAGAAGGAGTGGCTTTTAAAGATATCACGCTGCTGACGGCTTCCAGAACCCGCAATGATTTGATTTTAGCTGCCTTTGAGCAGCACCATATTCCGCTGGTACCAGATGATGGTTCAGCAAACTATCTGCAGTCGGTTGAGGTCTTAGTCATGCTGGATACCCTTCGGACTATCAATAATCCGCTGAATGACTATGCCTTGACCGCCCTTCTTAAGTCTCCTATGTTTGACTTTGGTGAGGACGAGCTGGCTCGGCTGTCCCTGCAGGCCAGTCAAGAGCGTTCTCAGGAAAATCTCTATGAAAAATTGCTCAATGCCCTTGAAGGTAGAGGTTTGCACCCTGCTTTAGTCACCCAGGAACTGCAGAAAAAATTGCAGCATTTCCATGAAACCCTGCAAAGCTGGCGGACCTATTCCAAGACGCATTCCCTGTATGATTTGATTTGGAAGATTTATCAGGACCGTTTCTACTATGACATGGTGGGAACTCTAGCCAATGGTGCCCAGAGACAGGCCAATCTCTATGCTCTCTCTTTGCGGGCCAATGAGTATGAAAAGTCTAGCTTTAAAGGTCTCTCTCGTTTTATCGGGATGATAGATCGTATCTTGGAAAATCAGCATGATCTGGCCAGCGTGCCAGTGGCGGCGCTTAAGGACGCCGTTCGTCTCATGACCATTCATAAGAGTAAGGGACTGGAGTTCAAGTATGTCTTTCTACTCAATATGGACAAGGCCTTCAACCGTCAGGATAGCAGCTCTGCTATTATCCTTAGCCGGACCAAGGGAATCGGCATCAAGTATGTGGCGGATGTATCGGTGTCTGTGGAAGATCCTTATGCGCCGAATCAGCTACGCATTTCCATGGATACGCTGCCTTATCAGCAGAATCTTACAGAACTGCAGTTGGCTAGTCTGTCTGAGCAGATGCGTTTGCTTTATGTGGCCATGACGCGGGCTGAAACCAAGCTCTATCTGGTCGGCAAGGGCAGTCAAGAGGTTTTGGATAAGCGTCAGTGGGGCAAAAGCCAACAAGGACGTTTGTCTGCCAGTCTGCGTAGCCAGATCAGTAATTTCCAAGACTGGCTCTATGCCATTCAGGCTGTTTTTTCCGATGAGAATCTCGCCTACGAGACCCGTTTTGTCACTGATGAGGAGCTAACTGCTGAAGAAATAGGGCAGATTAATGAGCCTGTGCTCTTTCCAGCGGATGATTTGGCAGATAATCGTCAGTCGGATGACATCCGTCGGGCTCTGGATATTTTAGAAAGTGTGGATCGTCTCAATAGCCAGTACCGATCTGCCATTGAGCTGCCTAGTGTGCGAACTCCAAGCCAGATTAAGAAGTTTTATGAGCCGATCATGGATACGGATGGTCTGGACATCATGGATGAGCGAGCAGCTTTTCGGCCTCAGCCTAGCTTTGAGTTGCCTGATTTTGGCAAGAAAGCCAAAGTGACTGGAGCGCAAGTCGGCAGTGCCGTTCATGAGCTCATGCAGCGGATTCCTTTGGATAGCAGTCCCAGCATGGCTGTACTTCGTTCTGCCTTGGCTCAGGTTCAGGCCGATGACGCAGTCAAAAAGCAGATTCAGCTGCCTAAGATTGCATCTTTCTTCGAGACAGATTTGGGACGACTCTTGATTGAGAACAGTGATAGAGTTCGTCGAGAAGCACCATTTGCCATGCTTAAGAGGGACGAAATCAGCGGTCAGGACTTTGTTTTGCGGGGAATTCTGGATGGCTACCTGCTCTTTGAGGATCGGATTATCCTCTTTGATTACAAGACGGATAAATATAAGGATTCATCTGAGTTGATTGCTCGCTACCATGGGCAGCTAGACTTATATGCTCAAGCTCTCGGCCGCTCTTATGGCATTTCTCAAATTGAAAAATATTTGATTTTGCTAGGCGGTGAGCAGCTGCAGGTGGTTAAGGTGAATTGATTATTTTGTCGTGTCCAGAAAGGAAAGAAGCCTGTGGAACAGTTAGAACGCATTCAAAAAATGGAAAAGCACCTGAATAAATATTCTCAGGTATTGGCAAGAGCCCAGGAAGCTTTAGCTGAGCTGGAGCGCTGCCAGTCAGATTATATCCAGCTGAGGGACTACTATACTGGTCAGGAGTTTTTTGATGATTTAGAGTTCTCGAATGGACCGGATTTCCCTGAAAATATAGCTTGCGGCGTCTTAAGTGAAGATGCTGTCTATGACTTGATGGGGAGCATTTTGAAACAGCGATTAATCTGCTGGATTTGTCCAGCTCTATGCTGAAAGAACGTTAATTTATTTAGAAAGAAAAAAATAATTAATTTTTTTCAATTTTCCTCTTGCTTTTTAATAAAAATTCATGTAGAATATTCAACAATAAATTGAAAGCGATGAGAGAAAAAGTCTAAGACAAGAAACAGAGAGTGCCTAATGGTGAGACGGCATGCAATCCTTAGACGACACATTCTTGAGTGCGGATGCGAAATCAGTCAGCAGTCTGAGATTAGTGTCCGACGGCTGATTGCCGTTATCAATCTGGAGTCTCGTACTCCCAGAGGGTCCTCAGGCGACTGAGGTCCGAACAAAGGTGGAACCACGTGTCAACGTCCTTGCAAAGTTTTTTTGCGAGGGCTTTTTATTATATTTAAACTAGAAAATTCCCCTATTTTCCTTTACTAAAGCGGTAAATTTCGTTTTTCATTTATTAGAAGTTCTAAAAGATAATGGCTAGTGTGAAAGAGAGGTGGCAAGATGGTTAAGCTAAAAGGTCTCAGGCAGATCAATCCCTATGTAGCGGGCAGCAGCCCAATGAGCCAGACATGATTAAGCTCAATACCAATGAAAATGCTTATGGACCGAGTCCTAAGGTTGCAGAGGCCCTGCAGAACTTTGATGCCCAGGACTTGCGCAAGTATTCCAGTTTGGATCAGGCGGAGCTCTGTCAGGCTTTGGCGGTAAACTTGGGTGTATCACCCGACCAGCTCATTATTGGTAACGGCAGCGACGACATCTTGTCTATGGCTTTTCTGGCTTTCTTTAACAGCGGCGAGTCGGTCTTATTTCCGGACTTGACCTATGGTTTTTACAAGGTTTGGGCAGACCTCTACCACGTGCCTTTTCGAGAAATCCCTCTGACAGATGATTTTGAGGTCCATCCCTCCGACTATTTTGGAGACAATGGCGGCATTATCCTAGCCAATCCCAATGCTCCGACGGGGATTTATCTGCCGCTGGATCAGTTGGAGGAAATTCTGGTGTCCAATCAGGATGTGGTAGTGGTGGTGGATGAGGCCTATATTCACTTTGGCGGTCAATCTGCCCTGTCTCTGCTAGACAACTACCCCAACCTCTTTATCACACGGACCTTTTCCAAGGATGCTGCCTTGGCTGGTCTACGGGTGGGCTACGGCATCGGCCATCCAGACTTAATAGCTGTCATGAAAGCTGTCAAGGACTCCATCAATCCTTACTCAGTGGATATGTTAGCAGAGCGCTTGGCTCTTGCTGCGGTGGAAGATTGGGATTATTATCTCGAGACCGGTAGTGCCATTCAAGAGACCCGAGATTGGTTTGCTGGGGAATTGGCTGCGCTGGATTTCCAAGTCCTGCCTAGTCAGACCAACTTTGTCCTAGCCCAGCCTAGTGGAATCTCTGCAGCAGAGCTTTTCCAGCAGCTAGAAGAGCGTCAGATTTATGTGCGTTATTTTCCAAAAGCAGAACGAATCAAAGACTTTTTACGCATCTCTATCGGACGGCGAGAGGAGATGGAAACAGTCCTGGCAGCTATCAAGGAAATTTGCAGCAGCTGAGAGTTTGACTCAAAGCCAGCAGGTGTAAGAATAGAGCAAGAAAGGAAAGCAGCCTATGAATAAAATCACCCTTCCGATTGGCATGCATGACAAGCTTTTCAAGAGGGCGCGTGTAACCTACGAGATTGAGCGGGACATCAGTGATTTTCTGATGGCTCAGGGCTTCAATCGGATTGACACACCGACTTTGGAGCACTTCGAGGTCTTCAGCGACCATGTGGAGCCCCATCATTATCATCTTTTTGATAAAAAAGGCGAGTTACTGGTGCTACGGCCAGATGTGACCAGCCAGATTGGTCGGGTTATTGCTTCGACCAGGGTTCATACGCCGACCAAGTTTTCCTATTCGGGCAAGGTTTTTCACTATCAAGAAGAGCTGCGCGGTCTTGTTAACGAGCTCAGCCAAGCTGGTATTGAGATCATCGGCTATCCAGCTCGCGAGGCGGTGCTTGAGGCTATCAAGACAGCCAAGCAGTCGCTGGATTTGGCGCAGGTTAAGTCTTATCAGTTCGAGTTTTCCCATGCAGCAATCCTGCAGACAATTCTAGAGAGTCTGGCCTTGGATTCGCAGGAGGAGGCCCAGCTGCTAGATTATATTCGCAAGAAAAATAGGACGGGACTCTTTGAATTCACCCAGACCAGATCGAGTGAATTTGATGATTTTTTACAGGAACTGCCCTATTTGTTTGGTCCTAGCCAACAGGTTTTAGCTAGGGCTAGAGAGATAGTTGACAATGAGCGGATATTGACGGCTTTAGATGATGTGGAGCAAGTTCTGCGGAGTCTATCAGGCTTGCTGGATCAGACAACTATGGACTTGGGGCAGGTAGCGGCCATGCCTTACTATACTGGATTGACCTTCAAGGTCTTTGGCGACCGAGTGCCAGATGCTTTTCTATCTGGTGGTCGCTATGACCAGCTTTTCAAGCGCTTCGGGGCAGCAGAACTGACAGCTATCGGCTGGTCCCTTGACATTGACAGCGTCTATCAGGCCATTCATGATGACCTGCCTGACGAGGGCGGAAAGGAAGGTGACAGCAGATGAGTCAGATTACTATTGCCCTAACCAAGGGGCGGATTGAGGAAGATACGGTCAAGCTCTTGACCAAGGCTGGCTTTGATATGTCATTCATGGCAGACAAGGGGCGTAGCTTGATTTTTGAAAGTCCAGACAGTCGCTTTCGCTTTCTTTTGGTCAAAGGGCCTGACGTGACGACCTATGTGCGCCATGGGGTCGCTGATTTGGGCATTGTCGGCAAGGATATTCTCTTTGAGCATCCGACCGGCTATCTGGAGCTGCTGGATCTGAACTTTGGCCTTTGTAAATTCTCACTGGCCTCGGTACCCAGCTATAACCCTCATGATCACAAGCGCAAGCGGATTGCGACCAAGTACCCAACGGTGGCGACTGATTATTTTAATCAAAAGGGGAAGACGTGGAAATCATCTCCATTCAAGGCAGCGTGGAGATTTCACCGGTGCTGGGTCTGGCGGATGCCATTGTCGATATTGTGGAGACGGGGCATACCCTGTCAGCTAATGGTCTGCTGGTTTTTGAGGACATTTGTCGGGTGTCGGCCCGGCTCATTGCTAATCAGGCTTCCCTGAAAAATAACCCAGATATCATGCCTTTTGTGGCAAGGATTGAATCCCTAGTAGGAAGAAGAGAGGTGGCTTTTAAATGACAATTATCAAACGTTTAAGCGGAAGTAATGAAGAAATTTCACGGATTTTATACGAAGAGCAACTGCAGCTCAGCCAGCAAAACTTAGATGTGGAAGAAGCGGTGGCTGAGATTATTGAAAGAGTCAAACAAGACGGTGACCAAGCTTTAAGAGACTATACGATGCTTTTTGACAAGGTTGAGGTGACAGACTTTGAGATTGGGCAGGAGCTGATTGACCAGGCTTTCGAGGAAATTGATCCAGAGGTCTTGGTCGCCCTGAAAAATGCCCAAGTTAATATCGAATCCTACCACCGCCAGCAGTTGGAGACTGGTTTTGAGGATAGTCCTAGCGAGGGCGTTGTCCGTGGTCAGTTGATTCGGCCGATTGAGCGGGTCGGCACCTATGTACCCGGCGGCACCGCAGCCTATCCTTCCTCCGTCCTCATGAATGTTATCCCAGCCAAGATTGCTGGTGTCAAAGAAATCATCATGATTACACCGCCTCAAGAGCACTTTACCCCAGCGATTTTGGTCGCAGCCAAGCTGGCTGGTGTGGATCGGATTTTCCAAATTGGCGGAGCCCAAGGAGTGGCAGCTCTGGCTTATGGAACTGAGACCATTCCCAAGGTGGATAAGATAACTGGACCGGGCAATATCTTTGTGGCTACGGCTAAGAAGATGGTCTATGGTGTCGTGGGAATTGACATGATTGCTGGTCCTTCGGAGATTGGAGTCATTGCAGATCGTTCGGCCAGTCCAGTCTATGTGGCGGCCGACCTCCTATCGCAAGCTGAGCACGACAAGCTGGCTCGGGCTATTCTGGTGACCGACTCGGAGGAGCTGGCAGACCAAGTCGAAGCAGAGCTAGATAGACAGCTCAAAGAGCTACCGCGGGAGGAAATCGCGCGTGCTTCGATTGAGAACAACGGCCGCATCATCCTTGCGCCTTCTAAGGAAGCCATGTTTGAACTCATGAATCAGGTGGCACCTGAGCATTTGGAAATTGCCATGGATGATGCTTACAGCTATCTTGATCAGGTTGAAAATGCCGGTTCTGTCTTTCTGGGGCATTATACCAGTGAGCCTATCGGTGACTACTATGCGGGAGCCAATCACGTTTTGCCGACCACCAGCACCAGCCGCTTTTCATCAGCTCTGGGAGTCTATGACTTTATCAAGCGCATCCAGTACACCCAGTACAGCCGTGCTGCTGTAGGAGCAGCTGACAAGGATATTACCAGTCTGGCCTATGCAGAAGGCCTGCAGGGACATGCCAAGGCCATCGAAGCCCGCAGACAGGAAAAATAGAAGGAGTTACCATGAGACAAGCTGAAATCAAGCGTAAAACACAGGAGACCGATATTGAGCTGGCTGTCAATCTCGACCAACAGGAGCCAGTAGCCATCGAGACCGGTGTCGGATTCTTTGACCATATGCTGACCCTTTTTGCCCGCCACAGTCGGATTGCTCTGACGGTCAAGGCTGAAGGCGATCTTTGGGTGGACAGCCACCATACGGTTGAGGATGTAGGCATCGTGCTGGGGCAGGCTCTGCGTCAGGCATTGGGAGACAAGGCTGGTATCAACCGCTACGGCACTAGCTTTGTGCCTATGGACGAAACGCTGGGGTTGGCCAGTCTGGATCTATCCGGTCGCTCCTATCTGGTCTTTGAGGCTGATTTTGACAATCCCAAACTTGGGAATTTTGATACTGAGCTGGTAGAGGAATTTTTCCAAGCCCTAGCCTTTAATCTGCAGATGAATCTGCACCTGAAAATCCTTCATGGCAAGAACAGTCACCACAAGGCGGAAAGCCTCTTTAAAGCGACTGGACGAGCTCTACGGGAGGCTATTACGATCAATCCAGAGATTCATGGAGTCAACTCCACCAAGGGCTTACTCTAGCTTGCCCTTCTGAGTGAAAGGAGTTGATGTAGAGATGATGATTGTTATTGATTATGACGCAGGAAATACAGCTAATGTTCTCCGTGCTCTGGCTCAGGTCGGAGTAGAAGCGCGCCTGTCAGCTGATCCGCAGGAAATTCTAGCTGCCGATGGTTTGATTTTACCAGGTGTCGGTGCTTTTCCTACTGCCATGCAGGAGTTGGAAAGGCGAGGGCTGGTTTCCGTTATCCAGCAGGCTGTGGCTGATGGCAAGCCTCTCTTGGGCATTTGCTTAGGTATGCAGCTCCTGCTGGAGTCTGGATTGGAGAATGGTCAAAGTTCTGGACTGGGCTTGATTCCTGGTGTTTGCCGCCGGATTCCGGACCAGGCTGGTCTGCCTGTGCCTCACATGGGCTGGAATGACTTAAAAATCCAGCAGCCATCTGCTTTGACAGCTGGTCTAGATGGCCAGTCAGTCTATTTTGTCCATAGCTACTATACAGATGTTCCGGAGGAGTACTTGGATGTGACGGCTGATTATAGGCTGCCTATCCCAGCCATGATTCACAGAGGATCGATTTTTGGCTGCCAGTTTCACCCAGAAAAGTCAGGTGCTGTCGGTCTCGGTATCCTAGAGAAGTTTAAGGAGTATGTCTATGAAAATACTGCCCGCTATTGATATCAAAGACGGCCAGGCCGTCCGCCTTTTTAAAGGGGATTTTAGTCAGAAGACGGTAGTCAATCCCGATGTTTTGGAGCAAGCTCGACTTTTCAAAGAAGCCGGGGTTACTATGATTCATGTGGTTGACTTGGACGGAGCCATAGAAGGTCGGGCAGCCAATCGAGATTTGATTGCCCAGATTAAAGCGGAAACTGGTTTAGCTATCCAAGTCGGGGGTGGCATCCGCAGTCTGGAGCAGATTGAAGATTATCTAGCGGTCGGCATTGACCGTGTCATTATTGGCTCTATGGCTGTTAAGAATCCTGCCTTTGTTGAGGCCGCGCTGGAGCGCTTTGGAAGCAGCAAAATCGTGATTGGCATTGATGCGAAAGGCGGGCTGGTTGCGACTGAGGGCTGGCTGGAAACCAGCAATCAGGACTATATCAGCCTAGCATTGGCAATGGAAAAACTCGGAGTTCGCCTCTTCGTCTATACAGATGTGGATCGAGACGGGACTCTGACTGGCCCTAATATCCAGCATTATCAAAAATTGCTGGCAGCGCTCAAGGATGCTCAAGTCATTGCCTCTGGCGGCATTCAGTCAGCAGAGGATTTGAAAGAGCTGAAAAAGCTGGGCTTGGCTGGTGCCATTGTGGGCAAGGCCTATTACAGTGGACGAGTTAGCCTAGAGCAGATCAAGGAAGCAGAAAGGGGCTAGCCATGCTAAAAAAACGAATCATTCCCTGTCTGGATGTCAAGAACGGCCGGGTGGTCAAGGGCATCAACTTTGTCAATCTGACTGATGTGGGCGATCCAGTTGATGCTGCCAAGGCCTACTATGAAGCTGGATGCGATGAGTTGGTCTTTCTGGACATCACCGCCACCCATGAGGAGCGGGATACGACGGTCGAGATGGTCCGACGCGTGGCAGAGCAGGTTTTCATTCCCTTTACCGTCGGGGGTGGCATTCGCACTGTTGAAGACATGAAGCGGATGCTCCAAGCTGGGGCTGATAAGGTTGCAGTTAATTCATCAGCACTGGCAAATCCTCAGCTTTTGGCTGACTGCGCTGAGAAATTCGGCAGTCAATGCGTGGTGCTGGCCGTGGATGCTAAGAAAGAAGCGGATGGCAGCTGGCATGTTTATCTGGCTGGTGGCCGTAAGGACAGCGGTCGCGACCTGTTAGACTGGGTCCAAGAAGCTGTCGATCTCGGAGCGGGGGAAATTCTTTTGACCAGTATGGACAAGGACGGAACCAAGTCCGGTTTTGACTTGCCGATGCTAGAAGCCGTTTCTCAAGTGGTTTCCGTTCCGATTATCGCCTCTGGTGGTGCTGGCTCTAGCCAGCATATCCTAGAAGTTTTTGAAAAGACTGCAGCGACGGGTGCCTTGGCAGCCTCGATTTTCCATTATGGTCAGGTTTCCATCTCAGATACCAAAAGAGCCATGCAGGAAGCTGGATTGGAGGTACGCATCTGATGACAGAAGTAAAGTTAGATTTTCAAAAGCAAGGCGGTCTCATACCTGCCATTATCCTAGACCACACCAACAAAGAAGTACTCATGCTGGCCTATCTAAATGAAGAAGCCTACCAGCTGACCTACACTAGCGGCCAGATGTGGTACTGGAGCCGGTCACGTCAGGAGCTTTGGCATAAGGGGGCCACCAGCGGCCACTACCAGACTGTCAAAAAAATCACGGCTGACTGCGACCTAGATACCCTGCTGATCGAGGTAGATCAACTGGGAGCAGCCTGCCATACCGGTGCCAAATCCTGCTTTTTCCATAAAATCTGGGATGAAGAAGACAGCAAAACTGACTAAAAGCTCCCTTACTTTAGTACTTGGTTAATGCAACAATAAAACCAAGAAATCAGTATCAAGCCACCAGCCCGCCATTGGAAAGAATTGCTTTTTATAGTAAAATAAGGACAGTAACAAGGAGATACTATGCTAGAAACCCTCTATCAAGAAGCCCTCAAACGTAAAAAGAGCCTAAGGAAGGCTCCTATACCAGCTATCTCTATGACAAGGGGCTGGACAAGATTCTCAAAAAAGTCGGTGAAGAAGCGACTGAAGTAGTCATTGCGGCCAAAAATGCTGACAAGGACGAGATGGCCAATGAGACGGCTGATCTGCTCTACCATCTGGCGGTCGCTCTCGTCGAGACTGGCGTCAGTCTGGAACAGGTAGAGGCCGTCCTCCAAGCTCGTCAGGGCAAGCAGAGCCGGATTCACGACCGACCTGAAATTGACCATTACTAAAGGAACACAAGATTTGCAGAAAGGCGGTCCAGCATGCGCGACAACCATCTTCATACCTATTTTTCCTATGATTCTGAGGCAGATTTCTGTGACTATCTGGACCATTACAAGGGCGAGATTGTCACCACAGAGCACTATGATTTGTCCAATCCCTACCCCTATGAAGCAGCCTCGCCCCATGATGATGTGCCTGACTATGAGGCCTATTCAGCAAAAATAGCAGAGCTGAACCAGCGATACGGCAACCGCATCAAAAAGGGCATTGAAATTGGCTATTACGCTCCGCGTAAGGACGATATCCTAGCTTTCCTAACGGACAAGAATTATGACCTCAAGCTCCTGTCTGTCCACCATAATGGCAGTTTTGACTATCTGGAAGAGCCAGTCTTGCAGCTGGATAAGACGGAGTTAATTCCTCGCTACCTGAGAGAGTTAGAAGAGGCTATCGAGGCTGTGCCAGCAGATGTACTAGCTCACTTTGACTATGGTTTCCGAAAATTTGCGCTTACCGTAGAGGAGTTAAAAACTTTTGAACCAGAGCTGCGACAGCTTTTTCACAAGATGATTGATTATGGTCTGGCCTTTGAGCTCAACTGCAAGTCCATGTATCTGTACGGCCACGAGGAACTCTATATCTATGCTCTTTCGCTAGTCAAGGAGCTGGGCGGTCAGCGCTTTTCAGTGGGATCAGATGGCCACAAGCTGGAGCATTTCCGCTTGCAGTTTGACCGAGTTTCCAAAATCTTAGCAGAGGCTGGCATAGGTGAGGAGCAGTTGATCTAGAAGGAGAAATCATGACTGAGATTAGGTCCTTAAAATCAGAGGAAATCCCGCTCTTAGAGGAATTTCTTTACCAAGCTATTTTTATCCCTCAAGGTCTAGAGCCGCTACCCAGAAGTATATTGAATGAACCAGAACTAGAGATGTATATCAAGGATTTTGGTCAACAGCCAGATGATTGGGCTTTAGCAGCAGAAGTGGACGGTCGGCTGGTCGGAGCCGTTTGGGTTCGGATCATGAAAGATTACGGCTATTATGACGACCAGACTCCCTCTCTCTCCATTTCATTCCTGTCTGACTTCAGAGGCTAAGGTCTAGGGCAGCAGTTGATGACGGCCATGCTGGACTTGCTCAAGGTCAAAGGCTACCCAAGTGTCTCCCTCTCCGTTTCAAAAGACAATCCCGCCGTTGGCTTTTATCAAAGACTGGGCTTTGTCACGGTTGAAGAGAGGGAAGATGATTATTTGATGCTGTGCTGATTGTAACAAGAAGAAAAGCAGTCTCTTGACTGTCTTTTTTCCTCTTTTAAACTTATGATATTAATGTTATTTTTTCTTTATTTGTGATAAAATAAAAGAAAGAATGATGGACCCTTTAGTGCTCCATTCCTGTCATCAGAATCTTTTCTGTCTACCGTTTAAGACTTTCCAGGTACCATTGAGGATTTTATATCCTTTTGGAATCTTGAGTGTGGTATGCTAGAGCAAAGGAGGTAGACAAATGGCTACAATCGTTATTAAAGACGGCAGCACTCTTCGGAAGTTGGCTCTTTCATCAATTTTCTATATCCAGTCCCATCCTCAAAAGCCGCATTTTGTCCTTATTGTGACCGGAAAAAGAAATTACAATCTCAGGGCTTCTCTGACTGAACTAGCAGAAAGCTATCCTAAAGATCTGTTTCGTTGCAATCGCCAAACTCTTGTTAATCTCGCTAAAGTTAAGGGTTTTGACAGGGAGCATAAAACCTTGTTCTTTGAGCAATCTAGCCTAGGAGAACTTGTCTGCTCTAGACGCAGTTTTGCCAGTCTTATTAAGCATTGGTCTCAGGAAGGAGGAAAATAAGATGAAAATCTTTGTGTTAGAAGATGATCTCAAGCAACAATTCTATATGGAGTCAACCATTCTGAATATTTTGAAAAAAAACGGCTGGCAATGTCAGTTTTTAGAAATCTACAGCAATCCCCAAAAGTTACTTGATGCTGTTCGGGAACGCGGAAGCCACCAGATTTTCTTTTTGGATATTGAGATAAAAAAAGAGACACAGAAGGGCTTGGAAGTAGCTGGTCAAATTCGTAAGTTAGATCCCTATGCTTTGATTGTTTTTGTAACAACTCACTCAGAGTTTATGCCTTTGACTTTTCGATATCAGGTATCAGCTTTTGATTTTATTGATAAAGGGCAGTCTGAAGAGGCCTTTATTAAGCAGGTTGAAAAGGATCTAGCCTATCTATACGAGAGAAAGGATAGTTTCCAAGCTGAGGAAACCTTTCTATTTGAAAATTCCAAATCTGAAATTCAAGTTCCTTTTAATGAAATTTATTTTTTTGAAACATCGGATGTTCCACATAGACTTATCCTCTATACAAAGAAAGAGCGTATTGAATTTTATGGACAGCTTTCTGAGATTGTCAAGCAAGACAAGCGCCTCTATCGTTGCCACCGATCTTGTGTGGTCAATCCAGCCAATATCGCTCAAATAGATAAATTGGAAAACATAGCTTATTTCCCCAATGGCGCTAGCTGCTATGTTTCTCGACTTAAGATGAAAGGATTGCGGGCAGCCTTAAAAGCAGAAGGGAAGTAGTATACTAGAAGCAGGAGAGGGATTTATGTTCATAGGATTGCAAATTGTAGCATTGATATTTCAGTCTTTAGCTTTATTTATTCTTTTTTCGAATATCAGTGGCGCTAAAATGGATTGGAAAAAATATATATTAGCAACTTTAGGATTGAATTTTATAGGGATTTTACTTGCAATAATAGAGTTGGTTACTGAGAATAATATTTTTTCATATGTTAATTTTTTAACCATTCCTATATATTTTTTAATTTTTTCATTGCTAATAAACAAATATACACCAAAAGTTCTAGCTATATTTTATGGTTTCTTTCCAGTTGTTCTTTGGAATCTTTTACACCGTCTTTTTTCTTTTTTTTAAGAAATATAATGCATTCTCATGCCCAGGCTCAGTTAAATCCCGATAAATATATTCTATATATTTCAGCAATTTTAGCTAGTTTACTATCTTTATTCCTGCCTCAGTTATTGCACTATAATTTTAAACGATTGAGGGAATATAAATTAAATAAAAAAGATATAAAACTAATTGTTTTTCTAAATATTTCCATGATTTTCTATTATACATTTGTCCAATATTTTACTTATATAGAAAAGTATAATCAATCTTCTAACTTGTATAATCGTGAACTGATAGTAGTTATTTACATTATTCTCTTTCTAAGTTCAGTTAATATTTTAGACCGGAATTTGCGGGAACGAATTCAACAGCAATTAAGTGAGCAAAGAGAATTACAATTGAGGAACATGTCCGACTACAGTAAGCACATTGAGGAGCTTTATAGTGAGTTAAGAAGTTTTCGTCATGATTATGTCAATATTTTAAAGAGTATAAAATTAGGAATTGATACTAAGGATTTACCAGCAATTGAAAAGATCTATAATCAAGTCCTAAAGAACTCTGGTCAATCGCTCAACCAATCTAAGTACGATTTGGGACGTTTGTCTAATATCCATAACGATGCTCTCAAAAGTGTCTTATCCGCAAAATTTCTCGAAGCTCAGAGTAAGCATATAGAGACCGGATTAGAAGTTCCGCAGGAAATTGAGCTTAGAGGAATTGAATTGCTTGATTTCGTTACCATTGTTTCCATACTGGCTGATAACGCTATAGAAGCAGCTATTGAAACTAGTCATCCAGTAGTTTCTTTTGCTTTTCTTGAGCAAGAAGGTAAACAGGTTTTTATCGTAGAAAACTCAATAAAAGATTTCTCAGTGAATTCCAATAATATTTTTAAAAAGGGCTTTAGTAGCAAAGGAGAAAATAGAGGGATTGGCCTTTATAACGTTCAAAATATCATCAGTCGTTATCCCAATGTTTCTCTTCGTACCATTAGTCATGATAACAAATTTAAACAGGAGATAGAAGTAAAACTGTTAAATGTTTTTTATAGCTCTATCTAATAAAAAGCCAATTTCAATTTGTTAATGAAATTGGCTTTTATTATTTATAATTAGATTAGATGTCTGGATTTTTTATTATCTACCAAAAACAGCTTCAAACCAGTTGGAAATAACTCTTGACCAATTTTGTCCCCCTCCTGAAATATTTTCTAATTCTTCAGGCGATAGTGCATTGAATTGCTCAAATGATTCTTTTTTGTTCATAATATGAACCTCCTTGATTTTAATAAAATTAGTGTAACAAAAATATTGATGTTTTTGCAGAGAAAATCCTAATCAGTTTTTATTTATTCCTGAGTGGTAGGTTATTTATTATACCAATTTAATTTTATTCGTTATGGTCAAGAATTTTGTCTTTATAGTAGTTAAAATAACTTTTTTTTGCTATGACACTTGTTACGCGTCCTTGAAGTCCATATCGGACTAGTTTGCTATTTTCCTTGGAGAGCTTAGCTTTCGCTATTACTTTGAATACGCTACCTTCCTTGGTTTCGGTGGCTGTTTGGTCAATGCTATTGATTTTTCCAATGATAACTAGAGGTTGGTTTCCTATTTTTTCCAGACTAAGGCGGACAGTTTGTCCTTTTTTCAGATTAGGTAAGTAGGCTGAAGTTACATAGTAGCTGATAAAGACTTCTTGATTTTCCTTGATTTGTGGATAGAGTTGAGCAATTTCGGTTCCTTTAGGTAATAAGTTCTTTCCTTTGTAAGATTCATTTAGATGAATAACACCATTTTCAGGAGATATTAGTTGATTATTTTGAAGTTGGTCATCTGTTTGGTTAAGCTGATTTTCTAAATCGGTAATTTGTGTCTGAATAGTTACTAGTTGTTGATCTGCATTTTGAATAAACTGAGTTCGCAAAACTTCTATCTTGGTTGTTGCACTACCATCATATACGCTTGGACTGCCTGTACCTGCCTTTTGTATCTCTAGATTTGAAATAGAGGATTCAAGACTTGATATGTTTGAGCCTATTTGTGTTAGATATTGGCTGGTGATGCTGGTATCTTGGTTTGCTTTATACTGATTAAGATAAGAATTAAACATATCTTGATAAGAGTTTCCTTCAGGTAAGCTGGACGAGTTGTTGGAAATAGCGTTGTAAAGGTCATTATAATCTTTTATTTGGGCTTGTAGTTTAGATATTTGATTATCAATGGCAGCGACAGCATTGCTAGCGATAGCGGTTTGATTGCTTACCTCTGTATTTGCTTTAGAGATTCCAAGATTGATATCATTGACTTGGTTGACAAAGTTGTTATAGATATTACCATAACCAAACTCATCATTATCGCCAAAGAGATTATTTCCTTGCTTCAGGCTAGTTTTTAGAGTTTCCAAGCCTTCTTTCTGGTGTTTATAGCGTTCGAGCTGTGTTTCAATAGCTTGTTTTTGAGAAGCCTCTAAGGTTTCAGTGTAGCTAATCAGAAGTTCTCCCTTTTTTACAGTTTGGTTTTCGGTGAGATTGTTGACTTTAACAGTGTGATCACTGGTTGATTGGATAGAAGCGACAATATTGGTAGGGGTAATCTGACCAACAGAAGTAACAGTCACCTCTTTTGTAGCAAATAAAGAAAATAGAACTAGGAATATGACCAATAAGGTTAAAGGAATTGTCAGAACCGTTGCAAAATTATGGTACCGTCTCTTGTAAAACTCAGTACTTTTAAAGAGATTAGGATTCATAGTATACCTCCTTTTTATTTATTAAATAAATGTTGATAGAATCCGCCCTGTTCCATTAAGTCTTTATGAGGGCCGATTTCAATGATTTTGCCGCGGTCAAGGACAATCACTTGATCGGTTCGCTCAGAAATACTAAGCCGGTGAGCTACAAAGATGATAGTTTTTTCTTTCATGGCCATTAGATTGTCAATAACTTTCTTCTCAGTTAGGACATCAAGTCCGCTAGTTGCTTCATCAAGGATAAGAACAGGAGATTTAGTTAAAAGTGCGCGTGCCAGAGCAATTCGTTGTTTTTGACCGCCAGATAATCCAGCTCCATCTGATAACTCTGTCTGATAGCCCATAGGCATTTGTTCTATATCGGAGCGAATTTCTGCAATCTCACAAGCCTGAATAATGTCAGACTGATTGATAGTTTCATTGGCTCCGAGGGTTAGATTTTCTAGAATAGAACCACTAAAGATATAGGGTTGTTGAGGAAGGTAATTGATATACTGGCGCAGGATTTTTTTATCAATAGTCTTAAGGTTATGGCCGTTGATACGAACTTCACCTTGATAGGGTTCGTAAAAGTTGACGATTAGTTTAGCGAGAGTTGTCTTGCCTGAACCGCTAATGCCGACTAAGCTAACCTTGCTCCCTTCTTTGATAGTTATCTGGATATCAGATAAAGTATCTCGTCCAAAACCATACTTGTAGGATACATTATCAAAACTAAGGTCACCAGCTAAAGCACTTGTATTTGTAATGGGCTGGTTTTTTGCAAATTCAGATTCTACTAGATATACTTCGTTTAGTCGATTATTAGCAACTCTAGCTGATTGGAGTTTAGTTTGAAGGTTGATAATATTTTCTAACGGATTTGTAAAATAGGAAAGCAAGGTATTGAAAGTAATTAGCTGACCGATAGAAATATGATTGTTCATAACGAGCTGAGCTCCTAACCAAAGAATTGATACATTTAAAATCAGATGTGCTCCCTGTTTTAAAGAACTTTGTATAATCGAAAACTTATTGAGCCGAAAGGACTTATCAAGATAATCTACAAACTCTCCATCAATTTTTTGGTAACGGACCTCTTCGCTAGTCAAAGATTTAATCGTTTCAATACCATTAATATCTTCGATAATAGCAGAGCTAACCATGGAGTTCGCTTGCATCACTTCGTTATTCATTTTTTCGAAGAATTTCATAAAACTAAAAATAATGATGATATAAATAGGAATTGCCAGCAAGGTCATTAGAAATAAATTAGCATTTTGTAGGAATAAAGTGCAACCGACAATGATTAAGATAGATAAATCTAAAAAGAGAGATAATATAGTGGATGCTAGAGCGTCAATGATAGAGTTAGCATCCGTAAATCGGGAAATAACCTCGCCAGTCCGCCTAGTTGCAAAGAAGGACATAGGGAGCTCGAAAATATGGCGAATATAGGATAAAATTACATCAATACTCAAGCGTTGGCTAAGGATGGTCAATAGGTAGTCTCTAGAAAAAGACATGAATTGCTGTAAGGCATAGGTGATAATTAGGCCTATAGAAATAATGCCTAGAGTTGTTTTCATCTGATTTGGAATGTACTCATCTAGAATTCCCTGAAGGTAGTAAGAACCCACTATATTCATCAATGTTACAAGAAGGCTGGATAAAATTATATAGAATATCAAAGACTTTTGTCTTAGAATGAGCGGTATAAAACTCATTAATCCAATTTTTTTGTCTCGGTGAATCTGGTAACTGGGTTCAGGAGCTAGAAAGATTGACACTCCAGTCCACTCAGATGCAAAACGTTTTAGGCCCATCCTCGTTATTTTGACCGTTGGATCTGGATCTCCGATGATAAGGTGCTTCTTCTCTTTTTTGTAGACGACATAGTAGTGTTGAAGTTTACCATTTTTATTGACATGAGCAATAAATGGATAGGGTATATCAGACAGTTCAAAGAGCGACATATCCGCTTTAATCGCTCGTGTCTCAAACCCCATCTCCTTTGCGGCCTTGACAATTCCCAGAGCTGTAGTGCCTTCCTTGTCAGTTTTGGCAAGCTCTCGCAGATGTGCTAAGGAGTAGTTGGAACCATAATATTTTGCAATAGAAGCTAAGGCAGCAATGCCGCAGTCTCTAGCATCTATCTGAGGGACAAAACTTTTACGATATTTGAGCATAAAATAATCTTCCTTTCTCCTACTATATATGCATTAATATTATCGCACGATTTAGAGTAAAACGGTCTCAAAAATCTCAAATGGTTGTTATGTTATCCTAAATGGTAAAATTTTTAAAAAATTTTATCAATTACCGTTTAGGAGTAAATAATAGCTATTCATGATTTTGACCTTACAATTTTTAGGAAGAGTAGTATACTTTAAGTGTGGTCGCGATGCACAAGAAAAATAATAGGAGGTATCTATTATGGATACAAAAGTAATGTCACAGTTTGATGTGCTGGATGAAAATACGCTTGCTACTGTTGAAGGTGGTATAGGTGCTAACGAATTTATTGGTGCAGTTGGTGTATGTACTGTTGGTGGTGCAGTTTTAGGAAGTGTTTTCCCAGTTGTAGGTACCGGTGCAGGTGCTATTTTGGGAGCACAATTTTGTACAGGAGCTTGGGCGCTTATTAGGCATTAAATGCTCAAAAAGAGAATCAAGGTGGTCAACATGAAAAATATTAAAAAAATATTGTTGGTAATGATTATATCGGCTTTATGTGCATTTTTATTAGGTTTTATTTATAAAATACCTACTTGGGATGTGACGAAAATTCTTGCTTTTGGCTTAGCTTTTCAATATGTATGTTACCATTTTAGCTTTAGGAAAGGAATTTCTTGCTTATCTTGGAAGTCCTCTTTTCTGAAGTTCAAGACTTTTTTGAGGAAGTCGATATATGGTTCTCTATTTTTATTAGCAGTTATCGGATATAAGATTTTATTTTCTGATTCTCCAAATGACATATTGTTTTTCTATTGCTATGTATTAGTGATGTTTTATGCTATAGGATATATTTTATGTTTAAATGGGGTAGTTTTAAAAGGTGAAAGTGAGTAATATAGGATGAAAGTTTATAAGGAAATTCATGAACTATCAATGAATGAATTAAGCAAAGTAAGTGGTGGTGGAAAACGAGAGGGGGATTTATTCCTATCTGGTGTCAGTGGTGCAGCAGAAGGTGTATTACTTTGTTCTCAGAGCGGAGCGTTTGTCATGCCTGCTACATACCTACTGTGTGCTGCCGGAGGGGCTGCAATAGGGATGATGTTTCCTCATTAATTTATTGAGCCTAATATATATTTTTATATTACAAATGATTTAAGTGATATACTAATACTCAATCATAAGAAAAAAAGTTTTCGTTACTTGATTGTTATATAGTTATGAGTAATGAGATAATATATATAGCATCTGCTGTAAGCAGATGCTATTTTTATATAAGACTAAGTAGGTTTGTTTTAACTATTTTGTGAAAGTTTCTTTCTTCGTATCTTTGTTATTGGTTAAATAAAGGATTAAGAGAACGGTCCTCACGTTTGTTTACTTACTGGATAATATGAAAAATAGGGATTCATTCGGCGATGAAATAGTCCAAAGTCTGTTATGGTTTCATAAAGATTCAGAAACAGCCTGATTTTTTTAAAACAACCATTAAAGAGTAAATAAAGTCTATTTAGGATTTTCTTTTTTTATTGCTATAAGAATAAGTTAAACTAGATTTATAAAAAAAGAAGGAGCTTATTATGAAAAATAAAATGGTTATTTCGATATTGCTTTGTCCGCTTTTGCTTGGCCTAGGTGCTGTATCGGTTTCAGCTGATACGGGTAGTATAGATGTGCAAGGTGGTCAAGAAGAAGCAGAAGTCAGTAGAAGTACCGATATAGCTTTGTTTACTGTATCAGATGCTGTGCCTGAATCTAATGGGAGGGCAGAAGCAAGCCAGCCTACAGAGCAGAATTCGGATCGCTCCGAACATACTGAGGCTACTCAGGCAGAAGTGACTCAAGACAGTTATTTAGAAAATGTAGCTGATTTTCAAAAAGTTTCGATTGATCAAGTGTACCAATCTTTTACAGAAGATGGTCAGGAGCATACAATCTATGTTGGTCGTCCAACTTGCTATTATTGTCGGCAGTTTTCTCCCGTGCTGAAAGAGTTTAATCGATTAATTGATAATCATCTTGAATATTATGATATTGATGGAAAAGACCTTGATGGCAAGGCAAAGAAATTTCTATTTGAAACCGTTGGAATCCCAGGAACTCCTACAGTCCTGTATCTAAAAAATGGAAAACTTATTTCTGGTTGGGCCGGAGGAGGAGCAACAGCTCAACAATTATATGAACACTTGTACACCAGTACAACAGATAAACAAGAGAAAGCAAGGGAACAATCGAACGTAACAAGTGGTGAAAATGATCCTACTGCTGTTTATCAAGCGACTACGTCAACTTCCGATGAAAGTCAAATAAGATTTTCTAAGTCAGATCTGCAGGACAAGAGAGAAGTTAAGAGTGGCCAATGTCCTATTTTAATTGATAGTGATTTTAAAAATCAAAAGAGGGAGGATGTGGCGAAACAATCAATGTTAAGGACATTGCCGCAGACAGGTGAAAAGACAACTGAATTCTTCGCACTTCTAGGCTTTATTTCACTAGCAGCAACTCTTATGGCTTTTTCTCAAAAAGATAAAAAGGCTTAATTTAGTTCCACTAATTAATTTAAAAAGCAGAAAAGGAGCATAAGTCATGTTTTACAAAGTGATGAGCAAAAATGATTTGGCTTAAATAAATGGTGCTTGATTTTTCAATTAAGATTTGGAATATATTTGCCTATCTCCTAAACAAATAGAATCCTAAAAGAAATGAATCCGTTTACTACAAGAATTCCTCAAAGACCGATTTATAAATGATATAAAATAAGTACATTCTCTATTTAATAGAGAGTGTATTTTATTTAAATGACTATTTAGGACGAAATAAAAGCTATTTATTATTTTTGTATCTGTCAATCTTTAAAAGTGCTATACTATTGGTGTGTTCGCGACACAAAAGAAAAAATAATAGGAGTTATTCTTATGTATACAAAAACAATGTCACAGTTTGATGTGATAGACGAAAATATGCTTGCTGCTATTGAAGGTGGGGATCGCAATAGTTACTGTAACGGATTAATTGCAGGGCGGCTGTTGCGCAAAGCTCTCTACCATCAGCCCATTTTACCGAGCGATTTCATTTGTAAATAGAAAGGAAAAAGAAAATGAAAGATCAACAATTTGAAGAAATATCACAAGAACATTTGGAAAATATCATAGGAGGCGGTGATTGGCTTCGTGATATCCAAAAAAGCTTCAAAAATATTGGAGATAGTATAGGAGGGTTTATTAACGGCTGGCTTGGCAATTAGTATTTATAATAAGAGGTGGGGTATATGTTTGAAAGAATTCGCAAGATTGATTGGTTGCTTCCAGCTTTAGTTTTTCTATATTTTAATGCTGCTCGGATTTTGCTAAGACTGCTGCATTTTAATGAGGGGACAAATTTGGTAATATGGTTTTTTGTCAATCTCCTATTGGCAATAGTCTGTGTTCTATATTTGAAGCATTTTGATCAGTTGTCTGTGTTTCGATTGGGACGGCCTAAGCTTAAGTTGATAGGATTAACTGTTTTAGGATTTCTCCTTCTTTACTTCTGGCTTAGTTATGTTCGTGAAAATTTTCCAGTCACTCATAATCAAGCAGGCCTGAATCACAATCTTACCTCAGTTCAAGGAATTACAAGAGCATTTCTGGTTTTTTCCGTGAGCCTTGGGGGACCGATAAATGAGGAAATAATTACTCGTGTATTTGCTCTGAATTGCTGGAAAAGGTTCAAAAAATACGGTATGGATATCCTTTTAGCTGCAGCCTTTTTTTCTTCGTTGCATCTTTACAGCTGGGTATGGACGGATTTTTTAGCATACTTTGGCATGGGTTTGGTCTATGTTCTCCTATTTAGGATGAGTAAAACAGTTTACTGTTCATTAGCCTTGCATATATTTTTAAATACCATCATAATATTAGTTCGATTGAGCCATTGAGGAGTCATGAAACATGACAAAGATAATTAATCGCCAGCGAGATGACTATATTTGACTTTGTCTTCTGCTTCCAACTTATGAATCCTTTTTAAAATCATAGCTGTTATTTACTTTATATCTGTCATTTTAGCTAATATTTTGGGTCTATTTTAGATTGAGATTTCAAACTTATAACTGTAAAATAGCAATAACTTCTTGATATTATTGGGATGGCCGAATAAAGACATTATAACAATACACAATTGCATACAGCATTTGATTCTATCAAGTGCTGTTTCTGATTAAAAATGACTATTCAGGAGTAAATAGCTTCCATCTATGAATTTTGCTCCACATACCTAGAAGAAAGTGTTATACTCTAGGTGTCGAGTCGCAACAGGACAAAAATATTCACTTAAACTTGGACTAAAGAAAAACTCCAAGAGATATTTTCTTTAATCCCTCGCATTTCACGAAAGGAGTCATGTAATGGCTACACAAACAATTTCACAATTTGATGTGATGGACGAAAACATGTTAGCTGCAGTTGAAGGTGGCGGATTTGGCTATGCTTGCTTAGGTTATGGTGCAGCGTCGTTTGCTGCTGGAGCGTCAGCGATTGGTGCAGCAGCTACAGGTGCGGGCTTGCCTGTCGCAATATATCTTGGAGCTCAAGCATTGGCAACAGGAGCTACTTTGTTGGCTTGTTTGCCATAATGGTAATGGAAATCTGTATTTAAAAGTGAATTTTCCCAAAATCTTTTCTCCTGTGAGATTTGATACTGATAGGAAAGAAAATTTTTGTCAGTTAAAGTCATGGCATGAATACAAGTTTAAAAGGATTTTTCGTATGAAATATAATAAATTAATTGCGCTAACAATGACTGTGTTTGCATTTATATTTTCCGTTCATTTATGGGAGTTTTCTAAAATAGTAGCTATTGCTTATTTTATGCTTCTTATGATAGCTAATTTTTTGTTATATTTTAGAAAGGATAAATGACTTTTTGCTTTTATTATGTCAAAGCAGATTTAAGGGATAAGAGCATTAAAATAATATATTTATTAAATGAGGCCGGAACTAAAAATATTCTAGACTTGCATTATTAAGAGATACAGAAATAATACAGCATTTGATTTTATCAGGTGCTGTATTTTATTAAAATAACCATTTACGACAAAATAAAGACTGTTTATGATTTTTATGCTTAGATTCTTTACATGTGCTATACTGTAGGTATGATATCAAAATCAAAGAAAAAGTAACAGGTATTTATTATGGATATAAATGTAAGGTCGCAGTTTGATATGATGGATGATAGAATCTAAACTACTGTTACTAATTGAGCATAGTATTCCCTATATAGAACTCAGTGAGTGATAATAAAAGAGCTATGAGACTTAATGAACCCTAGCTTCGGTTATTAGTAACATTCTAACTTTACATTATTCTCTAGAAAAAATAAATTTGATTATCTTATGACAATTATACAAGGAAAAAAGAGGTCACTAACATGGAAAAAATTGTTTTTTAAAATTTCTATGCTTATATCTTTTGTGCTAACGGTAGGAGGTCTATTATTAACACTCTATAATTATTTCTTTTTTAATTATCCGTTTTTAAACCAAACTACGGTAGGTTTAATTGTCTCGTTTTTAATTGTTTCGCTTATATTTTTTAGTTCTCATCATAGAAATAGGAATTGATTTTTTGAATTACTTGAGAATAAAAAGAAAAAAACTGCAAAAGAAATTCTTTGAATTTATCTTTTAGAGGAGTTGATTTTATGACTAATACTAGGCGAGCAGTGCTAGCACTGAGCTTGGTTGTTTTTTTATTGCTAGCAGCGGGAATTCTACTGCAAGTTCATTTTTGGAGAGTGATCATTTTGCTAGGTCTATTCTTTTTTGCGGAAGTATTTATCATCTGGTACTCTGGAAGTAGGTCTAAGTCGCAGATTAATGGCGGGCAAAGTCTTGAACTCTTCTGGCTTTATATCAAGCGCTTAAAAATCTTTTATATCACAATTTTGTGTCTCGCAATTCCTTTCGTTTCCTTGTCTTCCAATCCTGCCTTTGATTTGTTTTTTGTGCTTGAGTTGTTAATATTCTTGCTCTTAAGCAATTATATCTTTAGCTCTCATGGCATTCAACCGCCCAAGAAAGAGAGAGCTTTTAAAGTCTAATAGCTTTGTTTGTAGCAGTTGATTTGACTGCTGTTTTTTCAAAAAAGCAAAAAGCCTGGATTTTTCCAGGCTTTTTAGTGAAATGAGCAAGATTAGTGTGCTACACGTTTGCGAGCTGCTTTTTTACGGTTTTCTTCGATGAAAGCCGCTTTTTGTTCTTCAGGTTCGATGACTTTTTTCTTGACAGCATATACTGCGCCTGCCACAGCAGCAACAGTAGCTGCAACTCCTGTAAGAACGCCTTTTCCAAATCCTTTAGCCATGTGATTTCTCCTTTTCTGAACTTTTATTATTTATGTTATAATAATAGTAACGAAAAATCAAAATTTTTTCAAGGAAAAAAGATGAAAACCAAGATAATTGTGATAGTGGGGCCTACGGCGGTCGGAAAAACGGCTCTGAGTATCGAGGTGGCCAAGCGCTTCAATGGCCAAATCATCAGCGGTGACAGCCAGCAGGTCTATCGTGGCTTAGATATTGGCACGGCTAAGATTCGTCCGGAGGAGCAAGAGGGCATTCCCCATCATCTGCTGGATGTGCGGGAGGTTGGAGAGAGCTACTCGGCCTATGATTTTGTGACTGAGGCGGCTCAGGCTATTCGTGAGATTGAGTCTCAAGGTCAGCTTCCCATCATTTGCGGTGGCACAGGGCTCTATATCCAGAGCTTGCTCGAGGGCTACCATCTGGGCGGCTCTGTCCCTAACGAGGAGATTCTAGCCTATCGGGCGCAGCTGGATAGTTGGTCGGATGAGGCTTTGTTTGGGAAAATAGCAGAGCTGGGTATCGAGATTCCCCAGCTGAATCGACGCAGGGCTATGAGGGCGCTGGAGATTGCTCATCTGGGGGGGGCGCTAGAAAACAGTCAGCCAGATTATGAAGCCCTGCTGATTTGCCTAGATGATGAGCGACAAAAACTTTATGAGCGAATCAATCAGCGGGTAGATCTGATGATGGAAGCCGGGCTTTTAGAAGAAGCACGTTGGCTTTATGAACAGGCTCCGACCAGTCAAGCTAGTAAGGGTATCGGCTACAAGGAACTTTTCCCCTACTTTGAAGGTCAGATGATCCTAGATGATGCTGTGGACAAGCTCAAGCAGAATACCCGACGTTTTGCCAAGCGCCAGCTGACTTGGTTTCGCAACCGTATGTCTGTAACCTTTTATCAGGTGGGAAATCCAGCCTATAAAAATCAGGTCATGGAAGACATCAGAAAGTTTTTGGACAAGTAACTGGCTGACCAAGTCTTAGTAAGGATAAGAGATGATAGAAACAGAGAAAAAAACAGAGCGTGTCTTTTTGGTCGGTGTGGAGCTGGCAGATACGGAGAATTTTGACCTATCCATGGAGGAGCTGCAAAGTCTGGCTAAGACAGCAGGGGCTGAGGTAGTCGGATCCTATAGTCAGAAGCGGGAAAAGTATGACAGCAAGACCTTTGTCGGTTCTGGTAAGTTAGAAGAAATCCGGCAGATGGTTGATGCCGAAGAGATTTCGACCGTTATTGTCAATAACCGCTTGACACCTCGCCAAAATGTCAATCTGGAGGAAAGCTTGGGTGTCAAGGTTATTGATCGTATGCAGCTGATTTTGGATATTTTTGCCATGAGAGCTAGGAGTCACGAGGGCAAGTTGCAGGTACATCTGGCCCAGCTCAAGTACCTCTTGCCTCGCTTGGTCGGCCAGGGCATTATGCTCAGCCGTCAGGCCGGTGGCATTGGCTCCCGCGGGTCTGGTGAAAGCCAGCTGGAGCTCAATCGACGCAGTGTCCGCAATCAGATTCATGATATTGAGCGTCAGCTCAAGGCAGTGGAGAAAAATCGGGCTACCGTTCGTGAAAAGCGACTGGAATCCAGTATTTTCAAAATTGGTCTCATCGGCTATACCAATGCTGGCAAGTCGACTATTATGAACTGCTTGACTAGTAAGAGCCAGTATGAGGCAGACGAACTCTTTGCGACGCTAGATGCCACGACCAAGAACATCAATCTCAGTGGTCAGCTCAATGTCACTCTGACAGACACGGTTGGCTTCATTCAGGATTTGCCGACGGAGCTGGTGTCAAGCTTTAAGTCTACTCTAGAGGAGAGTAAAAATGTCGATTTGCTGGTCCATGTTATTGACGCTAGCGACCCTCATCATGAGGAACATGAAAAGACCGTCCTCGACATTATGAAAGAGCTTGACATGCTGGATATTCCCCGGCTGACTCTCTATAACAAAGCAGACAAGGCAGAGGATTTTACTCCGACCCTGACTCCTTATTCTTTGATTTCGGCTAAGGCGGACAATAGCAGAGCTCTTTTGCAGCAAGTCCTGCTGGAGCGGATGAAAGAGCTCTTTTTGCCTTTTACCATCAAGGTAGCGCCGGATAAAGCTTACAAGATTCATGATTTAGAGAAAGTCGCAATTATCGGAAATCGAGAATACAAAGACGATGTTGAAACCATTTCAGGCTGGATTGCCGAGAAAAATAAATGGAAACTGGAAGAATTTTATGACTGATTATATTGACTTGGCCTTGAAATATGGCGGTTTTACGAGCCTAGACAAAGTCTACTTAGGTCAAGTATTGGTTGGCCTGACAGAAGAGCAGAAGTTTAGCTACATCACACCGCCGCCCAGCGTTATCAATGCCTACTTTGCTGAGCTTTATCAGAAGAAAAGTCCTGAAGCCGCGACAGCCTATTTTTTAGAAATCAGTCAGGCGCTGGACTTGTGGAATCCGAATCCAAGTTTTTTAGAAAATAAGCCTTTTGTACGCCTTAATCTTTCTGGCAAGTCCTATGGATTTTGCTATGAGAGCGAGAAAGTCGGCTTGGTCTTCCCTGAAAAGCCAGAGCCGGTAACAACTGACTTGCTCTTTGAAATCGCTCAAATCTTTCCCCAGTACTTGGTCTACGAAGAAGCTGAGAGCATAAAAATGGTACCTCTCAAAGATGAGTCTCAAGTCGTGGACAGTCAGGCGCTGACTGCTTTGACCGATTGGCAGCAGCTGGCGGATGGCAGCCAGAGGGTTCTGGGCTACAATCAAGATGAAGTCAGTCAGCTGGCTCAGTCCTATGCTGGCAGAAAATACTATCACTCGCAGAATCGCTCTGCCATGATTTATATCATTTAGAAAGAATAACATGCAATTACAATTTTTAGGAACCGGAGCCGGTCAGCCCTCCAAGGCCCGCAATGTATCCAGCCTTGTCCTCAAGCTTTTGGAGGAAATCAATGAGGTCTGGATGTTTGACTGCGGTGAAGGAACCCAGCATCAGATTTTGGAGACGACGATTAAACCGCGCAAAATCAGCAAGATTTTCATCACGCATCTGCATGGCGACCATATTTTTGGCTTGCCGGGCTTTTTATCCAGTCGTTCTTTTCAGGCAAATGAAGAGCAGACGGACCTAGAAATTTATGGTCCTAAAGGTATTAAGAACTTTGTCCTGTCTAGCCTGCGTGTGTCTGGTTCTCGTTTGCCTTATCGGATTGATTTTCATGAGTTTGATGAAAACAGTCTGGGTAAGATTTTAGAAACGGATAAGTTCACTGTTTATGCGGATAAGCTGGATCACACGATTTTCTGTGTGGGTTATCGGGTCATGCAGAAAGATTTGGAAGGAACGCTGGATGCAGATAAGCTGCGGGCAGCAGGTGTTCCCTTTGGTCCCCTCTTTGGTAAAGTTAAGAACGGTCAGGATATCGTCCTAGAAGATGGGACCAAAATCATTGCAGCCGACTATATCTCAGCCCCTCGTCCGGGCAAGACCATTACTATTCTGGGTGATACTAGGAAGACTGCTTCCAGCGTCCGTCTGGCAGTGGCAGCAGATGTGCTGGTCCATGAAGCGACCTATGGCAAGGGAGACGAAAAACTGGCCCGTAACCACGGTCATTCGACCAATATGCAGGCTGCAGAAGTAGCCAAGGAAGCAGGTGCCAAGAGCCTCCTCCTCAATCATATCAGTGCTCGTTTTCTAGCCAAGGACATTAGCCAAATGCGCCGCGATGCAAGTAGCGTCTTTGAACAGGTTCATGTCGTCAAGGACTTGGAAGAGGTGGAGATATGAAAACCATCATCATCACAGGGGCCAGCGGTGGACTGGCCCAGGAAATGGTTAAGCTCTTGCCCTATGACCGACTGATTTTGGTCGGACGGAGCAAGGCTAAGCTGGAAAAACTATATGGAGAAAAAGAAAATCTTGACCTAGTGGAGCTGGATATCACAGACAGCTCAGCTTTGGAAAGATTTGCTGAGCGGATTGACAGCCAGTACGGTCGTGTTGATGTCCTAGTCAATAACGCTGGCTATGGGATTTTTGAAGAATTTGACAAAATCAGCTCCAGCGATATTGAGGCCATGTTTGAAGTCAATACCTTTGCCCTGATGAATTTGTCCCGTATCTTTGGAGCTCGCATGAAGCAGTCAGGTCAAGGACATATCGTCAATATCGTTAGTATGGCTGGCCTCATTGCCAGTAGCAAGTCTAGTCTTTACTCAGCGACCAAGTTTGCAGCTATTGGTTTTTCCAATGCCCTGCGTTTGGAACTCCTGCCTTTTGGGGTTTATGTCACGACGGTGAACCCAGGTCCTATCAAAACTTCTTTTTTCGATCAAGCAGATCCTGACGGTTCCTATGTAAAAGCAGTGGACAAGTACATCCTTGAACCTGACTTTGTAGCGAGCAAAATTATCAGCTCCTTTGGCAAAAAGAAGCGGGAAATTAATCTACCAGGGATTCTCAATCTAGCCCACAAGCTTTATACCCTTTTTCCAAAAATTGCCGACAAGATGGCAGCCAATATGTTTAACTATAAGTGAGGTTTTATGACAGCTAATCTACAAGCCTACAAGGCTCATCTGCAAGCGCCTTGGGGCAAACTTCAATATGATATTGTTTTTGCCTTTCTAGAGTCGCTGAAGGGCCAGAAAATTCTTGATTTCGGCAGTGGTTTTGGAATTGTGGCTGATTTTCTAGCGGAAAAAAACCAAGTGACCGCTGTTGAGCCGAGTTCAGAAATGATTGCTGAGCGCAAGCAGGACTTTTCCTATGAGCAATTGCAAGGCAGCCTAGAGGTTCTGCAAAAATTGCCAGACCAGTCTTTTGATGTCATCATCTGCCATAATGTTTTAGAGTATGTATCTGACCCTGCTCTCTATTTGACAGAATTTTCCCGCCTCTTAAAAAAGAACGGCAAAATTTCTCTGGTTAAGCATCACGAGGTTGGGCGCATTATGCATACGGTGGTTTTTGAAAATGACCCAGAAAAGGCCCAGCAGCTTTTGAAAGGTCAGGAATATCAAACCCACAGCATGGGAGCTGCTAAGGTCTATCAGGTTCAGGAAGTGATTTCAGGTCTGCCTTTAGAAGTTGAAGATTATCAGGGAGTTCGGATTTTTTATGGCTTGCAGGCCAATGACTACAAAACTGCCTCTGACTGGGCTGAAAAGATGCTTGAGATGGAGCTGGCTGTCTGCAACCAATCACCTTATCGAGACATCGCTGCCTTTCAGCATGTTTGGCTAGCCAAGGCTTAGATTGAAGGGAATAGTGCTCATTTACATCTTAAACTAAACCTCGTAAGGAGAAAGCTTGATGCAAAGGAGAGAAGTCGTAGGGCAAGGGTAGCCGGTCAATTATGCCCTGCTCAGCCTTTTTCAATATATCGCTTCCATTTTGGTAATTCTGGTTCACTGCCAGAGGCTTTTTGAACATGAAGCTCTGCATTTTATTCAGAAGAGTATGTTTGGCCGCATGGCGGTCCCTTTCTTTTTAATTTCTTCAGCCTATTTTTTCCGATTACGCTGGAAGCGAGAGCACGGTTCTACGAAACTGACTCTGTATATCAAAGGCATTTTAAAGGTCTACGGCTTCTGGAACTTGGTCTATCTCCCCTATGCTTTGACTTATTTCCAATCTCTGCACTTGCCTCTCTACCTAGCTCCGCTGGCTATCCTAGCAGCGCTCTTCTACATAGGAATGAGCTACCAGCTCTGGTATATCCCCGCCTTTCTCTTAGGCTTGCTGCTGGTCCGTTTCTTGTATAGGAAGTTAGGCCCAAAGAAAACATTTGCTCTTTTGTTAATTCTCTACGCCTTAGGTGCTATTGAGACTTATCACGCCTACCTTACGCCTAGTCTGCTGACGGACTGGTACGATGCCTATGCCAAGCTCTTTTTCACCAGCAGAAATGGCCTCTTCTATACGCCCATTTTTATCTATTTAGGCTACTTTCTAGCTGATTACGGGCAGATAACTTTATTTCAGAAAAAACGCTGGCTGTCTCTTCTGTTGGCAAGTCTTTTCCTAGCAGGCGAAGGAGTGTTGGTTTACATCAGGCAGGGATTAGATAAAAACTTTTTCTTTGCTCTCATTCCCTTTACACTCTTCTTATTCAATTGGCTGTTAAAAGCAGAGTGGAAGCGCGAAAAAAACTGGCGACATTTAAAAGATCTAAGTATCCTTTATTTCTTCCTCCATCCTATCTTTATTGAGTTATCTTTCTTTCTGCTCAAATCCCAGCAACTGACCAAGTGGGAAACCGGCCGTTGGACCTTCTTTCTGACGATTATCCTGACCCACCTGACGTCAGAGTTGGTGATTTGATGGCGAGGGTAAAAACAGAAAAGAAGTGAAAGTTTAGTTTTTGAAGAAAATCATATAGAGCGTTAAGAGCAACTATCAATTTTGAATAGAAATAGCTATAAAAACATTTCAAAGGAGTTCTACATGCTTGAACGTCTACAACAGCAGCTGGCTTTTACCAATGAGCTGGAAAAGCTGAAAGCCACACATAGGAACAATCGAACCTTGGATGCCTATCGTTTTGAGAATTCTGCTGAGCATAGTTGGCAGGGTGCGCTGATGGCGCTAGTCTTTCGAGAATATATTCCCGAAGAAGTCAATCTGGAAAAGGTCATGTCTATGTTATTGATTCATGATTTGGGCGAAATATACGCTGGCGATACCTTTATCTTTGACGACGTGGGCAAGAGCGATTCTTACGATAGAGAGCTTGAGTCCTTGAAAATCAGTTTAGACAAGCTGCCGTCAGATCAGCAGGATTCCTTTTTAGAGCTTTGGCAGGAATTTGAAACCGGCATTAGCATAGAAGCTAAATATGCCCGAGTGCTGGACGCTCTGGTTCCTCTGCTCAATCACTTGGAAGTCGCTCAACCCCATGACAACCCTTATGGCCTGACCAAGTCGCAGGTTATTGCTAAGAAATCCTTTATCCAAGAAACCTCTGAAACTCTTTGGGAATTGGCTCAGGAAATTATTGATCAAAGTGTTGCTAAGGGGCTTTACCTAGATGAGTGAGCTTGAGAGTCTTGCTCGTAGATAGAAAGTTTGGAGAGTGGGACAGAAATCGGTAATTCGTTAGAATTCGATTTCGTCGTCCCACCTCCGCACAGTTGAGTAGGGCTGTAAAAGCTGATGAAATCAGCGTAGTAGAGCCCACTCAACCACTGCGTCTTGCTCGACAATCCAAAGACAATTGAGAGGCTAGGACTTTTGTCCCAGCCTCTTTCATGTTATAATATTCAGACAAGATTGAACGGAGAAAGTGTTTCACTCATCATGATTAGCTCAAAATACGACTGGCAGTTTGCCACTAATTTTACAGACGAAAAATTTTTAAAAAAAGCTAAGAAAGCTGGATTAGAACCTGCCGCTGCCAGTCTTCTTTATCAAAGAGGAGTGCAGACTGAGGAGGCTTTACAGGAATTTTTGGAGCCTAATTTAGACCAGCTTCACAACCCTTATGACCTGCATGATATGGAACGGGCAGTGGAGCGCATTCGCGCAGCGATTGAGAATTACGAGCAGATTTTGATCTATGGCGATTATGATGCTGATGGGATGACCTCGGCATCGATTGTCAAGGAAGCATTGGAGCAGTTGGGTGCTGAGTGTCAGGTTTATCTGCCCAATCGCTTTACGGATGGCTATGGCCCTAATAGCAGTGTTTACAAGTATTTTATTGAAAATCAAGGTATTTCACTCATTATTACAGTGGATAATGGAGTGGCTGGCCTTGAAGCTATCGAGCTGGCTCAGTCTCTCGGCGTGGATGTCATCGTGACGGATCACCACTCCATGCCCGAGGAGCTGCCAAATGCCTATGCGATTGTCCATCCGGAACATAGCGGAGCGGATTATCCTTTCAAGCACCTAGCCGGTTGTGGGGTGGCTTTTAAGCTGGCAACAACCTTGCTGGAAGAAGTCCAAGTCGAACTTTTGGACTTAGTTGCTATCGGTACCATTGCCGACATGGTCAGTCTGACCGGAGAAAATCGGATCCTAGTCAAATATGGCCTTTCCGTCCTCAAAAATACCCAGCGCGTAGGACTTCAGGAGCTCTTTAAAATCGCTGGTATTCAGCCAGATGAACTGGATGAAGAAACGGTTGGTTTCCAGCTTGCCCCCAGACTCAATGCCTTGGGACGGCTGGATGATCCCAATCCGGCGGTTGAGCTTTTAACAGGTTTTGACGATGAAGAAGCTCGTGACATTGCGCTTATGATCAACCAGAAAAATGACGAACGCAAGGAAATCGTCCAGCAGATTTATGAAGAAGCACAAACCATGTTGGACCCTAAGAGACCAGTGCAGGTGTTGGCCAAGGAAGGCTGGAATCCCGGTGTGCTAGGGATTGTCGCTGGGCGCTTGCTGGAAGAGCTACACCAGCCAGTCATAGTGCTTAATATCGAGGATGGCATCGCTAAGGGCAGCGCCCGCAGTATTGATGCGGTCAATATTTTTGAGGCCTTAGACAGCCACCGTGATCTCTTTCTAGCCTTTGGTGGGCATGCTGGAGCAGCTGGAATGACTCTCGAAGCAGACAAGCTGGCGGAGCTTGCTGATATCTTAACAGAGTATATCTTAGACAATGATTTGGATTTGACTGGCAAAACAGCCCTGTATTTAGATGAGGAGCTACACTTGCCAGAACTGACCCTTGATACACTCAAAAGCTTTGAAAAACTGGCTCCTTTCGGTATGGACAATAAGAAGCCACTCTTTTACCTCAAGGACTTTAAAGTGGATAATGCACGGACCATGGGGGCCGGCAATAGCCATCTCAAGTTAAAAATTTCTCAGGAAGCTGCATCTTTTGAAGTAGTAGCTTTTGGGCAAGGAAACCTGGCGACAGAGTTTGCCCAGACCAAGAATCTGGAGCTGGCTGTCAGTCTCTCTGTCAATAAATGGAATGGACAGACCAGTCTCCAGCTCATGCTGGTGGATGTCCGTGTGGACGGTGTTCAGCTTTTCAATATCCGCAGCAAAAATGCGACGCTGCCTGACAAGGTTCCAGTCTTGCGTTTCACAGAGGAGTTGCCAGATGTGACAAATAGCAGAGCAGTTATAGTTTACGATCTGCCTGATGATTTGCAGGACTTGAAGAGGATTCTTCAGTCTCAGGATTTCGAAGCTATTTACTTTAAGAATGAGATTGCCAAGCCATATTATCTGACTGGTTATGGCAACCGTGAGCAGTTTGCCAAACTCTACAAAACTATCTACCAGTTCCCTGAGTTTGATGTTCGCTATAAGCTCAAGGACCTGGCAGCTTACCTGAAAATCGACCCTATTCTTCTAGTCAAAATGATTCAGATTTTTGAAGAACTTGGTTTTGTCAGCATCACAGAAGGCGTCATGACGGTCAATAAAGAAGCAGAAAAGAAAGAAATTGACAGCAGTCACATTTACCAAGACCTCAAGCGCCTAGTCAAAGAACAAGAACTCATGGCATTGGGCACCGTGCAGGAGATTTATGATTATTTGATGGAAGCAGACTGAAAATTGTTCAGGTAATCTCGTTAAAAAGTCAATGGCTTAGACCTATGGCTCAGGCTGTTAGGGAAAAGGAAGTTTCGTTCTTGGAGCTAGTAGAAGAAGTGATTATAAAGATTAACCAACTCAATCCCAGTCTCAATAAGGTGGTCTATAAATGAATGAAACATACTCTTTCAAATTAAATAATCTATCCCCCTAAAAAGTAAGTTTTTCTGTTACCATTTGGATGAAAAAGTGATATAATAGAGAGTAAAAAATTTTTTTGAAAGAAAGTATATCATGAATTTAAAAGACTACATTGCAACAATCGAAAATTATCCAAAGGAAGGCGTGACATTCCGTGATATCAGCCCATTGATGGCAGATGGAAATGCTTATAGCTACGCTGTTCGTGAGATTGTTCAATATGCAACAGACAAGAAGATTGACATGATCGTTGGACCGGAAGCTCGTGGCTTTATCGTGGGTTGTCCGGTTGCATTTGAGTTGGGAATTGGCTTTGCTCCAGTCCGCAAGCCTGGTAAGCTTCCTCGTGAAGTTATCTCAGCTGACTATGAAAAAGAGTATGGTATGGATACCCTGACCATGCATGCAGATGCTATCAAGCCAGGTCAGCGCGTTCTGATTGTAGATGATCTCCTTGCGACTGGTGGAACAGTGAAGGCGACGATTGAGATGATTGAGCGCCTTGGTGGTGTAGTAGCCGGCTGTGCCTTCCTTATTGAGCTGGATGAGCTCAAGGGTCGCGAAGTTATCGGCGATTACGACTATAAGGTTCTGATGCACTATTAATGCATAGTTTCTAACTATATCTAGTTAGAGAAAAAGTATAATTGAAAACTATATCTCCTTTCAGTATAATGAAAGTACATTGGATAAACAAAGAATAGGCTGGAAAAGTATTTCCAAGCCTTTCTAACGATTGAAGGAGATATTTTCATGCCAATTAAGATTGATAAGAAACTGCCAGCTGTTGACATTTTAAGTTCTGAGAATATCTTTGTCATGGATGACGATAGGGCGGACCATCAGGATATCCGACCTCTGAATATTTTGGTACTCAATCTCATGCCCCAGAAAATGGTGACTGAGACTCAGATACTGCGCCACTTGGCTAATACTCCGCTGCAGTTGACTATTGACTTCCTCTACATGAGCTCTCATCAGTCTAAAACGACACGTGCAGAGCATATGGAGACTTTCTATAAGACTTTTGATGAGGTTAAAAATCGCTATTTTGATGGCTTGATTATCACTGGTGCGCCGGTAGAGCATCTGCCTTTTGAAGCGGTGGACTACTGGGAAGAGTTTCAGCAGGTGATTGAATGGTCCAAGACCCATGTCTTTTCTACTCTGCATATCTGTTGGGGAGCTCAGGCTGGGCTTTACGCTCGCTACGGCGTTGACAAGCACCAGATGACACGCAAATTATCGGGTGTCTATAGCCAGTCAGCTGACAGCAGCAATCTGCTTTTCCGTGGCTTTGACGATGAGTTTTATACGCCGCATTCCCGGCATACTGAAGTTCGAAAGGAAGATATTGTCAATCTGACTAATCTGGAAATTCTCTCGTATGGAGAGGATACGGGACTCTCTGTGCTGGCTAGCCGGGACTTGCGAGAGGTATATAGTTTCGGTCACATGGAATATGACCGCGATACCTTATCTAAGGAGTATTTCCGCGATTTGAAGGCAGGGAAGAATCCACACATTCCAGAGAATTATTTTAAAAACGATGATGTCCATGCGACACCGGCCTTGCGTTGGAGTTCGGCTGCGGCACTCTTTTTCAGCAATTGGGTCAATTATGCTGTCTATCAGGAGACGCCTTTCGACTGGGAGAGTCCTGAAAATGATGTATCGTTTTTTGCTTATCTATAAGAGGTGACATGACTTATTTATCAGCTTTTAAATCGGGCAATCTAGTAATCCCGAGTGCCCTTCTTTTACATTTTAAGGACATCTTTGATTCCAGCGATGATTTTTTGGTCTGGCAGTTTTTCTATCTGCAAAATACGACTTCCTTGGAAGAGCTGGCGCCTAGTCAGATTGCAGAGCATATTGGCAAGACTCTGTCAGAAGTCAATCGCTCTATGTCCCATCTGACAGAGAAAGGTCTCTTGCAGTATAAAACCATTGAGCTGAATGGAGAGACAGAGGTTATCTTTGATGCTTCACCGGCTTTGGAAAAGCTGGATGAACTGCTGGCAGCCAAAAGCGGTCATCAGACTGTGGCAAAGGCGCCTCAGAATGTTTTGAAAGACTTGGTGGAGACTTTCCAGCAGGAGCTGGGCCGCCTCTTGACACCCTTTGAAATTGAGGACTTGACCAAGACTGTTCAAGACGATAAAACCAATCCTGACTTAGTTAAGGCTGCTCTTCGTGAGGCTGTGTTTAATGGCAAGGCCAACTGGAAGTATATTCAGGCTATCTTGCGCAATTGGCGCAAGGAAGGTATTACTACACTTGCTCAGGTAGAAGCCAAGCGGGAAGAACGTGAAGCAGCTAATCCTCAAAATGTGACAGTTTCAGATGATTTCCTCAATGCCATGAATCTGTGGAAGGACTGACTTTATTAGATTTACAGCGGCCTGTTAAATACGACAGGCCCTTGATTTTATAAAAAAGGAGAAAAGTATGGCCTATCAATTGCCAAAAGTCTGGTCCGCTACGGACAGCGACCAAGGAAAATTTTCAGGTATCAATCAGCCTACTGCAGGCGCGCGCTTTGAGCAGAAGCTTCCAGTCGGTAAAGAGCCTTTTCAGCTTTATTCACTTGGAACTCCAAATGGGGTCAAGGTGACGATTATGCTGGAGGAACTACTGGCAGCAGGTGTGACTGAGGCATCCTATGACCTCTATAAGATCAGCATCATGGATGGCGACCAGTTTGGCTCAGATTTTGTGAAAATCAATCCCAACTCCAAGATTCCGGCCTTGCTGGATCAGTCAGCCCATAATCCGATTCCTGTCTTTGAATCAGCCAATATCCTGCTCTATCTGGCAGAGAAGTTTGGAAAGCTGATTCCGTCAGATTTGGCTGGTAGGACTGAGGTACTCAACTGGCTCTTCTGGCAGACAGGAGCGGCACCCTTCTTGGGAGGCGGATTCGGTCATTTCTTTAACTATGCTCCAGAAAAGCTAGAATATCCCATCAACCGCTTTACGATGGAAGCCAAGCGACAGCTGGATTTATTAGACAAAGAATTAGCCAAGAAAGCTTATATTGCTGGAGATGACTACAGTATTGCTGATATTGCTATCTGGTCTTGGTATGGTCAGTTGGTGCAGGATAAGCTCTATCCAGGCGCAGCTGAGTTCTTGGATGCCACCTCCTACAAATACTTATCTGTTTGGGCGGAGAAGATTGCAGCTCGTCCGGCAGTCCAGCGTGGTTTAGCTGCCGAGTATCAGGAAATCAAATAAAAAAGTGATGGGTAGGACACTCCATCATTAAGTGGCGAGACAAAATCAGTTTATCAACAGGCTGATTTTTCTTTCGTTGCTTTTTTTATACCCTTAAAAATGATATACTGAATAGAAGAATGTTTAGAAAAGAGTAAGCAATGCAAAAAAAGACGATTTCCAAGCGCTTGGAGCGAGTAGCAGCTTTTGTGCCGGATGGGGCAAAGTTGCTGGATGTTGGGAGCGATCACGCCTATCTGCCCATTTACCTGATTCAGCAGGGGCGGATTGCAAAAGCTCTGGCCGGAGAAGTGGTAGAGGGGCCTTTTCAGTCTGCTCAGAAAAATGTGGCAGAGCATGGACTGACGGAGCAGATTGAAGTTCGCTTGGCTAATGGTCTGGCAGCTTTTGAAGCGGAAGATCAGATTGACACCATCGTTATCGCTGGTATGGGTGGTCGCTTGATTGCAGAGATTTTGGAAAATGGCAGAGCTAAGCTTGGGTCTATTTCCCGCTTGATTTTGCAGCCCAATAACCGAGAGGATGAGCTCCGCAGCTGGCTGGGATCTAACGGTTTTCGTTTGCTGGCTGAGGATATCTTAGAAGAGGCTGGAAAGTTTTACGAAATCATTGTAGCAGAAGCAGGCCAGCAAACTTTGACAGAGCAAGAAAAGCGCTTTGGTCCTTTTCTGATGAAGCAACAGTCACCTGCTTTTCAGCTAAGTTGGCAGAAAGAACTGAAGAAACTTGAAGGAGCTCTAGCCCATATCCCAGAAAAGAATGAGCTGGAACGCTCTGCTATGTCCAAAAAAATCGAAAGTATCAAGGAGGTACTCCATGCTAGCAAGTGAAATCATCGCCCGTTATGAAGCCTACTGCCCGCAAGAACTATCCATGGAGGGTGACATTTCAGGCCTGCAAATCGGGACTTTGGATAAAGAAGTGGACAAGGTTCTAGTGGCTCTGGATATTCGCGAGCAGACGGTGGCGGAGGCTATTGAGGCAGGTGCTGGACTGATTATCGTTAAACATGCGCCTATTTTTCGCCCCCTTAAGGACCTAGTGGCGGATAAGGCTCAAAATCAGATGATTTTAGACCTTATCAAGCATGATATTGCTGTCTATGTCAGTCATACCAATATTGATGTCGTGGAGGACGGACTCAATGATTGGTTCTGTCAGTTATTGGATATTGAGGAGACAAGTTTTCTCAGTCAGACGGGGCCAGAAAACGGTATTGGCCGCGTAGGGAAGATTGCTCCTCAGACCTTTGGGGACTTTGCGGCTAAGGTCAAGGCAACTTTTGGACTAGATTGTTTGCGTCTGGTTACTTATGAAAAAGCAGATCTCGAACGTGTGATTGAGCGTGTAGCTATTTGTGGTGGCAGCGGTCAGTCCTTTTATCCGGAGGCCATTGCCAAGGGAGCGCAGGTCTACATTACAGGTGATATTTACTATCATACAGCTCAGGAGATGCTGACAGAAGGACTTTTGGCGCTGGATCCTGGACATCATATCGAGGTTCTATTTACGGAAAAATTAAAAGAAAAGCTTGATGCTTGGAAGGCAGAAGAGGGATGGGATATTGAGATTCTGGCTAGTCAGGCTTCGACCAATCCTTTCCGGCATATTTGAGAGGGAGCGACATGAAAAAAGTAGCAGTGATTGGAGCTGGGATTGTCGGCTCAACAGTGGCTTACTATCTATCCAAATCCCCAGATGTGAAAGTGACTGTCTTTGATGATGGTAAGGGGCAGGCAACCAAGGCAGCAGCTGGCATTATCAGTCCTTGGTTTTCCAAGCGTCGCAACAAGGCTTGGTATAGGATGGCGCGTCTGGGCGCTGATTTTTATCAGAACTTGATTGCGGAACTGAAAGATGCTGGAATCCAGACAGACTTTTACCAACAGACAGGTGTTTATCTGCTGAAAAAGGATGAGAGCAAGCTGCAGGAGCTTTATGATTTGGCTGCTAATCGTCGTGAAGAGTCGCCCTTAATAGGGGACTTGAATCTTCTCAGCTGTCAGGAAGCCCAGGAGAAATTTCCAGACTTGCAAGGCTTTGAGCGGCTTCTTTATGCTTCCGGTGGTGCCCGTGTGGAGGGAGCACTTTTGACGGAGATGCTTCTGAAAGCAAGCAAGGCAGAGTTGGTTGAGAAAAAGGCAAGCTTGACAGTAGATGGAGAGCAACTTCTTGTGGACGGACGCAGCTTTGACTGTGTCATCTTAGCTGTGGGTGCTTGGCTAGGAGAAATCTTGCAGCCACTGGGCTATAAGACAGATGTTCGGCCGCAAAAGGGACAGCTACGTGATTTTAAACTGGCTGACCAGACGGATGACTACCCAGTTGTGATGCCTGAGGGCGAGCTGGATATCATTCCCTTTCTGGCGGGCAAAGTTAGTGTCGGGGCCAGTCATGAAAATGATCAGGGCTTTGATTTGACGGTAGATAAGATGGTACTGAATCAGTTGCAGCAAGAAGCAGAAACTTACTTGCCGAGGTTGGCTACTGCAGAGATTTTAGGTGAGCGCGTGGGAACACGGGCTTATACCAGCGACTTTGCACCTTTCTTTGGAGCTGTTCCAGACTTGCCGCATGTCTACGCTGCCAGCGGATTAGGCTCTTCTGGTCTGACAACTGGCCCGCTCATCGGACGCCAATTGGCCCAGATGGCTCTAGGAGAAGCGGGGCTGCTGAATCCAGCTGACTATCCTATTGAGCGGTACGTGGAGAAAGTTTGATATGACAGAAACTATTTTGAATTGGGTCAATGTTTGTGTTAAAAAAGATGATGAAATTTTACTGCTTAATCGCCAGCATGATAATTTTAAAGGATGGATACAACCAGGTGGGAAGGTGGAGTTTCCAGAATCTTTTTTTGAAGCTGCAAGGCGCGAGTTAAAAGAAGAAACGGGGCTGACTGCTCTAAACTTGGAATTGAAGGGGATTTCAGGTTTCACTAATCCGAGTAAAAAAGAACGCTATGTGTATTACGATTTTCTTTGTACTGCCTTTGAAGGACAAGTTAGGGGAAACGATCATGAAGGGGAGCCAAAATGGTGGAAGATTTCTGAACTTGACCAGATAGATATGCAGGATGACATACGTGAACGTTTGCCTCTCTACTGGCGGAAAGGCTCTTTCGAGCGGATTCATTACTGGAATGAGGAAAAACACTGTATAGGGGAAACCAAGACGATTTTGTATGATTGATTTTAGAGAATAAGGAGAAGTTATGGACTGGTTACGATCGCAGCCTGTGGTTATGCAGGCATTCTTGGCTGGGCTTTTTACATGGGGATGTACCATTGTAGGCTCGGCTGTTGTATTTTTCTTTAAACAGGTCAGTCGTAAGCTGCTGGATATTATGATGGGATTTGCGGCAGGCGTCATGATTGCGGCTTCCTTTTGGTCGCTTCTGGCACCATCGATAGAATATGCGCAAAGTTCTTATGGCAAGCTTTCCTGGCTGCCAGCGGCAATTGGGTTTTTAGTGGGCGGTTTTTTCCTGCGGCTAATTGATGCTGTGGTGCCTCACTTGCACTTGAGCAAGGATATTTCGGAGGCTGAGAGTGTTCCTGAGCATAGCAAAAAGAAGCTGTCCAAGACAGCCCTGCTCTTCTTAGCCATTACCATTCACAATTTTCCAGAAGGTTTGGCAGTCGGAGTAGCCTTTGGTGCCTTGGCCGCCAACCCTAGTCCGGAAGCCTTTGTCGGTGCGATTGGCCTAGCATTGGGAATTGGCCTGCAAAATGTCCCGGAGGGGGCTGCTCTGTCCATTCCAATTCGGACGGATGGTAAGTCTCGGCTTAAAGCCTTTTACTGGGGCTCCATGTCTGCTATTGTGGAGCCAATTGGTGCTGTTCTTGGTGCTGTAGCTGTCATGGCCATGACGGCTATTCTGCCCTATGCCCTATCTTTTGCGGCGGGTGCTATGATTTTCGTAGTGGTAGAGGAATTAATACCGGATTCGCAGACCAATGGCAATACCGATGTGGCGACTTTAGGTCTCATGGTGGGCTTTGTTCTCATGATGGTATTGGATGTGGCTTTGGGGTGATGCAAACTTGGAATCGAAGAGAGGAAGAAAGCGGAAATTCCGCTCTTTTTCTTTTATTTAAGGGTAGTGAAAAGGATGACATCCGCTTTCAAAAATGGTAGAATAAGGAGAATACATTAAGAGAGGAAACTCATATGAAAGGTATTATTCTTGCAGGTGGTTCTGGTACACGTTTGTATCCATTGACCCGCGCTGCGTCAAAACAGCTCATGCCGGTTTATGATAAACCCATGATTTATTATCCACTGTCAACTCTTATGCTGGCTGGTATCAAGGACATCTTGATTATCTCCACTCCGACGGATTTGCCTCGTTTTGAAGATCTGTTGGGTGATGGCTCTGAGTTTGGTATCAAGCTCTCTTATGCAGAGCAGCCAAGTCCAGACGGACTGGCACAAGCCTTTATCATTGGGGCTGATTTCATTGGAGATGACCGCGTGGCGCTGATTCTTGGGGATAATATTTACCATGGACCGGGTCTGAGTAAGATGCTCCAAAATGCTGCTGCTAAGGAAAAAGGAGCAACTGTTTTTGGCTATCATGTTAAGGATCCAGAACGCTTTGGTGTAGTAGAATTTGATGAAAATATGAATGCTATTTCCATCGAAGAAAAACCGGAACAGCCGCGCTCTAACTATGCGGTGACAGGACTCTATTTTTACGATAACGATGTCGTCGAAATTGCCAAGAACATTAAGCCAAGTCCTCGCGGAGAACTGGAAATCACAGATGTCAACAAGGCTTACTTGGATCGTGGTGATTTGTCTGTTGAGCTCATGGGACGTGGTTTTGCTTGGTTGGATACAGGTACCCACGAAAGTCTCTTAGAAGCCGCTCAATATATCGAAACAGTTCAGCGTATGCAGAACGTTCAGGTGGCGAATCTGGAAGAAATTGCCTATCGTATGGGCTATATCACTAAAGAGCAAGTGCACGAATTGGCGCAACCATTGAAAAAGAATGAATATGGCCACTATCTCTTGCGCTTGATTGGAGAAGAATAAGAAGATGACGGAACAATTTTTTGATAAGGAATTAGCAGCGCGTGAGGTTCCTGGAATCCCTGGAATGCTGGAATTTGATATCCCTGTGCGGGGGGACAACCGAGGCTGGTTCAAGGAGAATTTCCAAAAGGAAAAAATGCTGCCGCTAGGCTTTCCTGAAAGCTTCTTTGCAGAAGGAAAACTGCAAAATAATGTCAGCTTTTCTCGTAAAAATGTCCTGCGGGGTCTTCATGCTGAACCATGGGACAAGTACATCTCTGTTGCAGATGACGGCAAGGTGCTGGGATCTTGGGTCGACCTGCGGGAAGGTGAGACCTTTGGTAATACCTACCAGACAGTAATCGATGCCAGCAAGGGGATTTTTGTGCCACGTGGCGTCGCCAACGGCTTCCAAGTCCTTTCTGATACTGTTTCCTATAGCTATCTGGTCAATGACTATTGGGCTTTGGAACTCAAACCTAAGTATGCCTTTGTCAATTATGCAGACCCAGCTTTAGGCATCCAGTGGGAAAACCTAGAAGCAGCAGAAGTCTCAGAAGCAGACAAGAACCATCCACTACTTAAGGATGTCAAACCTCTAAGAAAAGAAGATTTATAAAAAAGAATTCTTTTCTGATTTATTAATTTATATTGAAATATATGATTTAGCTCAGCTCCTATCCGAGCGGAGCGAGTGGAAGAAATGATTGCCGCTGTGGTGTAAGTCATGAGAGTGGGACAGAAATCGGTAATTCATTAGAATTCGATTTCGTCGTCCCACCTCCGCACAGTTGAGTAGGGCTGTAAAAGCTGATGAAATCAGCGTAGTAGAGCCCACTCAACCACTGCGTCTTGCTCGACAATCCAAAGACAATTGAGAGGCTAGGACTTTTGTCCCAGCCTGATGACAGGGGATTTTTGAGACATGAGGCTCAAAAATAAGCAATGAAACCGAAGGTTTGCTTGCGTTCCCACCACTTAAGGCAATTATAAAAAAGTTAAGGAATAAAAATGACTGAATACAAAAAAATTATCGTGACAGGTGGAGCTGGTTTTATCGGTTCTAACTTTGTCCACTATGTTTACAATAACTTTCCAGATGTCCATGTGACAGTGCTGGATAAACTGACTTACGCGGGGAACCGTGCTAATATTGAAGAAATTTTAGGCGACCGCGTTGAGTTGGTTGTTGGAGATATTGCTGATGTAGCCTTGGTAGATAAGCTGGCTTCTGAGGCTGATGCTATCGTTCACTACGCGGCAGAAAGCCACAATGATAACTCGCTCAATGATCCGAGTCCATTCATTCACACCAACTTCATCGGAACTTACACGCTTTTGGAAGCAGCTCGTAAATACGACATTCGTTTCCACCATGTATCTACTGATGAAGTCTATGGTGACCTGCCTCTGCGTGAAGATTTACCAGGTCATGGAGAAGGACCAGGCGAGAAATTTACGGCCGAAACCAAGTACAATCCAAGCTCGCCTTACTCATCAACCAAGGCGGCTTCAGACTTGATCGTTAAAGCTTGGGTGCGCTCATTTGGTGTCAAAGCGACTATTTCTAACTGTTCAAACAACTATGGTCCTTACCAGCACATCGAGAAGTTTATTCCGCGCCAGATTACCAATATTCTGAGCGGTATCAAGCCAAAACTCTATGGTGAAGGCAAGAATGTCCGCGACTGGATTCATACCAATGACCATTCATCAGGTGTTTGGACGATTCTGACCAAGGGACAAATCGGCGAAACTTACTTGATTGGTGCTGACGGTGAAAAAAATAACAAGGAAGTGTTGGAGCTGATTCTCAAGGAAATGGGACAGCCAGCTGATGCTTATGATCATGTGACAGACCGTGCGGGTCATGACCTCCGCTATGCAATTGATGCTAGCAAGCTCCGCGACGAGCTAGGATGGAAGCCAGAGTTTACCAACTTTGAAGCGGGTCTCAAAGAGACAATCAAGTGGTACACGGACAATCAAGACTGGTGGAAATCTGAAAAGGAAGCAGTCGAAGCCAACTACGCTAAGACTCAAGAAGTAATTAAGTAAGAATAGGCTATCTATGATGAGCCTTGCATAACTAGCGCTATGAGATTGAAAGGCTGGGATGATCTGTCCCAGCCTTTTCTCACAGGATTGTTAGCTTTTTAATATGTTTGTTACAGAAAATTATGCAAAAATAGTGTAAAATAAGATAAATCCTTGCTGTGTTTTTGGCTAAAGGGATTTTCTCAAATTAAAGGAATACAAACATGAAAATGGTAAAAAGAGTAGTGGGAATTGTTTTGGTGCTGTTGCTTGCAGCGGTGCTGTTTCTGGTTCCTGCATCTGTTAATCAAAGTGAACAATTAAAAAATGTCCAAGGCAGTGCTTCCTGGATGAGTATTATTGAGCCGGCTTTGAGCAATGCCAATGTAACGGCTCAGGGAGTCAGCACGGAGGTTTCTCTCAATAGCGTCCAGCTTAATCAGGTGCTCAAGTCTTCTCTGAGTGACTCTGAGAATCAGGAGCTACTGAACAGTGTTTACAGTATTGAAGGCAATAAGCTGCGCATCCAGTATCCAGTCAAGCTGCTCTTCATTGACAGTAAGCTGGATCTAGAGGTGGATGTGACGGTGAGGGATAATGTCTTGCACATCACAATTGATAGTGCTAAGTTAGGCTCTCTTCCTATCCCTAAATCTTGGGTGACAGGCATGCTGAAGCAACAAATGCAGGCCTCTAATTCATCTATCACGACGGAGGGAGATAGTTTCCTTCTCGCTCTGCCGCAGAGTCAATTCAGCATTAACAAAATCAGCTTCCAGAATGGAACTGCTAAAATCCAGTTCAGCATGGGTTATGGAATCTAAAAAAGAAAACTTCATTTGAGGAAGAAGTCTTCCGAATCAAATGGAGTTTTTATACTATTATTTGAACAATAGCATTGTGAGGGAGAAAAGATGCCTATTCCTAATATCCAGCAAGAGGAGTTGATTGTTATTGATGACAATCTGCGTTTGCGGGCTTATGATGGTCAGTTTGAGCTAGCCTTGGACTGGTACCAAGATCCAGATATGATTTATATGATTGATGGCAGAAGAGACCCCTATCCGCCAGAGCGAGTTCAAAGGATGTACGAATATCTTGCCAGGCAAGGTGAAGTTTATTTTATTGAAGTATGGGAGCAGGGGTGCTGGCTACCCATTGGGGATGTGACCTTTTGGCAAGATGATTTGCCGATTGTCATTGGAAAAGCGGACTACCGCGGGAAAGGCATTGGTAAGAAAGTTCTTTTTGCTTTGATACAGCGCGCACGCAATCTAGGCTATCAAAAACTAGTAGTTCAAGAAATTTATGATTTCAATCAGCCCTCTCGCAGTTTGTTTGAGTCGCTTGGTTTCTATCCAACTCTTGCTAGGGAGAAAGGCAGGTCCTATACACTTGATTTGACCTTGCCCATAGCGCAGATCCAGCCCAGTCAGTTCTACCTTTCACGGGAAAAGCTGGACAGGATTAGCATTGATTTTGACCAACAAGAACTTGAAGCTTTACCTGTCAAGCGCATGGATGGCAAAATTTTCTTTACTGATGGACATAGCAGAGCTTTTAAGGCTTATCAGGCTGGCTTCTCTCATATTCCCATCTATTATGATAGGGACGAGCTTAACTGGGACTTTTATCAATATTGTGTTCAAGCTTGTCAAGATAGAGGCATATTCTCTATAGCTGATTTACAGAACCGCATCTTGTCCAAGGAAGACTATCAGACCAATTGGCTTGATTGGTGTAAGAGAGAAGCTAGAAAATTTGATAAGAGCTGATATCGCGAAGCTCTTGTGTTATAATAGATAAAGGGAATCAATATATTAAATCAGAGGTGAGATGATGCTTTATGAATTTTGTGCGGAAAATGTAACCTTGTTAGAAAAGGCTATGAAGGCAGGATCCCAGCGGATTGAGCTCTGTGATAATCTGGCTGTCGGTGGCACGACACCTAGCTATGGCGTAATTCAAGCAGCAGTTGACTTGGCCAAGCTTTATGGCGCGACTGTGATGACCATGATTCGGCCACGAGGCGGTGATTTTGTTTACACTGACCTTGAGATTGAGATTATGCTGGCTGATATCCAAAAAGCTAAGGAAGCTGGCAGTCAGGGAGTCGTTTTTGGTGTCTTGACGGAGAAGAATGAAATAGATGTTCTGAAGATGCAGCGCCTGTTAGAGGCTTGCAAGGGACTGGAAGTAGTCTTTCACATGGCTTTTGATGCGATACCGGCTGAATACCAGTTTGGCGAAATGGATTGGCTAATTGAGAACGGTGTCCAGCGAATTTTGACCCACGGAGGACCTGCTAATGAGCCAATTGAGGAGCATTTTGCTTGGCTGGACGAATTAATCGAGCATGCTGCTGATCGGATTGATATCATGCCGGGCGGTGGCATTCATTTGGGCAATCGTCAGGAAGTTATAGATAGTCTGGCAGTAGACCAGCTGCATGGAACTAAAATTGTATTTTAAGGAGGGGGAAGCTGCGCTAGCAGCGGCTAAATAGATGTTGGAACTATTTGAAAAATACAAGGCTAATCCTGACAAGCTTCAGACTTACGGCTTTAAGGAGTCTGATGGAGCTTACCGTTTCTCGCAGAAGATTATGAAGGGTGACTTTCGCTTGGAGGTGACTATCAGAGATGAGGAGCTGGACTATCAGGTTTTTGACTGTGATACTGATGACGCCTATCTACAGGTCAAGATGGAGCAAGTGACGGGTGTGTTTGTCGGTCAGGTTCGTGAAGCTTGTCAGGCAGTACTGCTGGCTATCCGTCAGCACTGTTTTGACGAGGTTGGCTTTCTCTATGAGCAGAGTAAGCGACTGCGGGATCATGCGGCTGAGGTTTATCAGGGTCAGATAGAGTACCTTTGGGAGAAGTCGTCCAGAAAGAGCTCGACTAAAGCAGGGGTTTTCCGCCATCAGGACAGTAAAAAATGGTACGGAGCCTTTCTGACAACAGACTGGTCTAAGTTTGAAGCAGAGCGAAGCGGCGCTATTGAGGTGCTGAATGTTAAGAATAACCACGTGGCAGAGTTGATTCAGAAAAAGGGGATTTATCCAGCCTTTCACATGAATAAGAAATATTGGCTCAGTCTGCCCTTGGATGATAGCCTGAGCGATCAGGAAATCTTTGATTTACTGGCTGTTAGTTACCAGCTGACCAGTAAAAAATAGAATCGAAGCACAGCGCTCCCATCCGCTGTGTTTCATTTTTCCTCAAAAAACAGTATAATAAAAAGACTAGTAAGAATAGGAGAAATTATGAATCTCATTAGAAAATTAGCCTGGTTTTTTAAGTTGGAAAAGCAGCGCTATATCATCGGTATCCTGGCCTTGTCCTTGGTCAGTGTCTTCAATCTGATACCACCCAGAGTCATCGGTCAGGTTATTGACCGAATTGCTAGCAAACATCTGACTTCTCAAGAGCTGCTCTTTAATTTGCTGTTGCTGATTGCTTCAGCTTTTATCATGTACGGCCTACGTTATGTCTGGCGCCTTTATATCTTGGGGACGTCCAATAATCTGGGACGGATTCTGCGCTCTCGATTGTTCGAGCACTTTACTCACATGTCTCCCTCTTTTTATCAGAAATACCGAACAGGGGACTTGATGGCTCATGCGACCAATGATATCAATGCGGTTGTCAGTCTGGCTGGTGGTGGAGTCATGTCAGCTGTAGATGCTTCTATTACAGCCTTGGTGACCCTGCTGACTATGTTTTTCATTTTGGACTGGCGGCTGACTTTGATTGCCATTGTACCCATGCCTTTCTTGTCCTGGGGCACGGGCTTGATTGGTCGTAAAAATCATGAAAGTTTTAAGGCTGCTCAAGAGGCGTTTTCAGATTTGAACAATAAGGTCCAGGAGAGTGTTTCAGGGATTCGAGTGACCAAGTCCTTTGGCTATCAGGAAGCGGAAACTCAATCTTTTGCCAAGACCAATCAGGAAGTCTACGAAAAGAACGTTTTGGCTGCCAAGTACGATTCTCTTTTTGACCCCTTGGTTTTGCTTTTTATTGGTCTTTCTTATGTTTTGACCTTGATTTTTGGTGGAATTTTCATCTCCCAAGGGCAGTTTACCATAGGAGAGTTGGTTACTTTTATCACTTATCTGGATATGCTGGTTTGGCCGCTGCAGGCTACAGGCTATCTTTTTAACATCGGCCAGCGGGGTGCTGTTTCCTATGAACGGATCGAGAAGCTGCTGGCTCAGGAGTCAGATGTCAAGGAAGCTGAACAACCCCTCTCACATGCGGAAAATGGTCGATTGGATTATGACATTCAGAAGTTTGCTTATGCAGAGGAGACTAGCCTATCGGATATTCATTTTTCCATTGAGCAGGGACAGACACTGGGAATTGTCGGACAGACTGGCTCAGGGAAGACCACTCTTCTGCGCTTGCTGCTGCGGGAGCAGGATATTCAGGAGGGGGCTATCTATCTGAATGGCCATGATATCCGGGAGTACCGCCTCAAAGACTTGCGCCGTCTCATCGGCTATGTACCACAGGAGCAGATGCTCTTTGCTCTGTCTATTCGGGATAATATCCGCTTTGCTAACCCCCAGCTGACAGATAGCCAGGTTCTAGCTGCTGCTCAACTCTGCGGTGTTTATGAGGATATTCAGGCTATGCCAGAGGGTTTGGATACCGTTGTCGGTGAGCGGGGCTTGTCTCTGTCTGGTGGGCAGAAGCAGCGCTTGGCGATGAGTCGGGCTATTGTTACCAATCCTGAAATTCTGATTTTGGATGATTCCCTGTCGGCTGTCGATGCTAAGACAGAGCATTTGATTTTAGAAAATCTAAAGTCAGAGCGTGCTGGCAAGACAACCATTATCACAGCTCATCGGCTGTCGGCTTTGGTGCATGCAGACCTGATTTTGGTTATGGAAGAGGGACGAATCAAGGAGCGGGGCACTCACCAAGAGCTATTGGAGCAAAAGGGCTGGTATGCTCAGACATACCATAATCAGCAGCTGGCAGAAAGCTTGAAGGAGGAAGATTAACATGAAAAAGAATGCAACTTTTCATCGCCTCCTAGGCTATATGTGGCGCTACAGGATAGTGAGCATCATGGCCTTGACCTTCATTCTGCTGACGACTCTGGTCACAACGGCATTGCCGCTTCTGGCCCGCTATTTTATTGATCAGTTTATCAGCCATAATCAAGTCTGGGCTGGGCTGCCTTTGCTGGCTCTTTACTATGGTCTTTTCCTCTTGCGGGTACTTTTTACCTTCTTGGGAAAGTATTTCTTTGCACGTGTGGCTCAAAGTGTGGTTCGGGACTTGCGACAGGAAAGCTTTGCCAATATCCAGCGTCTGCAAATGGCTTATTTTGATAAAACGCCGGCAGGAGCCATCGTTTCCCGCCTGACCAATGATACTCAGGCAGTAGCAGATATGTTCAGTGAGATTTTTTCTAATTTTTTGAGCTCCCTGCTGATTTTAGTTGTTACTTTGAGCGCTATGTTTGCCCTTAACTGGCAATTGACCCTGATGATCGCTCTCTTTTTGCCTCTGATGGCAGCCTCTATCTTGCTCTATCAGCATTTATCCAATCGCCAGCTCAAGCAGGTCCGGAATAAGCTCAGCGATTTGAATGTCAAGTTATCCGAGAGCATTGAAGGGATGCGGATTATTCAGGCATTTGGGCAAGAGAAGCGCTTGCTGCGGGAGTTTGAAGAAATTAACGGTCAGCATTTAGGCTTTACTAATCGCTATCTCAATATCAATAGTCTCTTTCTGAGACCGGCCATGTCCCTGCTGAAAATCTTGGCCTATGGAGTGATTCTGACTTACTTTGGCTTGACTTGGCAAGTGGCGGGGATTACGGCTGGTATTATGTATGCCTTTATCCAGTATGTCAATCAGCTTTTTAATCCTTTGATTGATGTTATGCAGAATTACTCTGTTTTACAGACATCTTTGGTTGCTGCAGAGCGTGTTTTTGAAATCATGGACCGCACTGATTACGAGCCTGAGCAGGCTAATCTAGACTTGCAAATCCAGGATGGCAGTATCGAATTCAAGCATGTTTCCTTTTCTTATGATGGGAAGCGAGATGTTTTGCAGGATATCTCCTTTTCAGTCAAAAAAGGCCAGACGATTGCCTTTGTTGGCTCGACTGGCTCTGGAAAGTCCTCTATTATCAATCTTTTCCTGCGTTTTTATGAGTTTGAGCGGGGACAAATTTTGATTGATGGCCGTGATATTAAAGACTATAGTCAGGAGGAGCTGCGGCGAAAGATTGGTCTTGTTTTGCAGGATCCCTTCCTTTATCACGGTACCGTTGCTTCCAATATCCAGCTATACCAAGAGCAGCTGACGCGAGAAGACATCATAGAAGCGGCTAAGTTTGTAGATGCTCATGGCTTTATCAGTCAGCTCCCTCAAGGCTATGACGCCCCTGTGACTGAGCGGGGAGCGACTTTTTCTAGCGGTCAACGGCAGCTTCTAGCCTTTGCCAGAACCATCGCGACCAAGCCTAAAATCTTGATTTTGGATGAGGCAACAGCCAATATTGACTCGGAGACAGAGGAGCTGATTCAAGCCTCGCTGAGAAAGATGCGGCAGGGTCGGACAACCATTGCCATTGCCCACCGCCTGTCTACCATTCAGGATGCCGACTGCATCTATGTTTTGGACAAGGGTCGTATTATCGAATCCGGCAGCCACGAAGAATTGTTAGGACAAGATGGCACCTATAAGAAAATGTACCAACTGCAGGCCGGGATGATGGAATCTTGAAAAGCCTGATTATAAATGAAAGGTGTAGAATTCATTTGGAATTCTACACCTATTTTAAATAGTCTTTTAATTTCTCTACATTTTCTTCTAGGTTATCGTAAGGCAGCTTGGCATACTGGTAAGGGCAGCTAGTAAGGTAGCTCTGTTCAAAGAAGTCAAGCGGCAGGCTGCTGTGTTTGAGAGCACTGACGGAAGGAAGTGACCTCAAGTCTAGCAGGATGCCGTCCTTGGTCAGATAGCTGGTTAGCGGCAGCTGAGCTTGCTCCAGTAGTATCTGGGCTTTTCTTGCTTCCTCTTCTTGAAGCTGCAGCAGCGCCAGCCTATTTTTTTCAAACATGAGACTGTCGATGTAGAGCGATAGGGCCTTCTGCATGATGAGGTTGCTGTCATAGTCGACGGCACTTTTGTAAGCGATGAAGGTCTTTTGAATCTGGGGTGGAAGGAGCAGGGCAGTAATCCTTAGGGCCGGGAAAAGGCTGGTAGAAAAGGACTTGATGTAGATGACCCGCTGGCTATTGTCTAGATAATGAAAGGTTAGCTCCCGCCGGCTATCAAAGTCTGATAGATAGTCATCCTCTACAATATAGATATCATAGAGCTGGGCCAGCCGAAGAATCTCTTCCTTGTCCTGCCGACTGTAGGAGTGGCCCAAGGGATAGTGAAAACGCGGAATGGTGTAGAAGAATTTGATCTTTTCGCTTTGAAAAATCCTCTCAAGTTCTTGCAAATTAATACCTTGTGGAGTTCTTTCAATGGTTTCATAAGGAAGTTTTTGTGCTAGCAGAAGATCATTAATCCGATGGTAGGTCGGCTGCTCCACCAAGATTCGCTCTTTTTGATTGGGAAAGTCAATTTGTGAGAGGATATAGAGGGCCTGTTGGGTGCCGGAAGTCAGTACCAACTGATCCCTAGAAGCATAGACAGCAGAGTCCAGCATCAGTTTTTGAACAGAGCGACGCAGATCCTCCAGTCCTTCCTGCTGAGGGTAGTAGTTGAAGAGATAATTTTCCCGGCCGATCAGAGTTTCATTCACACAGAGTCGGAAATCTTCGTAGGCTTGGTGGCGGTCATCCCTCACAGGCAGCTCCAAATCCTGCTTTTCTTCCTGAGCATTTTCCAGCACATAGTAGCCACTTTTGGGAACGGCATAGATGTACTTCTGATATTTGAGCTCAATCAGAGCCTTTTGCGCGGTATCCTTACTGCAGTGATAACGCTCTGCCAGCTTGCGGACAGAAGGGATTTTCTGACCAGTAGCCAATTTTCCCTCTTTAATATCTTTAGTAATCTTATCAACGATGCGTTGGTATTTTGCTTTAACCATAAAACTGTCCCCATACAGATTTGATTTTTTCATATTGTAACTCATTTTCAGATATTTTACAATAGAGAGCAAAAACCGTCTGAAAATCCTCAGACGGTTTTTGTGTTTTTCTCTTACATAAAATAAACGATAGCAAGGTATTGCAGGGCAGAGGCTGCTAGAATGAAAAGATGCCAAATCATGTGGAAGTAGGGCTTCTTTTGAGCATAGAAGCCAGCTCCGACTGTATAGCAGAGACCACCAGCCAGCATGAGCCCCCAGAAGACAGGTCCAGTTTGACCGATAATCTGCGGAATGATAAAGACCACCAGCCAGCCCATAATCAAATAAAGAGCTAAGCTGAATTTTTCATTGACCTTCTTAGCGAAAATCTTATAGAGAATGCCAAAGATGGTTGTGCCCCACTGGATAGCAATGATGAGATAGCCAAACCAGTTATTCATTAGCGACAGTACGACTGGCGTGTAGCTGCCAGCGATGGCGATATAAATCATGGAGTGATCGATAATGCGCAAGATATACTTATGGGTCGAATCATAGGACATTGAATGGTAGACAGTTGAAGAGAGGAACATGAGAAAGAGGCTGATGACAAAGATTGAAGTTCCGACAGCAGCCACCAACCCGTGTCCTTCATAGCTATAAATAGCTGAGATAGGCAGCAGAATCAGCATGAGAACAGCTCCTACCGCATGGGTAACAGCGTTGGCAATTTCCTCTCCAAAGGATAGTTTTTTACTGAGTTTAAGCGTGTAGTTCAAGATTTTCTTCCTCCTCATTTGGTACTTGGATTAGGGATAAGGTCTTTTGATAGAGTTTGACCGTCTGGCAGGCAGTGGAAATGATGGGGGCCACCTCTAGCTTGCTGCCGTTCATATAGTCAACGAAGTCATTATAGAGATCTCGCGAATCTGCTTCCTTATGCAGCATATTTAAAGTGGCAGAAATTTCCTGAATAGAAAAGACCGTTTTTAAGGTTGTAATGGCAATCAAGCGAGCTACTTGGCGGCGTTGATATTTTTTCTTGACTGGCTTTGCAATATAGCCATGCTTGACATAGTTGTTAATCATAGATGCGGTCAGTCCTTTGTCAATAGCTGAAATGGAAGAGCCACAGACATTGTTTACATAGAGCAGAACCTGATCCAAATATAGATCCAGTTCTGGTATTTCGTCCCACTTGGGAAAAACTTGTTGAGCGTTCAAATCTTTATCACTTTCTTATCTAGTCTTTATAACTAGATGATAACATCTCTGTAAATCAAAGTCAAGCAAAAAATAGAATGTCCCATTGAAATTTGATATAATTTAAAAAAGAAGAAAGGGAGGTTTCAGATGAAAAAACAAACAATCTTTGATATGGCAGCCTTCCTAGGCAGTCTGATTTTTTGGTCTTGGCTCTATATGCGCTTTTTTTATGCCTATATAGCTATTGTCTTTTACAAGAATCAGCCAGAATGGAACCTGCTGATACCAACTTCTATCATCCTAACTCTGACAGCAATCAGCTCACTTTTTATTCGTGGTCTATACAGTCGGCACATTCCCCGTTGGCAGGTGGTGGCTAGTTATGCCCTCTATTTTCTCATTCTATTCTATGCCCTCTTTTTGAAAAATATCGGCATGCAGGGTTTCAGTCTGGATCTACAATCTTTTACCTATAATTGGATCTATGGAGACAAGCTGGTACCGACTATGAACATCATTATGTTCATTCCGCTGGGTTTTCTCTGCAAGCTGTCATGGAAACATGTGGCTTATTTTACCTTGGCTATTAGTCTGGTTGAGGGAAGTCAGTATCTCTTTCACCTTGGTATTTTTGACTTGGGTGATATCTTGACCAATCTGCTAGGCTTCATCATCGGCAGCTATCTACTAGAGACAGCCTTAGGCAAATGGGTTGTCCGTCATATTCACTAAATGAAAGAAGGAAACTATGAAAATTCTTATCCAACTGCTAAAGAGTTGAATCTAACTGCGCCATCTGCAATCCCGAATCCACCATCAGCACAAACTCAAGCTGTGTTGGATGAGTTGGCAACCATGTCAGTAGCTGACTTGGTATCATTTTATAAAATATCCTCAGAAAGAGCGGAGATAGAGTGGCAAGCCATTCAGGCTTTGCGAGAAGGAACTGCGCAGCATGCTCCAGCCCTTTACCTTTTTGACGGCCTCATGTACCGCCATATCAAGAGAGAGGGTTATACCGAAGAAGAGAGTCAGTATATCGAGAAGCATCTTGCCATCACATCAGCACTTTACGGAGTCATCCCTGCTCTGGAGCCTATAGCGCCCCATCGGTTGGACTTTATGATGCCACTCAAGTTAGATGGGAAGAGTCTCAAGGCATTTTGGAAAGAAGCTTATGACCAAGCCCTGGCAGAAGATGAGGTGATTTTCTCCCTCCTGTCCAGCGAGTTTGAAACGGTCTTTTCCAAGGAAAACCGTCAGCGCATGATAGGCTTCAAGTTTCTGGAAGACCGAGATGGCAAGCTGAAAGTCCATTCGACCATTTCTAAAAAGGCACGTGGCGAGTTTTTAACAGCTCTAATAACTAACCAAGTGACAGAAGTCGAACAGATGAAGAAATTAAGCTTTGCAGGCTTTACTTACCGACCTGATCTATCTAGTGAACAAGAATTGATTTATGTCAAGGAAGTGTAAAAAGGGGAAATCAAGTCGAGTACTATCTCTGCTCAGAATGTTATCAGTGAACTGGTTGGGATAGATACAAGTGACAAGCAAAATCAGCAGGTAGAGTTCAGCTATACTACAGAGATTGCTGGGATGGAAGCAGGCCGTCAGGCATGCAATCAAATGCTGCAGGCTGTCAGTGACTTTAGTGCAGCTGTCCTGGTTCAGGCTAATAAATTTCCTGATATAGCTTATAAAATTGAAAAGCGTGATGTAGATCAAGCGCAACGTTGGAGCAACTGATGATAAAAGATAAAAATCAAGAAAAACGTGAGCAATTACATAAGCAGATTATTCAGCTTGAGAATCAAGAAGAAGATCTTTTAGTTCTCAAAAGGCGTTATGAAGAGAAAGTAATGAATTTTCGTACAGATATTTGGACGATGAATGCCCAAATAGAAAATTTGATAGACCCGTATCAGAGACTAGTTCTACCAATCGTAAAATATGGGAAGAAAACCAAGCCTTGCAGCAAACAATAGATAGCTACGTAGAACAAGAGTTGGACAGTGTTTCCAAACAAACAAAGAAAGTTCGGCAAAAATTAGATGAAAATCGAGAAAAATTGACGAAAGAAAGGAACTCTTTACCATGGGAGTAAAGTACAGTGCGTCAGAGTCTTCACAGCTGATGGAGGCCATGGCTAATAATATTCAAGTGGCCAATGAGGTGACAGACCGATTGTCACAGGGATGTGACCACCTAATAGCTACCCTAGACTCAGGAGAACTCATGGGAGCTGCCTATACAGCAGGGAAAGGCCTCTTTTCAGAGATTATCATTCCTGCCATTAAGAAGCTACAGGCTGCAGTGGACGACATTCAATCGGAGTTAAATTCATACAGAGCTGCAGATGCTCAGGTAGCTGAGTACGGCAACCTCGATCTGGATCAGCTGAAGAAGACAAAAGAATTGAGAGAGCAGCAGCTAGCCTCTGTCAAAAAGGCTATTGAAGCTAAAGAATCATTCTTAGAGCGCATGAAGTCTATTGCTACATTTAATATCGTTTCTCACATGCAGTCTCTGGTGATTCTTTCTAGTGCAGAATCGCAAATTGAATCACAAATCAAAGAATTGGAAGAAAAGATTGAAAAGCTAGAGTTCTTTGTCGCTCAGGTTTCTCAATATTTCAGCGATAGTCTAGAAGTTCTTCATCTAGCTATTCAAGGATCCAGCCAGCTAAGCCAAGTCCTAGTAGACAGTAACGGCAATCACTATGTTGATGGAGTGGACATGAGCTGGGCTATTAAAATGAAGGGCAGAAGATTGAGACACATCAGTTGGATAAAAATATCCCAGTGACTAAAGCTGAGAAGGAAAAGAAAGTGATTGTGGATGATCTGCAGTCATCCTATAACATGGATGAACCCACAGCACATGTGCTTTATAAGCTTCAGCAGGGAATTTTGAAGAAGGCAAAGCAAGAAGATTGGTCTAATGAAAAAGTTATTTATGAGTACAATAGACTAATTGCTTCCTTTGTGCCAGATAATTTCCTAGCGCTTAGATTTAAAGCGATTGCTGGAGTAGTTGAGACAGTAGAAAGAGATAAGCTTAGTAAAGGATATGGTCTATCTTCTTCTGAAATCAACCTATTGAAAATTAAACTTCCCGAACAGCATAATGATTCAACTAGTCATAAAGATTATGCTCATGAAGCAATTCAGTTTGCAGCGTTTACTGAACAAAGCTGGGACATGAATCCTTATTCAATTGTTCATGCTTTGAGTGAGGTGGGGAATACTGCTAGAATCAATATTTCGGGCAGCACAGTTTCACTGCTGTATTACATGGAAAAATATGAAATTTCCTTCAAGGGAGATGTGGACTCTGGCCGTTATGGTGATACTGACTTTAACTCAGATTTGGATCCAATCAATAGCTATGAGCTAATGAAAGACGTGAATCAAAAAGATATTTTTAAAATACAAGCAGACTATAATCAGGGAATTGGAACTAATAAGATTAACCGTGTTGAAGAGTTTTATAAAAATATGGGGCAAGGAGATACCAAAGTTGGTAAAGATATTGTTCATTACATTGTAACAGATGGTAGTACAGGAGGCCATATGTATATAACTCGTGGTCAGTCAGAGGAGGAACAAAAGAAGAATCAGGAAGCCTTTTTTGACTATTTAGAAAGAGGTTTAGAGAGCAATGTTAGATAAATTGAAACAGTTTAAATGGTTGATAGTATTATTTTTGGTTGTATTAGTACCTTCGTATTTCACTTACAATCATTTTCAACAATCTAATACATTGAAAGTAGCTTTTGAGAAAAATGATAGAATTGAAGTTCTTCATCGTTTGCTAGAATCAGAGAAGTACGCACCTGATATTCGCAAAGCAGGCTTTACCATTCCGCCAGATGGAGCCATTCGGTTAGAAGGGGTTATTTATCCACTGGAAATAGAAGGAGATATACATTTGAAAATTAGTCCTCCTCAAAAGCAAGCCAAGGATTTTCAGTTATTTTTCATTACACAAGTTAATGAAAAACAAACACATGTAGCTTTCGTTTTAGATAAAAATCTGAATTTACTTTATTCTAGCTATTCTCAGGAAAATGCTAAGGGAACAAGAGAAATAGTTTCTATCTCACAATCTGAAGAAGCCCGCTTGTTGAAAATTGTTCAAAGTGAAATTGATGGTTTCATAAAAAAGATGTATCATACTTTGTATGATTAACGTTGGTAATGAAAAATTGAATAGAAAACACAGAAGATACTAGCTTCTTTCTTCTAATAGCATTAATATTTGTCTCTTTTCAGAGCACAGAACTAATCAATAGAACTTTCTAAATCAAATCAAGAAGAAGTCTATAACAGGGTTATTATTGTTGATAATACTGGAGATGCGCAATACATCCAAGATGGTATGGACGATTATAAGGAGATTCACAAATGACCTTGAAAAAACAATGGAATTGGAATTTAGGCTGTAGTTTATTGCTTGTTGGAGTTCTAGCAGCTGGTTTTCTATTTTATCTATGGGCACAAAATCTTGGTAAATATACACTTCAACCTGGTCAGTCTATTAGTCTGAGAGTTAAACCTCGGACACAAGATGCGGAATACTATTCTGTGTTAATTTTGAAGAAAAGTGATAATAATAAGCTTAAGTTATCAGGTTCAGGAGTTTGGTTTGAGGTAAATGGTGACATTTTTTATGGGGTTGAAGAGCAAAAACTCTTTAAACGAAACTATTCAGAAAATGATAATGAAGAGTTACCCAATAATCAAAAAGGTATTCATTTAGTAAAAGATGGGATTGTTGTTAATTATCAAGGAGAAAAAAATTTTTGATGTTACGAATAACAAACCCTACACCATCACCATCACCAATGTAGATGATAAACCGGCTAAATTTGAAGCTCAAGTGGTGGATAGGTAAGGTAGAACATTGGCAACAACTTATAAATTAGCAATCAAGTAACAGACCGACTGCCTAAAAGAGCGTGACTGCCTGATAGTTAATCTAGACTTTGGAAAATATATAGCAGGTGGACAATTTATCAAGCACGGGAAAAGATGGGATTTCTTATGGAAACCAGATACGGATGAGCATAAAAAATCAAAAGAAGATTTTTATGATTATTTGAAGCGAGGAGAAGATAAGAATGTCGGTACGTAAAAAAATAATAAGCATTCTACTTTTAATAATAACTGTTTTTGCCATTTGGCTGCTCTTTTGGCCTGATGATAGACCTGAACCAGATTTTTCTTCTGCCAATAAAATTGAATTACTGACAAGTATTCTCGCAGGTAACAACGAGGATATTATCCGAGACGCAGGCTATGGAATTCCGGATGAGCCGGTGATTCGGCGATGGGGAATAAATGAACTTACAATACCTGGTAAATTAAACTTGGATGTACGCCCGCCGACTAGTTTGGAAGACAGTGAGCTTCTGATTCATTTTTCCACTATAATTGATGGTAAAGAAATAGATGCAGGTTTTTTCGTGGATAAAGAATTAAAATTGACTTATTCAAGATATACTTATATGGATAAGTATCGTACTAGGAAAAAAATTGAGATAGATAAGACTCAAGAAAAAGAGCTACTACGTCAGGTTCAAACAGAGTTGAATCAGTTCTTTGAAAAAATGAAAGAGCAACTAGCTTCTAAATAAAGTGTGAGATATTGTGAACAGGGAAGAGCGAAGCAGAGCATGGTAAAACTGTTGAAGAGGAAAAATCAGGAGTTTTTTTTTGACTATTTAGAAAGAGGGGCTGATACAAATGTTCGTTAAATTCAAACGCTATAAATACCTGACTATTGTTTTGTCCTTACTTCTGATCCTTATTCCTTTCTATTTTGTTTATAAGCGTTATCAATATGACGCTTTTAAGAAGCAATCTTATGAACAAAAAAACAATTATTTGTTTCGTTTAGTTTACAGAATTGAGGAGAAGTAAAATTTAAAGATGTTTGGAAAACAGAATAGGGAAACTGATACTAAGGTTAGCTTACTTCAAGAGTATTTCAAAACAAAACCCGTTCAAGCTTTCTTGACGCTCATTGTGCTTGTTTGGTCTTTATATGATATTGGTGCGACCAGTCTGGCTAGCAACTCGGCTTTGACCAAGGAATTCATGCATAGTCGGTATGTTATGGTCTGGCCAATGGTAGATAAAAAGGCAAATCTTTACCACTATGCGGAAGAATGGACTAGTGATGTTTTAAATGGAATTATGCATCTAGACTATGAAAATATTAGAATAACTAGTTTTCCTAAAAAATGGGAGAGTGAAGTTGAAATATACTATACTCTGTCTGAAGATAAGTATGCTGATAGGGTATATTTTTTCTTAGACGAGCCAATTTCCAGAGCCTATACCACCAGTTTGGAGCAAAATTATTATTTGATTTCCAAGAATGCAGCTGTTATTAAAGAGGAAACAGGCAAAACGGTTGAACAGTTAGGTCAAGAAGTGGGGAATACAAGGGAGGAGTTTTTGTCTGCTCTTGGTAAGATGAGAATCTTTCGTTTGGTCTATTTGATTCTTCGTATGATAGTACTGTTGCTATGTATCAGGTGGTCGGGTCAGCAGAGAAAAAGGAACGAAAACGAAATCTTACAGAATGGATAGAGCTCCAAGATGGTATGACGACTATAAGGAGATTCACAAATGACCTTGAAAAAAACAATGGAATTGGAATTTAGGTTGTTGTTTATTGTTTGTTGTAGTTCTGGTATCTGCTTTTCTCTTTTATTTATGGGCACAGAATCTTAGGAAGTATACCCTACAACCTGGACAGTCTATTAGTCTGTAAGTGGTAGTTAGTTACATTATAATCTAAGTAATCAAAATGTGTTCAAATGGGTCAGAGATGAGCTGGCTAGAGATAGCTGAATCTTATAACAACCCCTACACTACCACTATCACCAATGTAGATAATAAATCGGCTAAATTTGAAGCTCAAGTGGTGGATAGGTAAAGTTTAGGAAGGATTTGCTTCCTCTCAGTCCTAGTTTTTTTATTAATATGATGGTATTGAAAAATGAAGAAAACGAAATTTATGATTATTATAGGTGGCTTTCAAGGCAGAAATATTTTTTTTGACGTTAAGAGTAGAAAACTATATTCTAATAAAGTAAATGAGAGAGTTTTTCCTAATCTCAGATGGTTAGTAATATCCTTTGGAATTCTAGGAAATGCTTTTCTCGTTCAAGTAAACAATATAAAATTTGAATCCCCTATTTTAAGAGTCATTGTTTTGTGTGCGTGTCTTATTCTTATATCTTTGGTTTGTCACTTTGGATTTAAAGACGAGTATTTAGGACAAAACGTTGAAGCATTTAATCCAAAATTATATGAACATGTAGGTTGGAGTAATTTTTTAGAAGAAGAGAGAAACCGATTATACATTCTGCTTATTACATTTGTAGTGAGTTCTTTCTTAACTGCTTTTCAAATGAGAGAATATTTGAATGCTCCTACTATGACAAACTTAATAGAAGTTATTGCCTTTTATTTTATTTTTTATATGGTAATAGCAAAAAGCAATTTTATAAAAAGAATGATGGCAGTAAAGCAATTGATGAAAAATAAATAAAGAGTTTTAGCTTATAATCTATGGATCAAGATAATGTATGAACAATTATTGAATGGAAGTGCTATGATTATGAACCGTCTCTACTTGGAGTAAATCAATGAATAAGAATTTATTTTGGTTAGGTAATTTCAGAGATAAAAATATTTTTTATGATAGAAAAACTGGACAACTATACTCTATAGATAAGAAAGAAGAGAAAGCTCCTAATCTCACTTGGGCTATTCTGCCTGCTTCCTTTCTTTTACGAAACATTTATTCAGAAGCAACAGCACCTCAGGTCGCCAGTGTGCCTATCAGAATATTTATTTTGTGTTCGACTATTCTCAGCGTTTTAGTTTTGATAATATTTGTTCTAAGAAGTATTAGAAAAGGAACTATGAAAAATTTTAATCAGAAACTTTATTTTGACTGGCCTAATTTTCTTTATAAGCAACAAACACAATGTAAAGGAATATTGTTTTTGGGGACTATACTATTTTTTACGTCAATTAAATTTATAATTGATTATTATTTTTCAGGAAGCTTTCTTTCTTTTATGGGCATCATTGGTTTTCTCCCAGTATCAGGACTCATATTATTTGGAAACAAGCCAATAGAAAAATTGATTATCCTTAAAAGGTTGGAAAAGCAATCAAAATGAAGAAAAAAGAATATTTAACCTATCTCTTGACCTTTCAGGGTAGAAACTATTATTTGGATCTTAAAACTAATAAAATTTATGCAAATGTTCATAGTCCACAATTCCATCTGGATATCACGAAATATGTTCCCGCAGCTAGCATTCTGCTGCTACATGGATTTACTTCTGTTTCGAATAGCCACTTGTCCTTCCTATGGAAAATGATCTTGTTAGTTTTTGGTTATATTATTGTTGGGTATCTAGTAGAATTGCTTGCAAGGACAAAGAAAGAGCCGTCATTTAAAGAGTTTCATTTTGAAACACTACCTATAAAAGATGAGTTTTTATATATTTTTAGTCGAAATGTATATGGGAAGTTTGGAATTGGCTTGATTTTTGCTGTTTTTGCCATCTATCAATCTGTTGAGTATTTAAGCAAAGGCAGCTATTTGTCTTATTTGCTAAGTGATATGGGCTTCTTTATTGCTTATTTTGGTCTCATAAGATCCCATTTATTCAAACAGATAAAAGTTCTGAAAAGATTAAGAAAGAAAAATACTTAGAATTCGAGAAAATTTTTAAAGGAGGTTTCTAATGACTGAGCTACTACCGATAGGGAGTGTTGTCCAACTTAAAAATGGACAGGTAAAAATTATGATTATTAACCGTTATCCCCTTTATGATAACAAGGGTGAAATTGGGTATTTAGACTATTCTGGTTGTGTATATCCTTTTGGTATGACGGATAATCAAGCTTGCTTCTTTAACCAAGAAGATATTGAAAAAGTTTGGTTTGAGGGGTATATTGATGAATCAGAAGAGAAAATGCTAGCAAAAATAGCAGATAAATTATCTCAAATTCCTTATCCTAAATATTCTTTAGCTGATTTATAATACCTGTTCCTGTTAGTAAAGTATTCTAAAACCCCTCGCAATTATTTGCGGGGGGTTAGTGTCTTATAAGTTTTCTTTTCTTTTTATAATCTTCTCTTTTTAGTTAAGGGCTGCTAAAAGAGCATCAGCCTGTGCTGAGAGTTCAGCAAGTTTGTCTTCTGCGACAGTCAGTTGACCAGTTCCCCATGCTTCTGGGTTGATACTAACTCCTGTGAATGGTTCTACCACATTCATACGGATGAAAGGCAGCAGGCTGCGGTAGTGCTTGAATACTTCATCTGGTGATGTGCCGTTAGCTACAGATGAAACAGTAACAACCTTAGCATTCAGAGCAGATGGGCCAGTTGGGTCTGACAGATCCAGAGCGCGTGAAGCCCAGTCCAAGAGGTTTTTCACTACTCCAGGGATAGCCCAGTTGTAGACAGGTGAGAAAATCCAGATGGCATCAGCGGCCAAAATTTCTTCACGAACCTTAGCAACAGCAGCTGGAGCAGGACTTTCGATGTCTTGGTTGAAGAATGGTACTTCTTTGTAATCAAGATATGAAACTTCCGCCTTGCCAGCCAAAGCTTTTTCAGCTTGCTCAGCCAATTGGTGGTTGAAAGAACCTTGACGAAGCGATCCGACGATGAATAATACTTTAGACATTGTATTGTCTCCTTTTTAATAAAATATAAAGAGAAATTTCTCTTGTTACAATATATGTTACAACATTAATCACTAGTTAGCAATTATTTAGCTCATTTTTTTGAAATTTTTTAAAATGCGAATCAAATCATGCTTATCGTCTTCTTCGAGAATGGAAAGAGCTTGCTGGATATTTTTGATATGATCAGGCAGGGCGGCTTCAATTTTAGCTCTGCCTTGTTCCGTCAAGCCAATCAAAAAAGCCCGGCGGTCATTTGGGTCGCAGGTGCGGACAATCCAACCGTCGCGTTCCATATTTTTGATGACAACAGTCATGTTGCCAGAAGTAGCCAGTATACGGTCAATCAAGTCCTGAATGCGCAACTCTCCTTTGCTGTACAGGGTTTCTAAGACGGAAAACTGAGTAGGAGTCAAATCATGCTTTTTAAAAATTTGGGCTTCAATGGCACGGATAGTTCTTTCTGCCTTATGAAAGACAATCATGGTTTTCAAATCAAGCAGAGTTTCTTTGCTTAAATCGTCTGTAATCTTCATAACAATATTTTACCAATAAATAGTATCATATGCAAGGATATTGCTTTAGAATTTTGAGAATATTCTCATCAAAAAAGATAGAAAAATAGGAGTATTTGTAGTATAATGACGGAGTGAAATATAAAAATAGAAATAAAGCCAGTTTTCCAATTTGGCAGTACCTTATCGGTATTTTTATCGTTCTCAGTGTTCTTGTCTTTTCATTTTTTGCAGTTTTGCAAGTATCTATGCAGCCGAGACAGTCGGCTAAGGAAGCAAGCAGCCGCTTGGCCACGGAATACGCAGATCTTGAAAAAGTTGACTCATTTGCTATCTACAATGGGCAGGAATCTTACTACAGTCTGCTTGGCAAGACAAGTAAGGGTGTCGAAAAGGCTGTATTGATTGCAAAAGATTCCAATGAGATTCGGGTCTATCGACTGGACCAAGGTGTCAGTCAGGCTGATGCGAAGAGCATTGCCAAGGAAAATGGAGCAGGAACTATTGATAAGGTGACCATGGGCTATTTTCAGGATCAGCCCATCTGGGAAGTCAAGTCGGGAGGCACCTACTACCTGATTGGTTTTGAAAGCGGACTCTTGGTCAGCAAGGAGGGACTATGAAATTATCAAATCGTGTCTTAAAGATGGAAGAAAGCGTGACTTTAGCAACAGCAGCGCGTGCTAAGGCTTTGAAAGCGCAGGGGCGGGATATCCTGTCTTTGACTCTGGGAGAGCCGGATTTTCCGACGCCTAAGAATATCCGAGATGCGGCTGTAGCAGCAATTGAGGATGGACGTGCTAGCTTTTATACAGTGACTAGCGGTCTGCCAGAGCTAAAAGAAGCAGTGGTGGAGTATTTTGCCAACTATTACGGCTACACAATCCAGCCTAATCAAGTGACGGTGGCAACCGGAGCTAAGTTCTCCCTCTATACCTTCTTTATGAGTGTGCTTGACCCAGGTGATGAAGCTATCATTCCGACGCCTTACTGGGTCAGCTACGGGGACCAAATTAAGATGGCCGAGGGGACTCCTGTTTTTGTCCAAGCTACTGAGGAAAATAATTTCAAGGTAACGGTGGAACAGTTAGAAACTGCTCGTACTGATAAGACCAAGGTCTTGGTTTTGAACTCGCCGTCCAATCCGACGGGTATGATTTATACAGCGGATGAGCTGAGGTCGATTGGGAACTGGGCTGTAGAGCATGACATTCTGATTTTGGCAGATGACATTTATGGACGTCTGGTTTATAACGGCAATAAATTTACGCCAATTTCTAGTCTATCTGAGGAGATTCGCAAGCAGACAGTGGTCATCAATGGTGTCTCTAAGAGCTACTCCATGACAGGCTGGCGGATTGGCTATGCAGTTGGTGAGCCAGAGATTATAGCAGCTATGAGTAAGATTGCAGGTCAGACGACTTCTAACCCGACAGTAGCGGCTCAATATGCAGCTATCGAAGCTCTGACTGGCAGTCAGGAAACGGTTGAGACTATGCGTCAAGCCTTTGAAGAGCGTCTCAATACCATCTATCCTCTCTTGGCTAAGGTGCCAGGATTTGAAGTGGTCAAGCCACAAGGAGCCTTCTATCTTTTTCCAAATGTCAAGAAAGCCATGGAAATGAAAGGATATACCAATGTGACCGAGTTTACGACAGCAATTTTAGAAGAAGTTGGCGTAGCTCTGGTGACCGGAGCAGGCTTCGGTGCTCCAGAAAATGTCCGTCTTAGCTATGCGACAGATATGGAAACACTCAAAGAAGCTGTTGGACGCCTGCAGCAATTTATGGAGAGTAAATAGAGAACACAATCCGGCATTGCTTGCTAAAGAAAACGGCTCTTTGTCAACTGTAGTTGGTAGAAAGTTTAAATCCGAGAGAGGACCAAATTGGTTCTCTCTTTTTGTATGTTCAAAGCGAGGAGGATTTTAGTTCTAAAGTTCTTAAAATTGCGAAAGCCGAAGGCCGCTCGTTTGATATCCTTGATGAGCTTGTTGGTAGCCTCGAGCTTGGCGTTGGAATAGTCGAACTGGAGTGCATTTGTGATGTAAGGTTTGAGTTTTAGGAAGCTCTCAAAAACTCTTTTGAAGGTCGAATTGACAAGATTCATGTTGTCTTCGATGATTTCAAAAAATTCTGTAGTACGTTTCTCTTGGAAATGGAAGAGCAAGAGCTGGTAGAGATCGTAGTAATAACGGAGTTCTTCTGAGAATTGAAGTGTCTTGTCCACGATTTCCTTAGGCTTTAGGGTCTGCCTAAAGGTCTTGGAATAAAAGCGATGACGAGACAGTTTTCTGCTTTCTCTCTGAAATAGTCGCCAGTGGTTTTTCAGCGCACGATAAGGCAGAGATTTCTTGTCAAAGGTCTTCATGATAGCGATTCGAGTGGTCATCATGGCTTTGCCAAGATGTTGGACGATGTGAAACCTATCCAACACAATTCTGGCCTTAGGAAATAGTTGCTTGATGATTGGAATGTAAGTGCCAGACATGTCCACGGTCACGACTTTGACCTGTTCTCTGACCTTTCTCGGGTAGCGGTAGAAATAATTTTTGATGGTATTCTGGCGATTGTTTTCGAGGAGGGCGATGATTTTCCTGGTCTCGAAATCCTGTGCAATGAAGGCTAATTTGCCTTTGTTCCTAGAAAATTCATCCCAGGAGATGACCTCGGGAAGTTTGGTGTAATCCTCTTTGAAAGTGAACTGAGCCAGCTTTCTCTGGACGGTTGAGACGGAGATGTGGAGGGTTCTGGCAATATCGGTATTGGCTCGATTTTCGGTCAAGAGCTGGGTGAGCTTCTTCCAGACCAGGTGTGAAATCTGGTGGTTCTTGTCTACGATGGGTGTCTCAGCTACGGTCACCCGATGACAAGATTTACACTGAAATCGCCGCTTCTTGAGACGGAGCAGAGTTGGAAACCCTTGTGCATCCAAGAGTGGGATTTTAGAGGACCTCTGAAAACCGTACTTAATCATCTTACCGCCGCAGTGAGGGCAGGAAGGAGCTGCATAATCCAGTCTAGCCCGAATTTCAAGATGGGTCTGGTGCTGCAAGATGAAGGTAATTTTGATATTTAAGTCTTTCATTCCCAGCAATTCTGTGGTATTCTTGATGTGTTCCATATGAGTCTTTCTAATGAGTTGTTTGCGCTTTTCATTATAGGTCGTATGGGACTTTTTGTATACATTCAAAAAGCCCTATAACCTCTGTGTCGGATTTACCAACTACAGATATTATAGAGCCAAGAAAACCTACAAAGATTTATAAACAATAGATAAGGATGAACTCAGCGTTCGTCCTTTTCAATTTATTTTTGACTGTACTGGCAATGAGTTAAATAATATTGAAAGATATGGAAGTGTTTTTTACTTTAGCCAAAATTAGAAAGCTTTAGCATGGATAAATGTTAATTTGCTTCGCTTAGAATTTAACTGATACCGGATTTTAAGAAATATTGGAAGGAGAATAATATGAAACGTCGTTTGATTTTCTTATTCTTGCTAGGAGCTTATGTTTTCTTTGATTCAGAGGTGGGGTGGACCACTATTTCCGAATCCAATGGCTATAGTTTGCAAGCCAAAGGTCATCTCTATCGTATCCAATATTATGAGAATGACTCGGCCAGAATAGACTGGTATTTGAGCAAATATCAGCCAGAACTGAGATTAAATATGAGAATCTTAGAACGCCCAACTGCTCCCAGTTCTTACACTAAGGAGGAGATATCTGGACAGGGCTCTGCACGCTTTTTGATGGTTTGTAGAACTTGGGGTTTTGCGGAGAACAGTCAAAAGTTTTTAATTAAACGTGCCTATTATAAGGTTGATATTAGACTTAATAAAAAGATGGAGGTAGATACTGAGAAGAGCAGTATGACCTACTGGAAGACGGAAGAAGAGATAAAGGATGATCCGCCTGTTGATTAAATAGCAGCTATCAATGGCAGATTAACTAAGTATAAGTAACTTTCTGATAGGAATCACCAGACGACTTAAAAATTTGAGGAGTATTTAGTTGAAGACGATGGTGTTTCGGTGTATAATAAAAGAAGGTCCATTTGGTCTAGCCCTGCATTCTATTCACTTGCAGTGTGTTCCTCATGGTCTTTTTACTTAAGTAATAATAGGGATGAAGATTATTTTGTACAAAAGGAGATAAAATGGGTTTTATCAGAAAGGAAATAGGGAAAAGAGAGAAGAAGCTTCTCGAGGATTTTTCTATTGAAGAAAAAGAACTGGCTTTGCCATTTTTACTAGAGGATGAGGAGAGAGGAATTTTTCTCTGCGTCAAGCAATTTCGTATTGGGGAAGGGAAATATCAAGTCTTAGCCATGATTCTCGGTGGCCACTTGCTTGAATTTCGCCTAGAAGAAGAGAGGGCTGATAGATATCCAGCCCGCAATGAAGAAGATCAAAGTGTAAAAGGTCTATCGACAGAAACAATCTCCCAGCTTGTTATTCCCAAGGTTTTAAAAGGACGAGAGGACAAGATCATAACAGTGATTCAACATGCCCTGTCGCAGATTAACCCTTATTATGATACAAAGATAAGGGAAGTAAACCACGTGGAGTACAGATAAAGAGGAGATAGGATATGGGATTATTAGAAAAGTGTCTGGATTTTTTCCCGACTAGGCGGGCTGTCAGTGACATAGAAGAAGAGATGACTTGGGAGGAAGAATTTACCCCTAAAAGAGTTCACCATAAAGAAGTCAGTAGTGGCCCTCAGAAGGAGACTGAGGGAACAGCAACTCTTCCTCAAGAAGGAAGTTGGAAGTTTGTGCACGAGATGATTTCTGAAGAAGGGATTGAGCTTTTAAAGAAGGCTGGGATTGATGATGAGCTAGTCTTTGAGACGGGTGATTGGGTTGCAGATCATGATTTGGGGATTTATCTGGTCCTTTATCGCTTTGGTGGCAGAACCAACTGGAAGAAGACTTATAAGCTAATCTTGCAAGGACAGGTGATTGAATTTAAGACCAAGACCATTTTTCATCAGCAGGATTTTTCTTATGAAGATGGGGAATTCACTAAGGGAGTGATTGTCAAAAATGTCTCCAATATGCTTCTGCCCTTAGCTTTCGAAGGTCAACAGCAGCGCGTGCTCCATATCATTCAAGCAGCTCTGTCAGCAGCTAGCCCAAGCTATGATACGGTCATTTACAGGGCGAACTTTGATTTGGTTTAGGAGGGGAAGATGATATATATTACAAGAGAAGATCTTTTGACTTGGCTGGACAAACATGAGCCGGTGGTCAATCGTCAGAAGGACATTGCGGCTTTTCATAAAGAACTGTCGTTTCGTCTGCAAAGAATGGACTTTCGACCGTCTACCAGTTCAAAAGATCCGCAGAGAGATGTTTGTGAAGACCCTGACCAAGAGCTGACTGTAGCCTTTACTCAGGATTGGGAGGGGAATTATGCGACGATCGATCAGAGTCCAGGAGGTCAGATTCTCAGCGATCAGCGCTTTAAGATGGCTTTGAAAAAAGTCTTGAACTATGATGATGACATGGTTGATCGACTGCTATATGGAACAAAAAATTAGTCCTCTTATTCAGAGAGAGTTATCCGCCAGCCTTTAGGAGGCTGGTTTTTTAATTTTTCTGAGATTTAGACTCTTCAAGGATAGCTATTGCAATCGCTTTATGGTAAAATATAGAACAGATGTCCAAAAGATTTGTCTTGAAATAAAGTGACATTTAGCAACCAATCTAGGAGGCAGATATGATTGATCATTTTGAGATAAAGGTCAGGAATCTACAAATTTCAAAAGACTTTTATACAAGTTTTCTTTCTCCTCTAGGCTACAAATTGGCTTTTAGAAGTAGTTCTCTACTCAGTTTTGTTGCTCCCAACAGCCCACATCCTGGTGGAGATTTTTGGTTGGGGGAGGGAGAGCAGTCTCCGATTCACTTTGCTTTTTTGGCAGAAAACCATGAGCAGGTTCAAGCTTGTTATGAGGCTGGTTTAAAGGCAGGGGGAAAAGACAACGGTGCGCCAAATTATCGGGGGAACCTTTCGTCATATTATGCAGCCTTTGTCTTGGATCCGGATGGTAATAATGTCGAGGCAGTCTGTCATAAAGAATAAAAAATAGAAAAGAGAAAAAACGTGTCAAAGAAAATCGTAACAATTATTGATGTGAAAAATTATGTTGGTCAAGAAGTGACCATTGGTGCTTGGGTAGCCAATAAGTCAGGTAAGGGTAAGATTGCTTTCTTGCAGCTGCGTGATGGCTCTGCCTTTTTCCAAGGGGTGGCCTTCAAGCCCAACTTCATCGAGAAATTTGGCGAAGAAGAAGGATTGGCGAAGTTTGATACGATTAAAAAGCTTAGCCAAGAAACTTCTGTCTATGTGACAGGGATTGTCAAGGAAGACGAGCGTTCAAAATTTGGCTACGAGCTGGACATTACAGACATCGAAATCATCGGCGAGTCAAATGACTATCCAATCACGCCAAAAGAACATGGGACTGACTTCCTCATGGACAACCGTCACTTGTGGCTGCGTTCTCGTAAGCAAGTGGCTATGATGCAAATCCGCAATGCCATCATCTATGCTACCTATGAATTCTTTGACAAGAATGGTTTTATGAAGTTTGATAGCCCAATCTTGTCAGGAAATGCAGCAGAAGACTCAACTGAGCTCTTTGAAACAGACTACTTCGGAACTCCAGCTTACTTGAGCCAATCTGGTCAGCTTTATCTGGAAGCAGGTGCTATGGCTCTTGGTCGTGTCTTTGACTTTGGTCCTGTATTCCGTGCCGAAAAATCAAAAACCCGTCGTCATTTGACTGAGTTCTGGATGATGGATGCAGAGTATTCATACTTGACGCATGATGAGTCACTTGACTTGCAAGAAGCTTATGTTAAAGCCTTGATTCAAGGTGTTCTTGACCGTGCTCCTCAAGCTTTGGAAACTCTGGAACGTGATGTAGAACTTTTGAAACGCTATATTGCTGAGCCTTTCAAGCGTGTTAGCTATGATGAAGCGATTGACCTCCTGCAAGCTCATGAAAATGATGAAGATGCAGATTATGAGCATCTGGAACATGGTGATGACTTTGGTTCACCGCATGAAACATGGATTTCAAACCACTTTGGTGTACCAACCTTTGTCGTGAACTACCCAGCAGCCATCAAGGCTTTCTACATGAAACCAGTTCCTGGAAATCCAGACCGTGTCCTTTGTGCGGATCTACTGGCACCAGAAGGCTATGGCGAAATCATCGGTGGTTCCATGCGTGAGGAAGACTACGATGCTCTTGTTGCTAAAATGAATGACCTTGGTATGGATACGACAGAATATGAATTCTACCTTGATCTTCGTAAGTATGGAACAGTTCCACATGGTGGCTTCGGTATCGGTATCGAGCGTATGGTAACCTTTGTAGCAGGTACCAAGCATATCCGTGAAGCCATTCCATTCCCACGAATGTTGCACCGTATTAAACCATAAAACGAATCGAACGCCCATGGGGCGTTTTTTCAACAGTAAACTATGAAATAATCCAAATACAAAATTTTAGAGAAAGAAGAGGTAGGAGTCATGTAAACAGCAGATTAACAAGTGACAAAGGATAGAAATTAGAAAACACTTGTTAAAGGAGAAAATATGTTTAAAAGAAGTTATCGGAAAAATATCGGCCTGATGGCTGGAGTAGAATTTTTTGCCTTTCTAGGCATTACTAGTTTTTGGATTTTATTTCTAAGTCAAAACGGCATGTCACTTTGGCAGATTGGGCTTTTGGAAAGTATTTTTCATGCGACTAGCCTTATTTGTGAAATTCCTTCTGGGATGTTGGCGGATCGCTTTTCCTACAAGACCAATCTTTATCTGAGCCGGATAGCTGGGATTGTGTCTTCTGTTCTCATGTTGGCGGGGCAGGGGAACTTTTGGGTTTATGCACTGGCTATGGTGATTAGTGCTTGGTCCTATAATTTTGATTCGGGTACAAGTGCGGCCATGGTTTATGATTCTTCTGTAGAGGCTGGACTCAAGGAACGTTACTTATCCATCTCCAGTTTTATGTCTGGAGTGGCTGAAGCGACCCGGTCTTTGGGAACGGTCTGGGCTGGATTTTTTGTCCATGGACAATTGCATCTGACCTACTATATCATGATTGGGACCTCTATCATCGTTCTTTTCTTGACTTGGATGCTGAAGGAGCCAAGTGTCAAAGCAGAGAAAGCAGAACGTCTGACCATGAAAAAGATTATCTGGGCTGTCAAAGAGGAGTTGCAAAGAAATCCTAGTCTTTTTATCTGGATGATTCTTTCCCAAATCATCGGAACACTGATGTGTATGTTTTATTTTTATTATCAGAATCAATTGCCTGACTTAAAAGATTGGCAGATTTCGGTAGTCATGCTGATTGGCAGTGCTTTGAATATCTTAGCGGTCTATCTGGCGAGTGTGATTGGGAAGAAGTATTCTGCCCTAAAACTCTTTCCTTCAGTGGTCCTTCTTACTGGAGCAAGCTATCTGCTGTCCTATTTTGGAACGCCAATCATCTATATTTTGATTTATCTAATCAGCAACGCCTTGTATGCTCTTTTCCAGCCGGTTTTTGACAATGATTTACAAAAACAGCTGCCAAGTGAGGTACGGGCGACCATGCTCAGTGTCTACTCTATGATGTTCAGCCTGAGTATGATCGTCATTTTCCCTGTGACAGGCTGGTTGATTGATTACTTTAGCTTTGCCTGGACTTTTATAGCTTTGGGCGGCTTCTTATTAGCAACGACACCGTTTTTGCATATGGGTCTAAAGAAAATAAGCCAGAATTTACAAGAGGTCTAATATCAATATTCTCTTTCTGCTGGTCAGAAGGAGAATATTTTTACCCTTTGAAAATTATGGTAAAATAAATACAGTTTAATGGAGAAGAAGGCAGTATGAAAGATTTATTGAAATATTTCAAGGGCTATATCAGGGAGTCTTTGCTGGGGCCCTTGTTCAAGCTTTTGGAAGCCAGTTTTGAACTATTGGTTCCGCTTTTGATTGCGAGGATTGTGGACGAGACCATTCCTAGACAAGACAGCTCCCATCTCTACTGGATGGTTTTTCTTTTGATGGGTTTGGCTGCGCTGGGTGTGGTGGTAGCGGTGGTGGCCCAGTATTATTCGTCAAAGGCGGCAGTGGGCTTTACTCGTCAGATGACAGGTGACCTCTATCAAAAGATTCTGCGCTTGCCCAAGGCCAGTCGGGATGAGCTGACGACCTCAAGCTTGGTGACTCGGCTGACGAGCGACACCTATCAGATCCAGATGGGCATCAATCAATTTCTTCGTCTCTTTCTGCGGGCGCCTATCATCGTTTTTGGCTCCATCATTATGGCCTTTACTATCAGTCCGGCCATTACCTTGTGGTTCTTGCTCATGGTGGCAATTTTAACGGCTATTATCGTTTTCATGTCTCGTCTCATGAATCCTCTCTATGCTAAGATTCGCCAGCTGACAGATCAGCTAGTCAATCTGACGCGTGAGCAGCTGCAGGGCATGCGGGTTATACGAGCTTTCGGTCAGACTCAGCGCGAGGTTCAGACCTTTCGCAATCGTAACGAGCTCTATAAAACCTGGCAAATCAGGACGGGAGCTCTGGCTAGTCTGATTAGCCCTCTGACCTTTCTTACAGTCAATGGTACTCTGGTTGCTGTGATTTGGCAGGGGAATGCTTTTATTGGTAAGGGATTGCTGACCCAGGGGATGCTAGTGGCCTTGGTCAATTATTTATTGCAAATTTTGGTGGAATTGCTCAAGCTGGCTATGCTAGTCAACTCACTCAATCAAAGCTATATCAGTGCAGGCCGCATTAGTCAGGTCTTCGAGCAAGCAGAAGAAGATGTCCTGCAGGAATTAGTGCAGGAAACAGCTCTGCTAGATCAAGCTATTAAAGTCCAGCAGGTCAGCTTTTCCTATCCAAATGCAGCTAGTCCTGCCCTGACAGGTCTGACTTTTGATTTGAAAAACGGCCAGACTTTAGGTGTTATTGGTGGGACAGGTTCAGGTAAGTCTACCCTGGTTCAGCTGCTGGCTCATCTCTATCCAGTTGCTGCTGGTCAGTTGACCATCTTTTCCCAAGGACGCAGTCCTAAAAATCTGAGCGAATGGCGGTCTTGGATCAGTCTGGTACCTCAGAAGGCGGAGCTTTTTCAAGGAACTGTTCGCTCCAATCTGACTTTAGGACTGTCAACCAAGCCAACGGACGCAGACTTGTGGCAGGCTTTAGAGATTGCTCAGGCGGCAGACTTTGTCTCTCAGAAGGAAGGTGGCTTGGATGCGACTGTAGAGGCCTTTGGCCGGAATTTTTCTGGCGGTCAGCGTCAGCGTTTAACCATTACCAGAGCTGTCTTGCGGAGGGCGCCTTTCTTGGTTTTAGATGATGCGACCTCAGCTCTGGACTATCTGACAGAGGCAAGACTCTTGCATGCTATTAAGAATGAGTTGACAGAGACCAGTTTGGTCTTGATCTCTCAGCGGACCAATAGCTTGCGCTCAGCGGACCAAATTTTAGTCCTAGATAAGGGAGAACAGGTGGCTCTTGGTCGCCATGAGGAACTCTTAGGCAGCTCCGCCATTTACCGAGAAATTCATCACTCACAGCATAGTCAAGGAGAGGAGGGAAAGCATGAAGCATAAGACATCACCTAGTAGCTTGAGGCGTTTGACTCGAGATTTGCTGCAGGCGCGCTGGCTCTTTCTCCTAGCTAGTCTGGGAACGGTGGCTCAAGTGGCTCTAACTGTTCTTCTTCCAGTTTTAATCGGGAATGCGGTTGATAGTGTTCTTCTTCCTCAAGCGGAGCAGCATTTGATGCCGATTTTGGGGCAGATGCTGTTGGTCATCTTAGCCAATACGCTGATTCAGTGGCTCAATCCCTTGCTCTATAATCAGCTGGTCTATCGCTATAGCCAGCAGCTCCGACAGGGTATTATCAAGAAAGTACACTATCTGCCTTTGGCCTATCTGGATCGGCAGGGAACTGGCGACTTGGTTAGTCGGGTGACGACAGATTTGGAGCAGCTCAGCAATGGCCTACTTATGGTTTTTAATCAATTTTTTGTGGGTTTGCTGACAATTTTAGTGACCATCATTAGTATGGCTCAGTTGGACTTTTTCCTCCTGCTTTTGGTCTTGCTTTTGACGCCCCTTTCTCTTTTCTTAGCGCGCTTTATAGCCAAAAAGAGTTTTAGCTTTTTCCAACGTCAGACGCAGGCCAGAGGAGCGCAGACTCAACTGATTGAGGAAAGTCTGACCCAGGAAAGTCTGATACAGGCTTTTAATGCTCAAGAGCAGTTTGATGCAGCTTTTACTCGCAGCAATCAAACCTATGCGGACTATTCTCAGGCGGCTATTTTCTATTCTTCGACGGTCAATCCTTCGACTCGTTTTATCAATGCCCTGATCTATGCTTTAATTGTAGGCTTTGGGGCTGTCCGAATCATTCAGGGAACAGGCTTTACGGTTGGGCAGCTGGTAACTTTTCTCAACTACGTCAACCAGTACACCAAGCCTTTCAATGATATATCGTCAGTCATGTCGGAATTGCAGAGCGCTTTAGCTTGTGCAGAGCGGATTTATAGCGTTTTGGACCAAGAAGAAATGGCAGAGTCTGGTCAGGAAATTCTTCGGTCTGAAGATGTAAAAGGACAGATTAGTTTTGAGCATGTAGCTTTTGGCTATGAGCCTGAAAAAGAGCTGATTCAGGATTTGAATATAAGGATTCCAGCAGCTAGCAAGGTCGCCATTGTCGGTCCCACTGGTGCTGGCAAGTCAACTCTGATCAATCTCCTCATGCGCTTTTACAATGTTGATAGTGGTCTTATTTCACTAGACGATGTTCCCATCAGTCATTACACTAGAGCCTCTTATCGTCAGCAGTTTGGCATGGTACTGCAAGAGACTTGGCTCAAGACGGCGACCATTCATGACAACATAGCTTTTGGCCGGCCAGATGCCAGCCGAGAGGAGGTCATTGAAGCTGCCAAGGCGGCCAATGCTCATTTCTTTATCCAGCAGCTGCCTCAGGGGTATGATACTTACCTGGCGGATGCTGGGGACTCCCTTTCTCAAGGTCAGCGGCAGCTCTTGACCATTGCGCGTGTCTTCCTTTCGGTTCCTAAAATCCTAATCTTGGATGAGGCGACTTCCTCTATCGATACTCGGACAGAAGTCTTGATTCAGGAGGCTTTCAGCAAGCTCATGGTGGGGCGTACTAGCTTTATCATCGCCCACCGCCTGTCTACTATTCAAAATGCTGACATCATCCTCGTTATGGTAGATGGCAATATCGTCGAACATGGGAATCATCAGGAGCTCATGGCAGCCAGAGGCGTTTATTACCAAATGCAGACGGCGCAGGAGTAGAAGGGAGCATTATTAAAGTTCAAAGATTGATGCTAAACAAAACTAAAGAGTCTGGGACAAAAAGATTTCAATTTTTAAAAATCTTAATTATCAAGCCCTTCAAATCTATAATTAAATGCGAAAAGCGAACAAAGCAGAATTCTGATTACCAGAAAACTAGTTTTGTTCGCTTTTTATATTTGAGGTTGGACTTTTGTCCCAGACTCTTTTTGCTTATAATTCAACTTCCTCCAACCCTGTCTCCGTAAGTCGATAAATCTTCTGGCAGACTTCTTTGAGAAAGATTCGGTCGTGGGAGACAGCGATAATGGCGCCAGGATAGGTCGCCAAAAACTGGCGAACCTGAGGCTGAGAGGTGGGAGAGAAGTTGCGGGTTGGTTCGTCCAGAAGGAGGACATTGGGACGGTCTAGGACAAGTTTGAGCAGGAGGAGCTTGGCTTTTTGACCTCCGGAAAGCTGCCCAATCGGGTGGCGGGCCTCGTCGCGCGTGAATTGGAGACTGGCCAGATGAGTCAGGATTTTCTCCTCCTGGGACTTGTCGCCAGAGGGAGCCAGAAAGTCCAAAGGACTGCTCTCATCAGCCAGCAAGTCTCCATAATGCTGGGGCATGTAGCCGACCCGCATATCTGTCCGCTCACGCAGAATCTTCCATATTTCCTTAAGCAGAGTAGACTTGCCTGAGCCATTAGCACCAATCAGTCCGATTTTTTCCTGGCCGCAGACCTCCAGAGTCAGGTTTTCCGCCAGTTGTCGTTCGTCTATTTCTAGTTCCATTTCTTCTAATTTTAGGATTCTTTTGCTCAATGGCAGAGCTTCTATGTTTGAGAAGTGAAGGCTGATGGCATCTTCCTGTGTTGGGATTTCTGTCATTTCAGCAGCTGCCTTTTCAAATCGCTTGCCCTGTGAGAGAACGTTTTTCATCTTCTTAGCTACCAGTCGACCTGCAGTAGCGTCATGGGTGTTTCGTAAAGTATGCTCCACACTCTGCTTAACCCGTCGGTGTTTTTCCATGGTCTTGGCGTGTTCTTCCCGCTCTTTCCGTGCCAATTGACCTTGTTTTTCAAAGGATTCCTGACGTTGATGGCGGTAATTTTCATAGTTCAGACTCTTGACACTGGTTCTAGCCTCCTGCTTCTTTTTGATTCGCTCCAGATGAACAATCTTGGTCGCAGCTTGAGCGAGAAAGTGCTCGTCGTGAGAGACGAAAAGGACAGTTTGCTGGATATGGGTGATAAAGTTTTCCAGCCAAGTCAGGGTTTCGAGATCAAGGTCATTAGAGGGCTCGTCAAGAAAGAGAATATCCCAATCACTGGCTAGTTTCTTGATGAGCTGAACTTTAAGCTTTTCTCCTCCAGATAGGCTGGCGAGCTGCTGCTGACTGGCAAAACGCTGGCTGTCAAAGTTGAGCTCGCCAGCATAGCGATAGAGCTTGGCATAGTCTAGCTCGGTCTCAAAATCAGCAAAGAAATAGTCATTGAGCGTTAGTTGGGCATCCTTTGAAGGAAGCTGCTGGGGTAAGTAGACAGCAGCAGTATAGGACTTGTCAATCTGTCCGCTGTAGCTGACATAGGAACTGACCAGTCGCTCGTCTAGCAGGAGCTTGAGCAGGGTGGACTTGCCATTGCCCTCCTCACCGATAATAGCAATCTTGTCTCCTTGATTGACAGTCAGTGACAAATCTTTGACTAACTCTTTCAGGTCTTTTAGGTGGGTGATCGTTAGATTTCTTATTTGAAGCATAGATGTCTCCTTCGTTTTTTAACACAAAATACAGCCCTGCTTTATTTAGCAGAGCTGTTGAGATTGCACAAAGCAGACATAGGAGTGTCCAAGTAGGCTTATTCGTCTATAGGCTTCCAGCTTCCACTGTCATAGTAATCTAAAGATAAGCAAATAAAAGCTAGAAGGCACAAAAAACGAACATCCCGCGGATATGCAGAAACATGACAAAATCTACTAAATAAAGTTTCCTTTAAAAAATAGATTTAATTTTTCATGTCTCCGTGTACCTCCGAAATAGTTCTGTCTTAAGTCTAGCAAAAGATAGTAGATACGTCAAGCGCTTTCAAAAAAATAAAAATTTCCTAAATTGTCAAATTAAGTTAGACTTTTCAAGTAACTCAGAAAAACTTGGTATGGTGTTTGATAATTTAAAGATTTCCTAGGAATTCTATTTCTTTTATCAGCGATAGCTGATAAATAATTTTGAGAAATAGCAGTAAAATCCATTTGTTTCGGTAATCCATTTCGTCTTAATAAGCCATTAGAATGTTCATTGAGGCCTCTTTGACCAGGACAGCCTGGATCCGCAAAGAAAATATCAATGTCATGCGCATTCGAAATAGACTTCCAATTAGAAAATTCTTTCCCACAATCAAAAGTTATCGACTTAAAAAGATGGCTGGGAACTTGAGACAACCATTGATTGATGGAAACCTCAATATCACTTGCTTTCCGTCCATTAGTTTTCAGTGTGATGATGGCTTTTGAGAGGCGTTCTACCAAAGTAATAACCGCACTTTTGTGTTTCTCGCCAACAATGGTATCCCCTTCTAGATGACCAAATTCTGTCTTAAAATTAGGATAAATGGCTGCTCTCTCACGTAAATCTCTGCGAAACGCTTGTTTTCCTCGTTTTTCGCTATGACCATTTGGTTTTCTTTTGCCTTTCCAAGGGAGATCCTCTTTCTTTAAAATACCACGGTCTGCTAGTCGATAGAGAGTTCTCATAGAACAAGAAACCCTATCTGGATAAGTTCCTTTAATGACATCAAGGCTCCAATTTTGTTCTAAATGAGTTTGGATAAAATCTTTTTCTGCTTGCGTAAGCCTTGTTTTATTCCGACCACAGCGTTTCTTATTGACTTTATATCGGTTATAGTAATCATAAGCAGAGTGCCCCTCTTTCAGATAGTTGATGACAGTGTAGATTGTCTGTTTCGATCTTCCTAGTGAGTTCGCAATATCTGAAATTTTTATGTCTTCTTGATAGTAAGCCTCTATCATTACGAGTTCATTTGAGGTAAGATGTGTATAGGTCATTTATGTTAGTTCCTTTCAGACAAATGTGGTGTTTATCTGAGCCTAATATAGATGGCTTTTTCTGTCTATCTTAATTTTACAAATTGGGTTTTTAAAAGTTTTTTTGGATACTATTTTATAAACTCTCTAAGTATATTGGTTTCAAGGCGATACTGTCAATAATTTTGTGTAAACACTCAAGCAGAGTTACGAAGTGTTAATCAAAAAAGCTTTCAAGTGTGTCAGAACATTGGCCAAATCCTTTATGGATTCGTTGACTTTGCTTGAAATTATAATCTTCAAACAGGGTAACTAAATAACGTTCCAGAGCCTCCTCATTAGGGAAAAGAACCTTCTTTTTCGTTTGACGTTTGATTTCTTTGTTGAGAGATTCAATAAGATTTGTAGAATAAATGCTATGCCAAATCTGGTAGGGAAACTGATAAAAAGTTAAAAGATTGTCCGTATTCTCTAGACTTTCCATGACTTTCCTATACTTTGGTTTCCATTCAGCGATAAAGTCCTCTAAAGCTTGTACTGCCATTTCTAAATTTTCAGCACGATAAATCCTTTTAAATTGCCCCAGAATGACTGCTCTATCTACTCGTTTGACTTTACTATCCAAATTTCGACTGATATGAATTAAGCAACGTTGTTGCTTGGCTAATGGATAAGCCTGACTGATCATCTGCTCAAGTCCCTTGAAGCCATCTGTGACTACGAGTGAAACCTGTTGAATCCCTTGATTTTGAAGCTTGTCTAGCATAGTCGACCAAGAAGCATTATTTTCATTTGGGGCAATCTCATTCTGCTTTTACTGGCTGCCATGAATCAGGACTACTCAATTGTTCAATCTTGGCGTTATATGGTCTTTGCAGGACTGGGTCTATTCTTAGCAGGATGTGCGGTTTATCCGCTCTTTAGCAAGGCTCGAAAGGGGCTCGGAAAAGGTCGCCTTTTCCTGACGGTTCTGACTAGTTTATCTGCCCTTGCGATAGTATCTAATATCCTCTACTGGTCACTTTATCAATGGTGGGTGATGTAGTTTAAAAATTCAGAAACAAGAAAAGAGCCGGCATATAAGCTGGCTCTTCGTTTGGTTTTATACATTCAACACCTTGTCCAAGAAGTCTTTGAGACGTGGATGCTGTGGATTGTCAAAGATTTGGTCAGGCTTGCCGTCCTCTAGGAATTCACCATCAGCTGTAAAGATAACGCGGTTGGCTACCTGACGGGCAAAGCCCATCTCATGGGTCACAATCAGCATGGTCATACCTTGCTGAGCCAGATCCTTCATAACGTTGAGAACGTCGCCGACCATTTCAGGGTCAAGGGCAGAAGTAGGCTCGTCAAAGAGCATGATATCTGGACTCATGGCCAGACCGCGAGCAATAGCTACCCGCTGCTTTTGACCGCCAGACAGACTGTCTGGACTAGCATCAGCCTTATCAGCCAAGCCGACCTTTTCTAAAAGCTCCATACCCAGCTTATTTGCTTCGTCTTGGGTCAAGCGCTTGTGCTCAACAGGAGCAAAGGTGATATTTTCCAGAACAGTCATGTGCGGGAAGAGGTTGAAGTGCTGGAAGACCATACCGATATTTTCTCGGACCAGATCCACATCAGTCTTCTTGTCCGTCAGATCAAAGCCATCAACTGTTATGGTCCCGCTGGTCACTTCCTCTAGCAGGTTGAGACTGCGCAGGAAGGTTGATTTACCAGATCCAGAAGGACCGATGATGCAGACTACATCTCCCTCGTAGAATTTAGCAGTAATGCCCTTTAGGACTTCGTTTTCCCCGTAGTATTTATGAAGATCATTCACATCGATTTTTAATTTTGCCATTACTTAATCCTCTTTTCTAAGCGTTTTGCCAAGCGGGTCAAGAGCGTGATAATGATGAGATAGAGCACGGCTAGGATAGCATACATGCGGAAACTCTGATAGTTGCGAGCGATGATGTCCTTACCCGTTTTGAAGAGTTCGGCCAGTCCAATAGCTGAGACAATCGTTGTATCCTTGAGTGCGATGACAAACTGATTGACAAAGTTTGGCAGCATAATCTTGGTTGCCTGTGGCAGGATAATCTTGCGCATGGTCTTGGAGTAGGAAATCCCCAAGCTGCGGCTGGCTTCCATCTGTCCAACTGGAACGGCTTGGATACCCCCGCGGACAATTTCTGCGATATAGGCGCCGGCATTGAGAGAGAGAGCGATGGTTCCTGCAACGAAAGCATTGATTGGGCTCTGTTGACCAGTCATGGATTCGATTAAGTTAGGAATCCCCCAGAAGATAAAGGCTGCCACAATCATCAGTGGAATACCACGAATGACATCGACAAAGATTTCTGCAATCCAGCGCAGCGGTTTATAAGGGCTGACGCTGAACATACCGAAGATAATCCCGATGACCATAGCAATGGCAAATGAAATCAGAGCCAAAGCAATCGTCACTCCAAGACCTTTAAGAAGTTCTTGGTAGTTGTTTTGCAGCAAGCCCCAAATAGTGGACTCATCTACAGTGGATTCTTTTACCTCGCTAGCCAGATACTTGTCTAAAATCTCTTGGTACTTGCCGCTTTCTTTCAGGTTGGCCAGTCCATTGTTAAACATCTCAATCAACTCAGGATTGCTGCCTTTTTTAACTGCGAAAGCGACTTGACCACTTGGTGTACCTTCAATAGGTGTTTTAAGGTTCTTGCCTTGTTTGATAGCGTATTTGACAACAGGCTCATCATCCATCACAGCTGCGACAGAGCCAGTGTTGAGGCTGTCATACATGGAAGCTGCATCTGAGAATGTTTTAATAGAGTAGCCGTACTTGCTCTTGTTTTCCTCAAGGAAAGTCTGAGAAGCGGTACCGGTTTTGACACCGACGGTTTTGCCCTTGAGTTCCTCGTAGGACTCGATATTGCTGCTGTCCTTGACTGCCAAGATAGAGTTGGCAGTATAGTAAGGATCGGAATAGTCAAAAGTTTTCTTGCGGGCATCAGTGACAGACATGCCGGCGATAATTCCGTCAGCCTGACCGGTCTGAACGCTATTGATAGCTGCATCAAAGCCAGGGTTGGTTACTTCCACTGTAAAGCCTTGGTCTTTGGCAATAGCCTTAATCAGCTCCATGTCAATACCAGTATATTGGTTGCTGTCATCTTGGAAGACAAAAGGAGCAAAAGATGAGTCGCTGGCAATAATGTATTTGTCTTTTTTCGGAGTAGCTTTTTGACCGGCAGGAGTAGAAGTCTCTGGAACAGCCGAGTCAGAGCTGCCTTTAGAAGCCGTCCATTTATTGATGATTTCTTCCAGACTGCCGTCTTCCTTCATCTGTGCCAAAGCCTCGTTAAACTCAGTAACTAAGTGCTCGTGCTTGCCGCCTTTTTTGACACCAAAAGCAAAGCTTCCAACAGCCTCACCTTTCATAGAAATTTTCAGGTTTTGGCCTTGATTGATGGCGTACTCAATGACCGGCTGATCGTCCATCACTGCATCGACATCACCAGCAGAAAGGCTGTTATACATTAAGTCGCCCGTATCAAAGGTTTTTAGAGTGTAACCATACTTATCCTTGTTCTTCTCAAGGAAGCGTTGGGCAGCCGTTCCAGTTTTGACACCGACTTTCTTTCCTTTCAGCTGTTCATATTTGCTGATGGTGTTTGCCTTGGTCGTCGCGATAACGACCTTGGTGTCATAGTAGGTATCAGACATGGTAAAGACTTTTTCGCGCTCGCTGGTCTTGGTCATACCAGCCATAATGGCATCCGCCTGGCCGGATTGGACCGCATTGACAGCTGCATCGAAGCCTGGGAAGCTCATGTCAATGTCCCACCCCTTGATTTCTGCGACCTTGTTGATGATATCAACGTCAATCCCCTTGTAAGTCTGATCAGAATCTTTAAATTCAAATGGTGCGTAAGCAGTATCGGATACGATTTTGACCGTATCTGCCTGGGCTGTCGCCCCTAACGCAAAAAATGGAAATAATGTTAGCAAGACTGCTAAGAATTTTTTCTTCATTTTCTTCCTCCTTTTTAGCATTCTAGCATTATAGCAAAAAAACATTGATTAGGCAAATTTCTTCTGTTTTTATGTTAGGTTTTCTGACATATAAACTCTCTATTTTTGTAAGTTGAACCGCAAGTTTTCTTTGTTCTTAGCGTAAAGTCTGCTATACTGGAAATAAATGAAAGCAAGGATAGAATGAGGTTCTTATGAAAAAATCACGTATCTTGGACGGAGTTAATCAAGCTCGCTTTGTTCCTCCTTATATTTTGTCTCTTTTACTGGCAGTTGTTTTCGTGCAAGGAGGACAACAATTGGCCTATCTGGCTTTGGAGCCAATTTCGGCTGTCCTCAGTCTTATGCTAGGTTTCTTAGGGCAAGGAGGATTCTTTGAAATCTTCTTCAATTTTGCCCTGCCTTTTCTCTTATTTGGCTTTGTATTTATGATACTGGCTCTCTTTCTTTGGGTGCGCTGTGCTGAAGGACGACCGCTCGCGACTCTGGGCTTTGTTAAAAAAGGAAGCTTGGTGGAGCTAGTCAAAGGATTGGCAATAGGTTTTCTCCTCTTTAGTCTAGTCGCTCTGCTTATGCTGTTGAGCGGAGCTGGCTCTTTTGAATGGGGACAGCTGACGCTGGAACCTTTTCTCTATATCCTGATCTTGCTTCCGCTCTGGATGATTCAGGGTGGTGCAGAAGAGCTAGTGACACGAGCTTGGCTGCTGCCAGTTGCTGTCAAAAAGACCAACCTGCCCATCGGTTTGCTAACTTCGAGCCTGCTCTTTGCCCTCTTGCACCTAGGCAATCCAGATATTGGTATTCTTCCCATTCTTAACATTGCCTTATTTGGCCTCTTTGCAAGTCTCTATCTACTCCGGACGGACAATATCTGGGGGATTATTGGACTTCATGCTGCTTGGAACTTTACTCAAGGAAATATCTATGGTTTCAGTGTTAGTGGTACTGGTGTTGACGCGGCAGTCCTGAACTTTATCCCTAAGTCAGAATGGAGTTGGCTGACTGGAGGAGCTTTCAGCGCTGAAGCCTCTGTTTTCAGCTCGCTCATTCTCTTGCTGGCCGTGCTTTACTTGCGTTTCAGGATGAAAAAAGACGGCAGTTTGACAGATTTAGTGAGAATGGCTCAGAAACAGTATTGACAGCTAGCTTTTGCCCATCCTAAAATAATATGCTATAATAAATTCAAACAAGGAAAGGAATGTGTATATGTTTAAATCTCGTATGTTGGATGCTATCAAGCAATCGCGTTATATTCCGCCGATTTGGTTGGCTATCTTGATTGCTCTTGGTTTTGTTTATGGAGGTGGGATTTTAAGTTTTATTGGAATGTTACCGATTGGAATAATTATCGGACTCTTGATTGGTTTTGCAAATCCGACAGTTGATCCGAAAGAAGCAATGGCGGTGATTGGTCCCTATACGGTCTTTTTTCAGCTAGCTGGTTTCTTTTTTATCGCCCTAGCAGTCTTCCTCTGGGTTCGGTATCGTGAGAAGCGTCCTTTTTCTAGTTTGGGATTCTATAAACAAGACTGGTTCAAAAATCTCCTCAAAGGCTTCCTTATTGGAGCAGTTCAGTTTTCAATGGTTGTGGTCTTGCTCTTGGTTACGGGGACAGGCAGTCTGAAATTAGGTCAGGTTAGCTTACAAGATTTTATTTTCGTCCTAGCTATCATTCCTTTCTGGATTCTCCAAGGTGGGACAGAAGAGCTAGTGACGCGTGGTTGGCTCTTTCCAGCAGTTAGCGCTAAGTCAAATATCTTCATTGGTATCTTGATTTCTAGCGCTCTATTCGGGGCTCTGCACCTTTTTAACCCTGGTGTGAGCATTCTTTCTATTGTCAATATCATACTAGACGGTATCTTTGCTTGTTTCCTTATGCTCAAGTATGACAATATGTGGGTACTGGCTGGCATGCACGGCGCTTGGAATTTTGTGCAAGGAAATATCTATGGTATTCAGGTCAGTGGCCAAGGAGCATCTACCTCAATCTTGAACTACAGCTCACAATCTTCTGTGGATTTGCTATCCGGTGGGGCTTTTGGTGCTGAAGGATCTATTTTTGCCAGTATCGTCTTGATTGGCTGCATTGCCTATCTTTACTGGTCACTCAAAAAAGAAAATCGCCTGCCTCAGGCGCTGATGTTTAAGAAATAAGTATTTCGCCCAGTTGAGCTGGGCCTTTTTTATGTCTTTTAACGAGAGGTGTGACAAGAGACAGACAATGGTAGAAACGTGGCCATTCTACCTACACCCAAATCCAGAGAAAATAGGGCAAATATGGTAAAATGATAGAAGCACAATTTAAGGAATAAAAGATGATTAACAGAATAACAGATAATAAATTTGAATTGGTTTCCAAGTACGAGCCTTCTGGTGACCAGCCTCAGGCTATTGAGCAGCTGGTGGACAATATCGAGGGAGGCGAGAAAGCTCAGATTCTCATGGGGGCGACTGGTACTGGTAAGACCTATACCATGAGTCAGGTGATTTCTCGAGTCAACAAGCCGACTCTGGTTATTGCCCATAATAAAACGCTGGCCGGCCAGCTTTATGGTGAGTTCAAGGAGTTCTTCCCCAATAACGCGGTGGAATACTTCGTTTCCTACTATGATTACTACCAGCCTGAGGCCTATGTGCCTTCCAGCGATACCTATATTGAAAAGGATAGCTCAGTCAATGACGAGATTGATAAGCTCCGTCACTCAGCGACATCAGCCCTCTTGGAGCGCAACGACGTGATTGTCGTGGCTTCGGTCTCGTGTATCTACGGTCTGGGTTCACCTAAGGAATACTCTGATAGCGTGGTTAGCCTGCGTCCTGGACTAGAGATTTCCCGTGACAAGTTGCTCAATGACTTGGTAGATATCCAGTTTGAGCGCAATGACATTGACTTTCAGCGGGGGAAATTCCGGGTTCGTGGCGATGTGGTGGAGATTTTCCCAGCTTCTCGGGATGAGCATGCCTTTCGGGTGGAGTTTTTCGGAGATGAGATTGACCGGATTCGTGAGGTCGAAGCCTTGACAGGTCGAGTTTTGGGTGAGGTGGACCATTTGGCCATCTTCCCAGCAACTCACTTCGTGACCAATGAAGATCACATGGAAGTAGCCATTGCCAAGATTCAGGCTGAGCTGGAGGAGCAGCTTGCTATCTTTGAGAAGGAAGGCAAGCTTCTGGAAGCTCAGCGCTTGAAGCAGCGCACAGAGTACGATATCGAAATGCTGCGCGAAATGGGCTATACTAACGGTGTTGAGAACTATTCTCGCCATATGGATGGTCGAAGCGAAGGAGAGCCGCCTTATACCCTTCTGGATTTTTTCCCTGATGACTTCTTGATTATGATTGACGAGAGTCACATGACCATGGGACAGATTCGGGGCATGTACAATGGCGACCGCTCTCGCAAGGAGATGCTGGTCAATTATGGTTTCCGCCTGCCGTCTGCCTTGGACAACCGTCCGCTGCGCCGAGAAGAATTTGAGAGCCATGTTCACCAGATTGTCTATGTATCGGCTACGCCGGGCGACTATGAAAATGAACAGACGGATACTGTTATTGAGCAGATTATCCGGCCGACAGGGCTTCTCGATCCAGAAGTGGAAGTCCGCCCAACTATGGGGCAGATTGATGATCTCTTAGGCGAAATTACTGCGCGTGCAGAGAAGAATGAGCGGACCTTTATCACAACCTTGACCAAGAAGATGGCGGAAGATTTGACGGACTACTTCAAGGAAATGGGTGTCAAGGTCAAGTACATGCACTCGGACATCAAGACTTTGGAACGGACCGAGATTATCCGTGACTTGCGCTTGGGTGTCTTTGACGTTCTGGTTGGGATTAACTTGCTGCGCGAGGGAATTGACGTGCCGGAGGTTAGTCTGGTGGCAATTCTTGATGCTGACAAGGAAGGTTTCCTCCGTAACGAGCGTGGCCTGATTCAGACCATCGGCCGGGCAGCCCGCAACAGCGAGGGTCATGTGATTATGTATGCTGACACCATGACTCAGTCCATGCAGCGCGCTATTGATGAAACTGCCCGCCGGCGGGCAATCCAGATGGCTTATAATGAAGAGCATGGCATTGTACCGCAGACCATCAAGAAAGAAATCCGCGATCTGATCAGCGTGACCAAGGCTGCCCTACCAGACAAGGAAGAAACTGTCGAAATCGAAAGCCTCAACAAGCAAGAGCGCAAGGACATGATTAAGAAACTAGAAGGTCAAATGCAAGAAGCTGCCGGACTTCTGGACTTCGAGCTGGCTGCGCAAATCCGCGATATGATTCTGGAAATAAAGGCGATGGATTGAGGGATGTATGTAATAATAATTTAAATAAATTCAGATAACCAAGGTTATGGATAATATGTTTATGAAATCGTGATAATGAGAACTTATCTATGGATGAGCAGGAATTTATATTTGTTCAGAATTATAACTATTGTACTATAATTGAGAATGTTGAGAAAAAAATTTGGAAAGTGAGATAATGATGTCTAATAAAACTAACATAGTAGGGTTTGAAAAAGAGTTTGCCAATGAATTTAAGAAACAGTTATTGCAACAATATTCGGAAAAAAATGTGATACCAGAATGTAAACTTGGAAATTTTAGAACTGATTTCGCAATTATAAAAGAAGATACAAAAGAAATTATTGCCATTTTCGAATTAAAAATGAGTAAAGCGGACTCCTTTAACCAACAACAATTGTCTGGCTTTAATAGTAGAATTAAACAACTTATTCAGACTAATGGTATGGACGTCCCAGTTTATTATGTTTTAAAAAGCAATGAGGATCAAGTACCATTTACAGTTAATAGACTATTTCAAGAAGAGGATGATGAGCACAAGTCCAAATTTACTTTCAAAGAGACAGATTTACCAACTTATGAAGATTTGTTAAGACGAAATTCTACTGCTGAAAATTATGAAAATAAGAAAAGCTTAAGAGAAGCTTTTAATAGATTGAAATTCATAAGCCCAATTCTAGCATTAATTATATTTGCTATATGGTTAATTTGTAAAATTTGTAAAATTGAACTAACTTGGATTGATTTAGCATTTTTGTTGACTAGTTCTATATTTGCCGTATTTCCTTTTGTGAAGAGGATTGATATTACACAATTAGGCTCAGTGGAGTTTAGAAGCGATGAACAAAGTTCAAAAGAGAAGTAATAGAATATCATCAGATATAACTTACTATTTTAGCCTTACTGAATAGATAAAAGGAGCACACATGCGTTATGCACTTTTACTCCGCGGCATCAATGTCGGCGGAAAAAACAAGGTCGTTATGGCTGATTTGAAGAAGGATTTGGCTGGGTTGGGTTTTGAAAATCCAGTTTCCTACATCAATAGTGGCAATCTTTTCTTTGATAGCGAGGAGCAGGAGGATAGGATTCGGGAGATATTGTCGGCTTATTTCAGTCGGTCTTACGATTTTCCTCTGCCTTTTGTCCTTGTCAGCTCTGCCATGCTTGAAAAAGAAACAGCCAATCTTCCTGCTTGGTGGAAGGATGAAACAGCTTTTCGGCGAGATGTTCTCTTTTATCTGCCGGAGACAGATAGGGAGAGTGTTCAAGAGCTGGCTGGCAGTTGGGCAAATGACAAGGAGCAACTGCACTTTGGGCAGACGGCTTTCTTTTATAGCAATGCTGACCAAGCGGACTATCTCAAGTCCAACTACCATAAAAAACTGCTCAAGTCCAGTTTCTATAAGCAACTAACTATCCGAAATGGCAAGACTTTCCAGAAGATTGTGGAGTTGGTGAATGAGAAGTAAGACCAAAAAGAAAAAGAAAAAGAAAAATAAAAGAAAAGTAAAAGTTCAGGGGAATAAGTTTAGTCTTTGGTTGGAAAAACATCGGGTAGTAGAAGCTTTTTTAAATTTTTAGTCTTAATAGTTGTTGCGATTGGTGTGGGATATTTAACTTTTGGTAATGAGAGCATTCCTGCTCCACTTCGTCATTTTAATTATATTAGTCCTTTATGTGTAAACTTGCTCCTCTTGGTGCTTATTCCTTATTATTCTCGATTTGGTAGCTTGAGAAAAGAAGGATTTACTTCTCTGAAGATTTTAGCGGAAGCATTTCTTTATCTGAACGGGCCGGTTTTCTTAATCCATTATTTTATAGGAATTCGATCAAAAGATGGAAAACATTTTGCACCACCTCTAATCAGTTTGGATTCTCGCTATGTTTGGTTTCCGATTGCTACCTATCTAATCTTTTTCTTTATACCAGCGTTGACGATGTTGATTTTGAAATATAATGAAATAAAGAGGAAAAAACATGACCAAAGAAAATCTCTCTAAGTTATTTTCATTTAAAACACTCTATCTGGCCTTGCTAACCTTTGTCATTCTTCATTTGATTTTGTTAGCTTTTGGTCTATCCTTTACTCCGGTTTTGTGGAATAGCTGGTTTTTTATTCTTTGTTTGACCTTTTTTATCCATTCTTGGATAGTCTTTTTTAGGACAAGAGATTTTCATTGGTATCACCTCATTTTTGAATTATTCAGTGCACTAGTAGCACTTTATCTTTGGTTTTGGCATTCTTTGCTTTGTCAATCATTCCGAATCCAGCCATGCCTATCAATATAGACTATCATATACAAGATAAAGAAATCATCATTGTCAGAGGTTTTTTGGTCCATAGTACCTATGAACATCATGAATTGATTAATCCCTTTGTCATGAAGTCAGAAGTGAAATATAACGAAGATACGTTTTAAAAACTTAGAAAGCGAGTGAATCCATGTCACGTTCCCAAGAAACAATCCTAACAAATATCTGCCTTGTTGAAGATGTGTCGCGCGGTCAACTTCTAATGCAATATCGCTCTCCTGAGCGCTATCGTTGGTCTGGATATGCCTTTCCTGGTGGGCATATTGAGAAGGGCGAGTCTCTCCATGATGCGGTTGTCCGTGAGATTTTAGAGGAAACGGGTTTGACTATTAGTCATCCAAAACTGGTCGGAGTTAAGAACTGGCATACGGATGAAGGGGTTCGCTACATCGTCTTTTGCTACAAAGCGACTGAATTCTCTGGTCAGATTCATTCGACAGAAGAGGGAGAGATTTCTTGGGTAGAAAAGGATAGCCTGCCACAGCTGGACTTGGCTTACGATATGCTTGAACTTCTGCGTATGATGGAAGATGAGGAATTATCCGAATATTACTATCACGAGCACATCGAAGGTGGTTGGCGCAAGAGTATGTACTAAAAAGTGTTTCTTTTTGTGTCTGAAGTGCAAAGATAGAAAGGTAGATGGCTGTGATGATTTCACTATGAATTGCTATTGTTGCATTTTTTGGGGGGAGGTTAAACCATTTTTCCTTCTAGAAATGCTTGTTTCGGTTCGAGATTTCCGTCTGCATTTTAAAAATAGCTTTATACTTTTATCACTGTTTTTGAGTTCTTTCTAGCAGTTGTTTATCATGCAATAGAAATAGGATATGAATAAGAATTTTCGACAGCATTCCTACTAATAATAGTAAGACCAGTAACCAAAGAAATAAAAAAATGTTGAAAGAGTTGTCGTGGATCACTTGGAGCTATTTAGTATCATTTATAAAAAAATCAGAAGAGGATTTTTGAGTCTCTTTCTGTTAGAAAATGTGTTATAATGAATTTATTATAGCTATTCTAATGGAGAGGAAATTAGATGCAAAGACAAATGGATAAACCTTTTAAGGTAGAATCGGTTACTGAATTTCTGAATTGTATTATTGAAGGGACGAGAGAAGCTCAAACAAAATATAATTTCTATTATCGAGGGGAAAAGCAATATTATCCACTGCGATTGCCAAATTTTTATACGCATGAACATAGTGAAAAATTAGTAAGGCAAGGATCGGAGTTTTATTACCGTTCATTAATTAATGAGTTAGGTAGAGCTGATTATAGTGATAGCTTTTCATTATTTCAATTATTGTCTGAATTGCAACACTATGAAGCTAAAACAAGAATGCTTGATATTTCTTCAAATCCGTTAGTTGCTTTATATTTTGCAACTGAGGAAAACAATGGTGTACAGAAAAATACAGAAGACTATGAATCAGATGGCCATATTTACATATTCGGTGAAGAAATTAATCATGAAAAATTTGATACTGGTCATACTGTAGCTATAAAAAGTGCTCTAAATCTTATTTCTCAAGAGAAAATAAATACTTTCATAATCATTATGAGTAAGCTAATTGCAAATTTAGGTGACAGAGATGGTTTAATTCGCTATAAAAATGGTAGAAATAGATATTTTCTTTATGAAAGCATCAATGAATTATTAGATGAAGCATGTCTTTGGTCGGATTTTTTAGAACTAAAGAATGAAAATCAGTGGATTTTTTTTGGAATACCATTAGAGGTAATTTTAAAGAAAGATGAATATGATGCATTTTGTGCGGAAGTTAATGATTTAGATTCTAGTGATTCAAATAAAGTTTTGAGAAATGCTCTTCAGCAGATACTTGAAGAATTTTTAGAACTAATTAACCAAAGAGCGAAATTAAGTGAAAAATTGAGATATCCTGTTAGAATATATGAAGATTTAACAGATGCACATATTATGCTATCATCAAAAAGAACAGATCGATTAAGACAGCAACAAGGGGCGTTTATATATCCGCGCTTTACTAATGCAGATATTAGTAAAGCATTTGACGACATTAAAAAAGAAATTCATAATTCAATTATAGAAAAAGCAATGTCAATAAGGATAGGAGATAAAGAATATTCTCATATTGTGATTCCAAATGATAAGAAGAAAGTTATTCAGAACGAATTGTCTTTAATTGGAGTAGATGAAGGATTTATTTATCCTGATATTAGACATCGTTCCAGTGCATTATTAAATCGATAAGAAGAATGATTAATAATCACTATCTAGATTAACTGCATTAAATTACATTAACTTAAGAACAGGTGGGCATATTGAGAAGGGTGAGTCTCTCCATGATTCAGTTGTCCGTGAGATTTTAGAGGAAACGGGTTTGACTATTAGTCATCCGAAATTGGTCGGAGTTAAGAACTGGCATACGGATGAAGGGGTTCGCTACATCGTCTTTTGTTACAAAGCAACCGAATTTTCTGGTCAGATTCACTCGACTGAAGAGGGTGAGATTTCTTGGGTAGACAAGGATAGCCTGCCACAGCTGGACTTGGCTTACGATATGCTTGAACTTCTGCGTATGATGGAAGATGAGGAATTATCTGAATATTACTATCACGAGCGCATAGAAGGTGGTTGGCGCAAGAGTATGTACTAAAAAGACTGACTAGGTTGGGGCCTAATCAGTCTTTTTTTGTTCTTTATTCTTGTAAAAATCCTAGGTCTCTCAAGGCGGCTTCTACATAGTCCAAATCCTGCTGGGAGTCGGCTTGTACTAGGTGATAGTGGACTCCATCTGTTAGCTCAGATAAGGGGCGAAAGGCACAGGATGCGACCTGTTGGAGAAAATGTTGGACATCGCGGCGGCAGGTCAGCTTCAGGTAAGTCTGGATTTCGCCGTAAACCGGGTGCTCAATCAAAATAGTCTGTACGCGTCCGCCATTATCCACGATAGCCAGCAGCTCAGCTTCCATATCCTCAGCCCTATGCTGAACCTTGAATAGCTGATGAACAGCAGTGCTTTCTTGGCGGTCTTTATAAAGATAGCCACGGTTGGTTGAGAGGATGGGTGCGCCGTCTGCCCGCAAGAGGGCGATATCTTGCACAATAATCTGCCTAGTCACATGAAAATGTTCCGCCAGTGACTGGCCATTGAGGGCAGTAGATGATGTTTTCAAAAGGTCTAATAGTTCTTCTCGTCTTTGCTTGGTCATGGTTTCATTGTAAACCAAAAGTCAGGAATCTTCAAGCTCTAGCGAATCTTTTTCAGTGCTTGATAGATGAATTTAGCAATGACAAAGTCGACCATGCTATGGATGACCGTACCAAGTCCAACCAGACCAAATAAGATATAGAAAGCATTAGCTGGATAGGCAGAAGTCGTGTAAAAGAGGATGCAGACGACCGCTTCGCCAAAGGCATGAATCAAGGCCAGTAGGAAATTAAATATCCAAGTCTTCTTCTGGCTGTCCAGTGTGTCCGGGTGCTTTTGCAGATAAAGAGCGCCGATGCTAGCGAAGAGCAAGTGGGATAGGGCTCTGAGCGTGATGATAAAAGGAAGTCCGGACATTCCAAACCCAATAGCAGAACCAATCACGACAATCACCGTCATGAGAGGGGAGATAAACATAGCCAAAAAGATAGCGACATGGCTGGCTAAGGTGAAGGAAGCGGGCGGAATGACAATTTTAATTGGCATAACCAGCGGGATAACAATAGCTAGTGCAGTCAAAAAAGCGGTCAGTGTCATAAACTGATTTTTAGATTTTGGTTTCATAGCGACTCCTTTTTATCTGTATATACACTAGTATAGTACACTGTTTTTGCAGAAAGGTCAAGACCTGTAGGAAATCCTAAAAGAGATTTGTCAAAATCCTTAAAATAGCTTATACTAGAAAGGTGTGGAAATAGGAGTAAACTAGATTTTTAGAATTTAGTTGACCTTCACATCGATTAGTGTTCTGCTGGACTTGAAAAATGAAAGAAGAGCTTAATCATATAGAGAAGGCTGGTATGGAAATTTAGCAGCCTTGACTAGAAATGGAGAAAAAATGAACAACTTACCAAACTGCCCCAAATGTAATTCAGAGTATGTTTACGAAGATGGAACGCTCTTGGTCTGCCCAGAGTGTGCCTATGAGTGGAATCCAGCTGAGGTCCAAGAAGCAGAAGAAGGACCTGTAGCGATTGATGCTAATGGCAATAAGCTGACTGATGGGGACACAGTTACCTTGATTAAGGATCTGAAGGTCAAAGGAGCACCCAAGGATCTCAAGCAGGGAACGCGCGTGAAAAATATCCGCATCGTGGAAGGCGACCATAATATTGACTGTAAGATTGACGGCTTCGGTGCGATGAAGCTCAAGTCAGAGTTTGTTAAGAAAATTTGAGGTCTCTATGAATCGTCGTTTTATCTTAATTTATCGAATTATTCTTTTTATTCTCGCCTTTTTGGGTGTGTATCTGGAAATCACTAAGTATGGCGTGGGCATGCTCATGTACTATACGGTTCTGTCCAATCTCTTGGTCCTGCTCTTTACGGGCTATCTTGTCTATCTGATGATGAGACCTGGCGATGCTTGGAAGGCTCCGAAAATCTTGCGAATCAAGGGCGGGGTGACCATGTCCATCATGATTACTTGTGTCGTTTATCACCTCTTGCTAGCCCCAATTGCGACAGATTTTTACCGCCTAGAGAATTTTTTATGTCATTATATAGTACCCTTGGCGTTTCTTCTGGATACAGTAATCTTTGACAAATCGCGTCAGTACCGCTGGTTTGATCCGATTTCTTGGACAAGTGTGCCTTTGGTCTACATGGCCTTTGCTCTCTTTAATGGCTTTTTCTTGAAAATAGATATTCCAAGATCCAAGGATAATCCATTTCCTTACTTTTTCCTCAATGTCTTTAAGAAAGGCTGGCCCTATGTCATCCAGATGTGTCTGATTATCTTTGCGGCCTATCTTATCTTTGGTTTTATCTTTTACGGGATAAAATCCATCTCTTTCTCAAAGAAGAAGACTTCTTAGAGACATGTACTTGTAGATGAAAAACAGATTTGCTCTGTTTTTTTTTATATTGCTTCGATTTTTTCTTGCCAATATCAGATTTGTATGATATAGTTAACTAGTTAATTATTAACTGGTTAAACAAACAGGGGGAAAAAATGAAACACAATCAGAAACTGTTAGGTCTAGCAGGAATCATTCTTGCTTGTAATCTTTGCTTGGCGGCTTGTCAGTCTCAGCCGTCTCAACAGGAAAGCAGTCAAGAAAAGGTGAAGACCAAGCAAGAAGTGAAGAAGAAAAGCAAGGCGACCAAAAAAGGACAAGTTCCTGGTGTTGATAAGCCGACGGATGATGGTTTTCTCTTCAAAAGCGAGTCTCAAATTAAAGCTAGAACTAGTGAAGGTTTGATTTTAGAGCATGATGGCCATACGCACTTTATTTTTTATTCTGACCTAAAGAATAGTAAATGGGCCTATCTGATACCAAAAGATGGGCAAGTGCCTGCAGACTCCCCTCAGCTGGCAAATCAAATGAGCATTGCTGATGATGGCTATGTTTTTAATCCTAGAGACATTGTTTCAGAAGACCAATACGGCTATGTTGTGCGCCACGGGGATCATTTCCATTACATTTTGAAACAGTCTGTTGGTAATCTTGCACAAGCACCGAGCTATCGTCCAACGCCGTCTAGCAATACTACCGGACCTGTTTATCAGCCAACGCTTAGACCGTCTGTTCCCCAGCAGCAAGGGACAACTAAACGCCAGTTTGCTGGGATTGATTATCCTACAAGTGATGGATTCTTATTTAAAGGTACCGGAGTAACCGGCAAGTTGGCCACTGGCTTGCTGGCAGATCATAATGGTCATACTCATTTCATCCCCTATGAGCAGCTGATTGCTTCACCTTGGGAGTCATTGATTCCAGCGAAACATAAGAAAGCTGCTGAGGATGCCTACTATGGCCGGCAAGTGCAAGCACAGCCTTCACCAGAACCGTCGCCAGCACCAGCTCCGACGCCTGATCCTGAGCCTAGCCCATCAAACGAGGAAGAAGAAATTGCCAAGAAAAAGGCCTATTTGGCTCAGCAATTAGGAATCGATGAAAGTCTGATTCAGGTGAGCGATACAGATAAAGGAAAGGTATTTATCTATCCACATGGTGATCATAGCCATTCGACTTTGGTCAGTGAGATTGATCCGAGCAAGCCTTTTGACCCTCATGGAAATCCGCATGCTCATGACGCAGTTGGTATGGCAACCTTGAAAGCTCTAGGATTTGATGATGAAATCATTGAGGATATTTTACATGCTACGGCAGATACCCCATTCCCATCAGATGAGACGGATACGGAAAAGATGAAAGCCTGGCTGGCAACTGTGAAGTATCTAAATATCGGCCAGCGCAAAGATCCGCTGGAAAGAAAAGGCTTGGAACTGATGCCGAATATTGAAGTTCTGGGAATTGGCTTTACTCCGATAAAGGACATCAGACCAGTGCTGCAATTTAAACATTTAAAACAGCTGTGGATGACAAAGACGGGCGTTACCAACTATGATTTCTTAAAAGAGATTCCGAACTTGGAAGGCTTGGACATTTCCCAGAATGGCATCACTGATTTATCTTTTTTGAAAGATTATCCGAACCTCAAAACAGTGGCAGCAGCGGGAAATGACCTTACCGATATCTCACCTTTGGCGAAGCTGAAAAATCTGGAGTCATTGAACCTTGACTACAACAATATCTCAGATATTTCTGCTTTGACCAAGCTTTCAAAATTAAAAGCGGTAAGTTTAGAGCACAATCAGCTGCACGATATTTCTGCTCTGAGCCAAAAAGAAGATTTAACAAGGCTTTTCTTATCCAACAACCCAAACTTAAATCTCAATACCCTCAAAGCTTCCCATCTGGAAGAATTAACAGCTGACAATTCCAATGTTGATAACTTGAACTTCTTGAAGTCTAATCCAAATCTGACAACTCTAAGCCTAAATGGCAATCGTCTGACTTCGCTGGTAGGAGTTGAAGCTGCTAAAAATTTAGTAACTTTGTCCGCAAGTCAAAATAAGATTACATCTTTGGACATTCCAGCCGCTCAGTCTTCCTTGAAGAATTTAAACTTGGCTGAAAATGAGCTGAAAAATTTGGAAGGAATTAATCAGTTTAGGTCTTTAGACAATCTTGCTGTCAACAAGAATAAAATCAATACCTTAGCGTTGCAGGAACCAAATAAAACGGTGACTTATATCAATGTCAGCGACAATCACATCCCTAAAGAAGAGCTTGAATTGAATGAAAATAAAATTCCGAAAGCCTTGGCGCAGCATTTCCCAGATGTTCAGGGTGGCAGCATTGACAATAATAAGCCGGCCGATGCAAAGAACGAAAAGAAGGAAGAGCCTAAGCAAAGTGAGCCTAATAAGGCAGGTGTCCAAGGGAAGCCAGCATCCGATAAGCCAGCCTTATCTGAAGCAAGCGGCCAAGGAGCTTCAAATGATAGCGAGCATGCTGCTGGATCTTCTGAAGCAGAGTTAAACAATCAAGCTGAGAAACTAGAAAACTCTTCTAAACCATCATCAGAAGAAGCACCAACTGCTGAAAATCCTGCATTAAAATCTGAGTCAGCTCAAGCAGAAGGCAAAGAAAATCAAAAGGATTCAAAAGATAAGGAACAAGAAGAGAAAGAAGCTAATCACTAATCCTTATCCAGTTGAGCAGAAAAAATACAATTTTTTCTTGAAATAGTTTTGAAATTGTGATATAGTATAAAAAAATTAAATAATCCTTTAATTCTATCCAGAGAGATAGACAAGGAGCAAGTAAAAAGATGGGTGGAGTGTAAGCAAGTGCGTCTTGTTTTAGTTTGCCTGACTAGATTTTTCTGAAGTCTCCTTGTATGAGGAGACTTTTTCTGTTGTTTGAGGAGGAAAGAATGAAAATAAAAGAAGTTGTCGATGACATTACCATGAACCGTGCGATTACGCGGATTACCTATGAAATCATCGAGCGCAACAAGGACTTGAACCAAGTAGTCTTGGCTGGCATTAAGACCCGCGGGGTTCACTTGGCACACCGGATTCAGAAGCGATTGGCTCAGTTGGAGAATATTGATATTCCAGTCGCAGAAATAGACACTAAGCCTTTCCGAGATGATATCAAGGTTGAGGAAGATACGACAGTGATTCCAGTGGATATTACCGACCGTCAAGTAATCCTGATCGACGATGTTCTCTACACAGGCCGGACCATCCGAGCAGCTATCGACAATCTGGTCAGTCATGGACGGCCCTCTCGAGTTGGTCTGGCTGTCTTGGTAGACCGTGGTCACCGCGAACTGCCGATTCGGGCAGACTATGTTGGCAAGAACATTCCGACTAGCCAAACTGAGGAGATTGTTGTTGAGGTGACTGAGACAGACGGTCAAGATCGCGTGTTGATTATGGGGGAGTAATAAGCTAAATGAGTCAAGATGTTAAGTATGATGTGCATGATATGCCAAAGCCAGGTTTGCTTTTAGGACTATCCTTTCAGCACTTGTTCGCCATGTTCGGGGCGACAGTCTTGGTACCGATTCTGGTGGGAATTGACCCAGCGGTGGCCCTCTTTTCCAGCGGTTTGGGACACTGGCCCATCTGACTGTTACCAAGTATAAGATTCCGGCCTACATGGGTTCCAGCTTTGCTTATATCGCAGCCATGCAGATGCTGATGAAGACTGATGGCATCGGAGCGGTTGCACAGGGAGCCATCACCGGTGGTTTGGTTTATTTCATTGTAGCACTGATTGTTAAGTTTGCTGGCAATGCTTGGATTGACAAGGTGCTGCCGCCAGTAGTAGTTGGCCCCATCATCATGGTCATCGGTCTGAGCCTGGCTGGAACAGCTGTTAGCGATGTGATGAACAAGACTGCAGCTAATGGCGAAAAGGTTTATGATTTGACCTATTTCATTATCGGTATGGTTACTCTCTTGGCAGTCATCCTCTTTAATATCTATGGTAAGAAGATTGTGGGAATTATCCCAGTCTTACTAGGCTTGATAGTCGGCTACATCTTTAGCTTGATTCTAGGGGCTGTGACTGGTCAGGAAATTGTGTCTTTTGCCAAGGTTGGGGAAGCTTCTTGGTTCCACCTTCCGCCTATGAGTCTGCCTTTCTTGGACTACGATGTGAAATTTTATCCTAGTGCGATTTTAACCATGGCGCCTATCGCCTTTGTAACCATGACAGAACACTTCGGGCATGTCATGGTACTGAATAGCTTGACAGGCAAGGATTTCTTCAAGGATCCAGGTCTAGACAAGACCTTGACTGGTGATGGTCTGGCTCAGATTATTGCAGGGCTTTTCGGAGCACCGCCCGTGACTAGCTATGGAGAGAATATCGGAGTCATGGCGCTCAATAAAATCTACAGCGTCTATGTCATTGCAGGTGCAGCAGTGCTGGCTATTGTCATGAGCTTTGTGGGCAAGGTCTCAGCCCTGCTCCAATCCATCCCGAGTCCTGTGCTGGGTGGTATTTCCATCGCTCTCTTTGGGGTAATTGCTTCGAGCGGTCTCAAAATTCTGATCGAAGCACAGACCAACTTTGACAATAAAAAGAATCTCTTGATTGCCAGTGTCATCTTGGTATCTGGTATCGGTGGTCTGACCTTGCAGCTGTCGGGTCTGCAAATCTCAGGAGTTGCCTTGTCAACTATTCTGGGAATTGTCCTCTATCTTGTCCTGCCTGAGCCCAAGGATTGAGCTAGGCGATAAATCATTAACTTTCGTACAAAAATAGCTTGCTCTCAGAGCGACTTTACTTGCAGCACTCTGGAAGCCCTCATTCTTTCATAAAGGAGAATTACATCATGTCATCCAATCAAATCGCTCTTAAGAACCTTGTTTCTATGGAAACTCTGTCAAATGAAGAAGTTATGGCGCTGATTAAACGCGGAATCGAATTTAAAAATGGCGCTAAAGTCCATTATGATGAGCAGCATATCGTGTCTAACCTCTTCTTTGAACCTTCTACGCGGACACACAAGGCCTTTGAGGTAGCAGAGTTGAAGTTAGGCTGCGATCTTCTGGACTTTGATGTCAAGACCAGCTCGGTCAATAAAGGAGAAACCTTGTATGACACAATCCTGACTATGTCTGCCCTTGGCGTCGATGTTTGTGTCATTCGCCACCCAGAGGTGGACTATTACAAAGAGCTAGTTGAAAGCCCAACCATTACGACTTCTATCGTAAACGGAGGAGACGGTTCTGGTCAGCATCCTAGCCAGAGCTTGCTGGACCTGATGACCATTTATCAAGAGTTTGGTCGCTTTGAAGGACTCAAGGTTGCGATTGCTGGTGACTTGGATCATTCGCGCGTGGCTAAGTCAAATATGCAGATTCTCAAGCGCTTGGGAGCAGAGCTCTACTTTGCAGGTCCGGAAGAATGGCGGAGCCAGGAGTTTGCGGACTATGGTAAATTTGTCACCATTGATGAGGTGATTGATCAAGTGGATGTCATGATGTTCCTGCGCGTGCAGCATGAGCGCCATGACTACGAGTCCATCTTTTCTAAAGAAAATTACCACAGACTGCATGGTCTGACTCAAGAGCGTTATGACCGCATGAAAGATACAGCAATTCTGATGCATCCGGCTCCAGTTAACCGTGATGTAGAAATTGCGGATCACTTGGTCGAAGCGCCAAAATCACGTATCGTTGAACAAATGACCAACGGCGTCTTTGTCAGAATGGCTATTATCGAAGCAGTTCTGAAAGGTCGTCAATAATCTCGGACAGTAGGCCGGGAGTGGGTGAAGCTATGTGAAGCAATCCCACTCCCTATTATTATATTTTGATGTGGAGGGTCGACAGGCAGTCTGCATCTTGGACAGGAGGGAACAATGGCAAAGAGACTTTTAATATTAGAAAATGGCATGATTTTTGAAGGGGAAGCTTTTGGAGCGGATCTTTTTGTAACAGGGGAAATCGTCTTTAACACAGGCATGACAGGCTATCAGGAATCGATTACGGACCAGTCTTACAATGGCCAGATTTTGACCTTTACCTATCCTTTGGTTGGAAATTATGGTGTCAACCGGGACGACTATGAATCCATTCTGCCGACCTGTAAGGGAGTGGTAGTCTATGAGTATGCACGTCGTGCCAGCAACTGGCGCCAGCAATTGTCTTTGGATGAGTTCCTCAAAATCAAGAAGATACCAGGAATTTCGGGAATTGATACAAGGGCACTAACCAAGATTATCCGCCAGCATGGAACCATGCGGGCGACCATTGCTAATGCAGAGGATAGCATAGAGCATCTGCAAGACCAGCTGCAGGCGACTGTTCTGCCGACTGATAATATCAAGCAGGTTTCTACCAAGCAAGCCTATCCAGCTCCGGGAACGGGTCGCAGCGTGGTATTGGTGGACTTTGGTTTGAAGCATTCTATCCTGCGGGAGTTAGCCAAACGCAACTGCAGCGTGACAGTGGTGCCTTATGATACCAGCGCTGAGGAAATTCTCCAGCTCAATCCTGACGGCGTCATGCTCTCAAATGGCCCGGGCAATCCGGAAGATGTGCCGGAGGCTCTGGACATGATTCGTGGTGTTCAGGGCAAGATTCCAATTTTCGGAATCTGTATGGGACATCAGCTCTTCTCCATGGCTAACGGTGCTAAGACGCATAAGATGAAGTTCGGCCACCGTGGTTTCAACCATGCGGTGCGTGAGATTGCGACAGGCCGAGTTGACTTTACCAGTCAAAATCACGGCTATGCAGTCAGCCGTGAGGATTTGCCGGAATGCCTGATTGTGACTCATGAAGAAATCAATGATAAGTCTGTCGAAGGTGTGCGCCATCGGGATTATCCTGCCTTTTCTGTGCAGTTCCACCCGGATGCTGCGCCGGGACCGCATGATGCAGACTATCTCTTTGATGAGTTTATGGAAATGATGGATGCCCATCAGGCTTACTAGGAAGCAAGATTGAGAGGTGCACTATGCCAAAACGTAAAGATATTCAGAAAATTATGGTCATTGGTTCTGGTCCTATCGTCATCGGCCAGGCAGCGGAATTTGACTATGCTGGAACCCAGGCCTGCCTGTCTTTGAAAGAAGAGGGCTACAGTGTTGTCTTGGTTAATTCTAACCCAGCGACCATCATGACGGACAAGGAAATTGCAGACCGGGTTTATATCGAGCCTATCACGCTGGAGTTTGTTGCGAGGATATTGCGTAAGGAGCGGCCAGATGCTCTTCTGCCTACTTTGGGCGGCCAGACCGGACTCAATATGGCCATGGAATTATCCAAGTCAGGGCTTTTAGAAGAGCTGGGAGTAGAACTCTTAGGGACCAAGTTATCGGCCATTGACCAAGCGGAAGACCGAGACCTTTTCAAGCAGCTGATGGAAGAGCTAGGCCAGCCCATCCCTGAGTCAGAGATTGTCAATACAGTTGATGAAGCACTGGAATTTGCGGCTGGCATCGGCTATCCAGTCATTGTCCGTCCGGCATTTACACTGGGAGGAACTGGGGGCGGTATCTGTAGCAATGAAGAAGAGCTGCAGGAAATCGCAGAAAACGGCCTCAAACTTTCTCCTGTTACTCAGTGTCTGATCGAGCGCTCCATAGCAGGCTTTAAGGAAATCGAATATGAAGTCATGCGGGATGGCGCCGACAATGCGCTGGTCGTATGTAATATGGAAAACTTTGACCCAGTTGGTATCCACACAGGGGATTCTATCGTCTTTGCACCTAGTCAGACTATCTCAGACTATGAATACCAGATGCTACGGGACGCCAGTCTCAAGATTATCCGTGCGCTGAAGATTGAGGGCGGCTGTAATGTGCAGCTGGCTCTGGACCCGCATAGTTTCAAATACTATGTCATCGAGGTCAATCCGCGGGTTTCCCGCTCATCAGCTTTAGCCTCTAAGGCGACTGGCTATCCGATTGCCAAGCTTGCGGCGAAAATCGCAGTCGGGCTTACATTGGATGAAATCATCAATCCGGTAACAGGCTCTACCTATGCTATGTTTGAGCCGGCTCTGGACTATGTGGTCGCTAAAATTCCACGCTTTCCATTTGATAAATTCGAGCAGGGTGAGCGCCGTCTGGGAACCCAGATGAAGGCGACAGGTGAAGTCATGGCTATCGGCCGCAATATTGAGGAGAGTTTGCTCAAGGCTTGCCGTTCTCTTGAAGTTGGTGCAGACCACAACGAGCTGCCTGCTCTCAGTCAAGTAAGCGATGATGAGCTGATGAGGAAGATTGTCAAGGCGCAAGACGACCGGCTTTTCTATATCTCAGAGGCTATTCGCCGTGGTTACAGTCCGGATGAAATTGCCGAGCTGACCAAGATAGATGTCTTTTTCCTGGATAAGCTGCTCCACATTTACGAAATCGAACAGGAACTGGGCAGTCATATCGGAGATAGTTATGTGCTTAAGAAAGCCAAACAAAATGGCTTTGCGGATACTAAGATTGCTGCCTTGTGGGACATGACAGCTGAGCAGGTGCGTCGCATCCGGCAGGAGCAGAAGATTGTTCCAGTTTACAAGATGGTGGATACCTGTGCTGCTGAGTTCGAGTCTGCGACGCCATATTTCTACTCCACCTATGGTTTTGAAAATGAATCTGTCAAATCCAGAAAGGAATCAGTTCTGGTGCTGGGCTCAGGTCCTATCCGAATCGGTCAAGGGGTCGAGTTTGACTATGCGACCGTTCATTCTGTAAAGGCTATTCAGGCAGCTGGTTATGAAGCGATTATCATGAACAGTAATCCAGAGACTGTATCGACTGACTTTTCTGTCTCTGACAAGCTCTATTTTGAGCCACTGACCTTTGAAGATGTCATGAATGTCATTGAGCTGGAGCAGCCTAAGGGGGTTATCGTTCAGTTTGGCGGGCAGACAGCCATTAATCTGGCAGAGCCTTTGTCCAAGGCTGGTGTGAAGATTTTAGGCACTCAAGTAGCGGACTTGGATCGAGCTGAGGACCGGGATCTATTTGAGCAAGCTCTGAAGGAGCTGGATATTCCGCAGCCGCCAGGTCAGACGGCCACTAATGAAGAGGAGGCAGTAGAGGCTGCTCGTAAGATTGGCTTCCCCGTTCTGGTGCGGCCTTCCTATGTCTTGGGTGGCCGTGCCATGGAAATCGTAGAAAACGAAGCGGATCTACGCTCTTATATGAGAACAGCGGTCAAGGCCAGTCCAGACCATCCGGTTTTGGTCGATTCTTACATTGTTGGGGATGAGTGCGAAGTGGATGCCATTTCTGATGGCCGTCAGGTCTTGATTCCAGGGATTATGGAGCATATTGAGCGGGCAGGGGTTCACTCAGGGGATTCAATGGCGGCTTATCCGCCACAAACTTTATCTCAGAAAGTCAAGGATACTATTGTAGACTATACCAAACGTTTGGCTCTGGGACTGAACTGTATCGGCATGATGAATATTCAGTTCGTCATCAAAGATGAGCAGGTCTATGTCATTGAGGTCAATCCGCGTGCCAGCCGGACTGTTCCTTTCTTGTCCAAGGTGACCGATATTCCGATGGCGCAAGTAGCGACTCGTTTGATTCTTGGGGAAGCTTGGCAGAGCTGGGCTATGAAGATGGTCTCCATCCAGAAAGTTCCATGGTTCATATCAAGGCGCCGGTCTTCTCCTTTACCAAGCTAGCGAAGGTTGACAGTCTTTTGGGACCTGAGATGAAGTCTACCGGCGAAGTCATGGGCAGTGACCGCACTTTGGAAAAAGCGCTCTACAAGGCTTTTGAGGCTTCCTATCTCCATCTGCCAAACTTTGGAAATGTCGTCTTTACTATTGCAGATGATAGCAAGGAAGAAGCCTTGCAGCTGGCTCAGCGTTTTGCCAATATTGGCTATGGTATCTGGGCAACAAAGGGAACAGCCTCTTATTTTGAAAATCACGGCCTACACGTCCGTCTGGTGGAAAAAATCGGCAGTGATGATCACAAGGACATCCCAGCCTATATCCGCAAGAGCAAGATTCAAGCTATTATCAACACAGTCGGAACCAAGCGGACAGCAGATAAGCATGGCCAAATTATCCGCAGCTCAGCTATTGAGCACGGAGTGCCCCTCTTCACAGCCTTGGACACGGCCGATGCCATGCTGAAAGTGCTGGAAAGCCGTAGTTTCACTACAGAGGCGATATAGAGCTGGAGTTTTCAGTTCCAGATTGTCATTTGACAGTCTGAAAAGTAATCTCATACAGTTAAGCTTGAAAAATGCATCTGTCCAATCTTATTCTATACTTGAATAGTCATAATAAATAACCGTTCAGATATATTGGAATTAAAAGCAAACAAAGGAAGTGGGAAAGAATCCTACCTCCTTTTTTCTTTATTTTCTTAAAAAACTTGACAAAGAAGTTGACAAAGTGTATGATATTAACCAGTTAATAAACCGGTTAATAATTAGTTAAGGAGATATTATGAAACGAGCTTTAAAAATCTCAGCTTGTCTTAGCCTGCTGGCCCTGGCCTTGTGTCTCTGGGCTTGTCAGTCTCAAAAGGAATCCAGTCCATCCAGTTCGTCGCAAGGATTGAGGATTGTAACCAGCTTTTATCCTATTTACTCCATGGTTAAGGCTATATCGGGCGATCAGAATGATGTGCGCATGATTCAGTCTAGCAGTGGTATTCATGATTTTGAGCCTTCAGCCAATGACGTGGCGGCCATCTATGATGCAGATGTCTTTGTCTATCACTCACGGACTTTGGAGTCCTGGGCTGGAGAGCTGAATCCTAGTCTCAAGAATTCCAAGGTTCAAGTCCTTGAGGCTTCACAGGGTATGGAGCTGGATCGAGTCGCTGGCTTAGAAGATGTCCAAGCGGGAGAGGGAGTGGATGAGAAGACGCTCTATGACCCCCATACCTGGCTGGATCCTCAGAAGGCTTCGGAGGAAGCCCAGATTATCGCCGATAGGCTGTCAGAGTTGGATAGTGACCATCGGGATACTTATCAGACCAATGCCCGAAAATTTCAAGAAGAGGCCAAGGAGCTGACAGAACGCTATCAGAAGATTTTTGATAAAGTGCCCAACAAGACCTTTGTCACCCAGCATACAGCCTTTTCTTATCTAGCCAAGCGCTTCGGGCTGACTCAGCTGGGCATTGCTGGTATTTCACCGGAGCAGGAGCCTAGCCCACGCCAGCTGACAGAAATAGAAGACTTTGTCAAGGAGCACCAGGTCAAGACCATTTTTGTGGAAAGCAATGCTTCTTCCAAAGTGGCTCAAACCTTGGTCAAGGCGACCGGTGTACAAATCAAGGAGCTGAATCCTCTGGAAGCAGACCCGGCCAATCAACTATCTTATTTAGAAAATTTAGAAAAAAATTTAGCCGTTTTAGCTAAAGATTTGAAAGGATAAAGGAAAACCATGAAAAAGAAATATTTCCTTGCTTCAGCTGCCGTATTAGCTCTTGGTCTCGGAACTTACGGGCTTATCCAATGGCAAGCTCAGCCCCGACCTCAGACCAAAGATAACAAAGTAGCCTATATTGAGGATAAGACTTCGGGTGACAAGACGGATAAAAATTTGACATCTGACCAAATCAATGATGAGGAAGGTATTGAAGCAGAGCAGATTGTCGTGAAAATCACGGATCAGGGCTACGTCACTTCCCATGGAGACCATTATCATTACTTTGATGGGAAAGTGCCTTTTGATGCCATTATCAGCGAAGAGTTGATTATCCGAGATCCTAACTACACGCTGCAGGAAGCAGATATAGTCAATGAGGTCAAGGATGGTTATATCATTAAGGTGGAGGGGAAGTATTATCTCTACCTCAAGGATGCCAAGCATACCAGTAATGTCCGCTCGGTAGATGAGATTGCGCGGCAGAAGAAGCTTCATAAGACCAAGGAAGAAGGCGATAGTGGCAATTCTTTCACTACAAAATCAAGCAGGACTCGCGATTTTAGCCAGCCTAGCAAGTCCTTAGCTGCGGGAAAGACGGCAGCAGATCTTGCAGGAGTTTCTTATCAAGGCCAAGGGGGATATAGGACGAATGATGGTTATACGTTTAGTCCCTCTGATGTCATCGAGGATACTGGCGATGCTTTTATCGTGCCGCATGGCGGGCATTTTCACTATATTCCTAAGAGCGACCTGTCGCCAGCAGAATTAGCTGCGGCTCAGAGCTACTGGAATAGCAGACGGGCTGGCGGAAGGGTGAATCCGCCTAACTACGGCAGGACGATTGCTTCTTCCAATACTTGGAATCAGAATAGTGCTGGCAATCAGGGTGGAACAGTCTCAAATCCGACTCCACAGCTGCCAAATCATTCAAAGATTGAGCAGCCAAGTCCTGGCTTAGCGGTTATTCAGCCGAGTCCGTCCAATCCGTTCCAGCCGTCTCAACCATCGAAGCCATCCTTGCCAAGTCTGCTGCAGCAACTCTATGCCCTGCCTCAATCTCAGCGCTATCATGAAGGGGACGGAGTGGTGTTTGACCCGCTGAAAATCAGCCGTCGGACAGAAAATGGGATTGTTATCCCCCACGGAGATCACCATCATTTCATTCCTTATGACAAGCTGTCAGACTTGGAAGCGAAGATTGCCCGCTTGATTCCTATAGGTTATACCTATCAGCCGCTGGGAGATCCTCTGCAATCTTTGAAGCCTCAGCTACCATCACAGCCTGATCACGACCATGGTTTTCATGCGGAGGCTGTCATTGGCAAGGACGATCAAGGCTACATGGTATCGCATGGAGATCATGCTCATTACTTTTACAAGAAAGACTTGACTGCTGAGCAGATTCAAGCAGCAGAGAAAGTCTTGGCCAAGCAGCAGCCCACAAAACCGTCTGTAGCAGTCAATGACGCTGAACGCTATTCACGCGATGCCAGCGATGAGGAAAAGATTGCTTATATCTCCCAAACCTATGGCGTTCCCAAGGAAGCGGTTCGCATCTCAAATGGCTTCTTTGTCTTTAATAACCCTGACCAAGCCTATGATCCGACTCATATCCACCCCTATGCTGTCCGCAAGGAGCATGTTCGCATTCCTCTGGTAACGGGCAATGCAGAGCTGGACTTCATGAATGAACTCTACACAACAGCCTTGCGCTCAGGTCTTTCGCCCTACAGTCTGCAGGTAGAAGATGGTCAGTTTGTCATTCCTCATGGCGACCACAATCACTATATCAAGATCCAGTCCAAGGGAGCTGCAGAAGCCCTGAAAAATCGTCTGCCTCAGATTCAATCTAAGTATGAGCAAGGCGATTATGATGAGACTGCTATTTTGCGAAAAGTAGAAAGCCTGAAAGCAGACAGTCAGCGTCTCTATGCCGATGATCCTCTTATGCAGCGGCGGATTGAGCTTGCTTTGGGGCAGTTCGTGGAAACCATGAATAAGCTGCCTAGTAACTCAACAGCTGGTTATCTGAACAGTCTGGATAACTTTGATAAGCAGTTTATCCATGTGGATCAGACGGTCAAGCCAATCCAAGAGACCGAGCTAGACAAGACCTATCAAGGACTTTTGGAGAGAATGAACCGACTTGACACGGATAGTTATGGAATGAAGAAAGCTGACTTGCTGCAGCGTCTGCAAAATGCTTATGCTGGCCAGAATCATGCTGAAATGGCAGAGCTTGGACAATTACTATCCGCTTTAGAAGATTATCATGATCGGACAGGTGTCACAGCGGTTGATTATATTCGTTATTTCTACCAAGCTTTAGAGGACGGGCGTTTGAGCCCTGAGCTGCGCAGAAAAGCAGCTGGGCTGACCTTGACTCTCTATAAGTCTCAAGCCTTTATAGAAGCGACCGATCTCCAACAGCTTTTCCCCGCTCTCTATCAGACTAAGAAAGAGATTGCAGCTGCCCTTGCTAGCGATCAGCCTTCTCCGTCTTCTGAAAAGACAGAGCTAGATCAGGGTGAGCCAGATCAGCCGACCTATAAGGCCATGATTTATGACTTTTTGAAGGGCATTTATAACGATTTTGGAACGACAGATGATAGCGAAAAGAGCACTCAAGCCCTTGTCTTCCTTGGAAAAGCGCAGGAACTGCTTGGAGAAGTAAAGGACCAGAACAGCCGGTCAGATTATGCAGCTAAAATCTTGGAATTAGGTAAGGAGTTAAAGAGCAGCAGCTCAGACAAGCAAGCTCTGCTGGCAGCCAGTCAGAAGCTTTTGGACCAGATGAGTCGGACCATTGCTGGGCAAAAGGAAGAGCCAGCTAATACGGAAAATCAGGAAGTTTATCAGCAGCTTTATAATCTGCTCATGTCTATCCATCAGTATCTGGAAAAGAATCAAGGAAGTGAGCAGCAATACCAGCAGCTGGACCAGCTTTTTGATAAGCTTGGACAGAGAGCTGCTGACAAGAAAGAGCTGCTTAAGGAAATCCTGGCCTTCCAGCAGTCACTCGTCCATCCTGAGGGGGTAAGCGAGTCTCATTCTCAGCATGGGGACGATGACGGCTATCACTTTAATCTGCAGGATATGGTCGGAGCGGATGAGCAAGGCTATCGGGTAGCCCATCTGGACCACGAGCACTATATTTACCAGAAGGACTTGTCAGAAGCCGAGCGCCAAGCAGCAGATGCCTATGCGGTGCAAAAAGGCTTTCTGAAAGCACCGGCTGAACAACCTGCTTCTGGTCAGCCAGCCAGCAGCAGTGCTCTAGATACTGCGCAAAATGGCAATCTACCTTCCGAATCTGATGCTGCAGAAGCAGCTCAAAACCAAGCTGACAAACCAGCAGAAGCTTCGGCAGCTGCAGATCCAGCTGGTCAATCAAGCTTAGCAGCGAGTTTTGGAATGACAGAGGAAGCATTCAACCAGAAATTGCAGGAGCTTTCTCAGCTCTACGGTGTCAGCTCAGAGACTTTCAGCTACAATCCAGCAAGCAAAAGCATCAGCTTTACAGGAGCTGACGGCCAACTGAAAACTGTTCAGATTAGCTAAGCTTACATTTTGATGTAAAACAAGAATAAAACGAATGATGAAGACCAAGCCAAGTCTAAGACCATCATTCGTTTTTGATTTTGACAACCCTATACTTATTTGATTGATATTGTGTTAAAATAAACAGAGAAAATAATAAGGATTGGCAAGGTATGCTTATTATTGGAATGATTTGACCATTGCTTGGAGAGGAATATTAAAATGAGATTATTCAATTATACATTTGAAGAAAGTCAATCTTTCGTTAATGAAGATATTGTAACTAAAGTAAAGACGAAAGGAAATTATAAAAGATTCATAGGATTTGCATTGTTTTCAATCTTGCTATATGTTTTATCTTTAGTAGTTCCTGTACTATTAAGCGGTGATACTATATATACTACGCAAAATTTCAGTTGGTTCAATGTACCTTTAATTCTTATGTTCCTTATGTTTTACATCATTTATATTATTTCCTCTATAAAATATAGAAACAATCCAATGATTTTAAAATATATAACTTTTTGTTATATGCTTTTGTTAATATTCATAATGGAAATTTGTTTAACTTTATCAATAGCTTCACGAAGAAATCTTCTAGGAATTCTATCGGGATTTCTGTTTGTAATTGTCTGCTATTATCTCATGAGAACCGTTCCTAGAAAAATAAGAGAATCTATAGAAAATCGGGAACCATTTGTTCCTTTATCAGCTTTGTTTACGGAGAAAGTATCTGATGGCCTTATTTTTATAGGGGGAACGGGAATTACTGCTTTTTTAGCACTATTTGATCGTTCGACAGGAAGTGATACTAGGGGAGCAATTAATGCTATTGTCACACCTTTTGTGCCTGCGATTCTTTTATTTGCTATATATGTTTTTTCTATTGACATTCTGAGAGGATACTATCTCTTTAAATATTCCGAACAATATCGGAAACAATTTGGCTACACAGTTAAGGACTGGTATGGAGAAAAATCGAAAGAATATAAGAAAACACAAAATAAGTTCACGGAATGATAGTTGATAAGAAATGTTTAGGAGTAAAGTGTTTAAATTATCCGAATATATTATTCTCTGCAAATCACGAAAAACCACAGAAATTCCTCGTGAACTTCTGTGGTTTCGTTTTTAATCTTGATAGGAAACAATGCCGATAATGGTATCGACAGCACGTTCCATGGTTTCTAGGCTGACATATTCGAAGCGGCCGTGCATGTTTTCGCCACCAGCAAAGAGGTTAGGTGTCGGGATGCCCATAAAGGAAATTTTAGAGCCGTCAGTTCCGCCACGGATAGGCTCGATAATGGGCTGGATGTCCAGACTTTCCATGACTGCTTTGGCGATATGGATAGGTGTCATGTCCTTTTCAATGACCTGCTTCATGTTGTAATACTGGTCTTTGAGGGTCAAGATAACGCGCTCGCTGCCCAGCTCTTGGTTCATCGTTTCAGCAATGGTCCGCATAGCAGCTTTGCGATTTTCAAAAGCCTCTGTCTCAAAGTCACGAACAATGTAGCTAGCTTGAGCTTCTTCGACTGTACCAGTCAGGTTCATCAGGTGGTAGAAGCCTTGGTAGCCCTCGGTCTTCTCTGGTCGGTCGCTTTCTGGCAGTTGGTTGTGGAAGTCAATAGCCAATTGCAGAGCATTGACCATCTGGTCTTTGGCAGTTCCCGGATGGACATTGCGGCCTTGGAAGGTTAGTTCTGCTCCAGCAGCGCTAAAGGTTTCATACTGGAGTTCGCCTAGAGGTCCGCCATCTACTGTGTAGGCAAAGTCCACATCAAAGTCTTCAGCGTCAAACTTATCAGCACCGATACCGATTTCTTCGTCTGGTCCAAAGCCAACTCGGATTTCTCCATGTTTGATTTCTGGATGGGCAGACAGGTATTCGATAGCTGTCATGATTTCAGCAATACCGGACTTGTCGTCTGCTCCCAAAAGAGTGGTTCCATCGGTCGTAATTAAGGTTTGACCCTTGTATTTATGGAGACTAGCAAAGTCAGCAGGATCTAAGTTAAAGCCAGATTGCCCCAGCGGAATCACACCGCCGTCATAATTCTCAATAACCTGCGGCTGGATGTTTTCTGCGTTGAAATCCGCCGTATCCATGTGGGAAATAAAGCCAATTTTCCGTGTAAAGCTAGGGTCGTTGGCTGGCAGAGTCCCAATAGCAAAGCCATTAGGCAAGTAGTAGACATTTTCCAAGCCAACCCGCTTCATCTCAGGGATGAGGACATTTTTGGCAAATCCACCTGACTCTGGGTGCTAGGTGTAGTAGTAGATGTCTCGTCTGAGCGCGTGTTGACCTTGACATAAGTCAGGAAACGCTCTAAAAGATTGGGATATTTCATAAATGCTCCTTGTTTCATTTCATTTAAGTCTATTTTAGCATATTCAGGGGCAGGTGAGAAATGTTTTTCGTTTCTTGAGGGCAAAGGTAAAATCTAGCAATTAGTTTTCTATCTTGTCAAAATCTGGTAAACTATATCTATGCAAATGGAAAAAACAATTAGCAAAGCTGTGATTTTGGGGGCTTCGGGAGGTATAGGTCGTCAGTTGGCTAGTGAACTAGCTCAAAGGACAGACCATCTGGTCTTGGTCGGCAGAGATGGAGCGAAACTCACTCAGCTGCAAGAGGACTTGTCAGGAGCTAGAGCTAAGCTTTCCTGCAGAGTTTTGGATTTGCTGGATGCGACTGCTGTGGACGATTTTGCTCAGCAGCTAGAGGCGGATCTACTGATTAATTGCTGCGGTCTGGCTAATTTTGGTCCAGCGCTATCTCTTTCGGAAGCAGATGAAAATGCGATCTGGCAGGTTAATTACCAAGCAGCGATTCGGCTGATGAAGCAAGTTGTGGAGCGCAATCGCAAGATAAGACTTGTCCAACTTTCCTCTCTGGCAGCGCTTTGTCCCCATCCTTATCTAGCGGCATACAGCGCTAGCAAGGCCGCTTTGCAGACTTACTGTCTAGCCTTGCAAGAAGAGCTGCGGCTCAAAGGCTCTGAGGCGAAAGTTTGTCTTTACATTTTAGGACCGGTTCAGACTGATATCTTTCCTCCAGAGCTGCAGGATGCTTTGGGTGGAAGTCAGTTGCAGATGAGCCCGGAGATAGCAGCACGACGCATCATCAGACTGCTCTATCAAGGCCGTTCCTATGCTATAGTGGGCAAGAGATATCGACTACTGGTTTGGCTCATGAAGCTACTTCCGCAAAGATGGATTATCCGTTTGATTGGCGCTTATCTACGAAAGGGGCTTTAATCATGAAACTTATTTTTTTCCTGTTGGCTGCTGCCTACCTGCTTATTTTTATCTTGCGTTGGCTCTTGTCTTTGGCTTATTTGAAAAAGGGCAGAGCTCTTCATCAGACTTTCAAGAGGAGCTTTATACGGTGGTCCAGCCCATCCTATCTGGTGACCCTCGTTTGGAAAATGACTTGCTAGCCAATCTCCAGCAGACAGACAAAGTAGAGTTTTATTGGCTGATTGATCAGTCTGACCCAGAGGCTCAGCGAGTGGCTGATAAGATTTGTCAAAATCCTTCTTATGCCCAGCGTATTCACATTTTTCTCATGGAGGATGTCCCTCAGGGGATTAATCCTAAGAGTTATAAGATTGAGCAGATTATAGATGAGCTGACCCGGCCTTATCTGATTGTTCTCGACGACGACAGCGTCATTGATTTTTCAAAAATGGGAGAGTTGACGGATTATATGGGAGAGAATGTTATTCTGACCGGCATTCCCTATAATCAGGAGCGAAGCAATTTCTGGTCCAAACTAGTAGCTGCTTTTGTCAATGGCAATTCTTTCATTACCTATTTTACCATGGCAGAAGTCAAAGCCAATCACTCAATTAATGGAATGTTCTACATTTTACCGCTTGAACTGGCTAGGGGGCAGAAGCTTTTCAGTGTTATAAAGGACTACCTATGTGATGATTTGGCTGTAGCGGATTTTCTGCGCAGCAAGGGAGTGGAGATTATCCAGACGCGGGTAACCTGTAATGTTCGGACTACTATCAAGGATGCCAAGCAATATTTGCTGCAGATGAAGCGTTGGCTGCTTTTTAGCTCTATCTATCTGAAGGAGCACTTGGACTGGAAAGTTATTATTTTAATTGCATTGCCTAGTTTCCTGCCTCTTACTGCCTTGCTCATTAGTTTCTTTCTTGGCTGGCGTTTTGTACTTCTGGCTTTGTTTTTGCTCTTGGTCAAGGCGGTTTGGATGCTGGCTTATCGTCGCCTTATCCTAACCGGCCGGCCGTATCTGGATGAGGTGTTTTACGAGGTACTGAATGACCTTGTCTTGCCTTGGCTTTTCCTCTATGTCTTGCTTAGTCCGCCTCTGATTAACTGGCGGGGAAGAAAGATTCGAGTGACGGATGGGAAAATCCGCTATGAGTAAGATGAAGCAGTACTTGGATAAGTTGGATGCTCTGTCGCTAGGCCAAACCATGTTGAAATCTAGCAAGGTCTTGCTTTTTCTCAGTGGCAGCAGTCATTTGGACTGCGCTAGTCTCACTGCTGGACAGCTTGAGTTTCTTGAACAGATTTGTCCACCGGATTTCTCAGTGGTGGCTAGCAATTTTCCATTTAATCAGAAATTTGAGCATGAGCGACAAACCCAAGTTTCCTTGTTGACAGCATCCATTTCCAATATCCGTTACTATTGGCATACTCTCTGCAATCTTCGCTTTCAGGAGGCTTTACAGCATCACTTGTCTCCTTTACTGGATGCTGAGGAGGCTGTCATTATCTGCAAAAGCTCTGGACTCAATATGCTAACCCAGTGGCTAGAGGGCTTGGGTGAGGAAAATCTGCCGTACAGACTGAGAGTGATTGCGCTGGGGCCTGTTTCACAGAGACTCCTAAATCGCAAGGATATTGACTTGCTGGTCATTAAGGGCAGGAATGACATTTACAGCAGATTTCTAGATGGCCATCCAGCTGATGTGATGGTGGATAGCAACCATTTTGATTATGAATACAGGGAAGATGTGAAAGGATTAGTTTATGACTGGATTAGAAAAAGTGATAAAGATTGATGTGATTAGTGTGCCTTTTAGTGGACATTTGCTGCCTACTTTGACCTTAGTCAAGCCTCTGCTAGCGGATCCGCGTTTTCAGATTCGGGTTATCACTGGCTGTCAAAAGAAAGAGCTGGTAGAGGAAATCGGTTTTGACTGTCTGGCACTCTTTCCAGAAAGACCGACAGTGATGGAGGACATCGCCAATACACCGCAGCAAAGCAATCCCCTGATTACTTATCAGCAGTTTCGGGCTAATTCTAGACTAATTCCAGAAGTTATAGACGAATTAAATCGAATTTGGCAAGAGGGCAGCAAACCGGATTTGGTCATAGCGGACTTTGTTGCTTCGCCAGCAGGCTTGATTTCTGATCGCTTTGGCATTCCCTGGATAACTACGATTCCGAGTCCCGTTGCGATTGAGTGCCGGACGACAACTCCGACCTATTTGGGAGGTTGGAAACCTCATCAGGGTGTCTTGTACAAATTCAGAGATGTCTTAGGCAGGCAAGCTATTCGTTGTGGAAAGAAAATGGCCTTTGCTTTAGTCCGGAAGAGTTTGGGAGATTATCAAGATTTTAAACTCTATCGGGAAGACGGTACAGAAGCCATTTATTCGCCGTACTCTATCTTAGCTTTGGGCATGAAAGAGCTAGAGTTTCGAGACGATTTTCCTAAGCAGCTTCGCTGGGTTGGTTACAAATGCCTGTCCTTTGATCGTCTGCCTGCAGCTCATGAGTCTTATTTTGAGACCGAAAAGAAGCGGGTTTTAGTGACTTGCGGCACTCATTTGAAATGGGAGAAGGAGCGCATGGTGGAGCGGGCGAAAAAGCTAAGCCAGCTCTACCCAGATTACCTCTTTTACGTCACCTTGGGAGAATCTAGTGGCTTGGGCAATGCTCCGAAGAGACTTGCGGAAAACCTGCTGCTCTTTGACTATCTGCCCTATACCGATATTCTGGATAAGATAGATTTTGCCATTCAGCACGCAGGAACGGGTATTATGATGGCCTGTATTGAGCATGAGATTCCCAGTCTCATTTTGCCGCAGGATTATGACCAGTTTGACAATGCCGTTCGTGCTGAGCTGGCCCAGGTGGGGTTGGTTGCTCGCAGAAAGACTGATGCAGAAGTGCTGCGGCTTTTTAAAGAATTGACGAATCGCGCGGACTGGTCTCAGTTGAAAACTCTTGCCCAGCAAAGCAAAGAATATCAGCCTACAGAGATTCTCTATCAAGAGCTGGGGTGCCTGCTTAATATTGATTTATAATTGGAGAATTCAACAAACTATTAAAGTATGTCTCCAACATTAAAATATCTGAATTATTAAATTTCCCTATTCTTTTCAAGGAATAGGTTTTTTGGTCTATTCAAGTCTTTTTTAAGATGTTAAAATGAAAGTGATTACAAACAAGTCATTGGAAAGTCTTCTTGGCTTTCTCGGAGTGACAGAAGAGGAAAGATGATGAAGAAAGCAATTCTAATGATGACTTTTGGCTCGCCAGAGGAGATTAGCTTTGAGGGAGTGGCTGAATTTTTCACCAATATTCGCCGCGGTGTCAGACCGCAAGACCATGAGATTCAGACCCTCTATGATAACTATGTCCTCATCGGTGGAACGCCTCTGCAGCGTATCAGTCTAGAAGAGGTGGAAAAGGTTCGTCAGCGTTTGGCTGGTGAGTATGCGGTTTATTTTGCCAATAAATTTTCACGTCCTTTTATACCAGATGTGATTGAGCAGATGGAAGAGGATGGTATTGAGGATAGTATCTGTTTGATTCTAGAGCCTCATTTTTCTTACTATTCTGTCATGGGCTATGAGAAGTTTATCCAGAGTGATTCCATCCGCTTTAATATCATTAAGGAATGGTACCAGGAAGAAGCTATTCTTGATTATTGGGCAGAGGAGCTGAGAAAGATTCTTACAGAAGAGGTTGGAGAAGAGACCTTCAAGATTTTCTTTTCAGCCCACAGTGTGCCTATTCTGGCCTTGGATTTCGGAGATCCTTACATTGATCAGATTTATGACAATGCCCGTTTGATTGCTGACAGGTTGGGTTTGACAGAGGAGGATTATCTCAATGTTTGGCAGAGTGAGAGTGACATTGGGCTCCCTTGGATCAAACCTGATGTACTGGACTACATGCGCCAGCAAGAAACACATCCGCAGCATTATATTTTTGTGCCGATTAGCTTTATCAGTGAGCATATAGAGGTCCTTTTTGACAATGACGTGGAGTGCAAGGAACTTTGCGAAGATTTGGGTGTTGCCTATCATAGACCGCCTATGCCCAATGCAGATGACCGTCTAATTGATACCCTGATTCAAAGTATCCGCCGCCATGAGCATGAACCCTTCAAAGAATGTTTTCCAGAAGAAGAAACCTTCGATGAATTACAGCCATCGGAGGAGAGCAGCCAGATTCTTGCAGAGGATGCAGAGCTGAAAATGCCAGATTTCGTCAAGAAGCTAATTGAGAAAAAGGGGCGTGAGAATGTTAAGATGCCGTATTTTGTCAAGAAAATGCTGGAGAAAGCAGGAAAGCTGCCCAAGAGTTGATTGTTCATATTCGTTGATGACTTTATAAGATTATTCTAGAAGGAGAAAACCGTGAGACTTTGGCACCAAGATTTAATTGAAAAACTTCCGCGCCAGCAGCTTTTAGGCCAGCACCGAGAGTGTGCAGCCTTACGTGGTCGAGGGTGGGGCAAGCCGCATGCGACGGTCAACTATGTTTTTGAGCATAGCCCTTATTACCTGTGTGCTTATCATCTCTTGATTATGGAGGAGATGCAACGACGGGGCTATCAGCCGGATCCTCTTTGGCTGGATAAGGACTACCGTGGCAAGACCTGTCCACCTTACCAGCAGTTGCCAGCTGAGGAGCTCGAACATCCTATTTATCCGGAGCATGACGCAGCCTATCTGAAAGAATGCTTGGAAAATCTGAAGGATAAGGGAATAGATATTGTCTGATTCCCAAGTGCCAAGATGGCATAGTATTAGAGATATAGAACAAAAAAGGAAGAGACAGCGCTCTTCCTTTTTGCCTTTTATGAGTTCAAAATATACTTCTCAATAGCTGTAGCGACCCCATTTTCGTCACAGCTGTCTGTGACGGCATCGGCTAGGCTTTTGACATAGTCTGAAGCATTACCCATAGCAACACCGAGACCTGCATATTCCAGCATCTCGATGTCGTTGTTGGCATCACCGATTGCCATGATTTCCTGAGGCTTGACGTCCAATTGTTTAGCCAATCGCTCCAGGGCAAAGGCTTTGGTCACACCAGACGGCATGGCCTCGTAAATGACTGACTGAGAGCGAACGCCGCTGAAACGCTGGCAGATTTCTTGACCAAAGTCAGCTTCAAAAGCATCTACCTGCTCTTGGCTGCCTAAAAACATAGCTTGAAACATTCTGTGTTGATCACTGCAAGCTTCTTCCAGACTAATCTCGGTTGGACTAGTAAAGACTAAGCTAGCGTCATTCACGACATAGGAACTGGCTTTTTCTCCGACGACGAAATAATGCTCTTCATCAAAGAGAGTCAGCTGGACAGGGCTATTTTCAGAAAGGCTATATAGATAGCGAATATCCTGACCGCTCAGCTCTTGCCAGTCTACCAGACTCCAGTCGCTGGTCTGGTGTGTAGCGCAGCCATTGTCCACGATGATATATTCATTTTCTTGTGTCAGGCCCAGCTTGTCATAATAAGGCTTGACGCCAACCAAGGGACGACCTGTGCAAAGAACCAATTTGACTCCTTTTTCAATAGCTTGGTGGATAGCCTCAATGTGAGCCTGGGGAATTTCTTTTTTGCTGTTGAGCAAGGTGCCGTCCATATCAAGTGCAAGAATTTTAATCATAAAGTGTCTCCAAAATTATTCTCTGACTAGTATAGCATAATTTATAGAGAAAGTCCGAGTCTATAGGAAAAATCACTGGTCTTGTGTTATAATAAATAGAATACCCTAAAAGGATGAGAAAAATGAATTTAGAAGATTTGAAAAAACGTCAGGAGAAGATCCGCAATTTCTCCATCATTGCCCACATCGACCACGGGAAATCAACCTTAGCCGACCGGATTTTGGAGGCGACTGAGACGGTTTCCAGCCGGGAAATGCAGGCCCAACTCTTGGACAGCATGGACTTGGAGCGGGAGCGTGGTATCACCATTAAGCTCAATGCCATCGAGCTTAATTATACTGCCAAGGACGGCGAAACCTATATCTTCCACTTGATTGATACACCGGGACACGTGGACTTTACCTATGAGGTATCGAGGTCATTGGCAGCCTGTGAAGGAGCTATTTTGGTCGTGGATGCGGCTCAGGGGATTGAAGCTCAGACCTTGGCCAATGTTTATCTAGCGCTGGATAATGACTTGGAAATCCTGCCAGTCATCAATAAGATTGACCTGCCAGCTGCGGATCCAGAGCGGGTGCGGGCAGAGATTGAAGACGTGATTGGACTGGATGCTAGCGAAGCCGTATTGGCTTCTGCCAAGGCTGGTATCGGAATTGAAGAAATCCTTGAACAGATAGTAGAAAAAGTTCCAGCTCCGACTGGAAATGTTGAAGCACCGCTCAAGGCCTTGATTTTTGACTCAGTCTACGATGCCTATCGTGGGGTAATCCTGCAAGTGCGGGTGATGGACGGTGTGGTCAAGCCAGGAGATACCATTCAGCTCATGAGCAATGGTAAGACCTTTGATGTGACTGAGGTCGGCATCTTTACTCCCAAAGCCATTGGTCGTGATTTCTTGGCTACTGGGGATGTTGGCTATATCGCAGCCTCTATCAAGACGGTACAGGACACTCGAGTCGGAGATACAGTGACCTTGGCGGACAATCCAGCTGCAGAGCCACTAGCTGGCTACAAGCAAATGAATCCTATGGTCTTCGCTGGTCTCTATCCTATCGAGTCCAATAAATACAATGACCTGCGCGAGGCTCTTGAAAAGCTCCAGCTAAACGATGCCAGTCTGCAGTTTGAGCCAGAAACATCGCAAGCACTAGGGTTTGGGTTCCGCTGTGGCTTCTTGGGCTTGCTGCACATGGATGTCATTCAGGAGCGTTTGGAGCGTGAGTTTAATATCGACCTCATCATGACGGCACCATCCGTTATCTATAAGGTCAATATGACAGATGGTGCCTCCCTTGATGTGTCCAATCCGAGCGAGTTTCCGGATCCGACCAAGATTGATTCCATCGAGGAGCCATATGTTAAGGCGCAGATTATGGTGCCCCAAGAATTTGTCGGAGCGGTGATGGAGTTGGCTCAACGCAAGCGCGGTGACTTTGTGACCATGGACTATATCGATGATAATCGGGTCAATGTCATCTATCAAATCCCACTTGCTGAAATTGTCTTTGACTTCTTTGACAAGCTCAAGTCATCTACTCGTGGCTATGCTAGCTTCGACTACGAAATCTCTGAGTATCGCTCGTCCAAGCTGGTGAAGATGGATATTCTCCTCAATGGCGACAAGGTTGATGCTCTCAGCTTCATCGTTCACAAGGAATTTGCCTATGAGCGTGGTAAGCTGATTGTAGACAAGCTCAAGAAAATCATTCCTCGTCAGCAGTTTGAAGTACCCATTCAGGCCGCTATTGGTCAGAAAATCGTGGCTCGGACAGACATCAAGGCTCTGCGTAAGAATGTCTTGGCCAAGTGTTATGGTGGTGACGTTTCTCGGAAGCGCAAACTCCTAGAAAAACAAAAAGCCGGTAAAAAACGGATGAAAGCTATCGGCTCTGTCGAAGTCCCGCAAGAAGCCTTCCTCAGTGTTTTGAGCATGGATGAGGAATAAAGTCCGATGAACTTTATTCGCCTGAGCCCTGAATTATAAAAGCGAAGAAAATTTCAGGTGATGTTATTCATCCGAGCTTGGAAATAGGAGAGTGAGGCAAATCTTGGATAAAACGATTATCATGATTGTAGCCATAAGTTTCTTTATCGGTCTTACAAATTTGGTTTTATACCTATTTTATCGACGGGAGAAGGATATTCAGAAAAAATGTACTTCTAAAATTGAAGGTCTTGTGGTTGACTATGACAACCGTAATGAAATGGCTATCCCTTTGCCTGTTGTAGAATATCTCGTGAATGGGACAACATACAGAAAAAAATTTGAATATGCTTATTATGTAGAAACTCCCAGGAAGAAAGAGCAAAAAGATGTCTTTGACAGGAAATATATTCTTAGCGCTGGAAAGAATTTACAGTTAAGAGAAATATTTCCAAAAGGCTCAGCCATGGCGGTTTATTATAATCCTGAGAGGCCTGAAAAAGCCTTTGTAGAACGTTATGCTAGCCATGATAGAATCATCTTTAAGTTGCTAATAATAATTTTTTCCATTATTGGTTTTGTTCTTATCGCAATAGTTCTAGTAATTTCCTGTTAGAGTTGATACTTATTTGAAACTAGTTTGCTCATTATTCTGCATTTTCAGCTATGAAATGCCTTAGTCTCAAAAATGTCTTCTAACTTTCCTGATAGTCTTGGTAGCTTTATCTCTTGTTACTTATAGTCTAATGAAAATTATAGCAATCATAAATCGTCAAATTTTAATGATGCATTTAATTATGCTTCACAAAAAGATAGTAACAAATCAGAAAAAAGTTCGGCTACTACCAAATTCAAGTGAAAAGACCTACAAAAACTTGTAGGTCTTTTCTTGAAATCCGAACGTTAGAAAATCTTTTTTTGATTTTACTTGACATTTTCTGAAATAGGAATGTGATAAAATGTGAACACTGTATAAGACAAATCTTGTACGTGTTCGAAAATAATAGAGCGTTGCATCCGTAAGTCAATTTGACACGGCTCTTAAAAAACAAAAGGAGAAAGAATGAATACTTATATCCAAAAGAAAATCGCAAACATGAAGCTGACGCTTTCTGAAATGTCTGGTGGCTACAAACGCATGGTGACTAGCATGAAGAAGCTCGGCTTTTCTGGTACCTTGAAGCTTATCTGGGACGATTTGTTTGCTCATCGCAGTCTAGGTCAATGGGTTTACCTCTTGATTCTAGGGAGTTTTCCGCTCTGGCTGGAGCTGATATATGAACATCGCATCGTGGATTGGACGGGGATGATTTGCAGTCTGACTGGGATTATCTGTGTGATCTTCGTTTCTGAAGGACGGGCTAGCAATTACCTCTTTGGTTTGATCAATTCTGTGATTTACTTGATTTTGGCTTTGCAGAAAGGCTTCTATGGCGAGGTCCTGACGACTCTTTACTTTACAATCATGCAGCCAATTGGACTCTTGGTATGGATTTACCAAGGTCAGTTCAAAAAAGAAAAGCAAGAGTTTGTTGCTCGTAAGCTAGATGCTAAAGGATGGACAAAGTATCTATCGCTCAGTGTGCTTTGGTGGTTGGTCTTTGGCTTGATTTATCAGTCTGTTGGTGCCAATCGTCCTTATCGTGATTCAATCACGGATGCGACAAATGGAGTAGGGCAAATCTTGATGACGGCTGTTTATCGTGAACAGTGGATTTTCTGGGCAGCAACCAATATTTTTTCTATCTACCTCTGGTGGGGTGAAAGTCTTCAAATTCAAGGGAAATATTTGATCTATTTAATCAACAGTTTGGTCGGATGGTACCAGTGGAATAAGGCTGCTAAAAAAGCATAGTCCTATAAACGGAACATTAATCGGACGTGACAATGTATCTCTTTCCTTTCGTACTAAAAATATGGTAAACTAGTATTAGTAAAATTTATTAGATTTAGGAAGGAATGACCATGAAAAAGAAGTACTTTCTGCTCTCACTGACAATCTTAGCCGGTCTCTCTCTGTCTTCTTGTAGCCTTATTAAGAGCTATAGCAGTCGGAAACCATCTGATTCTTCCAGTCGGGTTTCCCTGAGAGATGACAGCGATACAAGTAGTAGCAGTCGTAGAAACAAAGATTCGTCAAAGACTACTGGTACGCAGCGGGTTGGCTCTGATGATTATGGCTATATTAGTATTCCTGATAATTGGATTAAGTTTACAGATGTAGATGGTGGCGACAGTGTCCAGTATACGGATGGAAGTGGCTATAACATTGTAACGATGAACGCTTATACAAAAGAAAAAGCTAACATCGGAGAAGGTGAAGAATTCAACGCTGAAACCATTGCCCAACGGATTGCTTACCACTGGAAGGATAATAAGGAAGTCGATGATTTTTGGGGTGCAAAGAGTACCGTAGCTGGAAATGAAGCCTTTCAGATTAATGTTGTTTTAAAATCCACTCAAAACCTAACGGTTTGGGTCTTCAAACAAGGCGATAAGGTCTATATGATGTCCTTTGAAGGCGATGAAGATACTCTGTATGAATTTATCCCCTATATCGAAGATACATGGAGTGTCAGCAAAGACGGCGGGACAAGCATTTGATGATAACTCTCTAAGTTTATAAAAAGCAAATCTGGGACTCGTTCTCAGATTTTTTTGTGAGGTGGAATATGTCATATTTTTGGGGTTTGACAACATTTAAGAGCGCTCATTTTATGATATAATAAAAACAATTTGAATACAGAAAGAAAAATATATGACTCAAGAAATCGACCTTGAAAAGTACCACCAATTAGCCCTGCAAAAGCAGAAAGAGCACCGAAAATTTTTAGCAAATCTCAAGAAAAAGCCACCAAAAGACCTCGATAAGATTGCCCAGCAAATCCATTATGAGGTCTTTGAGGAGATTGACTGTACAGCTTGTGCCAATTGCTGTAAGACTTTAGGGCCAGACTTTAAGGAAGCTGATATTGTCCGTATTGCTAAGTATTTCAAGATGAAGCTGCCGGCTTTTGAAGAGGAGTTTCTACAGGTGGACGAAGACGGTGACAAGGTTTTCAAGGCCATGCCTTGTCCTTTTTTAGGTGGAGACAATCTCTGCTCAATCTACGATGTCCGTCCCAAGGCTTGCAGAGAATTTCCCCACACAGACCGCAAGAAGATTCATCAGATTAATCATCTGACAATCAAAAATACCCTGACCTGTCCTGCGGCTTATCTCTTTGTGGAGAAGTTGCGGGATAGGTTGTAGAATCCCCCTCTAAATCTTGTACAAAAATTCTGGGGCGGAAGTATCTTATATCTGTTAGACTATAGTTAGAATTGAACACGGCCTAAAAGCTTTGTGAAAAAGATAAAATTTCTCGGAGCAGGAGCCCCTCCGCCAATTTTCCTATTTTCACTTTGTTTTTAACGGCCTTAATATCTTTTGTGAGGTGAAAAAGAATATGATGCATCAATTCAATCAAACCATGGAATATCTGGAAAGTAAGTTGGATGCAGAAGTGGATTTGCAGAAATTTCAGCAGCTATCAGGCTATTCTTATGCTCTCTTTAGCAGGCTCTTTTCCATCCTTGCGGATATGACGTTAGCAGAATATCTACGCAATCGCAGGTTGTCAGAAGCTGTGACGGACTTGCGGGAAAGCTCTGAGAAAGTCATTGACATTGCGATGAAATACGGCTATGAGTCTGCGGATGCCTTCAGCGCAGCCTTCAAGAAATTCCATGGTGCGACCCCCTCAGAAGTTCGAAATGGAAAACCTTATCGGGTCTTTCCTAGACTTCAATTATCCTTAAAGATTACAGGAGGAAAGAACATGGATATCAAGATTCAAAAGAAACCTGCTTTTACCGTAGCAGGCGTCCTATTGGAAGCTATTGACAATAGCCAGTGCCCGTATGCATGGGAGCAGCTCTATGCAAATCACAGTTTTGAAAGCCTAGAGAGTCTGGGAAGTGGCCAATCCTTTGGCGTCTGCTCGGATGTCAAAGAAGGCGAAATCATCAACTATATGGCTTCTTATGATGTGACGGATAAAGCGAAAGCAGAAGAACTGGGTCTGTCAATCAAAGAAATTGCAGAAGCTGAATATGCCATCGTACCAGTCAAAGGCGCTATACCAGCCAGCATCCACCATGCTTGGAAATATGTCTTGGAAGTCTTTTTCCCAGAAACTGGCTATCGCCACTCAGGAGCACCAGATTTTGAAGTTTACACCGAGGGTGATATGTACTCCCCAGACTATCAAATGGAACTCTGGATACCAGTGGTGAAATAAAATGCCGATTGCAAGTCATTTTTTAGCTATTGATTACAGAGGAGGGTAATGCTATGCAGATGTATTTTGGGGACGTTTCTCTTTGCTATACATATTCACTTGCGATGGCGCTGCATTCGTATGGGTATGATGTTCGCCCTGAGTTTTTGGAAGCCATTATGGTGATGGGAAATGGCGCTAGTATTGTAAAGGAAGATGAAAAACACCCCTTAGTCTTCTTTGATAATGGGATGCCAGATAGTTCTATCAGCCATTCTTTAAACATTCTGGGTTTTACATATGATGAATACTATATAAAGGATTCAAATGCGGTGGATCTTCTCTCTATCAGAGAGATCTTAAGTAAGTTCTTGCTCAGCGGACCAGTTGTTCTTGGCCCTTTGGACATGGGGTATCTGACTTATAATCCCAATCATATTCATTTGTATGGGGTGGACCATTTTGTTTCGGTTTATGATCTAGATGATGAGTTTATCTATTTCCATGATCCAGCAGGTTTTGCTTGTATGAAAATGACTTTCTCAGAATTTTCGAATGCCTGGGAAGCTAAAAATATCGACTATAAAAGAGGTTCTTTCTCCATGTGGGGAAACTTCCAAAAAATCAAATCTTCAACTTCCAAAGAGATTTATAAGAAAACATCTATACTGATGAAGCAACGATATGAGCACGGCGAGGAGAATGTGATAGCAAGATATGCTAAGTCGGTAGCGAACAATGGCTTGAATGAAGAACAAAAACATCTTCATCAATACTTTAGTTTCAAATTAGCTTCTATCAGAAATCTATACATGAGCAACTTCTTAAAAGAATACGATGCTGTCAGATCAGAAATAAAAGAAAATTTAGCAAGATTGTTCGGCCAAGCTCATCTATTTTGTATCAAGGAAGATTATCAGAAACTATCAGAAGTCTTGTATGATATTGCTGCGCTAGATAATAAATTTAGAGATTTGTGTATTCACTATAAAGAAGAGTAAAAGAAGTGAGAAAAGCGAAGATACTGTTTGGTAATCCAACAGAATCAAAACAAGAGCAACCAAATTATCAAATGAAAGTCTGGATACCAGTAGTGAAATAGATTAGAAATCAGCCGTTCATTTTTGAGCGGCTGGTTTTTTTGTAGCTTGTGGTATAATAGAGAATAAATATTTTTTAAATTGATAGGATACAAAGATGAATAAGCAACAATTAGCTGCAAAAATTTGGGAATCAGCCAATGAAATGCGTTCTAAAATAGAAGCCAACGAATATAAAGATTATATTTTAGGATTTATGTTTTACAAGTTTTTATCAGATAAAGAAGAACAATTTCTTTTTCAAGAAGGATATGGTGATGATTTATCTGATTTATCAGAGTCTGATAAAGAAACTGTAAAATACATACAAGAAAAAATTGGTTATTTTATCAGTTATGATAATCTCTTTTCTACTTGGATTAAAAAAGGGGTTGATTTCGATGTATCGAATGTTCGAGATGCCTTATCAGCATTTAATCGATTAATCGGTAAAGGACATAAACATGTTTTTGAAGGTGTTTTTGATACTCTACAGACGGGCCTAAGTAAACTTGGGGAATCAGCTGCTTCTCAGACAAAAGCTATTAGCAGGCTTCTTACATTAATAAAGTCAATTCCCATGGAAGGAAGAAGAGACTATGATGTTTTGGGCTTTATTTACGAATACCTGATTAGTATGTTTGCGGCAAATGCTGGTAAAAAGGCAGGTGAGTTTTATACCCCTCATGAAGTCTCTGTGCTGATATCTGAAATTGTAGCCCATCATCTCCATGATAAAGATGAGATTAAAATTTATGACCCGACTAGTGGATCGGGCTCTTTGCTCATCAACATCGGGCAATCGGCTTCAAAATTTATCCAAGGGGAAAATAAAATCCAATATTATGCCCAAGAATTAAAGAGCAATACCTACAATCTAACACGTATGAATTTGATTATGCGAGGGATTTTGCCGTCCAATATTATCACTCGAAACGGGGATACATTGGAGGATGACTGGCCTTATTTTAATGAAAACGATCCTGTCAATACTTATAATCCACTCTACGTTGATGCTGTTGTTTCAAATCCACCTTATTCGCAGAAATGGGATTCTGAACATAAGGGAGAGGATCCCCGCTATTTTGGTTTTGGTTTAGCTCCTCAAACCAAAGCAGACTATGCTTTTTTGCTTCATGATTTATACCATCTAAAGCCGGATGGTATTATGGCTATCGTCCTTCCTCACGGTGTCCTTTTCCGAGGGGTGAAGAAAAAGAAATTCGTAAGAATTTAATCGAAAAAAACAAGATTGATGCAATTATTGGTTTGCCTTCAAATATCTTTTTTGGCACAGGGATTCCTACGATTATTATGGTGCTAAAACAGCATAGGGATCAAGATGATATCTTGATTGTCGATGCCTCTAAAGGCTTTATAAAAGTAGGAAAAAACAACCAACTTCGTGCTTCTGACATTAAGAAGATTGTTGATACCGTGAATAATCGTGAAAGGATAGAGCGATATTCTCGTCTGGTATCAAAAGAAGAGCTTCGCCAACAAGACTATAACCTCAATATTCCACGTTATGTTGATTCATCTGAACCTCAGGAATCTTGGGATATTTATGCCTCTATGTATGGAGGAATTCCTAAATCAGAGCTGGCCAAATTAGATTCTTTTTGGCGTACTTTCCCTAGTTTATTTTCTGATCTTTTTGAAGATGATGGTTCCCCTTATGTCGTGGTTAAAAGTTCAGACTTAAGACAAGTGATTTTAGACAATAAGGATGTAAAAAAATTCTTATCTGATTATCATCGGAGCTTTGAAAGATTTCCTGCATTTCTATATGATTATTTGGTGGTTCAGGCTTTATCTGTTCCTTTGCCCCAGGCCGAGTCTGTGATTAGTCAACAGCTATTCAAGAATTTACATAACTATCCTATAGTTGATCCTTACACTGCCTATCAACTTTTAGACGATAGATGGCAGGAAATTTCTCAGGATTTGGAGATGATTCAGACTGAAGGCTTTCAAACTGTTAAGCGCGTGGATCCCAATATTGTCATAAAGAAGAAGGGAAAAGAATCAGAAGAACAACAACAGAAAGGCTGGCTAGGTCGCATACTGCCTTTTGAGTTGGTTCAGGAAGTCTACCTTAAAGAAGAATTGGAACAGATAAAAGCGCAAGAAGCTAGGCTGCAGGACATTAAGGAGACATATGTTCAATTGATTGATAATCTTTCTGAAGAAGAAAAAGAACTTCAGATTTTAAATGAGGAGCAAGATGCTTTTATCACTAAGGAAGTCAATCTGTTGCTGGAGGACATTTATGCCAATGTGGATAGCTTGGAAATTTCGGCTCTAAGAACTTATCTCGATCTGTTAGATAGGAAAGCTAAGAAAGTAGAAAAAATAGATTTTATAGCTGCTCACCCTGAAGTATCTTGGTCATCAATGGAGGCATTAAAAGACAAAACTTACGGAGTAGTTGGTGTGAGAAGCTATATTCGGTTGTTGCAGAGTCAAACAGTTTTTGAGGAAGGAAGCTTTGAGGCCACTTTACAGAATGTCATTGAACTTCAAGAAGAAGAAAAGTACCTAGCTGCTACAGTTAAGGAAGCCGAGAAAGATCTCCATTTGAAAACGAAGCAAGTTATTGAAAACCTGTCAGATGAGGAGGCCAATGAACTGCTTGAGAAGAAATGGATTGTTCCAGTCGTTGAGCAGCTGAAGCAATTACCAGATTCCTTATTTACTCAGCTGATAAAACATGTCACAGGAGTAGCGGATAAATACTCAGAAACTTTTGAAGATGTCAGCAAGGATCTAGCAGCTGTCGAGCAAAGTCTCTCTGATATGATTGACAAGTTGGTGGGGTCAGAATTTGATATGAAAGGATTGAGGGAGTTTCAAAATCTCCTAAATAGAAAATAAGATGACGGAAGAAAGAAAAGCACCTGCTATTCGTTTCAAAGAATTTTCAGGTCAAAATGCGGAAGCTTGGGAACAGCGGAAGTTGGAGGAGGTCGTGGAAGTTAATAGTGGAAAAGATTATAAACATCTGTCTACGGGTACGATCCCTGTCTATGGTACAGGTGGGTACATGCTTTCTGTTTCAGAATCACTCTCAGATGTTGATGGCATCGGTATTGGTAGAAAAGGAACGATAGATAAACCATATATTTTAAAAGCTCCATTTTGGACTGTTGATACTTTATTTTACTGTATACCAAAAGATGCTAATAATCTTTATTTTGTTTATTCTGTTTTTAATAATGTTACTTGGAAAAATCTTGATGAATCGACAGGGGTTCCATCTTTGTCAAAAATTACTATCAATAATATTCAATCCTTTTTCCCCACCCCTCCTGAACAAAGGGTCATTGGTAGCTTCTTCCAAGAGTTAGACCAGCTCATTACCCTTCAACAGCGTAAGCTCGAAAAAAGCCGTCGTATCAAAAAGGCCATGTTGCAAAAGATGTTTCCAGGGAATAAACAAACTGTTCCGGCTATTCGTTTCAAAGAATTTTCAGGTGTCGCTTGGAAAAAGTGGAAGTTGGAGGAAGTGGCAGATAGATTTGATAATTTGCGAATACCAGTATCTGCAAACAAAAGAAAATCTGGTTCCATTCCATACTATGGGGCTAACGGAATACAAGATTATGTAGATGGTTATACTCATGATGGGGAATATGTTCTGATTGCTGAAGATGGTGCTAATGATCTAAAAGATTATCCGATTCAATATGTTAATGGGAAAGTTTGGGTTAATAATCATGCTCATGTAGTACAGGGACGAAGTAAAATGGTAGATACTAAGTTTTTGGCATTTGCAATGAAACAAATTAATTTTAAACCATATTTAGTTGGTGGCGGTAGAGCAAAACTTAATGCAGATATCATGATGAAATTACCTTTAAAACTCCCTACCCCTCCCGAACAAAGGGCTATTGGCAGTTTCTTCCAAGATCTGGACAAGTTCATTACCCTTCAACAGTGTAGACTGGACAAACTGCAGAATATGAAAAAAGCTTTACTTGAACAAATGATGATGTAAAGGAGTTACAGATGACTGTTTTTAGCAAAGAAGCTGATTTTGAACAGGCCTTGATAGAGGTACTTTTTACCAAGGGCTGGGAAAAAGAAATCCTCTACTATCCCACTGAGCAGGATCTGATTGAGAATTGGGCTAAGATCCTCTTTGATAACAACCGTGAACGCGACCGTCTCAATGACCAGCCTTTAACAGACGGTGAAATGGCTCAGATTTTAGAGCAGATTGAAAACCTCCGAACACCACTAAAGCTGAACGGTTTCATCAACGGAGGTTCGGTATCGGTCAAAAGAGACAATCCAGCAGATCCTGAGCATTTTGGAAAAGAGATTAGTCTCAAAATCTATAATCGTAAGGAGATTGCTGCAGGTTCAAGTCGCTATCAGATCGCAAGACAACCTCAATTTCCCACCAAATCTCCCATTCTCCATGACAGACGGGGCGATTTGATGCTTTTGATTAATGGCATACCAGTCTTTCACTTGGAGCTAAAACGCAGTGGTATTCCAGTTAGCCAGGCCACAACACAAATCGAAAAGTATGCCAGAGAGGGCATTTTCACAGGCCTCTTCTCTTTGGTTCAAATCTTTGTGGCCATGGAGCCGAATGAAACTGTCTACTTTGCCAATCCAGGGCCAGATGGACGTTTTAATCCAGATTATTATTTCCATTGGGAAGATTTTAATAATGAGTTGATTAACAACTGGAAAGATATTGCTGTTTATCTTTTATCAATCCCGATGGCACATCAGCTAATTGGCTATTACACTATAGCTGATCAGTCGGATGGAATTTTAAAAGTTTTGCGTAGTTACCAATACTATGCAGTTGCTGCAATCTCTGACCGGGTAGCTGAAAATAAGTGGGCAGATCGCAATCAGCTTGGCGGTTTTATTTGGCATACAACTGGATCTGGCAAGACCATGACTAGTTTTAAAGCAGCCCAGCTAATTGCTAACTCAAAAGATGCAGATAAGGTAATATTTTTATTGGATAGAATTGAGCTAGGAACTCAGTCTATAAAAGAATACCGAGGTTTTGCTGAGGAGAGAGAATCAGTTCAAGAAACAGAAAATACAGCTATGCTCAAGACTCGGTTGAAAAGTAAATCGCCTGAAAATACTTTGATTGTCACCTCCATTCAAAAGATGAGTAATATCAAAGAGGAGGACGGGATGACAGATGCAGAGCTGGAGGCGATGAGAAAGAACAGGATTGTATTTATCATCGATGAGGCCCATCGCTCTACTTTTGGCGAGATGATGATTACCATTAAAGAGGCCTTTCCGCAAGCTCTATTCTTCGGTTTTACTGGTACGCCTATTAAAAAGGAAAATGAGCGAAAAAAGAATACAACGACTTCGATTTTTGGTCAAGAATTACATCATTACACCATTGCGGACGGAATTCGCGATAAAATGTTCTAGGGTTTGATCCTTATAAAATCCTAATCTATAAAGATCGCGAAATCAGAGAAAAAGTAGCCCTTGATCAGGCGAAAGCGTCTAGTGTAGAAGAAGCACTCAGTAATCCAGAAAAGAGTGAAGTCTACTATCACTTTATGAATGGTTCAAAAGTCAAGATGGCAGGCTTTATGAATAAAAAAGATAAGTACATCAAAGGAATTGAAGACTACTTACCAAAAAGTCAATATCAGACACCTGACTATCAGAAAGCTGTTGTGAAGGACATCTGTGATAACTGGCTAACCTTGAGTCGTAACGGAAAATTCCATGCTATTTTTGCGACTAGCAGTATCCAGGAAGCTATTTCCTATTATCGATTGCTAAAAGCAACAAAGCCTGAGTTAAGAGTAACAGCATTATTTGATCCAAATGTTGATAATAATGACGGCTTTGATTTTAAAGAAGATGCTCTTGTAGAGATTCTAACTGATTATGAGAAACTGTATGGCCATCCTTACACTTTGGCATCTCATGACCATTTCAAAAAGGATGTTTCTAATCGCTTGGCGCACAAACACCAGCATAAATGGATTGAGAGAGAGCCAGAAAAGCAATTAGACTTACTTATCGTTGTAAATCAAATGTTGACAGGTTTTGATTCTAAATGGATTAATACTCTTTATGTAGACCAGTTGATGAAGGATGAACTGATTATTCAAGCATTTTCTCGGACCAATCGGATTTTTGGAGAGGACAAACCATTTGGTACCATCCGTTATTATCGTAAGCCTCACACTATGGAACGGAATATTGAAGATGCAGTTCAGCTTTATTCAGGCGACAGTCCTGTAGAGCTTTTTGTCAATAAGCTAGATCAGAATTTAGAAATGTTAAATGTTCTTTTTTATCAGATTCAGGACATTTTTGAAAGTGCAGGTGTAGAAAATTTCGAGAAACTCCCTGCTGAGAGAAGTGAAAAAGCAAAATTTGCTAAACTATTTAATTCGTTTAACGATTATCTTGAAGCAGCTCGGATCCAGGGCTTTAAATGGTCTAAATTACACTATGAAATTTCAAAAGGTGCTGGAAAGAGAAAGTCAGTTGTGAATGTAGTCTGCGATGAGATGACTTATAACATTTTAGTTATTCGTTATAAGGAACTGATGAGTAATGGTGGTGGAGGCAATGGTCCAGATGATGTACCATTTGATTTATCAACCTCTATAATTGAAATTGATACTGGAATTATTGATGCTGATTATATGAATTCTCGTTTCCAAAAGTATATTAAAGCTTTGGGAACGGAGGAATCTGAAAGTCTTTTGAATGAACTGCACAAAACCTTTGCAACATTGACACAAGAAGAGCAAAAAATTGCAAATTTAATCTTACATGATATTCAAAATGGTGAGATAGAGGTAGATAGTGCGCTGACACTTCGTGACTACATTAATGATTATCAGGTTCGAATTCATTATGATCGAATTAAACGTTTGACCGATACCTTTGGTCTTGATGAAGAACTGTTAAGACAAATGATGTCTATGAAGTTGACTGAAACAACATTGAATGAATTTGGTCGTTTTGATCTTTTAAAAAATTCTGTTGATAAACAGAAAGCTAAGTCATATTTTGAAAATATAACTGGAGAAACACTGGCACCGTTTAAGGTAAATGTAAAAACATCAAATTTACTCAAGAGATTTATTCTTGAAGGCGGTTTTGAAGTCTAATTAATTTGCTTTCATCCTGATATTCTTAGTTCAAATATTTTATCATCGTGAATATCAATTCATTTCAGAAAGGCCATTAAATGTCATACAAATTTCTACTTTTCGACCTTGACCATACGTTGCTGGATTTTGATACGGCAGAAGATATTGCCTTGACTAATTTTTTGGAGGAGCAGGGCGTGACAGAGATTCAGACCTACAAAGACTATTATATTCCCATGAACAAAGGGCTTTGGCGAGACCTGGAGCTGGGTAAAATTACCAAGCCAGAGCTGGTCAATACTCGTTTTTCTCGTCTTTTTGCCCATTTTGGCATTGAGAAGGATGGCGCCGAGTTAGCCTTCCTTTATCAGCAGCATATTGCTCAGCAAGGGCAAACTTACTCTGGTGCAAGCGAGCTTTTGGACAGTCTGACAGAGGCTGACTATGAGATTTACGGAGCGACTAATGGCATCACGGCTATTCAGACCGGCCGCATGGCCCATTCCGACATTTCTCCTTATTTTAATCATATTTTTATCTCGGAAAAGATGGGGACTCAGAAGCCTGAAGCTTTATTTTATGAAAAAATAGCAGAGCAGATACCAGATTTTGACCTGTCTCAGACTTTGATGATTGGAGACTCCTTGACAGCTGATATTGCTGGCGCTAATAATGCCGGACTGGACTCTATCTGGTACAATCCCAAGCAGCTAGAAAATGAAAGTCTTTTTCAACCGACCTATACCGCCTATTCTTACGACGACATTATTAGACTCTTGGTTCCATAAGGAGACTGCAAATGAAAAAAATCCTTGCCTTGTTTTCTCTTAAATATATTTTTATCAAGTAAGCTAGTAAAAACGCATTGTGTTTTTAAGACAAAAAGACTAATCTAAAAAATTTTTAACTCTGTCAAGAAAAAAAACTTGACAGCTGTTTTTAATCTGCTATAATAGAACATGTGCTTAATAGCTTTGCTATTTCACCAAAAGAAAAAAATAAAGAAAAGAGACCTTAATAATGGCAGTAAAAATCCGTTTGACTCGTATGGGTTCTAAGAAAAAACCTTTCTACCGTATCAATGTTGCAGACTCACGTTCACCCCGTGACGGACGTTTCATCGAAACAGTTGGTACTTACAACCCACTTGTAGCTGAAAACCAAGTAACTTTGAAGGAAGACCGTATCCTTGAGTGGTTGGGTAATGGTGCACAACCTTCTGATACTGTACGCAACATCCTTTCAAAAGAAGGCGTATTGAAGAAATTCCACGATTCAAAATACTCTAAATAATAGAAGCGTAGGTTGACATATGGACACGATTGAAAATCTAATTATTGCGATAGTGAAACCTTTGATTTCACAGCCAGATGCCTTAACTATCAAGATTGAGGATACACCTGAATTTTTAGAATATCACCTGGATCTTGATCAGAGTGATGTTGGACGTGTAATCGGTCGTAAAGGTCGTACTATCTCCGCTATAAGGACGATTGTTTACTCTGTCCCAACCGAGTACAAAAAAGTTCGCATCGTCATTGATGAGAAATAAGAAGCAGCGGGGCATGTGTCCCGTTTTTTTTCTATTTCTCTTAGCGAACTGAGTGCACAGCTCTCAAGTGAGCTTAGAGAAATTGATGCCCAGCAAAGCGTGGGTACAAGCCCCTTAATGAAACAAGCCGTTAGGCGCAGTTGAATTTAGGGGAATTGATGCAGTTCGAGCGTATGTGAGAACTAGACACTTCATTTAAGAGAAGAACGAAATGCAGGGGCGAGTTTAGAAAAATTCGAAACTGGAGGACATATGAAGCCAGAAGATTATGCTTGGAACGCTCATGAGCGCAAGTGTTATGAGAATAGCCAAGTGATTTTACCGAGTCCATACAAGCTGAAAATCCTGGATGATGGTGAGGAGAGATTGGAATTGGAGCTTGTTTTGGAACAGCTTCCTCAGGGGCAACTGGCTCGATGGGCTATGAAAATAGCGTCAAGCTTTATACTTCTGATTGATGCGAAAGATGAGTCTGAAAAGCAGAGGATTTTGCCTCAGATAGGAGCGATTTTTCAGGCTCGACTTGATGGGAGGGCATCTGCCTATGAACTAAGGACGGCTGGTTTCTTGGCTAACAAACTGTCTCGACAAGCCCAATCACAAATCGGTAAATATGCTGCGCGTGTCTTTGCCCAAGCGGTTGCAACAGCCCACATGCGGGGCCATGCTATTGTCGCAGCGGATTATGCCATCAAAGTCAGAAACTTGCAGAGTCCAGATGATTTGCAGCGGGCTGTCAAGGAAAGAGAAGGGCAGATAGAGCTGGCCTCTGCTTTTATTAGATCAGGAAAGGAAACTTTATGAAGCATTTATTTTCACGCTTGTCACCAGCGCAAAAGATTATCTTGTCTTTTCTTCTGGTGATATTCTGTGGCTCCTTGCTACTCAGTCTGCCTTGGGTGCAGACGGCAAGTTCCCAAGCGGGCTATCTGGATCATCTTTTTACTGCTGTCTCGATGGTCTGTGTGACAGGGCTTTTTACTCGATCGGTTGTGGATACATATAATGTCTGGGGACAGCTCCTTTGTATGCTGCTGATTCAGATTGGTGGTTTGGGCATCCTGACTTTTATCGGATTTTTCACCATGGAAAGTCGGAAAAAGCTCAGCCTCAAGGATCGCCGTATTCTGCGGGATAGTTTTAGTTATGGTCACAATCGTACCTTAGGTCAATTTGTCCGTTCGATTTTTATCACGACTTTTACTATCGAAGGACTGGGTGCGCTCCTTCTCATGATTCGCTTCATTCCCAAGTTTGGTCTGAGAAAAGGGATTTTTAATTCTATCTTTTTAGCCGTTTCTGCATTTTGTAATGCGGGCTTTGATAATTTTGGCAATGATAGCCTACTAGGCTTGCAGACAGATGTTTTGGTCAATATCACCTTGGCTCTCCTCATCATTACTGGAGGACTGGGCTTTATGGTCTGGTTTGACTTGGCGACTAAATTGGGAGGAAAACAGAAGGGGCTGCACTTTCATACTAAGGTAGTCTTGCTGCTGACTGCTGGTCTCCTCGTTTTTGGGACGGTCACGAGTCTCTGGACGGAGTACAGTAATCCTGGAACGATTGGCAATCTTTCCTTTGGCGATAAGCTACTGGTCAGCTTTTTTCAGACAGTCAGTATGAGGACAGCTGGCTTTGCTTCCATTGATTATACAGCTGCTCGTCCAGTAACCCTGTTTATCTATCTGCTCCAGATGTTTCTGGGAGGGGCTCCGGGTGGTACAGCTGGCGGTCTGAAAATTACGACCTTCCTAGTTCTTTTGCTTTTTGCTCGAAAGGAAATCCTGGGCTTGCCTCATACCAATATGGGACGGAGAACGCTGTCTCCTCAGCTAGTGCAGAAGGCTTTTGGTGTGACAGTGATTTTTCAGCTGACATTTCTGCTTGGTCTTTTGGCTCTTGGGCTAGTGACCGATAGCAGTCATCGTTTTATTTACCTGATATTTGAGACTGTGTCGGCATTGGCTACAGTTGGTGTCACGGCCAATATCACTACCAGCCTCAATACAGCTGGTATGATTGTGATTATGTTGCTAATGTTTATTGGACGGGTGGGGCCGCTGACTCTTATGGTCAGTCTCAACCATTATCAACCGAAGAAGGCTGCAACCTTGCATTACAGCAAGGCGGACATTATGATTGGATAGGAGAAAAGAAATGGCAAATCAAACAGTTGGAATCCTCGGCTTGGGGATTTTTGGACAGAGTATCATTGAGGCTTTGATTTCTCAAGATGTAGAAATCATTGCGATTGATAATCACGAAGAGACAATCAATCAGTATGAAGACATGATTGCCGTTGGTGTGATCGGGGACATTACCGATATGGAGCTTTTGGAGGCGGCAGACGTCGGTTCCTGTGATACGGTGGTCGTAGCGACGGGAGAAAGTCTGGAATCCAGCGTCCTAGCGGTCATGCACTGCAAGGCATTGGGCGTAAAAAATGTCATTGCCAAGGTCAAGGATGAAGTGACCCAACAGGTGCTAGAAAAGGTAGGAGCTGATCTAGTTATCCTGCCTGAAGTGGAGGCTGGTATTTCATTGGCCAAGACCATTCTCTTTAACTATTCGATTGAGGTTTTCCAGCTGGATGATGATGTAGTGGTGGCTGAGTTTGAGTTGCCTGCTAGCTGGGTCGGGAAAACGGTCCGTGAAGTAGATGCTCGCAGGCTTTATCATCTTAATATTATCGGCTATCGTCTGAAAAAAAATCAGCCTTTGGAAAGCCAGTTTACCCCAGACTTTGTCTGGCCAGCAGGCGTCAGCATTATGGTTGTGACTGATAACCAGCATTTGGATAATTTACGTGAAATAGTGAGTAGCAGCTAGGATAATTCCTCTTCGCTGGGGGCCAACCGATTCTATCTAGGCATTCGGCACCTTTCTATTATATGAAGAAAAAATGGATACATAGGAGCTCTTTCAGGGCTCTTTTTTGAAACCAGTTGCAAAATTTCTTATACTATCACTAGAAAAGGAGTGATTTTATGAGCTTAACCAGCCAGATCATTACAGCAGATTTTTCAGATTTGGATAAGGTAGAGTCCTTGAATAATGAAGCTTTCCCAGAAGGGGAAAGGATTGCGCTCAGTGAATTTTTACGATATGAGGAACAGAAAGATGCTAATTTTTTCGCCTTTTATCATGAAAAGGAATTTGTTGGTTTTGCCTTTGCCATCTCCAACGCGCAAGCCTTTTATGTTAGTTTCTTTGCTATTATGCCCCACTTGCGCAGCCATGGCTATGGCGGTGAAATCATCGAAAAGATGGTCAATTTCTATCAGCGAACCATGCTTTTAGAAATCAAGCGCCTAGATGAGCCGTGTGATAATCTTGAACAGCGTCAGGCTCGCTGGGAATTTTATAAAAGCAAGGGTTTCCGCTCGTCGAATGCATTTCTGGAATATGAGGATCTTAGCTTTGAAATTCTTTATCGAGGGGATTCTTTTGACGAAGAATCTTTTTCGATGCAAAGTCCTTGCCAGCCTTCCACGCACTCATCCCAATAGAAAAAGCGCTCTAGATTTCTAGGCCTGCCAAATAGCTTAGTTATGATTTTGGCTATTACAGGAATGCCTGTATTTTCCAGTAGCTCAATATAGGGGCCTTGACTAAAGTATATTAAGGCATTGTTGGGTTTTTCCCTTCTGCCGTATTCGACGACAAAACCCTTTGCTTCCCATTCCTTGACCGCTTCTTGCAACTTTTTAACCTTGTAAATAAGATGCCCACTCCTCATCCCAGCAGTTCCTCCTTCTTATATTTTTCCTTTACCTTAGCATAGATTTTTAGGAAAAACAAGCCTTGAGATTAGCCTTCATTTACAGTGCAAGCAACTGCCTCTTGTAATACGGATCTTGGTTGAATATAAAAAATTTTTGGTATATAATTTTTGGTATTGGGGTGTCCTTATTCTGCTAGTAAAATAGCTAGCTCTCAGATAGTAGTGTGTGCCCGGATAATATTTGTAAGAATTGATTGGAAACAATATGAGAGAAAAAATAATCAAAACGAAAGTAGGACAGCTATTTGTATCTTATCAACCTGCGGAAAAGATTGCTGTATTTTTAAGCGGTGTAGGGAGTCTGCCGACCTATGAAAATTTTTTGCCAGTTATTCGGAAGTTACCTAAAAATTGGGGTTATTTAACAATAGATTACCCTAATGCTGGCCAAAGCGCACTGGAAAATCAAGAAAATTTTGTTTTGGACGATTTGGTTCAATCTATTATAGAGGTTTTATCACATTTTAAAGTCCTCCAGTATGCTATTTGCGCGCACAGTATTAGTGGTCTTGTAGCAGTTAAAGTTGCTGAATCAGAGCCGTTTTGTCAGGGACTAATCTTAATTGAGCCGACCACTTATTCTGTTCTATATGGCGAATTAGCTCAGAATCCTTATCCCGAATTTTTATCCTTACAGGAGAAAGTTCAGACGCTCGGTGGAGGATATGAATATCTGAAAAAAATAGGACAAAAGAGTTTTTCAGTAGCTGATTTTAAAATCTTATGGGCGAAGGCAGAAAGGAGTTCTGATAGATTAAAATCTGTACAAGAAGGATTTCAACATTATTGCAGTATCGCAAAAAGCGATTTTCAAAACTTAGATATCTCTTTTCAATTCCCGATTTTTATTCTGAGTCAGGCCTATCGAGAACAAGAATATAAAGATTCCGAATTTGCTTCACAAAATACTCGGATTATTTTAGGAGGCAACCATCATTATTTACATTGGAGTCAGTCAGAAAAGATAGCTGAGCTTCTTTTGAAGTGTGATTGCGAAGCCAGCATTTAAAAGCAAGATGATGGTATGTAGAGAAAGTTCAAAGTAATATAAAATATTCCTTGTTAATGAGAGATATTATCCTGTATTATTTTGTAATATCTTTGCAAAGACATTATAATAAAAATGCTACAGATAAATGTTAGTATATTTAATAAAGGAGAAAAAAGATGTCTGAAATTAAGAGTAGTATGTCAGATGCCCAGAATTATGCAACCAAAATCAAACAAGGGAGTTCCAACTTATCAGGAATCGGACAGGCCCAACAGGATGATAAAACGACCGTTTCGGGGAATTCAAATGCTCATGAGGCTATGAAGGCATCCCAAGTTGCCAGACAAGGCATTTCCAATGCTCTCTCTGAAATGGTGACGAATATCCATAGTGTTGCTGGCGAATTTGAAGCAGTGGATCAGCAGATAGCGGAGTCTGTAAATGGTTAAATAAAGTTAAAGATACAACGCTTACCCAGAAATCAAGGAGAACAGACTGCTCATGGAAGAAGAAAATACAGAGAAGAAGCCAATTAAGTTTATATATGATCCTGATATGACTCTGGCAGAGCGCTTGCGTGCGCAACGCGAGCAGCTGCAAAATCTGCGGGAGCAGGAAGAGCTGAAGCGAATGCTGGCTAATCAAGATAAGGTTATGTATAAGATAAGCCAGCGATATCAGAAAGAGCAGGAAAAAATAAAGTCCCCAGAGGAGCAGATTGAGGACCTTTGCCGCAAAGAATCGGACTTACTGGAAAAGGAATACCAGATAGATGGTGATTTAAAAAAGGTTACTGAATATTATGAGTCTGTAGAGTCTGATGCGCATCAAATGCATGCTTTTTTAGATGATCTGGCTTATCGCTACAGTTCTCAAAATGGCTTTGAGCATATGCGCGATGATTTTTTTCAGAACTGGCAGAGCTTTCAGGGAAGTTTTGAAGAGGAAAGCGGTGCTTTAAAACAGCAAAGAAAAGAAGTCTCTGAGGAGCGTGATAAAATCCATCATGAGCGCGTTCGAATGGTTAACAGTTTAGAAGATAAGGGGAAACATTGATGAGTATAGACATGTATTTAGGAGATTCGCAGTCTCAAGCGAACAGTACCCAGACAATGATACAAGAGGAAATTAGAGCTTATGAAGAACTGGAAAGAAGTCTGACAGATTTTGAATCCAGTGCGGAATCGCTAAAGGGAAAAGCTTATGATTCTGCTCGAAATTATTCTGCCAGAGTTCTTCGCCCTTTGGCCCATGGTGGAAAACTATTATCAGAAGCAGTCGGGAAGACAGTCAAGCAATTTCCAGAATTCTATGTCGTACAGGTTGCCAATGAAAGCCTAAAGGAGTCTGATTTAGAAGCTGATATTCAGAAACTAGATGCCTTGATAACAACCACTAAAGCTTCCATGCTTTCAAGCGCATTGGTAGCACCAGCATTAGTGGCTGGCCATCAGAAGATGCTTGATATTTTAAATGAGGCGCGACGAGTTCTCCAAGAAAAACTACAGAAACTAAGAGCTTTCAATCTTTCATCGCCCCAAATTTTCTCAGAGATTGAAATTCTGAAAAATCTGCTTGATATCGGTCTTAGTCAACTGAGTACTGGCTGGGATGCTAATAAGGGTGTTTATGTTTTACCAGCGAATTTGACTTGGGCAACTAAATTGATAAATTATAAACCAACAGACCTTTCGAATTTACAGCCAGAAGAGCGAAAATATGTCGAAAACCTTATGGAACAGTATGGTTTCAATCAAGAAACAGCTCTCAAAATACTCAAACTTAAAAAGGGGATAGATACAAAATACCCTGATAAGTCACAGGAAGAGAGAGATTATCTGCTCAACCGAGCTTTAGGAGCTCCAAACTATGATGGTTTTTGGTGGGATAATACTGCAGGTAATCTTGAAGGAGATTCCCCTCAGGAGTTCTATAGAAAAATGGGGCTGACAGATGCTGAAGCTAAAATCTTGTATTATGAAATCAAAAAACAAAATGACTTTTCTGCTTTAGATCCTGGCGAGGTGGTAGATCCTACAGCAGATAAAGCGCGCTATGCTGAACGTTTAAAGCTATACAAGGAGAATCATGATACTTCAGGCATGTCTGATTCTGAAATAGAAGCTGCCTTCCTAAAAGACTGGAGGGAACAAAATGAACGCTATGCTAATAAGACAGACTTTGCTCATCAGTCCATCACAACAGCTACTCATCTGTATTCTGGTTGGGGCTTGGCAAGAATGTGGTTTTGGGGTAAAAAAGATCTTGAGGAAGTTTCAGGTTGGCGCGGAGATGTGACAAAAGATGCAGAAGCAAATCCTTCAATGGGGAATGCTGATTATAAAGCTGACTTAGATGCCGTAAATATTACAAATATTATGAAAGAAAAGAATGTTTCTTATGTTGCAGCATCTAATTATTATTACAATCAGCTGGAAGAAAAAGCAGATCCTAATACAGACAAGATGACTCGCTCAGAGCTCTTTCTTAAATCTACTGATATCAATCACGTAAAAAAAGAAATTTTTGATATGGTTCCGCCAAAAACGGTACCTGCATCTAATAAAGATGGATTTCGATATGCCAGTCGGACTGATGAAGAAAAACTCGCCTATATTAAAGAACATTATCCTGACTCCTATAACTTCCTCAGAAGTTTAGAGGAACGTGATAATCAACTGGGAAATTATGCAGAAAGTGAATGATAATTATGAAAAAGAATCTAATTTTTATATCAGTTCTTGCCTTACTTTTGGTAGTTGTTTTTCTAGTCTTTTACTATCAGAGTAGTCAGTCTAGCAGTATTTTTGATGAGATTTACAAGGATGTAATCCAATATGTGAGTTCTGGCGATAAGAGTCAGATGAAGCTCTTGAAAATAAAAGGAGCAGATCTTGTCACGGAAAAGGATAGTTCGGACTTTCAGGCTGGAACAGTGATGGTAATCTATAAATCAAAGGATTTCCCAAAAAACAGCAATCTCAATATTATCGCAAATAAAAATCAGATGCTTATTTTTGACTATGAAGAGAAATGGGATGAGAACGTTCAGCTTTCCTTGACAGCTAGTTATGACATAAAGACGAAGTCTCTCACACAGGAAGCTAAACTGCTAGACTATGACAGCAAAGATGTTGTCATTCCTAGAGATAAGTTTGAAAGTTATGGCTTGACTCAAGCTAAGATTGAAGAAAAGTTTTCTTTGTTTGAGAAAGTTTTCCTCAAAGAATGGGAAGCTGTTTCAAGCGGCCGCTTCTCTCCCAGTGATAAAGGCAATGTAAAGGTTGTAAAAAAATGGAAGTAAGAGAGGCATAGCTGTGATAATATGAATTACCTATCTAATAAAGAGGTAGTGGAAAAAATTTTTCAATAGTCAAAACGCATAAAATTAATGCTTCTGTGAACATTGGTTTTATGCGTTTTTTATGTAAACTATTATCATATTTGAGTTTGAAATTGACGCTCTTTGAAATAAGTAAAACTTTCGTCGAGCTTGCCGTTTATTTTTTAATGACTTCGTTTGTTTTAGCTGGTAATTTTAATATTAAGATGAGTCTACCCAAGAATCTCAGCAATAGCATCTCGAATCTCCTGAACAGTTGCGGATTTGCTATGGTTACTGGTATCAAACTCGATATATTGGCCATCATCATCAACAGTTCCCCCGACAGGCCCTTCGGATCCATCGATTGATGTTCCAATGGCAGGGGGATGCTTGTATCTGCATAGTCTATATCAATAACGATGATGCGCGTATTGGACTCCAGATCATCTATCATTGGAAGAGACGATGCGGAGGTCATGTTCTGACTCGCATAGTATTCTAGAAAAGCCTTGATGGTTGGATTGTCAATTTGAGCAATTTTTTCGTCAAGAGCTGAAACATTTCTAGTTTCTCTCGTTTCATTTTCCATTGCTTGGCCTTTTTTGACCTGTGTCAAAGCAGTCAGACTGGCGGCTGTTGTGGCTAGAAGAGCAGTAGAGAGCAGGAGCTTGATTAATTTTTTTCCCATAGCTATCACCAACTTCTTTCTGGTTTTGCGTAAACACACTTGGGTATTTATAGTATTGAGGTTCTATATGTATAATTATACATTAAACAGTAACTTTAATCAAATAAATATAGGCAAGAGAATTCCCCCTTATCTCCCTTGTACATTCCCCTATATCATGATAAAATACTAGGCAGAGTATAATATGTTGGAGTCGAGATGAATTATTTTAATGTTGGAAAAATTGTCAATACGCAAGGTCTGCAAGGTGAGATGCGGGTTTTGTCAGTGACGGATTTTGCAGAAGAGCGTTTTAAAAAAGGCAATACCCTTGCCCTGTTTGACAAGAAGGATCAGTTTATCATGGATGTGGAGATTGCCAGTCATCGCAAGGTCAAGAACTTTGATATTATCAAGTTTAAGGGGATGTACCACATCAATGACATCGAGAAATTCCGTGATTTCATTCTGAAAGTCCGAGAGGAAGATTTGACGGACTTGGAAGACGGGGAATTTTACTACCATGAAATCATCGGCCTTAAAGTCTATGAAAATGACATTCTTCTTGGTACGATTAAGGAAATTCTGCAGCCAGGAGCCAATGATGTCTGGGTGGTCAAGCGTAAAGGCAAGCGCGACTTGCTGCTGCCTTATATTCCGCCAGTGGTGCTGGGGATTGACATTGAGCAAGGTCGGGTTGATGTAGAGATACCGGAAGGACTGGACGATGAAAATTGATATTTTGACTCTCTTTCCGGAGATGTTTGCGCCCTTGGAACACTCTATCGTCGGTAAAGCTCGGGAAAAAGGTCTCTTAGAAATCAACTACCACAATTTCCGAGAAAAGGCTGAAAAATCCCGGCATGTAGACGACGAGCCATACGGCGGAGGCCAGGGTATGCTGCTACGGGCCCAACCTATTTTTGATACCTATGATGCCATTGAAAAGAAGCAACCGCGTGTGATTTTGCTGGATCCTGCTGGTCGGACTTTTGACCAAGCCTATGCTGAGGAACTGTCTAAGGAAGAGGAACTCATTTTCATTTGTGGCCATTACGAAGGCTATGATGAGCGGATCAAGACTTTAGTGACAGACGAAATCTCGCTTGGGGACTATGTCCTTACTGGGGGAGAATTGGCGGCAATGACCATGATTGATGCTACCGTTCGCCTGATTCCAGAGGTTATTGGAAAGGAAGCCAGTCATACAGATGACAGTTTTTCATCTGGACTCTTGGAATATCCTCAGTACACTCGACCTTATGACTATCGGGGTATGGTTGTTCCTGAAGTCCTTATGAGCGGCCATCATGAAAATATCCGCAAATGGCGTCTCTATGAAAGTCTGAAAAAGACCTATCTAAGACGTCCTGACTTGCTGGAACGCTATCAAATGACGGCCGAAGAAGAAGCTATGCTAGAGGAAATAAAAAAATTATAAATAGAAGAAGCTTCGATGATTGCCTCACGAAGCTTCTTCAATATGATGGCTATTTATGGATAAAAGTACTAAAATCTTCCACAGAGTAACGTATTTTGGGGAAACCTTCAGATAGTTTTTTTCCAATAGGCAAAAGAAGAATTGGATCTAATTCGGGATCAATTTCAAATGTAGTCATGATGGCTTCAAAATCAACACCTCGCATGGGGACAGAGTCATAACCATACGCTTGGGCAACATACATTAAATTCATGGCAAATAGACCTAAATCAAAGCGTAGTCCTTCTTTATCCTTATCCTCGGGATGTAAAGAAAAATAAGCTTCAATCCTTTTTTTACGACCTTCACCCTCAGAAGAGTCCATTATACCATTTTGGATATAGAATGTTAGTAGTTTGTCAATGTCATAGGCCTTTTTATCACCAAGCAGTAGAAAGACAGCAGAAGCATCTGCTACTTGCTGTTGTTGATAGGAAAAGTTTTTTAATTGTTCTTGGATTTCTTTGTTCTTAAAAACTACAACTTTCCAAGGTTGAAAATTATTGCTCGAAGGCGCCTTACTAGCGCTTTCCAATATTTGGTAAATGGTGTCATCTGAAATAGTGTCATTTGGATCAAATGATCGAATGGATTGTCGTTTATTGAGGAAATCGAGATTCGTTTTCATCAAATTTTCTCCTTTACAAAATAATAACTATTTCATTATAATATGGATAAAGTGAAAAAAACAGTAGGCACATTTTTGTGACTGAGGAGAGAAAGATGAATAGCCATCAACATTGGGAATGTGGCATTACGAGAGTAATGGATTCAGTTAGTGGAAAATGGAAGTTGAATATTTTATGGGTAATTTATTCAAATAAACAGATCCGCTTTAATCATTTATTGAGAAGGGTAAAAGGAGTTACGAGAACTAGTCTAACTCGCTCTCTGAATCAATTAATTGCTGATGAACTAGTACTGCGCAAGGATTTTCATTCTATGCCACTTAGGGTGGAATATTCCCTGACTGACAAGGGGAAAAAGCTATTTCCTTTGTTACTGGAATTAAATCAGTGGGGGAAAGAAAATCTTTAAGTCCTTATGAGCGGCCATCATGAAAATATCCGCAAGTGGCGTCTTTATGAAAGTCTTAAAAAGACCTATCTAAGACGTCCTGACTTGCTGGAACGCTATCAAATGACGGCCGAAGAAGAAGCAATGTTAGAGGAAATTCGACAAGCTCAATCGAACTGACAAGCAAAAACTCTTAGAAAGAATCTAGGAGTTTTTGCTTTATTCGATACAGAAATGCTCATTTTTGTTGGGAAAGCCACCTTATTTTTCTAATACAACATTTTTGTAACAAAAATGTAATAAAAAAACTATTAAAAGGATACGTTTGCTACTAGTTAATACTAGCGTTTTGTGATAGTATATTACTATGTGGGCTGCTATACCCAAATTAATTATAGTATGTGAGATTATAAAAAGGAGATTGATTATGGAAAAGAAAATAGGCAAGTCTGTTGTAGCGACTGGTATCGCGGCTACAACTATTATTTCTGGTGGACTGACCCATCAAGTGCACGCGGATGAGTTGGTTGAATCAACTGTAACAGCTCCACAAGCGACTGAAGTAACTGAGAAACCAGTGACAGCAGCAGATGTAGCTGTTGCCCAAGAAAATGCTGAAGCTGCCAAAGCTAAACTTGATGAACAAAGATCAATAGTAGATACTGCTAAAACAGAAGCTGAAGATGCGGAAACAAGTGTGAAAGTTGCAGAGGCTGCTGTTGAAGCTGCTAAGGAAAACCAAGCAGAAGCAACAGAAGAAAATATCACTAAAGCAGAAGCGGAAGTGAAAACGGCAGAGCAAGAGGTTAGCGCAAAAGACACTGCCGTCCGAGAAGCTGCTGCTAAAGCTGCTAAGGCAGAACAGGCTGTTAAAGACCAAGCAAATACTATTAAGGCGAGTCAATCTCTGGTAGATGTTGCAGAGACTGAATTGAAACAAGCTAAAACACCACTTAACTCAGAAGAGCAAGCTGTAGCAACTGCTAAGAGCCAACAAAGTCAAGCACAGACTGCTTTAGACAATGCAAAGTCTGAACTGACAAAGGCAGAACAAGCAGCGTCTTCTGCTCCCCAAGTGCAGGCTGAAATCCAGAATAAAATTAATCAGGCAAAGGAATCTTTGAGCCAAACCAATCAAGCTATTAACTCTCTTGAAGGACAGATTCCGGCTGCCGAGAAAGCAGCAGCAACAGCTCCTGTTGACCTTCGCAATACGACTTATTCTCAATTTTTAGAAAATGTTCGTAACAATGCGGCTAATCAGGAAATTCGTGATGCTGCCAACAACGCTCTTGCAGTCTACCAACGCGGACAAAATGAATTTGGTATTTCAGTTAATTCTGACCCAACAAGTCCAGCTAATTTAGAAAATAACCTGCAAGCTTTAGAGTTGGTTAAGGCCATCAATGCTTACCGTCGTAATGCCGGCTTACAAGAGTTGTTGGTTGATCCGTATGCGAATGTGGCCAGCCAGATTCAGACTATCTACTTTGAGCGCAATAACATGCACATGGGTAAGTTGATTGGTAACGAGAATGTGGCGATTAGTTTTGATCCGCAAGGGGCTGTCAATTTCTGGCATAATGAAGAAAAAGCACACTACCAAGAGATTGCAGCGCAATATGGACTGCCTACTGATGAAACTCAGATTGATGCTAATGCTATCTACATGAGAGTTGGAGCAGAAGTATTTGCTAAGATTGGTCACTATGTTCAGATGATGGACAATAAAGCCAATGCAATCTCAGCAGCTTATGATAAACATCCAAACCAATGGGGTACACCTCATGGTACATCCGAAGTTGGTTTCCATCATATTAGCAACTTTGACCAACGTGTTAATAATGGTACTTTGCTGACTGTTGCGGCTATGGAGCAGTTGTTACGTGCTGGTGGTGGTCGTTCTGCAGGTTCTAACGCAAATGTTACAGCACTTAAGAATCAGTTAGCTGAACTCAAGGCTCAAAAAGTTGGTCAGGAATCAGCTATCAATATCCTCAATGCTCAATTAGCTGATGCTCAAAAGGCAGCGGCAACTCAAATTGCAGCAGTTGAAGCAGCTCGTCAGAAGGTAGCAACTGCTGAAAATAATCTAGCTTTGACCAAGCAAAATGTTGCCCTTAAGCAGGAAGCTCTCGACAGAGCGACAGCTAAGATTGCAGCAAACCTAGCACCTTATCAGACTAACTTGAGCAACGCTCAGGCAGTTCTAGCAGCAGCTAAGGATAAGTTGGCAGAACTTCAGTCAGATCAAGAATCTGCGAAAGCTAATTTGGCAACTGCTCAAGAGGATTTGCTGGCTGCTCAAAAAACATTAGCAGCAGCTAAAAAGAAAGTCATTGACCTTCAAAATGCTCCTCAGTTACTTGCAGAAGCAGAGCGGGAGTTGGCAGAAGCGCAGCTTGATTATGAAGCTAAACAAGCAATCTTAAATCAAGAAACTGCTACTTTAGCTGTTCTTGAAGAGGCTTACAACAGTCTTCAAGCCAATTATGAAACTCTCTTGAATATCTTGAACCAAGCATTTCTCCTTTATGGAAATGCTCTGAATAGCAACTATCGCTCAGGTGAAGATGAAGAGCCTCTAACTGCTGTAAAAGGCGGAGCAGCTGGTCCAGGTACAGAGGATGAATCTAAGAAAGATTCAGATGCTAAGACTGCAGAAGTTCATGCGAACACTCGTGAAGTCAAAGGAGCAACTACAGGTGCCGTTCAAACCGCTGGTAGTGGTGCATTCACTGAATTTGTTGTAAATCCTGCAGCTCAGCTTGCTAGCGTGGCTACAACTGCTGATAAGGCTCCAACAGTTCCTGCTATTCTGCCCAATACTGGTTCAGAAGCAGAACGTTTTGCGATTTTTGGTATGGCACTTGGTGCAGCTGCCTTTTTGGGAACCAACAAGCGCCGTCGCAGAGACGAAGATTATAATTAAAGAAATATAAAATGAGAGTGGGACAGAAATCGGTAATTCGTTAGAATTCGATTTCGTCGTCCCACCTCCGCACAGTTGAGTAGGGCTGTAAAAGCTGATGAAATCAGCGTAATAGAGCCCACTCAACCACTGCGTCTTCCTCGACAATCCAAAGACAATTGAGAGGCTAGGACTTTTGTCCCAGCCTCATTTTTTTGTCTATAGCTAATAAGCAATCTCATATAAAAGGGAAAGAGAAGCCAAGTTCTGCATTTTCTAAGAATAAAACTTCCGATATTAACTGTCGGAAGTTTTCAATATATATAATAGATTCTATTTGACTGCCCCGCCTGTTACACCTTCTACGTAGTATTTCTGCATGAAGATGAAGAGAAGAGTGATTGGGATAGCGATGATAATCGCTCCAGATGTGAAAGGCAAGAACCATTTATTGATGGCGTCCTTATTAAGCATTTGGAAAAGTCCCAAAGCAACCGTGTATTTTTCCTTGACATCGCCTAGGATGACAGAGGCGAAGATGAAGTCGACCCAAGGTCCCATGAAGGCCATAAGTGCCGTATAAACGATAATCGGTTTTGACAGCGGCAGTGTGATAGTCCGGAAGATTTGGAAGCGGGTAGCTCCGTCGATCATAGCGGATTCGTCCAAAGAATAAGGAATGGTATCAAAGAATCCTTTGGCGATATAGAAGCCTAGAGCTGCTCCAGCTGAATAAACCAAAATCAGTGAGGTCAGGGTTTGTGTCAAATTGAGGGCTTTCAAGATGTAGTAAACCGCAATCATAGACATGAAGCCTGGGAACATGTTAAGAACCAAAGCCAGCTTGAGGAAACGGTTTTTATGCTTGAATTTGATACGGCTGAGTGAGTAAGCCATACCCACAGTAATCAAAGTAGATAGGATACAGGTTGCTGTTGCAACAATCAGGGTATTCATAAACCACTGAACAAAAGGATATGTGTTGTTATTAAATAGTCTGATATAGTTGTCAAAAGTATAAGTTTTAGGGAAGAAGTAAGGGACCGCATTAGAACCTTCACCACGGAAGCTGGTTAGAAAAATCCAGATAATCGGCGTTAGCCAGATGAGTGCTAAAACAGTCAGTAAGACGTAAATCCCTAATAAACTGAGTTTTTTTCTATTTTTCATTATTTAGCAGTTCCTTCCTTGAATGATGCGGATCTAGTATAGGCTAAGAGACTGAAGGTTGCAGAGATTGCAAAGATCAGGATACCGATAACAGATGCCAGATTGTAGTCCTTGGCAGAAACGGTTAGTTTATAGAGCCAGGTAACCAAGAGGTCAGTTGAGCCTGCCTGATAGAAGGAAGAGTTAGTAGGTCCACCGCCTGTCAGGAAGTAGATAACGTTGAAGTTGTTGATGTTCCCGATAAACTGCTGGATGAGTGATGGCGCCATAATCAAGAGAATTTGAGGGAAAGTAATGCTCTTGAAGATTTGAAGTTTGCTAGCTCCATCAATCTCAGCAGCTTCGATTTGCTCACTAGGCAGGTTCATGATAATCCCGGTCGCTACCAGCATGGTAAATGGAATACCAATCCACATATTGACAAAGATGATTGAGAACTTAGCCCAAACAGGGTCACTCAAGAATGGAATCGGATGCTGAATGAGATGAAGGCTTTGCAATAATCCGTTCAAAGGTCCATTGTCATTCAGGAAATTACGCATCAAGAGCAGGGATACGAATTGTGGAACTGCGATAGTGATAACGAAGAGTGTGCGCCAAACTTTCTTGTACTTGAGGCCTTTGGTATTGAGTAAGAGAGCTAAAACAATACCGAAGAAGAAAGTAGTAGCTGTCGCAGCAACCGCCCAAATCAAAGTCCAGCCTAAAATTGGGAAGAAGGTGCTAGCCATACGACCTGAGAAAACATGACCAAAACTAGAGAAACCAACCCAATCAAAGAGTGACTTAGGAGCTGGATGGTTATGGTCAAAGTTAGTAAAGGCCAAACAGATCATATAGATCAGAGGCAGGACGGTAAAGAGCAATACTCCGATAAGTGGAATGCTCATTAGGCCCATGTGGAAGCGGCCGTCAGCAAGTGTCTTAAAGTCCTCAACGAAGTTAGGAATCTTCTGGCCTGACTGCTTGAGAGCCATCAAGTGACGAGCACTTTTCAGATTACACCAGTAGATATAGGCGAAGACCGCACAGAAGATAAGAGAAGCAAGTCCAAAAATCAGCATCAGCATAGAGTTGTCACCAGCTACTTGAACGGTGATTTCAATGCCGTTTACTTTTTTTATAGTCTCGCCTTGCTCCTGAGTCCCAAGTGTAATCATGCCGCTAATAGCTGGTACAATCTGAACAACAAAAGCAATCAGGAAAGCAATTTCTGAGAAGAGAAAGAGCAGCCCCTTGATAAATTGTTTGTTTACGAGGTTGCTCAGCCCCATTATCAGAAAAGAGAGTTTGACATCCCAGGTTCCCTCTTTAAAGACCTGAACCATGGATGCATTGTCATAAGATGACTGAGTCATAGTATTCTCCTTATATTTACAAAGAAAGAAGTGAGAAGGCTGCCCCTCACTTCAATGCTTATTTAAATTTGCTTGAGTATTATTTAGCTGCTGCTAAGTCTTTATCAAACTGTTGCAATTTTGCGAGGAATTGATCTTCACCAAATTTACCGTTGAAAGCATCGCTGATGAGTGCAGCACTTTCAGTCCAGAAGACAGACATTTGGCTAAGTTTAGGCATAACTGTTGTGTAGGTATCAGAAGATCCCATTGTGATAACAGCTTGTGCCAAGGCATCTTTCTTCACATCTTCAGACTCTTGGACTTCTTTGTTAGCTGGGATGATGTGACGTCCTTCAAACTTGAATTGGTTTTCTTGACTTTCTTTGCTAGTAAGTGCTTGAGCCAGTTTGTAGCTTGCTGCGATACGGTCAGTGTCGCCATTTGAAGGTGTTTGGTTAACTGCGTAAAGTTTTACACCGAGGAATGCTTTTTGTTGAACATCTTGTCCACCGATATTAACAGTTGGATAAACAGAGATACCAAGGTTGTCTTTGCCGACAGCTTTTTCAGCAGCTGCATAGTCCCATGGACCAGATTGGAAAGCATCAACTGAACCATCTTCAAATTTAGCAAGAAGGTTAGCAGCATCGACGTTTACAAAACCGCTGTTGTCTCTTTGAGCTGCGATGAACTTCAGAACGTTCACACCAGCTTCGTTACCCCAGTTTGTTCCGTCCACTTGCTCACCGTCTTTACCAAAGAGAGTGTTTCCTACAGAAAGGAAGAGTGGAGCAGTAACGTAAGCATTAGCTTCTTTCAAGTTTCCGCCGAATTTAGCTTTAGATGTAATTGTTTCGTATGATTTAACATCATCAGCAGAAAGTTTTGACTTGTTATAGTAGGTTACTTGTGACTCGATACCGAATGGGAAAGCGTAAGTTTTACCTTTATACTGAGCACCAAGAGTTGCTTGTTCTGTATCGTTCTTCTTGATCTCTGCTGCATAATCAGAAGGGATTTCTTGAATAGCACCAGCTTCAACCAATTTACCAAGCTGATCGTGTGGCAGTGAGAAGACATCAGCAGCAGTACTTGCGTCCTTTGTAAGGTTTTCCTGAGCGTTTGGATCTTCCATTTCGACTACGTCAACCTTGTAGCCTGATTCTTTCTCGAACGCACTTACAGTCTCAGCATAAGAGTCTTTAGCGCCAGTAGGAACCCAAAGCTTCAGAGTTTTACTATCAGAAGAAGAGCTCTCCTTGCTGCTATTCGAGCTACAAGCTGCTAAGAGCGTTCCTGCAGCCAGCAAGCTGACACTGCCCAATACTACTTTTTTCCATGTTTTCATTCCTATTTCCTCCCGGAATTTTTATTTACAATCCTATTATGCAACCGTTTGCAATTTTTGTCAAGCCTTTTTTTGAAATTTTTTTAAAAATATATTAATTTTTCTAAAACTTTTCTATTTTATTTCTGTTTATTTAATCAAAGCCTATTAAAATGGCTGTGCAATCGCTTGCTTGATTTTGCTTAGAAAACGCTTTATTATGAAGAAAATTTTGTCTCACTCGCAATATATTTTTGGTACTTGTATGAAGAGATGATGAGAAGTTATAGTTCATCATTACCTATGAAAAGAATCAAACTTATGATTTTCTAATAATCTAGTGTCTACCTGTTGAATGCTTCCCTTTTCTGCTATAATAGACCTATGAACAAGCTAATCCAATCAAAGCTGGAACTGTTGCCGACCAGTCCTGGCTGTTACATTCACAAAGACAAAAACGGTAGCATCATCTATGTCGGAAAAGCCAAGAATCTTCGCAATCGGGTTCGTTCTTATTTCCGCGGTAGCCATGATACCAAGACGGAGGCTCTGGTTTCTGAGATTGAGGATTTTGAGTTTATTGTCACCGAGTCCAACATTGAGGCTTTGCTTCTGGAGATCAATCTAATCAAGGAAAACCAGCCCAAGTACAATATCATGCTCAAGGACGATAAGTCCTATCCATTTATTAAGATTACCAACGAAACCTATCCGCGCCTAATCATCACGCGCCAAGTCAAAAAAGACGGCGGACTTTATTTTGGCCCTTATCCGGATGTCGGTGCGGCCAATGAAATCAAGCGTCTTTTAGATCGGCTCTTTCCTTTTCGCAAGTGTACCAATCCACCTGAAAAGGTCTGCTTTTACTACCATCTGGGGCAGTGCAAGGCCCACACTATTTGCCAGGCAGACAGCCAGTATTTCAAGGAGCTAGCCCAGGAAGTAGCAGCCTTTCTCAAGGGTCAGGATGACCAGATTATTGAGGATTTACGGGGGAAAATGGCTGGCGCAGCACAAGCTATGGAGTTTGAAAAGGCAGCGGAGTACCGCGACTTGATTCAGTCCATTGGCACCCTGCGAACCAAGCAGCGGGTTATGGCTAAGGATCTGCAGAATCGTGATGTTTTTGGCTACTATGTGGATAAGGGCTGGATGTGCGTACAGGTCTTCTTTGTCCGTCAGGGCAAGCTAATCGAACGTGATGTCAACCTTTTTCCCTATTACAATGATCCGGATGAAGATTTTCTGACCTATATCGGCCAGTTCTACCAGGAAAAGTCCCATCTCAAGCCCAATGAAATTTTGATTCCGGCAGATATTGACGAAGAAGCTGTCCGAGCCATGGTCGATACCAAGGTGCTTAAGCCACAGCGAGGCGAGAAGAAGCAGTTGGTCAATCTGGCTATCAAAAACGCCCGAGTCAGTCTTCAGCAGAAATTTGACCTCTTGGAGAAATCTATTGAAAAGACTCAAGGGGCTATCGAGAATCTAGGGCAGCTCCTTAACATTCCGACACCTGTTCGTATTGAGTCTTTTGATAACTCCAACATCATGGGGACCAGTCCTGTATCGGCTATGGTGGTCTTTGTCAATGGTAAACCAAGCAAGAAGGATTATCGCAAGTATAAGATTAAGACTGTGGTAGGACCTGATGACTACGCAAGTATGCGTGAGGTCATCAAGCGGCGCTATAGTCGGGTGATTCGGGATGGACTGACTCCGCCTGATTTGATTGTCATTGACGGTGGACAGGGCCAGGTCAATGTCGCTAAGGAAGTAATCCAGGAGCAGTTGGGATTGGATATTCCTATCGCTGGACTGCAAAAAAATGACAAGCACCAGACCCATGAATTGCTCTTTGGTGACCCTCTGCAGGTTGTAGAATTATCCCGCAATTCGCAGGAATTTTTCCTACTCCAGCGTATCCAAGATGAGGTCCACCGCTTTGCTATTACCTTCCACCGCCAGCTCCGGTCTAAAAATTCCTTCTCATCGCAACTAGATGGCATTGAAGGCTTGGGACCAAAACGCAAGCAAAATCTTATGAAACACTTCAAATCGCTAACCAAGATTAAAGAAGCCAGTGTTGACCAAATTGTTGAAGTCGGCGTACCACGAGCAGTGGCAGAAGCAGTGCGGGAGAAGTTGAATTCGAAAACTCAGGAGCAGGAACAAGCACAGTTGCGAGAGGTGGCGGAGCCACAAATAGGTTTGGAGTAGATGGGATTTTTTAATCATTAAGTGATTAAAAAATAAAACAATATATCTGGTATAAAAAACTGCTAAAAGTGTAAAAGGAATAATAATTATGGTAAACTAGAGGCAGCAAAAGAATGCGAGGTGTAAAATGGCAAGCGATGCAGAATTAAAAAGTCAGTATTACAGTGTCAAAGCGGATCTAGACCGTTACCGGAGAGTACGTGATGGTATTTCCAGTCATCGGCTAGATTACAAACGTTCTACTTCAGATATGGAAGATTATATCAGCTATATTGAGAGTATTGTTAATACCATTGATAGTGAAAGTGGTTATTTTTACTTGGAGTCAGCTTCGAGCAAATTAAAAGAGCATAAGCAAGTCCTACAGGATTATGTAGACTTTGTGCAGAATTCTAATTCGTCCTTTATAAGCCTTTATAATGATGTTGTAGCCAAGATTAGCTCTTTAGAATCTCAGCTAGAAAGTATTAAAACAGAGTACAATAAAGGCAAGAAGCACTTCAATAGACTTGGTTTGGATGAAAATCCGCTTGATTTTTTTGGAGGAGGCATCTTTTAAATGGATACAAATATCAATAGCATTCAAGATAGATTTTCTCATGATACAATTCGTTATGATGATGGAGAACTAAGGAATATCATCTCTCATCTTAAGACGCTCCATGATTTAATCAATACAACTATTCCTTCTCAAGTTAACACCTTGGCACAAAAAGATTCGCTCTGGTCGGGTGAGACTAAGGAACAGTATTTGGGACTTAAGGACTTCATTGAACAGTATCAGGCAGATTTTGCAGAAGCAGTAGGAAAGCTTCACGAAGCTACTGACGGCTTAGAAACTCTCTTTTATCACATCAAAGATGCACAAGTACTGAAGGATATAGAAAGCAAATGATATTTACACTAGAATCTTTATATGCTCTGCATATGCTGAATTATAATGGTTACTCTGAGGATTTGTTTCTGCTTCCTCTTCCAGAACTTACCGATGAGGAGAAGCCTGTGCAGCTCAAGCAGATACTGGAAAAAGGTTTTTCTGACCTCCAGTCTATGGGGCTTATTGATGAAAATAGTGATCCGACAACAGCCTGCATGGCCAAAGCTGTCTATCTTCAAAAGTACCAAGAGGCCTATTCTCACTGCGAAGTAGATGATAAGTATTTTTGTGCCCAGTTAGTAGACTCCAATCGTTGGTATCATATCGTCATTGAAAAAGTAGACAAAAACGCCTATAGATTGGATCGTATACATAGCTTCCAATTTTTAGGTACGGTTATAAAGGAGCATCTCTTCTTGAGTGAGAAGATACCAGAACGAGATCCCAATCCAGCAGCGGCGGAATGGAGAGCCTATTCTGAAGAGAGATTGATTATCTACTATGGTAAAGCCCCTGCTTTGAGAATTACGTCATACTCAGGACAAAATAAATCCAGAGATTATCTTTATCTGAATGCGCCTTCGGCTATCTATCAGTATGATGTTCTTGAGCAGAGAATCCGCTCTATCAGTACTGACGAGTTAAAGAAAGAAATCATCAACCAGTTGAAAGTGAGGATACAACCATGCCAAAAATTAGTATTTCCTTAACAGAACAGGAGGAATTACTGTTAGCATCCCGTGAGCTAGCAACAAGCTCTAGCCAGCTAACAACTCAATTGCAAGGTCTGATTGATAAAATTCCTGCTGTATGTAAAGAAGGATCTCTCCAATCTCGTCTGGGTGAACTTCCTCTCAATCATTTCACTGCAAAAGCGCAGACTTTTCAGGCGCTAACAGAGCTTCTTTTTCACCATATACAGGCAACCTACCGTGGCTTTATCGATACTGATAAACTTTTAGCAGCGGATATTGTCAATGCGGCCTTGGTAGATCCAAACCTAGATTCTGAAACTCGTCAAGCCTTAGAGCAGGATCCTCAGAAAGCTTTTGAGTTGACACGTGATGGTTTGAAAAAAGATCAAGCAGCGCCAGACTATAAAGGACCTAAGTCAGAGGAAGCCATACTTTATAGTGGTCAGACTTCTCAGGGAGGTGCTTCATGACAGAGTACTATACTAATAAAAGCGACTTAGAGCAGGGGAAGCGGATTGGTTGGTTTGAGGATAATGTTAGTCAAGTCAAGGATCTACTTAAAGATATTTCTGAAACAGCTGAAATCGTCAAGAATAATGATTTATCTCATCTTTATATTGCTCAAGGTGGCGCGACCCTAGGCAAAGATATGCCAGAAAAAACATTCGTTGATTCTGAACATAGAATCTTAGACATGATGGAAGAGATGAAACGGGTGCATCGGGAGATTGTCCAAAACATTGAGAACAAGTACATAAGTGGTTTGGAAGATGCGATGGAGGCTCTGAATAAGATCAATGAAGGGAAGAATAAATATAAGTCTGAGCACCTGACCTATGAAGAAACGTACACCTATCAGACATCTTATCAGACAGGCTATGGCATACAGACAGCTAAGGGCAAACGTAAAGCCTATTACAGCCTGTCCGATATCTTGAACAGCGATAAGAGCCCTATCTCATCAGCTGCAGCTAAATATCAGGATAAGCTCAAGGTCGCCAAAGAAAACCTTGCAAAGCTGGAAGCGGAAGACAAGGAGACCTATGATAAAGTCAAAGACCTGTCTGAGAAAGAGCTAGTTGAGACTTTCTTCCCTACAGAACTAGGTGAATACAAACGTCTTAAATCTACTTGGTCAAAGGATAATGAATGGTGGCTAGGTTGGGTGGATATAGGTGTCAAGGTCGTTGGAACAGCAGCCTTGGTTGTCGGAACATTCGCATCTGGTGGAACTTTAGCTCCAGTAGCTTTGGGTCTGGGAACAGCCCTTCTAGGTGGAGAAGCAGCTTATCGCGCTATCTCCGGAGAAACCATTACAGGCGATGTCCTAACGAATGAGCAGAGAATATGGGCCGGCGCAGAGGCAGTTACTACTCTTGTATCAGGCGGTCTTGGTTCCTATCTGAAGGGAGCTAGTATTGCAGAACGGACAGTCTCCCAAGGCTTGCTCAATGCGGATAAGGTTGCTCGTTTAGGAGCTAATGCCTATGATGTTGCCCAGTTTGGCCATGACTTTATCGAAGATCCGCAAATGGCCCTGACTAACCTAGCAACCAGTCAGCTAATCGGTAGAACGGTGGGGCATCTTGGCCAGCGCTTTCAGACTTATCGAGCTAGTAAAGCAGCAGATGTTAATCTGGGAAGCGGAAAGGCAGCTTCCTACAAAGGAAGTATTCGGGAACGACTAGGTAATTCTTGGACAAATGTCAAGACCAAGGTCGGAAATGTCCGAGCCCAAGCTAGTCAGGGTTGGGATGACTTCAAAATGAAGACTGCCAATAAGATGAATCAAACTCTTGCCTCAGGAGGAGAGAAGCTATCTAAGAACTTGGATAACCTTAATGCGAAATGGGGAGCTCAAAAGCAAAACTTCCAGAGAAATCTGACGGCTATGCAAGGAGGTCTTGTTCCTGAGTTTCAGTTGGCAGGAGGTGCCCCAGGCATTGGAGTCAACCCTAATTTCTCTGAAAGTATGGAAAACTTATCTCAAAAGATCCAGCAGTTTTCTGTCAAGCGCAGACAGCAGATTCAGGATTTTGAGGGTGTTGGAGGAAATAGTAGTTCAAAACATTTGCTTAATAAAGATGGTATATTTGATAATCCTGAGCTTGAAGAAAGATATCAAAAGTATGTTCAGGGTAAACAAAAGCTTGGTATTGAAGCTGATAAAATTCGAGACCGGTTGGATTGGAAAGAGGCAAGTGATTATTATACTCAAAATTCCCCTATTGCTCGCGGGAACAGGTTTAATGAGACTGTTAAAGAAAGTGATTTGTATCAATATCATGAAGTGAATTTAGAGAGCGGAAAACGTCTAGATTCTTACGATCCTGATTTTGGGGAGATCATATCTCGTAAAGCTACAGATTTAGATAAGATTCAGGAGAAGACATTTAGAGGGTATTTAGAAGAAATTCACGATAAATATTCTGTTGGCGAAACTATTCGTTCAAACGCATATCCAGAGCTGGATGGTTTAAAGTTAGAAGGTAAATATATACTGGAAATTCCTGCAAGTAATAGATTTTTGCCGGATATTGAAAGGTATAAAAACATTGCAAGAGAATACAATGTCGAATTAAGATTTACGGAGGAATAGAATGGTATTGAACCCAAAAGTTGAAAAAGCTTTAAAGGAAATTAATTTTGTAGAAAGGTATGAGAATATTTCTAAAAAATACAGTAGGGAAAGAACTCCAAAAGGAGAGGAATTAGATTATTTTGATGGCGATTTTCTGATGGAGATTGTGGAATTATTAGGCTACAAAGTTCATTATGATAAACGAGAACATTTTTTCTATATTGATTTGGAATCAGTCGAAAAATTTCAATTTGGTTTTCATTTTGCTCTTAAATCAGGTAGACTAGAATTGATTTGGGTTGTTTATGAAGAAGATGAAGTGCTCCTTGGGTCTCCTTGGACTAGATATGCTAGGTTGATGATTGATCGTGATTATATTATAAAACAACCAATTATTTCCGACTACGTTGATTTTCGGGATGTCATGAAAATCGCTTTTGAAATGTATGAAGATTTTAAGCAAGCATTTTTGAAGATTGCTGAAAAGCAATAATTTTAAAAATTACAATTAACTCTAAGTTTATTTTAGTCATGAAAACAGTAGATATAATAATCAAATACATTACAAATAAAACAATGACATATAAGGTACTAAGAGAGTTTACTCCATTCTCTTTAAGTGAAATAAAGTCTAGAATAGAAAAACACAAACCGGTAATGTCAGTCAATGATTTGAAACTAGATGAATTTGAATCGGTTACACTAAACTAGACAGATTTTATAAAGTGTTCTACACTAAAGAAAAGAGGAGAACAATATGTCTAGAAAAACTCGCCGTCACTTCACAGATGACTTCAAACAACAAATCGTTGATCTTCATAATGCTGGTATGAAACGTAGTGAGCTTATCAAAGAATATGATTTAACACCTTCTACCTTTGATAAGTGGGTCAAACAGGCAAGAACGACTGGTTCCTTTAAGTCTGTTGATAATCTCACCGATGAACAACGTGAGCTCATTGCTCTTAGGAAGCAAAATAAAGAGCTTGAAATGCAATTAGATATCTTAAAGCAAGCAGCAGTGATTATGGCACAAAAAGGGAAGTAATCACTGCTAATAAGGATAAATATTGCATTTAAGCCATGTGTCGTTGCTTGAACATCCCTCGTGCTAGCTATTACTACAAAGCCATAGAACCAAAGTCTGAGGCAGAGCTTGAAGAAATGATTAAAACCATTTTCCGTGAGAGCAAGTCTAGATATGGTGCTAGAAAACTCAAGAAATGTCTGGAAAACGAAGGGATTATCTTGTCTCGTCGGCGGATTCGTCGCATCATGAAGCGATTGAATCTCGTATCCGTCTACCAGAAGGCTGCCTTCAAATCGAATTCTAAAGGGAAAAATGAAGCACCTATTCCAAACCTATTGGCTCGACAATTTGACCAAGAAAAGCCACTTGAAGCAATTGTAACAGATTTGACCTACGTCCGTGTTGGAAATCGTTGGGCTTATGTTTGTTTGATCATTGACCTCTTCAACCGTGAAATTATTGGTCTGTCAGTTGGGTGGCACAAGACTGCAGAGCTCGTCAAACAAGCCATTCAAAGCATTCCTTACGCGCTTACCAAAGTCAAGCTGTTCCATTCTGACCGTGGTAAGGAGTTTGATAACCAGCTGATTGATGAGATGCTAGAGGCATTTGGCATCGCTCGGTCTCTAAGTCAAGCAGCTTGTCCCTATGACAACGCCGTTTCTGAGAGTACTTACCGTGCCTTCAAACTCGAGTTTGTCAACCGAGAAACCTTCCATTCGCTGAAAGAACTAATCCTTAAAACAAAGGACTACGTTTACTGGTGGAATCATCATCGCATTCACAGCAGTCTTAACTACCAAACTCCAATCGCTAAGCGAATCAGCTCTTAACAAAAAACACTTTATAAATTTTGTATAGAAAAGTGTTGCCTTTTCAGCTAAGGTAGCTTTTTCGGCGTCCTAAGTTCAGAAGGGAATCAAAATGAAATTTACTCTTAATCTAAATCTTTTGCAATTTATGCAAAAATTAACAGAATCGCTAGAAGGATATATAGGTAATTCGGATTATAAGGAATTTGTGTGTGAAACGTTAGAAATTGCAGGCGGGTTTATTGATAGGCTTAGTGAGTCTGACCCAGGTTTATTGTATGATAGATTGGAAAATTTAGACGAGGAAGACATCTTAACCTATTCGGAGCTGGATAAAAGCACCGATCCAGCTGTGTGGAGATGTATTGATTCGTTCATTGCGTTAGTAGTTTATCATTCATACAAAGCAGTTGGACAGCGGTATTTGCCCCAAACCATAGAGTGTGTTGATGAAGATACGCTCGAAGATTATTTTATTCATTATAAACAACTGGTTAAAAGGTACAATGACATTGCAAGGAGAACGAAATTGCTTGAGGAGGAGGCGAGCTTTGTAGATCCGTCTGTTAGCAGTTATTTGAAATTTTTATTTGAGGAGTAAATGCGAGCATATGAATACTAATCAACTTTACCTCATGCTGGTCTATTCAGAAGCTATCTTAAGTCATATGGAAACAGAATATAAGCCACAAATTCGAGTTGCCTTGGACGCTTGCTGGAGTTTTGTGGAGAACAGAAACAAAACGGGAAAAGAGCTTTACGGTCTGCTAGATGATGGAACTGATTTTAAGGGAATTTTCATCTACATGCAATTAGACGAGAATGAGGCTAATCTTCCATCTTGGGACAATCTTAGCTATGCAATCGGAGCAACTGCTAAGGAAGCTTATCTGCTGGACAATCAGCAACTGCCGTCCCCTTTGGAAAATATTGATTCAATTTTAATAGACTTATTTATTGCGAATTTAAAAGAAATCAATATCAATTTTTATAATCATCTTGAAGAAATTGAAAATTTTGTGCTGATGGATTCATCGCCTTCAAAAAATAATGCCTTGAAAAAATTAGATAGCTTAGCTTTATTAGAAGGGAGTTGACGTTTGAAATGGATAATCGATAAATTCAACAAATATCTGATATTTTGTATGCTGAAAGCAATGCTAAAGCTGTGGCGAGCCTTGAGAAGCTTCAAACTGAAGATGAACTGTTTGTCTTGCTTGACAATTTTAACTGGAATAATGGATTTGAAGTGCCAAAAGCAGTGCTAACTCATCCCAAATGTAGTCTTTCAGTGGCTTTATTAGCTCTTTATCGTGCAGATGGTATCAGGTATTTACTTGAGGGAGAAGCGGCCTTTGCAAATTCTTTATCTAAGGAATGGGAAGATTTTGTAAAAGATTTCTATAATAAAATTTTCAGAAAGAAATTTCCGCATGGGAATATCATTTTTCAACCCGAAATAACGAGAATTCAAAAGTTTAAACTTAAAAAATTAAAACCGGCATTAAATACAATTTTCCTTGATGAAATTTCTGGGAAAGATTTGAATATAATAATTTAATCAAATAATTAGTTAAACATCTGAAAAATGAAAACCTAAACCGAGACTTGAGATATCTATGAAAAATCAAAACTAATGTCTTTGATCAAGAAAGAAGCTCTAGTTATAGCGATTTGATAAGGGGCTTAAGAGATTCAAGTAGCCAAAATGGAGAAAACGAAACCTCTGCGACAGAATAAACTTATCAAGTCGCAAGAGATGATAGCCATATTTTATAGAGAATGAAAAACTCCTGCAAACTCTTACAAAATATGATAAAATGAAGCTAGTATATTAAGAAAAGGAAGAGACCTATGAAATTTCTAGAACTCAATAAAAAGCGTCATGCGACCAAGCATTTCAATGACAAACCTGTGGATCCAAAGGATGTTCGCACAGCCATTGAAATTGCAACGTTGGCACCCAGTGCTCACAATAGCCAGCCATGGAAGTTCGTTGTGGTACGAGAGCGCAACCAAGCCTTAGCTGAAACAGCTTTCGGTGGAAATATGGACCAGATTAAGGAAGCACCAGTAACCATTGCTCTCTTTACGGATACAGATTTGACTAAGAGGGCTCGTAAGATTGCGCGTGTGGCTGGAGTGAGAAATTTCTCTGACGAGCAGCTCCAATTCTATATGCAGAATCTGCCAGCTGAGTTTGCTCACTATAGTGAACAACAAAAGAGCGATTATTTAGCTCTCAATGCTGGTCTAGTGGCCATGAATCTTGTTCTGGCTCTGACTGACCAAGATATCGGATCTAACATCATCTTAGGCTTCGATAAATCTAAGGTTAATGAGGTTCTGGAAATTGATGGGCGTTTCCGTCCGGAACTCTTGATTACTGTTGGTTATACTGATGAAAAACTAGAACCTAGTTATCGTTTGCCAGTTGATGAAATCATTGAGAAACGTTGATATAGTTATATTTTCGATTTAATTCATAATTATATCGATTTAAATCGAATTGGAAATTGGGGTAAAATAATGACAATTGATTTTAAAGCGGAAGTTGAAAAACGCAGAGAAGCCCTCTTGGCTGATTTGTTCAGTCTTTTGGAAATCAACTCAGAACGAGATGATTCCAAGGCGGATAAGGAACATCCTTTTGGACCTGGTCCTGTTCAAGCTCTGCATAAGTTTTTAGAAATCGCTGAACGCGATGGCTATGAAACCAAAAATGTGGACAATTATGCTGGTCACTTTACTTTTGGTGAGGGTGAGGAAGAACTTGGGATTTTTGCCCACATGGATGTGGTTCCTGCCGGGAGTGGCTGGAATACAGATCCTTACAAACCTGAAATTATTGATGGTAAGCTTTATGCGCGTGGTTCATCTGATGACAAAGGGCCGACTATAGCTTGTTACTACGGTTTGAAAATCATCAAAGACTTGGGATTGCCAGTATCTAAGCGTGTGCGCTTTGTGGTGGGGACAGACGAGGAATCCGGTTGGCAAGACATGGACTATTATTTCAAACATGTTGGACTACCTGAGCCAGACTTTGGTTTCTCACCAGATGCAGAATTTCCAATCATTAACGGTGAAAAAGGGAATATCACAGAATATCTCCACTTTGGTAATAGTAATGATGGCAGCTTTAAACTCAAGAGCTTCACTGGCGGACTTCGTGAGAATATGGTGCCAGAATCAGCGACAGCTATTTTTACAGCAGCAGTTGACGCAGCGGAATTGGATAAGAAATTACAAGATTTTGCTGTTGCCCACAAGGTTTCAGCTAGTCTGAAAGAAAATGGCGACGCTCTTGAAGTAACAGTCATTGGGAAATCAGCTCATGGTTCTACACCAGAGGATGGTATCAACGGAGCAACTTATTTAGCTCTCTTCCTCAACCAATTTGACTTTGCTGGTGACGCCAAGTCTTATCTGGAAGTGGCAGCTCAAGTTCTGCACGAGGACTTTACAGGTGAGAAGTTAGGAATTGCTTATACAGATGCTAAAATGGGCTCTCTCAGCATGAATGCTGGTGTCTTCCATTTTGACAGTGCCAAGGCTGATAATACCATTGCTCTGAACATCCGTTACCCTCAAGGTACTGATCCGAAAACGATTCAAACTGGTCTTGAAAAAGTTGCTGGTGTTGTGTCAGTAAGCCTATCTGAGCATGGACACACTCCACACTATGTCCCAGCAGATGATGAGTTTGTAGCAACACTTTTGAGTGTTTACGAAAAACAAACGGGTTTCAAAGGACATGAGCAAGTCATTGGTGGTGGAACCTTTGGCCGTCTTTTGAAGCGCGGTGTGGCTTTTGGAGCTATGTTCCCTGACTATGTCAACACTATGCACCAAGCCAATGAATTTACAGATGTAGAAGACCTTTTCCGTGCTGCGGCCATTTACGCGGAGGCTATCTACGAGCTAATCAAATAAAAAAGAAGAACTCGTTTGGCTTTGCTGGATGAGTTTCTTTGCAAGGAGCTGCTATGCATACAATAGAGGATATTGCTAAGGCCATCATGGCTGATCCAGATAATCAGAAATTTACGGAGCAGGGGATTAAGCCTCTTTTTGCGGCACCTAAGAATGCTCGGATTAACATTGTTGGTCAAGCGCCGGGGTTGAAAACCCAAGAGGCAGGGCTTTACTGGAAGGACAAGAGTGGTGACCGGCTGAGAAAATGGCTTGGTGTCGATGAAGAGACTTTTTATAATTCTGGATACTTTGCGGTTTTGCCCATGGATTTTTATTTTCCAGGACATGGGAAGTCTGGAGATTTACCACCTCGTAAGGGCTTTGCGGACAAATGGCATCAGCCGATTTTAGAGCTTTTGCCAGATATTGAGCTGACCATTTTGATTGGTCAGTATGCACAGAAATACTATCTGCATCAAAAAGGAAATATCAAGCTGACCGAGACGGTTCAGCATTATCAAGACTACCTGCCTGATTTTTTCCCTTTGGTTCACCCATCGCCCCGCAACCAAATTTGGATGGCTAAAAATCCTTGGTTTGCAGAGCATGTTGTGCCAGATTTACAAAAATTGATACAAAAGATTATTCATCAATAAAGGAGAAAAACTATGGATGCTTATCAACAAGTAGCTAATAAGTTGCAAGAGTTGGGGATTACCTTTGATGTGGTGGAGCACCCACCTGCATTTACCACAGAGCAAGCAGACGCCTTTATTGAAGGAATCGAGGGCGTTCGAACCAAGACCATGTTTTTGACCAATAAGAAGAAAACTCAGTATTACCTGCTGATTATGGATGACAAGAAAAGTCTGGATATGGACTTGTTTAAAGAGCTGGTTTCAGCCAACCGTATTCGCATGGCTTCAGCGGATTCTCTCTTCGAAAAAATGCAGCTGCCACCAGGAACTGTATCGCCTTTTGGTCTGCTAAACAATAAGGGAAAGGATATTCAAGTTTATTTTGATAAAGAGATTATCAACGAAGAACGCATGAGTTTCCATCCTAATACCAATGAAAAGACTATCTTTGTCTCTACAACAGATTTGTTTAAATTCTTGCAAGATTTGGGCTACTCTTACCAAGTGCTGGAGCTGTAACTAACCGTTTTACTGTGATAGAGGAACGCTATCTAGCTGCTCTTTCGGATGGTCGAACCTAGCGGATTGGTATCACTCGTTTGCTAGCGTCTTGTCCCTCTATTTTGAACTTGGATGAAGGACGTATCCAGCAACTTGCTTTGGCTCAGGGAATTCTCCAACAGCTGGATAATGTTTTTGTCAAACAACTATTAGATCTTGCTGGAGTATCTGACTGATTTTTTGAAAAGTCTAAGCTTAGAATGCTAAACTTTGTAGAAAGCGAGGTGATTCTATGAAAACGATGAAAGCTATAGTCATTTACGAATCGGGTGGCCCAGAAAAGCTTCTGCTGGAAGAAAGACCGATTCCAGAACTTCAAGAAGGCTGGACCCTGGTCAAGGTCAGAGGATTTGGGATTAACCACTCGGAGATTTTTACTCGTGAGGGCTTATCGCCTAGTGTCACCTTCCCTCGGATTTTAGGCATTGAGTGTGTTGGCCAAGTTGCCGAGACGACTCGAGCAGATTTAGAGGTCGGCCAGAAAGTGGTTTCCATCATGGGTGAAATGGGGCGAGCTTTTGATGGTTCTTATGCTGAGTATGTCCTCCTGCCTAACGACCAAATTTATACAGTCGCGACCAACCTGACCTGGACTGAGCTGGCAGCAGTGCCAGAGACTTATTATACTGCTCTAGGCTCTATGAAAAATCTGTGCATTGAGCCCAATGACAAGATTTTAGTCCGAGCTGCTACTAGCGGTGTCGGTTTGGCCTTTGCTCGTCTGGTCAAGGCACAATTTCCAGACACACATATCGTCGGTTCTGTCAATAGTGGTTCCAAACAGTTTCTACTCAAGAACCAAGCCTACGACGATATCATTATAGACCAGGATGGCCGACTGGAAACAGAGGATAAGTTTGATAAAATCCTTGAGTTGGTCGGTCCGGCAACTATCAAGGATTCTTTTGACCATATCGCAGAAGGGGGGATTATCTGTGTCACCGGTCTCTTGGGGGGCAGTGGGAACTGGATGATTTCAACCCAATTGAAGAAATTAAAAATAACAGTTTTCTGACAAGTTTTCACTCTGCTCATGTGAGCCAAGACTTGATGGATGAGTTATTTAACTATATTGACCGCTATCAGGTCAATGTTACACCAAGGCGTGTCTTTTCCCTAGAGCAAGTGCCCAAAGCTCATGCTTTTATAGAGGGGACGGCAGGTTTTGGAAAAATTGTGATTATGAATGAATAGGAGAAAAATGATGCAAAAATTAGTGCTAAAGATTTATATGACAAATTGCAGGCAGAAGAACTGCAGTTGATTGATGTCCGCGAGGTGGACGAATTTACAGTTGGACATGTCTCTGGAGCTCAGAATTTGCCTCTGAGCAGCCTACCGGAGAATTATGGGCAATTGGATAAACAAATTCCCTACCATATCATCTGCCAAAAAGGAGGCCGTTCAGCGCGCGCCTGCGAATTTTTGGAAGCCAAGGGTTACCAAGTAATCAATGTCGAAGGAGGAGTGGAAGCTTTTCCCGCTAAATTGACGACATGACAAGCGATTAAGAAGTACAAATGCCGGAATAGATTGAATTTCCGGACCTTTTTTTGTATACTATAGTAGTATAATAAATTATAGATAGGAGATATTTTATGTCAAAAGAAGATTGGCTTGAATATTTTGAGGCCGTTAATGGACGCTCAGCTACAGAGGAAGAAATTGCTCAAGCTTTGGCTGCTGGAGAATTTCTTGAAGTGGAACAGGTAAGTGCGGAGCAAGCGCCTAGTGAAGCTAGCCCAGCTTCATCAAGCTTTGAACAGCCGCAACAAGAAGCTCAAACAGTTGAAACACAAGGTCAACCACAAAACTTTGCCCAGCAACAAAATTTCCAACAGCCTTTTGCTCAGCAGGCTTCTCAACAATATCAAGAAGTTCCTCAGCAACAAGCAAATCCAAATCAATTTGCTAATCAGGGACAAGCTTATCAGCAACAAGGATTTCAGCAAGCGACTTCCTTTACTGGACAGCCTCAGTCTTCTGGCCCGCAAGCTTATCAGAACAACCCACAGCAAGGACAGTTCAATTCACAAGTACCTCAACAAGGACCACAGGCTTATTACAGTCAACAACCTCCTCAGCCCAACGAGTTTTCTAAAACAATGAAAGGTTTCTGGACTTGGCTTGTTTCAGCTTGGAAATCACCGACATCTGAAGTTGAGAGCAGCAAGGTGAATGGCTACCTATCTCTAGGTTTGACAGTGTTCTTTTTTGCTATTGTCGCAAACTACAATATTTTCAGTACCCTTGGCATCATAAGCTTAGGTATGTATAATGGACCGACTTTTAATTTCAAAGTTTTCTTTGTTTCCCTGATAGCAGCGGCTCTCTTCCTTTTTTCTATTATTTTAGGTGGTTTTGTTGTGAAGCGTTTGGTCTATCAGGATGGAAATTTTACCTTTAACAAGGCTTTTGATTGGTACGGTCGACTGTATGCTATAGTTCTTCCATTTATTGCTGTTTCAGCTCTGTTTGCTCTGTTGGATGTTATTCATTTATCTCTGTTCTTCACATGGATTGGTCTTTTGTTGATTGGAGTTGGAGCGACCTTTGCTTTGATTTATTCTAAGACAAACAACTCTATGGATCCTTTTTATAAATATCTATTAGCCATTATTATCAATGGTGTGATTACAATTATCTTCTCTTTCATCGCTTTTTCTCTACTAGCTAGTATGGTAATGATGTAATGCTGGAGGAGGAGATTTATGGCAACAAAAGAAAAATGGGTTGATCTCTTTGAAAAAGTAATTGGTCGAAAACCAACTGCAAGTGAGTTCTTAGCCGGCAAACAATCTAACTTTGATCCAAAAAAGATTAAGGAGATTGCAGGCGAAGCAGAGGAAGAAACCACAGAAACTTCGTCAGTAGAAAATACTACTGATGAAGTTTCTGATAATCAAAATATTGTTCAGGAGACACCTTCTGAAGATCCTATCACAGAAGAATCGATTCAACCATCTTCCCAAGATGAGAAGCAAGGTTATTCTGAGTCTAGCCAATATGAAGAACTTCGCAAGAATTGGCTGCAAGCTTTTGAAAATAATATTGGTCGAAAACCTACCAAAGAAGAATTTACAGAAGCTAAGAGCCAAGGATTCTCTAACCTGCCTATCCGCTCTGAACTGGTCGACTCACAATTACCACAGAAACCAGTAAAAAAGGCTAAAAAGAGAATATCCAAAAAGCAAGCAATCATGATTGGGGGGGCAACCCTTCTAGTTGCCGCTTTGATTGGAGCTTTCTTCTATCTAAACTCTATAACTGGGGTTAAAGTTGTTACAGACCATTTTGCAAAAGCAGTCTCTAGTAAAGATTTTGATGAAGTTGCAAGTCTTCTTTCTACTCAATCCGATAAGTGGACACGTGCTGAAGCAAGAGCACTAGTTGAGCACTTAGAGAGCCAGGAGATTAATCTCGAAACTGAGCTAGATAACATTGTTGAGTCAAATGGCAAATCTGCTTATATCGATGACAACAATAATAAGATTTTAGGTGTTACTGAAAAGAGTAAGAAATTCGGTATTTTCCAGGAATATCAGATGGTTTCCTATCCAGTCAAAGTTAAAGTCAATACCAATTTGGATAATGCTACCATTAAACCTGGTGAGAAAAAAACTATTACTCTTAAGAAAAATACAGACACTGAATTGGGGGAATATCACTTTATCAAACAAGACTTTACTCTCAAAGGTAAGACGGATGTTGGAGATGTAGAGAGTAAGGTTCAGCTTGATTTAGCTACGGCTAAGGATAATGAAATCAAACTGGATCTCAAGTCTGAAAAGAAACAGCTAAAAATAACTATGCCTTCTGAAACTTCAAAAGCAACAGATATTAAAATCGTTGTTAATGGTAAAGAAAGTGGTAGCAGTTTGACCCCTGAGTTGCAGCTTGTTCCTTATCAAGAACTTGAAATTTATGCTAAATTTACTATTTCTGATACTACCTTTACTACCAATAAAGAGACAGTTGTTGTGGAAGATGACACCACCAATGTGAAATTATCTCTTCCTAAGGAAGTGGTTTCTAAGATTAGAGAAAAGAACGAAGAAGCGAAAAAGGTTGAGGCTCAAAAAGCAAAAGTCTCTACTTTCCTGAATGACTACCGCAGTGCTGTTTTCAGCTCTGTTTCTAACAGGAGCAACAGCTATTCTCAATACTACGATACCTCTAGCGCAGTATATCGAGAAATGGTTGAGTGGACCACTGGTGGTGGTGTTAAGAAAGCAAAAATTAACTATTATGAGCCAGGAGCTTTGGATATCCGCGAAATCAAGGAAGAAAATGGTTCCTATATCGTGAAAACATATGAGGACTATACAGTCCACTATACCGATAACACTCCAAATAGTGTAAATCGTAAAAATAAGACTTATTACTTGAAACCTAGCGGGGATTCTTTTGTAATCTATAATCTTGAAGTTTCAGAAGGTTGATATTATGACAATGAAATACAGTAAACTAATTATTCTTGCAGCATCTGTTCTTGTTCTAGGCGCATGTTCGTCAGGTAAAGACACTACTGGAGACAGTTCTGATAAACAAGCGGCTAGCTCAACTAGTACAGTTAAGAAACAAGACGCTGAAAAAGACAAAAATTCTAGCCAAGATACGACAACATCTTCAGAGAGCGCTGATACTAAAAAGGAGCAAAATCATGAGGCCAAAACTCTTGATCAAAATGTTTCTTATAACGGCAGCTACTACAGTGTCAAAGGGAAATATGGTGAGATTCTCGTAGTCAACAAACACTATCCTTTGTCAGCTTCCTATAACCCAGGTGAGAATGCGACTGCTAAAGCAGAATTGCTCAAACTGATTGCAGACATGCAGGCACAAGGTTATGCTATTAGCGACCAATACAGTGGTTTTCGCAGCTATGATACTCAGACCGAACTCTATCAAAATTATGTCAATCAGGACGGTAAAGCTGCTGCAGACCGCTATTCTGCTCGGCCAGGCTACAGCGAGCACCAGACTGGTTTGGCATTTGACTTGATTGATAAAAATGGCAATCTCGTACAAGAAGCTGGAGCAAGTCAGTGGCTTCTAGATAACGCCTATAAATACGGTTTTATCGTTCGCTATCTAGAGGGTAAGGAAGGTTCAACTGGCTACATGCCTGAAAGCTGGCATCTGCGCTATATTGGTAAAGAAGCCAAAGAAATCGCTCAATCAGGCAAGTCCTTAGAAGAATATTTCGGAATTACTGGCGGTGATTACGAAGAATAATCATCCTATTATCCGTTACAAGGAGGAAGAAAATGAAATTTTTTGTTACCAATCCCAATAATGATTTTGCAGAAACACCTGTGCAAGAAGAAGGCAGAATCATCCATCATCTGCATCTTGCTAAAGGAAAAGAAGTTCCAGAGCACAGTGCTGATGCACTAGTAACAGTCGTTTGTTTATCAGGAAATGTAAGCTTTTCTGCTGGAGAGCATACTGTACGGCTAGTGGCAGGTTCCTTTCTAACGATGGAGCCCAATGAGCTACACAGCCTAGTTGGAGAAGAAGATAGCCACCTCTTGGTTATCAAACAACTAAAATATTAATAAATTCAAAATACTAGAAGCTGGAATAAATGCTTCTAGTATTTTTTACTACTTTTTAACACTTATTCATTTCTGTACATAAAAACCCATAAGCAAAAAAATCGCTAACAGATTCTTTTATTCTTAAAATAAACTTAAGATATGCTTAAAAAAGGCTTAAGATAAGCTTAAAATAAACTTAAATAAAAAAACAGAATGATAGGGAGTGGATTTTCTATAAATAAACAACAAAAATAATTTACACAATGTAAACCAAATTATAAACTTTTTTATATTAATTTAGTTCGTCAATAAGAAGATTATATGGATTTTCATAGATAGAAAACAGGATAACGAACAAAAATACGAACTATAAAAAATTACCCATAAAAATAATTTACACATTGTTAACCAAAATACTTGCATTCAAAAATTTCTTGTGCTATAATTCATCTCGAGGGTGAGATATGCATAAAAAAGTATTTTTTAGCATATTGACTGCTTGCTTTCTTAAACAAATGATATAAAAACATTTATGGTGCAGCCTTTATTTAGGTGGATTCACTAACTAGTGATTCGAGTTTTTACCATTTGCTAAAGATGGAGTGGTCAGCTGCCAGCTGGCGTTTTTTCGAGAAATTCTTTTTTATGAAGTTGTGCACAAAATATAAATTCCCCCCACAAAAATATGAAGTGATGTTGGTCACTTTGGAGGTTTAATTAATATGAACAATCGTTTCAGACTCTTATCAAGATCTGTTGTGGCTGCTGCAGCTCTTATTCCAGCAATCGCTGCTGCGAATAATGTTGAAGCACAAGATTATGGCTATGGTTATAATTACTATCAACCAGGCTATAATTACTGGAATGGCGGCTATAACAATTATAATTATGGTTACAATAACTATTATTATCCAAGCTATAATAATTGGAACTATGGTTACAACAATTATAACTATGGTTACAATAACTACAATTATGGCTATAACAATTATAACTACGGATATAACTATGGTTACAATGGCTATAATTACGACTATGGTTATAATAACCATTATCCAGGCTATAACAACTGGAATTACAACTATAGCAACAATTATGGCTATAATGGTTGGAATAACTACAACAATCTGGCAAATGATGAGAACTATATTTACTGGAATGGTAACCATTACTACCGTATGACGGATGGTTCTTACCGTATCTATCGTGATGGTGAGTGGAAGCCACTGACAAATACTAACAATAACAGCACATCCAATAACAACTTGGAAAACGATCCGCATTATCGTTATGAAAATGGTTATCATTACTATGTATTAGATAATGGAGACTATTACTACTATAAAAATGGTAAGTGGGTGTTTGTTAAGGATTCTGCTGATAACTCAACTAATCCAACAACTCCAAGCCAGCCGGAAGAACCTAAACCAGAAGTTCCAACTCCGACACCAGCGGAACCAGAGCAACCAACTCCAGCTCCAAATGATAGACCGGAACAACCAACAACTCCAGCAGAACCAAAACCAGAGGTACCAAGCCAACCAGAAACTCCAAGTGTTGATTTGCCAGAAAATCCTCCAATTAACGGTGCAGAAGGTGAGTTTGATCCATTTGCTCCGAAACCAGAGCAACCAGCAGAACCAAAACCAGAAACTCCGACAACACCTGCTGTGCCAGAGACTCCTGGTTTGGTAACGACTGATAAACCAAGTGAAGATCAAATCCCGTCATACGTTGAAAAACCTGCAGAAGGTCTTGAGCATTTAGCATGGGCACCAAATGGACAAACTCCAAAATTGGTTTACCCACCAGGAAAACCAGGTGATAAAGCCCTTGAGAATGATAAAAATTACTACTTCGATGGTAGTACACACTACTATTATGTACCATCTAACACAGAGCGTACAGGTTATTCAGCATACTGGAAGTGGATTGGACAAAAATGGAAACTGCAAGGTATGACTGATCCAAACGATCCAGGTGTTGATCCAAAACTTCACGAAAACACTGCTGATGATGAATACATGTACAGTGATAAAGACTCTAGCGTGAAATTGTACTCAACTAACCTAGTGACAACTGCTAAAGCAGGTCAACCGCTGCCATTCAAAAACGTTGAAGAATTCAAGAACTATGTTATCGAAAAGATGAATCCTAAGTTCCTTGATAACGCAGGATGGGATGCCAAAGTTGAGTGGGAAATCGAAGATCCAGAAATCTTTGAGAATACTAAAGAAAACCCATATGCTAAGGATTATGTCTTGATTGCAAACCTTAAGAGTGGTGTTGAGGACAAGAAATACAGTGATGTAGAATTTGGTTATGTGAAGTTTGTTTACCGTGTTGAAGCAACAAACGATACAAACTATGACTATGTTTCAAAAGCTAAAGAAGCTTTCGCTAAAATCAATGAAGAGCGTAAAGCTCAAGGTTTGAAAGAGTTGACTTGGTCAGAGGACATTTATCAAAATCAAGCACTTCCAAAAGTAAATGAAATCTCACGTCAATACGATAGCTCAGGCTTTGTTGGACGTCGTGATGAAGATGCATCTGTTGTCGTTAAGAAATGGGCTAACAGCGGTTTGAGAGAATTGCTCCTTGATCCTAACGTAACTGAAGGTGCAGTAGCGACAGTTGTAGACGGAAACGGTGTTTACTACTGGGCTTACAGCTATAAATAATAAGGAATTGCATTCTTAAATATCTGTGCTCTTAATCTTTGGTTGCATATAAACCACACTCCAAAAGTTGGATTTTAACCGTCTGACTTTTGGAGTTTTTTTGTTGACCCAATTTGTAAAATTAAGCTAGACAGAAAAAGCCATCTATGTTAGGCTCAGATAAACACCACATTTGTCTGAAAGGAACTAACATAAATGACCTATACTCATCTTACCACAAACGAGCTTGTAATGATAGAGGCTTACTACAAAGAAGGTATAAAAGTTACAGATATTATAAAAGCTCTTGGAAGATCAAAACAGACCATCTACAATGTCATCAACTATCTGAAAGAAGGGCACTCTGCCTATGACTACTATGAACGGTATAAAGTCAATAAGAAACGATGTGGTCGGAATAAAACAAGGCTTATACAATCAGAAAAAAATTTTATCCAAACTCATTTGGAACAAAATTGGAGCCTTGATGTCATTAAAGGAACTTATCCAGATAGGGTTTCTTGTTCTATGAGAACTCTCTATCGACTAGCAGACCGTGGTATTCTAAAGAAAGAGGATCTCCCTTGGAAAGGCAAAAGAAAACCAAATGGTCATAGCGAAAAACGAGGAAAACAAGCGTTTCGCAGAGATTTACGTGAGAGAGCAGCCATTTATCCTAATTTTAAGACAGAATTTGGTCATCTAGAAGGGGATACCATTGTTGGCGAGAAACACAAAAGTGCGGTTATTACCTTGGTAGAACGCCTCTCAAAAGCCATCATCACACTGAAAACTAATGGACGGAAAGCAAGTGATATTGAGGTTTCCATCAATCAATGGTTGTCTCAAGTTCCCAGCCATCTTTTTAAGTCGATAACTTTTGATTGTGGGAAAGAATTTTCTAATTGGAAGTCTATTTCGAATGCGCATGACATTGATATTTTCTTTGCGGATCCAGGCTGTCCTGGTCAAAGAGGCCTCAATGAACATTCTAATGGCTTATTAAGACGAAATGGATTACCGAAACAAATGGATTTTACTGCTATTTCTCAAAATTATTTATCAGCTATCGCTGATAAAAGAAATAGAATTCCTAGGAAATCTTTAAATTATCAAACACCATACCAAGTTTTTCTGAGTTACTTGAAAAGTCTAACTTAATTTGACAATTTAGGATTTTAAAAAGCAGAAAGAAACTTTCGGGCGCAAAAAAAGCACCGATTGGTGCTTATGATTATTTGAGACCGTATTTTTTGTTGAAACGATCCACACGTCCATCTGCTTGAGTGAACTTTTGACGTCCAGTGTAGAATGGGTGTGAGTCTGATGAAATTTCTACACGAATCAATGGGTAAGTTTCCCCTTCGAATTCAACTGTTTCGTTTGAACGTTTAGTTGAACCACTAAGGAACTGGTAGCCGGTAGAAGTGTCCATGAAGACAACTGGGCGGTATTCTGGATGAATATCTTTTCTCATTTTACAAAAATTTCCTTTCTGCCATGGTCTCTTTGCGAGCCATAGATTAGTTACTTTGATAGTTTATCAAATTCTGGTTGATTTGACAAGACTTTTAGACTAATTTCTTACTTTTTTGCCAATTCTTTCATCTCGGTGTAGATTTGCTCTATTTCTTCTTTAGAAAATGCATTGGCTCCGCTGGCTAGGGGGTGCCCTCCGCCGTGATGATTTTTAGCAATACCGTTGATAGGAATAACCTTGCTGCGCATGCGGACACGGTAGTGACCTTCAGGTTGCTCAACAAAGATAGCCCACAGACCGACTTCTTCAATTCGTCCAGGTGCCCCGACGATGGCTGCTGTGTCAGCATCGGTCAGTTGATAGGCTTGTAAAACTTCCTGAGGCAGAATGACACGCGCAGTACCATTTTCATCTATTTCCAATTGCTCATATACATAGCCCTGCAGTTTAGCTACTTGGCGGCTGATAGAGTCCATTTTGCGAGACAAGGCTGATAAGTCGAAATCGTACTGGCGCAGCTTGGCAACTACTTCGAATGTGCGGGCGCTAGTAGAAGGATAAAGGAAGCGGCCAGTGTCGCCGATGATACCAGCATAGAGGAGTTCTGCAACTTCCTTGCTCAAGTCTAAGTTATTTTCAAAGGCAAAGAGAGCAATCATTTCACTGGCACTGCTGGAACTTGTATCTACCAGAGAAATATCTCCGTAAACCTCATCATCAGGATGATGATCGATTTTGATGAGGAAGTCGCCTGTCGTGTAGCGTTGGTCGTCAATCCTGGCTGTATTAGCAGTGTCACAGACAATGACTAGGGCCTCTTGGTATTCTTCGTCTGCGACTTGGTCCATTTGTGCCAACCACATGAGATTGGGTTCATCGTAGCCTGTCGCTTTGAACGTCTTTTCTGGGAAGTGGTACTGAAGCAGCTTTTGCAGTCCGACCTGACTGCCAAGAGCATCGGGATCTGGCCGCATATGGCGATGGATGATAATAGTATCGTATTCTTTGATCTTACTTAAAATATCATGATAAAGAGTCATAAATAACCTCGTCAACTTTCTTTACCCATTGTAGCATAAGAGTTTTTATTTTTAAAATAAAAAAGATATGATATAATGAGAGCAGATTAGAATTTGGAGGAAACTATGACCTTAGCAAAAATTGTATTTGCCAGCATGACTGGAAACACTGAGGAAATTGCTGATATTGTGGCGGATAAGCTAAGAGACCTGGATGTAGAAGTTGAAGTGGACGAGTGCACCACTGTCGATGCAGAAGATTTCTTGGAAGCAGATATTGCGATTGTAGCGACCTATACCTATGGTGATGGTGAGTTGCCTGATGAGATGATGGACTTTTACGAAGACTTGTCCGGATTGGATTTGTCTGGCAAGGTCTACGGAGTGGTCGGTTCGGGCGATACTTTCTATGATGAATTCTGCAAGGCTGTTGATGACTTTGATGCTGCCTTTGCTGCTACAAGAGCAGTGAAGGGGGCAGAAAGTGTTAAAGTAGACCTATCTGCGGAAGATGATGATATTGCACGCTTAGAAGCTTTTGCAGAAGGCTTGGTTAATAAAGTTTAAAGTGATAGATAGATGAAACGGCTGCGGCCGTTTTTATTTTGCGAAAGTGTTATTTTCTGACAATTCTCATGATTAGGAGTATAATGTAGGTAAGCGCTAACCGTCAGATAAAGGAGGAGTTCCTATGAAAGAACGCGACTATGCCTTTGGCTTTCATGATGATGTCAAGCCGCTCTTTTCGACTGGTAAAGGCCTGACAGAAGAAGTAGTTCGAGAAATCTCAGAAATCAAGAATGAGCCCCAGTGGATGCTGGACTATCGTCTGCGCTCCTTGGAACTCTTTCATAAGTTACCTATGCCCGACTTTGGCCCTGATTTGTCAGGGATTCGCTTTGATGATGTTATCTATTATCAAAAGCTAAGCGGAGATCGGGCTCGCAGTTGGGATGAAGTCCCAGAAGAGATTAAGAAAACCTTTGACCGATTGGGAATTCCAGAAGCTGAGAAGCAGTTTCTATCTGGAGCAGTGGCTCAGTATGAATCTGAAGTGGTTTACCACAATATGAAGGAAGAGTTTGCCAAGCTGGGGATTATCTTCACTGATACGGATACGGCTGTTCAGGAATATCCGGACTTGGTCAAGCAGTATTTTGGTACTGTGATTTCAAATGCTGAGCATAAATTTTCTGCGCTTAATAGTGCGGTTTGGTCCGGCGGAACCTTTATCTATGTGCCTAAAAACGTCCAGTGCCAAGTTCCTGTTCAGACCTATTTTCGTATCAATGGTGAAAATGCCGGCCAGTTTGAGCGCTCCTTGATGATTATCGAGGAGGGCGGTTCCATCCAGTATATCGAGGGTTGTACAGCACCGACTTACACAAGCAATAGTCTTCATGCGGCAAATGTCGAAATCATTGTAAAAAAGGATGCTTTTTTTCGCTATACAACCATTCAAAACTGGTCGGACAATGTCTATAACCTCGTAACGGAACGGGGGATTGTTGATGAAGGCGGTACCTTAGAGTGGATTGATGGGAACTTAGGCAGCAAGGTCAATATGAAATATCCGTGTAGCATTCTTAATGGCCGTAATGCAAGGACTTCTGTCCTCTCTATGTCCTTTGCCAACTATGGTCAGCACTTGGATGCGGGTTGTAAGGTCTTTCATAATGCACCCAAGACTTCCAGTACCTTAATTTCTAAATCAGTGGCCAAGGATGGTGGCAAGACAGACTATCGTGGTCAGGTTCGCTTTGGTAAGAATAGCGCTGGCTCCAAATCTCATATTGAGTGCGATACCATTCTGATGGATGGTGAGTCTAGTTCTGATACTATTCCTTTTAATGAAATCCATAATTCCAATGTCGCGTTAGAGCATGAAGCCAAGGTTTCCAAAGTATCTGAGGACCAGCTCTACTATCTGATGAGCAGAGGCATCAGCGAAGAAGAAGCCACAGCTATGATTATCAACGGTTTTATGGAACCCATTACCAAAGAACTTCCAATGGAATACGCCGTCGAACTCAACCAACTCATCAACATGAGTATGGAAGGATCGGTTGGTTAAAAAGGTCCAGTGGACCTTTTTAATCTGTAGATAAGAACCGAAGTCAGTCGGTTTACCTAGAGAAACTCTTAACGGGTATTTTTAGGTTGCGGATAAACACTCGCTTAAGCGAGTGCACTTTAAAAGAGTTTGGGACAAAAAGATTTCAATTTTTAAAAATCTTAATTATTAAGCCCTTCAAATCTATAATTAAATGCGAAGAGCGAACAAAGCAGAATTCTGATTACCAGAAAACTAGTTTTGTTCGCTTTTTATATTTAAGGCTGGACTTTTGTCCCAGACTCTTTTAATATTTAGATAGGGACTCGTCTTTGCGAGTTTTCTTTTAATCACGGTACTTGTAGCTTTTTATTTAGAATTGTACTAGAAAATTTTACTATTTTTTGTTATGATAGATAGAATACAAGGAGGAAGTAGATGACGTTAGAAGAAATCAGACAGGAAATTGATCAAGTGGATGATGAAATCGTTGCCCTGCTGGAGCAACGCATGAATCTGGTTGGCCAAGTCGTGGCTTTAAAAAAATCAACAGGAACAGCTGTCTTGGATAGCAAGAGAGAAGATGTGATTTTTGCCAGAGTTGCGGATAAGGTTGAAAACAAGGACTACAAAGAAACAGTTGTTGCGACCTTTTCTGACATTTTAAAACGTTCGCGTGAATTTCAGAATAAAAATATCTAATGAAAGAAGTACAGAATTCGATAGCTGTGGCTTTATCTGCTATGGCAGGCGGTTGGCTACGTTACCAAGTAGCGCTCATATCAGTTTTTGATGATTCATTTCCGCTAGGTACCTTACTGGTCAATTATTTGGGAACTTTTTTGCTAGTCTATATTATCAAGGGCTATCTTAGCAGTAAAGTTAAGTCTCAGTGCCTAATTCTAGCTCTTTCGACCGGTTTTTGCGGAGGTTTGACGACCTTTTCTGGTCTTCTGCTAGACAGTATCAAACTAGCAGATTCAGGGCGCTATATGGAGCTTCTTATCTATCTAGTTTTAAGTGTAGGTGGTGGCCTTGCAATCGCCCTATGGGCCGGGAAGCAGGTGAAGTCATGATGTGGGCGATGTTAATCTGCTGCGGCGCTGGTTCTCTTGTGCGTTATGTTTTCTCCAAGGTCAATAGCAGAGCATCTCTGCCGATTGGAACTTTATTAGCAAATTTGCTAGGTGCTTTTTTCATTGGATATTTTTATAATCATATAGAAGACAAGCAGTTTTATGTGATTTTGGCAACAGGATTCTGTGGTGGTTTGACGACGTTTTCCACTTTGAATGCTGAGCTGGCCGGTCTCTTTTCGGAGCGAAAGAAATTTCTTCTCTACTTGGCTTTGACTTATATCCTCGGATTTTTAGCGATTCTTTTGGGAATTTTCATTTAAACATCTTTACATTTTTAGAAATTTTGATATAATATAGTTTGTGCCTAATGGAAGCACAAAAAACGGCTAATCCGCTGCGGTCATGAACCTTAAGATTAGTAAGATAGGAGTAGAAAAAATGAATCCATTAATCCAAAGTTTGACTGAAGGTCAACTTCGTACTGACATCCCTGCATTCCGTCCTGGTGACACTGTCCGCGTTCACGCGAAAGTTGTCGAAGGAAGTCGTGAACGTATCCAGATCTTTGAAGGTGTGGTTATCGCTCGTAAAGGTGCTGGTATCTCAGAAACTTACACCGTTCGTAAGATCTCTAACGGTATCGGTGTTGAACGTACTTTCCCAATCCACACTCCACGTGTTGACAAGATTGAAGTCGTTCGTTACGGTAAAGTCCGTCGTGCTAAATTGTACTACCTTCGTGCATTGCAAGGTAAGGCAGCGCGTATCAAAGAAATTCGCCGTTAATCTCAGAAAGACTCTGTCGTTGGGCAGAGTTTTTCTCTAAGTCCCCTTAGTTCAATGGATATAACAACTCCCTCCTAAGGAGTAGTTGCTGGTTCGATTCCGGCAGGGGACATTTTAAAAGCCTGTCTAAGGCTTTTTTCAATACTCTCAGGAGGAAAAGAGATAGTTTTTTGCTTTATTGGTGGTCTGGGATGCAATCTTTATTATCCGCAAGACTTTTTCACTGCTTTAGGTCTTCCATTTCTATATCTGGATTTATATGGCCAAGAAATTCGCCGACCGATTGAGCTGGAGCAGTGGTTTGCTCGGCAAGTTGATTTGAACGAAGATGTGACCCTGCTTGCCCATTCCATTGGGGCTGATTTTGCAGTTTATTTGGCTTCTGTCTTTCCTTCTGTTAAGAAGTTAATTCTACTGGATGGTGGCTACTTAAACCTAGACAAAATCTGTAATCTGGAAGAAGAGATGGGAGATGCTCTTGCCTATTTGGAGCAGACTTCCTATAGCAGTATTGAGGAAGCTATTTCCTTGGAGCACGATGAAGCAAGATATTGGTCGGAGAATTGCGCTAAAGCTGTCAAAACTAATCTAATCTTTGATGAGAAGACCCAGGTCTGGAAGCTGCGAATTTCTCAGCAAATAGTGACAAACTTGCTGACATTGAGACGACTTGTCTACGGCTGTTTATCTAAGCTCAGTGACCGTCAAATCTATTTATTTATTCCTCAGCAAGGTGAATCTGATCCGAATTGGAAAGTTCAGGCATTGAAGGAATTACCTGATTATGTTCAGTTAATGGAAGTTGAAGATTGCGGACACAATATCTATGGAGACAATCCTTTGGGGCTGGCTAAGATGGTAAGGTCTGTTTTAGATTGAGAGTTAGAATACTCTTTTTCATTTAAAACGATAATTAATGACTTTAAAGAATGAAATATTGCATTTGAAAAGAGTCTGGGACAAAAAGATTTCAATTTTTAAAAATCTTAATTATTAGGCCCTTCAGATCTATAATTAAATGCGAAAAACGAACAAAGCAGAATTCTGATTACCAGAAAACTAGTTTTGTTCGCTTTTTATATTTGAGGTTGGACTTTTGTCCCAAACTCTTGTTCTCTATTTCCCAAAGCAAAGTTAGTTAGGGATGCTTCATTTTTACTCTAGTTGTTTGATGATTTGGCTTTTTCTATAATCGCGTCAATATCGGCAGTGCCAGAAACTCCAAATTTTGCATAAACGTCATTAACTGGACCAGGATCAACATCAATGCTATTGATATTTCTACCTTCTGATGTGATAGACATATATTGTCCATCAGTTCTAATCATTACCCAAAGGCCTTGCGAAGCGAATAGATAGCCATCATCTTTCTTCACGACTTTACCGATTTCAGGAAAAGTGATAAAAGCACTGAAAAGGCAACACTTTTCTATACAAAATTTATAAAGTGTTTTTTGTTAAGTGCTGATTCGCTTAGCGATTGGGGTTTGATAGTTAAGACTGCTGTGAATGCGATGATGATTCCACCAGTAAACGTAGTCCTTTGTTTTAAGGGTTAGTTCTTTCAGCGAATGGAAGGTTTCTTGGTTGACAAACTCGAGTTTGAAGGCACGGTAAGTACTCTCAGAAACGGCGTTGTCATAGGGACAAGCTGCTTGACTTAGAGACCGAGCGATGCCAAATGCCTCTAGCATCTCATCAATCAGCTGGTTATCAAACTCCTTACCACGGTCAGAATGGAACAGCTTGACTTTGGTAAGCGCGTAAGGAATGCTTTGAATGGCTTGTTTGACGAGCTCTGCAGTCTTATGCCACCCAACTGACAGACCAATAATTTCACGGTTGAAGAGGTCAATGATCAAACAAACATAAGCCCAACGATTTCCAACACGGACGTAGGTCAAATCTGTTACAATTGCTTCAAGTGGCTTTTCTTGGTCAAATTGTCGAGCCAATAGGTTTGGAATAGGTGCTTCATTTTTCCCTTTAGAATTCGATTTGAAGGCAGCCTTCTGGTAGACGGATACGAGATTCAATCGCTTCATGATGCGACGAATCCGCCGACGAGACAAGATAATCCCTTCGTTTTCCAGACATTTCTTGAGTTTTCTAGCACCATATCTAGACTTGCTCTCACGGAAAATGGTTTTAATCATTTCTTCAAGCTCTGCCTCAGACTTTGGTTCTATGGCTTTGTAGTAATAGCTAGCACGAGGGATGTTCAAGCAATGACACATGGCTGAAATGCAATATTTATCCTTATTAGCAGTGATTACTTCCCTTTTTGTGCCATAATCACTGCCGCTTGCTTTAAGATATCTAATTGCATTTCAAGCTCTTTATTTTGCTTCCTAAGAGCAATGAGCTCACGTTGTTCATCAGTGAGATTATCAACAGACTTAAAGGAACCAGTCGTTCTTGCCTGTTTGACCCACTTATCAAAGGTAGAGGGTGTTAAATCATATTCTTTGATAAGCTCACTTCGTTTCATACCAGCATTATGAAGATCAACGATTTGTTGTTTGAAGTCATCTGTGAAGTGACGGCGAGTTTTTCTAGACATATTGTTCTCCTCTTTTCTTTAGTGTAGAACACTTTATAAAATCTGTCTAGTTTAGTGTAACCGATTCACACCTTCGGAAGTAATAGAAACTTCCTTGCCATCTACTATAGTAGAGCTTGAGCTGCTGTTAGTGCTTGGAATGCTGCTAGAGTCAGAAGATGAACTGGATGACGAAGAGCTATCAGATTTACTAGATGATTTAGAACTGACCTTACTGCTAGAGGATGATTTTTTGGAAGTTTTAGCCTTATCACTTGATTGAGCTGGCTTCTTTGATTGAGATTGGGCACAAGCAGCCAAACTTAATAGACTAGCTGCTAGTAAGAATACTTGAAAGTTTTTTTTATGGAGAATCTCCTTTTTGATATGATAGAATTATTTTATATGAATTTGAAGATTTTAGCAATAGTTTTATTAGAGGGCAGTGGAACTTGATAGAACTAAGGAAAGTAGAACAAATGTAAGTTTGGAAATGACAGGTATTTATTGTTTCTCTATTTCCCCAAGCAAAATTGACTGAAGAGTTGGGTGATGAGTTCGTCTGGTGCCGCATCGCCGGTGATTTCGCCGAGGATTTCCCAGGTTCGGGTCATATCGACTTGGAGAAGATCTACCGGCATACCCATTTCCAAGCCTTGGTTGACGGCTTGCAGACTTTCCAGGGCTTTTTCAATCAAGGAGATATGACGGGCGTTGGACAGGTAGGTGGCATCTTGCTCAACGATACCAGCATTTTCAAAGAAGAGCTGATTGATGCCTTCTTCAATTTTATCGATATTTTGATTGTGAAGGACAGAAATCTTGATGACATCAGTTGGCAGCTGATCCAGCTCAATCTTTTCTTCAAGGTCAGTCTTGTTAAGCAGGACGATGCGATTGCTGTCTTGGCTGATTTCAAGCAATTGTCTGTCCTGGTCTGTCAGGGGCTCGCTGGCATTGAGAACCAAGAGAACCAAGTCAGCTTCCTGCAGGGCTTTTTTAGAGCGCTCAACTCCAATCTGCTCTACAAGGTCATCGGTTTCTCGAATTCCTGCAGTATCGATGAGCTTGAGCGGCACGCCCTTGATATTAACATACTCCTCGATCACATCACGAGTCGTCCCCTCAATATCGGTCACAATGGCCTTGTCCTCGCGCAGGAGATTGTTGAGCAGGCTGGACTTGCCAACATTAGGCCGTCCGATGATAGCAGTGGAAATACCTTCACGTAAAATTTTTCCTCGTCGTGCAGTATTGAGGAGATTACTCAGCAGAGTCTCGAACTCAGCTGTTTTTTCTCGCATCAGCTGGGTCGTCATCTCTTCCACGTCGTCGTACTCAGGATAGTCGATATTGACCTCCACCTGCGCCAGTGTGTTGAGGATTTCCTGACGGGTATTGTTGATAAGGTTGGAGAGAGAACCATCCAGCTGCTTGACAGCATTGTTCATAGCTTTATCAGTTTTGGCGCGGATGATGTCCATAACAGCCTCAGCCTGAGTCAAATCTACGCGCCCATTGAGAAAGGCCCGCTTGGTAAACTCACCAGGCTCAGCCATTCTAGCGCCCTCGCGGATAGCTAGCTGTAGGATTTCATTCGTGACCGCAATTCCACCGTGGGTATTTATCTCGATGATATCCTCGCGCGTGAAGGTCTTGGGAGAGCGCATGGCACCAAGCATGACCTCGTCTAGAATTTCCTGATTTTGTGGGTCAACGATATGGCCGTAGTTGAGCGTGTGGCTTTCTACTTCGCTCAGATTTTTCCCTTTGAAGATTTTTTGGGCAATAGCAAAGCTGTCAGTCCCGCTTAGTCTGACGATGCCAATGGCCCCTTCGCCAAGAGGCGTAGAAATGGCAGCGATGGTATCAAATTCTCTGGTAATCATACTGTATTTTTCCTTGTGTTTTAAAATCAATTACCCTAATTGTAACGCAAAAATCAAGGAGGAGCAAGGCTTTCGATTATCAAGCGGGAGGAATGAAATTTAGGTATGGCAAAGAAAACACTTTCATAACAGGGGGAATCATGATATAATAAAAGTAGTGTGATTTGAGGAGGTGCTATGGAAAATCTAAAAAAACTGGCAGGTATCAAGGCTGCTGAATTTGTCCAAAACGGGATGATTGTCGGTCTCGGGACGGGTTCAACTGCCTACTATTTTGTCGAGGAGATTGGACGGCGTGTCAAGGAGGAAGGACTGCAGATAACAGCTGTCACGACTTCCAGTGTCACTAGCAAACAGGCGGAAGGATTAGGTATTCCGCTCAAATCCATTGATGAAGTTGACTTTGTTGATGTGACAGTTGATGGAGCTGATGAGGTAGATTCAGCCTTTAACGGTATCAAGGGCGGTGGCGGCGCACTTCTCATGGAGAAAGTCGTAGCGGTGCCTACCAAGCACTATATCTGGGTAGTCGATGAAAGCAAGATGGTAGACAAGCTAGGTGCCTTCAAGCTGCCAGTAGAAGTTGTTCAGTATGGTGCTGAGCAGCTCTTTCGTCGCTTTGAGCGTGCGGGCTATAAGCCTGCCTTTCGTGAGAAAGATGGCCAACGCTTTGTTACAGACATGCAGAATTTCATTATCGACTTAGATTTAGGTGTGATTGAAAATCCAGTCGAGTTTGCGCAAGAACTAGATCATGTAGTGGGCGTAGTGGAGCATGGACTGTTTAATCAAATGGTAGACAAGGTCATTGTTGCTGGAAAATCAGGTCTTCAAGTTTTAGAGGCCAATAAATAGAAAGAGGTATTTTATGCCAAAATTTAATCGTATTCACTTGGTAGTCATGGACTCAGTTGGTATCGGTGCTGCACCAGATGCTAATAACTTTGTCAATGCAGGAGTACCAGATGGTGCTTCAGATACTCTAGGACATATTTCCAAAACGGTAGGGCTGAATGTACCAAACATGGCTAAGATTGGTCTGGGAAATATCGAGCGTCCTGTTCCTTTGAAGACAGTTCCTCAAGAAGAAAATCCTAGCGGCTACTATACCAAACTGGAAGAAGTATCTCTTGGAAAAGACACGATGACAGGGCACTGGGAAATCATGGGTCTCAATATTACTGAGCCTTTTGATACTTTCTGGAATGGCTTCCCAGAAGAAATCCTGACTCAGATTGAAGAGTTTTCTGGTCGCAAGGTCATTCGCGAGGCTAACAAACCATACTCTGGTACAGCAGTTATTGATGACTTTGGTCCTCGTCAGATGGAAACAGGCGAGCTGATTATCTACACCTCTGCTGACCCAGTATTGCAAATTGCAGCACACGAAGAAGTGATTCCTTTGGAAGAACTCTATCGCATCTGTGAATTCGCCCGCTCTATTACCTTGGAACGGCCTGCGCTTCTGGGACGTATTATCGCTCGTCCTTATGTAGGTGAGCCTGGCAACTTCACTCGTACAGCCAACCGTCACGACTATGCCGTTTCTCCGTTTAATCCAACTGTACTTGATAAGCTCAATGAAGCTGGAATTGATACTTATTCTGTTGGTAAGATTAATGACATCTTCAATGGCGCTGGAATTAACCATGACATGGGACACAATAAGTCTAACAATCATGGTGTAGATACTTTGGTCAAAGCTCTCAAAGACGAGAATTTCAAAGAAGGTTTCTCATTTACCAACCTAGTAGACTTTGATGCTCTTTATGGTCACCGCCGTGATCCACATGGCTACCGTGACTGCCTAGAAGAGTTTGATGCACGCATCCCAGAAATCATTGAAAACATGCGTGAAGATGATCTGCTCATGATTACTGCTGACCATGGTAATGACCCGACCTATGCTGGAACTGACCACACTCGTGAGTACATTCCGCTCTTGGTCTTCGGAAAATCGCTGAGCGGTCATGGTCACATTCCTGTTGGACACTTTGCGGATATCTCAGCTACCGTTGCTGAAAACTTCGGAGTGGACAAGGCGATGATTGGTGAAAGCTTCTTGGACAAATTGGTATAAGCATAATAAGAGAGTGAGGAAAATGTTTTATGACAAGCTTATCAGAAAAAATCAAAGCAACAGCAGCCTTCTTAAAAGAAAAAGGGATGACAGAGCCTGAATTTGGTCTGATCTTGGGATCTGGTTTGGGAGAATTGGCTGAAGAGATCGAAAATACCGTTAGTCTTGACTATGCGGATATTCCAAACTGGGGTCGCTCAACTGTTGTTGGTCACGCTGGTAAATTAGTCTATGGAGACTTGGCAGGACGTAAAGTCTTGGCACTGCAAGGCCGCTTCCACTTCTATGAAGGAAATCCTTTAGAAATCGTTACTTTCCCAGTGCGTGTGATGAAGGCTCTTGGTGCGACAGGTGTTATTGTGACAAATGCAGCTGGTGGTATCGGCTATGGCCCTGGTACGCTTATGGCGATCACTGACCATATCAATATGACTGGCCAAAATCCTTTGATTGGTGAAAACTTGGATGAATTTGGTCCACGTTTCCCTGATATGTCTAAATCTTACACTCCAGAATATCGTGCAACTGCTCATCAAGTCGCTGATAAGCTTGGCATTAAGCTTGATGACGGTGTCTATATTGGTGTTACCGGTCCGACTTACGAAACGCCTGCAGAAATCCGTGCTTATAAGACGCTCGGAGCAGATGCAGTCGGCATGTCTACTGTTCCTGAAGTGATTGTAGCAGCACATTCTGGTTTGAAAGTCCTTGGCATATCATGCATTACAAACTTTGCTGCTGGGTTCCAAGAAGAGCTTAATCATGAGGAAGTGGTTGAAGTAACAGAACGTGTCAAAGGTGATTTTAAACGACTGCTTAAAGAAACACTTGCTGAATTGTAAAAAAATGTTGAAAGGCGGAGTGTCTGGGTTTGTAATTGAATCCAAAACAGCTTTTCTATCTATGCTGATAAAATCATTAAACTAGAGAAAGGTAGAGTGAGTTGTTCAGATTTGAACACGAGAGGAAAACTATCTTTCAAATAAACACAGAAAGGAAGGGCGTCTGAGTCTGAATTGAACTCGGGCTAGAGGCGGTGCAAAAAAGATAAATCTACCTAGATGCAGTCGCATCTTCGTTCGATTTCCTATTTTTGCTTTGCCTCTTTTAAGCCCTTAGTATCATAACTATGTCTATTCATATTTCTGCTAAGCCAGGTGAAATTGCTGATAAAATCCTTCTTCCTGGTGATCCGCTTCGGGCCAAATTTATTGCGGAGAATTTCCTAGAAGATGCTGTTTGTTTCAATGAAGTCCGTAATATGTTCGGCTACACAGGTACTTACAAAGGCGAGCGTGTTTCTGTTATGGGGACAGGGATGGGAATGCCCTCAATCTCTATCTACGCGCGTGAGCTGATTGTTGATTACGGTGTGAAAAAGCTGATACGTGTCGGAACAGCTGGCTCGTTAAATGCTGATGTCCATGTCCGTGAATTAGTACTGGCGCAAGCAGCTGCAACTAACTCCAATATCATCCGCAATGACTGGCCACAGTATGATTTCCCACAAATCGCTAGCTTTGATTTACTAGATAAGGCCTATCATATCGCTAAAGATCTCGGTATGACGACGCACGTTGGAAACGTCTTGTCGTCTGATGTCTTTTACTCAAACTACTTTGAAAAGAATATTGAGCTTGGTAAATGGGGAGTTAAAGCTGTTGAAATGGAAGCTGCGGCACTTTATTATCTGGCTGCTCAGCACCATGTAGATGCTCTTGCGATTATGACCATTTCTGACAGCTTGGTCAATCCTGAAGAGGATACGACAGCAGAAGAACGCCAAAATACCTTTACCGATATGATGAAGGTTGGTTTGGAAACCTTGATTGCAGAAGCATGAAAGTAGATGTCAAAGAAGCTATTCTCTTTGCTATTTCCCGCTATGACTATGCTTATGCGTATAAGCTGGCTGAGCGAGCAGGAAGCAGTGTCCAGTCTGACTTGGTCCGTCTTCTTGAGGCTTTAGCGGAGCGAAGAGAGCTCAACATCCAATCTATGATGAATCTAAAGTTGGAAATCACTGGGTCTAACCTAGCTGATTTTCAGCTTTTTTGCCATGAAAATGAAGCGGATGAACAGCTGGTTAATTACCTTTATGATCTGGAAGCCAAGCTTAGAAATGAGCAGCTGATTGACTTTATCCGGGCTGTCAGTCCAGCTATTTATAGGATTTTTATGCGGTTGATTCGCATGCAAATACCGGATATTGACTGCTATATTCATAATTCACGAGGGGCCAGTTATGACCGTTGGAAGTTTGAAAAGATGCGAAATTCTGATAATCCTGACCTGCAAAATTTTCATGCGGAAAGCACGGTCAATTCTTCTAGTTTGACGGAGCTGATTTTGCAGTTGCATTTGCCCGAATCTGTCAAAGAATCAGCACAGCAGCTAAGAGAGTTAGAAAAGTCAGTCCGCAATCCGTTGGCTCATCTTATCAAGCCTTTTGATGAGGAGGAGTTGCACAGGACGACAGGTTTCTCATCTCAGCACTTTATGGAGCTTCTGATTGATTTGGTGCAGGAGACAGGCATAGTTTATCAGAGGGAACCCTTTTACTTCGACCGAGCGAATGCGGTCATAGAAAGTCTCTTATAAGGAGTAGCAGGATGGATAAGATTGCAAGGTTGCAAGAATTGATAGACCAAAGTCAGAATATCGTCTTTTTTGGAGGTGCGGGTGTTTCGACTGAGTCCAATATTCCGGACTTTCGCAGTTCAGATGGAATTTACAGTGTCAAGTTGGGACGGCATTTTACAGCGGAGCAGCTGGTTTCTCACACTATGTTTGAGCGCTATCCGCAGGAGTTTTTTGACTTTTACAAGAAGTACCTGCTCTATCCAGAAGCTAAGCCCAATGCAGCACATCTCTACTTGGCGGACTTAGAGAAAGCGGGCAAGCTCAAGGCTGTGGTGACTCAAAATATCGATAGCTTGCATGAAATGGCCGGTTCGAAAAAGGTTCTCAAGCTTCATGGCAGTGCGGATAGAAATTATTGTCTGAATTGTCAGCGATTCTATGATTTGGATGGTTTTCTGGCTCTGGACGGTACCATTCCTCACTGCCTTGACTGTGGTGGTATTGTCAAGCCAGATGTGACTCTCTATGAAGAACCTCTAGATATGGAAGTTTTCCAGCAGGCTGCCCAAGCTATCCAGCAAGCAGATCTACTGATAATCGGCGGTACGTCCTTAGTCGTCCATCCAGCAGCCAGCCTCATCCAGTACTTTGCAGGTAAGCATTTGGTCGTCATCAATAAGACCAGCATCCCTCAAGACAGCCAGGCAGATCTAGTTATTGAAGGTAAAATAGGGGAAGTGCTGGGGAAATTGAGAAGAGATAGCTAGAATCTACTACTAAAAAATAAGAAAAAAAGACTCTTGTAGATTTTGCAAGGGTTTTTATTGACAACTTAAAATAGCCATATTAAAATATTAAATAAAAAAGAAAGTGTTTTAATATGGCTGATTTGTATATTCAGAACTCTTCATACAGCTTATCAATTAGTGATCATAAGTTAATGATAAAGAACCAAGAACGAACTATGCTCAAGGCTATTTCATTAAGTCTAATTGATAACATTCTCATATTTGGCAATCCTCAGTTATCTACACAATTACTGAAATCTTTATCTCGCCATGGGATTCCAGTCTTCTATTTTTCTAGTAAGGGTGAGTTTTTATTTTCGATGGATTCTTTTAAGGAAGCGGACTATGAAAAGCAGAGAGAGCAGGCTCAGGCTTCTTTTGATAAATGTTTCTGTCTGAAGATGTCACAGAGAATAGCTTCGGCAAAAATCATGAATCAATTAAATCTGCTAAAAGCATACGATGAGCAAGGGCTATTTGACGAAGAGGACTTTAAACGTTTTAAATCTGCTTGTGAGAGCCTTAAATCTGCCAAAAGCATATCAGAAATTATGGGGATTGAAGGCAGAATTGCAAAATCTTATTTCTACTATCTAAATCTACTGGTAGAAGAAGATTTTCAGTTTTATAGTCGCAATAGGAGGCCATCCTTAGATCGTTTTAATGCGCTGCTAAATTTTGGGTATTCAATTTTGTATTCCTGTTTTATTGGTTTGATTCGGAAAAATGGTCTTAGTGCAGGCTTTGGCGTTACCCATCAGCCACATACCCATCATGCAGTACTAGCCAGCGACCTAATGGAAGAGTGGCGGCCAGTCATCGTAGATGATACTGTGATGAGTCTGATTAAGCATGGTGATATTAGGGGGGAGCATTTTGAGAAGATGGGGGATGAAATGCATTTGACTTCGGAAGGGATTGAAGTATTTTCTCGAGCTATGAGGGAGCGCATCTTAGAAATCCATCATTATGTCGAATTGGATAAGAATCGCTACACTTTTTTGTACACGGCAGATCAGCAAATCAAGTCTTTGATTCGATGTTTTAAGTCAAGGAATGCTGACGACTATATCAGCAGTTATACGGGAGAGTGAAGATGACTTTTTATAATCTTGATAGTGTCAGCAAGGAATTTGCCAGGAAGAAAACAAAGTTTTGTCTGGTTATTTATGATATCGTAAGTAATAAAAGGCGTTTAAAACTAGCCAAGCTTTTAGAAGGCTATGGTACAAGGGTTCAGCGTTCTTGCTTCGAGGTCGATATAGAAAAGCTGAATTTTGATCTTTTGATAAAAGATATAAGAGACTTTTATCAAGCCGATGAAGGAGACAATATCATCGTATATGTCGGGCATAAAGAAGAAACTGTAGTCTTTAATCCCTATGCTGGCGCTGAGTTGCTGGAAGAGATATTATTCTTTTAATCTTTAAATTTTGCTGGCTTCATGGTATAATAAGGATAAGTTTCAACTGGGATGTCAAACTAGATCTAGTAGTTTGACATGAAGACCCTATACAAGATATGGGGTAAGAAACCCCAGTCTCCTCGAGAGGGGACGGAAACGGATTGAGTTTTCGTCATACTCATAAAAGACCATTTCGTAAGAAACCCCAGTCTCCTCGAGAGGGGACGGAAACGAACAAATTAAGGACGTTTTAGGTGAACGACTTTAGTAAGAAACCCCAGTCTCCTCGAGAGGGGACGGAAACACGTTATCGATTTTCTCATCACTACGCATCTTGGTAAGAAACCCCAGTCTCCTCGAGAGGGGACGGAAACCTTTTCCTTGTTTCTCTTCAACAACTGGTTGTTGTGTAAGAAACCCCAGTTTCCTCGAGAGGGGACGGAAACCAAAGCGACTAACCGCAATGCTATATAGCTTTTCCGCGTAAGAACCCCTATTCCCCTCGTAAGGGTACGGAAACGAAATCCCTGTTAACTTGCTCACATCTTTATCAGTATAGTAAAAATCTCCATTCACCTCGCAAGGGGGCGGAAACGCTTTATTAAATTCGATTAGTGCTTATTTACTTGCTGTAATACCCCCCATTTACCTCGCGAAGGGACGGAAACTTTAAAAGATGGCCTGCTTCCTGTCTGCTCTTCTCGGTAAGAACCCCCAGTCACCTCGAGAGGGAACGGAAACTCAGTTGTTGCCAGGATATTCGCTAACGAAGAGTACTTGTTAGAACTCGCATTCACCTCGGGAGGGGGCGGAAACGTCTTGCGATTAAATTGTAATTTAGACGTATATCTCGTAAGACACCCCCATTCACGTTGGTAGGGTACGGAAACTTCAACAATACACCCGATATATTTATCTTGATTTTGTTAGAAACCCCAGTCACCTCGGGAGGGGACGGAAACAAGGAGATTATGAAACATCGCTCGTCTAGTAACGGTTAGAACCTCCAGTCTGCCCGAGAGGGAACGGAAACTTTCGTAATGTAATAGATTGGTTATGAAATGTTATGTTAGAACCCCCATTCACCTCGCGAGGGTACGGAAACTTGTTAGAGATAGCTAGTACTTTTGTCATGTGTAAGTAATACCCCCCATTCACCTCGAGAGGGTACGGAAACTAAATATTGCCCTCGATTGTTTGGTTAGGAAGAAAGTAAGAACCCCAGTGTCACCTCGGTAGGGGACGGAAACTCTGCATCTGCTGCATCTTTTGTTCGTGGTTGCAAACGGTAAGACCCCCAGTCACCTCGAGGGGGATGGAAACAAGGAGATTATGAAACATCGCTCGTCTAGTAACGGTTAGAACCTCCAATCTGCCCGAGAGGGAACGGAAACCTGCTGTAAACGTACCAATGTTCTTGGTCATATCAGTAAGAAACTCCAATCACCTCGAAAGGGGGCGGAAACATAACAATTGCCTCTGTAGGCATCCCTGAACCATCAAGTTAGAACCCCCATTCAGCTCGGGAGGGTACGGAAACTTCTTCTCCCAAATAACTATCTTTTAGTTTCAAGCGATGTAAGAAACCCCAGTTACCTCGAAAGGGGACGGAAACGCAACATTGTATAAATGTTTTCCAATGTGATTTCAGTAAGACCCCCCAGTCACCCCGAGAGGGGACGGAAACATAGAGGGTGCTGGATTTCCTGCAAGGATGAACCAGATGTAAGAACCCCCATTCACCTCGGGAGGGGACGGAAACCGAAATTTCTTTCAACCTTTCAATAAACGGGATTCTGTAAGAAACCCCAGTCGCCTCGAGAGGGGGCGGAAACCTTTCAGCTTGTGCCTGGTATTTGTAAATCTCCAGAAGCAATAACCCCCAATCACCTTGAGAGGGTACGGAAACGAGCTAAAAACATCAGTTCTAACCACCTTCCTCTGTAAGAAGCCCCATTCACCTCGCGAGGGGACGAAAACAGATTTCTAACCGTATCAATCTTTGGTCTTTCAACGTAAGAAGCCTCAGTCACGTCGATTGGGGACGGAAACTAGTTGCCTATAATCGTTGTATTCTCCGCTAGTAATTGTAAGCCCCCCCATTCACCTCGAGAGGGTACGGAAACATTATGTTGACCGGCACTGTCGCTTGTGTAGCACAGAGTAAGACACCTCAGTCACCTTGCGAGGGTACGGAAACCTGTCATAAGTTACCTTCTTTCTAATTTCACAACTGACGTTAGAACCCCTAGTCACCTCGCGAGGGGACGGAAACTGAAAGAACACTGGTAAAACCTCAACGATTTTTGTAAGAACCCCCAGTCTCCTCGAGAGGGGGCGGAAACTCTGTATCATGTCGCATTGATTGTCCTTCATTTCGTAAGCCCCCATTCACCTCGGGAGGGTACGGAAACTTAGGTCACAAGCTTCTTTGATGTGCTTTGTAGTCTGTAAGAACCCCATTCAGCTCGCGAGGGTACGGAAACTCGAATTCCGCAGGCATGCCTGCATCGTATGCTTTCGTAAGAAACCCCAGTCTCCTCGAGAGGGGACGGGAACTGAATTTTGAGTATTACTAGTAATCATAATTTTCCTTGTAAAAACCCCATTCACCTCGGGAGGGGACGGAAACGCCGTAGTTCGACCGATAAGTTGTACATTATTCAGTTAAGAACCCCAGTCACCTCGCGAGGGTACGGAAGCGCTTTCCTGTAATTGATACGAGCAACCCAATGGACGGTAAGAAGCCCCAGTCACCTCGCGAGGGACGGAAACTCCGCATAGTAGCCTGTAATGGTTGAGCCATAAGCTCCGTAAGAACCCCCAGTCTCCTCGCGAGGGGACTGCAAACTGGGGGAATTATGATGCGATTTTTAAAATAGGATTAGATATTTAAAATAAGAAAAACCTTGACATCGCTTTCAAGATTTGATATAATAACAATCGTAAAAACAGTACTGATAATAACTAAAAAGGGCGCCCTAGATTCGGTGAAAAATACTTTCACCGTTTTTAGGCGCTTTTTCTTATTATAGAAAGGAATGGAAATGTGAAGAAAATACGATTGCATCTTTCAAAGGTATCTTTGAAGGATGATGACTTAGTCTGTAAACTGCAGGGCTTTCTCATGGAGAAGCTGTCGGATGACTTTGCCTCCTTCCTCCATCAGCAAGAGACCAATCCCTACTCGATGAATCTTCGCTCGGAGCGGGAAGAGTCTATTTGGACGGTAAACTTACTTTCGGAAGAAGCGGAGCAGCAGATATTGCCCCAGTTATTGAGTCTTGAAACGATAAAATTAGAGACTTATTCTGAGGAGATTCTGGTGAAGAATATCGAGATCCAGTCCCTTTCGTCCCAGTCCTTGCTGGAGGTTTTTCAGGGAGATGAGGCTTCGCACTTGATAAGCTTGCACTTCTATACTCCGACGACCTTTAAACGTCAGGGGCAGTTTGTCCTTTTTCCAGATACACGTCTAATCTTTCAGAGCCTCATGCAGAAGTACAGCCGGCTGGTAGAAGGCAAAGCAGAGATAGAGGAGGAAACTCTGGAGTTTTTAGCAGAGCATAGCCAAATCACCAGTTATCGTCTGAAGAGTCATTATTTCCCGATTCATGGACGAAAATACCCCGCCTTTGAGGGCAGGGTAACTATTCGGATCCAGGGAGCATCTACCTTAAAGGCCTATGCCCAGATGCTTCTGAGATTCGGGGAATATTCTGGAGTCGGAGCTAAATGCAGCTTAGGAATGGGAGGGATGAGAATTGAAGAAAGAAAAACTTGATTTAATCCATGCGGCCTTGCTTCACAATCTTGGCCGAGTTGTTAGTCGCTCGAACGGTCAGCCCGATGATATAGATTTGGGAAAAGCATGGTTAAAAGAGCAACTGCCCCATCTTAATTTTGGTGGGGATAGCAGAACAGAAAAAATAATCACTTTGGCCAGTCATATTGCCAGTGGCTCATTGGATGAAAACAAAGTTTCAAAAGAGAAGCTTTTCAAACCTCTGGCTGATATCTTTAACGCCTTCAAAAAGAAAGAGGAGTCTCGTTATCAGAAGTTTGAAGTCTTAACAGATGAGATTGAGCTCAATATTGCCGGCCACGAAGCTGTTGATATTAGTCAGGACTGCTATGAAGAACTACTGAATGTTTTGAATGAAAAACTGCAACAACTTCCCTTAGAGGAAGAAAGCTTGCCTTCCTTTTTCAATCTTTGGAGGACTTTGTTTTCGAAAGTACCTCTACTTCCTGGAGACAAGGAGCTGGGAGATCTCTCTTTGGCAGAGCATAGCCGATTAACAGTTGCTTTTGCTACTGCGATTTTTGATTATCTGGAAAATCAAGGTCAAGATTCTCTGCTGGATGATTCATCGAATCTCTATACAGCATCTGCTTTCTTACTAGCTAGTTTTGATTTGTCAGGTATCCAGGACTTTATCTACAATATCGCCAGCAAAGGGGCTGCTAAGCAACTCAAGGCTCGTAGTCTTTATCTGGAATTTATGAGTGAGAATATTGTGGATAGTCTCTTGGAGAAGTTGGCACTATCACGCGCTAATGCCCTTTATATTGGCGGTGGCCATGCCTATTTCGTTTTACCCAATACAGAAGCAACAGTGGCAGTTTTGGAGCAGTTTGAAATGGAATTTAACAGTTTCCTCCTGAAGCATTTTCAGACGGGTCTCTATGTTGCTTTTGGTTGGGCACCATTTGCTGCAGAGCAGATTATGAAATACCGTTATGGCTCGGTTGCTTGTTATCTACAGCACTATCGCGAGATCTACCAAGAGACTAGTCGGATGATTTCTGAAAAGAAAATCTCTCGCTACGATGCAACTACCCTGCGAGAGCTTAATAAGGGTGGTAAACAGTCTGAACGAGAGTGTGAAATTTGCCATGCAGTTGGGGATATTGAGGTGCTGCGGATAGGTGGCGAGGATGTACAAAATCTTTGTCCTATTTGTCGTGAGCTTAGAGGATTTGCTGCTAAAATTCATACTTTTAACGACACTGAAAATCCTGAAAGGGAAGACTATTATTATTTTCAAATTGTAGAGGGAGAAGAAGGACTGCCGATTGGCCCTGGAGCTGTATTGCTGGCTGTGGATGAAGATGATATTCCCACTTCAGGTCGTTTATATGTGAAAAATAAATTTTCTACGAACAATGCTGCTATTCATGTCTATATCGGAGATCATCAGGCAGCGAATATCGAAGATTATGCTGGTCTGTCTCAAAAAGAAATCGAAGGAAGTGAGGGAGTGACTAGGGGAATTAAGCGGCTGGCTGTTTTGCGTTTGGATGTAGACAATCTAGGTGCAGCTTTTATGGCTGGATTTTCTGAGCAAGCAGCTGGAAGTTATAATACTCTTGCTCGCTCTGCTGTATTTTCTCAGCAGATGAGTCTGTTCTTTAAATTTCATATTAATCAATTTGCAAAGGATAAGAATTTGACGATCATCTATGCAGGTGGTGATGATGTGTTTGCGATTGGCAGCTGGCAGGATGTTATAGATTTTGCGGTAGATATTAGGCAGAAATTTATTGCTTTTACAAATGGGAAATTGACCTTATCTGCAGGTGTTGGGCTTTATCCAGACAAAACTCCGATTCATCTGATGGCTTTGGATGCTGGACAACTTGAAGAGGCTGCCAAGTCCAATGGCAAAGATAGCATTTCTCTTTTCAATGAACGGTACACTTTCACGTTTGATGACTTTATTGATGAGATTTACAAAGGGAAATTGAAGGATATTCGGAAATATTTCTCTGGGCAGAAGGAGCGGGGTATCAATTTTCTCTATCGCTTGGTCGAACTTTTGCAACTTAATGATAAAACGATGTATAAGGGATATGGGCCGGAAGATGATAGAAGGATGAATGTTGCCCGCTTGGCTTATCTATTGGCGCGAATGGAAGATGAAGCTGGCAAAGAGGGGAAGGAGCACTTCAGAGAATTTAAAGATGCTTTTTGGAATTGGTACAAGAGCAGCAGTAAAACACAGAGAGAAGCAGAGTTCGCTCTCGTCTACTATCTATATGAAATTAGAAAGGCATAAAATGATGGCACCGTACGAAAAAAATAGAAACAACCAAACTAACGGCAGAAATCAATTTCAAAACAATCGTAGTAAAGGTAGTTATAGTAGTCAAAGTAATGGACAAAAAAATTTCAAGCTTCACCCGCCTATTTTGACGGATGATTATGTTGATAAAGCTGACCTAGTTATTCATACTTTAGATTCCGATAAAAAACAACTAAATAACGGTAAGAAAAAATTCAAGTTAACCAGTACACAAATTCGTAATTTAGCAGCCTTGACCAGCAATCTTTTTGACGAAAGTAAGACAAAAAATGATATTGAGGAATTAAGAGAAAAAATTTCCTATTTGAGGATTCAGTTTGTTTACCAATCTGGAAGAGAACCAGCTGTAGAAGATTTTGTTAAAAAAGCAGGTTTATTAGAAGCGTTGAAAGAAATTCAAGATATACCTAGTTTGCAACGCTTCTGTCGGTATATGGAAGCTTTGATTGCATATTTTAAATTTAATGGAGGAAGAGAGCAATGACCTATTCAAAAGTAAAAATTTCAGGAATTATTGAGCTGAAAAGCGGACTTCATATTGGGACAAGTAATGCTTTCGCAGCTATTGGTGCTACCAATAATCCTATTATAAAAGATCCCCTTACGAATCTTCCCTATATTCCTGGATCCACTTTAAAAGGAAAAATGCGCAGCTTACTTTATCGGACAGACTATAATAGCAACACAACAGAGAAGTTAAGTAAAGATAGTTTGGAAATTAGCCGTCTCTTCGGAAATTCAGAAACTTATAAAATTGGCCGCTTGGTTTTTCGAGATGCCTTTCTAAACAACAAAGAAGAGCTAGGTAAAAGAGTATCTACTTACACAGAAGTTAAGTTTGAAAATACAATCAATCGCATTACAGCTGAAGCAACTCCTCGACAAGTTGAGCGAGCTATTCGTGAAAGTGAATTTGCTTTTGAGATTATCTATTCTATTCAGGAGAAAGAACTCACTGAGGTCGAAAAGGATATGGAAATTCTCAAAGCTGGTTTTGAATTGTTAGAATGGGATTACTTAGGCGGTTCTGGCAGTCGTGGCTATGGTAAAGTGTGTTTTAAAAACTTTGAGGTTAAGACTGTCTTTGGTGAATTTGATGAGTTTAGGATTAAAAAAGCCCTGAAACCATTTACTAATGATGAGTCCGATGGTGGAGGAAGTACAGAGATCCCAGATTCAGAAATTAAGTAAGGAGGTCTGCTATGGCCTATCAACTCTATAAATTAGATTTTAAGTCTGCTCATTTTGGAGAAGGTCATTTGGATGATTCGGCCATGACTTTCACGGCAGCTCGTCTTTACTCTGCCTTAGTGCTTGAAGCTATCAAGGCGGGGGTCTTAGATGAGTTTGAGAATTTATCTCGACAGGATGAGTTTGTACTGACTGATGCTTTCCCCTATATGGAAGCCCCTTATCTCCCTAAGCCAATCGGCTATCCATTGTTGGATAAAGTCAACCGAAATGAAGATATTATCAAACAGCGTGAAGAGGCAAAAAAAGCAAAAAAAATAGCCTTTATTAAGCTGGGGATTTTGACTGCTTTCTATCTGGAAATAGTATCGTTGGTGAATCTCTGGCTACAAAATCAATTAACACAAAAAACCAGCCCTTCCAAGATGGAAATCTTTATCAAGTTGCTTCAGTTCACTTTGACAAAAGCAGTCTGTATTTCATCGCTAGTCAATCTGATTTGTTGGATCGTTTATTGGAAAGTCTTCAGTTTAGTGGTATCGGAGGAAAGCGCAGCAGTGGTTACGGTGGTTTTACTCTGGATAAAACTGTTGCCCAGCCACTGGATTTTTTGGAAAAATTAACTGTTAACCATACAGGCAAAGTAATGACTTTGACGACTTCTTTACCAGTGGATAGTGATTTGGAAGTTGCAATGAATGAGGGGAGATACTTACTGAAAAAGGCAAGTGGCTTTGCATTTAGTGAAGAGACGGTATCTAACTTCCGCAAGCAGAATCTTTACACTTTTAAGGCAGGTTCAACCTTTTCCAAAACTTATAGTGGGCAAATCTGCGATGTCAAGCCAAGTGATGATTTTCCTCATTCAGTCTGGCATTATGCTAAACCCTTATTCTATATATTGGAGGAATCCAAATGAAGACAAAATATAGGAAATTCAAGCTGACTCTGTGGACCTTGGGACCAGTGCATATCGGGAGTGGTCAGCTTCATACTGCTCGTGAGTATATTCTTGAAGGGGATGAATATTATTTTCCAGATATGACTCTGCTTTATGACGAACTTATCAAACGAGGTATTGATGAAAAATTCCAAAAGTTCTTAATTGATTCGGATAATAAAACCAATCGAATAAGTGATTTTCTAGCTGAGCATGGTGTAACAAAACGTGATTTTGGGGGCTATAGACTTAAAGCAACAGGACTTGAAAAGCCTAAAGGAGAGAAAGTACCTAGAAACCAGGAAACGACAGATCCAGGAGAAATAAATGGCGTTCATCAATTTATGAGAGATTGTTACGGTAATCCTTATGTCCCTGGCAGCTCTCTTAAAGGTGCTATTCGAACTATTTTGATGAATACACATTGGCATTCAACGGATTTTAAGCAGGAAAAAAAAGACAAAATTCTTGAAAATAAGAAAGCGATTCCTTGGGGACCAACTCGACAGCAGAGATATAAAGAATTAGAACCTTTTGATGATATTTTTAATGAGATTCGTGTCTCAGACAGTCAGCCTCTGACAAATGATGATTTAATTCTTGTTCAAAAGTGGGATTTTACTCCAGATAAGGATACAGAGGCACATTCACTAAGTATCTATCGTGAAGCTTTGAAACCTGGAACCAAGCTGGAATTTGAAATCATTACTGCTTCAGGTTTTAAGGGTGGAAGAGCAGGTGACCTCATTGCTTCTCTTGGAGAATATGCACAAGAATTTTACTTTGGAGTGACAGAAGATGAAGGCTATGAAGGATATAAAGATTTCTTTCTAAAGAAATTTCCTAATCATTTAATTCAAAACAATCTATCCTATCCCCTCTATTTAGGTGGTGGAAGTGGTGCTTGGACCAAAACAATATTTAGGCAAGCGGATGGCGAAGTTCAAAAACGACATAAGAAAATGTCTGGACGAGGCGCTCTAAAATTGACGAAGGCACCCCAGCAAGTTATAAAAACTACTAAAGGCGAAAAAAGCTTGATAAATAATGCGCAAAATTTCTATGAAATGGGCAAAACCTGTTTTACGATTACGGAGGTAGCTACAAGATGAAGACGTTGGTTACATTTATCAGTCAGTATGATCCGATTGGTGTAAAATTTAAACATCCTACAAAAAAAGATGAAACGGGTCGAGAAAAAACGGACAATTTTCGAAGAGCCTTGTCTATAGGGGACATTCATACATATGAGCATGATGGGTACCAACAGGAAATTTCAGATGGTCCTGCACTCGTAATTATTAAAAATGAATTACCTGACAAAATTATTGTGATATATAGTGATGAGATGAAGGTAAAACAGGAAAACTTTACAAGGGCTGCTAAAGCTGTTTATAGAACAAAAGCAGTCCAAATCCCTGAGATTCAAAATGAGTATGTAGCAGAGGGGATTCATGAATTTGAAGCGATGTATAAATTCGTGGAAAAAATCCTTGATAGAGAAGATATGTCGAACGGAGATTATATTTTAAATATCACAAGTGGTACTGCTCAATGCCAGGCTGCCATGTACTTTATCAATTTTATCAAGGATTATCATACAAGACTTGCTCGGGTAGATTCTCCAAATGGGAAGAAAACAAATAGGTCTAATCAGGGCGCTCCTTATTTTGAAGAAGTTGTTTTAGATGATTTATTGAAAAAGCAAACAGCAGAAAATGAAGATGAGCGTAAACCAGAAATTGAAACAGGCGAAAAATTAAAAAACAATTTACTACAACGAACCTATAAAAACTTCATTTTGAAGTATGAGTACAAAGCGGCGTTAGATATCTTAAAGGCAAATCGCGATATCATTTCCAACGAACAAGATTGGGAAGATTCAAAAAATATATTAGAAAACATGATTAGTGTTTTTCAAAAACAGAGAGTTCTTGAAGAGATTGCTGCTGATGATAATTTGCAATATGATGACACAGAGGAGTTTCAAAAAGTGTTAAATTATTATCTGATGATTGATATTCTAAACCGTAGAGGTCAAGTTACTGATGTGCTAGTCAAGGTAAAATCCTTTGCGGAATTTATCTTGAAATCTGTAATTGAAAGAAGACATCCGGATTTAAAAGTAATTAAAAAAATTAAGAAAATTAATATCTTTGATATGGTTAAAATTCTCAACCATTATCATGAATATTCTGAATTTGAAACTTCAATTTCTAAAGTTCAGGATGTAAATTCTCAAAGAAACAAAGTTGCTCATGGACTGACTGGAATCTCAGTGGAGCAAGAGGAATTGGATGAATTAGTGGAAGGTTTGAAGGAGCTGGTCACTACAGCATATTCTGATATAGATGTCTCTTTATATCAGAAATATTTTGATTATTATGATATAAAGAATCAAGATTTAATCAGCTGTCTTAAATAGACTTCCGCTTTCCCTACCTCTTTCCTCCATCTGATAGACCTGAAGTGAAACCAAGTCTGAAAAATAGAAAAAACACCTAGAGCCTGCAGTAAGCTGCCTGCTTCTAGGTGTTTTACTTTATTTATCAAACTTCACTTCCTCAATCAGATAATCAATGAAGCGTTCTCCCATTTTGGATAGGCTGGCTTTTTCGTGTTGGATGTAGACCAGTTCAATTGGATCATCAATGTCCAGTGGAATGGAGACGATATTATCTCCGTTGAGGTTGCTGTTTAGAATACCGGTTGCAATCGTGTAGCCGTCCAAACCAATCAAGAGGTTAAAGAGGGTCGCGCGGTCGCTGACGACGATTGATTTTTTATGGTGTTCCTGAGAGAGAATTTCCTCAGAAAAGTAGAAGGAGTTGTGAGTTCCTTGGTCGTAGCTGAGGTAGGGGAAGTTTTCTAAGTCAGATAATTGAACCAGCTTTTTCTTGGCCAGCGGATTGGACTTGCTGACAAAGATATGGGGTTGAGCTGTGAATAGATGAGTAGCAATCAGGTGATTGTCATCCAGCATCTTGGATAGGACATCGCGGTTGTAGCTATTGAGAAAGAGGACGCCGATTTCGCTGCGGAAGTTTTTTACGTCGTCAATAATTTCCCAAGTCCGAGTTTCCCGTAAAAAGAGCTCGTATTTCTCCATATCGCTTTTTTTGAGCAGGGAGACAAAGGCATTGACCACAAAGGCATAGTGCTGGGCAGAAACGCTGAAAAGTTCGCGGTGGGCGACAGGGTTTTTGTATCGCTCCTCTAGAAGCTGAGTCTGCTCAACCACCTGCCGGGCATAAGAAAGAAACTCCATGCCGTCCTTGGTTAAGGTAATTCCTTTGGGATTGCGAATGAAAATCTCGATACCCATTTCATTTTCCAAATCCCGCACAGCATTGGACAAACTAGGCTGGGTAATGAAAAGCTGTTTGGCAGCTTCGTTCATACTGCCAGTCTCGACAATTTTGATAATATAGTGTAACTGTTGAATTCTCATAGGACTATTTTATCACAAACTGGGGATTTTTTCCTGATAAATCAATGAAAGCTAGCATAGTTTTGTAATTGAATTTATTAAAATGGATAGGTGGTAAAAGAAATTCTATTGGATATAGTGACATTTTTAAAGTTTGTTCTTATTGGAACTATATTGAGGAATTTTATCTAGTCTTTTACAATGAAGCAGATTTTGCAATTTCAAGTTATTCGTGATATGATGATTTTTAGACTGTAAAAGGAGTAGTTATGAAGAGAAAAGAGGATTCTTTTGAAGATATTGCTTTTGAGTTAGAGAAGGAGACTTCTAAGTCTAAATTCTTACCATTCGTTTTATTAGCCATTATTGGCTTTTCTATTGTTGGAGCAGTTTTTTTAATGCTTTCTATACCGGAAAAAGCTCAATCTAAGCAACCGGTGAGCCAGTCAAGTCAGATTATTTCACCATCAAAAGAATTAGAGGATAAGAAGACTGAAGTAAAAAAATTCGCTGAAAGTCTTACAGTTTCTCCAGAAAAAAGTGGTCCCTTTCTTTGGACGGTTGACAAGGCAGTTTCTCTACACATGGACAAAGATAAAGGCGGAGACGTCTTGGAAGATGTTTTAAAAGAATTTGGAAAACCTGTCGAAGCTGGTTCGTGGATTCACTTGTTACCAAATCATGAAGTCCGAAACTATATTAGTCTTTTCTGGAAAGATAAAAACGGTAATATAGGCAATGTATCTTTAATATTTGCTGAATTTGATGGTGTCTATAAGCTCACCTCAAAGTTCTTTAATCTTTCAAGTAATGCAATTAAAGTTGATAAAAACCCTGATCGAGATTTTTTATGGACGCAAGAATATATAGATAGTCTTGTTATTGGTGCTAGAGAAGGTACTGACAAAGGTACGGCTTATGATGAGATTGTTTCAAATGTTGGTTTGCCTTTTTATCAAATAATTTCAGGAGAAAACAATCAACTTAAGTTAAGGATTACTTATAATAATCCAAAGGGTTGGAAAGAACGTAATAAATTACAGACTGTTATTCTAGAATTCTACAACCAAGAAGATGGAACATGGCGTTTAGTTTCTAAACAAAGCCAGTAAACTAAATAAGAAAGAGGAGACAAACTTGAGAAAGAATAGCAAGAAAAAACATGATTCCAATTCATTTAGAGATATAAAAAAGGAACTTTATAGACAACAAAAGATAAAAAGAGAAGAACTCAGCATGATGGCCATACAGGAGAAGAAAAAAAGGACTAACTTAGCCTTTATTCTTCTTTGTTTAACCATATCATTTACTTTATTATTTGGCTTCTATTATTTATCACTAAAGGTTCCTAACAAAGACAATGCTAAACACAAAGAAGATAAGACAGTCTCGTCAGTTAGTAAAGAAAGCTCTACTAGTCAGCAAGATGAACCTGAGTTAGAAACGGACAAGAAACAGAAGGAACTTAAAAATAAACTTGTGGTAGAAGATGAAAAAAAGTTTGCTTTTAAATGGACATTAGACAATTTTGTAGAACTCAAAATAGCAAAAGTTGGGGAGTGGAAGAATAATCCGACTTTGGAAGAGGTTATTACGAAATACGGTAAGGGTTCAAATGTGAGTTTTACCGAAAATGGATTGACACTAACTTATAAGACAAGGGTGATGAACATAGAAAAAAACAGCTTATCTGATCATCCTCAGGAGATAAGACTAGGTTTTTTTGATCCCGATTCCAATGGCAAGGAGTACTATTTGATAACTAAATCGGCATTGTTCTTGGACGATAGTCGCTATCCAGTGGCTGCCAAAGAGGAGTTTGTCTTTAACTGGAAGCCAGAAGATATCGATACATTGATATTGGGTGATAGGCAGCGAGGTAAAGGTGGTATGACTTATCAAGAAGTTGTTGAACGTTTTGGATTACCCTCTTACAGTAATATTCATGGGAATGATACGGATTTTGATCCCTTATCGTTGAGTATACAGTATATTAATATACGAAAATCAGATACTGAACGAAAAAGTGATAGAGTAGCCTTGATTTTCAGAAGACAGGAGGATGGCAGCTTTTGTCTAGCAGACGCAAGAAGTGAATTTGATAAGAGCTGGTAAAGCTGTGGTAAGTCGGAGATGTGAAAATTCTAATATTTTTTATGCCTTGACATTCCTCATCTCTAACGATATAATGTTTACAATTTAACCTTTAATCAAGTCCAGTGAGGCTGCAAGGTAGGAAAAACGTTATAAGAGGCAAGTAGACTGCCTTGTTTTTTGCGAAACCTTGCTGCGGCGAGGTTTTTTCTTGTAGAAAGTGAGGTTGTCATGGTTAGTGACAGTTGTAAAAAGAGATTTGGCAAGATTATGCTGGAGCAAATGGAGCTGCTGGAGCAAGTAGAGATTGCGCCTAATATTTTTTCCATGCTTCTAAAGGGACAAATGGTTGCTCAGATGCAGGCAGGGCAGTTTTTACATATTCGGGTACCAGATGACAGCAAGCTTTTGCGCCGGCCTATCTCAATCGCACAGATTGACCGAGACAATCTGACTTGTCGCATCATTTATCGGATAGAAGGTGGCGGGACGGCTATTTTTTCTCAACTTTCAGTTGGAACTTTTCTTGATGTTATGGGGCCTCAGGGCAATGGCTTTGATTTGAGTCCTGTAAGGGCAGGTGACCACGCTTTGATTATCGGTGGTGGGATTGGCGTCCCTCCCCTGCTTGAGGTTGCTAAAGAATTGCATGCCAAGGGAGCTCAAGTGACTGCTGTTCTGGGATTTGCTGATAAATCTGCTGTCATTTTAGAGGAAGAAATGAAAGAATACGCCGAGGTCATTGTTACAACGGATAACGGCTCTTATGGCTGCCAGGGCTATGTATCAGCCGTTGTGGATGAGTTGTCTCAAGACTATGCAGCTGTTTATTCCTGTGGTGCGCCTGCTATGCTTCAGTATGTGGATCGTAAGTTTCAGGACCATCCGCATGCTTATCTCTCCATGGAGTCTCGTATGGCTTGTGGCATGGGCGCCTGCTATGCCTGCGTAGTTCATCTTGCAGGTCAGGACGAGTCAGTCAATAAGCGGGTTTGTGAAGACGGCCCGGTCTTTGAGACGGGCACGATTGTTGTCTAGGAGGGGAAAGAATGAGTGACCAACGTTTAAGAGTTTCCTTGCCAGGCTTGGACCTGAAAAATCCAATTATTCCAGCATCTGGCTGTTTTGGCTTCGGACAAGAATATGCCAAATACTATGACCTAGAGTTGCTAGGCTCCATCATGATAAAGGCTACGACTTTGGACCCCCGCTTTGGCAATCCCACTCCGCGGGTTGCAGAAACGCCAGCTGGGATGCTTAATGCCATTGGCCTTCAAAATCCAGGTCTTGATGTTGTTCTAGCTGAAAAACTTCCCTGGCTGGAAAAGCATTATCCCAACCTGCCAATCATCGCCAATGTAGCAGGCTTTTCCAATCACGAGTATGCCACAGTGGCTGGGAAAATTTCTCAAGCCCCCAATGTCATGGCTATTGAGCTCAATATTTCCTGCCCTAACGTTGACCATGGAAATGCTGGACTTTTGATTGGTCAAGTTCCGGAGTTGGCTTACCAAGCAACCAAGGCAGCAGTAGAAAGTTCTGCTGTACCAGTCTATGTCAAATTGACTCCGAGTGTGGCAGACATCACTCAGGTAGCTAAGGCTGTTGAAGACGCTGGTGCTGCTGGTTTTACCATGATTAACACCTTAGTAGGTATGCGATTTGACTTGAAGTCACGCAAGCCTATTATCGCTAATGGCACAGGCGGTATGTCGGGTCCGGCTGTCTTTCCTGTAGCTCTCAAGCTAATCCGTCAAGTGGCTCAGGCAAGCAAACTTCCTATTATTGGTATGGGTGGAGTTGATTCGGCGGAGGCTGCTCTGGAGATGTTTATAGCAGGCGCTTCAGCCATTGGAGTGGGAACTGCCAATTTCACGGATCCATATGCTTGTCCTACCATCATTGAGAACCTGCCTAAGGCTATGGATAAATACGGCATCGAAAGTCTTGAAAGCTTACGAAAAGAAGTTCGAGAGAATTTGCTTTAAAGTTACATTTTTACTTGACAATCCTGCTGTGAAATTATAGAATGAACTAAATATAACCTTTAAAGAAGTCCAGAGAGGCTACTAAGGTACATACGTTTGAATGGCAGATACTGCCACATTTTCGTGTAACCTTGCTCTCGGGCAAGGTTTTTCTATGTCTTTAGGACTAACGTTACAGTTGGTTTTTAGATAGGATTGCCTAGCAGACTTCTTTGAAGATAATAATTTAAAAGGAGATTTTCCCCTCATGCGTGAAGAACGGCCTATTATCGCCCTCGACTTTCCATCTTTTGACGATGTCAAAGATTTCTTGGAGCATTTTCCGGAAGATGAAAAACTCTATGTCAAAATCGGTATGGAATTCTTCTATGCCATTGGTCCAGAAATCGTTCATTACCTGAAAGGTCTTGGACACAGCATTTTCTTGGATCTGAAACTGCACGACATTCCCAATACGGTTCGCTCAGCCATGTCTGTCTTAGGTACTTTTGGTATCGACATGGTGACAGTTCATGCAGCAGGCGGTGTGGAGATGATGAGTGAAGCCAAGAAGGTCTTAGGGGATAAGGCTAAGTTGGTTGCGGTGACCCAGCTGACCTCAACCAGTGAGGAAGATATGCGGGATTGCCAAAACATCCAGACCACAGTTCAGGAGTCTGTTGTCAATTACGCTCGCAAGGCCAAAGAAGCTGGTTTGGATGGCGTAGTTTGTTCAGCTCAAGAAGTGGAACTAATAAAGGCAGCAACTGCAAATGACTTTCTCTGTGTGACGCCGGGGATTCGGCCAGCTGGATCAGAAATCGGTGACCAAAAACGGGTCATGACACCGCAGGAAGCCCACCAAATCGGCAGTGACTATATTGTAGTAGGACGTCCAATTATCCAAGCTGAAAATCCTTGGGATGCTTACCACGAGATTAAGAAGCAGTGGAATAGCTAGGTAAAACAAGAGATACGAATTAAATCGTTTGTCAAAATTAACAGCATCATAAAATTTCAAATTTATAAGGAGCAAAAAATGACTTTAGCAAAAGAGATTGCGCGTGATTTATTGAAAATCAAAGCTGTGTATTTGAAGCCGGAAGAGCCTTTTACATGGGCATCAGGCATCAAATCACCTATATATACGGACAACCGTGTGACCTTGGCTTATCCAGAGACTCGAACCTTGATTGAAGATGGTTTCGTCGAAAAGATTCGGGCTGAATTTCCAGATGTAGAAGTCATTGCCGGAACTGCGACAGCAGGAATTCCTCATGGAGCTATTATCGCTGATAAGATGAACCTGCCATTTGCTTATATCCGCAGCAAACCAAAAGATCACGGAGCGGGCAATCAAATCGAAGGTCGCGTAGCGCCTGGGCAGAAGATGGTTGTCATCGAAGACTTAATCTCGACTGGCGGTTCGGTCTTGGATGCTATAGCTGCCGCTAAACGTGAAGGTGCGGATGTGATTGGCGCAGCGGCCATCTTTACCTATGAGCTGCCAAAGGCAGAAAAGAACTTCAATGAAGCGGGTGTGAAATTGGTGACCCTTTCTAACTACACTGAGCTAATCACTCTGGCTGAAGCAGAAGGTTATGTCAGTCCTGAGGGCTTGGCCTTGCTTGAAAAATTTAAGCATGACCAAGAAAATTGGCAGTCTTAGACCGAATAGAAATAAAATGATCTGACCTTTATTCAGGTCATTTTTCTGTAAAACGTCCTTGGACTGCCTTTAAAAATGGCTTAAAGTCTCGGCGTTTGGTATAATAGAGCTATGTCTAAGATTTATCACCTATCCTTTTTGATATTACAGAAAGTTATGCTGATTACGGCTGTTCACTGGTTTCTGATTGCTGTCTGGCATGTTGCAGAGCTGAATATCTTAGCTTTGTTTGCCTTTGCTGCTTTAGCTTATCTGGCCTATCGCTATCGACATTTGCTAGAAAAAGCTTATCATTGGCTGATGAAGCATAAACTTCTTATTATGCTAGCTGCCTTTATTTTTCAGCTGATTATGCTCTTTTCGGCAGAGCTTTTGATTAGGCGGGATGCAGCAGTTGTCTTTACAGGGGCTTTCAAAATTCTGAAAGAAAGCTCCATTTCCAGCTATCTGACCCGGAACCCTAACAATGTCTCACTATTTCTCTATGAGCGTTTTTTCTTTAATATATTTGGGGAATCCGGTCTATGGGTCATGCAGGCCTTGAATATTCTTTATACTAACGTAACGGCCTTGATTCTCTATAAGGGCTGCCAAAAGTATTTTTCCCAAAAGACTGCGGATGCTGTCTTTAGTTTATATGTGCTCTTGCTGGGCTTCTCTCCTTATTTCATTTCAATGTATACGGATATCCCGCCTCTGCCTTTCATCAGTCTGCAGATTTTCCTAGTTCTGGGATTGCTGAAGAGAGAGGAATCCAGCCGACAGCTGATTTGGCGCAGTATTTTGCTTGGGCTGATGACTAGTCTTGCTTTGTTCTTTAGACCAACGGTAATGATTTTGCTAATAGCTGTCTTCGGAGTCCTCTTTTTCAAAAAGAATTGGAAGAAGTTCTTTCTGACACTAGTCGTTTTTGCTTGTAGTTTTGCGATTAGCTATGCTCCGCTGCATTACTGGTCCAAGCACCAGACGGAAGTGCCGATTATAGAGGGAGAGGGATTGGCAAAAGGCCCCTTGCTCTTTATCAATTTAGGTCTGACCTTCAATGGCCACAATCAGGAAGATATGAAAGAAGGTCTCTTGCAGTATATTGAACCTGATAAGCAAGCTGATTACAACAACGGCATGTTTGCCAAGGAATATGTTATCAAGGAAATCAAGCGGCGTTTAAGTGAATATAATCCTTTGACTTTCGCTCTTCATCTCTTCTACAAGCAGTCTCTGACTGTAGCTGAAGGAGATTTGGGCTGGATCTACCGCAGTGTCGAGAATGAAAAGACGCCTTATATATCGCCTTTTTACCAAGCTACGAAAGATAATCCTTTAACTCAGTTTGTCCGCGACTTCTTCATAAACACTGACAAGTCAGAATTTGTCTATTTCTCGCTGTCCAAGCAGGTGGTTTGGATTGTCATGACAGCAGGACTTGTCTTTGTCCTTTGGAAATATCGCTCCAGCGATGAGTTGAATTTTCTAACCTTAGCTGTTTTTGGCGGCCTGCTCTTTTTGCAGATTTTCGAGGGAGGAAAGACGCGTTATTTGATTCAGTTTCTACCACAGATACTGATTCTGTCCGCTGTGGGCTTATCTCAGTACCCACAAGCCCTAGGGAAGTTTCGTTTTTGGACTAGAAAGAAGGAGTCTTTAGAATGAAAAGACCTGTTCCTATCTATGAACCGCTTTATAGCTTGAAGCCCATTGCTGAGAATATTTGGATTGTTGACGGTGATTTGATTGAGATGGATGCGGTGGTGACAAAGTTGCCCTTTTCTACCCGCATGACTGTCATCAAGTTAGCAAATGGTCAGCTCTGGTGCCATTCACCAATCCAGCCAAATCAAGCCTTGTTTGACCAGTTAGACGCTTTGGGATCAGTTTCGCATCTTGTTTCACCCAATAAGATTCACTATGCTTATATAGCTGACTGGAAGAAGAGTTATCCTGAGACAATTGCTTGGTCTAGCCCAGGAGTTGAGGAGAGAGCAGCCAAGCAGAAAATCCCAGTCTCTTTTGATGAAAAGCTGACGAATGAGGCTCCTGAAGCTTGGGCAGGCCAGATAGAACAGTTGATTTTCAAGGGAAGTACTTATATTGAGGAAGTTGTCTTTTTTCATAAGGACAGTCAAACCTTGATTTTGACGGATTTAATTGAGAATTTTGAAACAGAGCGTTTTCCGAGTTCGCTTCGTGGCAAGGCTTATAAATTAGTTCGAGTTGCAGCTCCAGATGGTCAGACGCCTATTGACTACCGTATGACCTTTATAGGTCATCAAAAAGAAGCCAAAGAATGTCTAGAGCGGATGCTGGCTTGGCAACCGGAAAAAATCATCTTAGCTCACGGTTCTTGTTTTCTGGAAAATAGCACAGCAGAACTCAAAAGAGCGCTTAGGTGGATTAGGTAAGAGAATTTTATCGTAGGAAATAAGAGGAGACATATATGCAGCATTCAGCTTGGCATGCTTTGATTAAGGAGCAGCTGCCAGAAGGTTATTTTGCAAAAATCAATCATTTTTTAGATGAAGTGTATGCTTCAGGGACCATTTACCCACCTCGGGAAAAGGTGTTTAATGCGATTCAGACGACAGATTTAGCGGATGTTAAGGTGGTTATTTTGGGGCAGGACCCCTACCACGGACCGAGACAGGCACAAGGCTTGAGTTTTTCGGTACCTGATGACATTCCAGCTCCACCTTCTTTGCAGAATATTCTTAAAGAACTGGCAGAAGATATCGGAGTGAAAGAGTCACATGATTTGACTTCCTGGGCTCAGCAAGGTGTTCTATTGCTCAATGCTGGGCTGACTGTGCCTGCTGGCCAGGCCAATGCGCATGCCGGCCTAATCTGGGAGCCTTTTACAGATGCTATTATCAAAGTGGTCAATGAAAAGTCTGATCCAGTTGTCTTTATCCTATGGGGTTCCTATGCCCGCAAGAAAAAAGCCTTGATTAGTAATTCCCAACATTTGATTATTGAGTCAGCTCACCCAAGTCCGCTGTCTGCTTACCGTGGCTTCTTTGGCAGCAAACCTTTTTCACGTACCAATGATTTCTTAGTGGCTAAGGGCTTGGAACCTATTGATTGGTTAGCTTAGGAGGTAGTATGGTTCAGTTAGCAACGATTTGTTATATCGATAATGGCCGGGAGTTTCTCATGCTTCACCGCAACAAAAAGCCCAATGATGTCCATGCTGGGAAATGGATTGGTGTCGGTGGCAAGCTAGAGCGTGGAGAAACCCCACAGGAATGCGCTGCACGTGAGATTCTAGAGGAAACAGGTCTAAAGGCTAAACCTGTTCTCAAAGGAGTTATCACTTTTCCAGAGTTTACTCCCGACTTGGACTGGTATACCTATGTTTTCAAGGTGACTGAGTTTGAGGGTGAACTGATTGACTGCAACGAAGGGACTTTGGAATGGGTGCCCTATGACCAGGTTTTATCTAAACCAACTTGGGAAGGCGATCATACTTTTGTTGAGTGGCTTTTAGAAGACAAGCCTTTCTTTTCAGCAAAGTTTGTTTATGACGGGGATAAGCTGTTGGATACGCAGGTGGACTTTTACGAATAAGGAGATAAGACGATGCTATTAATCAAAAACGGACGAGTTATGGATCCTAAGACTGGTTTTGACCAAATTACTGACCTTTTGGTTGAGGGGAAGAAAATCGTCAAAATCGGTCAAGATTTGCAGGCGGAAGATGCAACAGTTATTGATGCCAGTGGTTTGGTTGTGGCTCCAGGTTTGGTGGATATACACGTTCATTTCCGGGAGCCGGGCCAGACTCATAAGGAAGACATTCATACGGGGGCATTGGCTGCAGCAGCAGGTGGCTTTACGACTGTTGTTATGATGGCCAATACCAATCCTACCATTTCAACGGTTGAAACCCTGAAAGAAGTACTGGAGTCGGCTAGTCGCGAAAAAATCCATATCAAGTCGGTTGCAACAATTACAGAAAATTTTGATGGGCAGCATCTGACAGATTTCCAAGGTCTTTTGGCAGCTGGTGCAGTAGGTTTTTCTGATGACGGTATTCCGCTGACCAACGCTGGCATTGTCCGCAAGGCCCTCGTAGAAGCGCGTAAAAATAACACCTTTATCAGCTTGCACGAGGAAGATCCAAATCTCAACGGTATACTTGGTTTCAATGAGCATATCGCTAAAGAGCATTTTCATATCTGCGGTGCGACAGGTGTGGCAGAATACAGCATGATTGCCCGCGATGTCATGATTGCTTATGATGCCAAGGCTCATGTGCATATCCAGCATTTGTCCAAGGCTGAGAGTGTAAAGGTGGTGGAATTCGCTCAGAATCTAGGCGCTCAAGTCACCGCTGAAGCAGCACCTCAGCACTTCTCTAAGACAGAAGCTCTGCTATTGACCAAGGGCAGCAATGCTAAGATGAATCCGCCTCTGCGCTTAGAATCGGACCGTCTGGCAGTTATTGAGGGGCTCAAGTCTGGTGTCATTTCTGTCATTGCGACGGATCATGCTCCACATCATGCTGACGAGAAAAATGTAGCTGATATCACTCAGGCACCTTCTGGAATGACTGGGCTTGAGACTTCACTTTCTCTGGGACTGACCTACCTAGTTGAGACTGGTCATCTGAGCTTGATGGAACTTTTAGAGAAAATGACTCTTAATCCGGCTCAGTTATATGGTTTCGATGCTGGCTTCATCGCTCAGGATGGTCCAGCCGATTTGACGATATTTGACCCAGAAGCAGATAGACTTGTGACTGACCACTTTGCCTCCAAGGCAGCCAATTCGCCATTTATTGATGAAAAACTCAAAGGTCAAGTGAAGTTTACCATCTGTGATGGGGAAGTTGTCTTTGAAGGATAATACTAATAAGGCTCTGATGAATTTCAGGGTCTTTTTTAACACAGAAAACTTTCCAGAAGTTTTCTGAAAAAACGAATGTTTGTTGAAATATTAAGGATATAGTTCCTTTTTAAACTAAAAAGAGGTATAATATAACAAAATACTAAAGAGGAGTGTTCGTTATATGAAGAAGAAATTTTTCATCTTACCTGTTCTATCAACAGTGCTTTTGGCACCTGCTTTTTTGGCGCATCAAGTCTCTGCGGAAGAGGCTCAGGCTAGTCCTGAACCTGCAACGACGGAGTTGACCAGTCAGCCAGCTACTGAGACAGCTTCTGCAGCGCAACCAACTGCTCCAGCAGCTTCAGCAGAAGAAAAACCAGCAGCAGATAGTCAGAATGCAGCTGATCCGGCTGGTCCAGCTGCGACGGAAGCCGCTGTAGCACCAGCCCAGTCTGAAAATCTACCAGAGGCTACGATTCTCCATACCAACGATGTTCACGGTCGCATCGTAGAGGAAAAAGGCGTTATCGGTGATTCCAAGTTGGCTACTGTTATCAAGGAGGAGCGCGCTAAAAATCCTAAAGTGCTTGTTGTGGATGCGGGTGATGCCTTCCAGGGTCTGCCAATTTCCAATAGCTCCAAGGGGGAAGAACAAGCAAAAATCCTCAATGAAATTGGCTATGATGCTATGGCAGTCGGTAACCATGAGTTTGACTTTGGTCTGGATGAGGCAAAGAAATATAAGGAAATTCTTAAATTCCCACTCCTCAGTTCTAACACCTACGCCAATAATGCTCGGATTTTCCAAGCTTCTACCATTGTGGACAAGGATCCAGCAGTTGAGGGAGATGAGTTTGTAGTCATCGGTGTGACAACACCAGAAACTGCTACAAAAACTCACCCTAAAAACGTTCAAGGCGTGACCTTCACTGATCCAATCACAGAAGTCAATCGCGTCATTGACGAAATCGAAGCACGCGCAGCAGCAGAAGGAAAGAACTACAAAAACTATGTTGTTCTAGCTCACTTGGGTATTGATACGACCACTCCGACAGAGTGGCGCGGCTCAACCTTGGCTGAAGCTCTTTCTAAAAATCCTAAGCTCAAAGGTAAGCGTGTAACCGTTATTGACGGCCACTCCCACACAGTAGAGTCTACCACTTATGGTGACAATGTAACTTACAACCAGACCGGTAGCTACCTACACAATATCGGAAAAGTGACTTTCAAGGCCAATCAACTTCTGGGTAATCCTCAGCAAATCCCTGCTGAAACAGCTAAAAAAGTCGATCCAGACCCAGTTGTTGCAGACATGGTTAGCAAGATTAAAGCTAGATACGACGCAGATAATGCCAAAGTTATCGTAGCAAACAGCCCTGTAGAGCTTAATGGCGACCGAGAAAATGTCCGCGTTCGCGAAACCAATCTGGGTAATGTCGTAGCTGATGCTCTCTACGATTATGGTCAAACTGGCTTTGCCAATAAAACAGACCTAGCTGTTACTAACGGAGGCGGTCTGCGCGAAACTATTGCCAAAGACAAGCCAATCACCAAGGGAAATGTTATCGCTGTCTTGCCTTTTGGAAATACTATTTCTCAAATCAAGGTAACTGGTCAAAATATCGCAGATATGTTTGCCAAATCTCTGGGCTCTATTCTTCAGGAAAAAGATGGCAAGCCTGTGCTGGATGAGAACGGACAACCCTTGCTAGAACCAAGCGGTGGTTACTTGCAAATCTCTGGAGCTAAAGTCTACTACGACACGACTCTGCCGGCTGATCAGCGTATCCTACACATCGAGATTAAGAACAAAGAAACTGGTGTTTATGAGCCACTTGATCCAAATAAGACCTACTATCTGACGACTAATGACTTCTTGGCTGCTGGTGGTGACGGCTATACCATGCTGGGTGGCCCTCGCGAGGAAGGACCATCTATGGATGTGGCCTTTGCAGACTATCTTGCAAAAGCTGATTTGACAGGCTATTCGGTCATTAATCCAAACTCACGTGCTATCTCTATTTCATCCACTAAAGATACAGACGGTGATGGCTACACTGATATTGAGGAAATCAAGCAAGGAACGGATCCTGCTAATGCAGCTTCCTACCCAGCTGGTGCCAAAGCAGCTGATCCTGCAAAACAGGCAGCTCCAATGGCCAACACGCCAAATCAAACTAAGCAAGTACCTGTCCATGTTGCCAAGACCTTCACTAAGGACCCTGCAGCTAAAGAACTGCCACAAACAGGCAGCGAATCAGCAGTTGCCTTGAGCCTAGTTGGTATGGTTTTAGGATTCTTTGGATTGGCAGGAATCAAGAAAAGTCACAAAGAAGACTAGTTAGAAGACACAATAAAACGGAAGTTGTTCACTTCCGTTTTATTTCTTAGCCTCAGGATTTTGATGTGTAATATTCAAGCCCCAAGGGATTAAATTTTCTTTTTTCTGCTTGATACGTTGGATATTGTCCTTGTGCCGGAGGATAATAATCAAGGCTAGCGAAATGATAATCAGAGTGAAGAAGAGGTCATAGCTGGGCAGGATAAAGCCGATTAGAGGGAAGAGCAGAGCTGATAGGATAGCGATGACTGCTGAGAGCACACTTGCCAGAGAAATCATACTTCCCAGATAGAGGATGCTGGCAAAGATGACAATCAGATAGATAAAGAAGGCTGGTGAGAAGCCCAGAACAACACCGGCACTGGTTGCCACAGCCTTGCCGCCCTTAAAGCCAGCAAAGATAGGAAAAGTATGGCCAATCACAGCCAAGAGGCCAAAGACAAGCGGCGAAACTCCCTCAATATGCAAAAAGAAAGGCAGCAGGGTCGCTGCAGTTCCTTTGAGAAAGTCGATAGCAAAAGTAGCTGTCCCAGCCGTCTTTCCCAAAATACGGAAAGTATTGGTCGTTCCGGTATTGCCGCTGCCGTATTCTCTCAGGTTCTTTTTAAAGAAAATTTGCCCAATCCAAAGTCCAGTTGGAATAGAGCCCAGTAAGTATGCTAGTATTAATCCAATTATCGTGTTCATCATGATTTTATTATACCATTATTTCGCTTTCTTACAATAGAAAAGGATAGAATTTATAGCAGGAAATGTCTACTCGGATATTGGATTGTTTTTCGTGTAAAATCAGTCCTCATCAGCATTTTTTTCAAAAAAATCTTTGCAATATTTGGTAAAAACTTGTAAGATAGAAAAGATGAATCATTAGGAGGTTCTTGTGGCAAAAAAGGAAATCAATATTAACAATTATAATGACGATGCCATTCAGGTATTAGAAGGGTTGGATGCGGTTCGCAAACGTCCGGGGATGTATATCGGATCGACCGACGGAGCTGGACTCCACCATCTGGTCTGGGAAATTGTGGACAATGCTGTCGATGAAGCCTTGTCAGGCTTCGGTGACCGGATCGATGTGACTATCAACAAGGACGGCAGTTTGACCGTCGCAGACCACGGACGTGGGATGCCAGTCGGCAAGCACGCTATGGGTATTCCTACGGTTGAGGTCATCTTCACAGTTCTCCACGCCGGCGGTAAGTTTGGTCAAGGTGGCTATAAGACCTCGGGCGGTCTCCATGGTGTAGGGTCCTCTGTCGTCAATGCCCTGTCCAGCTGGCTGGAAGTGGAAATCACGCGGGATGGGAATGTTTACAAACAACGCTTTGAAAATGGTGGGAAACCAGTCACTACGCTCAAGAAAATCGGCACTGCACCTAAGTCCAAGTCTGGGACTAAAGTGACCTTCATGCCGGACGATACGATTTTTTCAACGACTGACTTCAAGTACAACACTATTGCTGAGCGGCTGAAGGAATCAGCCTTCCTGCTCAAGAATGTCCGCCTGTCGCTGACTGATGCGCGGACTGGTGAAGAAGTAGAGTTCCACTATGAGAACGGGGTTGAAGACTTTGTCAGCTATCTCAATGAAGACAAGGAAACCCTGACTCCTGTCCTCTACTTCGAGGGCGAGGAGAGCGGCTTCCAAGTCCAGGTGGCTCTCCAGTATAACGACGGCTACGCCGATAATATCCTGTCCTTTGTCAATAACGTCCGCACCAAGGACGGCGGTACCCATGAGACGGGGCTCAAGACCGCTATTACCAAGGCCATGAACGACTATGCCAGAAAGACCGGACTTCTCAAGGAAAAGGACAAGAATCTAGAAGGATCGGACTACCGCGAGGGTCTGGCTGCTGTCCTGTCCATCCTGGTCCCTGAGGCGCACCTGCAGTTTGAAGGCCAGACCAAGGACAAGCTAGGCAGCCCTTTGGCTCGTCCGGCTGTGGACTCTATCGTCTCTGACAAGCTGACCTTCTTCCTCTTGGAAAATGGCGAGCTGGCTTCCAACCTCATCCGCAAGGCTATCAAGGCCAGAGATGCCAGGGAAGCAGCCCGCAAGGCACGTGACGAAAGCCGCAATGGCAAGAAGAATAAGAAAGACAAGGGCTTGCTCTCTGGTAAGCTGACTCCGGCCCAGTCCAAGAATCCAGCCAAGAACGAACTCTATCTGGTCGAGGGTGACTCTGCCGGTGGCTCTGCCAAGCAAGGCCGTGACCGTAAGTTCCAAGCCATCCTGCCCCTGCGCGGTAAGGTTATCAATACTGCCAAGGCTAAGATGGCTGACATTCTCAAGAACGAAGAAATCAACACCATGATCTACACGATTGGAGCAGGTGTTGGGTCAGACTTTACCCTTGAGGATGCCAACTATGACAAGATCATCATCATGACCGATGCGGACACCGATGGTGCCCATATCCAGACCTTGCTGCTGACCTTTTTCTATCGTTATATGCGCCCGCTGGTCGAGGCTGGCCGCGTCTATATTGCCCTGCCGCCTCTTTACAAGATGTCCAAGGGCAAGGGCAAGAGCGAAGTTGTTGAGTATGCCTGGACCGATGGCGAGCTGGATGACCTGCGCCGCAAGTTTGGCAAGGGAGCCATGCTTCAGCGCTACAAAGGGCTTGGTGAAATGAACGCTGACCAACTCTGGGAGACGACTATGAATCCTGATACCCGCACCCTCATCCGTGTCACTATCGAGGACCTGGCCCGCGCCGAACGCCGTGTCAATGTCCTCATGGGCGACAAGGTCGAACCACGCCGCAAGTGGATTGAGGATAACGTCAAGTTTACGCTTGAGGAGAGCGGGGAGATGGTGTTTTGAGGAGGATTATAAATAAATTTAAACAATGTAAGAAAAAATTAGTTAATATGGTGCAGTCTTATATAGATAGTATAAAAAGTCCAATTGAGGAAATTTGGGGATATGGCCAAAAGGGTACAAAAGATAAGATAAATAGTCTCAAATTTTTAGCAATACTAGACGATGAAAATTATCTTATTCAAAAATATAAAAACAAGTGGTGTGAATATATCTTAAAACTAGGTGTTTTATTAATTATTATAAGTCTATTAATAATAATAGTATTTTGGCCGAAAAAAACTTTGCTTGAAAATACCTCTCCCCTCCTAATCGTACCTTTGGTTTTTTTAATGACTGTTCTTGTTTTCAGCCTTATCAATTTTTGTGTCCTATTCATTCTATCTTTGTGTAGAATTTTGCTGCGGTTTATTCTTTTTATTCTTTCTAAATTGTGGCGATGTCTTATTCTTTTTATATCGTGGTGTCCTCTCCTTTCTAAATTGTGGCGACGTCTTATTCTTTTTATATCGCGGTGTCCTCTCCTTTCTAAATTGTGGCGACGTCTTATTCTTTTTATATCGCGATATCTTATTCTTTCTACCTCAATGTTTTTTTATGCATATTATATTACAGATATGACTGTAGATCTGTTTTCGGATGAGAAAGATTCAACTATGCGCGCCTTTTTTAGAGCGTATGACGTGACCAAACCCGCTTGGCACTTTTGGTTGATGATCACTGCGGTGTTTATTGGTTCGTGCCTTTCTCTTTATATGGTTTTAAATTTTGTTTTAATACAAGATAGTTTTGATTTAGAAGCTATGGGAACTGAAAATCGTTTTATTATTGCATTTCTTGCGATAATAACATTCGTAATCGGCATTGATCTTGATAAAGTTAGACCAATTGCTATCGGTCTTTTACTATTAGTTATTCAGACGACTTTTTTTGAATGGTACCATTCGCATCGCCTTTCAAAACTGTATGAAAAAGCACAACGGATTTTTGAAATACAACTTCTTTCAAGCAATCCAGACTATGAAGAATTAAAAAAATGTTACTATCATGGTGGTGAGAAGTATAAAGAGAAATTGCTAAGCACAGAGAAATTTTTAGAAGTGATTGTAAAAAATGAATTGAAATCATTAAAAGATTTAAAAACTTATGATGATTATAGGCTTTATAAAGCATATAAGGGAAGAAGTTATTTATAAATAACTTCTCCCCCCAGACCTAAAATAATAATTCCCTCTCACCAGATTTTCTGACAAACTCGCCAGAGTTAAAGTGAGACCGTCAGATTTTCTGATAAGGCATTTTTTAGCAAATTCTATTTGGCAGAAAATCTGGCGAGGATTTTTTGAGTAAAAGACGAACGTTTATTTTTCTGGCAAGCAGTTTTAAAGCAAGAAACTTTTTCAGAAAATCAGAAAAGGTAAAAAAGGAATTAAAGTTAAAATAAATAAAAAATTTAGGAGATTATAGAAATGAAAAAATTTTATGGAATTACTAGTGTAGATGTTCAGATTTTAGAAAACAACGAATTTTTCCAGCTTATGTCCGAGAGTCGGAGCGAGGTTGCGGCATTTATCAAGGAAAATAAGGTGGATGGCGTTTACACAACCAAGCTGGATGAGATGGACAGACTTCTGGAACAGCTTCAGGGCGGACTTCATCAGACTAAGTCCAGCAAGCTGGTGGCTAGTTTGGATCAGGCTGACCGCGAGCGTGATGATGCTTTGGGTACGCTCCAGTCTTTGGTTTGGGCCTTTGCACGGGTCAAGGACGCAGCGACCAAGGAAGCTTACGAGACCCTGTCTCAGCTCCTGAAAAACTACACTGGTCTAGCTGCAACTAGCTTGGAGAAGGAGACCGAGGGCATCAACCACCTACTCCAAGAGCTGAAAAAGCCGGCCTACCAGACAGCACTGGCTAAGCTCCATCTGGAAGCCCATGTCGACAGTCTGGCAGCTGCTCAGAAGGCCTTTGAAAAGGTCTACAAGGAGCGACTGACTGAGCTCAAGGGAAAGACACCGAGCCAGAATAAGAACGTCCGCCTCAAGCTGCAAGAAATCTATGATTTTCTGGTCGATTTCACTGCGATCATTGCCTACGCTTATCCTGAAAGAACTCATGTGGTCAATCTTCGCGACCACCTCAACACTATCCGCAGCCGCTACAAAAAACGCAAACCTACTAAGAAGGTGAAAGAAGAAGTGGCGGAGAGCAACTAGAATATAACTAAATTTGAGTTGAAAAATTGTTAGTGGTCGCATCGGATTTGAAAGGAGTAGAAAATGATAATCAGACTTGCAAGCACAAAAGATTGTCAAGCTATTTATGCCCTTTATCAAAATGAAAAATGGATGTCTTTTACAGAGGAAAAGTGACATCACTATTTTCAACAAATCTGTCCCATTACTTGGTAGTTGAAGAGAACCAGAAAATCCTTGGTTTTGCCCGCTACCTGACAGATGAAGTCATGACGACCTTTTTAGCTGAGATTATCATTGATAAATCCTATCGCGGAAAAGGATTGGGACAGCAGCTGATTGAGGAGATCCACAAAAAATATCCTTTGACACGGATTGAACTCATATCTGAAGCAGATGGATTTTATCGGGCAGTAGGTTTTAAGCCTGTTGGTACAGGATTTAGAAAATCTGAATGAAAGGAGCAAGCCAATGACGCTTGACAATAAACTGGGTCTGACGGATTCGCTTGAACTAGCCAAGATGGAAGAAAAAATCAGCAAGCCCTCACAAAGGACATTCATAACCGCAACTTCTACATGAAGGGCGTAGATCATAGTTACTACTATGAAGGCTATAGCCTATATAAAGCTGAGGAGTTGTGAGAAAAGAAAGTTTGCAGAGGAGTGTTTAGATGACTATTCTTGAAACAGACCATCTGATCTTGCGGGACTTGCAGGAATCAGATTTGCCGGCTTTGATTGCTATGAATCAGGATTCGGAGGTCATGCAGTATTTTCCGAAGCCATATAGCCAAGCGGAGTCCTTGCGGCTTTATCGGGGCATTCAAGATGAAGTTAAGGCCTATGGATACAGTCTTTGGGCTGTTGAAGAAAAGGACAGTCAGGAGTTTATCGGCTTGGTAGGTCTCCACCATTCGGATTTACGGATTTTTGCTGGAAAAGAAGCTGTAGAAATCGGCTGGCGTCTGCGAAAAGAGTTTTGGAATCGTGGTTATGCGACGGAGGCTGCCCAGGCCTGTCTAGACTTCGCTTTCCAGCAAGCTGGTTTGTCAGAAGTTTACTCTTTTACATCCTTACTCAATTTCCCTTCGCAAAAAGTCATGCAAAAGCTAGGCATGGAATTTGTCAAAGAATTTGATAATGAAAAAGTTCCAGCAGACAGTCCGCTTTACAGACATGTCCTCTACAGAATCAAGAGTTTTCATTAAAAAGGCAGGTATTCCCATGAGAACTGAACCCGAAATGCTTGATGTGATTTTGCAAACCGCAAAAGTGCTACAAGTCGACGCTGTCGCCATGTCCGGCTCGCGGACAAATCCGAATGCTCCCAAGGACGAGTTCCAAGACTATGATGTAGTCTACATTGTAGAGGATTTGGATGCTCTGGTGGCTGACCTTGCTTGGTTGGAAGGATTTGGCAAGCGCATGATCGAGCAGCATGTCCTACTAGACCATCGCCGTCTCTACCTCATGCTTTTGGAGGATGGAAATCGGATAGATTTGACCCTTTGCCCAAAGGAGCACATCAAAGAGTGGGTGGATAGCGAAGCGGATTTCACGGTGCTGGATGACTCGCAGGGGCTGTTTGCTCCTTATGCACCGACACCCAAGCGCTATTGGACGACACCAGCTAGTGCGACTGACTTTGATAAATCCTGCAATGAATTTTGGTGGGTGTCAGCTTATGTAGTCAAGGGCATTTATCGAAATCACCTTGTCTATGCGACGGATCATTTGTATGGAATCTGCCAGCAAGAATTGCTCAAGCTTTTAGCTTGGCAAGTGGCAGCAGATAAGGGGACGGTCGATGTTGGCAAGAACTACAAGTACCTCTTTCAGTATTTGCCTGCTGAGAAAGAGAAAGAATTTACAGCCTTGCTTGACTTTTCTGACCAGAAAAAAATCACCAAGTCTCTCTTAGCTACCATGCACTTTTTCCAAAAAGAAGCACAAGCTTTCTCTCGCAAAACCGGTTTCCACTATGACAAAGAAACTGCAGAGAAGATGATTGAGTATGCTGAGGAGAAGTTGAAATAGTTTCAGAGACACTTACAAGATGAAAAAAACTTTGGTTGATAATAGTTATTGAGGTGAAACAGTATGTTGGATTTTATGTTTGGAATATTTGCTATGTTATTCCCATTTCTTCCGATTGTGTCCATAATCTTATCAATATATATTGCCTTACAAAATAATAAACATAGCAAAAGATTTTATGGTTTATTTTTTCCTGTAATTATCACCATGTGTAATATTTGGTTGTTTCCCATAGATCGGACAGATATGTTTCACGATGCTTTAAGGTTTTATTTTTTTCTAATTGATTTTTGTTTACCTATGCTTATTTCTTCCGCGCTCTATCACTCAATACGCTTATATTATTTATACAAATCAATCAAGTGGAGAGTCTTCCCTATAAGTATCTGTTATTTATTCGGTTTAATTTTTCATTATCTTAATACAATGCATTGGGAGGAGCTATTTCGAAGGCAAAAGTTTGTATTTGATATCTTGCTGATATCAACTGCTATAATTTCTTATTTACCTTGTCTATATTTGTACATACTTCAAAGAAGAAAGAACAATCCATAGGTAATAGTTGCTTTTGGTTAATCTAAATAAGTGTTTGTGAATGACTTAAATGCTATCTAAAAATATTTTTCTTAACTACCAATTTTAATGTAAAAATCTACTCTACATTCTTTGAAAGGAGTTGAACACGCCCTAAATACTGTGTGAAAACTCCTTCCCCACCATTTAACAACGTATTTAAACTACAGAAAGGATAGTTTAGTTGCTTATAGTAACTGAACACGGGACTAAGACTTAGGAAAAAAGATAAATCGCTTGGGGTTCATCGAACCCTGCATCGATTTCCTATTTTTCTACAGAAATTTTCGGCAAGCCGAAACGTCCCTTTGTATCTTATGAGTAACATTCAAAACATGTCCCTTGAGGACATCATGGGAGAGCGCTTTGGTCGCTACTCCAAATACATCATTCAGGAGCGGGCCTTGCCGGACATTCGCGATGGCTTGAAGCCTGTTCAGCGCCGTATTCTTTATTCGATGAACAAGGACGGCAACACTTTTGACAAGGGCTACCGCAAGTCTGCCAAGTCTGTCGGGAACATCATGGGGAATTTCCACCCCCACGGCGACAGCTCCATCTACGATGCCATGGTTCGTATGTCTCAGGATTGGAAAAATCGTGAGATTCTCGTTGAGATGCACGGTAACAATGGTTCCATGGACGGTGATCCACCGGCAGCTATGCGTTATACTGAGGCGCGCCTGTCTGAGATGGCTGGCTATCTTTTGCAGGATATCGAGAAAGATACCGTTCCTTTTGCATGGAACTTTGACGATACCGAGAAGGAGCCAACTGTTCTGCCGGCAGCCTTTCCTAATCTCTTGGTCAATGGAGCAACTGGGATTTCTGCTGGTTATGCGACTGATATTCCACCTCATAATCTAGCCGAAGTCATTGACGCGGTCATCTATATGATTGACCATCCGTCGGCCAAGGTGGACAAACTCATGGAGTTTCTGCCTGGTCCAGACTTCCCGACAGGAGCCATTGTCCAAGGCCGTGATGAGATCAAGAAAGCCTACGAGACTGGTAAAGGTCGCGTCGTGGTGCGCTCTAGAACTGAGATTGAAAAGCTGAAGGGCGGCAAAGAGCAAATCGTCATCACCGAGATTCCTTACGAGATTAATAAAGCTGTCTTGGTCAAGAAGATTGACGATGTGCGGGTCAACAATAAGGTGGCTGGCATTGCCGAGGTGCGGGACGAATCCGATCGTGACGGTCTTCGGATTGCCATCGAGCTCAAGAAAGATGCCAATACTGAGCTGATTCTCAACTATCTCTTTAAGTACACTGATTTGCAAGTCAATTACAATTTCAACATGGTGGCTATTGACAATTTTACGCCTCGTTTGGTGGGAATTGTACCAATCTTGACCAGTTATATTGCCCACCGCAAGGAGATCATTCTGGCTCGCAGCCGGTTTGACAAGGCCAAGGCTGAGAAACGGCTTCATATCGTGGAAGGACTGATTCGGGTGCTTTCCATCTTGGACGAGGTAATTGCCCTGATTCGTGCATCAGAAAACAAAGCAGACGCCAAGGAAAATCTTAAAGTCAGCTATGATTTCACTGAGGAGCAGGCTGAAGCTATCGTCACTCTCCAACTCTACCGTTTGACCAATACAGACGTAGTGGTTCTGGAAGAGGAAGAAGCAGAGCTACGCGAGAAGATTGCGATGCTGGCAGCCATTATCGGCGATGAGCGCACCATGTATAATCTTATGAAGCGTGAGCTCCGCGATGTCAAGAAGAAGTTTGGCAATCCGCGTCTCAGCGAGCTGCAGGATACGGCAAACGCCATCGAGATTGATACAGCTAGTCTCATCGTTGAGGAAGAGACCTATGTCAGCGTGACTCGTTCTGGTTATATCAAGCGGACAAGTCCGCGTTCTTTCTCGGCGTCGACCCTAGAAGAGATGGGCAAGCGTGACGATGACCGACTGATTTTTGTTAGTCCGGCCAAGACAACCCAGCACTTGCTGATCTTTACGAGTCTTGGAAATGTCATTTACCGGCCTGTTCATGAGCTGTCAGACATCCGCTGGAAAGAAATCGGAGAACACCTCAGCCAGACTATCAGCAACTTTGATACCAAGGAAGAGGTTATCTATACAGAATTGCTGGATAGCTTTGAGGAGGGCACTTACTTTGCAGCGACCAAGTTAGGTCAAATCAAGCGTGTAGAGCGCAAGGAGTTCAGTCCTTGGCGGACCTACAAGTCTAAGTCGCTCAAGTTTGCTAAACTAAAAAATGAAGAAGATCAGGTTATTGCTCTGGCGCCGATTAAGCTGGATGATGTTATGCTCGTGACCAAGAATGGCTATGCACTGCGCTTCAATATTGAGGAAGTTCCTGTCATCGGAGCTAAGGCAGCTGGGGTTAAAGCCATCAACCTCAAGAAGGACGATGTCCTAGCGGCAGCCTTTATCGCCAATACAGACTCACTTTACCTCCTGACTCAGCGAGGTTCGCTCAAGCGTATGGCAGTCGCAGATATTCCTGTTACCAGTCGGGCAAATCGTGGTCTTCAAGTTCTGAGAGAGCTTAAGACCAAACCGCATCGTGTCTTTGCAGCTGGACCAGTTTATAGCGAAGCACTGGACTTTGATCTCTTTACAACAGAAACAGAAGCCAGTGAGGAGCAGATTTTGCAGGTGCTTTCCAATAAAGGCACTGCTTATGAAATCAATCTGGCTGATCTTAGCCTGTCCGAGCGAACTAGCAATGGCAGCTTCATTTCTGATACCATATCAGACGAAGAAGTCTTCTCAGCTTACATTAAATAATCATCAAACCAGTTCGCAGGAGCTGGTTTTTTCAATTTCTAAAAGTTTGATAGTGGCACAAAAGATTGAATAACAAAATTTTCTGAAAATTGAAAATAATACTTGAAAATATCTTAAAAAGGTGTAAAATAGGGAGTATCTAAAAATGAAGTTTGGAAGAAGAGGAGAAAGACCATGACTGTAAATCTTGACTGGGAAAATCTAGGATTCTCATATATGAAACTACCTTATCGCTATTTAGCTTACTATCGCAATGGCCAGTGGGAAGAAGGAACCCTAACTGAGGACGCTACGCTCCATATTTCTGAGTCGTCTCCTTGCCTTCACTACGGTCAGCAGGCTTTTGAGGGTCTGAAGGCTTATCGAACTAAAGACGGCAGCATTCAGCTCTTTCGTCCGGATAAAAATGCGGAACGTCTGCAGCGGACAGCTGACCGCTTGCTCATGCCGCAGGTTTCTACAGAAATGTTTGTGGAAGCAGTCAAGCAAGTTGTCCGAGCTAATGAAGAATATGTACCACCTTATGGAACAGGCGGAACCCTTTATATTCGACCTCTCTTGATTGGAGTCGGTGACATTATCGGAGTGAAACCAGCTGAAGAATACATTTTTACAATCTTTGTAATGCCAGTCGGCAATTACTTCAAAGGCGGTCTGACTCCGACTAACTTCATTGTCTCAGATGACTATGATCGCGCGGCACCGCACGGAACTGGTGCAGCTAAAGTAGGAGGCAATTACGCTGCCAGTTTATTACCAGGAAAGATTGCTAAGGATAAGCATTTCTCTGATGTGATTTATCTGGATCCAGCAACCCATACCAAGATTGAAGAAGTAGGGTCAGCCAACTTCTTTGGTATCACCAAGGATGATGAGTTTGTAACACCGCTCAGTCCCTCAATCTTGCCATCCATCACCAAGTACTCTTTGCTTTATCTGGCGGAGCATAGACTAGGACTCAAACCGATTGAGGGTGATGTTCCTCTGGCAGACTTGGGTAAATTCACTGAAGCGGGAGCTTGCGGAACAGCTGCAGTTATATCACCTATCGGTGGTATCCAGCACGGCGAAGATTTCCATGTCTTTTATAGCGAAACAGAAGTTGGCCCAGTCACTCGCAAGCTGTATGACGAATTGACTGGTATCCAATTCGGTGATGTTGAAGCACCAGAAGGTTGGATTGTAAAAGTATAATCTAAAAACTGTCCTTGATTGGGCAGTTTTTCTGTGATTCTAGCCTAAGATAGCTTGCGAAGTCAGTTTTTTTCGTGTACAATAGGAATTTGAAAGAGGTAAGTTATGAGTAAAAAAGACAAAAAGATTGAAATTCAAATCACAGACAGCAAAGTGAAGGTCGGAGCAGACCAATTTGATGGTTATAGTCTTGCTATTGGCAAGAAGGTTATCGGCGAGATTGCCGAACTAGATGGCCAGTTTGCAATCATCAAAAATGGAAATGCTGAAAGTTTTTATAAAAAACTTGAAAGAGCTGTGGAAACTTTGATTGAAACCTATAATTTAAGCAAATAGGGCTTGCATTTTCATTGTATCAATGTTATAATAGATAGCGTTGATTGTCGGAGAGATAGCGAAGAGGCTAAACGCGGCGGACTGTAAATCCGCTCCTTCGGGTTCGGGGGTTCGAATCCCTCTCTCTCCATTCTTTATATTAATGGGGTATAGCCAAGCGGTAAGGCAAGGGACTTTGACTCCCTCATGCGTTGGTTCGAATCCAGCTACCCCAGTTCTTAGGTAATAGATCTGATAAAATAATAAAATGTCTTCAGGTGTTTTATTTCTTTATAGGATGGAAATCGTTAACGATAGATCAATGTCATTTGCGGGTGCTTAGGAAAATAAATAAGTAGTATGTCAAGCGAAAGCTTGATTGTTGGAGGATTTTTTTAGATGAATGAATTTGAAGATTTGCTAAACAGTGTTAGCCAAGTTGAGCCAGGTGACGTCGTTACTGCTGAAGTATTGACTGTTGACGCTAACCAAGCTAATGTTGCAATCGCTGGAACTGGTGTTGAGGGTGTTTTGACTCTTCGTGAGTTGACAAACGACCGCGACGCTGATATCAACGACCTTGTAAAACCAGGTGAAACACTTGAATTGCTTGTTCTTCGTCAAGTAGTAGGTAAAGATACAGATACAGTAACTTACCTGGTATCTAAAAAACGTTTGGAAGCTCGCAAAGCTTGGGACAAATTGGTTGGTCGTGAAGAAGAAGTTGTCACTGTTAAGGGCACTCGTGCTGTTAAAGGTGGACTTTCAGTTGAGTTTGAAGGACTTCGTGGATTTATCCCTGCTTCAATGCTTGATACTCGTTTCGTTCGCAACACTGAGCGTTTTGTAGGTCAAGAGTTTGATGCTAAGATTAAAGAAGTAGATCCAAAAGAAAACCGCTTCATCCTTTCTCGTCGTGAAGTTGTAGAAGCTGAAGCTGCAGCAGCACGTGCTGAAGTCTTTGGTAAGTTGAATGTTGGTGATGTTGTAACTGGTAAAGTTGCTCGTATCACTAGCTTCGGTGCGTTCATTGACCTTGGCGGAGTTGACGGATTGGTTCATTTGACTGAATTGTCACATGAGCGCAATGTATCGCCTAAGTCTGTTGTATCAGTTGGTGATGAAATTGAAGTGAAAGTTCTTGACTTGAACGAAGAAGAAGGACGCGTATCCCTCTCTCTTAAAGCAACAACACCTGGACCATGGGATGGCGTTGAGCAAAAACTTGCTGCAGGCGATGTGATTGAAGGAACTGTAAAACGTTTGACTGATTTCGGTGCTTTCGTTGAAGTATTGCCGGGTATTGATGGATTGGTTCACATCTCACAAATTTCACACAAACGTGTTGAAAGCCCTAAGGATGCCCTTAAGGTTGGTCAAGAAGTGACTGTTAAGGTTCTTGAAGTGAATGCTGCTGCTGAGCGTGTATCACTTTCTATCAAGGCTCTTGAAGAACGTCCAGCTCAAGAAGAAGGACAAAAAGATGAGAAACGTCAATCACGTCCTCGTCGTCCAAAACGTCAAGAAAAACGTGACTTTGAACTTCCAGAAACTCAAACTGGATTCTCAATGGCTGATTTGTTTGGCGATATTGAATTGTAATTAGATAAAAGAAGTTGAGATTTCTCAACTTCTTTTTCTGATTTTCACTTGTATTTTCAGAGAAAATCAGTTATAATGAATTAGTTGCCACCCTTAGTGTAATGGATATCACGCAAGATTCCGGTTCTTGAGATGGGAGTTCGATTCTCTCAGGGTGGATGACTTAAGACTGGGCTCCTTGGAGTCCTTTTTTGTTCTTTCTTTGAGGAAAATGCAATGACAGTAAAATTAATCGCCCATACCTTGATCGAGAAAGACGGGAGGTATTTGCTTATCAAACGCTCGAAAATAAAGCGAGGTCTTACTAATGTGGATTCTAGCTATTGGGATATTCCTGGTGGGAGTGTAGAAGAGAATGAACTGCCTATAGAGGCGGCTCTACGTGAGGCTATGGAAGAAGTTAATCAAAAGCTTCGGATTGATAAGATTATCCATGAAGATAGTCAGTTTGATGCTAGCAAAGATAGTGTTTTCACACGCTTAGTTTATGGGGGCAGAATTGTGGAGCATCGTGATATTATATTGGATCCAGAAGAGCATACAGACTTTGTCTGGATTTCTTCTTTAGAAGACATAGAGAGTGATCTCGTTGTTCCTTATTTGCTTGAAATTTTTGCTAACAAATCCATTTAAAGCAACAAAAAAACATCCCCTTTTGTCAGGAGATGTTTTTTATAATTAGTTTTTAGATGCTTCTTGGAATTCTGGATTCTTCCATGCTTCATCAATAATTGCTTTCAATTCTTTAGCAGAAGCTTGCATCTTTTGTTGTTCCGCATCGTTCAATGGGATGTTTACTGGACGTACGATACCGTGTGCACCTACGATAGCAGGTTGACCGATAAAGACGTTGCTTACACCATATTGACCTTCTTGGAATACAGACAATGGAAGTACTGCATTTTCATCGTAAAGGATAGCTTTAGTGATACGAGCAAGTGCTACTGCGATACCGTAGTATGTAGCACCTTTTTTGTTGATGATTGTGTAAGCTGCATCACGAACACCTTCGAACAACTCAACCAATTCAGCTTCTTGAACGTTTTGGGTATCCTTAAGGAACTCTTCAAGGTTTACACCGGCGATGTTAGCGTGTGACCAAACCGCAAACTCTGAGTCACCGTGTTCACCCATGATGTAAGCGTGAACTGAACGAGCATCGACATCAAGTTTTTCAGCAAGTGCTTGACGGAAACGAGCTGAGTCAAGTGAAGTACCTGAACCAATAACGCGTTCTTTAGGGAATCCTGAGAACTTCCATGTAGAGTAAGTCAATACGTCTACTGGGTTAGCTGCCACAAGGAAGATTCCATCAAAGCCTGAAGCAACAACTTGTTCAACGATTGATTTGTTGATAGCAAGGTTTTTACCTACAAGGTCAAGACGAGTTTCACCTGGTTTTTGAGGGGCACCTGCAGTGATGACTACGAGGTCAGCATCCGCACAGTCTTCGTATTTAGCTGCGTAGATTTTCTTCGGTGAAGTGAAAGCAAGCGCGTGGCTAAGGTCAAGCGCATCACCAACAGCTTTTTCGAACAATTGAGGAATTTCAATGATACCAAGTTCTTGAGCGATACCTTGGTTTACAAGAGCAAATGCGTAAGATGAACCTACAGCACCGTCACCGACAAGGATGACTTTTTTATGTTGTTTAGTAGCAGTCATTTCTAAACATCTCCTTATTTTTTTAGGGAAGATTTCCCATACACATTCATTCTACCACTTTTGGCATATTTTGTCACGGTCAACTTGTGTATCTAGCGATGTAAACGTTTTTACAAATGGTTCAAAATACTGAAAAATTAAAGAAAATGTGGTATAATATAGGATAGTTTAATATGAAAGAAAGGCATTTTTTAATGCAAGACAGAAACTTAGTAAATGTTAATCTGACTAGTGAAATGAAGACTAGTTTCATCGATTACGCAATGAGTGTTATCGTGTCTCGGGCACTTCCAGATGTTCGTGATGGTCTCAAGCCAGTTCACCGTCGGATTCTCTATGGTATGAATGAGCTGGGCGTGACACCTGAGAAGCCTCATAAGAAATCAGCTCGTATCACTGGGGATGTCATGGGTAAGTATCACCCGCATGGTGACTCCTCTATTTATGAAGCGATGGTGCGGATGGCTCAATGGTGGAGCTATCGTTATATGCTAGTAGACGGTCATGGAAACTTTGGTTCGATGGACGGAGACGGAGCCGCTGCCCAGCGTTATACAGAAGCACGTATGAGTAAGATTGCTCTTGAGATGCTTCGTGATATTAATAAAAACACGGTCAATTATATCGATAACTATGATGCCAGCGAGAGAGAGCCTTTAGTCCTTCCTGCTCGCTTCCCTAACCTGCTTGTAAATGGAGCTACAGGAATTGCGGTTGGGATGGCGACCAATATCCCACCACATAATCTTGGTGAGTCTATTGATGCAGTTAAGCTTGTTATGGACAATCCGGAAGCAACGACTCGCGACATCATGGAAGTCCTGCCTGGACCAGATTTTCCAACAGGAGCACTGGTTATGGGCAAGTCCGGTATTCACCGGGCTTATGAAACAGGGAAAGGTTCGATTGTTCTTCGTTCTCGTACTGAAATCGAGGAGATGAAAAATGGCCGTGAGCGAATTGTCGTAACCGAGTTTCCTTACATGGTTAATAAGACTAAGGTTCATGAGCATATTGTTCGTCTGGTGCAGGAAAAACGTATTGACGGTATCACAGCTGTTCGTGATGAGTCCAACCGTGAAGGAGTTCGTTTTGTCATTGAGGTTCGTCGAGATGCCTCTGCACATGTCATTCTAAATAACCTTTTCAAGCTGACTCAGATGCAGACCAATTTCAGCTTCAATATGCTGGCTATTCAAAATGGTGTGCCGAAGATTCTATCTCTGCGTGAGATTTTGTTGGCCTACATTGAGCACCAAAAAGAAGTGGTGACTCGACGGACTGCCTTCGATAAAGAAAAGGCGGAAGCTCGAGCTCACATCTTGGCTGGTTTGCTGATTGCGTTGGATCACATTGATGAAGTGATTCGCATTATCCGTAATAGCGAGACGGACGCAGAAGCCCAAGCTGAATTGATGGCTAAGTTTGAACTTTCTGAGCGCCAGAGTCAGGCTATCCTTGACATGCGTCTGCGTCGTCTGACTGGTTTGGAACGTGATAAGATTCAGTCAGAATACGACGAGCTGATTGCTTTGATTGCGGATTTGGCTGATATTTTGGCTAAGCCAGAGCGAGTTATCGCTATTATCAAGGAAGAGTTAGACGAGGTCAAGCGTAAATTTGCGGATGATCGCCGAACTGAGCTGATGGTGGGGGAAGTTCTTTCTCTTGAAGATGAAGATTTGATTGAGGAAGCGGATGTTTTGATTACCCTGTCTAATAAAGGCTATATCAAACGACTAAATCAAGCTGAATTCACTGCTCAGAAACGTGGTGGCCGCGGTGTTCAAGGAACTGGTGTCAAAGACGATGACTTCGTCAAAGAGCTGGTTTCAACGAGTACTCACGATAGACTGCTCTTCTTTACCAATAAAGGCCGAGTTTATCGTCTCAAAGGATATGAAATTCCTGAGTATGGCCGGACAGCCAAGGGCTTGCCAGTGGTCAATCTCTTGAAGCTGGATGAAGGAGAGACTATTCAGACCATTATTAATGTCCAGCAAGACCGCAGTGATGATTCCTATCTCTTCTTTACTACCCGTCATGGGGTGGTCAAACGGACCAGTGTAACGGAATTTGCTAATATTCGTCAGAACGGTCTTAAGGCTTTGAATTTGAAAGACGAAGACGAGTTAATCAATGTCTTTCTGACAGACGGCGCTGCAGACGTTATCATCGGTACCAAGTTTGGTTATTCTGTCCGCTTCAATGAGACAGCTGTTCGGAGCATGAGCCGTATAGCGACTGGTGTCCGCGGAGTTAATCTTCGAGATGGTGATCAGGTCGTTGGAGCTGGAGTGATTGCTGAGGGAGACGAAGTGCTTGTCATTACCGAAAAAGGCTATGGTAAGCGAACTCTTGCTAGCGAGTACCCAACCAAGGGTCGTGGCGGTAAAGGGATTAAAACAGCCAATATCACTGATAAGAACGGGCCTCTTGCTGGTCTGATGACCGTTACTGGCGAGGAAGATTTGATGATTATCACCAATACAGGTGTCATCATTCGGACCAGTGTGGCTAATATTTCTCAGACCGGCCGCTCAACCATGGGGGTTAAGGTCATGCGTCTGGACCAAAATGCACAGATTGTCACCTTTACTAGCGTCGAAGCAGACGACAAAGAAGATGTAGCAGAGGAAGAAAACGAATCGTAAAAGAGGACCTCTATATGGTACAAGGAAAAAGAAGTCGAAAAAGAAAACAAAAAAGCAAAAGAAATATTTTTATCAATATCGTTGCGACATTATTAATTATTGTGGCTCTTGGCTTAATCTTTAATGCGCAAATCCGAAACATGATTATGGTCTGGCATACCAACCAATATCAGGTTAGCAAGGTTTCTAAAGACTCTATTAATAAAAATAAAAATGTCGAGACTAGCTTTGATTTTAATAAGGTAGAGTCGCTTTCTACAGAAGCGGTCATCAATGCTCAGTGGAAAGCCCAGCAACTGCCCGTTATCGGAGGCATCTCGATTCCAGAAGTATCCATGAATTTGCCAATCTTCAAAGGGCTGGATAATGCTGGATTGTATTATGGTGCTGGTACGATGAAAGAGACTCAGCAGATGGGACAGGGAAATTATGCCTTGGCTAGCCACCATGTCTTTGGCATCACAGGGGCTAGTAACATGCTCTTTTCCCCACTGGATCGTGCCAAGGCTGGTATGAAGATCTATATCACCGATAAAGAGCAAATCTATACATATGTAATCACCAGTGTTGAAACGGTAACTCCAGATCGAACAGATTTGATTGAGGATACTGAAGGCGTTACAGAGATTACTTTGGTTACCTGTGAGGATGCTGCGGCAACCAACCGGACTATTGTCAAAGGAACATTAGAAGGCTCTGTCGAGTATGACAAGGCTCCTAAGGAAGTTCTTGAATCTTTCAGTAAGTCCTATAATCAAATGCAGATTTAAAGGCAAAAAAACTTAAAGACATTTTACTCCAAAGGTTAGGAAGAACGCTAACTTTTGGAGTGTTTTTTTTTATCTAAAATTTGTTCTGGACGAAAGATTTTCAATCTTTATTTTTTGTATTTATTCTTGACGATTTCAACTCTTTTTCCGAATAATAAGGTAAGGAGGTTTCTATGTATAGCATTTCATTTCAAGATGATATTAGCATCATGCCACGGGAGCGTTTAATGAGAGAAGGAGCTGAAAAACTCAGTAACCAGGAGCTCCTATCAATCTTTCTAAGGACAGGTAACAAAAAAGAAACTGTTTTTCAAGTTTCTCAAAGAATTTTATCATCTATTTCCAGTTTGAACGATCTCAAGTATTTAACTCTGCAGGAATTGCAGACTATTTCTGGAATCGGTCCGATTAAGGCTGTGGAGCTACAGGCCATTATCGAATTGGGGCGACGGATTAATCGAGCAGAGGTTTTGCAGAAAGAGCAGATTATGGGCAGTCAAAAATTAGCCCAGAAGATGCAGCAAGAGCTAGGAGACATGAGGCAGGAGTGCTTGGTTGCTATTTATCTTAATAGTCAAAATCAAATTTTGCACCAGCAGACTATTTTCATGGGGACGGTCAGCAGAAGCATTGCTGAGCCGAGAGAAATTCTCCACTACGCTCTCAAGCACCTGGCGACATCTATTATACTGGTACACAATCATCCATCAGGCTCAGTCGTTCCTAGCAGAAACGATGATGAAGTGACCCAGCATATGAAAGAAGCTTGTGAGATGATGGGCTTGGTTCTTTTGGATCATCTGATTGTTTCTAGGTCTAACTACTATAGCTACAGAGAAGAGACAGATATGATATAACTTGATTTACTTGAATATAAAAAACTTCTATTCGTGTAGAACAGAAGTTTATCTAGGAATAGAAGCTTTTAAAGAATATTGACAACATAATCAAACAGGGCTAAGTCTCCTTCTCTGGAGCCGAACAAGAACTCTGGGTGCCATTGGACACCAAGAAAAGGACTGCCGTCAGTAGAAGTGATTGCTTCAATAATCTTATCGCGCGGATCATAAGCAATGACTTCTAGGCCAGCCGCTAAATCCTTGATACTTTGGTGATGGAAGGAGTTGATTTCAGATGCAGGGCCATAGATTTCGTGCAGAATAGAGCCATTTTTGGTCACCATACTTTGAGTTGTATACTCAGCAGAGCTATCTTGCCAATGATCTTCAATGTCTTGATGAAGAGTTCCGCCTAGGGCGACATTATAAAGTTGTGTTCCGCGGCAGACGGTGAAGATTGGTTTGTTTTGACGGCGAGCTTCCTTGATTAAAGCAAGTTCAAAAATGTCCCGTTTGAGTAGATAATCATCGCTGTCAATGACTTTTTCTTCTCCATAGAACTGGGGGCATACATTCTGGCCGCCTGTGATGATTAATTTGTCAACAATGGAAACATATTGTTTTGCCATTTCTTCATCACCGATTGGCAAAATCATTGGAATTCCGCCAACTTCTTTGACTCCCTCAACGAATCCAGTCGCCGTATAGCTCATATGGATGAAGTGATCATCTGGGATTTCTCTTTCATTTCCAGTTATTCCAATAATTGGTTTACTCATTGAGTGTTTAATACCTCTTTCAAATTAATGTTCATTTTTTCTCATGAAGTAGAGCAGAGTCTGCAGTTCGCTAGTCAGGTCAACGTACTGAACGACCACGTCCTTAGGTAGGGATAGATTTATTGGCGAGAAGCAGAGAATACCTTTAACACCTGCTTGGACTAAGATAGATGCAACTTCTTGGGCTTTTACGCTAGGTACAGTTAGGATGGCAGTTTGCACATTTCCTGACTGTATTTTTTCTTTGATTTGGGAAATTCCATAGATAGGAATCCCATCGCTGGTTGTGCTGCCAACTTCTGGATGGTCATCTGTGTCGAAAGCCATTACAACCTTCATTTTATTGCGCTCATGAAAACGATAGTGCAGAAGAGCCCGCCCCATGTTACCGACACCAACAATCATGACATTGGTGATAGCATTGTCATTCAAGAGGTCAGCAAAAAAGTTCATCAATTTCTTGACATCATAGCCAAATCCTCTACGGCCAAGTTCACCGAAATAAGAAAAATCTCGTCTGACGGTAGCAGAGTCAATGCCAATAGCTTCAGCGATTTGCTTGGAGTTGGCTTTCTCAATCTTCTCAGCATTAAACCGTTTAAAAATACGATAGTAGAGCGACAGTCTCTTAGCGGTTGCTCGAGGAATTGTAGTATTTTTTTCAGTTTTCACAAAATCACAACCTTTCTAACTCTATTTTATAGGAAGTTTGTGAAAAAATCAACTAATTAAGAATGTTTGATTTATAAAAAAGAAAATCAGTAATTGCTGGGAATAGTAGCCTTGAAAAACCTAGTCCTGGTAGGGACTCAGGTCTAGCTGGTACATCTGGCGGTACAAGTCCCCAATTAGCCCTGTAAAAGGCAGCTGGTGTCCCTTATAAGTAACAGAAAGCACCTTGAGCGAGTCAGGAACCGTGACGCAGCCAGAGAAGGCTAGAAGAAATTCGTCAAAGTCTTCATAGGTTAGTGTTCGTTTTACCTTATATGAGTCCAAATAGGTCAGTTCAACCATCGTTAATCCTTTCTTTGGGTTCGATTAGTCATTTGATATTTTCAAGCGTTCCAAGTAGAGGTCAAGCTCGTTTAAATTTTGAAGAATCAAAACCCAAAAAGCAAAATTACGAGAATCTTGCTTTTTGTGGTGTCTTTTCAAAAATATTTCTTTCAACCAAGCTGTCCATCAAGAAATAAAATTTTTGTTGGATAATGTGATGATCTTCTGATTTGAAAATATTGACCAAGCGCAGGCCTGATTTGTCAGTGATGTTAATTTTAAAACCATTCAAATCTTTATTGACGATGATTTTCAGCAGAAAACCATTTCCGCTGTTGGGAACAGATTCCAGCAGACGAGAGAGTTCATAGTTGCCAACCTTGCTTTCCGCGAAAGTATTGTCGCGCAGGGTAAATTTCTTGACATTTGGGTGAAGCGAATAGGTATATTCACAGTTTGCTAAGCTAACAGATGTTTGAAAGGCCATCTTATCCTCCTAAAATTTCTTTTAATTTCTTTGTAAATGATTGAATCTCTTGCAAAGTCGTTTGGTCCGAAGTGCTGATACGAACGGACTCATACAAGCGATTGGAATCCTTGCCATACATAGCCTGCAAGACATGACTGGGTTGTATAGCTCCGGCTGTGCAGGCTGATCCTGTTGAAATGGAAAATCCATTTAAATCCATTTGAAGCAGAAGCAGGTCATTTTTTTGATTGGGAAATCCCAAATTGATGACATAAGGCAAGCTTGGCTGACTTTCATTTAAGTAAAAGTCAATGTCCGATAAGTCAGCAAGTAAGCTGTTTTTTAAGTCTTGTGCATGCTCTAAATTTTTCTCTAGATGTTCCATGCTCTCTGACAGAGCCGCCGCCATGCCTGTGATAGAGATTAGATTTTCTGTTCCGGCCCGGTGTTTTTCTTCCTGATCACCACCGTGCATGAAATTGTCAAAATCCATCTTCTCGGCATAAAGGAAGCCAACGCCTTTGGGACCATGAAACTTATGAGCTGAGGCAGAGAGGAAGTCAATCCCTAGCTCTTCAGGGTAGATGGGAAGTTTACCAATTGCTTGGACAGCATCAACATGAAAAGCAGCAGGATGTTCTTGCAGTAATTCACCAATTTCTTTAATGGGAAGCATGGCGCCTGTTTCGTTATTAACTGCCATGACAGATACAAGAATAGTATCAGGTCTAAGAGCCTTCTTAATATCCTCCGCTCGAATCTGACCATCCACCGGCTGAACAAAAGTAGCTTCGAAGCCGAATTTATCTACTAAGTACTCCACCACTTCTAAGACAGCATGGTGCTCAATAGCGGTGGTGACAATATGCTTCCCTCGGTTCTGGTGACGAAGGGCATAGCCTTTGATAGCAGTATTATTGCTTTCAGTGCCGCCTGAAGTAAAAAGAATCTTATTGCTTTGAGTATGCAGGGCTTGAGCAATATCTTCACGCGCCTGTCTGAGCAGTTTACTAGCTTCTCTACCATGGCTGTGCGTACTGGAAGGATTTCCAAAGACGGTCATAGTCTTGGTCATTGCTTGGATTGCAGCGGGCGATAAAGCAGTTGTGGCGGCATTATCTAAATAAATCACTCCGATTACCTTATTTCTTTTGATAGGCAAAGAGTGGGCTGACTGGTCTTCTTTCTTGGATGCGGACAATTGCATCACCAATCAGTTCACTTGCTGTAATGTAGTGGAGATTCTTAGGTGTTTTTTCTTTGGTATCAACAGAGTCGGTCACAAGAATTTCCCTGATAGAAGAATTATCCAGTAATTCTGCAGCTTTATCTGCAAAGAGTCCATGACTGGATACGGCATAAATTTCGACTGCTCCTTCGCGGCTGACAATTTTAGCTGCTTCAGAGAAAGTCCGGCCAGTATTTAAAATATCGTCAACTAGAATTGCTTTCTTGCCTTCGACATCACCGATGATATAGCCCTCTGAGCGACCTGCCTCGTCTTCGCCATAATCAATAATTGCAATCGGAGAATCTAAATACTCAGCAAGATTGCGAGCGCGTTTGACGCCAGAGTTTTTAGGACTGACGACAACGACATCTTCGCCAGTTAGTCTCTTATTGCAGTAGTGTTTGGCAAAGAGTGGAATAGTGAAAAGGTTGTCGACTGGGATATCAAAGAAACCTTGTACCTGCACCGCATGAAGATCCAGAGAAATCACGCGATCTACTCCAGCACCGACCAGCATGTTGGCAACCAGCTTAGCTGTGATTGGCTCGCGTGGAGCAGCTGTCCGATCCTGACGGGCGTAACCAAAATAAGGCATAACAACATTGACTGTATTAGCACTGGCACGCTTGCAGGCATCCACCATAATCAAGAGTTCCATCAAATGATTATTGACAGGGAAGCTAGTGGACTGAATGATATAAATATCATAGCCACGGACACTTTCTTCGATGTTAATCTGAATCTCGCCATCCGAGAATTGGCGGGAGGAAAGTTTACCCAAAGGAACCCCAGCAGCCTCAGCGATTTTTTCAGCTATGGAATGATTGGAGTTGAGGGAAAAAAGCTTCATATTTTTTTTATCTGACATGAGTTGGACCGTCCTCTTTTTGTCTCTTTTTATATTTAATGCTCTATGAAATTTATTTTTCAATAGGCTTTAAATTGCTACCTTTTATTTTACCAAAAAAAATAGATTATTTCAGCTATTTTGTGGTCTTGGATTTACAAGTTTTCAGAAAATCTTGCTATTTTGCTCTTGCCAGGCTTGTAGTCGATCTTGTGCTGTTTTAGGAAGTCAAGGAAATTTTCTTTTCCTTTTTCAAAATTTTCAACTTCGACTTCAAGTTCGAAGTCTGTTTTGCCAAAATAATGGCTCTCATCCAGAGCGAGGAGGCCGATTTCGTCTTCTTTTTCATAGCGGATAGTCTCTAGAGAACCTAAAACTTTTAAGTCTTGAATGGGAAGTCCTTTTTGAATCAGCGTATCTAAAATCTCACCAGCAGGAAAGGTATTGTACTGTAAAATATTTTCAGTTTCTTCTGATGTCAGGTTCTGATTAAGTTCCAAGGCTCCGACTTCTTGAGGAATCTTGAGTGTCAGCTCAGCTTCGCGATGGTTAAAAGTTCGTACTCGAAAAGCCATGCGGGCGTGACGGATAGACTGCTGATCTGACTCGATGTAGTAGTTGGTCTGGCTAACGGGAGTGATGTCTGCAAACAACTGGAGCAAACGGTCGTGCTCTTCTTTTGTCAGCATGGTTTTGAATTCAATTTCTAAGTGGTTCATTTTCAAGTCCTTTTCTTTGCTTTTGTTTGAAAGCGATTTATGTTATAATAACAGTTGTGTTTATTTTATACAAAAATAATGATATGACAAGGTAAGTGTATGACAATAGAATGGGAAGATTTTCTAGACCCCTATATTCAAGCGGTTGGAGAGCTGAAAATTAAGCTTCGTGGGGTGCGAAAGCAATACCGCAAGCAGCAGCGTCATTCCCCGATTGAGTTTGTGACCGGGCGTGTCAAACCGATTGAGAGCATTAAAGAAAAGATGATTCTGCGAGGCATTCGTGAGGAAAATATCAAGCAGGAGATGCAGGATATCGCTGGCTTACGGATCATGGTCCAGTTTGTTGATGATGTGGATGAAGTTTTAGAAGTCCTGCGAAACCGGACCGATATGCGTATTGTCCAGGAACGGGATTACATCAAAAACAAAAAAGCCAGTGGCTATCGGAGCTACCATGTGATTATAGAGTATCCAGTTGATACGATTAATGGTCATAGGCTTATTCTGGCTGAAATTCAGATTCGCACCCTTTCGATGAATTTTTGGGCAACGATCGAGCATTCTTTGAATTATAAGTATAAAGGAGAATTTCCCGAGGAAATCAAATGTCGCCTGGAAATCACAGCTAACCTAGCCTATCAGCTGGATGAGGAGATGGGTGCTATCCGTGACGCTATCCAGGAGGCGCAGGCCCTCTTTGACCCTCTTCACCGCAAGTTAAATGACGGTGTGGGAAATAGTGATGATACAGATGAAGAATACAGATAAAAAAATAGCGATTATCCGCAATCGGAAAAGACAGAGCGAACAAGTTTATCAGGATTTGAAGCAAAAGCTGAAACAGAACGGCTTTATTTTAACCCCTAAGAATCCCGACATCGTGATTTCGGTGGGTGGTGACGGCATGTTGCTATCGGCTTTTCATATGTATGAAGAACAGCTGGATCGGGTTCGCTTTGTTGGTGTGCATACAGGCCATCTCGGCTTCTATACGGACTACCGTGATTTTGAACTAGATAAGTTGGTAGAAAATCTCAAATTAGACTCTGGTGCTCAGGTTTCCTATCCAATTTTAAATGTCAAAATTACTTTTGAAAATGGTGATACACGCATCATTCGTGCTTTGAACGAAGCAACAATCAAGCGCTCTGATCGGACTATGGTAGCCGATGTCATTATCAATCGGGTTCATTTCGAGCGTTTCCGAGGAGATGGGATTTCTGTTTCAACTCCGACGGGCAGTACAGCCTATAATAAATCTCTGGGTGGAGCGGTATTGCATCCGACGATTGAAGCCTTGCAAGTGACAGAAATTGCCAGTCTCAACAATCGGGTTTATCGGACGTTGGGTTCGTCTGTCATTGTTCCAAAAAAAGACAAGATTGAGTTAGTGCCGACCCGCAGTGACTATCACACTATCGCAGTTGATAATCAGACTTTCTCTTTCAAAAATATTGTCCGTATTGAGTATCAGATTGACAATCATAAGATACATTTTGTGGCTTCACCAAGCCATACCAGCTTTTGGAATCGTGTCAGAGACTCCTTTATTGGAGAGTGCAAGGAATGAGGTTTGAGTTTATTGCCGACCAACATGTCAAGGTGAAGACTTTTTTGAAGCGGCATGAAATTTCCAAAGGCCTCTTGGCTAAAATAAAATTTTCCGGCGGAAATATTCTCGTCAACCATCAGCCTCAGAACGCTATTTATCTCTTGGATATTGGCGATAAGGTGACGATTGACATCCCGTCTGAAAAAGGATTTGAGAGTCTGAAGGCTGTTGATGAGGACTTGTCAGTCATTTACGAAGATGAACATTTCTTGGTTTTGGATAAGCCGGCGGGGGTAGCCAGTATACCTAGTGTTAATCATTCCAATACCATGGCTAATTTCGTCAAGGCTTACTATATTCGTCAGGGCTATGAAAACCAGCAGGTGCATATCGTGACGCGTCTGGATAAGGATACAAGTGGGCTCATGCTCTTTGCCAAGCATGGCTATGCTCATGCCAGATTGGACAAGCAGCTGCAGAAGAAGCTGATAGAAAAGCGCTATTACGCTCTGGTTAGGGGTAGTGGTCTCCTGGAAGAACAAGGCGAGATTATTGCTCCGATAGGGCGCAACCCTGAGAGTATCATTACGAGACGCGTGACAGACGATGGCAAGTACGCCCATACCAGTTACAAGGTCATAGAGCGATTTGGAGATGTCTATCTGGTGGATATCCATCTTCATACTGGGCGGACTCATCAAATCCGCGTTCACTTTTCACACATTGGCTTTCCGCTTTTGGGTGACGACCTTTATGGAGGGAGTTTGGAGCACGGAATAGAGCGTCAGGCTTTGCACTGTCATTCTTTGAAATTTTATAATCCTTTTAGCGGACAGGAAGTTGATTGTGCCAGTCCTTTGCCGGAAGATTTTAAACAAGTTATCGAGAAATTAAAAGTTAAATAGATAAAGGAGTGTTAAGAACAATGAAAATTTTTGACTCAATTCGTGAAGCCTTGAAGGATAAGGAAGTAAAGATTGTCTTGCCAGAGGGTGAAGAACCACGTATTCTGCAGGCGACTAAACTATTGGTGAAAGAAACCAGTATTACACCAGTTCTTTTGGGTAATCCTGATAAAATTCGCATTTATCTAGAAATTGAAGGCATAAAAGAAGGGTATCAGGTTATCGATCCTTCAAACTGTTCTTGCTTTGAGGAAATGGTAGAAGCTTTCGTTGAGCGTCGCAAAGGTAAAATCACAGCAGATGAAGCACGCCAGTTGCTCAAGGAAGACGTCAACTACTTTGGTGTCATGTTGGTTTACCTTGGTAAGGTTCAAGGGATGGTTTCAGGAGCGATTCACTCCACTGCAGCAACTGTTCGGCCGGCTCTACAAATTATCAAGACTCTGCCTTGGGTGTCTCGTACTTCAGGAGCCTTCCTTATGGTGCGTGATGACGAACGCTACATTTTCAGTGACTGTGCCATCAATATCGATCCAGATGCCAATATCTTGGCAGAGATTGCTGTTAACTCAGCCCTAACAGCGCAGATTTTCGGTATCGATCCTAAAGTTGCTATGCTCAGCTATTCGACCAAGGGCTCTGGTTTCGGAGAGAAGGTTGATAAGGTAGTAGAGGCAACTAAGCTAGCTCGGGAAATGCGTCCAGACTTGGTTATTGATGGTGAATTGCAGTTTGATGCAGCTTTTGTTCCTGCAACAGCAGAGCTGAAAGCACCTGGCAGCCCGGTGGCCGGTCAAGCAACTGTCTTTGTCTTCCCAAGTATTGAAGCTGGTAATATCAGCTACAAGATGGCAGAGCGTTTGGGTGGCTTTTCAGCAGTAGGACCTATCCTGCAGGGACTTAACCGCCCAGTTAATGACCTTTCCCGAGGATGTAATGCAGATGATGTTTATAAGCTGACTTTGATTACAGCCAGTCAGGCTGTCGGCCGTTATTAAACGATAGGAAACAATTGGAGGGTGTGAGCTCTCCTATTTTTCTTGCCTTATGCTATACTAGATTTATGTTAGATTTGAAAGAATACGGAATTGAGATGTGGGAGGCAGATAAAGTTGCCTCTTTTCGCGAGAAATTATTGACTTGGTATGATGAAAACAAACGTGACCTGCCTTGGCGCAGAACAAATAATCCTTATCATATCTGGACTTCTGAGATTATGCTGCAGCAGACTCGGGTGGATACAGTGATTCCTTACTATGAACGTTTTCTTGACTGGTTCCCCAGTGTAGCTGACTTAGCGCAGGCGCCAGAAGATAGACTCCTCAAGGCTTGGGAAGGTTTGGGCTATTATTCGCGTGTGAGAAATATGCAAAAAGCAGCCCAGCAGATAATGACGGATTTCGCTGGAAAATTTCCTGATAACTATGAAGGAATTGCTAGCCTTAAAGGAATTGGGCCTTATACGGCTGGTGCCATTGCTAGTATTGCCTTTGGTCTAGCTGAGCCTGCGGTGGATGGAAATGTCATGCGGGTCCTGAGTCGCTTGTTTGAAGTTGATTTAGATATTGGCCAACCTAGCAATCGAAAGGTCTTTCAGGCTATGATGGAGATTCTGATTGATCCAGACAGACCCGGAGATTTCAATCAGGCGCTGATGGATCTGGGGTCAGATATCGAGGCTCCTGTTAATCCTCATCCAGAAGACAGTCCTGTAAAAGAGTTCAGCGCAGCCTATTTGCACGGAACAATGGATAAATATCCAATCAAAGCACCTAAAAAGAAGCCAGTTCCGGTCTATCTGCAAGGCTTGATTATCGAAAACGAACAGGGACAGTTCTTACTTGAAAAGAATGAGGCTGCTGGCTTGTTATCAGGTTTTTGGCATTTTCCCTTGATTGAAATCGAGGAGTTTCAAGCAGAGAATCAGATATCTCTGTTTGAGGTGGCTGAAAATCAGCCAAGTCTGGACTTGTCTCCTCAAGAAAGCTTTGAGCAGGATTATGATTTGATTGTTGATTGGCAGCAGCAGTCTTTTCCAAAGGTGCAACATATTTTCAGCCATCGTAAGTGGCATATCCAGCTGGCTTATGGCCGAGTTAAAGATAGCCAGCACGCAGCTGAGGGAGAGGTCTTGTGGCTTCATCCGAGAGATTTTGGTAATTACCCTTTGCCAAACCCCAGCAAAAGATGTGGGAGGCTTTTCAGGAAGTTAAAAACAAGTAAAAAAATCTGAGACTCTTTTTGTCTCAGATTTTTGAATTGAATCACTTTTTATAAGTTGGCAAAAGTTTTAATCTCATCTGCAGTCATAGAAGAATCACAACGAACAGATACTTGGCCGTCTTGAACATGAACAAAACCAGGAACCGTCGGAATGCTGTATTCAGAGCGGAAGGCTTGCAGTTTCTCTAATTCGCTGGCTTCTTCGCTATTGATAAAGAAAATATGTGCCTTGGTATCAGTGATAACGCCAGCAAGAGTAGCAGCGAATTTACGGCAGTAAGGGCAAGTTTTGCGACCTAAGAAGAAAGTTGCTGTCTCTTTGTCGGCAATTGCTTGACGAGCACGGTCAACAGTTGTGACTTCAAGGTCTTTAATATTTTGAGCAAATTGTTCCATAAATAATCCTCATTTCTTTTGATAAAACTAGTATGCCATAAAAATCAGAAAAATGCTTGATTTGGAAACGAAAAACCAGAGAATATAAAATCCATCCTCTGGTTGATTGGTTGATAGTGTTATTTTACTTGATAAAGGCATTAATCTCTGCTTCAATAGCAGCAATTTTTGCTTGAGCGTCTTCGTTGCTATCACCGACAACGGCAATGTAGAACTTGATTTTTGGTTCTGTTCCGGATGGACGGACAGCAATCCATGAACCATCAGCTAAGGTGTATTTCAGCACATCACTTGGAGGAGTCGTCAGAGCTGTAACAGTACCGTCTGCGGCAGTAGAAGTCTGCGCCTTAAAGTCTTCAGTAACAGAAATAGCAGTAGCGTTGAAATCTTTTGGACCATTATCACGGAACTTAGCCATGATAGCCTTGATTTGCTCAGCTCCATCAACACCAGACAAGGTCACAGAGATAGTCTTTTCAGCAAAGTAACCATACTCTTTGTAGATTTCTTCAATACCGTCAGCCAGAGTCAAGCCACGTGAACGGTAGTAGGCAGCAAGCTCAGCTACAACCAAAACGGCTTGGATAGCGTCTTTATCACGTACAAACGGTTTAATCAGATAGCCGAAGCTTTCTTCAAATCCCATCATGTAGGTGTGGTTGTGCTTTTCTTCGAATTCTTGAATCTTTTCAGCGATAAATTTGAAACCAGTCAAGACATTGAACATGGTTGCCCCATAACTTTCAGCAATCTTAGTCACCAAGTCAGTAGAAACGATAGACTTGCAGAGAGCTGCGTTAGCTGGCAGAGTTCCAGCACTCTTATGAGCTTCTAAGATGTACTTAGCCATGATAGCTCCGATTTGGTTACCTGAAAGGTTTAGGTAGCTTCCGTCTTTTTGCAGAACTTCTACACCGACACGGTCAGCATCTGGGTCAGTTGCGACCAAGACATCTGCACCAACTTTACGACCTAATTCCTCAGCCAAGGCAAAGGCTGCTTGGCTTTCAGGGTTTGGAGACTTGACAGTAGAGAAGTCTGGATCAGCTACAGCTTGTGCTTCGACAACTTCAACAGAATCAAATCCAGCTTGAGCCAAAGCACGACGAGCCAACATTTCACCAGTACCATGCAGTGGAGTATAGACAATCTTCATGTCCTTGCCGTATTCATCAATCAGTTTTTGGTTGATATTGACATCTTTAACTTCCTTGAGGTATTCAGCATCAATAGCATCGCCAATCACTTCAATCAAGCCAGAAGCTTTTTCAGCTTCAACATCAGCGACCTCGATAGCAAAAGAATTTTCAATCGCACGGATGTAGTCTGTCAATGCATCTGCATCATGCGGAGGCATTTGTCCGCCGTCTTCACCATATACCTTGTAGCCGTTAAATGGAGCAGGGTTGTGGCTGGCTGTAATCATAATACCAGCAAAAGTTCCTAAATGACGTACCGCAAATGAAAGTTCCGGAGTTGGGCGCAGACTTTCAAAGACATAGGACTTGATGCCGTGTTTAGCTAACACAGCAGCAGATTCAAAGGCAAATTCTGGTGAGAAATGACGGGAGTCGTAAGCAATCGCAACACCGCGTTTTTTGAACTCATCACCTTTTTCTTCAATCAAGCGAGCCAAACCTTCGGTTGCCTGACGTACAACATAAATATTAATACGGTTGGTACCAGCGCCAATCAAACCACGCATACCAGCAGTACCAAACTCAAGATTGGTGTAAAAGGCATCTTCCTTAGTTTTTTCGTCCATACTATTCAAGTCTTCACGAAGATAGTCAGGAAGTTCAGCATAATCAAGCCATTTTTTGAAGTTATCTTGATAAGTCATAGGTGGAGTCTCCTTTATTTTTGAAATGAAGAGATGGAAATTTTAGTAAAAAATCCTGCTCTTAAATTTTCTTAATCGCTTACATTGTAGCATATTTTCATTAATTTTGAAAGAGGTTACCTAGAAAATGATGAAATACTTTTCAAGCTATCGTTTCAAGGCTTTCAGAATATTAGATCTGAATTGCAGTATAAAAAAAGACCAAAGCAAGGCTTGGTCCAGAAAACTAAATCATCATCATTTTTGGGCTTTTTCAAGCGCAGGAATGATAGTTGCTGTCAAAATCGCAGAAATGATTAACTCGGCAATGGAATTTGCTGATAGAATCACAGCCAGAAGTGCTTTAATATCTCCTTGATATACATTTGCAAAGAGAAAGAAGATGCCGCCCAAGACGAAGATGGTATTGGTAGCAGAACCAACGGAACCTGCTAGAATCAAGCCAGCCTTATTTTTCATTGCTTTATATACGAAATAAGGAGTAATACCAATGAGAATGCGAGGCACCATAGCAACAAGAAGCGAAGAAAGGCTTCCATTTGGCACAAAAGGGCTAAAGAGATAACTGGTTGGTAGCAGCACTAAGGTATTGGTGACAACGCTGATACATCCCATAAGGCCACCTAGAACAGCTCCGACTTTAGGGCCATAGAGGATACTGGCGATAATCACTGGAATGTGAATAATCGTAGGTTTAATCGGTACTGGAAGTAAGTTGAAAATGACTGAGCTGAGAAGGTGCAGTACCAACATAATGGCAAAGAAAATAGCAATTTGAGCAATTTTAGACTGTTTTTTCATAAATAAGTTCCTTTACTGTATCAATAATTGTATCAATCTCAGCTAGAGCACCTGTCCCCTGATCGCCACAGGCTAGAACAGCTTCGCGTGGCTGGATAATCTTCCATCCAAAACGCTGCAGATGCTCCAAATTGTGCTGGGTTAGTGGATTTTCAAACATCTTAGTGTTCATAGCTGGAGCTAAAACTTTCTTGGTATGAGGCGGCAGAGCCAGGGCAGTAGCTGTCACCATATTATCAGCTAAACCGTTGGCTAATTTAGCGATGGTATTTGCTGTAGCTGGCGCCAACAAAAAGAGGTCAGACTCTTTAGCGATGTCAATGTGATTGACCTTGCTAGGGTCAGGTTCTTGCATAATATCAATTGCAACTGGTCTTTGCGACAAGACTTGCAGGGTCAGCGGTGTGATAAATTCTGTCGCTGCATCTGTCATGAGGACAGCAACTTCAAAGTTCTCTTTCTTCAGACGACTGGTGATGTCAGCAGCCTTGTAAGCTGATATGCTGCCGCTGACAGCTAAGGTAATCTGTGTCATCATTTACCTCCTTATGGACTATGGATATGCAGGTAGAGGAGCTGAGCAATTTCTTCTTTGGATTGAGCTTGGGTTACACTATCATTTCCGACAAGATAGGCTTTGTGCTCCTGATTAGAAATCTTTGTCAAATCATTGGCGACAATGATTTCTGCCTGATTTTTTATAAGACTGCCTCGTGCAGTCTTGAGTAACTCTTCATCAGAAACATCAACCAAGAGTTTGAAGCCGATCAAGCGAATGTCTGGATTCCATTTTTTTACCAGGCTGATGATTTTCGGTGTCTTTTTGAGAAAAAGAACTTGAACATCATCCTGAGAAGAAATCTTACTTTCTGAGTTAGTTTTATTCAGAAATTCAGTCATATTAGAGCTAGCAGCTACAGTTTCCAAACCAGTCATGTAGATGGGAGTATAATCAGAGACTGCCATTGCATGAATCAGTACATCATGTGTGTGAATGAGTGGCTCCAAGCTTTCAAGTAGTTCTGCAACATTTTCAATCTGGACAATGGTAAGATTGGGATGGGCTGCAGGGCGAACAGCCTTGAGAGTTGTCACCAGAGTCACCTGATCGCCCTTGTCTAGGAAAGTTTCAGCTATAATTTTCCCAAGCTGGCCTGTCGAATGATTGGTAATAGAGCGGACACGGTCGATTTTCTCGCTGGTCCCGCCAGAAGTAATCAATATGTTCATAGCACTATTTTACAAGAAAAAAGAAATTTAGTAAAATAATTCTAATTGCAGAGTGTCACAGCGGAAAAAATTCTCTGAAATCTCATTTTTTAGAGAATTTAAATTTCTTAACTTTCCTTTTTCCCGAACATTAAAATCTTTTTAGAGCTGAATCATGTAGATTTTGCTCTTTTTTGTTATAATCTTTATATTAATTGACAGAGGAGTTCTTGATGAAAACAGATATTGAAATTGCTCAAAGTGTTGAATTGCAGCCTATTGTTGATGTGGTGAAAAAGGTTGGTATTGACTATGACGACTTGGAACTATATGGTAAGTATAAGGCTAAGCTCAGCTTTGATAAAATTCGTGAGGTTGAAAAAAATCCTGTCGGCAAGCTGATTTTGGTAACGGCGATTAATCCGACACCTGCTGGAGAAGGCAAGTCTACCATTACCATTGGACTAGCTGATGCGCTCAACAAAATTGGCAAGAAAACTATGATTGCTATTCGCGAACCATCTCTGGGACCTGTGATGGGCATCAAAGGGGGAGCAGCTGGTGGCGGCCACGCGCAGGTTCTACCGATGGAAGATATCAACTTGCATTTTACTGGTGATATGCACGCCATCACGACTGCTAATAATGCCCTGTCAGCTCTTATCGATAATCATCTTCATCAGGGAAATGAGCTTGGAATCGATCAGCGCCGCATTATCTGGAAGCGGGTGGTTGACCTAAATGACCGAGCTCTTCGCCATGTGACCGTTGGCTTAGGAGGTCCTGTCAATGGTATTCCGCGCGAAGATGGTTTTGACATTACGGTTGCTTCTGAAATTATGGCGATTCTTTGCCTAGCTACGGATATTGAAGATTTGAAAAAGCGCTTAGCTAACATTGTTATCGGTTATCGCTATGACCGATCACCAGTCTATGTTCGTGACCTTGAGGTAGAAGGAGCCTTGGCTTTAGTCTTGAAAGATGCGATTAAGCCAAATCTAGTTCAGACTATTTACGGAACACCAGCCTTTGTCCATGGCGGACCGTTTGCCAATATCGCCCATGGATGTAACTCTGTTTTAGCGACTAGCACAGCGCTGCGCTTGGCTGATTATACAGTGACTGAAGCAGGATTTGGTGCAGATCTTGGTGCTGAAAAATTCTTAGATATTAAAACACCAAACTTACCAACTTCTCCAGATGTAGTAGTGATTGTTGCGACCTTGCGCGCCCTCAAGATGAATGGTGGAGTAGCTAAGGATGCACTTACAGAAGAGAATGTTGAGGCGATCCGAGCTGGTTTTGCTAATCTCAAACGTCACGTTGAAAATATCCGTAAGTTCGGTATTCCAGCAGTAGTTGCCATCAATGAATTTGTTTCAGATACGGAGTCTGAAATTGCTACGCTTAAGGACCTTTGTGCAGAAATTAAGGTTCCAGTTGAGTTAGCTAGTGTCTGGGCTGATGGTGCTGAAGGTGGTGTAGCTTTGGCTGAGACTGTAAACAAAACCATTGATGAAGAACCTGCTCATTACACTCGCCTCTATGACAATGATTTATCTATTGAAAAAAAAATCGAGAAAATTGTCAGAGAAATCTATCGTGGTTCAAAAGTGACCTTTGAGAAAAAAGCGCAGACTCAGATTCGCGAAATTGTCAAAAACGGCTGGGACAAGCTGCCAATCTGCATGGCCAAAACACAGTATAGCTTTTCAGACAATCCTACTGCTCTTGGCGCGCCAGAAAACTTTGAAATCACCATTCGTGAATTGGTACCAAAACTTGGGGCAGGCTTTATCGTGGCTTTGACAGGAGATGTCATGACCATGCCAGGATTGCCAAAACGTCCTGCAGCGCTTAATATGGATGTGGCAACAGACGGCACAGCTATTGGCCTATTTTGATCTTGATTTAAAAGGCTCTTTACGAGTCTTTTTTTTGGTATAATAGTGGAAATACTGAGAATAGATTACGGAGTCAACATGAATATTAGATTGGCAAACCCATCAGACGCTGCAATCTTGCTTGCTATTTATGCGCCTTATGTAGAAAATACGGCCATCACTTTTGAATATGAAGTACCGACCATTGAGGATTTCACAAATAGGATTGAGAAAACATTGGAGAAATATCCTTACCTGGTAGCAGAAGAAGATGGTTTAATTTTAGGTTATGCCTATGCTTCGACTTATTATGCGCGTGCAGCCTATGATTGGGCGGTAGAATTATCAGTCTATGTCAGTCAAGATGCTCGAGGAAAAGGAGTTGGCAGTAAGCTTTATGATGAACTTGAAGACCTCTTAGAGCAGATGGGCTATATACATTTTCTAGCCTGTATTTCTCTGCCAAACGAAGTTAGCCTAGCTCTGCATCGAAAAAGAGGCTACCAGCAGGTTGCGCATTTCCCTAAAATTGGCTATAAATTCGAACGTTGGCATGATATTGTTTGGCTGCAAAAATCCTTAGAAAAGCATGCTGGATCCATCAAACCTTTAAAAGAAATGGAGTGGAAATGATGAAAAAGAAACATTTATTAATAACTCTTTTAAGCATTGCCCTTTTGACTTTGAGCGGCTGTCAGGTCGTTGAAAATTGGTTTAAAACGCCAAGGAGGAATGGATTGGTTTAGAGATGACAGTTCGGACCTATGATGAAAATTCCCAGCTCATTGACCAAATGTCGGGCAAGTCCCTATCCATCTCGCGTAACGAGGAGTTTGATTCAGTTGATGCGGAAGGAATTTCCAAGGAAGATTCATCTGTGCTAAAAATCACCTTGGGTAAGTATGAGATTGACCATGTGGGCTCTTCCTTAATTGCAGAAGAAAAAGGCTTGAAAGATGTCTTTGCTCAATATCAAAAGACTGCAGATGTTGAGGAGAATAGCCATTCTGTCCCTGTTTTAAATCGCATGATTTCAGCCTTTAAAAACGACTTTACCGGAAAGAAAAAGGTTATTCTGATTCGCTCTCAAAACGGCACACCGTTGGCTGCCTATGCTGGAGACCGTGTTTCTCTAGATAAATCCGATGCTCCCAAAACTTCTGAATTGCTAATTGATGGAAAGAGGCTAGTGATTTACCGCTGTGACTACACTATTTATGACCGCGAATTGCTGGAGTAGGATATGAATGTAGAAGAATTGGTAAAAGAACTAAAAGCAGTAGCTAAACCTGATGATGCAGTGGCTATGAAAGCCTATATGAAAAATAAATTTGAGTTTCTAGGAGTCAAGACTCCAGCCAGGCGGAAACTCGCAAAGACTTTTTTTAAACAACAGACAGACTCCGTTATTGACTGGAATTTTATAAATGAAGCTTGGAATAATCCATATCGAGAACTGCAGCACACTGCGCTAGATTATCTAGAAAGTCGCAAGAAGCTATTTACACCATCTGACTTGTCTCATTTGAAAAAGCTGGCTCAAACAAAATCTTGGTGGGATACTATTGACTTTTTGGATCGCTTGGTCGGATCAATCATTGCCCGATTTCCAGAAACCAAAGAGATTATTTTATCCTGGAGTTGTGATGAGGATATCTGGCTGCGGCGCTTGGCCATTGATCATCAGCTGCTGCGAAAAGAGGAAACAGACACAGAGCTGTTGGAGAAAATTTTAGTGAATAATCTAGGCCAAACAGAATTCTTTATTAACAAGGCCATCGGCTGGGCACTGAGAGATTATTCCAAAACCAATCCAGACTGGGTCAGAGATTTCATAGAACGGCATCAGACAAAAATGGCTGCGCTTAGTATTCGAGAAGGAAGTAAGTATTTATGAAACATGTTTATTTAAAATATCTGGAAGAGAAAGATTATTCGACTTGGCTGGAAGGATTTTCCAATAGACTGCTTTCTCAATCACCATTTGATGATGGGCTTTTAGATATGATAATTTGTACAGAAAGTTGGTTTGCGGATTTGGTGGCTAAGCACCGCGATTTCCGAGAGAAAGACCAACAGTATATTTGGGGAATTTACGATGCAAAAAGCGGAAAACATGTAGGAATGGTTAATTTATTTGTGCTAGCTAGAGACAATTTCCAATGGGCGGAAATAGGTTATACGATACATAATCAATTTTGGCGTCAGGGCTACGCCAGAGCAATGTTAGAAGAACTCAAGAAAGTCAGTCGTGAATTAGGATTTCATCGTTTAGAAGCACATGTTGATCTACAGAATATCCCTTCACAGAATTTGCTGGAGCAAGCTGATTTCTATCTTGAAGGAGTACGGAAACAATTCCAAAAAGAAGGTCAGGAATGGAAAGACAGACAAGTTTTTGTTTATATTTTAGATTAAATACCTTGACAAAACGGAAAAAGATAAGGTAAACTATATTTCGTGCGATGAGTCGATATGCAGATTTTCTGCAAATTGAAGCATGGGAGGTCATAACGCAGGAGCGGACCTTGATCAGTTGTGTGAACCTGCTGATCACACGAAAGTGCCCTTATCCCCAGTCTACGGATTGGGGATTTTCTATTGCTCTTGATGAAACAACTTTGCAGAAGGCAGTCGAGTTGTAGAGCAATGGATGCAGTTTTGTTCGTGAGAACAAAATCTGTAAACCTTGAAACTTCTCTTAGAGAGGCAAGACAGTTTTTCTCAGCCGAACTTAGAGACATTGATACTGAGACGGTTGGAGTCATGAGTGCTATTGCTCTTAATGAAAGAACTTCGCAGAAGGCAGTTGAGTTGTAGAGCAGTGTGTAAATGTAGTTTATCAAAATATCGCACTTATGTTCTTCAGAACCATTTGCATTTTTCCCTAAAAATAGTATAATACTAACAATACAAATTTTTTGAAAATTCAGAGAGGTTATCGCATGGGATATACAGTTGCTGTAGTAGGTGCCACTGGCGCCGTTGGATCTCAAATGATTAAAATGCTGGAAGAATCTAGCCTTCCAATTGATAAAATACGCTATCTGGCGTCAGCTCGTTCAGCTGGTAAAGTTCTCCAGTTCAAGGGACAAGATATTACTATCGAAGAGACGACTGAGACGGCTTTTGAAGGTGTAGATATTGCTCTCTTTTCAGCTGGTGGTTCTACCTCAGCAAAATTCGCTCCTTACGCAGTCAAAGCTGGAGCAGTAGTGGTCGATAACACCTCTTATTTCCGTCAAAATCCTGATGTTCCTCTAGTTGTTCCAGAAGTCAATGCCCATGCCTTAGATCAGCACAAAGGAATTATCGCTTGTCCTAACTGCTCGACAATTCAGATGATGGTGGCTTTAGAGCCTGTTCGTCAGCAATGGGGGCTGGAGCGCATCATTGTGTCTACCTATCAAGCAGTTTCTGGTGCAGGTATGGGAGCCATTCTTGAAACCCAAGCTCAATTGCGCTCTGTTCTCAATGATGGTGTAAATCCTAAGGACACGGAAGCCAATATCCTGCCATGTGGCGGCGATAAAAAACATTATCCTATTGCTTTTAATGCCTTACCTCAGATTGATGTCTTTACAGATAACGACTACACTTATGAAGAGATGAAGATGACCAAGGAAACCAAGAAAATCATGGAAGATGATTCTATTGCTGTTTCTGCGACATGTGTCCGCCTTCCTATCTTGTCTGCTCACTCAGAGTCTGTCTATATCGAGACTAAGGAAGTTGCACCTATTGACCAGGTAAAAGCAGCAATCGCAGCTTTCCCAGGAGCTGTTTTAGAAGATGATGTAGCTCATCAGGTTTATCCGCAGGCAATCAATGCGGTTGGTAAGAAAGAAACCTTTGTTGGCCGAATTCGTAAGGATCTTGATGCAGAAAAAGGAATCCACATGTGGGTTGTTTCAGACAATCTTCTTAAAGGAGCAGCTTGGAATTCTGTTCAAATCGCAGAGACATTGCATGAACGTGGTTTAGTTCGTCCGACAGCAGAAGTCGTTTTTGAATTAAAATAAAGTGACCAAGGAAACTTGACAGCACAGGGTTGAATAATCTTTCTTTCAACCCTCTTTTCGTATAATAAAGAGAGGTAAGTTTATGGCGTATGCGGATCTGAAAAAATGTAAAATTATCACAGCTTTTATTACACCTTTTCATGAAGATGGTTCCATCAATTTTGAAGCTATTCCAGACTTGATTGAGCACCTTTTGGCTCACCATACGGATGGGATTTTACTTGCTGGAACGACTGCTGAAAGTCCAACTCTGACCCACGATGAAGAATTGGAGCTTTTTGCGGCAGTTCAAAAGGTTGTCAAGGGGCGTGTTCCTTTGATAGCCGGTGTCGGTACCAATGAAACGCGCGATTCTATCGAATTCGTCAAAGAAGTAGATGAATTTGGTGGTTTTGCAGCTGGTTTGGCCATTGTTCCCTATTATAATAAACCTTCTCAGGAAGGGATGTATCAGCACTTTAAAGCCATTGCGGATGCTTCAAACCTGCCCATTATTATCTACAATATCCCTGGTCGGGTAGTAGTTGAGATGACACCTGAGACTATGCTGAGGTTAGCAGCACATCCAAACATTATCGGCGTTAAAGAATGTACCAGTCTGGCGAATATGGCCTATCTGATTGAGCATCGTCCAGAGGAGTTTCTGATTTACACTGGTGAGGATGGCGATGCCTTTCATGCTATGAATCTGGGGGCTGATGGAGTTATTTCAGTTGCTTCTCACACAAACGGTGATGAAATGTTTGAAATGCTGGATGCTATTGAACACAATGACATCAAAAAAGCAGCAGCTATCCAACGGAAATTCATCCCTAAAGTCAATGCCCTTTTCTCTTACCCAAGCCCTGCCCCCGTCAAGGCAGTACTCAATTATTTGGGCTTTGCAGCTGGGCCAACCCGCCTACCGCTTGTGCCGGCTCCCGAAGAAGATGCTAAACGCATTATCAAGGTCGTGGTTGATGGCGACTACCAAGCAACCAAAGAGACGGTTAAAGGTGTATTGAGACCGGATTATTGATTGATGCAGCAGTCTTAGGAATGCCATAGATAAAAATAATTAAGAAAGAATTGAATATTGTGACAGAAAAACATAGTGAACAAATTGAGGAGTATAAAGCTAAGCATAGACTGGAAAAACTTGAAGGTAAAAAAGTTTATGATAAGCCGGTTATTCGGACCGGTGATAAGGCAGGATGCTATGGTTCAGCATTCATTTTGCTTGGATTTGTTTTAGGAGTTATTTATTTACTTCTTATACTTATAACTGATTGGGATCTGAAACTTTTCTCTTTCATCTGGGAAACACTTGTTGCGTTAGGGATTGTTTTCAGTCTTTTTGGAGCTTTTAAAATCGGTCAGTTGGAGTTGCACAGTTTGTCAATGGTAGCTGACAAAGAGAAAAATTTTGAAATCGATAAAGCTTTCAATCTTTATAACATTATTCACAAACCAACAAAGAAAATTCTACTTCAATATGATAGTGAGGATGATAGTTTAATTTCTCTAAACGCTGGAGGAGAGTTATTAGTTGAGCTCTTAAAGAGAGTTGAAGAAGAGAAATTGTCATTTAAGCCTATTAACAAAACATTGAGTTTAGAAGAAGTATCTGAAAATCATTGGAAAATGCACTATCGTTACAAAAGACAAGACATAACATTAGAGAAATCCGATACATGATGTTTAGCTTGCCAAGTTAGTCGTATTGATTTAAACTGAATAGTGAATTCAGTATCTGATAGTTTATGAAAACCATATAAAAGGATTGCCCGGAGCAGTCCTTTTATATAATCTTTTAAGACTAAAGAAAAAAGAAAGCTTCCTTTGAAAAATATTGGAAAAAATTATATAATGTAAAAGTATGGTCTAGCTTTGGAATTTCTTTTTTAGCAGACTATAGATAACTAGATTGGCAGCAGTCATGTTAGAGACATGCATTAGTTTAGAAATATATAATATAAAAGGAGTTTTTTATGCAAGTTATTAAACGGAGCGGTGAGGTCGTAGATTTTGACCCAGATAAAATCTATCAAGCAGTTCTAAAGGCAGCTCAGACTGTCTATGTGTTGACAGATGATTTGCGTCAGAATTTAGCGCAGGTTACAAAGAAAGTTGTTCTTGATTTGGAAGAAGCTAAGGTTGAACGTGCGACGATCAGCATGATTCAGTCCATGGTTGAAAGCCGCCTCTTGGGTGCAGGTTATATTACCATTGCCGAGCATTATATTTCCTATCGCTTGCAGCGCGATTTAGAGCGCAATGGCTATGGAGATCATATCGCTGTACATCTGCATTTTGAGCAAGTGAGATAAAGTTAAAAAGCCTGCTAGGGCTTTTTTTGCTCTTGAGGTAGAGAGCGCCGCTTTAGCATTCACCGCTTAAATTCTAGAAATATGTTAAAATAGGTAAAGATATAAAATTTTATCAATGATATTCATTGAAAGGATAAATTATGGCAACGATTCAATGGTTTCCGGGGCATATGTCCAAGGCACGGAGACAGGTACAGGAAAATATTAAGTTTGTTGATTTTGTGACGATACTGGTCGATGCGAGGCTTCCTTTATCCAGTCAAAATCCTATGCTGACTAAGATTGTGGGCGATAAACCTAAGCTTTTGATTTTAAACAAGGCTGATTTGGCAGACCCTGTTCGGATTAAGGAATGGCAGAGCTATTTTGAAAGTCAGGGAATTCCGACCTTATCTATTAATTCCAAAGAGCAATCTGCTGTTAAAAAAGTAACAGATGCAGCTAAAAAGCTTATGGCTGACAAATTGGCGCGACAGAAAGAGAGAGGAATTCGCATCGAAACCTTGCGTACCATGATTATTGGCATTCCAAATGCTGGCAAATCAACCCTCATGAATCGCTTAGCTGGTAAGAAAATCGCTGTTGTAGGGAATAAGCCAGGTGTGACCAAGGGCCAGCAATGGCTTAAGTCGAATAAAGACTTGGAAATCTTGGATACACCAGGAATACTCTGGCCTAAGTTTGAAGATGAGACGGTTGCTCTCAAGCTTGCTCTGACTGGAGCTATTAAGGATAATCTACTGCCAATGGATGAGGTGACGATTTTTGGCCTCAATTATTTTAAGGAGCATTATCCTGAGGAGCTGACAGCACGCTTCAAGCAGCTGGATCTAAGTCAGGAAGCGCCTGACATGATTATGGATATGACTCAAAAACTCGGCTTCCGCGATGACTATGATCGTTTTTACAGTCTTTTTGTCAAAGATGTCCGCGATGGCAAGCTAGGCCGTTATTGCTTGGACACAGTTGGAGAACTAGATGGCAACGATTAAAGAATTTCAGCAACGTTTAGAGTTAGTGACTGATTTGGCTGATCCTTTTCTGGCAGAAGCAGCGAATGATTTGCGCAGTGGAGTTCAAAAAGCGATTGAAAAGCGCAAAAGAGTCATTCAAGCAGAGTTAGATGAAGATTTGCGTCTGGAGCTGATGTTACGGTATGAAAAAGAGCTTTATCAAGCAGGCTACCAGGCAATCGCTGGGATTGATGAGGTCGGCCGCGGTCCTCTAGCTGGACCAGTTGTCGCTGCAGCAGTTATCTTACCTCCAAGATGTAAAATTAAAGGACTCAATGACAGTAAGAAGATTCCCAAGAAAAAGCACCAAGAAATCTATCAAGCAGTCATGGATAAAGCTTTGGCAGTTGGTATTGGCCTGATGGACAGCGAGATTATTGATCAAGTCAATATCTACGAAGCGACCAAGCTTGCTATGAAAGAGGCTTTGTCTAAGTTGAGTCTCAAGCCAGATTATTTACTGATTGATGCCATGAAACTGGATGTTGAGATTCCGCAAGAGTCCATCATCAAAGGTGATGCTAACTCTCTGTCTATCGCGGCAGCCAGTATTGTTGCTAAGGTCACTCGGGATAAGCTGATGGCAGACTACGACAAGGAATTTCCTGGCTATGATTTTGCGAAAAATGCTGGTTATGGAACAAAAAACCATTTGCAGGGATTGGAAAGAAACGGCGTAACTCCTATTCATCGCAAGACATTTGAACCCGTAAAATCTATGTGTGAATAAGCACGAAGAGGTGAGACATGCTTATCAGTAAAAAATGTGGTGATTTCTGAAGAAAACCAAAAAGAAGTTATTCTCGTGGGGCGAGGACTGGCCTTTGGTCGAAAAGTTGGCCAGGAGATTCCAGATGAGCTGATTGAGAAAAAGTATGTCTTGTCAGAAAATAACCACAAACTTCTGATGGAGCTGCCGACAGAAGTCATGGAAATGTCGGATAAGATTATTTCTTTCGCAAGGGAGAAACTGCAGAAGAAGCTGAAAGATACCGCTTTTCTGGCAATGGCAGATCATATCCACGGAGTCTTGCTGCGCTTGGAAGGTGATATTTATCTCAAGAATTTCCTCATGTGGGATATTAAACGATTCTTTCCTACTGAGTTTGAGGTTGGTCAGTATGCAAAACAGCTTTTGAGCGCTTATATCGGTAAGGAACTTCCAGATGATGAAGCAGCATTTATGACTCTGACCTTAATTAATGCAGAGTTGGAAAATGGAGACGGAGCTGCGCGTGATTTGACTATGATGATGGAGGAAATCATGACCATTGTCAAGTACAGTTTGGAAATTTCTTTAGACGAGGAAGACATCTACCTAGAGCGCTTTATGACCCATCTAAAATTTTTCTGTGAGCGAGTCCTGACTAATAGCGGTCACCGTGACTTGGAGGACAATGAGATGTTTGACTTACTTAAATGTAAGTATCCTTTGGCTTATGAAACCACTAGGAAGATTGCTGAATTTTTAAAGCAAACCAGAAATTACCAAACATCAGATGATGAACAACTTTACCTGACTATCCATTTGTCACGCATGAAAAGGAGGATGCTATGCGAAGTGAATACGAAAAAATGATTGCTGGAAAGATTTACAGACCGCAAGACAGTGAATTGAGAGAATTGGCAGTAAGATCAAAGGAATTTCAATATCGTTTTAACCAAGAGCGAGACAGTGACCGGCGCAGTGCTATTATCAAAGAATGGTTTGGCAGCACAGGGGAGAATCTTGCTATGAAGCCTGATTTGGTCTGTGATTATGGAATCAATATTCATCTAGGGGAGAATTTTTATTCTAACTGGAATCTGACTATGTTGGACGTTTGCCCGATTCGCATCGGAGATAATGCTTTGCTTGGTCCAAATTGCCAGCTTCTGACACCTCTTCATCCGCTTGATCCAGTGGAAAGAAATTCTGGTATTGAATACGGAGCACCAATCACTATTGGTGAAAATTTCTGGGCTGGCGGAGGTGTGACGATTCTGCCAGGCGTGACACTAGGGGATAATGTCGTGGTGGGTGCCGGAGCGGTTGTGACCAAGTCTTTTGGTGACAATGTAGTCTTGGCTGGTAATCCAGCACGAATTATTAAGGAAATCCCTGTTCATAAAGAATAAAAGATGGGTTAAAGGCAATAGGCAAGAAAACCAGCTATTGACAACATCAAATTCAATAAAATCGTAAAGAAGGAACTGTATCGCAGTTCTTTTTTTGAATTTTTTTACGAATAAGAAAGTGAGGTGAAAAAATGAATAATTTTGAGATTTATAAAATGAAAAAAGCTGGCTTGACTAATCATCAGGTTTTAAATGTTTTGAGATACGCCGAGAGTAGAGATGGCAACCTTTCTCTCCGAGATAAGGCTGTCGTATCTGAGTGCCGTAATCCTGCTCTCTTTATAGAGAAATACAAGAGGCTTGATTTACCAGCTTTGAAGGAAGAATTTGAACTTTTCCCGTCCTTTTCTATCTTGGATGATATTTACCCTTGGGATTTATGCGAGATTTATGATGCCCCGACTTTGTTATTTTATCAGGGAAATCTAAATCTACTAGAATTGCCCAAGACAGCGGTCGTTGGCAGTCGAGACAGCAGCAAGCAAGGAAATGCCTCCGTACAAAAGATTGTCAAGGAGCTAAATAATGAATTGGTTATCGTCAGCGGCCTGGCTCGTGGAATAGATACAGCGGCTCATATGGCTGCCCTGCAAAACGGGGGGCAGACGATTGCTGTCATCGGAACGGGATTAGATGTCTTTTATCCCAAAGCCAACAAAAAATTACAAGCTTACATTGGCAAAAATCATTTATTGCTGACAGAGTATGGTCCAGGTGAACAGCCTTTGAAATTTCATTTTCCAGAGCGGAATCGGATCATAGCTGGTCTCTGTCGAGGCGTCATTGTGGCAGAAGCTAAGATGCGCTCAGGCAGCCTGATTACCTGTGAGCGAGCGATGGAAGAAGGCCGGGATGTCTTTGCTATTCCGGGGTCAATTTTAGATGGGAAATCTGACGGCTGCCATCATTTAATCCAAGAGGGCGCAAAGTGCATCACATCAGGCTCTGACGTCCTTTCTGAGTTTGATTTTTAAAACAAGTTTTCCTATAAGAAAAGTTAGCAGTTGACATCTATCAAAAAATAGTTTAAACTCTATGAGATTTATTTCTTATAGAAGGTGTCTAAATTGGTAACAAAAACAAAGAAAAAGTCTACGACCAAGAAAAATCTTGTCATCGTAGAGTCGCCTGCTAAGGCAAAAACAATAGAAAAATATCTGGGACGAAACTACAAGGTTCTAGCCAGTGTCGGGCATATTCGTGACCTGAAAAAGTCTACTATGTCCATTGATTTTGAGAACAACTATGAGCCGCAGTACATCAATATTCGTGGTAAAGGTCCGTTGATTAATGACTTGAAAAAAGAAGCGAAGAAAGCTAAACAAGTCTTTCTGGCAAGTGACCCGGACCGCGAAGGAGAAGCTATTTCTTGGCATCTGGCTCACATTCTTAATCTGGATGAGAAAGAGAAAAACCGTGTCGTCTTTAATGAAATCACCAAAGATGCAGTCAAGAACGCTTTTAAAGAGCCGCGCCAGATTGATATGGATCTGGTTGATGCCCAGCAGGCTCGTCGAGTTTTGGATCGCTTGGTGGGTTATTCCATTTCTCCTATTCTCTGGAAGAAAGTCAAAAAAGGCTTATCAGCTGGTCGGGTGCAGTCTGTCGCCCTCAAGCTAATTATCGACCGTGAAAATGAAATCAACGCCTTCAAACCAGAAGAATACTGGACAATTGACGGAACCTTCAAGAAGGGAACTCGTCAGTTTCAGGCCAGCTTCTACGGTATGAATGGTAAAAAGATGAAGCTGACCAACAACGACGAGGTCAAAGAAGTGCTTTCTCATCTCAAAGGAGATGATTTTACAGTCGACAGTGTCGAAAAGAAAGAGCGCAAACGCAATGCTCCGCTGCCCTACACGACTTCCTCTATGCAGCAGGATGCTGCTAATAAGATTAATTTCCGGACTCGTAAGACCATGATGGTGGCTCAGCAGCTCTATGAGGGGATTAATATCGGTTCTGGCGTACAAGGTCTGATTACGTATATGCGTACCGACTCGACTCGTATCAGTCCAGTAGCGCAAAATGAAGCAGCAAGTTTTATCACGGATAAATTTGGCGCCAAATATTCCAAACATGGCAGCAAGGCCAAGAACGCTTCTGGCGCTCAAGATGCCCACGAAGCCATTCGTCCTTCCAGCGTTTTCAATACTCCAGAAAGTATCGCAAAGTATTTGGACAAGGATCAGCTTAAGCTCTATACGCTAATCTGGAATCGCTTTGTAGCCAGCCAAATGACAGCAGCAGTCTTTGATACTATGAATGTCAAGCTGGGGCAAAATGGTGTCCAATTTGCTGCCAACGGCAGTCAGGTCAAGTTTGATGGCTATCTGGCTATTTATAACGACTCTGACAAGAATAAAATGCTGCCGGACATGGAAAAGGGTGATACCGTCAAACGTGTCAATACCAATCCAGAACAGCACTTTACCCAGCCGCCTGCTCGTTATTCTGAAGCGACTCTTATCAAGACTTTAGAAGAAAATGGTGTTGGTCGGCCGTCTACCTATGCACCGACCATTGAGACCATTCAGAAACGATATTACGTTAAACTGGTTTCCAAGCGTTTTGAGCCGACGGAACTGGGTGAAATTGTCAATTCTCTGATTGTCGAATTCTTCCCAGGCATTGTAAATGTGAAATTTACAGCCGAAATGGAAGCAAAACTGGATGATGTAGAAGTCGGCAAAGAGCAGTGGCAGAAAGTTATTGACGAGTTTTATAAACCTTTTGAAAAGGAAGTGGCTAAAGCCGAGACTGAAATGGAGAAAATCCAAATCAAGGATGAGCCAGCCGGTTTTGACTGTGAGGTCTGTGGCAGTCCCATGGTCATCAAATTGGGTAGATTTGGCAAGTTCTACGCCTGCAGCAATTTCCCAGACTGTCGTCACACTCAGGCTATCGTCAAGGAAATCGGCGTGACCTGCCCGCAGTGCCAGAAAGGTCAAGTTATTGAGCGTAAGACTAAGCGAAATCGCATTTTTTATGGCTGTGATCGTTATCCTGACTGTGATTTCACATCTTGGGACAAGCCAGTCGGTCGGAACTGTCCAAAATGTGACCACTATCTGATCGAAAAGAAAGTCCGTGGTGGCGGTAAGCAGGTTGTCTGCAGCAATGGTGATTACGAAGAAGAAAAAGTGAAATAGTTAGCTTAGCAACTTTTTACATAACTTATGTTATGTAACGGTTTTTTCTAAAAAGGAGGAAAAACTAATGACAGATAAATTTGGAGAATTTCTAAAAATTGCGTCTCAACTGAATAAGATGGGAATTGTTCCACTTCTGATGGGTTCTCTAGGTCTGGAACAGGTTACTGGTCAGGACTGGCAGGCGCGGGATATTGATATTCATGTTCATGGTGATGAGCGTGGCTGGGAAGTGCCAGATGAAGAACGTATTTACGATATGGACAAGATTGAGCCTATGATGGAGCGCTTGGGCTATCGTTTAGTCAATCTGCACGAGCATGAATTTCAAAAAGAAGATCTGTCTATTGAATTTGGAGCCATGGAAACCTTGGAGGAATTTTCAGGTGTGCCAATAACGGAGCTGTCTCGAAGAGAAGTAGAGGGTGTTGAATTTCTTTTGCCAACTGCAGAGCAATTTTTAGCTATCTACCATGCCTCTTCCCAAGATTCTTACCGAAATGAAAATAACAATCATAAGGATTTTGCTAAGATTGCTTACTTGGAAAAAATGACAAAATGAGAGACATTCAGGAATTCTCCTGTCTGTCTTTTTTACTATCTTTTTGTTATAATGGTCAGAGTGAAAATCTAGAAATATCCAAGGGAGAGTATCATGTCATCATCCTATATCAATGTTATCGGTGCTGGTCTGGCTGGCAGTGAAGCAGCTTACCAGATTGCAAAGCGTGGCATCCCAGTCAAACTCTATGAAATGAGAGGTGTTAAGTCAACGCCTCAGCACAAAACTGCAGACTTTGCAGAACTGGTCTGCTCTAACTCTCTGCGAGGAGATGCGCTGACCAATGCAGTTGGTTTGCTCAAGGAAGAAATGCGGCGGTTGGACTCGGTCATCTTAAAGTCAGCAGAAGCGACACGTGTTCCAGCGGGTGGTGCTCTAGCGGTTGATAGAGAAGGTTTTTCGCAGATGGTGACGGAATTAGTGACCAATCATCCATTGATTGAGGTCATTCGTGAAGAAATCACCGAAATTCCGGAGGATGCCATCACAGTTATTGCGACAGGACCCTTGACCAGCGATGCTTTGGCCGAAAAAATCCACGCGCTCAATGGAGGTGACGGTTTTTATTTCTACGACGCAGCAGCGCCAATCATTGATGTTAATACCATTGAAATGACCAAGGTCTATCTCAAATCCCGCTATGATAAGGGGGAAGCAGCCTATCTCAACGCGCCAATGACTAAGCAAGAATTTATGGATTTCCATGAAGCCTTAGTCAATGCTGAGGAAGCACCGCTCAATTCCTTTGAGAAAGAAAAATACTTTGAAGGCTGTATGCCAATTGAAGTCATGGCTAAGCGAGGCGTTAAAACCATGCTTTATGGACCGATGAAGCCAGTTGGTTTAGAATATCCAGATGACTACCAAGGACCTCGAGATGGTGAATATAAGACGCCGTACGCTGTGGTGCAGCTTCGTCAGGACAATGCAGCAGGCAGTCTTTACAACATCGTTGGCTTCCAAACTCATCTCAAGTGGGGCGAGCAAAAACGAGTCTTTCAAATGATTCCTGGCCTTAAGAATGCAGAATTTGTCCGCTATGGTGTTATGCATCGAAACTCTTATATGGACTCTCCAAATCTGCTTGAACAGACTTTCCGCTCTAAGAAACAGCCAAATCTTTTCTTTGCAGGACAAATGACTGGAGTTGAAGGCTATGTCGAGTCAGCGGCTTCTGGTTTGGTTGCTGGTATCAATGCCGCTCGACTCTTCAAGGGAGAAGAAGCACTTGTTTTTCCAGAAACAACAGCTATTGGAAGTCTGCCTCATTATGTTACTCATGCTGACAGCAAGCATTTCCAACCCATGAATGTCAATTTTGGCATTATCAAAGAGCTGGACGGCCCTCGAATTCGTGACAAGAAAGAGCGCTATGAGAAAATTGCTGAGCGAGCCTTGCAGGATTTACAGCCTTATTTGGATAAATAATCTATTTTCTATCATTATCTAATAAAAATCATCAAAAAGTTAGGAATTTCCTAACTTTTTTTGCTTAATTTGTGATATAATAAATAAAAATTTTGAAAATAGAAAGTTTTCTGAAAATGAATAAATCCTATTTTTATCTTGAAATGAAAACACATGAGTTAGTCGTTCCTTATACCAAGCAGAAACGCCGTGTCCGCGTATTGCTTCCAAAGAACTATAGCCAGGATACAAATAAGACTTATCCCGTTGTTTATTTTCATGACGGACAAAATGTTCTTTATAGCAAAGAGTCTTTCAGCGGCCATTCGTGGAAAGTCATTCCAACAATCAAGCGCAATCCAGATATTGAGAAAATGATTGTCGTGGCTATTGACAACGATGGCCAACGGCGCATGAATGAATACGCAGCTTGGAAGTTCCAAGAGTCCAATATTCCCGGCATTCAGTTCGGCGGCAAGGGAACGGAGTATGCGGAGTTTGTCATGGAAGTTGTCAAGCCTTTCATTGACCAGCATTATCGGACCAAGTCGGATCGGCTGCATACGGCCATGATCGGCTCTTCTCTTGGAGGAAATATCAGCCAGTTTATCGGTGTTGAATACCAAGATCAGATTGGCTGTCTGGGCATCTTTTCATCAGCTAATTGGCTGCATCAGGAAGCTTTTGATCGTTATATTGAGAGAAAAAAACTTCAGGCAGACCAGCGAGTTTTCATTTATGTTGGGACGGAAGAGGCTGATGATACGGATAAAACATTGATGGCGGGCAATATCAAGCAGGCCTATATTGATTCATCGCTCAGCTATTTCCGGCAGTTACTTGTGTCTGGGGTAGATTTGTCCAATATTCAGATTAAGATCCAGTCTGGAGCTATTCACAACGAGATCGCTTGGGCGGAGCACTTGCCGGACTGTTTCCGTTTTATCGGCGAAAAATGGTAATCTAGTCAAACAGTGAGAAAGAGGTAGAAACTATGCATGTAGAATTTTTAAGTCATTGGAGTGGCAATTTAGGCCGTGAAATGTATGTCAATCGCTATGGCCACGCTGGGCTCCCGATTATAGTCTTTGCATCATCAGGCGGCAGCCACAATGAGTATGCTGACTTTGGCATGATTGAGGCCTGCGCAGGTTTTATTGAGGCTGGTAAGGTCCAGTTTTTCACTCTCAGCAGTGTTGATAGTGAGAGTTGGTTGGCGGACTGGAAGCACCCTCACGACCGAGCAGAAATGCATCGTGCTTATGAGCGTTATGTCATTGAGGAAGCAATTCCTTTCGTTAAGCATAAGACGGGCTGGTTTGACCCTATGATGACGACAGGCTGCTCCATGGGAGCTTATCATGCTGTTAATTTCTTCCTGCAGCATCCAGATGTTTTCAATAAAGTGATTGCCCTCAGTGGTGTCTATGATGCACGTTTCTTTGTCGGTGACAATTTGAATGACGAAGTCATTTATCAAAACTCGCCAGCTGACTATATCTGGAACCAAAATGATGGATGGTTTATTGACCACTATCGACAGGCCGATATTATCGTTTGTACAGGCTTGGGCGACTGGGAGCAAGATGGCTTGCCTTCCTTCTACACGCTGAAAGAAGCTTTTGAGCATAAGAATATTCCAGCTTGGTTTTCTGAATGGGGCCACGATGTTTCCCATGACTGGATTTGGTGGCGTAAGCAAATGCCTTATTTCCTCAATGAACTCAATCTTTAAAGGAGGTTTCCTATGAATTATATCGTTATTTCTCCCTACTATCCGCAAAATTTTCAGCAGTTTACAGTGGAGCTGGCTAACAAAGGAATCACCGTTCTGGGAATCGGTCAGGAGCCTTATGACCAGCTAGACCAGCCTTTGAAGGATTCATTGACTGAATATTTCAGAGTAGAAAATCTTGAAAATCTTGACGAAGTCAAAAGAGCGGTGGCCTTTCTTTTCTACAAGCATGGGCCTATCGATCGGATTGAGTCTCATAACGAATACTGGCTGGAACTGGACGCTGAGTTGCGTGAGCAATTCAATGTTTTTGGAGCAAAACCAAAAGATCTGAAAAAGACCAAGTTCAAATCAGAGATGAAGAAACTCTTTAAAAAAGCAGGTGTTCCAGTCGTTCCAGGTCAGATTGTCAACACAGAAGCTGGGGCAGATTTGGCTGTCAAGAAACTTGGTTTGCCTTTGATTGCTAAGCCTGATAATGGAGTGGGAGCAGCTGCGACCTTTAAATTGGAAACGACAGAAGATGTCGAACGATTCAAGCAAGAATGGGATCATCAGACAGCTTATTTCTTTGAAAAGTTTGTCCAGTCTGGCGAAATCTGTACTTTTGATGGTTTGGTAGATAAGGACGGTCAGATCGTCTTTGCAACCACCTTTGACTATGCGCATACACCGCTGGATTTGATGATGTATAAGATGGATAATTCCTACTACGTTCTCAAGGATATGGATCCAAAGCTGCGTGCTTATGGAGAAGCGATCGTCAAAATCTTCGGCATGAAAGAACGCTTTTTCCATATTGAGTTCTTCCGCGAGGGGGATGATTATGTAGCCATTGAGTACAATAACCGTCCAGCCGGTGGCTTTACCATTGATGTTTATAATTTCGCTCACTCAATCGATCTTTACAGAGGCTATGCAGCGATTGTAGCAGGGGAGCCCTTTCCAGCTGCCCACATGGAGCCGCTGTATTGTCTGGCAACCTCGCGTCGTGCATCAACGAACTATGCTTACCTTGAGGCTGACTTGCTGGAGAAATACAGAGATAACTTCAAGGTTAAGAAAGAGATGCCAGCCGCTTTTGCGGAGCTGCAAGGTGACTACCTCTATATGCTGACAACTCCAAGTCGCGAGCAAATGGAGCAGATGATTGCAGATTTTGCTAAACAGGCAGACTAATCAAAAACATGCTCTGCTATTATTTTCGTATAACAGTTTCAAAATAGTAAAAACTACTCTAGCACAAAAAGTTTGTGAAATTTCTATTTTGGTGTCGGAAACCAGTTTATCCAATGGATTGACTGGTTTTTCTTTGTGAAATATAAGTGAGCAAAAGTTTTGACAGTGCTTACAGCTTTAGATAGAATTAAATAGAAGAATTATGCTTAGAAAGGCAAAAAAATGGCAACTTTAGATAAAGATCTTTTGTTAGAGATGTTCCGTAAGATGGAAGAAATCCGTCGTATGGACTTAAAAATTGCTCAACTTGTAAAAAAAGGAAAGGTTCCTGGAATGACTCACTTCTCAGTGGGTGAGGAAGCAGCCAATGTCGGTGCTATGCTGGCCTTAAATGAGGATGATTTGATCACTTCAAATCACCGAGGACACGGTCAAGCTATCGCCAAAGGAATCAACCTCAACGAAATGATGGCGGAAATCCTAGGGAAATACACCGGGACCTGTAAAGGAAAAGGCGGCTCTATGCATATTGCTGACCTAGATGCCGGAAACCTTGGTGCCAATGGTATCGTAGGTGGTGGCATGGGAATTGCTGTCGGAGCAGCTCTGACCCAGCAAATGCAGAAGACAGGCAAGATTGTTGTCTGCTTCTTTGGTGACGGTGCTACCAACGAAGGTGTCTTCCACGAAGCAGTCAACATGGCTTCTATCTGGAATCTTCCAGTTATTTTCTATTGTATCAATAACGGCTATGGTATTTCTGCCGACATCAAGAAAATGACCAATGTAGAGCACATCCACGAGCGCAGCGCAGCTTATGGTATTCCAGGTATGTTCATCGAAGATGGCAATAATGTTCTGGATGTCTATGAAGGCTTCCAAAAAGCTGTGGAGCATGTTCGCAGTGGTAAAGGACCTGTCTTGATTGAGAGCGTAACCTATCGCTGGTTGGGACATTCATCTTCTGACCCAGGTAAATACCGTACTCGTGAAGAAGTAGAAGAATGGAAGAAGAAGGATCCAATCGAAAATCTTCGTAAATACTTGCTGGAAAACAAGATTGCAAGCGAGGAAGAGTTGGAAGCCATCCAAGCTGGAGTCAAAGAAGCAGTAGAAGCATCTGTGAAGTTCGCAGAAGAAAGCCCGTTCCCGCCGCTTGAATCTGCCTTTGAAGATATTTACGCAGACTAAAGAGAGGAGAAAAAGAAAATGGAAACTAAAACTATGTCTTTTCGTGACACCATTATCCTCGCTATGTCTGAGGAAATGCGTCGCGATGAAAATGTACTCTTGATGGGAGAAGATGTCGGAGTCTTTGGTGGAGATTTCGGAACATCTGTTGGTATGCTGGAAGAGTTCGGGCCAGGGCGTGTACGTGACTGTCCGATTTCGGAAGCAGCGATTTCTGGAGCAGCAGCTGGAGCAGCTATGACAGGGCTTCGTCCAATCGTAGACATGACCTTTATGGACTTCTCTGTAATCGCCATGGATGCTATTGTTAACCAAGCCGCTAAAACGCGCTATATGTTTGGCGGAAAAGGCCAAGTACCAATGACTGTCCGCTGTGCAGCAGGTAATGGAGTTGGTTCTGCCGCTCAGCACTCGCAGTCTTTGGAATCTTGGTTTACCCACATCCCAGGTCTTAAGGTAGTCGCTCCAGGAACTCCGGCTGATATGAAGGGGCTTCTCAAGGCTTCTATCCGAGACAACAACCCAGTCATTATCCTGGAATACAAGTCTGAATTTAACCAAAAAGGCGAAGTGCCACTGGATCCTGAGTATGTCATTCCTCTTGGAGTGGGTGAAATCAAAAAAGAAGGTACCGATGTAACAGTTGTTACCTACGGAAAAATGCTTCGCCGTGTCATGCAGGCGGCTGAAGAATTAGCAGAAGAAGGCATCTCTGTAGAAGTGGTTGACCCACGTACATTGGTGCCGCTTGATAAGGATATTATCATCAATTCTGTTAAGAAGACTGGAAAGGTCGTTTTGGTTAATGATGCCCACAAAACTAGCGGTTTCATTGGTGAAATTTCAGCGATTATTTCTGAGTCTGAAGCATTTGATTATTTAGATGCGCCAATCCGTCGTTGTGCAGGTGAAGATGTGCCAATGCCTTATGCACAAAACTTGGAAAACGCGATGATTCCGACCGTTGAAAGCATCAAAGACGCTATTCGGAAGACATATCATAAAGAATAAGGTATAATAAAGAAAAGGCTTTCTCGCGAGTTATATTACATAAATTATTTTATGTAATATAATCTTGCGTAGAGGGTCAAAGTAGCTAAAATTTTACTAATTACAGACAAGTCTTATTCGGATTGATTATATCCGATGAGCGACTTAGTAAGTCTACAAGGTTGATCGCCGAGAGAGGCAACCGTAGCAACTTGAGATACGTTTGTATCCAAGTTACTTGTAAAGTTGCAACAGGAGAGAGTCGAATCGATGATATTCGACGAACGACTTAGTAAGTCTACTAGGTTGGTCGCAGATAGTGGCAACCGTAGTAACTTGAGATACGTTTGTATCCAAGTTACTTGTAGAGTTGAACACGGGCTAAAAGCTTGGAAAAAAGATAAATTACCTAGGCTTCATCAAAGCCAGCGTTGATTTTCTATTTTTTAGTCGATTTTCAAGTCCTTAGTATCATGTAATTGAATTCGGACGGAGGTCTGTGAAAAAAAGATAGATTTCCTTGTGTTCATCGAACACAGCGTCAATCTCCTATTTTTTCATTGCCCTCAGCGTCCTTAATATCTTATATTTGAACACGGGCTAAAAGCTCGGAAAAAAGATAAATCTTCTTGACTTCATCGAAGCCTGCGTAGATTTCCTATTTTTCAGTCGCTTTTTAAACGCCCTTAGTATCATAATTAGAATTGGAGAGGTCATGGCTGATGATAAGCTAAGAGCGACTCCTGCAGCTAGAAAGTTAGCGGATGATTTGGGAATCAACCTCTATGATGTTTCTGGCTCAGGCGCAAACGGTCGTGTCCACAAAGAAGATGTGGAAACTTATAAAGATACAAATGTAGTGCGCATTTCACCACTGGCAAAACGAATTGCCCAAGAACACAATATTGCTTGGCAAGAGATTCAAGGAACTGGCCATCGTGGTAAGATTATGAAGAAGGATGTTCTTGCCTTCTTGCCTGAGAATGTTGAGAGCGATACAATCAAATCTCCTGCTCAAATTGAAAAAGTGGAAGAAGTACCTGATAATGTCACTCCTTACGGTGAAATTGAGCGTATTCCAATGACACCGATGCGGAAGGTTATTGCTCAGCGGATGGTGGAATCTTACCTGACGGCGCCGACATTCACCCTTAACTATGATGTTGATATGACAGAAATGCTGGCCTTGCGTAAAAAAGTGCTAGATCCAATCATGGAAGCAACTGGCAAAAAAGTAACTGTCACAGACCTGCTTTCGCTGGCTGTTGTGAAGACACTGATGAAGCATCCTTACTTAAACTCAACTTTGACAGAGGATGGTAAGACCATTATCACACACAACTATGTCAACCTTTCAATGGCAGTCGGTATGGATAATGGCCTGATGACACCAGTTGTCTACAATGCAGAAAAAATGAGCCTATCAGAGCTTGTAGTAGCCTTTAAAGATGTAATCGGACGTACCTTGGAAGGCAAGTTGGCTCCAAGCGAGCTGCAAAATTCAACATTCACAATCAGTAACTTAGGTATGTTTGGCGTTCAATCCTTTGGGCCAATCATCAACCAGCCTAACTCTGCTATCCTAGGTGTGAGCTCAACAATAGAAAAACCTGTCGTTGTTAATGGCGAAATTGTTATCCGTCCAATTATGAGTCTGGGCTTGACCATTGACCACCGTGTAGTTGATGGAATGGCTGGAGCTAAGTTTATGAAGGACTTGAAGGCTTTGATTGAAGACCCAATTTCAATGTTGGTATAAGATTTTCTTTGCTATTCTAAAAAGCAAAGAGGCGCTTAGCAAATGAAAAACTAGTTAGAAAAGGAAAGAAAAATGGCTTTAGAAGTAATTATGCCAAAAGCCGGCGTGGATATGACCGAAGGGCAAATTGTCCAATGGAATAAGAAAGTCGGCGAATTTGTCAAAGAAGGAGAAATCCTTCTGGAAATCATGACTGACAAGGTCAGCATGGAATTGGAAGCTGAAGAAGATGGCTACCTGATTGCCATTCTCAAAGGTGACGGTGAAACCGTCCCAGTTACGGAAGTCATCGGTTACTTGGGAGAAGAAGGAGAAAACATTCCAACTGCTGGCGGATCTGCACCTGCGGAAGCACCAACTCCTGCTGCAGCGGCAAATACAGATGATGATAAGAGTGATGATGCTTACGATATCGTTGTTATCGGTGGTGGTCCTGCTGGTTATGTAGCGGCTATCAAAGCAGCGCAACTGGGTGGCAAGATTGCCTTAGTTGAGAAGTCTGAGCTAGGCGGAACCTGCTTGAATCGTGGCTGTATCCCTACCAAGACTTACCTGCACAATGCTGAAATCATTGAAAACCTTGGTCATGCAGCGAGTCGCGGTATCATCATCGAAAATCCAAGCTTCTCAGTGGACATGGACAAGGTTCTTGAAACTAAAAACAAGGTTGTTAATACGCTTGTTGGCGGTGTTGCTGGTCTTCTCCGCAGCTATGGCGTAGATGTCCATAAGGGAATTGGTACCATTACTAAAGACAAGAATGTTCTTGTAAACGGTAGCGAGCTACTAGAAACGAAGAAGATTATCTTGGCTGGTGGTTCAAAAGTCAGCAAGATCAATGTCCCAGGTATGGAATCAAGTCTCGTCATGACCAGCGATGATATTCTGGAAATGAACGAAGTGCCGGAAAATCTAGTAATTATTGGCGGTGGTGTTGTCGGGATTGAGCTTGGACAAGCCTTCATGATATTTGGCTCAAAAGTCACTGTCATTGAAATGATGGACCGTATCGTACCAGCTATGGATGCGGAAGTTTCTAAAAACCTTCGCCTCATCTTGGAGCGCAAGGGTATGACAATTCTAACTGAAACCAAGTTGGAAGAAATTATCGAAGAAAATGGCAAACTTCGTATCAAGGTTGAAGGAAAAGAAGATATCCTCGCAGATAAGGCTCTGCTTTCTATCGGGCGTGTGCCAGACCTGGAAGGCATCGGTGAGGTTGAATTCGAACTGGATCGCGGCCGCATCAAGGTCAATGAATACATGGAAACTTCTGTTCCAGGTATTTACGCACCAGGTGATATCAATGGTACTAAGATGCTGGCTCATGCAGCCTTCCGTATGGGTGAAGTCGCTGCTGAAAATGCTCTGAAAGGCAATCATCATATTGCTAAACTCAACCTGACTCCTGCAGCTATCTACACCCTGCCAGAAGTAGCAGCAGTTGGTTTAACAGAAGAGCAAGCTCGTGAGAAATACGATGTAGCGATTGGTAAGTTCAACTTCGCTGCTAATGGTCGTGCTATCGCTTCAGATGCAGCTCAAGGATTCGTTAAAGTCATCGCTGACAAGAAGTATGGTGAAGTGCTCGGTGTTCATATCATTGGTCCTGCAGCCGCAGAATTAATCAATGAAGCATCAACCATCATCGAAATGGAAATCACTGTTGAAGAAATGCTTAAGACCATTCACGGTCACCCAACCTTCTCAGAAGTCATGTACGAAGCATTCGCGGACGTACTGGGATTGGCAGTTCACTCACCTAAGAAAAAATAATTTAAAAGATAGATTAGACTGGGCATAAATTATTGTTCCAGTCTCTATCGTATAAAGAGGAAGCTTATGAAATACATTGTTAACTACTCAAATGATACAGCTTTTAATATTGCTCTGGAGGAGTATGCTTTCAAACGCCTTTTAGATGAGGACGAAATTTTCCTACTTTGGATTAACAAACCATCTATCATTGTAGGGCGTCACCAAAACACTATCGAAGAAATCAACCGCGACTACGTTCGTGAGCATGGTATTGAGGTCGTACGTCGTATCAGCGGAGGTGGAGCTGTTTATCACGATCTAAACAACCTCAACTACACCATTATCTCCAAGGAAAGCGAAGATCGTGCTTTTGACTTCAAGAGTTTTTCTACGCCGGTTATCAACACCTTGGCAGAGCTTGGGGTAAAGGCTGAATTCACTGGCCGTAATGACCTAGAGATTGATGGCAAAAAGTTCTGTGGCAATGCGCAGGCTTATATTAATGGCCGTATCATGCACCACGGTTGCCTGCTCTTTGATGTTGATTTGTCTGTCTTGGCTAATGCGCTTAAGGTTTCTAAAGACAAGTTCGAATCAAAAGGCGTTAAATCCGTCCGTGCACGCGTGACAAATATTGTCAATGAATTGCCAGAAAAGATTACCGTCGAAGAATTCCGCGACTTGCTTCTGGACTACATGAAGAAAGAATATCCAGAAATGACAGAATATGTCTTCTCCGAGAAAGAACTGGAAGAAATCAAGCAAATCAGAGATAGCAAGTTTGGAACTTGGGACTGGAACTACGGTAAATCACCTGAATACAATGTGCGCCGTGGCACCAAGTTTACCAGCGGTAAGGTAGAAATCTTTGCCAACATTGTTGAATCCAAGATTCAGGATATTAAAATCTATGGAGACTTCTTTGGTATTGAAGACGTAGCAGCAGTAGAAGATGTGCTTCGCGGCGTTAAATACGAACGCGAAGATGTGCTCAAAGCCCTTGAAACGATTGATATCAGCCGCTACTTTGCTGGAATCAGCAGAGAAGAGATTGCCGAAGCTATCGTCGGTTAAAATATGACATAAAGAAAACCAAACTCTTCGAGAGCTTGGTTTTTCATGTAAACAGTATATTTCAAATCAACAACATTCTTACGTTTCCTTAACCAGCTAGTTTTCTCTAGGCTTTATCTACTAGATATGATAAAATGATAGGGAATTAGAGAAAGGGGTGCCTTGATGCAGAAAGTCCCAGTAGAAAGCCTTGGTCTGTTTGAGCAGTTGGACCGCATAGTTGTAGCTTTTCTGAAGAAAAAACCATCTCCTAATCCAGACAACTTTTATGTTAGTATATCTGCAGAAGATTATGAGAAAAAGAAAGAAGAATTTGAAAAATCAGGCTATCAAGCCGTGAAATTGCCGCTTGGCATGGCATTAGATAATGTTATTCAGCAACCTTCTTTCCAAAATCTTGTCATTGGCGGACTCTACATGGTAGATATCTTCGTTCCCAAGGAAGACCTGATGCCCTTAAAGGACCTTGTTGACAGCTTTTGCATCATGTTTGCAGCAGCTAATAACCGGATAGAGAATATCAAGGCTTACGATCTGATGAAGAGTAAGACAGTTTACTTTATCGGAAAACTTTTCACGGACAATCCTCAGCCAGGTGATGAAGTTAGCTTTGAAGGGCTGAATAGGGAGACAGCAGAAGGCTCCTACGAAGCGGTCAAATGCTTCCTAACTAGAGAAAGCGCCGAAAAGTACAATTCCAAAAATCGACCTGTCACAGCAGCAAATCTAGAACACCTCAAGCACTTCTGGGGCAAACCGCTGATTGTCGAGCCGCATCGTAATTATTGGATTGAGTTTTTATAAGAATATAAGAAAAAGAGCGAAAAATCTATTTTAGATGCTTCGCTCTTTTGTTGTTATTGTCATCCTGTTGATTACATATTTTAAATTATGCAATATTATAATTTGTCCAAAGCATTCTTTTGCTCGTCATTGACAATGTGGGTGTAGAGGTCTGTTACCTGAGTGCTGGCATGCCCTAGCTGATGACTGACAAGAACTTGCGATTTGGTCGCATCGTATAAACGTGTAGCAAGCGTGTGGCGGAGTTTGTGAGGCGTCACTCGCACCTTGAAGTCCTCGGAATACTTGGCCACCATTTTTTCGACACTGGAAGCATCGATTCGATTAGGAGTGCCGCGGTATTCAGTCAAAAAGAAAGCTGTATCCGTCTTTTCGGCCTTGTATCGTTTGCTTCGAATACTCAGATAGTCTTCTAAATAGGGCTTAGCAAAAGCAGCAACATTGACAGAATCCCTTTTTCCACCTTTTCTTGTCACTTCAATGACCATCATTTTGAGATTGATGTCTTTTAGGTCTAGATTGACAGCTTCGGATAGACGAACACCAGAGGCTAGCAGCAAGGCAATGATGGCTAAATCTCGTTCCTTGTTTTTATTGAAGGAGGACAGAGCGCGATTAGAGAGCTTCTTAGGGTACTCCCTATCAATATACTGGAGAAATTCTTCCGTCTCATCCCCTAAAAAGAGCTTCTGCTTAATATTCTCTGCACGAGCAGCCAGAGTTTCCTTTTTCTTCTTAGTAGCAACTTTTTTCATCACATTTCGATAGAAGTAGGGCTCACCCTGCTCGTTTTCAACTTCCTCCGTCAAATATTTGTAGAGGCTGGACAAGGCTGAAAGAGTCCGGTTGATGGTTGTCTGGGAAACACCGTTTTGGGTCGTATTGGCATTGAGAAGCGGACGCTCTCGCAGATACAGAATGAAGGCCTCCATGTCTTTCTTGGTCATATTTTCCAAGACCGATAGAGGAATCTCAGCAATATGCGAAGCATCCGTTATACCAGATTCTAGCATCCAGTTAAAAAAGCGATCATATTCTTTAAGATATTCATATAAGGTTGTAAAACTATAAGGCACAGCCAACTTAGACTGGTAATATTCCAGAATGTACCAGGGCATGGTAGCCTTAAGTTTATCGATTCTTTCTAATAGCAATTCACGTTTCATTACAATTCTCCGTTTTTTCTATAACAGTAGTATAGCATATCTAGATATATTTTTCAAGAAAATTATAGTTTTTCGGAAAGATAACAGAGGGAAGTAAGCAATCTAACTTTAATACAAAAAAGATAATAAAAACAAGACAGAATTGATGAGCTAAACTCTGTCTTGTTTTTCCTAAAACTTATTCTTCTAAATTCGATTTTTTTAAAATAATCCAGTTGCTATTTTTGTGTTGCCCGAGCCGTTTTATTTAAATTGCTGCACCAGGACGGATAAAACCGCATAGCTATCTTTCCTTTACAATCCTTTGTAGAGAGAATTTTTTTACTGATAGCTACCTCTTTGGGAATTATAAATAAACCGCAATGACAGTCGTCAATAACGACAATAACTAGTTCATCACCCAAGTCTTTATCAGTATAAGGAATATTCTTGTTGTCTTGGTCTTTTTTCCAAAAGACTGTAAAGTAGCCTTCTTTTTTGGGTGTTTTCTTTGCCAAACGGCATCTTTTATATTCTTGATTATCCTTTGGCTTAATTAAAATGCTTTCATAGTCTTCGTTCCATTTTTCATTTACCAAATCAAAGTCACCATAGTACCTATGAAGAATCTCTACCATTTTCATTGTTTTATTGCCTTTCTATTTTTTTACCAAAATAAAATTATGTAAAACAATTGCTAGAATAAAAACCCTTTAATCAAATCAATTACTTGTTCATTTTGCGGCAGGGAAGAATGATGGGCGTCCTTGCCTACGATGACGACCTCTCTGTGTGAAGCAATCTTTCCTTTGTAAATCAAACTCCCGGCCTCTACACTGCTTTTATGAACAATTCCGTCACCATCTCGGAAAAAGATTCCCAAAATTGACAAATGCTGCAGCTTCTTAGGCAGTTTTTCCTGATTGGCTACAAAGTCATCTAGCATTGGGACTCGATGATTGAGATTCTTCTTGTTTAGATTATAAGGACTGCCGATAGTCAAGAGCTTTTCCATCTCTAGCTCAGAGTGGTTTGCCAGGTATTGCTGCAGGAATACTGTATAAACTAGACCTCCGTTAGAATGCCCCAACGCCTTAAAGCTGTCAAAAGAGTACTTCTCTCGCAAGACAGTCAAGGCAGCATCAAACATGGCCGCTTGTTTCTTGATATTTTCATAACCATCACGATTATTTTGAAAACCAACCACAAAAATAGGATTTCTATCCTTGTGCTTCAAATGCCCTCGGTAAGTCATGCGTCCGTCATTCCAGACTTTAATACGAACAAGACTATGACGCGGATGTTGATTGCGATTGAGCTTTTTAACCATTCGATTAAATCTATTTTCTGTTGCCGAACTACCCGGAATCATGATAATAGGACGTATTTGGACCTTGCTGGCAGGTAGATGAGAAATAGGGTGGCTAGGCAGCTTATTCAATAATTGTTGAAAGGTTTTAGCAACTCGATGAATCAATTGCGTCAAAAAAGGGTTCATACTAGTCTCCGTATCTGAATCTGATGTTTCCAAAAACAAGCCACATAAAACTTAGTTATGCGACTTGTTTTTTTGTTATTACTTCCGCTTCTTCTTATTTTTCTTCATTTGCTTGGCCATTTTGTTCAAGCTGCGGCGCATCAGAAACTCTCCAGCCTTACCCTTGAGGCCGCCACCAAACATTTGGCTCATATCCGGCATGCCGGCTCCTCCTAAGCCTGACATATCTGGCATACCGCCTTGGCCCATCATGCCTTCCAGAGCTGACATGTCGGGCATTCCTCCGCCACTAGGCATGTTCTTAGGCATATTGTTTGGATTGAGACCCATTTGCTTCATCATCTTGCTCATATCACCTGACAGGACGCCCTGCATCATCTGCTTAGCTTGATTGAAGTCTTTGATAAATTTATTGACATCGACAAAGCTGTTACCAGATCCAGCTGCAATTCGACGGCGACGGCTAGGACTCAGCAAGTCAGGATTTTCCCGCTCAGCCGGTGTCATAGAGGATACGATGGCACGCTTGCGAGCAATTTCTTTCTCATCCACTTTGATATTCTTGAGGGCAGGATTATTGGCCATACCTGGAATCATCTTGAGCAAATCTTCCATAGGTCCCATGCCTTGTACCTGATCCAGCTGATCAATAAAATCATTGAAATCAAAGGTGTTTTCCCGCATCTTTTCAGCCATTTCAAGCGATTTTTTCTCATCGTATTCTTGAGAGGCTTTTTCGATTAGAGTCAGCATGTCCCCCATGCCCAAAATCCGGCTGGACATGCGGTCTGGGTGGAAGGTTTCGATATCAGTAATCTTTTCACCGGTACCAGTAAATTTAATGGGTTTACCAGTAATCTGACGGACAGACAGGGCTGCACCACCACGGGTATCGCCATCAATCTTAGTCAGGATAACCCCGGTCACTTCCAGTTGGCTGTTAAATTCACGAGCGACATTAGCCGCTTCCTGACCAATCATGGCATCGACAACCAAGAGGATTTCATTCGGATTAGCCAGTGCTTTGACATCCGACAGCTCCTGCATGAGCTTTTCGTCAATCTGAAGGCGCCCAGCTGTATCAATCAGGACATAATCGTTGTGGTTAGCCTTGGCTTGCTCCAAACCTTGACGGACAATCTCAACAGATGGAACTTCCGTACCTAAAGCAAAAACAGGTACATCAATTTGCTGTCCAAGTGTTTTCAGCTGATCAATAGCCGCCGGACGATAAATATCCGCCGCGATCATGAGCGGACGAGCATTTTCTTCTTTCTTGAGCTTATTAGCAAGCTTTCCGGCAAAGGTAGTCTTACCAGCCCCTTGCAGACCAACCATCATGATAATAGTCGGAATCTTTGGTGACTTGATAATCTCAGCAGTATCAGAGCCTAGGATAGTTGTCAGTTCTTCGTCAACAATCTTGATAATCTGTTGCGCTGGATTGAGGGTATCGATAACCTCATGGCCGACAGCCCGCTCACGGACTTTCTTGATAAAGTCTTTGACAACTGGCAGGGCAACGTCTGCTTCTAAAAGAGCCAGACGAATCTCTTTGGTTGCTTCCTGGACATCACTCTCTGAGATTTTTCCTTTTCTGCGCAAATTTTTAAAGACGTTCTGCAGACGTTCCGTTAAACTTTCAAATGCCATTTTTTATTTCTCCTAGTTTCTATTTCAATCAATTCAGTGGAAATTTTCCAAAACGAGTTAAACAAGCGTATTCTTCAGCAGAGACTTCTTTCACAATCTCATTTGGGTACCCCCAGCAGCTGAAACCTTCTTGCATTGCTTTAGAAAGATCGTCAGGGGAGATGATTTGTACCCTGGCAGGGAAAGATTCTTCCAACTCCAACAACCAGCAAGACATTTCCTTGTAGATAACTTGTTTAGCCATAGTCACTCTCGGTTGTCAATACCAGACAGAATCCCGATCTGCTCCTGCAGATAGCTGTCGTCAGGGTATTTCTCTGTAATCTGGTCAAATATCTGACTTCTGACAATGTAGTCCGAGTACATGTGCAGCTTTTTCTCATAGTCTTCCAGAATCTTCTCTGTCCGTTTGATATTATCATAAACAGCCTGACGGCTAACACCAAACTCCTCAGCAATCTCTGCCAGACTGTAATCATCTGCATAGTAGAGCTCGATATAGTTCATCTGCTTGTCAGTCAAAAGCGCCGCATAAAACTCGAAGAGAGCATTCATTCGGTTTGTTTTTTCAATTTCCATAAGAAACATTATACCAGAAAAGCATGATAAACTCTAGTCTGACAAGGGAAATAAACACTCGAAATATGAGATTGCAAAAGGTCAATCAGCTTTTTCTGCCGAGTAAAAGACAAGTTAAAAACTCCTAGTGATAACCAAGAGTTTTGCAATAATTAATTGTTTTCCAAATAAAATTCAAAACGATCGCCGACATACTGACTTTTTACATATTCAAAAGCTGTGCCGTCATCAAAGTAAGAAATCTGAGTCAGTCCTAATATAGCATGGCCGCGGGGAATATCAAGGTAATTGGCGATTTTTTCCTTAGCCAGTCGAGCATAGATAGTCTGCTGGGACTTGCCGATCTTATAGCCATGTTCCTGCAAGGTCTGGAAGAAATGACTGGTCACCTCTTCTTTTTTGAAATTCTTAATGAACTTCTCTGGAATTGAAGCCACCTCGTAAACCACCGGCAAATCGTCAGCGTAGCGAACCCGCTCCATCCGAATGACATTTTCCGTCTTGTGGATGCCTAGTTTCTCCACTTCCTGCTCACTCGGCAGAGTACGTCGATAAGAAATGAGCTGACTGGATGGCGTTTTGCCTTGTGCCTTCATGATTTCCGTGAAGCTGGTAGTGCCGCGCATTTTCTCCTGAACGCGTGTGCTGGCTACGAAGGTACCACTCCCGACTCGACGCTCCAGCACTCCCTCCTCAACCAAGAGTGTAATAGCCTGACGCAGGGTCATACGGCTTACTTTAAAAGTTTCGGCTAGATCTCGCTCGCTAGGCAGGCGCTCCCCAATCTCCCAAACGGCATCGTCAATATCTTTCTTGATCTGATCATGAATTTTAATATATGCGGGTAACATGTCGGCTCTTCTTTCTTATTTGGTACCTTCCTTTATTTTAGTACCAAATACTTCAAATGTCAAACTAAATATTGAAGAATAGCTCCTTTTCTCACGAATTCAGTTGTTTTGTCAAAAAAGATCAACATTTTAGGAGCTTGTTTATTTGATTTTAGTCAGAGATAGCACTGGCGTCCATGGCAAGTCGGTCTAAACAAACGAAAATAGCAAACTAAAGTCTCATATTCGTTTTTTCATCACACTTACTCCTTATTACCTTGGAAAAATTCCTTTTTTGTGATAAAATGAGGGGAAAAGATTACTTCTTTTAAGAAAGGGAACAGATGACAACTAGAACTGAATTGCAAGATGTCGAAAAGATCATCGTGCTTGATTACGGAAGCCAGTACAACCAGCTGATTTCACGCCGCATTCGTGAAATCGGTGTTTTTTCTGAGCTTAAGAGCCACAAGATTACCGCTGACGAAGTCCGTGCCATCCAGCCTGTCGGAATTATCCTTTCAGGCGGTCCAAATTCTGTATATGAAGACGGCTCTTTTGATATTGACCCAGAAATTTTCGAGTTGGGAATCCCAGTTTTGGGGATCTGCTATGGTATGCAGCTGTTGACTCACAAGCTGGGCGGCAAGGTTGTCCCTGCTGGTCATGCTGGAAATCGAGAATATGGGCAGTCAACTCTGTCACATACCGCTAACTCCAGCCTTTTCAACGGAACACCTGAAAGCCAGCTAGTTCTTATGAGCCATGGAGATGCAGTAACAGAGATTCCCGCTGACTTTGTCCGTACTGGTACTTCTGCTGACTGTCCTTTTGCAGCAATTGAAAATCCTACTAAGAAAATCTACGGCATTCAGTTCCACCCTGAGGTTCGTCATTCAGAATTTGGCTATGATATTCTTCGTAACTTTGCTCTTAATATTTGTAGAGCCAAAGGCGACTGGTCTATGGATAACTTCATTGACATGGAAATTCAAAAAATTCGCCAAACTGTTGGTGACAAGAAGGTGCTGTTGGGACTTTCTGGTGGTGTAGACTCTTCTGTCGTCGGTGTTCTCTTGCAGAAAGCAATCGGTGATCAACTAATCTGTATCTTTGTGGATCATGGTCTTTTGCGAAAAGGCGAAGCTGACCAGGTCATGGATATGCTTGGCGGCAAATTTGGTTTGAATATCGTCAAGGCAGACGCAGCTAAACGTTTCCTTGATAAACTAACCGGTGTTTCTGATCCAGAGCAAAAACGTAAAATCATCGGAAACGAGTTTGTCTATGTCTTCGACGACGAAGCCAGCAAACTGAAAGATGTGAAATTCTTGGCTCAAGGAACGCTCTATACAGACGTTATCGAGTCCGGAACTGACACCGCTCAGACTATCAAGTCTCACCATAACGTGGGTGGTCTGCCGGAAGACATGCAGTTTGAGTTGATTGAGCCACTGAATACTCTTTATAAGGACGAAGTTCGTGCTTTGGGTACAGAGCTTGGTATGCCTGATGAAATTGTCTGGCGCCAGCCATTCCCAGGACCAGGACTTGCTATTCGCGTTATGGGAGAAATCACTGAGGAAAAATTAGAAACTGTCCGCGAATCGGATGCTATTCTCCGCGAAGAAATTGCCAAAGCTGGTCTTGACCGCGCCATCTGGCAATACTTTACTGTTAATACTGGAGTCCGATCTGTTGGTGTCATGGGTGACGGCCGGACTTACGACTACACAATTGCGATTCGCGCCATCACTTCTATCGATGGAATGACAGCTGACTTTGCCAAGATTCCTTGGGAAGTTCTGCAAAAAATCTCTGTTCGTATCGTCAACGAAGTAGACCATGTCAACCGTATCGTCTACGATATCACCAGCAAACCACCTGCAACTGTAGAGTGGGAGTAATAAGCAAATCTTATTTAATAATCCTCCACCAGAAGGCTCCTGATAGAGGATTTAACATATTAAGAAATAACAAACAAGGCTAGGACATGTTAGTCCCAGCCTTGTTTTGCATAGTCTTGGAATTAACCGCCAAACAATCCTTTAAAGAAGTTGACAATGGCATTCCAGATATTAGAAAAGAAATTACCGCCTTCTTGAAGGAGGCCGTTTGCATCAAAGTTGAGGTTAATATTATTAAAAGTATCCCCAGCCTTTGAAACAATACTGTCTTTCAAGTCGCTAAGCGTCTTCGTAAAGTCAGAATCCGTAATGACTCCACTGTTTGAAAGATTGATAGCGAAATTCACGATGAGGTTGATTTGGTCACTGGTCACTGACTGAGTCAGCCCATAGTTTTTCAAGGTTTCTTCAACAATCTTACGGACATCATCTTCTGTCAGATTGCTGTTGTTCTTCTTAGCATTGGCAATAGCCGCTTTGATATCAGCCAAGGCTACGTTGAGCTTGTCTGCGTCATAGCCTTCCTTACCTGTGTTTTCAGCATTGATACTAGAAAGGGCAGCCAGTTCTTCCTGAGCTAGGTTTTTATTTTCCTGAGGAATGGTCGCACCATTAGCCTCTAGAGAGTAGTAAATCCCTGCCAAGGCGCTCTCACCTGTCACCGGAATCGGTGCTGCAACAGTAATCTGCGCGTGTTGAACACCTAAAGTAACAGCCGCATTGCGATACATATCTTCTGTAACCTTTGTGATGTTTTGCGGAGTGACAATATTGACCTCTAATGGCTTATTGCTGCCTAATTTCTGGATTTTTACAGAAGAATAAAGCTGCAGGCTAGGGTCGTTGGCAACATCCATGATTTTAGAGTAGACTTCCGGTGTCATGGTCTTAATTGCCTTGCTATCGCTGGATGAATTGTAGCCCAACATCTGCAAGGTCTGCTGTTTTTGGCTCTCATCTAAGGAGTAACCCAGCACATACTCTGGCTGCACGTATGTCTCATCAATGACTTTCTGAACATTTGAATCGGCAGCTGCGGTCGATACAGTAAACAGAGTAGCCAACAAGGCTCCTGCTGTCATTAAAGTTTTTTTGAATTTCATATTGTTTTCCTCTTTTCCTCCCGCTATAGTTTCCCAAGTTCTATAGCTTTTTATAGAGCAAACTTCTTTCTGGGTGCCTCGAATTTCTGTTTCTTGAGCTTGTGATTTTCGCTCCTTTTGATATTCAGAGTGCTTCAGTTGAGTTGCTGCAATGATGGAGTTATTATTATCTCATCCATAAATGGTTTGAGATAATAGATACATTTTACAACATTTCTCAAAGAAGTTCAAAGAAAAAACAGTCACTGAATTTGCTAGCCAGCAACTGCTCTTTTCTACTTTTTCCAAAGGAAGTCTATCAGTAATTCGTCTACTTCTGGATTCTCATGCAATTGGCTGTGCTGAGCCAACTGACCTGTGATTTTCTTTTCCTGATAAGATTTAGCATTTTCAATCAGAAGGTATTTGAGACTGCGAGAAGAAATATTGAGGACAGAACCGTCGGATTCATTTTTAAAATCACCGTAAATGTTCAAAACATCTACCTGCTCTTGCGGGTAAACTTCTCGTAATCCCAGTAGATTTTGATAAGTCTGGCTCATAGCACTAGGCTGGCCAGTTTGGTCATCTAAGATACTCAAATCATCAGGCAAGTCCCTTCCTTCCAGACCGTTAACATGGTTGGCAATATTGACCTGCTTTTGCAACTGAGGAAGATTTTCATCCTGACCGTTTTCCAGCATATAAAAGAGGATGGACATATTCCCCATCGAATGGCCTACCAGATTCATCTTATCAAAGCCATAAGTCTCTTGTAACTTACGAATCACAGCTGCTGCATATTTGCCATCTTGAGCATAGTCGGCATTGCGGTTATCTTCGTAGTTTACCTTAATAATGGGATTGATAGCACCTTTCGGTATCTTTCCTAATAAGCTTACTTGCCCATTTTTACTGACATTTGCTGTGATAATTGTCTGAGTGACTCCAGCCTTTTTGGCAGCCTCTGTCATATGATTTTCAGCATTAGAGCTGGATCCAAAACCATGGAAAAACAAGGTCGGCGTTGTTGACTGCACATATTGTTTTGTGTTGAGCTCAGTGGCTTCTTTATGGTTGTAAAAAGCTGTTAGACCGGCAATTGTCACTAAAACCAGAATAAGGAGCTTAAAACCGAGTTTCTTGTTCATTTTTCATTCCTTTTTATGATAGATGTACAAAATTATATCATGTATCCATCGTGGTTACAAATATCCAGATTATTACTTTACCATCAAAAAAGAGGCTGGGACAAAAGTCCTAGCCTCACTGTGCGGAGGTGGGACGACGAAATCGAATTCTAACGAATTACCGATTTCTGTCCCACTCTCTAAAACCATTTTAAGAGGCGCATGATGTGCATGTTCATCTTGACCTGACGGGAATAATAATAATTACCGCCGTTGATATAGAGTTCTGGCCCGTGGAAAATTGAAATCAGGTTATAGTAGCCGTAGGTCTTACCAGTTACATTTCCTAAGCTTGGTGCTACTACATCTTTGGAATATTTCTTTGCTAGCTCCAGCGTATTTTCACCACCGTTTTTAGCGACATAGTCGATATAAGCCTGACCGAAATTATAGGCTTGTACTGCTGTCCAAACGTCCACCTTTTTCTCGCTAGCTAACTCTAGGTTATCAGACAAGGTCTGAACTCCTTGGCGAATACTTTCTTTGTTATCCGTGATGGCATTGGTCTGACCAGTTGCGCTTTCACTGGACTGCATAACATCAGTATCTTTCCCCTTGGTCTCTGTATAAATCATGGCCAGCACCAATTCTTCATTGGCCGCTGTGTCCTGCTCATCAAGCACTTCTCTGACCAATGTCTGATACTTCATGACCTGCTTGACATCATGATGAACCTGATAAATCTTGTAGCCAGCAAAGAGCACGAAAAGGACTAAAATCAGTCTTCTTAGAAATTTAAACATTATTTATTTTGGATATCCTCGATGTTCTTAATCAAAATAGAATAGGTCCCGTTATCGTTCTGGATAAATTCTACCGACTCTGCGTCCTGATAGATATTATTAGGAACGATGAGTTCAATTCCATTTGAAAGGGAGAGTTTCTGATTTTCGAACTTTTTCTTCTGGCGGCTGCTGTCAATCTCATCAAACTTGACTGGCTCAGGAATAGCTTCCTTGACTTGGTCAATAAAGGTAAGTCGGGCAGTCAGATTGCTGTCAAAAAGATCATCGGCCAACTTCTCAGGCGACAGTTCGTCATTTTCTTCCAAATTTTTGAAAATACTGGATTTGACCTTGGACTGGAACTGAAAATCGTCTTTGTTAAAACTTTCAGCAACTTTTTGAGCAGTCTTCTCAAGCGTTTTGATTGATTTCTTAGCTGAGATTGTCGGATTGACCTGCAAAAGATTGTCTGACATATAATTGAGAAAGGCACCGTTATACTTGATGCGCTTTTCAATCAGATGGTACTTGCGAGATTTGAGATTGATGACCAAAGCCTCGTCCGCACCCGTACCAAAGCCAGGCAGATTGTTCTGCGTCAGCTTGATAGGATTGTCCGCCTCGCCACCTAAGTGGGTCAGAGTTTCCCGCAGAGCAATCCGCAGAAAAGCAAAATGCTCCACACCTTCTTTGTCAAACTGGACAAAAATCAGATCGTTGGTTTTCTGGTTTTCACTGACTGAAAACTCCTCCTGCCAGAGCTTGGTCACTGTCACTGATGTTTCCAGTAGGTCATCTGAAAGATGGGCTAAAAAGACATTTTCGGGATCGAAAACACCTGTTTTAGCATCATCAGAATAGACCCGCTCAATCTTCTTGCGCAGGTACTCTTCAATCTTGGGAGTGATGTTGAGAAACTTATCCGCCAGCAGCAGTTCGGTATCAGCTGGGCTGAATTGATGAATAATCGCTTTTTTTACGTAAATATCCATCTTAGTTCAAGCCCTCATAGAGCGGAAAAGCGTCCGTCAATTCGCGAACTTCTGCCCGTACCTGATTCAGCACTGCTTCATTTTCAGTGTTTTCCAAAGCCTTGATAATAAGCTCGGCTACCTTGATGCTTTCTGTTACACCAAAGCCTCGAGCTGCAATAGCTGCTGTACCGATACGAATTCCGCTAGTCTTAAATGGTGACAAAGTCTCGTAAGGGATGGAGTTTTTATTGAGGGTAATATTAACCTCATCCAAGAGATTTTGCGCTACTTTCCCATTTTCTACAACCTTAGTGACATCAACTAAGAAAAGGTGATTTTCAGTACCGTCAGAAATCACACGGAACTTGTCATGCTGACGGAAGACTTGCGCCATTGCTTGGGCATTGTCCAAAATCTGCTGAGCATAAACCTTGAAAGCTGGGTCAAGTACTTCTTTAAAGGCAACTGCTTTGGCTGCAATGACATGCTCCAATGGTCCGCCTTGAATGCCCGGGAAGATAGCTGAGTTAATTTTCTTAGCTAGGTCTTCATCATTTGTCAAAATCAAGCCGCCGCGAGGACCACGCAAGGTCTTGTGGGTTGTCGTGGTTGTGATATCTGCATAAGGAACAGGGCTAGGATGGAGACCTGCAGCAACCAAGCCGGCGATGTGAGCCATATCTACCATAAGCTTGGCACCTACTGCATCAGCGATTTCACGGAATTTTGAAAAGTCAATGATGTGAGAGTAGGCTGAAGCCCCTGCCACAATCAGCTTAGGCTGAACTTCCTTGGCTTGCTGGAGGATTGCATCAAAGTCAAGTAATTCTGTTTCCGGATCAACACTATAAGATACAAAATTATAGGTTTGACCAGAGAAGCTGACTGATGCACCATGAGTCAAGTGGCCGCCGGCAGACAAATCCATA